>CAWGFF010000015.1:0-225066 GCA_963821765.1 uncultured Acidobacteriota bacterium
GTTTTTTGCTTGCTACCTTCCGGCTCAGCGTGCTACGCGGGTGAACCCTCTGGCGGCTTTGCGCGAAGAATAAGACAGCCGGACCGCGATGCTTGAACGACTCACCTTGACATTCTACTGGAAGCTTTTGTAGGCTCACCTAGTATGTCTACCAAAGAGCAACGGCAACGCATTGAATTGCTGCAAGGAACTTTGGACCTGCTGATCCTGCGCACGCTGATTTTGGGGCCGGCGCACGGCCACGCCATCGCCAAGGCCATCGAATTCAAATCCGATGAAGTTCTGCAGGTGGAGCAGGGATCGCTGTACCCCGCGCTGCACCGGCTGATCAAGCGGGGGTGGATTTCGGCGGAAGACGGCACGTCCGAAAATAATCGCCGCGCGAAATATTACCGGCTGACGGCGAAGGGCCGCCGGCAATTGGCGCTGCAGACCAGCAAGTGGGACAAACTGGCCGGAGCGATCGCGCGGATTCTGCGGCCTTCGGAGCAGGAGGGCAAATGAGGAAGCGGCGCGAGCGCATGATGCAAGATCTGGAGCAGGATATCCGCGAACACGTCGAGATCGAGACGCAGGACAACATCGCGCGCGGGATGGCGCCCGAGGAGGCGCGCTACGCGGCGTTGCGGAAATTCGGCAATGTGAGGCGCGTGCAGGAAGACGCGCGCGACGTTTGGAGTTTCGTGTGGCTGGAGCAGCTGCGGCAGGACGCGCGCTTCGCGTTGCGCATGTTGCGCAAGAGTCCGGCGTTTACCGCGGTGGCCGTGTTGACGCTGGCGTTTGGAATCGGCGCGAACACGGCGATTTTCAGTTTGATTGACGCGGTTTTGCTGCGCTCGCTGCCGGTTGAAAATCCCGCGCAGCTGGTTTTGTTGAAGTGGAGCGCGCGGAAAGCGCCGAACATTCACGGGTTGATGTCCTCGGGCGATTGCCCGACAGATATGAACAGAGGCGGGATGAATCCCACGGGCTGTTCGTTTTCCGAGCCAATGTATCGCGAAATCGCGCAGGCCGATATTTTTTCGGGGACGGCTGCGTTTGCGAATACCGGCAGGCTGGATCTGACCGGCAACGGGCCGGCGAGCGTGATCAACGGACAGTTGGTTTCCGGGGATTTCTTCCGCACGATGGCGCTGAAAGCCGCTGCGGGGCGGCTGATTGATGCGAGTGATGACGCGCTGGCTGCGGCGCCCGTTGCCGTGCTGAATTATGGTTATTGGCAGAGCGCGTTCGGTGGCTCGCGCGACGTAATCGGACGCACGATTGAATTGAACGCCGTGCCATTCACGTTTGTGGGCGTGGCCGAACAGCGGTTCACGGGAATTACACCGGGCAGCGATTACGATGTGTGGTTGCCGCTCTCGAACCAGCAAAAAATTAATCCACAGCAAGGAATGGATCCGCTCGGCGGGCAGGACCGCCGAAACGATGTGGGATTCTGGTGGTTAACGATTGTGGGCAGGCTGAAGCCGGGAACGTCGGCGGCGCAGGCGCAAGCAGAAGTAAGCGGGATGTTCCGCAACGAAGTGCTGCATGGAGCCGTGCAGATGTTCGCTGGCGGAAAGATGGGGGCCCTGCCGGTGCCGCGAGAAGGAGGGCCGAGCATGGCGGCGAGCGCGCCGGCGCTAGGCCCGATGCCGGGGCCAACACCGATGCAAAGCGGATCTGGAAACGTGGCCATTCCGTTCCACGGCGAAGGCGGCGGTGGACCGCCGCCACGCGCTGCGGCGAATGGGAAGACGCAGTTCACCATGAATGTGCCGGCGCCTGCGGCGGGCGGCACACATCCCGGAACATCAGAGCCCCCGAGCGCACCGAAGACGCTTTCAACGGCCGACGATAATCCGCTGGTGACGCTGGTTTCAGCGCAGACGGGCTTGAGCGGGACGCGCACGCGATATACCGACCCGTTGTATGTCCTGATGCTGGCAGTGGGAATTATTTTGCTGATCGCTTGCGCGAACGTGGCGGGGTTGATGCTGGCGCGTGCGGCGGCGCGGCAAAAAGAAATGGCGGTGCGGCTGGCGTTGGGCGCGGGGCGCGCGCGAATCATGCGGCAATTGTTGACGGAGAGCGTAATGCTTTCGGTGTTGGGCGGTGCGCTGGGGATTTTATTTGCGTATTGGGGCGCGCACGCGATTGTTTCGTTTGTATCAAGCAATCAGACGCGGCCGCTGGGATTCGCGACGGGCGTGGATCTGCGGGTGCTGGGGTTCACGGTGGCGGTTTCGCTGTGCAGCGGAATAATTTTTGGCGTGGCGCCGGCGTTTCGCAGCGCTCGCGTGAATTTGACGCCGGCGCTGAAGGAGGGCGACGGCAGCTGCGCGGGTGCGGGGCACGCGGCAGGAAAATGGTTCAGCATCGGCAATGCGCTAGTGGTGACGCAAGTGGCACTGGCGATCGTGGTGCTGGTGGGCGCGGGACTGCTGGTGCGCACGCTGCAGAATCTGCGCAGCGTGGATATGGGCTTCGATGCGCACAACATTTTGATTTTCGGAATTGATCCGACGCTGGCGGGATACAAAGGCGCGCAGGCAGACAACTTGTACCGCGATTTGCAGGGGCGCCTGGCGGAAACGCCGGGCGTGAAATCGGCGAGTTATTCGATGTTGCCGCTGCTCAGCAACGGGCTGATGATCACCATGTTCCATTGGCCGGGCACGCCGGAGGATCAGCCGGCGGAGGCGGACATGCTGGACGTGGGGCCGAACTTTTTCGAGACGTTGCACATACCGTTTCTGGCGGGGCGCGAATTCAGCGCTTCCGATTTTGAGCTCGCTGCCGCCAACGGAGGGGACCAGCCGACGGGGGCGGCGACGCCGGTGATTGTGAATCAGGCGTTCGTCGAGAAATACCTGGCCAAGGAAAATCCCATCGGAAAAGTGTTTGGCGAAGAGGCGGTGGGGCCCTTTGGCGCGCCGGTACCTGGATACGATATTGTCGGCGTGGTGCGCGATGCTAAGTACAACGACTTGCGGAGGGAGATTCACCCGATGATGTACGCGCCACATCATGTGGGCGTGGCGACTTTCGAAATACGCACGGCGGCGGACCCGCAGGCGTTGCTGCCGGCGATTCGCAAAGTAGTGGGCCAAGTGAACAAGGATTTGCCGCTCTTTAATGTGACCACGCAATCGGAGCAAATTGACCGGCTGTTATTTCAAGAGCGCCTGGTGGCGCGGCTGGCGGGATTTTTCGGCGTGCTGGCGCTGGTGCTGGCTTGCATTGGATTGTACGGATTGCTTTCGTATGAAGTATCGCGACGCACGCGGGAAATCGGGATACGTATGGCGCTGGGCGCGCAGCCGGAAAGCGTGTTGCGGCTGGTGTTGCGGCAAGGAATTGCGCTGGCGATTGTCGGCGCCATTGTGGGCATCGGAGTGTCGCTGGGCGTCACGCGTTATTTAGCTTCGATGCTGTACGAGGTGCGCGCGAGCGATCCGGTGACGATGATCGCGGCTGCTGTCTTGCTGGTGCTAGTAGCGCTCGCGGCGTGCCACATTCCCGCGCGGCGGGCTACGCGAGTGGATCCGATGGTGGCGCTGCGGTACGAGTAATTTCTCGCGCGATAGATCGGCGAGCGCAGCTTTCAGAGGTGAGAGTTGTCGGGCTGAGGGACGTTGGCGCCGGAGAGGAGGGCGCTGTCGTTGTAGCCGGGTTTTACGATGATGTTGCTTTGCTCGCGGAGTTCGGCGAGGTAGTCGCGGATGCGGGGCTGCATTTTTTGCGCGAGGACGGTGCCGCGGATGTCGGCTTCCACTTTTTCGAAGGGTTGCAAGCCTGCCTGCAGGTGATCATCAACTTTAAGGATTTCGAAATCGGTGCGGGTCTGGATCACGTCGGTGATCTGGCCTTTGCTCATTTGGAAGACGGTTGCTTCGAGTTGCGGGGCTAGTTCGCCTTTTTTGAACGTGCCGAGAGCGCCGCCGTCTTTCGCGGTGCTGCCCTGAGAATAAAGGCGCGCGACCTGGCTGAAATCGTCACCATTAAGAACGCTGGTGCGCAGGCCTTCGACTTTATTGCGCACAGCAGTCATTTCTTCCGGGGTTTTTCCTTCGGTGCTGAGTGAAATTTCAGAGAGCACCACGCGCTCGGGCAGAGTGAATTCCTCCGGGTGCGCGTCGTAGTATTGCTTTACTTCTTCACGCGTGATGTCCACGTGCGAGCCGACTTCGCGGCGGACCACTTCTTTCTGGAGCAGGCCGTTGCGAATAGTGGTCTTGTAATCTTCCCAGCTGAGGCCGGAAGCTTCGACGCCTTTCTTCAGATCGTCGAGGGTGGCGAGGTTGTTCTGCTGGCGGACTTCGTCGAGGCGCTTGTTGACGTCAGCTTCGACGCTGATTCCCATGTCTTTGGCGCGCTGCACGATGAGCGATTCGTCAATCATGCCGCGCAGCAAATCTTTCTGCTGCTCTTTGAACTGGGCGGCAATTTTTTCCGGCGAGCAGTCCTGGCAATCGCGAGCGACTTCGTCACGCAGCGTTTGTTCGGCTTTCTGATAAGCGGCAAGAGTGATGACGTCGTTGTTCACGCGCGCGACGATTTCGCCTTCGGCGACGGGCTGGGCTTGCGTTTGGGCGCGCACGCTTGGAGGAAGCAGCACGGCGCACAATGCCAGCGCGCTGAATGTGAGGAGTTCAGTCAGGCCAAAGTTGAAGACCGATGCGCGATTTTTCATGGTGTGCGCCGCCTGGGATTTTGTCCCCCATGATTGTAGCTGGAAATTGAGATTCTGGCGCAAGTCTCGCGGGTTGTAAGCGCGAAGCCCGTGCGCGCCGGATGGGAAAAGGCAACTATGCATTTTTTTGCGATTAGAGCAGATGCCCTTGCTTTGTTTTGAACGAGTTGAAGGAGGTTCTAATTCCAGGAATTGTCGATTAGAAAAAGCGGAGATGCGAGTGGTAGGCCGACGGGTCGTGACTGCTGCCCCGCCCCAAAACCGAAGAGCGCAGGCAAGTTTGCCCCCTCCGGCGGGCAGGCCCTCCGCGGCGGGCGGGACTGTGTTACGCAGGACAAATTTGTACTGAATAGAAGATTGTTTCTCCCTTGGTTTTCATCAGAATTCTCATCAGAACGATGATTTTGTGGACTTTATTTGTATCTAATAGAAATGGCGCGATTCGTGAGTCGTGATTGGTGAGGTGCGGCGCCGAGGCGCCCGGAATAGTAGGGATTAGAGAATGTTTTCCCGGTTGTTGCGGGTGGGTTAGCCCGATTTCTAATACTTGGATCGCGATCACGCTTTGCCGGAGCGCACCGAGAGGAAACGGAAATGGCGGCACTGCCGCATTCCGGGAGCGGCTGGCAGGACGTGATCCTCTGTGCAGGTTCATAAATTAGTCTCCGTTCGAGGGTAGCGCGAAAGCGCCGCAGAAACAGCTGTTCGTTCGGACAGAAATGGTACAGAACCAGTACTAGCTGTACGGAATCAGCGAAAACCTGTGCTGACTGCGATGGACAGGTTTGGTACAGATTTTTTCTGCGCGCGCGGAGAGCCTCCGCGTCGCCGGACGGGCGCGCGAGGCAGGAGTGCGACGGAACGGCCGTCGTTACGTGCGTCTAAACCCCGATCCTTCGCATGAAACAAAATGCGCGAGGGATGAAATCGGTATGTACGAGTTGCCGACGATATACGCCGAGCGGCGCCGGATCTTAAGATCTGCTTTTTCGGACTTTGGCTGGCTGAGCGAGATGCCCTAACTTCCGTCCAGTTGTGCGGGCTCAACTGATCAGCGCAAGACCAGGCAGGAGTCAACCGCATGGGCGTGGAATCCATGATCAATTGCAGTACGGCGCACTGGAGAACAGGCGAAAAGCTTCTTTAGCCTCGCATGGAGCCAGTGGCGGAAGAGGATTCTCCGTTGGCGGCCGGCGTGGCTTCGCGTCTGATACCAGATGCGAAGGCTTGCTGCACACGGTTAAAACTGCGTCCACGCAGGACGGCGGTGACGATGGTTCGAGTGGCTTGAGGATCGCTGAGGCGCAGGTAGCGGCAGGCGACGTTGCGGTCTATGGCCATTTCAGGTACTAGCGAGACGCCGACCCCGGCCGCAACCATTCCCAGAAGACTGCTGAACTGTCCGCTTTCAAACGCAATGTGGGGCGTAATGCGGGCGCGTGTGCAGGTGTCAATACTGAGATCGCGGAAACAGTGGCCGTCGCGCAACATGACGAACGATTCGCCCCGGAGGTCCTTGAGGGAGATCGATTTTGCGGTGGCACGCGGATGGTGCGTGCTCAATGCGGCAAAGAGCGGCTCGGTTCGTATGGGGAACAGCTCCAGTTCCTTGTGGCGAAGCGGGAGAGCGAGAATCGCCACATCTATTGAGAGGTCGCGCAAGCCTTCTATCAGGACTAAAGTGGTATCTTCAACGATGCGCAGTTTCGCGTCGGGGTACTTCTTGGCGAAACGAGCCGCATAGCTCGGCATCAGGTAGGGCGCGACCGTGGGAATAACGCCGACAGCGACACTGCCGCGAAAGTCTGTGATCTGATCGGCTGCGGTGCAGCGCGCGGCCTCCATCTGTTCTAAAATCGCGCGGGCGCGAGGAATGAAAGCGCGACCCGCTTCGGTGAGGCGAATGCTGCGACCGAGGCGGTCAAAGAGCTTGGTGCCCAGCTCTTCCTCGAGTTTCAGCACCTGCTGTGAGAGCGAGGGCTGGGTGATCTGGCAACGCTCGGCGGCGCGGCTGAAGTTGCCCGTGTCCGCGACGGCGCATACATATCGAAGCTGATGAACTTCCATAGGATAAACCTATACCTAAAATGGGAGTAAGGTATTTGAACTATCTCCCATTTGGATGTTAACGTAACTTCCCAGAAATCGCTGTATGGATTTCGACGAACTTATTCGGCTGAATCTAAAAGTGTGAAGGAGAACACGCATGGCTTCCGAAGCGAAGTGCCCGTTCCATCATAGTAGCGCCGCAAATCCCACAAACCGTGACTGGTGGCCGAACCAGTTGAATCTGAATCTGCTGGCTCAGCACTCATCGCTATCCGATCCGATGGGCAAGAATTTTAATTACGCGGAAGAGTTCAAGACCCTGGATTACAACGCGCTGAAGAAGGATCTGGCGGCGTTGATGACGGATTCGCAGGACTGGTGGCCCGCGGACTTCGGCCACTACGGACCGCTATTTATTCGCATGGCGTGGCACAGCGCGGGAACGTACCGGATTGGTGACGGACGTGGAGGCGGGGGGCGAGGTCAGCAGCGTTTCGCGCCACTGAACAGCTGGCCGGACAACGTCAACCTGGATCGCGCGCGCCGGCTGCTCTGGCCAATCAAACAAAAATACGGCAAGAAAATTTCCTGGGCCGATCTAATGATTCTCGCAGGCAACGTCGCGCTGGAAACGATGGGGTTCAAGACTTTTGGGTTTGCGGGAGGACGTCCGGACGTGTGGGAACCGGACCTGGACGTGAACTGGGGCGCGGAAACGACGTGGATGGGGACGGAGAAACGGTATTCGGGCGATCGCGAGCTGGCAAATCCGTTGGGCGCTACCACGATGGGACTGATTTATGTGAACCCGGAAGGCCCAGAAGGCAAGCCGGATTTCATGGCGGCAGCGAAAGATATTCGCGAGACTTTCGCGCGCATGGCGATGAACGACGAAGAAACCGTCGCTTTGATCGCAGGCGGTCACACGTTCGGGAAAACCCACGGAGCGGGAGCCGGCACCCAGCTCGGTAAAGAGCCGGAAGGTTCGCCGATTGAGGAGCAGGGCCTGGGCTGGTCGAGTGCCTACGCCACGGGTATCGCAGGCGACGCAATCACGAGCGGCCTGGAAGTGACGTGGAGCAGCACGCCGACGAAATGGAGCAACGATTTTTTCGAAAACTTGTTCAAGTATGAGTGGGAACTGACGAAAAGTCCGGGCGGCGCACACCAGTGGAAGCCGAAGGGCAATGCGGGAGCGGGCACGATTCCGGACGCCCATAATCCTTCAAGGCATCACGCGCCGGCGATGCTGACCACCGATCTTTCTTTGCGATTCGATCCCGTGTACGAAAAAATCTCGCGGCGCTTCTACGAAAATCCAGCTTTATTAGCGGAAGCGTTCGCGCGGGCGTGGTTCAAGCTGACGCATCGCGACATGGGACCCCGGGCACGCTACCTTGGGCCGGAAGTCCCGAAGGAAGAACTGCTGTGGCAGGACCCCGTCCCGGCGGTAAATCATCCATTGGTTGACGACAAAGATGTGGCGGCGCTGAAGGCGAAAATTCTAGCGTCCGGGCTCCCGGTTTCGCAACTGGTCTCGACCGCATGGGCGTCGGCCTCCACGTACCGTGGGTCCGACAAGCGAGGTGGCGCAAACGGGGCGCGCATACGCCTTGCGCCGCAGAAAGATTGGAAGGTCAATCAGCCCGAGCAGCTGCAGAATGTGCTGAAGGTACTGGAAAAAATTCAGGCTGACTTCAACGGCTCGCAGTCCGGCGGCAAGAAAATCTCGCTGGCCGATTTGATCGTGCTGGCGGGTGGCGCTGGCGTGGAGCAGGCCGCGAAAAATGCGGGCGTCAGCGTGATCGTTCCGTTCGCCCCAGGGCGCATGGATGCTTCGCAGGAGCAAACCGACGTGCACTCTTTCGCGGTGCTGGAGCCGGCGGCGGACGGCTTCCGCTCTTACTTCAACCAGAACTCCGAGGCGCCGGCGGAAGCGGAACTTCTGGATAAGGCACAGCTGCTGACGCTCACGGCACCGGAGCTTACGGTGCTGATTGGCGGGATGCGTGTGCTGAATACCAACTTCGGGCAGACCAAGTTTGGTGTGTTCACCAAGCGGCCGGAGGTGTTGACCAACGACTTCTTCATCAACCTGCTCGATATGCGCACGGTGTGGAAGGCGACTTCCGAGGCGAACAACAGGTTCGAAGGACGCGATCGCAAGACCGGGGAAGTGCGGTGGACGGCAACGCGAGCGGATCTGATCTTCGGCTCGAACGCACAGCTTCGGGCTCTGTCAGAAGTGTATGGAAGCTCGGACGCGCATGCGAAGTTCGTGCAAGACTTCGTTGCAGCCTGGAGCAAAGTGATGAACCTGGATCGCTTTGACCTGGCCGGCGCATCCCGCCGTGCGGCGTGAAGGCGCAGGATCGGGTTACGGGTGCGATCTAGTTTCGGGTGCGCGCGTGGCAAGGAGTGCGCCACGAGCCGGGCTACACGATTGTACTGGGGGTGCGAAAAAGCTTGCCATCGCTGGGCAAGGGGAGTAAACACACAGCTCCTATGTCCAGCGATGCTTCGGTTCCTACGCGGGCTCTGAATCTGCACACATACGCCTGGGAAGCCGCGACAGTGGTGCGTTGCACTGGGCGGCTGACCGCTGAAACCTCGCCGCATTTGAAGATGGAAGTGAAAGCGCTGCTGCCGAATAAACGACCGTTGATCCTGGACCTCAGTGAACTCGCTTACATGGATAGTTCGGGCCTGGGTACGCTGGTGGGACTTTATATTTCGGCGAAGGGCGCGAAATGCGAATTGCAGCTGCTGAATTTGAGCCCGCGGATCCGCGAACTGCTCAGCATTACGAATGTTCTCTCTGTTTTTGAGAGCTGCGGGCGCACCGGGATGCGTTTGCCGTGAACAGATTGCGGTTCGGGTGCGTTTATTCTGCCACGCGAGACGCGAATCACTGCCAGATGAAGCCGTGGCGAACGCCGTTCGCGTCGGCATAAAACCCGACCGCAGCTCCGTTCGCGTTGATACTGCGCGGCTCGGTGCCCACGTCCGTGGTTGAAACGGGAAGTTGCGCGGCATTCGGGTCGTCGAAACTGACGACGGTTCCGTCCGGCTGGCGCAGGTATCCATGGCGGACCAGATTCGCGTCGCGATAAATTCCCACGACCGCGCCGCTATCGTTTATTGCCTCCGCTAAGGAGCTGTGCGCACCAGACTGCGGAGGATCGAAGATCGTGTAGGTTCCATCGGTGGCGAGCACGAGGCTGTGGGTTGTACCGACGACTCCGTTCACAGTACCGACGCTGATACCGCCAGCAATTGTGCCGCTCGCGTTCATGCTTAGCAGGTCGGTTCCCTCGTAGGCCGCAGTGCCGGCGCCGGGCGCGTCCAGTACCGTGATGTTACCGCCTGGGTCGCGGAAGAAGCCGTGACGGACCCCGTTATTGTCAATGTAGGTTCCGGTCACGGCACCGCTCGCAGTGATCTTGTAGGGATACACGATTTCAATTTGAGTGCCGCTGCCGGTCGGGTCGAACGTCGTAATCGTCCCGCCGGACGCGCGCAGATAACCGTGTGCGCCATTTGCATCCACGAATCCGCCAGCCACGGTGCCGCCATCGTTCATGGATTGTGCGCCGGACGTGCTATTCGGGGGATCGAACGTCGTGATGGTGCCTCCCGAACTGCGCACGAAGCTGTGTTCGGCGTTTTGAGAATCGAAGTAGTACCCGGCAGTGTCCCCCGCCCCATCGATCGTGTCAATTACTGTGCCCGAGTTTCCGTTCACCGAGGGGTCAACCGTCGTGATCGCGCCCGCAGCGTTTCGCATAAATCCGTGGAAGAATCCGTTCGAATCGATGTAATACCCCGCCACTTCGCCCGAGAGGTTGCACACCATCGCGAACGTGCCTTGCTCGTCGCTCGAGCCGGCGTCGGCCACATCGATCGTCGTAAAAGTTCGCGGAGGAGGTTCACCGCCGCCCGGCATGCCGGATGAGCCGCCTCCTCCACATCCCAGCTGGACGCCGAGAAGCAACGCAAGAAGTATCGCGGCCAATACCGTCGTTTTCCGCTGCTGCGGACGACGGATATATTTCAGCTGCCTGACGTATGGGTCCACGGCACCCTCCACGCCTCTGATGATTCCCTGGGAACGGAAAGCGACGTGGATTATACACAAGATTACTGAACTTGCGATGCAACCCTACGTGCCGGGTTGGCCGGCGCAAGAGCTAGACGTGGGGGATCTGCGAGACGTTCCAGCCGCCGCCTAAGGCTTTGACGAGCAGGACGCTGGCGGCGAGGCGGCGGGTGAGGATGCTGACGGCGGTGACTTCGTCAGACAGCGCGGCGCTTTGCGCAGTGGTGACTTCGAGATAGTTGGTGACGCCGCCGCGATAGCGAGTGACTGAGAGCGAGAGGGAGTGTTGCGCAGCCGCGACTGCCTCGGCTTCCTGATTGGCTTCGGTTTCGAGAATGCGCAGCGCGGCGAGATTGTCTTCGACTTCCTGAAAGGCGACCAGCACCGTCTGGCGATAATTATCCACCGATTGATTCCACGCGGCTTTAGCTTGGTCGGACGCGCCGCGACGCGCGCCGCCCTCAAAGAGAGTTTCGGCCGCTTGACCACCTAGCATCCAGAAACCGCTGGGGCCCTGCAGCAAGGTGGTGAACACGGCGCTTTCGAAGCCGCCAGAGCCCCCGAGAGTTATCTGCGGATAATATGCGGCGCGGGCAACGCCGATCTGCGCGTTTTGTTCTTGCACGCGCCTTTCCGCAGCGGAAATATCGGGGCGGCGCTCGAGCAGGTCTGACGGCAGGCCGGAAGGAATTACCGGCGGCGGCGCGGTGAGCGGAATTTGCGGCAGGCTGAACTGCGAGGCCGGCTTGCCGATGAGGACGGCGATGGCGTGTTCAAAGGCCGCGCGTTGCACGCCGACGTCCGTGGCTTCGGCGCGAGTAGTGTCTAGAATCGTTAGCGCTTGGGCGACGTCCACGGCGGAAGCCAAGCCGCCGTGATAACGGCTTTGAGTCAACTCGAGCGCTTTTTCGTAGGACTGCACGGTGGAATCGAGCAGTTGCTTCTGGGCGTCAAGACCGCGCAGCAGAAAATAGTCGCTGGCCAGTTCGGCGTGAAGGCTCAGGCTGACGTTCGCGAGATCGGCGCCGGTGGCCTGGGCTTCGGAGCGGCTGGCTTCGACGCTGCGACGCACGCGGCCCCATAGGTCGGGCTCCCAGGTGACGTCAACTGGGATGGTGAAAGTGCTGTAGTCCTGGGATTCCGAGGCGGCGTTGAAGAGCGGCTGGTTGGGCGCGAGATGCGTGTGTGAGACGGCGGGAGTGGCGCCGACAGTCGGGAAGAAATTCGAGCGGGTGATTTTTAGCGCGGCGCGCGCCTGGGCGAATTGTTCCTGCTCGGCTTTCAGAGTTTGGTTCGAGACGTTAATCTGCTCTTCGAGTTCGTTCAGCCGCGGGTCCTGATAAATTTCCCACCATTTGCCTTTGGAGATCGCGTCACTGGGCTGAGCTTGTTTCCAATTCGGCGGAGTTTCCTTGAAATCGGCGGGGACTTCGGCTGTGGGGTGCACGTAATTCGGCCCCACGGTGCAGCCCGCGAAAAATAATATTGCCGCGGCAGAGGAAGCCGCCAGGCGCAAACCGCGGGTTGTATTACAGCGCGCGTCAGCGAGATTGAGGTTGAGGCGAAGCACTGCCGGAACCTCCTTGCGCAGTAGGTTGCGAGATTTTGACTTCCTCGCCGTCCACGAGCGAATCAGGCGGACTGACGATTACTCTGTCGGCATCGGTGAGGCCGGAGACGACTTCGACGGTGGCGCCAAAATCGCGGCCCAATGCGATGGTGACGAGCTTGGCGCGATTGCCATTTTCAACGGTAGCGACTTGCAAACCTTGGGCACGGAAAATGAGCGCGTTCACGGGAAGAATGAAGGTGGGAATTTCCATCGGCAGCTTCAGATGGACTTCGGTGAAGGCGCCGGGGAGCAGTTCTCCGGTGGGATTATCCACATCCACTTCCACCAGCAGAGTGCGCGTAGCCAAATCGATGGAGTTGGAGGTGCGGACCAATTTTCCCTGGAAGGTGCGTCCGGGAAATTGCGCGAGGCTGAGGTCCGCGGCGATGCCGGGTTTGGCAGCGACGGAATATTGCTGCGGGACATTGATATAGACACGCAGGGTGCGAATGGCGGCGATGTGGAACAGTTCCTTGGCAGCGCCTCCCGCCGAACCGGAGTCAATCAGTTGGCCGACGTCGGTGTTGCGCCCGGTAACCACACCATCAAATGGCACATAGACCTTCTCGAAAGATTGCAGGTCTGCAAGCCGGTTTACGTTGGACTGCGCCGAAGCCACGGTGGCCTGCTTCGCGGCGTAGTCCCCTGCGGCATTGTCCACATCTTGAGTGGAGACGGAATCGGTATTCTTTAAGCCTTCAAACCTGTTGTAGGTGATTTGGGACAGATTTAGGTTCGCCTGTGCGGTGTTCAGGTCCGCGCGCGCCTGCAGAAGTTGCTGATCCACTTCGGGGGTTTCGATTACGGCGAGAAGCTGACCCTGCTTCACGTGGGCGCCAATGTCAAAGTACCAGGTTTTCAGATAGCCATTGGTGCGGGCATAGATGGGCGCGTCAATAAAGGCTTGGATGTTGCCGGGCAGGACAATTTCCTGGGCGGAGGAGCCGCGCTTGGGTTGAATGACGGCGACTTCGGGGACGGCCAAAGTGTCCGTCTCTTTCCTAAGCTCGTTCTTGGCGCGCACGCGCGGAACTACCCCGGCGACGACAATCGCGATTATCACGAGCGCCGCGATGATGGCGATCAATACTCCGTGACCGGATTTCTGATTGTGCGCGCCGGCGCCGGAAAGGTGCGGATCCGGTTGCGGCGACTTTTTTTCAACTGGCTCAGTCATTGCGTCCTCTTGAATTTGCTCTTTGCGCTCTTTCGAACTTGCCTGGTCGTTTAATTCGCCAGCCGCTCATCAAGTGCGGCGGCTGGTTTGTTCTCCCGCGCGCCGTGCACGATGCTGAAAGTTACCGGCACGAAAAACAGCGTTGCGACCGTGGCAAACAGCAAGCCGCCGATCACGGCGCGGCCGAGCGGCGCATTCTGTTCGCCGCCTTCGCCCAAACCCAGAGACATCGGCAACATGCCGATGATCATTGCGAGAGCCGTCATGAGCACGGGGCGGAAGCGCGTGAAGCCGGATTCGGAAGCGGCTTCCGCGGCGGTCTTCCCTTCTCCGAGGCGCTCTTTCGAAAAGCTGACGACCAGAATGCTATTCGCGGTGGCCACGCCCATGCACATGATGGCACCGGTTAGCGCCGGCACGCTAACGGTGGTGCGGGTGATGAAAAGAAACCAGACGATACCGGCGAGCGCAGCGGGCAGCGCCATGAGAATAATAAAAGGATCGAGCCAGGATTGAAAATTCACAACAATCAATAAATAGACCAGAACGATTGAAAACGCGAGACCCCACAGCAGGCCGGAGAAGGACGATGCCATGGTGAGAATTTGCCCACGAACTATTATCTGCGCCCCGCGCGGCAAATCTTTCTTGCTTTTTTCTATGATCGGCTGAATTTCGCGCGAGAGGCCGCCGAGGTCGCGGCCCTGCACGGCGCCGAAAATGTCGATCACCGGCATGATGTTGTAGTGCGAGACCACGCCCATCTCCGCGCCGCGGCTGAAGGAAGCCACACTAGCCATAATTTGGGATTGCGGGGTGCCGGGGCCGGTGACCGGAATATTTTCCAGATCCTGCAGGGTGTCAACGCGATACTGCGGGGTCTGCGTGGCGATGCTGTAGCTGACTCCGGTGCGCTGGTCCAGCCAATAAGTAGGCGAGGTTTGAAAGCTTCCGCTGAGCGAGATGAGCAGATTATTGGCGACGTCGCGCGCGGAATAGCCGACCTGTTGAGCTTTGGTGCGATCCACTTCGATGTGCAATTTGGGCTGGTCGAAAGCTTGCTGGATGCGCAGGTCCACGGTGCCGGGCACAAATTTCAGACGATTCAAAAGATTATCAGCGAAGACTCTATTAGCCGCAAGATCTCGCCCGAGGATTTGGATGTCAATGGGAGCGGGCAGGCCGAAATTGAGGATTTGGCTGACGATGTCGGCGGGTAGGAAATAAAAAGTGGTGCCGGGAAAATCCTTGGCCAGTTCGATGCGCAGGTCGTGCACGTAGTCGGCGGTGGGATGATGATCCTTGGATAGCTCGGCGAGGATATCGGCGTCGCCCGGGCCGATGGGCGCGGAATTGCTGTAAGAAAGATTGATGCTGCTGTAGGGAAGCCCGATGTTGTCAATCAAGCTGACGAGTTCGGACCGAGGAATTTGCTTCCGAATGACCGCTTCCACCCGGTCGCAGAGAGCGGCGGTTTCTTCGATGCGGGTGCCGGTGGGAGCGCGCATGTGCAGCTTGAATTCGCCGCTATCCACCGCCGGGAAAAAATCCTGCCCGAGCAGCGGCAACAACGCAAAAGAAAGCACGCAGAAAGCCAAGAAACAGATGGCAAAAATCACGCGGTGATGGATGCAGCGTTCGAGCAAGCGATGGTAGCGATCGCGCAGGCCGTCGAAGTGAACTTCAAAGGATTGTTGCATGCGCACAAATGGATTGGGGGATGCCTTGGCCGGCGCGTTGGGATCATCTTCGGTGCGAGCCTCGAGCAAATATTTGGCCATGGTGGGAACGAGGGTACGGGAGAGCAAGTAAGAAGCCAGCATGGCAAAACAAACCGCTTCCGCCAGGGGCACGAACAGATAGCGTGCGACGCCGGAAAGAAAAAACATGGGCACGAACACGATGCAGATGGCGAGCGTCGAAACCAGGGCCGGCACGGCGATTTGCGACGCGCCGTCCAGAATGGCTTGCACGATTTCCTTGCCTTGATCAATGTTGCGATTGATGTTTTCGATTTCCACGGTGGCGTCGTCCACCAGGATGCCGACGGCCAAGGCGAGGCCGCCGAGCGTCATGATGTTGATCGTTTCGCCGAGCGCGCTGAGCACGATCAGGGACGTGAGGATTGAAAGCGGGATTGAGACGGCAATGATCAGCGTGCTGCGCCAGCTTCCCAGGAAAACCAGGATCATGAAGCCGGTGAGGCACGCGGCGATGATCGCTTCGCGAACCACGCCCACGATGGAGGCCTTCACGAAGATGGACTGATCGGAAAGCGGATTGATGACCAGATTGGGCGGCAAGGACGCTTTAATCGTAGGAAGCAGCGATTTGACGCTGGAGATAATGTCCAGCGTGGAAGCGTCGCCGGATTTCAGGATGGTCATCAGGGCAGAGCGTTGGCCGTTGACGCGAACGATGTTGGTCTGCGGCGGAAAACCGTCGCGGACATTGGCGACGTCGTGAATATAGATGGTGGAAGTGCCGACGGTCTTGATGGGCAGGTCATTCAATTCCGGCACAGTCCGCGGCGCTCCGTTCATATCCACTTCATATTCGAACGTGCCGATTTTCGCAGTACCTGCGGGAAGAATCAGGTTCTGGAGATTGATGGCGTTGACGATGTCGTTCGGCGAAAGACCTTTTGATTGCAATGCTGCGGTGTTGAGGTCCACTTGAACCTGGCGCTGCTTGCCGCCGTAGGGATATGGAATCGCGGCGCCGGGAACGCTGACTAAGCCGGTGCGTACGAAGTTCAGTCCGATGTCGCCAAGCTGCTGCTCCGAGAGACCTTCTCCGGAAAGCGAGAGCTGCAGAATGGGAACGCTGGAGGCGTTGTACTGGATGATGAGCGGAGGAGTGGTTCCTGGCGGCAACTGGCGCAACAGGGTCTGTGAAACTGCAGTGACTTGGGCCACGGCGTTGCCAATATCCACGCCGGAATGAAAAAAGATTTTGACGACGGCGATTCCATTTAGGGACTGCGATTCGACGTGTTCGATGTTGTTGACGGTGGTGGTGAGCACGCGCTCGTACTGAAAGACGATGCGGTTGGACATTTCCTCGGGCGAGAGGCCGGTGTAGTTCCAGAGAACGCTGACGACCGGAATATCAATGTTCGGGAAAATGTCGGTGGGAGTGCGCAGAATGGCGACGGGGCCGAGAATGAGCAGGAGAATGGACGTTACAATGAACGTGTAAGGCCGACGTAACGCGAGGCGAACAATCCACATCGATCAATCACTCCCGAAATGACCAACAAGTACGGCACCTCCGTAATTCGGAGATTTACGAATCCGCGTGCCGGAGGTTGAGTATCGCACGCTGGAACCCACGGCTGAACGCCGGAGGCTACGGCACGCAGTAAGAGATTCGCGGCGAAGCGAAAGAGATTCAACACGAATTGACGGACGTAACTTGGACGTGTGCGTTAGTAATCTGGTTACGGTTGTGGAAGAGGCTGATTTCACGGCTGTTGCGGCGCTGCGGCCGAGACCTGGTGCGGGGCCTTTTGCCGTGGTAAAACGCGACTGTGGCGGGGCGAACTACAGGCTCACGTTCGATAGTCGGCCGGGTCGGGTGCGCGGGATTGGGGATTGGGAAAATGGTCAAAAACGGGAGGAACTTTCTGTAGCGGGTTGGGTTGTTTATAGCATCTAAGGAAGTGGGTTCGGACGTGCTTGCATCTCCGGCGAGGAGGACTCGGCTCCAGGGTGGGAGCGAGCAAAACCAATGCCAGCGATAGTGATTGTCCTGCTTTTTCTAGTGCTTTTCTTATTGGCCTTGTTAATTGTGCTGATTGGACCTTTTATGGGACTGGGTTTTGCGGTGTGGAAGCACGGAAAAGGTGAAGTGGCGTTAGGAACCCCGGCAAACTCCACGGACCAATCTCCCAAATCGGACCAATAAGCGCGTCAAAATTCCCGTTAATACCTCTTCCCGCGTCGTCATTTTTGCCAACAATTGAGCGCCAAATTGGCTTTGAATTCGTACGGCGGCGCTAGAACTAAGGTACCATTTACGGGAAACTTTCTTCTCTCGATTGCCCCAGTGCGCTTCCTGCATTGAAAATCCCCGCGTCGCTTCTTGAGGATTTCCCTTTGTTTACATGAACTTCGAGTCCATCCGTTGCTCGGGCTTGAAGTCGATCTCTAGTTGGGTTGGCAGGGGGATTGCGTACTGGGATTGCGGGGAAGACCGTCGGCAATGGGGATTGCCGAAGTGTAAAAGGAGAAATGGGGAAGGGCTGGACGATTGTCGCGGCGAAATTCGCCGGAAAAATTGATCGCCGTCGCTTGGGAGCGTTGGCGGTCCTGATTCTGGAAAGCGTACTGGTATCGGTTTTGCTATCGCCGTATAACTACGGCTACTCACCTCGTAATTTTACCGCCGGGAAAGTTTCCGCAACAGCCGCAGCCGACGCAGAAGCTACTAAGAGCGATTGGTTCGCACCGATTCCCGTTTTGGAAAAAACGGATCGCGTGTTTTATCCCTACTCGGTGATTCCGGGCGGGGTAAGGAATTCAGCCGAGTTGCGGGACGCCGTCGCGCACGATGACACGGTGGCGCAGCACTATGCGGATTTTAAACTGGGCAACGCGCGGGTGGCGCAGTTGCGCGAAGCTCGCGCCGTATTCGTTTCCTATCGCATCGGCAGCCAGATTTTCTGGACGAAAGAGCGGCTGAATCTGCCGGCCGGGGAAACGGTGGTAACGGACGGCGAACACATGGCCAGAACTCGCTGCGGGAACCGGCTGTCCGACGTTCCCATCGGGCCGGTGCTTGCAAAGGAGCCTCTGCCGGAAGCGATGGAAATTCCGGCGGATGGCGGGCTTTTGGCGGCTCCGGAATCATTGAGTGAATTACCGCTGGCTGTACCGCCCGCCACCGCGATTGTTGTGCCGCCGCCGGCTCCTGGATCAATTTACATCCCGATCATCCCGCCGCTTTTCCCGATTGGAGGCACGCCAGCTACTCCGGGAATTCCGTCGGGGCCACAATCTTCACCTCCGCCCCCGCCGCCGCCGCCGCCGCTGAGCACGCCGGAGCCTTCCGATTTTCTGATGCTCGCCACCGGTTGCGCTTCCGTTTGGCTGCTGCGCAGAAAAGCTCGCGCGTAAGCGCCGGCCAAGCAAGGCAAGCCTCGCCTGCCTCGTTTTGT
This sequence comes from uncultured Acidobacteriota bacterium, assembly GCA_963821765.1. Taxonomy (GTDB): domain Bacteria; phylum Acidobacteriota; class Terriglobia; order Acidiferrales; family UBA7541; genus Palsa-295. The sequence goes on from CAWGFF010000015.1 coordinate 18,777, forward strand.
CGTCGGACGTCTATCTTCGACGAGGGCGGCAGCCCTTCGATCCCGCGCTGCGGGATCTCAGGATGAATCGCGCTGCAGCGCGATTCACAATTCCATTTCTTGACAAAATTTGACCGTCGAGATATCCAACGTCCGCGAAAGCGGTTTTCGTAACGAGTCCGCGCAGCTTCCTTGGGGGCCGGAATGAGTTGGACGCAAGTTTATGATCCCGCCGGGATCTGGTGGGTCTCGACTCTGATCGCAGCCCTCCCGATCCTGGTGCTATTTACTCTCCTCGCAGGCCTGAAAGTTAAACCGCATTGGTGCGCGATTGGGGCTGCGTTTACGGCGGTGATGCTGGCGACCCTGGTTTTCAAAATGCCGGCGTTGCTGGCGGCATCGGCTTTTGCCTACGGCGTGGCGTACGGAATTCTGAAAATTGCGTGGATCGTACTGGCAGCGGTCTATCTGTACGACATTTCCGTCGAAACCGGACAGTTCGAAATCATGAAGGAATCCATCGCGGGGATTACGCCGGACCGCAGGCTGCAGGTTCTGCTAGTGGCGTTTTGCTTTGGCGCCTTCATTGAGGGGGCGGCGGGTTTTGGAGCTCCGGTGGCGATCGCGGGCGCTTTTATGATTGGGTTGGGATTCCGGCCGTTTCACGCCGCGGCGCTAAATTTAATCGCGAACACAGCGCCGGTAGCATGGGGCGGGATTGGAATTCCGGTGCATGCGCTGGCGGCGGTTTCCGGTTTGCCGGAATCAGATTTGAGCGCAATGATCGGGCGCATTTTGCCGCTTATGGCGGTGATCGTGCCTTTCTGGCTGGTGCGCACGATGGTTGGCTGGTCCGAAACTTTTGAAGTGCTGCCGGCGATTCTGGTGGTGGGGATTTCTTTCGCGGGGACTCAGTTTCTGTGGTCGAATTACCGCGACAGTAACCTGGTGGATATTGTGGCGGCCGTGGTGTCGATTCTCTGTACGGTGATTTTTCTTCATTTTTGGAAACCGAAGCGGATCTGGCGATTCGATTACGATCGCGAAGGCGCGGAGACCGTGGCGGTGGAAGGAAAAATTGCGGACGACATGGGCGGTGAGTGGAACGCGAAGGAATACGATGGCTACGTGGCGTCGCGGAAATATCCTCTTGGCACAGTGTTGAAGGCATGGATGCCGTTTGCCGTGCTTTCGCTAGTCGTGCTGGCGTGGGGGCTGCCGTCGGTGAAGCTGGCGATGAACAAGGCCACGACGCCCGCTTTTATTGTGGTGCAAGCGGACGGCAAAGTGCGTCCTGGCGCGCCGGGATGGAATTGGCCGTATCTGCACAACGCGATCACGCGCGCGGCACCGGTGGTAAGCAAGCCGACTCCGGAAGCGGCGCGCTACGATTTCAATTGGCTATCGGCGACAGGCAGCGGCTGCTTTTTGGCTGCGCTCGTTTCTGGGATGTTGCTGGGATTGAGTCCGGTAAAGCTGATGAGAATATTTTGGCGCACGCTAGTGCGCATGCGGCTGGCGATGATCGCGATTTCGTTCATGCTGGGCTTGGGGTACGTGACGCGCTATTCGGGATTGGATGGGGTGTTGGGCCTGGCGTTCACGCGCACGGGATGGCTCTATCCATTTTTTGGCACGTTTTTGGGTTGGTTAGGCGTGGCATTGACTGGCAGCGATACTTCGTCGAACGCATTGTTCGGGAGTTTGCAGCGCATCACCTCGCAGCAGTTGGGAATTGATCCGATTCTGATGTGCGCAGCAAACAGCGCGGGTGGCGTGATGGGGAAGATGGTGGATGCGCAGTCCATCACAATTGCGACGGCGGCGACCGAGCAGGTGGGCAACGAAGGGATTATTTTTCGCTTTGTGGTTTGGCATTCGATTGCGCTGGGTGCGATCGTGGGCCTGATTGTGATGCTGTACGCTTATGTGTTTCCGCACTTCGTGCCGCACGGATTGACGTTTGTGAAGTGATTTCCCGCGCGCGATTTAATTCAAATCAGGCGAGCGCCGGCTACTTTTTCGCGAGCGGCTTCCCGTTCAGCCGTATTCCCTCTTGCGCGACCGTCAAAATACGGATCGTAGAGGTTAGGCGGCGGAGTGCGAACTGGCCGGCTAACGCTTTCCCGATCTGCGCGACATTTTTCGTGGCCAGCGCAATTACAGTGGGCCCGGCACCGCTGAGAGCGACGCCCAGAAGACCGGGCATGCGCGGAATCGCGAGAACTTCTGCGAGGCCAGGAATCAGCGCCTGGCGATAAGATTGATGCAGGCGATCTTGCATGGCTTCCCACAGCAGGTCATGACGGCGAGAATCCAGGGCGGCAAGAAATAATGCGGAGCGCTGGAGATTGTGCACGGCTGCGGCGCGTTCGATTGTTTGTGGAAGGGCCGCACGGGAAGCGGCGGTTTGCAGCGTCATTTTTGGCGTCACCGCGACCACGCGGATTTGGTTCGGCCATTTCTTTCGCAACGCGACGACGTTGCCGCTGACGAACGAAACGACCAAGCCGCCGAGCAGCGCGGCTCCGACATTGTCGGTGTGCTCTTCCATCTCGGCGGCGAGGCGAAGTGTATTTTCTTCTGTTGGTTTTTTTCCGCAGATTGCAAAGCCCAGCGTGATGCCGGCGACGATTGCCGCAGCGCTGCTGCCCAAGCCTCCGGCGATCGGAATTTGATTCTGCACGGCGAGATGAACCGGCGGCAAATGCAGGCCGTGGCGTTCCGCGGCATGTTGCATGGCGCGCAGGATGAGATTTTCTTCGGGCGCGCTGGGCAGAGATTCGCTGCCGGGAATGCCGCGACTTTGCGCTTCGCTACGTGCTCCCGGTTCGAAGTGCACAGTGGCTCGCACGGCGAGAAACAAATTCAGCGCCAGACCAAAGCAATCGAAGCCGGCGCCGAGATTGGCGCTGGATGCGGGGACTCGCACTTCGTAGGAACGGGGCTTGGACTTTTTCATGGATGCTTTTGCGATCTACTGGGAAATCTCATTCCGGCGCTTCTTTGCTTTCCGAATTCCCTTCTTTAGCGGCGGCTCTCCAGACTTTTGAGAATTGCTTCCTTGTTGGCGGCGACTTTTTCTGACGCGTTGCGAAATGCGCCGGAAATCTGCACGGTCTTTGCTGTTCCATCCGCGGTGGCAGATTCAAACGAAAGCGTGCCGCGGTGATAGTGGCCGACGTAGTCTGGATCTTTCAGGACGTGCCCCGTCAGGACCGCGACCACTGATTCGCCGGCGTGAATTTTGTTTGAGGCAGTGAGCTTGCGGATGCCTGCTACCGTGGTTGCGGAGGCCGGCTCGCAGCCGATGCCGTCGCGGCCGATGATGGCTTTGGCGTCGGCGATTTCCTGCTCGCTGACGGTGATGATGTTGCCGTGCGTGCGCAGGACGGCGCGCAACGCTTTCTTCCAGGATACCGGAGCGCCAATTTTTATGGCGGTGGCGAGAGTGCGCGGATTTGCGACGGGCGCGATCTCATCCGGCACCGCGGCGTTCGCTGCGGTTTCGGCTGCATTCAAGCCGGCGAACAGATGCGCCAGCGGCGCCGAGCCTTCGGCTTGAATGATGCTGATCTTCGGCAGGCGATCTATTAGTCCGAGGCGCAGCATTTCGTCAAACCCTTTTCCGAGCGCAGAACTATTGCCCATGTTTCCGCCGGGAACGACGACATGGTCCGGCACGCGCCAGCCGCATTGCTCGAGGAGCTCGAACGCTACGGTCTTTTGCCCTTCGATGCGAAATGGATTGATGGAATTCGCGATGTAGATCGAGGGCACATCGGCCAGCTCTGAAATCAGGCGCATGCAGTCGTCGAAATTCCCGGCGATTTCGCAGATGACGGCGCCGTAATCCATGCTCTGCGCGAGCTTCGCGGGGCTGATCTGGCCCTGCGGCAGCAAAATGGCGCATTGCAGCTCGGCGCGCGCGGCATATGCGGCGAGGCTTGCTGCGGTGTTGCCCGTGCTGGCACAGACGACCGTGCGGGCGCCGAGCAATTTCGCCTGGGTGACGGCTGTCGTCATGCCGGTGTCTTTGAAAGACGCGGTGGGATTGCAGCCCTGATGTTTCAGGCGCAGCGCGGTGAGGCCGGCGTATTGCGCAGAGCGTGGCGCGTCGTAGAGCGGCGTATTGCCTTCGAAAAGCGTGACGACCGGCGCGTCGTTATCGAAGGGAAGCAATTCGCGGAAACGCCAGACGCCGCTGCGGTTGCGCGAATCCTGCGATGCGGCACGCGCGCGCCAGCGTTCGCGAAGATCCGGGACAGATTTCAGCAGCTCGAGCGGGATTTCGATTTCCAGCGGTCCGCCACAGCGTGAGCAGACGTAAATCTGTTCGCGAATGCCGAATGCCGCGGCGCAAACGGGCACGATGCAACGTTGCACGGCCGTGGTAGCGGCCTCCTGCGCGGTTTTTGCGAGGGCGTCGCTCATTGCGATGCGGATGACGTTTCGTGCGAATTGCGCGTGTCGAGCGCAAATTCCTGGTGCACGGCCAGCAGCGCTTTTTTCATGTCCTGACTGGACACCACAAATGAAATATTGGTTTCCGAAGAGCCCTGGGCAATGGCGATTATATTTATATTTTCGCGGCCGAGCACGCTGAAGGTGCGTCCGGCCATGCCGACGGTGCCGCGCATATTTTCGCCGACGACGGCGACGATGGCGATGTTGGGATCGAGCGTGATGTGCTCGACTTTTTGATGCATCAAGTCCTGCGCGAATTGCTGACGCAGCGCGTCCACGGTGCGTTTGGCATCGGAAGAAAAAACGATGAAGCAGATATCGTTCTGCGAAGAGGACTGGGAGATGAGCAGAACGTTCGCCCGCACACTGGCGGTGGTGGAAAATGTACGGCCGACGACGTCTGGAAGACCGACAATTCCCGGGCCTCCGACGGCGATGAGCGAAACATCGCGGATGGCGGTGAGCGCTTTCACCCCGGCGCTGGAGGCGCGGCCTTGAGGAGTGATCTTTGTGCCGGGATGTTCGGGCTCGAAGGTGTTGCGAATCCACACGGGAATGCCAGATTCGGTTACGGCGCGCAGAGTTTTGGGATGCAGCACTTTTGCGCCGAAATGCGCAAGTTCGGCGGCTTCGCGATAGGAAATCTCCGGAATGGTGCGCGCGCTCGGGACGAGGCGCGGATCGGCGGTGAGCACGCCGTTCACATCAGTCCAGATGATCACTTCGCCGGCTGCGAGCGCACCGCCCAGAATTGTGGCGGAATAATCGGAGCCACCGCGGCCGAGCGTGGTGAGCACGCCTTCGGCTGTGGCGCCAATAAATCCGGTGACGACCGGGACAATTCCCTGTTGCAGCAGCGGGCGAAGGCGCGCTTCACAATGTTCGCGTGTGGGCGCCATCAGCGGTTCGGCAGCGCCGTGATAGGAATCGGTGACGATCAATTCTGTGGCTTCGACGGCTTCGCTGCGGACGCCGCGTTCGCTGAGGGCGCCGGCGACGATCGGCGCGGAAAGGCGTTCGCCCAGGCTGGAAACGGAGTCGAGCGTGCGGACGGTGAGTTCGTGGATGAGCGCGGTGCCTTCGCAGAGGCGCTGCGCTTCGCGGAGAAGTTCCTCGATGCCGAGCGCGATCAAATTTCTGGTTTCGGGATTGTGAATCAGGATTTTCAGCGCTTCAAAATGCTGTTCGCGCAAGATTTCCAGCAGTTCGGCGGCGCGGTCGCGATCACCTGTTTCCGAGCACGTGGCGGCCTCGATCAGCCGATTGGTTACGCCGCTCATGGCCGAGACGACTACTACCAGCGGGCCTACGCGCGAAGCTTTGGCGACAATTTCGGCGACGCGCGCGATGCAGGACGCGTCGCCGACGGATGTGCCGCCAAATTTCATGACCTGCAAATGTGGCTTCATTAGGGATAGACCTGTGGCGCGGCGGATCGTTGTGGCCTGTAGCTGTGTTGGCTAAAGGAGTGGCCGGGCCTGAAAAAACTATACACTACGGCGGCGGATTAAGAGAGGACGGCGGCGTAGGGGTGTAGCGCAAGCAAAACGGGCGGGAGTTTGCGGTGACCGCAGCAACTGCTGTGTCGCGCCCACGGCGCTGGTGCGGGACTTACATCAGAAGCGTGGGTGAATTACGGGACCGTCTGGAGTGACTACTACGGAGGACAGAAACGAAAAACGAGACTCCCGGAACAATTTGAGGCGGCTTGTGAACAGGGACCAAGGCTACGCGATTACGGGCGGGCGGCCAAGGCGGGGATTAATACCTTGGATTGCGGGGTGCCGAGGCCGGTGACGTAATCGTAGCCGGGGAGCGCATCGCACATTGTGCCGCAGGAACCATTGGTGCCCGTCGTGACTGCATGAAAGTTTGTGCCCAGGCCTGATTTGCCGACGGCGTAAACGGAAGTGCCGGTGGCGCTCAAGTTTGCCTTGCGCGCGGCAGCGCGCTGCGAATTGGTGATGGCGATCAGCGCGGCCCACTGCGGCGTCGCGGCGCTGGTGCCACCTACCTGGAACCAACCGCTGTAGCCGCTGACTCCGACGGAATCGTAAACCGCGTAGCCGGTGCCGGGATTGGCGTTGTAGGAAACGTCTGGCACGCCGCGTGTGCCGTGAATATCGTTGGCGATGGGAAACTGCGCCTGCGGGACTGGCTCGTATTCATATTTGCTCAACCCGCCGCCGCTGCCGCTCCAGGCTGACTCGGTGCTGTAATTTCCGGATTTGTCGAGCGTCAGCGAAGTGCCACCGACGGCGATAACGTCTGGCGATGCGGCTGGGTAGTTGACGCCAGCACCGCTATCACCGGAGGCAGCTAGGAAGGTGACGCCGGTGGAAACGAAATGATTGTCCAGATTGCGCTCAGAGGAAAGTTCAGCGGAAGTCCAGCTCATGGAAACAACCGACGCGCCGTTGCGCACGGCGAAATCCACTCCGGAAAGCAGGTCGCTCAGGTTGTTCGAAGGAGCTTCGACGAGAAGAATCTTGGCTTGCGGCGCGATGGCGTGCGCCCATTCGATGTCGAGCGAGATTTCCACGGCCCAGTTGGCGTTGGCGGCGGGCTTGCGACCGCTCGAATATAGCTGGCGGAAGCAGCCGTTGGCAGAGGTGCAGGCCGGCAAGTTGAACTGCTTGCTGAAGACGGCTAAGTCGTTCGCGGCGTTCGCGTCGTCGTAGGCGTCCACTAGCGCGATCGTCTGGCCCGCGCCCTGGTTAGTTACTAGGTCAAAACCGTAGGCGTGGCGGATCTGTGAAGGGGTAAAAGCTGTGGTTGGCGGGGTGCTTAGGCTAGCGCCTGCTGCTTGATGGATAAAGTAATGCGGGCCCATGAAGGCGATTGGGCCATGGCCATTCTCGTCCATATATACACGTAAAGAAAGGGTTTGTTGTGCTGCAGCCGCTTGGCTGGCAGCTAAGATGGTACCGGCTACGAGCAGGCCACGAATGATCTTGCGGAATCCCCCAGCTTGCATCAAAGCCCCCGTTTGGCGCGTCCCCCCGGTTGCGGGACCGAGTCGCGTGTGCTTGCTCCCAACGTAAACAGGATAGGTCCGAGCCGCGATGGTGGCGATAGGCCGGGACTCTCAATTGGCTGGTACGAAGGTCAGGAGGCGGAAGCTGTTCCGAATTGAAACACCACTTGGGCCACCGAGCGGGCATAGCTCTGTTATTTCAGGACTTACGCGGCCCCTGCGGAGCGTGATCTAAGGGGCAAGGATGCTATCGGCATTTCTCCGTTATTCGAGAGGCAAACCCACGTAGTTTTCGGCTAGGGACTGCGAGGCGGCGCGGGAGCTGGTAACGTAATCGAGCTCAGCGAGTTGGCGGCGGTGGTCGAAGGCGTTTTCGTCGTCGAAGCGATGCAGCATGGAGGTCATCCACCAGGAGAAGCGCTGAACCTTCCAGACGCGGCGCAGGCAGGTCTGCGAATAGGAGTCGAGCAGGTCGCGCTGGCCGGTGGAATAGAATTCAGCGAGGGCGCGGGCGAGGATGCGCACGTCGGCGACAGCCAGGTTCAGGCCTTTGGCTCCGGTGGGCGGGACGATGTGGGCTGCGTCGCCTGCAAGGAAGAGCTTGCCGTGTTGCATCGGCTCGATGACGAAGCTGCGCATCCCGGTGATGCCCTTTTGCAGCACCGGGCCTTCCTGCAGCTTCCAATTATCCTCGCCTGCGAGCCTCACTTGCAGCTCCTGCCAGATTTTCAGGTCCGGCCAACTCAGCACGTCTTCATCGGGGCGGCACTGGAGATACAGGCGGCCGATGCGCGGTGAGCGCATGCTGAGCAGCGCGAAACCGCGATCGTGATAGGCATAAATGAGTTCTTCCGAAGATGGCGGGGCTTCCGCAAGAATGCCTAGCCAGGCGAAGGGATAGACGCGATCAAAAGTGGTGAGCACGCCTTCAGGTACAGACGGGCGGCAGATGCCGTGATAGCCGTCGCAACCTGCGATGAAGTCGCAGACGAGTTCGCGCGGCTCGCCATCCTTGCGGAAACGGATGGTGGGCTTGGACGAGGCGGCTGCGCTTTCAAAGTTGTGGACGCTCGTGTCTGCGACTTCAAAATGGACCTGGCCGCCGGCGGCTAATCGCGCGTCGGTGAGGTCTTTTACGACTTCATGTTGCGCGTAGATAGTGACGGCTTTGCCGCCGGTGAGGTCGGCGAAATCAATGCGATGGGTGCGGCGGCCGAAGCGGAGATTTACTCCGTAATGCACCAGGCCTTCACGCTGCAGGCGTTCGCCGACGCCGGTTTCTTTGAGCAGATCCACGGTACCTTGCTCGAGAACACCGGCGCGAACGCGCTCTTGCACGTATTGACGGCTGCGATTTTCCAGGACAACGGATTCCACACCGTGGAGGTGCAGCAGATGTGAGAGGACCAGGCCTGCGGGCCCGGCGCCGATGATGCCAACCTGCGTGCGCATGGGGTGTGACCTCGAACTGCTGCGCAGCAACGATAGCAGAAGCGGCGCCCGGCGGTGAACGATATCCTGGCATTGCGGCGGGGCAAATAGTTGGAGGGCCGCGGAAGTGGGTGTTACCATGCGTCGTTGAATTCGTGCGAATTTTTGTTGTGGCTGGAAATTTCGCGCGCGCGGCTTAGGGGCTGTACCGGGGGCTTTGCGGCATGTTCGTAAGCAAAAAACATTTGCTCGTCGAGTGGGGCCACTGCGATCCGGCGGGGATCGTTTTCTATCCGCAGTATCTGGCATGGTTTGACGATTGCACCACGGCGCTTTTTACCAGTGCGGGGATGCCGACGCGCGCTCTGTTCCGGGCGCATGCGATTGTGGGAGTGCCGCTGGTGGATGTGCGCGTGCGGTTTCTGGTGCCTTCGACATTTGGCGACGAATTGCTGGCGGAATCTACCGTGACGGAATTTCGCCGCAGCAGTTTTGTGATCCGGCATCAATTCTTCAAGGCAGGCGTGCTAGCGGTTGAGGGTTTTGAAACGCGCGTGTGGGCCGGCACGGATCCGGCGAATCCGGAGCGCATGAAATCGCGCCCGCTGCCTGCGGAAGTGATGGAAAGACTTTCGAAGCCTCGTGGCGCGGCAGAAGGCCAGGCGAAGTATTAACGTGTATTCGCGATGCGGTCGCAGATTTGGTAATTCAGCGCCTAAAGATTTCAGGGGCGACTCGAAATTCACTCCCTCAGCGGCTAAGGCCGCTCTTATTTTCGCCAGTGGTGGCACGGCTGAAGCCGTGCCGTGACGAAAACCAGTAGTTCCCCGAACAGAAACTGGATTCGCGAACGACAATGAATTTTGCACAGCCACGCAGGCTTCCTACGTAAATTGCAGCGGCTTGGGTTTCGCGGGATCGCTGTAATCGTAGAAACCGCGGCCGGCTTTGCGGCCATTCCAACCCATCAGCACCATGCGCTTGAGCAGTGGGGGCGGCGCGAAGCGTTTTTCCTTGAATTCATCGAACATGATATTCGCGATGTAGTACGTGGTGTCATGTCCTACGAAATCTAGAAGCGTGAGCGGGCCCATGGGATGGCCGCAGCCGAGCTTCATGGAATTATCAATGTCCTCGATGGAGCCGACGCCTTCTTCGAGCGCGCGCACGGCATCGAGCAGATACGGAACGAGCAGGCGATTGACGATGAAGCCGGTGCGATCGGTGGTGCGCACGGGCGTCTTACCAAAACGGACAGCGAGAGCGACGGCGGCTTCATCTACTTTCGGATCGGTGGCGATGGTGCGAATTATTTCCACCAGTTTCATCACTGGGACCGGATTGAAAAAATGCATGCCGAGGAAACGGTCAGGGCGCTGGGTGAACATGGCCATCTCGGTGATCGAAAGCGAAGAAGTATTGCTGGCGAAAATCGTGTGCTTGGGGCAGATTTTATCGAGCGTGGTCCAGAGCTCGCGCTTGGCGGGCAATTGTTCGATGATCGCTTCGATCACCAGGTCTGAATCTCTCAAGTCTTCGAGGTTGGTGGTGCCGCGCAGGCGCGCGCGAACCTGATCGCGATCGGAGGCGGGTAGCGTACCTTTATCTACGAGGCGCTGCAGATTTTTTTCGATGGATTGCAGGCCCTTATCAACGAGCTGCTGGGAGACTTCGCGGACCACGACTTGGCAGCCCGACTGAGCCGCTACTTGCGCGATTCCTGAACCCATCAGGCCGCAGCCTACTACTGCAACTTTTTCGATTGGCATTTATGAATCCTCCTGAAATTGGCGTCGCTGTATTAAGTGGACCCCTTGCTGGAACTTTTGCAACGAGGTATTGAACGCTGAGGCCTGAAATCGCATCAGCGCCCGGCGTCAACTTCCGCGAATACTTCCTGGGCGATATGAAACGCCGCGTTTGCTGCCGGCACACCGCAATATATTGCGCTCTGCAGCAGCACTTCCTGAATTTCCTCGCGCGTGACTTTATTATTCAGCGCGGCGCGCACGTGCATGCGGAATTCATCGCCGCGATTGAGCGCAATCATCATGGAAAGCGTGAGCAGGCTGCGCGTGTGTCGCGAAAGGCCCGGGCGCGACCATATTTCGCCCCAGGCGTAACGGGTGATCAAATCCTGAAACGGCTCGCAGAAGGAATCTTTCGTTGCTTCGGCTTTGTCCACGTGCTTATCGCCCAGCACCGCGCGGCGCACCTTCATTCCGGTGACATGACGCTCACGCTCGTCCATTAATTTGCCTCCTGCTTTTCCAGAAATTTCAGTAGCGCGTCCGTGAAAGGCTCGGCCGCTTCGATATTCGAGAGATGCGCTGCGTTTAGTTCCAAATATTGCGCGCCGGGGACTTTTTCCGCAATGAATCGGCCATCCGACGGAGTGGTAGCTACGTCGCGCGCGCCGGAAATTACCAGTGTGGGCAAGTTGACCCGAAAAACTGCTTCGCGCAGATCTTCATCGCGGATCGCGGCGCATGTTGCGACGTAGCCTTCGGGCGGTGAGTGCAAAAGCATTTGGCGCGCGAGCTCGACCTGCGCGGGGGCTCGCTTAGCGAAATCCTCGGTGAACCAACGGGAGACTACGCCATCCGCGATTGGCGCCAGGCCGCTTTCTTTGACGGCGGCGATGCGAGTGTTCCAGCCGTCCATGGTGCCGATGCGCGCGGCGGTGTTGCACACCGTCAGGCTCTTGAAGCGTTTTGACGCGTTGATGCCCAACCACTGGCCGAGTAATCCGCCGACGGAGATCCCGCAATAGTGCGCAGTTGGAATTTGCAGCGCGTCGAGCAAGCCAATTACGTCGCGGCCCAGTGCCTCAATTGTGTACGGCCCTGGCGTGACGTCCGATTGGCCGTGGCCTCGGGAATCGTAGCGCAAGACGCGGAACTTTTGCGCGAGCGCGGGAATTTGCGCGTCCCACATCGCGAGATTCGTGCCTAGCGAATTGGAAAGCACTACGACCGGAGCGTCTGCCGGGCCGTCGAGCCGGTAGTGAAAGCGAGCGCCGTTTGCGTTGGTATGAGCCATATCGGAAGTTTTCGTTAGAGACAGTTTATCGGTGCTTTTTTTCGTCAGCCAATACTTGCTGAATCATGGATTCAGCCGAGCCGGTGTAGTTTTTGGGTTCCAGCAATGCATCTACTTCCGCAGGCGAAAGACGTGCGCGCACGTCGTGAACTTCGAGCAGGAGATCGCGTAGCGCCCGACCGGATTCGAGCGCCCGGTGCGCCGCGCGTTCGACGAGCCGATGCGCGGGCGCGCGACCGATGTGCTTCGCGAGCGCAATTGCGATCGCTTCGCTGAAAATCAGGCCGTGAGTCGCGCCGAGATTGTGCGTCATGTGCTCTTCGTGCACGTCCAGGCCGTCCACTACATGGGCCATGTGCGCAAGCGCCCCAGCGGCGAGCAAGAAAATCTCCGGCAAAGTCTCCCATTCGGCGTGCCAGCCGCCCAGGCCTCGCTCATGTTCCTGCACCATCGCTGTGAGCATCACGGAAACGAGCGCGGGAACGCGAATCGCTGCGGCAAGCACGACCGCGGACCCAACCGGATTGCGCTTGTGCGGCAACGTGGAAGAGCCGCCGCGGCCGGATTCAGCGGGCTCGAGAACCTCGCCGATTTCGGTTTGCGCGAGCAACGAAATATCGCGCGCGATTTTCCCCAGCGTGCCGACCAGCAGGCCTAGCGCGGTGGCAACTTCCGCGAAACGGTCGCGATGCGTGTGCCAGGGAATGCTGGGAATTTTCAATTTTAGATCGGAGGCCAAGGCTGCGGCCACCTGTAGACCTTTTTCACCCAGTGCGGCGAGTGTGCCTACTGCGCCGCCGAATTGCAGCGTCAAAACTTCATTACGCGCGTGCGTGACACGCGTTTGGTGACGATGGATTGCGTCGAGCCATCCGGCAACTTTCAGGCCGAGAGTTACGGGGCTGGCTTGCTGCAGCCAGGTTCTGCCGGCGAGCAGTGTGGCTTGATGTGTTTGCGCGAGGCGAGCGAGCGTGGCGGAAAATTGGGAAAGCTCGCGCTGGAGCAAGTCGAGAGCGTCGCGCAATTGCAGGACGAGGCCGGTGTCAATCGCGTCTTGACTGGTGGCGCCCCAGTGGACGAAACCTGCGGCCTTGGCGTCGGACTTCGCGACGGCTGCGGTGAGCGCCTTCACCAGCGGAATCGCCAAATTTCCGGCGAGGGCTGCTTCGCGCGCCAGAACATCCAGCGAAAAATGGTCCGCGTTGCACTGCGCTGCGATGGGCTCGACGGAAGCGGCGGGCGCAACGCCTGCGCGCGCCAGTGCTCGCGCGAGCGCGGCTTCAAAATCGAGCATCCCCTGCAGCCTGCGGCGGTCCGAAAAAATTTCGCGCATCGCGTCCGTGGTGAACAAAGGATCGAGCAGGCGGGCTGTTTGTTTTTCGCTCAAGTGGTCCGAGTCCTGGTGCGGTGCCGCAACAGCAATTTCCGAGGCGCTTTATTTCCAGGGCAATATATCACTTTACGGGCGACGGATTTATTCGCCGAAACCTTTACGCCCGGCCCAGTTTACGTTGCAGCAGGCCGGCTGAAACGCGCGACCTCGTTAACCGCGCGGTACGCCTGATCAATTGCCGCGTTTGTGTACGCAAAAGCTTCCGCGTCGGAGTTCGCAATCGAAATGCGGCCGAACGGCTGGCGCCCGACGACGCAGGGCTGCTGGTCCTCCGGCCAATCGGGATCGTACAAGGAATTGTATTCGTAGGCGTAGCCGTGCGGCCAGCGATTTACGGTGATGGCCTGAATATCCGTGGCGGGATCGAATCCGCCGGGGGCGAGCATGGCGCCGAGCTGCTCACGGATATTGCGCTCGAAAGTTGCGAAACTGGTGGTAAGCAGTTCGCGGCGCCCGGCTTTTTGCTGTTCGCGCGCGGGCAGACCGGCTTTGCACGGAACTCGTTCGAGGTGCAGGACACAGGGCTGCGCCGGATCCGAGGTGTATTTGTAATCGCCCATGCTGACCGGAAAATCGAGCGTGACCGTTTCGAAATAGCTTCCGGGGCAGCGCACGCCGCTCACTCCCAATTTCTTAAACGATTGCCAGTTGCGGATCAGCACGTTGGTATAAACCAACGGAACTTTCACGCCATAGGCGAGCGCGTCCTTCTGGATGTCTGGCAGTTCGGGGCACAAGTATGGAATTACCATGTTCCAGCAGGCGAGGACGCAAGTGGCGCCGCGCACGCTGCGCGCACGGCCGTCTTTTACATAGGTGATCTCAACTTCGTTCGCGGAACTGGCTTCGCCGACATTGCGCGCGAGGATTACGGTGCTGTTCAGGCGCAGGCGCACAGGCGAGGCAGGATCATCCAGCGTGGCGTAATCGAGCTTGGCCGTGACGATGTCCTCCATCGTGTGCCCGGGCGCGGACGCAGGAATCAGCGAGCGCACCAGCAGCCGCGCGATGGAAGCGTTGCCGTCGGGAAAATGAAAAATGTAGGGCTCGTCCCCCTCGTCCTGTTTGGTGATTTCGACGCCCAGGCCCGGGCCTGGCTTGCCGGAAAGATCCATGCCCGCAAATCCGGGATATTCGAGACCTGCGAGGTCGCCCGCCGGAACAGCGTCAATGCCGACGCCGTAGAGGCCGTACGTTTCTGTTTGCAGAAACGGAATAGCGTCGGGGCTGATCTTCACGTAATTCAGCAAATAATCTTTGTAACTGGTCTTGGCGAGCAGAACTTTTTTGTCCCAGGAAGACATGCCTGGCAGGTAGTCAACTTTTTCGGTGTGCAGGCGCGCGAGATCCTGCTGGACTTGCGGCGATAGCGGCGTTCTCGCGAGAAATGCCGGCCAGCTTGGCTCGCCGGTGCCTGGGACCAACTTGTCTGCGCCGAAAGTTTTCTTGTCGAAAAACGTACTGCGCTGCAAACCATGCGATTTCTCGAAATTGCGGTCGTAATATTTATAAAAGCGCTGCACTTCGATGCCCAGCTCGGCGAGCAGTTGCTTGGCTTGTTTGCTGTAAATTTTCGGGCCGGCGATGGACTGCGTGCCGCCGTAGCCGAGGATCATGCGCTGGCTGGTGTGAAATTCGTTGCGACGCGCGTGGCCGCCAAAATCGTCGTGGTTTTCGAGGATTAGAATTTTGGCTTTCGGACCAGCCATCTGGCGGAAGAAATATGCCGCGGAGAGGCCGCTGATGCCGCCGCCCACCACGATCAGATCGTAGGTTTCGGTGTCGGGCGTCGGATTGTTCCACGTGTTTCCGTCGCGCAGCGCGTGGCCGACTTCCATGACGGCGTCAGTGGTGCCGCGCATCCCGATGAGCGCGGGCGGATAGTAAGCGGGGGATTTTTCAGCAGATAAGGGCGACTGCGGAAGGCCAAACGGTTCGAACCATTTCGTTTCTGGAAGTAATAAGGACCCGCCTATTGCGACGCCAAAGCCATTGAGGAAATCGCGCCTGGTGATGTTGCTGCCCATGCCGATTTTGCGATCGCGTTTTGCACTGCTCACCTGCTCCCCCGCGGATTTGACCACCGGCGAAACGAGCGGATTGGGCTCTAACCGGCTTTAGATTTATAGGGAAAGAGCATACCGCAGGAGGCAGCGTGGCGCAGGCTTAAACTTTGGGAGGAACGGGCGTTGTGGTGAGGGCTTCTGCGGGATTCTAGGCGAGACGCCCGCCATAAGGTTAGTGCGGGCGGATGCTTACGCGCAGCGTGGAAGTTCCAATTCGGAACTCGGTAGAGTCGTCAATCTGGGTTGCCAGAACTCGTTTGTCAGCTACGTAGGTGCCGTTGGTCGAACGGAGGTCACGGAGGTAAACCGTGTCGTTCTTTACTTCTACGGCGCAGTGCAGACGCGAAATCATGGGATCGTCAATTTCAAAATCGGCACCGCCGCGCAGCCTACCGATCGTTACCAGCGGCATGGTCATACCGCGTTCCAGACCTTCGGAAGAGCCGGCAACCACCGAGATGGCGATTGACTTTCCTTGCGGCAAATCGAGTGTAGCCACCCTGGCGCTGTCCGACTGCTCGAGCCGGGTCGCAGCGAATAGCCGATCTTGCGGCGCGACGGGATCGGAGACGATCGTGGAAGATTTCAGGTCAGGAGGGAGCAGGTCCACCACCGAGCTTTGCGCACACATCCAGCAACGGATTTGGGCCATTTTGCGGCCTTTTACCCGCCGATCATCGAGTTCCACCTGAGCGGAGCAATGCAGGCATCGAACGCGCATGACTAACTTTAGCACTGTGGCTATAGGTGGCCGCGATGGCCCGTTCGTACCATTTTGCGGCCACTTGGCTTGGATGGATAGGGCTGTCGCGGGTGGAAGGTGTTCGGTTCTGCTAGTAGTATGTTGCACATTCGAGAGAACGACCATGTGACTCCCCGATGGCCCATATCTATGTAACTTCCTTATTATTTGCAGATTACTGGCATTCCTGCATCATGATGCGAGTCCTTGGGTAGGACGCTAACCGAGCGTGGTGGTTGACTCTGGATGCTAGACATGTATTATAGTGCATGTTCGGCGCGCGCACATAATATGACCCCAGAAATGCAATCCGGCGCTCTGCCACCAGCTTCGTCCTCGCAGCCAAGTGACGAAGATTTCCTGCGCCTACTGGGCGTGAGAGTGCGCGAGTTGCGCAGCCGGCGCGGAATGACTCGTAAGATGGTGGCGCAGGAATCGGATGTCTCCGAGCGACACTTGGCACAGCTGGAGCTGGGTGATGGCAATGTTTCGATCGTGCTGCTGCGGCGAATCGCGACGGCTCTAAACGTTTCACTGGCTGAACTGTTTACGGCCGAAGGCGCTGCGTCCAACGCGAAGCACTCAATACTCGATCTGCTCGAACGGCTGCCCGCCCCGCAAATGAAGCTCGTCGCGGCGCGCCTGACGAAGGAGTATGGCGCGGTACCCAAGGACCAGCACTCGCGCATCGCATTAATCGGCCTGCGCGGCGCGGGGAAATCGACTCTGGGAGTGAAGCTGGCACAAGCGGTGAAGGCGCCTTTCATCGAATTGGACCGCGAGATCGCGAAAGAAGCGGGAATGGATTTGTCAGAGATTTTTTCGCTGTACGGACAGGGCGGATATCGCCGAATCGAACACCGGGTGCTGGAACGAATCTTGGGCGAATACCCGCGCGCCGTGCTGTCAGTGGGCGGGGGCGTCGTCTCGGAAAAAGAAACGTACGACCGGCTGCTGGCTAGCTGCTTCACGGTGTGGGTGAAGGCGAATCCGGAAGATTACATGGCGCGGGTTATGGCGCAGGGCGATTTTCGTGCGATGGCTGAGAACGACGAGGCCATGGAAGATTTGCGAGATATTCTGGAGGCGCGCGAACCTTTTTATCGCAAGGCGGATCTGCATCTGGACACTTCGGGTGAGTCCGCGGAGCAAAGTTTCCTGAAGCTGAGAAAGGAATTGCAATCCGAAATCGGCTAGGAGGCGCGCGTGGACGTGGCAGCGACGCAAGATTCGCAAACTAAATTGGCTCCGGTGGATTATCAAACCGAGCCGGCGAAATACAAACATTGGCGCGTCGCTTACGACGGGCCGGTGGCTACGCTGACGATGGACGTGAACGAGGATGGCGGCTTGCGTCCAGGCTACAAGCTGAAACTGAATTCCTACGATCTGGGCGTGGACATCGAGCTGCACGACGTGCTGCAGAGGATCCGCTTCGAACATCCCGAGATTCGCTGCGTGATGATCACCAGCGCGAAAAGCCGCGTGTTCTGCTCGGGCGCGAACATTTATATGCTGGGACTTTCTTCGCACGCGTGGAAAGTGAATTTCTGCAAGTTTACGAATGAGACGCGCAATGGAATTGAAGATTCCAGCGCTCATTCAGGGCTGAAGTTTCTGGCAGCGCTGAACGGCACTACTGCTGGCGGCGGATACGAGCTGGCTCTGGCTTGCGATGAAATTATTCTGGTGGATGATCGGTCTTCGGCCGTCAGTTTGCCGGAAGTTCCGCTGTTGGGTGTGCTTCCGGGCACGGGCGGGCTGACGCGCGTGACGGACAAGCGCCACGTGCGCCGCGACCACGCTGATATTTTCTGCACCACGGCCGATGGAGTGAAGGGGCAGCGCGCAAAGGACTGGCGGCTAGTGGATGACGTGGTGAAAACGCAGCAATTTGCCGAGCACGTGAAGCGGCGCGCCGTAGAGTTGGCGGCACAGAGCGACCGTCCCGCGAATGCACAGGGCGTGGCGCTGACGCCATTGCGACGGACCATTGACGACGGCGGCAGACACTACGAATTTGTGGACGCGCAGGTAAATCGCGAGGCGCGGACTGTGACTTTGACTGTGCGCGCGCCGGAATCCGCGGGGACACTTACGCTGGAAAGCGCGCTCGCGGAAGGAGCTCGCTGGTGGCCGCTACAAATGGCGCGCGAATTGGATGATGCGATTTTGGGACTGCGCACAAGCGAGCCGGAACTCGGCCTATGGATCTTAAAGACCACTGGAAATCCAGATGCTGTTGTGGCGTTCGATAATTTAATTCTGCAACACCAGAACAATTGGTTCGTGCGCGAAGTTCTGGGCATGATGCGGCGCACCTTCGCGCGGCTGGACGTTTCGTCGCGCTCGCTCTACGCGCTGGTCGAGCCTGATTCCTGTTTTGCGGGAACGCTGCTGGAACTGGCACTCGCCGCGGATCGGGTTTACATGCTGGATACTCAGGAAGGCGAGGCGAGAGCTACGATGACGCTTTCGGAAATGAATTTCGGGGCGCTGCCGATGGTGAATCATCTCTCGCGTGTGGCGGCGCGCTTTTATCAGGACGACAAACAAATTGAAGCGCTGCGCGAACACGTGGGACGTACGCTCCAGGTGAAGGACGCATTGGAGTTGGGTCTGGTGACAGCCGCGCCCGATGATCTGGACTGGCAAGACGAAGTGCGGCAGGCGATCGAATCGCGAATCGCGCTCTCGCCTGATGCGCTAACGGGGATGGAAGCGAATTTGAGGTTCGGGTTGCCGGAAACGACCGAGACGCGAATTTTTGGCCGGCTGTCGGCTTGGCAGAACTGGATTTTCATTCGTCCGAACGCAGTGGGCGAGAGCGGCGCGCTGAAGATTTACGGCACGGGCGCTCCGGTGAAATTTAATTGGGAACGAGTCTGAAACTTATGCGCGGCAGCGCAAGTCTTGGCCGTTTTATATTTTTAGGAGTTTGCCATGATTGACTACACGGAAAAAATCCCGAATAACGTGGATTTAGGCAGGGATCGGGTGCTGCAGCGCGCACTGGAACACTGGCAGCCGGCTTACATGAACTGGTGGTACGACATGGGCCCGAGCGAAAGCCACGCGCTGGAAGTATATTTGCGGACGGCGACGAGCGTTGAGCCGGACGGCTGGGCGCAGTTTGGATACGTGCGCATGCCAGAATATCGCTGGGGAATTTTTCTGCAGCCGCGCGATGCCGCGCGCCAGGTAAATTTCGGCGTGCACAAAGGGCAGCCAGCGTGGCAGGAGGTTCCCGGCGAATATCGCTCGACATTGCGGCGCGTGATTGTGACGCAGGGCGATACCGAGCCGGCGTCGGTGGAGCAGCAGCGGCTGCTGGGAATGTGCTGCCCGTCGCTATACGATTTGCGAAATATTTTTCAGGTGAATGTGGAGGAAGGGCGGCACCTCTGGGCCATGGTGTACCTGCTGCACCGTTATTTTGGGCGTGATGGGCGCGAAGAAGCGGAAGCGCTGCTGGAGCGGCGTTCGGGTGATGCGGATAATCCGCGGATTCTTGGCGCGTTCAACGAGCCGACGCCGGATTGGCTGGCGTTTTATATGTTCACGTTTTTCACGGACCGCGACGGAAAATTCCAGCTATGCGCATTGGCCGAATCCGGATTCGATCCGCTGGCGCGGACTTGCCGGTTCATGCTTACCGAGGAAGCGCATCACATGTTCGTCGGCGAGACGGGCATCAGCCGTATTCTGCAGCGCACTTGCGAAGTGATGTCGGAACACAAGGTGGACAATGCCAGCGACGTACGCGCGCTCGGCGTGATTGATCTGCAAACGATGCAGAAATATTTGAATTTCCATTTTAGCGTGACGATTGATCTTTTTGGCTCGGATGCTTCCTCGAATGCGGCGAGCTATTACACGACCGGTCTGAAGGGGCGCTACGAGGAAACGAAAATCGAGGACGACCACGAGCTGCAGAACGCCGAATATCCGGTACTGGAAGTTTCCGGGAACAAAATTATTACGCGGCACGTTTCCGCTTTGACCGCGCTGAATGAACGGCTGCGCGACGACTACATAGCGGAGATTCAGGGCGGGGTGGATCGTTGGAACAAAATCATGGAGCAGGCTGGTATTTCTTTCCAGCTTACTTTGCCGCACAAGGGATTTCATCGCGCGATTGGCAATTTCGCCGGGCACTTTATCAGCCCTGAAGGCGAAGTGCTGAGCAAAGAAACTTGGGAAAATAATCGCGACAAGTGGATGCCCAGCGGGGAAGATCAGAAATTCGTGCAATCGCTGATGACCGGGCGGGTGATCGAACCCGGAAAATTCGCCAATTGGATCGCGCCGCCGATACGCGGGATCAATCGCCAGCCGTTGAATTTCGAATACGTACGCTTCAATTAGGCCGCCCGACGCTTATTCTTGCGCGGTTCGCGTGTCTCACGGGCTACGTGCGGGCATGTCACGAAACGGCACCGTGCCGCGACTTCGCCCGACGCCTCCGCCGTTTTCCATGTACTCTTTCCGTGCATGAAAAACTGAGGACCGCAAACGACCCATGCCCAAACTGAAGTATCTCCTCTCGCTGCCCACGGACGACAACGATTATCAACAGGAACAAGCCACTGCCGCGAAGGAAACCGCGACGCGCCTGGGTTTGGACCTGCAAGTGGTCTATGCGGATAACGACGCGATCAAGCAGAGCGATCAAATTTTGAAAGCGATTCAAGCCCCCGCGGGGGTGCGGCCTGACGCCATACTTTTCGAGCCGCTGGGCGCGACGGCGTTGCCGCAGGTGGCCCGTGCCGCATCCGGAGCGGGAATCGGCTGGGTGGTGCTCAATCGCAACGCGGAATACATTCCCGAACTTCGCCGCTCCGGACGCGTGCCGGCATTTGCGGTGAGTTCCGATCACCTGGAAATTGGCCGGATTCAGGGACTGCAATTCGCAGCGCTGCTGCCGCAGGGCGGGTCGGTTCTGTACATTCAAGGGCCATCGGAAAATTCCGCAGCGAAAGAACGCACCATGGGCATGCAGCAGACGAAGCCTGCGCACATAAAAATTAATATGTTGAAGGGCCAGTGGACGGAGGAGAGCGCTTACAAGGCAGTGAGTTCCTGGATGCGCTTGTCCACGTCTGGAAAGCAGTTTGTGGATTTGGTGGGCGCGCAAGACGATTCGATGGCGATCGGCGCGCGCAAAGCGATGCAGGAAAGTTCCGATGAAGCTTTGCGCGAAAAGTGGCTAGGCGTGCCGTTCACTGGTTGCGACGGATTGATCGCGACCGGGCAGCAATATGTGCGCAGCGGATTGCTCGGCGCAACCGTGGTAGTGCCACCGAATACGAAACTGGCGCTGGAAATGCTGGTGGCTGCGATGCGACAGGACAAGAAACCGCCGGAATTGGCGCTGACAGCGCCTACTTCTTTTCCATCCGTGGAGGAATTGAAGCGCGAGGCAAGGGACAAGAAGCCGCGAACCTTGTAACTGCGGATCCTGCCGCGCGGAACTTCTGCTGTAAGTATTTTCGGGTGGGCACGAACTCTAGATGGTGGGGCTGGTCGGAATTGAACCGACGACCTACGCGTTAGGAGTGCGTCGCTCTATCCAACTGAGCTACAGCCCCACAGGCGCATTTTAACACGGGGAATCCTGTTCCTAAATCGTCAGGCGTTTTGTTTGTGCGCTGCCAGGACTTCGCTGGCGATGGCCTCGCCCATATCCGTCGTGGTGGATTTTCCGCCGATGTCGGGCGTGCGCACTTTCGAGTTTGCCAGGACGTTCGCAATTCCCTGCTCGACGGCGTCGGCGGCTTCCGTTTCGCCGAGGTGCCGCAACATCATCGCACCAGACCAGATTTGGCCGATCGGATTGGCGATGCCCTTCCCTGCGATGTCGGGCGCGGAACCGTGTACCGGCTCGAACATGGATGGAAATTCGCGCTCGGGATTCAAATTTGCCGACGGCGCGATGCCGATCGAGCCCACTACCGCCGGGCCTAGATCGGAAAGAATGTCGCCGAAAAGATTGGAGCCGACCACCACGTCAAACCATTCGGGATGGCGGACGAAATGCGCGGTGAGAATGTCTATGTGATATTGGTCGATGCGCACATCGGGAAATTCCTGCGCGATGATGTGAAAGCGTTCATCCCAGAACGGCATGGTGTGAATGATGCCATTCGATTTCGTCGCGGAAGTTACATGCGATTTTCGCGTTTTGGCCAGCTGGAAGGCGTAGCGCAGGATGCGGTCCACGCCGCGGCGGGTGAAGATGGTTTGCTGGAGCGCGAGTTCCTCTTCCGTGCCTTCGTAAAGCCTTCCACCAATTTGCGAATACTCGCCTTCGTTGTTTTCGCGGACGATCACCATATCAATCTGGCCCGGCTTGATATTTTTCAGCGGCGAATCGAGCCCTTGGAGCAGGCGCACCGGGCGGAGATTGACGTACTGGCGAAAATAGCGGCGAATGGGAATCAGCAGGCCCCAGAGCGAAATGTGGTCGGGAACATCGGGATGGCCCACGGCGCCGAGGAAAATCGCATCGAAGGAGCGCAACTGATCCAGACCGTTCTCTGGCATCATGCGGCCGGTGCGGCGATAGGTGTCACAGCTCCAATCGAAATTTTGCCATGTGCAGTTGAAGCCGAAGCGCTTGCCTGCGGCATCTATCACGCGAATCCCTTGCGGTACAACTTCGAGGCCTATTCCGTCGCCGGGGATGACTGCGATCTTGTAATTTTTTGCTGTTGCGGCCGTCATCGTTCCTCCGAGTGCGAATCAGCAGAAACCGCGGCGCGTTCGCGCACGGCATGGACGCGGTCCATCAGCGCTTTCACGCGATGCACGTCCACGGGATTTTCCATCACGCCATCTTTCTTTAAGCTGGTTCCGACAATGATGCCATCGGCGTATTGCAGCAACGCGGCTGCGTTTTCCGCATCGGCGCCGCTGCCGATCAGCACCGGACGCGTCGCGCGGCGTTTCGCTTCGCGGACTTTATCGACGTCTGGGGCGTTGCCGGTGAATCTTCCGGAAACGATGAGCGCGTCCGCGCCGTAGAACTCAGTCCAAGTGATGTGCGTGGCCAAATCGATGCCGGGAAACGGGACTGAGTGTTTCTTGTCCACGTCGGCGAAAATGTGAATGTCGCCCGCGGCCAGCTCTTTTCGTTTGCGCATCAGCTCCGCCGCGCAACCATGGTCGAATTCACCGGTATCCCACACGCGCGCGCCGGTAAGAATACAGACGCGGATGAAGCGCGCTTTGGCCGCGAGAGCGATGGCCAGACAAACGATGCCGCCGTTGTGAATGACGTTGATGCCCACCGGGACAGGAGAATTTTTCACGACTTCGGCGGCGGCTACGGCGTGCGCGGTCATCGCTTCGGGCTTCACGTCGTTGCCAACGTAGTACGGCAGATCCCACATATTTTCGACCATCAGGCCGTCCACGCCGCCGTGGAGCAGCGCTTCAGCGTCGCGCAGCGCGTGGTCAATGATCGTTTGCATGCCATAGCCGTTGTAGCCGGGCGCTCCAGGAAGCGGCCAGAGATGGATCATGCCAATCACGGGCTTGGGCGCAGGGAAAAGATCGGAGAGCGATTTCATTCGCTGGCGATCGATTTCTTTTTTCCATTCGGGGAGTGGAGTGTTGTCGGGCGTTCGCGTCATCTTGAGCTCCTTCTGCGCGGCGAGCGGCTGTAGCGCAGGCGCGCCAGAACGCGTTTGCGCGCTTCGTCCCACTTTCCTCGTAGCCGATGTGCGCGCAACAGTGCCGCTACTTCATGCTGGCCCGGCAGATTCTGCCCGGCGCCGACAACCGTGGTTGCCACGGCGCCCGCTGCGTTCGCGGCGATGGAGGCTTCGATCGTGGGCCAGCCGCGCAATCGCGCTTGCAGAAATGCGGCGACGAAAGCGTCTCCGGCTCCGGTGGAATCCACCACGCGCACGGAAAAGGACGGGATCAGCATTGGCCGGCTGCCTGCGCTGACTATGCAGCCTCGCCGGCCGATCTTGAGCACTACCTCGCGGGCGCCCGCCTTGCGCAGGATTGCAAACGCGCGACGCGGATCGCCCGTGCCGGTGAGCGCAGCGGCTTCGTCGAGGCTGACGAGCAGGATATCCACGCCGCGGATGATTTGCAAAATTTTCTGGGGAATTGCTTTGCTCGGCTCCATGCCGACGTCGAGCGAAACCCAGCCGCCGCGCGCGTGGATCGCTTTGATCAGCTGCGAGACGGCTTGTGCCGGGCCGCGATCGAGAAAACTGTGGCCCGCGATATGCACCGGAGCTGCTCCACGGCCGAAAACAGCGCTGGGGGACGGCAGTCGCAGCAGTGCGTTCGCGCCGCGACCGCCGAAAAATGTGCGCTCGCCGTCGGGCGTCACGTTGATGTAAAAGATTCCGGTTATCGCGGCGCTGGTTCGCTGCACGTGGCGAAGCTCCACGCCGGATTCGCGCAGCGCTTTGAGAACGTAATCGCCGAAGGTATCTTGCCCGACGCAGCCGACGAGCTGAGCCGCCACGCCCCAGCCCGCCAGGCCGAAAGCGCAATTGGCGCCCACTCCGCCGCAGCGAATTTCCAGTTTTTGCGCGAGGCAGTCTTCGCCGGGCCGCGGCCACGATTTTACGCGCCCCATGATGTCCACGTTGATGTCGCCGAGGACGACGATGCTGGGCTGGCGGATTGATTTGCGGCGCATGGCGACGAAATCCTAGCACGGCATGATAATTCATGCGGGAACTTCGCTCTGCGCCGCGATATGTGATAAGACCAGCAGGATTCGGAGGCTTTCTTGGATCACACGCTGTTCATTCGCGAAGACGTTGCCGCCGCGATGCAGGCCGGGCGTCCGGTGGTGGCGTTGGAATCAACGGTGATCGCGCACGGCCTGCCGCGGCCGCAAAATCTGGACACGGCGCGCACAATGGAAGCCGCGGTGCGCGAAGAAGGCGCCGTGCCTGCAACGATCGCGATAATCGAAGGACGCCTTGTTGCTGGGCTTTCCTCCGCGCAGCTCGAAACCTTTGCCGCGAGTGATGGGATCGCGAAGGTCAGCCGCGCGGATCTGGCTGCCGTGGTGGCTGCGCGGCAAACCGGCGCGACGACCGTAGCTGCGACCATTCTGATTGCGGCGCGGGCGGGGATCCGCACGTTCGCAACGGGCGGGATCGGCGGCGTGCATCGTGGGGCGGAACTGAGCTTCGACATTTCGGCGGACCTACCGGAAATTGCGCGCACGCCCGTCGCGATCGTTTGCGCGGGGGCGAAAGCGATCCTGGATCTGCCGCGCACACTGGAAATACTGGAAACGCTCGGCGTGCCGGTCTCGGGGTATCGCACGAACAAATTTCCCGCGTTCTATGTGGAGGACAGCGGATTGCCGCTGCAATCCCGCGTGGAAACCCCGGCTGAGGCAGCGCAGCTGATGCGGGCGCACTGGAGGCTGGGAATGTCGTCTGGGATCGTGTTCTGCAATCCGCCACCTACAGCGAGCGCGCTGCCGAAGCAGGAAGTGGACGAGTGGATCGCGCAGGCGCTGCAGTCAGCGGCAACAGCTGGGATTCGCGGCAAGGCCGTCACGCCCTATCTGCTGGATTATTTAGCGAATGCAAGCAAAGGCCAAACGTTGAAAACGAATATCGCCCTACTGGTGAACAATGCCCGAGTGGCGGCGCAAATTGCGAAGGCTTATGGCGCGCTCGATACCGATTGAAATGGATGAGGCATCCTGAGCCTCGCCGGCGCGCTCGCCTTCGTCAGCCGGTCGAGAAGTAGCATCACGCATCTACCGAAGGTTTCCATTCGCTCAAGTCACAAATTCAGCTCGGTAGGAACGTGAAGAGATTCAGGTCCATCTAAGTCAAGCGGCGTTGGCCGTTCACTTGTGTTTTCGGGATACTCTGCAAACACGCTTTAAGGCAACCTCAGATTTTATTCTCGCATCCGATTGCGGTTCGATCGAACAAGATCATTCCACGCCAAATAGAGGAGGAACCATGCAAAAGGCGATTGTTACAGTGGCAGTTTCCGTCGGGCTTGCGATGGCGCTGCTTTCGATGGCGATTGCGCAAGGCCCCGCAAGCCAAAATCACGCGCCGCAAATCATCGAACTATCGGCAAAGAAGTATGAGTTTACTCCCAGCCAGCTTCACGTCAAGCAAAGCACGCGAGTCGAATTGAAAGTGCATTCTGAGGATGAAACACACGGTATAAAGATCAGTGTTTATGCTGAAGGAACCAAAGACAAAGGAAAGCCGGGCTTGTTATTCGACCACCCCGAGGAGAACGGGAAAGTCGCCAAAGGCATGGACCAGGTTCTAAATTTCGTTGCTGAAGAACCAGGCACGTACGACTTCAAATGCGCCAGGTTATGTGGATTCGGACACGACCGCATGAAAGGCCAATTAATCGTGGAACCGTAGCGCACTTGGTTGGTGTCCGCGGCCACGCGCGTCGGAGCGGGCATGATTGTCCCGCGACGACCTCGGGATCTAACTATGATACGTGTTCATGTTGCCGATAACTGCAGCGGGAGTGAAGATCCCGCAAGAAGAGAGCATCGCATTTGAGGTGTGAAGCGACCGGGACTGAACCGACGTCGTCGCTTGACGAGCCAACCGCCACCTCCAGCGCTTAACGGCGCGTCAAACCCCATCGGGTCACACTGCTGAGCTTGCTGCGTGACCGTCACGTACGAGCGGCGGCTGGGTTCCGAGTTATTCACGAACGTCACGCTCCACCGCCGTTCTTCCCGGCCGTCTGAGCGAGCAACGACGATGCGAGCACTAACATCGTAAGCGTCGTCCGGAGGCCGTGTTGACGCAGAGCAGTATTTGTTAGGCAGCGTCAGGGGAGTTTTCGACGAGTTCTAAAGCAAGATTCCAAGGGAGCAAGTCTTCGATGCGGTTGATCGGGTGGTCAGCGATGCGGGACAGGACGTTACGCAGATAGCTTTCCGGGTTAAGCCCGTTTAGTTTTGCTGTTCCGATCAGGCTGTAGATTGCTGCCGCGCTTTGGCCGCCACCATCGGAACCTGCAAACAGGAAATTCTTTCTGCCCAGAGCCACGACACGCAAGGCTCGTTCGGCCGCGTTGTTGTCGATCTCGAGCGCGCCATCGTCACAGTACCGCACCAGCGCTTCCCAACGCCCCAGTGCGTAGCGAACCGCCATCGCTGTATCTGATTTCCTCGAGAGCTTGTCCAACGTTTCTTCCAGCCATTGCTTGAGCGATTCCAGCAATGGCCGGCTGCGCAGGTTGCGGATCTCGCGCCGCTCTTCACAGGGACGTCCGCGGATTTCCTTTTCGACGGCGTATAACTCAGCGATTCGCTCCAGAGCCGTGGTTGCGGTCTGCGATTTGTGCGCCTCGACCAGATCGTAGAACTTTCTGCGCACGTGCGCCCAGCACGCTGCTTCCTTGATGCGCCCCGTTTCGTAGATCTGATCGAACCCTGCGTAACCATCGGCCTGCAGCGTCCCTGTAAACGAACTCAAGTGCTGCTTCGGATGCTCGCCTTTACGATCGGCTGAGTAGCAGAACCATACCGCCGGCGGCGCCAGACCTGCTGCCGGCCGGTCATCGCGTACATACGTCCACAACCGTCCCGTTTTGGTCTTTCCCAACCCGGGCGCGAGCACCGGAACCGGCGTGTCGTCGGCGTGCAGCTTCTGTCCCGATAGAACGTGGCGGCGCAACGCCTCCACCAGGGGCGCGAGCAGTCGGCTCGTTCCGCCTACCCACTCGGCCAATGTCGAGCGATCTATTTCCACGCCTTCGCGCTCGTAAATCTCCGATTGGCGATACAGCGGAAGATGATCGCTATACTTCGAGACCAGCACATGGGCCAGAAGTCCCGGGCCTGCGATACTCCGCTCGATCGGCCGGCTGGGCGCTGGTGCTTGTACGATGCGGTCGCAGCCGGCACAGGCCAGCTTCGGTCGAACCTGACGAATCACTTTGATTCTCTCGGGCACATACTCCAGGATTTCCGAAACATCTTCGCCCAGATGCTTCAGCTCTCCGCCACAGTCGGGGCAAGCTTTCTGTTGCGGCAGGTAGGTTTGCACTTCACGCCGCAGATGCGCGGGTAGCGGTCGCCGCGCCGGTCGGGCCACGGCAGTCTCCGCGGCGCTCGGCTTCGGCGATTCCGCTTCGAGCGCTCGGCTCTGTTCCAGTTCTCCCAGCCGCAGCTCCAGCTGCTCGATCTGGCGATGCACCTTTTCCAATGAACGTCCGAAGTACATGCGACGAAGCTTGGCCAGCAGCAGCTTGAGATGTTCGATTTCCGCATCGCGCGAGACCAGCTGCTCGCCCTGCGAAAGGATTCTTTCTTCCTGCGTGGTGAGTTGTTTGTACTGCTCGACGATCAGAGCTTTCAGCTCACTGGGATTGAGTGCTTCGAGGTTGGGGAGAACGCCAGCCGCGTGATTCATCGCAGCAGAATATACTGCAGTTGTTTTACAGCCTGATTAAAATTCCACCGAAAAGAATAAAATATTTTGCACTCACACTGCGATTTGCGGATCGTAACTCCGCACCGGGCGCCGCCAGTCGATTCCTTCCAGCAACATCGACAGCTGTGCCTGCGTCAGCGACACCGTTCCGTTCGCCGCTTGCGGCCAGATGAATCTTCCTCGTTCCAGCCTTTTCGCGAACAAGCACAACCCATCGCCACTCCACCAAAGAACTTTGATCAAGTCGCCGCGCTTGCCGCGAAACACGAACACCTGACCGGAAAAAGGATTTTCCTCCAGCGCCGTCTGGATCATTCCGCTCAAGCCCGTGAATCCACGCCGGAGATCCGTCACTCCTGCGACGATCCAGATGCGCGTTCCTGCCGGCATCCCGATCATCCCAGCAAACACTCCAGCGCAGTTCGTAAAACCACCAGGTCTACGCGGCCCGCAATCCGCAGAGTTCCTTTGGGAAGTTCGATCTGCAGAGTCCCGGCCGTCGCCTGACAAGACCTGCTACCAGGGTTTGCTGCTCTTACTGCCACTTCCTTCGAGACGGTCACCGGAAGCAGATTGATCGAGGTGCTGTTTTCCAGGCGTCCTTCGCGATACTTCTTCCGCCACTGGAAAATCTGATTGGCGTTCACCGCATACTTCTGTGACAGCTGCGCTACTGAGGCGTTTCCCTCGAAGCTCTCTTCTGCGATCCTGCGCTTGACCTCGACCGTCCAACTTCGCCGTCGCTTACCGGAAGTGTCCACTTATCCCTCGTGGGCACTTCTCTAGTGCCCACGATCACCATCACTCATCCGCCCACACTTCGTCCAGACGGTTCAAAACAGACGCTTACCTAACATCGACACGGGCGTCACCAGATGTAGCCACTGAGTTGTCTTAGACCAAGAGAGATTCGTCGATTGCTTGATGTGTGCTGTCCTTTCTGCCAACTCGCTACTTCTTCACCACAGCTAACTCGACGCTAGTGGTGGCATCGGTCACAGTAACTGTCTGCGTGGTGGGTCTGCCCTCCGCGCTCCAGGTCTTCAGCGTGTATGTGCCCGGCGGAACGTTCTTGATCGTGAAAGTGCCGTCATAGCCGGTCAAGGCGAAGTATGGCGTGGGAACAATTACGACGTATCCGATCATATCGAAGTGAAAATTGCAGAGAATCGTTGCCGCGCCGACGTTGTCGAACTGGAAGGAGCTTTTTTGGCCCGGTGAGATACTTGCCAAACTATGCGCGAGAGTCTTGTCGCCGCTGATCGAAGACCAATGGACGTTGTGAACTACGTGGTCGCTATTCATAAAATCTACCGTGGTGCCCTTCAAGATAACGACAGTCTGTGGTATGAACTTCATGTCGCGCTGATCAACCGACACGTGCTGCGCGGGCGCATCGAATTTCTTGCCCGGAATCGCGTCTAAATAGACAGTAATGTTTTCCGCTGATTTCAATCCCGTCGCAGATACCTTTCCCGCTATGTCGCCGGCTTGCGCAGCACCTACCCAGACCGTCGAGCCGAAAAGAACAACCATAAGAACCGCTCGCTTGATATTGTTCATTGAAATGCCTCCCGTTTAGAAGTTCCGCGCGCCGGTGCGACGAAGTTTTGTAAGTATTGAGCGTATTCTGGGCATGTTGCGGTGATCCATGACACGGCCCGTTGTGACAGCCATCACACTGAATCAACCGTGGACTACCCTACGCTACGCGGTCAACTCCCGGTTAGTGTCGCGTTATCGGACATGTCCCGTCTTGGTTCCACACATGTCCCATTACGGCAGCGTTTACCATGCGCTAGCCGATTAGCTGGCGGTAATCTCTGTGGCTGTTGAAAACAAATCGCTGATCGTTGGAGATTTCTGAGCTGGAGTTGATTTCCTGCGTGGAGACTCTCCTGAGTGCACAAAGAAAAGGCAATGGAAAAACGGATTGAGATTGACGTAAACTCTCTCAAACAAATTCGCAGAAAATGTTGATCCAGTTTACAACTGCAGGTGGATGTTGGGCTACATTCAAATTCGCGAAATTACGGGCAGCGAAGTTCTCTCGCTGGCATTTCGCTTGCGCTTCGAAGTGTGGAATAACGAGACCACGCTAACAGCTCCCGTTCGTGCGCAAGGGATCATAAGCGACGAGCACGACGACCATGCACGGCACTGGGCCGCCTTCGATGGCGACGAGATGGTAGCTGCCGCACGCATGTGCATTCACACATTGAAAGAAGAAAGCCCCGACGCGCAGGTGTTCCACGAAATGCCACTTCCAGTCCCCGTGGCAGCGAACAACTACCTGGTGGTAAAGAGAGCGTTCCAAAGACGCGGAATAGCAAGACAGTTGGACATCTTCAGGATACACGCGGCGCGCGAGAAAAATGCCGCCTGTGTGGTTTTAACAACGCAAGACGGAAGAATTGCTCAACTGGAGCAACTTGGATTCAAGTTAACGAAGTTTAGGTGCACACCGTCATTCGCGGAAAGCATTGTGGCTCTTGGAATGGTACTGATCCTTTGATTCTGGCGAAGTCGTACCGTCAATGCCTGATTAGCCGTGCAAGCTCAACCCGTCGATCCAACACCTGCTAGTCGGTTGGTACGACTATACTTCCGCTAGAGAACCGATCGGTCAGGCTGTACTCAATTAGAACTAAAATGGGATAGCGATGGACTCTTTGGTTGACGCTTTGGCAGCGACTTGCGGTCTGCCGCCTAACATTGCGTCAGACGTAGGCGCGGAGGCCGAAAGAGTATTCTGAGCCAACGCCGTGCTTGCACACACGCATGTCACAAAAACCGCAGAAATCACGTGTCCTCGTGTCATGTCATTTCTGCCTCTGCCATGTCATCTCCACGCGCACCGGTATTTCATTCTTTACAGGCATCGTTAAAAGCGATGGTGGGTCAATCTTGAAATCGGCCAGCGTGGCCGGAATGGTGCCTGATATGCGCGTCTCGTTTCCCGCTGCTGTCTGTTGGAATGAAACGTGGTTGTACTTGGCAGTCTGTCCGGCGAATTGAACCTCCAGATCAGCAAGAATCGTCGCTGACCCGGAGGCGCTTTCGGGCAAAGTGGTGCGCACGGTTATCAACGGATATTGCCCGCCACGCGTGACCTGCAGCATGTGAAGATCGCGATTGCTGTCCCCGGAATCGAATGATTTAACCGGCACCGCGATTAAGAAATCGCATTGTCCGGCGTGGCAAACGCCCTTCCCTTTCGCCGCGTGGCTAACGCCATCAACTTGGTGCAGCGGGTGAGATACGTGATAGGTCAGCGTGGATTGTTCCAGAACCCACTGGCTATCCGTCTCGGCGAAGGTGGGTAGCACAAGAAGAAGCAACAGAGCTGTCAGCGGCATTTTGCTTTTGTTCACGACCGCTCTTTCAAAACTTGATGGATACCGACAAAATGGCCGCTCCATATGCCGCGGCTGTTACGATGGCGACCGCTCCATGAGCGCTCGCGATGCCATGAACCTTTTCCCCGTTACTTTTTTGCTCAAAGGCAATCGCCCCCAAGATCGGCGTCAAGATCATACCTGGACCATGAATCCAGGCCAGCGCTTTGTGCCATCGGATGGGCCCTCGGGTCTCGGTTCCCGGAATCTTGGGCGCGCGGAGGGCATAATAAGCACTCAGAAAATACAAGTCTCCTGTCACCGAACCAAGGGCAAGGTGCGCAAAGCGGTCGGACGAACTGGTACTCTTGCCGCCTGCGCCAGTTCCCAAGATGACCGTGGCGAGCAGAGGAGCGGCGTCGATCAATCCTATCCGCTGATGGATCTTCAGCATATGAGACCGTTTGTCGAGCCTTGCCTGATCCTGGGCATTTCCCTGGGTTTGGGTCGGAGAGAAGCCGAGATCCCCGAGCGCAAGTACACTAGCCAAGCTCAAGTCCACCGTTTGCCGAGCTCCTTGGCTGATTGACACCTTAGCTGTTTTGGTGCTGAACCCTGGCGCGGAAACTGAAACCGCGTAATCTCCGGGCACGAGGTTTACAACGTTGTACAGGCCCGCCGAATCGGTCCGTGTCTCCGTCGATTGCCCCGTGGCCACGTTGTTAACAGAGACCGTGGCGTCTGCCACCGCCTTACCCGAAGGGTCGGTGATGGTACCGGACAATATGGCGCTAGCAACCTGCGCCCGCAGTTGATTTGAACTCAATAGAGAAAGCGCTAAAACGCCTATGCAACGGACCAACTTCCACCGTATCCGATACATGGGAATTCCTGCTCCTGATCGCGGGCGTGCCGGACATCACCCACATCAGTTTCCAGTCAATCGATGTATCAAACGCTTGGGATTCGCGCCTGCCGGCACTCTAGGAGTGCCACCCGAAGCGCGCCCAAGGTACGATGCGGAATGTATCAGTTGAGTATTAAATCCGACTGTCCTATAGATGACATGTTGTTCATATTAGACAAGGTTCCCGTTTATCATTTCGGAGTAGCTTTGCGAGCGAGCCTTCTAGGAGACATTGCGAATGTGACGAGCGAATCTTCAGTTTCGTCACAATCGCGGCTGATCGTGTATTCGCGTCCGTCAGTATGCAGGTTGGAACACTTACGCAGGCAGTGACAGGCTTATCAGAACCCCACCGCCCGGACGATCAGAAGTCTTAATGGCACCACCGTGCGCCTTTACAACCGCATCAACAAAAGCGAGTCCGAGCCCGTGGCCGGGCGACTCTTTGCCCTTCACAAATCGCTCGAACGCGCGGCCCGCTACTTCCGGCGCGAATCCAGGACCATCATCTTCGATTACCAACTCCGCAGATTCTTGGTGCGACCGCAACTGGATTCGTATGTGGCATCCGGGCGGGAGGTGAGTCAGCTCGTTCTCCAGCAAATTACTCACAACGCGATTTAGCAAAGATAAATCAGCGTACACGACTACGTGGCCTTCAAGATCCGCCGTCAATTCGTGATGACGTTCACTCAGAGCGAGCTGGTACAGCGCTACGAATTGTTGAATGACACCGGAAAGGTCTACCGTGCTGCGATCAAGATGAAGCGCACCCGCTTGCGCTTCCGCGAGATCCAGGGTTGTATTCAGCGAGTTCAAGAGCTGGTCCAGCCCTTCGATTGCTGCGACCACGGAGTCACGCCAATTCTCGTTCGGTTCGGTAGATAATGCCGATTCGAGTCTCCCCCGAATCGTAGTCACCGGGCTTTTGAGGTCGTGCGCAACCGCGTCGGTTACGGAGCGGAGCCCATTCACGGAGTTTTGAATCCGGTCCAACATGAGATTAAAAGTGCTCGCTAATTGCGTGATCTCATCGCGATAGGCGGACTCTGGCAGACGTTCGATCAAATCTTCGCTGCCAATCCGTGCGACGGTTTCCGTGATGTGCTCGACGCGGCGAAGCGTACGCCGCGCGCTAATATAGGAGATCACAAGACCGAGGAGAACTGTACCGGCCCACACGAGAAGAAAACGAAGAATAAATTCGCGGAGCAGGTATTTATCCCCACGGTTGGAGAGCCCCAGATAAAGTGTCTTATCTTGCCCTGGTACGCGACGGGCGACCACTCGAAAGGTAGTTGGCCAACCTGGCACTCTGACGGATTGCGGGCTGCCTTCGACGAAGTTGGTTCTATGAATCGCCTTGAGGAAAATGTCGCTCGATCCAGTTCCGACCCACAAGAAACTTTGCGTATCACCAATATGTTCTTCCGCAAAGAATACGGAATTGAGTTTTTGCCCGCCCGAATTGCGCTCATCAGGCAATTCACGGCTGGCCAGCTCTGCGACTTCTCGGACGATTCTGCCATAGAGGGCATCTTGCGGGGTATCTGCGGATACCTGCGCGAGAACTTCAGCTTCACCGCTGAGCCACGCATTACTGCGCCCTCGAATCGACTGAGCAACGAGCAAGCAAACGATCACAAACGCCAGCCCCGTTCCCAGCGCGAACGCCACGGTGGTCCAGATCGAAATGCGCCACGCCGCCGTCGTGCGCATTACCTTACGCATTTTTGAGCACGTAGCCAACACCACGGACGGTGTGAATCAGAGGTGAGCAACCATCGGAATCGATTTTGCTTCGCAGCCGGTAAATGTGCACATCCACCACATTCGTCGCGGGATCGATCCGCATTCGCCAGACATGATCCAGAATCATGGTACGAGTTACCACACGCCCGGCATTACGGCAAAGGTATTCCAGTAGCGAAAACTCCTGTTGAGTCAGCTGAAGCACGTGAT
The DNA here is from genome assembly GCA_963821765.1 of uncultured Acidobacteriota bacterium. GTDB lineage: Bacteria > Acidobacteriota > Terriglobia > Acidiferrales > UBA7541 > Palsa-295. The sequence goes on from CAWGFF010000015.1 coordinate 53,506, forward strand.
TGCCACGTCGCACTTCATGGCGCACCAGATCGAGCTGCAAACCCGCAACTTCCAAACATCCCGAGTCATTGTGTGCCGGAGATGACCTACGAAGAAGATTCCTGAGTCTCGCAACGAGTTCGGCAAGAGCGAACGGCTTAGTGAGATAGTCATCGCCCCCTTGCTCCAACCCGCGTATGCGCGCATCCACAGAGCGGCGCGCAGATAAGATCAACACTGGAGCCGAGCTGCCCTGCGCACGACACCGCGCAATTAAGGTCAGACCATCCATGTCGGGAAGCCCCAGATCAATGATGAAGGCATCGTGAATGCCTTCCAGCGCCCGGAGTTCCCCGGTCTTGCCGTCACTTGCTGTGTCTACCTGATATCCGGCTTCCGACAACGCCCGTTGCAGGAAGCTCTGAATCGCAGTGTCGTCTTCCACTAGTAGGAGTCTCATAACGAACCGTGCCCCGGGAGACTGTACACCGGAAAGTACGATGCGGGAAACTCCTTAAGCGTTTGACAGCGAGCCGCGAGCGCAACGTCCCCGCGCCGTGCGCCTCCGCAGGCAGACAACGCCATCAACTTGTAACTTCCTCGCGTTATTCCGCAACCTCTGGGAGATCAACGTTGCGCGACGGAAATGCCGAACATAATTCGGATGTGACGCACCAATTGGGATGACCCGCCAAGCAACGGAAATTCATTGGACCTTCCCGCTCAAGGTCGCTGTCATGCGGATGAATACCTCACTGAAAACATGCGCATACGAACCAATCACCCAGGTGCTTCCATCAGAAGCTCGGCCAGCGAGCAATAAACAAGTGTGTCTCCGAAATGACAAACCGCTCATTATTACCGCAGCCGCGGTTCCCATCGCATCCCAATCGATGGTGGCGCAGACGAATAGATGTGAGGGTATGCTCGACACTGCTACGTAGCCCCATCGCTTGGAAGACGGTGCAAAAGAAAGCGATGTGCCCAACAGAAGTGCGGCCCTCACTAAAACTCCCGAAAATAGGAACGGTTCTTCTAGCACCGCAACACGCTATTGACACGACGCTTGCGTGTATCAGCGAAGAGAAACCGCCAAAGGCTGGAGGCCTAACAAACATAGCATTTCATCAAAGCAGTTTCGACGGCAAACATCGGCTAACGCCTTACCACTTGCCATCGCGCCTGACCAGGTAAGCTGGAGTCCAAATTGCGAGAAGAAATTCATCGCCTTTCTCAACAGCACGGACATTTTGAGATTGGCCGTTTTTTTTCTGCAATGGATGCTCGGCGACCACTCATGTACCTCAAAAGCAGAGCAAACACTGCCAAAGAGGGAAAAACGGTTGCAGGAGGGAATTTGAAAGCGATTCGGTCGCTTTGCGCAACGGTAGCGTTCGCGGTGATGTTGGGACCTGCGTGCATTGAAGCTCAGGAGCCCACGAATAGCGGAGTATAATCGCCAGGCGGAATGGTGCGGCTGAAACTGGAGTATGTTCTGCTCTTCAGCCAGAGCCTTCCGCAATTGGGCGCTACGACGACCGGAAATTCCTCTTTGCCAGACAAGCCGACACACAAGACCACCGCCGCTAATTCAAATGACCCTGACGGCCAATATGGCACGCAACCCAAGAGAATTCTGTGGATCATCCCAAATTACCGGGCGGTCAGTGCCAACACTTATTTGCCTCCGCTGAGTTTCAAGAAAAAATTCTGGCTGGCCACCGAGGATACGTTCGATTACTCCAATTTCCTCCTGGTGGGAGGAGTTGCTGGACTTTCCTTGGTCCAAAATTCGCAGCCGTCGTTCGGGCAAGGCGGTGCAGGCTACGGCCAGTACTATTGGCACGTCTTTGTGGACGGCGCCATAGAGAACTATATGACAGAAGCGATCGTGCCAGCGTTGACGAGAGAAGATCCAAGGTACTACACACTGGGGAAAGGTGGATTTGTCAAGCGGACCGGCTACGCGATAAGTCGGTTGTTCATCACCCGGACCGATTCGGGAAGAAACACGTTCAATTTTTCGGAAATCGTGGGGGTCCGAGCGGCGGCCGGCATCAGCAATGCCTATTATCCCGCACAATCTAACCCTTGGGTAAAAACATATCAACGTTGGGGCACGCAGGTGGGCTTGGACGGCCTGTTCAACGTACTAAAAGAGTTCTGGCCTGACATCAATCAGGCCGTGTTCCACGGAAAATACTAATCACCTTTAGTGGCACTTGCGCGCATTGGCGGAAACCCAGGAGCGGATAACCTGCGACCTCGTTTTAGTGACGCAGATGACCTGCTCTTGCCGTTTACAGGATTTTGGCGAGCTCCCCATTCTTCCCGGACCACAATGGAAAGATGTACGAATTCAGAAAGGTGAGGTCCGCTGGCCAGTCTTGTAGCGGCTAACGCAACCACCCGAGAGTCCGCGCATACCAACTCTGCCCTTCGAGATACACGCCTTGCGCAATAATATCTTCGAGTTCATCAGGGCTGCCGGCGGCTTTGACGGGGCAAGAAGATCGGGACGTTCATCCCGCAAATGCTGGTAAAATGACCGCGCCATGAAATCTTGCCCGAAATGCCAGCAAACGCTAGACCAATCCAGCGAAGTCTGCCCGCGTTGCGGAGCGCACTTAACAGCGCTGGCCGGTACTGAAGCTGCCGGAACCGCAAGGAAATCGAACGCGCCGCGCACGACGCTGATCCTGGCCATCGTGCTCACAGTTCTCTGGGCCGTCGCCTGGTTCGCGCTGCCATGGCGCTATTCGGGAGCCAAGCCTGATTCGCAAGCTCACGCCATAGCTGCACTCGCCGCCGTGCAGGAAGTTCTCACAGATTATCAGCGGTCCGAAGGCAGTTTTCCACCATCGCTCGAGGCGCTCGGTGATCGCGTTCGAGCCGCGGAACAAAAAGCGCAATCCGCTCATTACACCATGCAATACACGCCGGGAAAGCCCAGCCCCGACGGCCTCATAAAAAGCTACGCCCTAATTGCCTCCTCCAGAACTTCTGGGTACCTCAATTTCTATACGGACCAGTCCGGCATCTTTCGCGTCACCGCCGAAGGCCGTCCCGCGACGGTCCAGGACCCTCTCCTAAAAGGTAATTTCTGATCGCACCCGTGGCACGCCAAATGCGGATACTGGGCCGAGTGAGGAGGCTCGGAGCAGTGCATAAGACATCGATTTTGCGGCGGAAAACGAGGCTCGCAACGCGGCCGCACCGAACCGAGGAGAAATTTCGATCTCGCCTCCGGGCGTTGTGGTGGCAAATGCGTTGCTGTGTGCACGGAGACTCCGAACGACGTTCGACCTCTGGACGGCGAAATCCATTCTTGCAGTTCAAATGGCTGCCCGCCGGCGCGTTGCTTCTTGCGTTCGCAGCCATGGCTGGCGCTGGAAATCGGCCCAGCTCCGCCGCCAGCGTCGCTGAACAATCCAATCCCGCTCAGTCTCCTGCGACTGCCTCCGCAACCCAACAATATCGTTACACCAACCGCCTGGTTCATTCCAAAAGTCCGTACCTGCTCTTGCATGCCCACAATCCGGTGGACTGGTATCCGTGGGGCGACGAAGCGTTTGCAAAGGCACGGAAGGAGAACAAGCCGATCTTCCTTTCCATCGGTTACTTTACCTGCCATTGGTGCCACGTCATGGAGCAGGAGTCGTATTCCGATCCCGGCGTCGCCAATATCTTGAATCGATATTTCGTTTCGGTCAAAGTCGATCGGGAAGAAAGGCCCGACATCGATCGTCTGTACATTGCCTACGTTGAAGCTACGACCGGGAGTGCCGGCTGGCCACTAAACGTGCTGCTCACTCCGGACCGCCAGCCCTTTTTCGGCGGAACCTACTTCACTGCTGAGCGGCTCAAATCCCTGCTGCAGCAGGCCGCAGATCTATGGAATAAAGAACCCGATTCGATCACGCAAACCGCGCACGACGCTGCCCATCAACTCATCCAAATCGTCAGCCGGCAGCCACCGGCAACCGGCGATGTGCAACCCGCTATTTTGGACCTGGCCTACAAACAGTTTGCGTCATCCTACGACGCCCAAAACGGTGGGTTCGAAGCAGCGCCGAAATTTCCGAGGCCGGTTGCGCTCTCTTTCTTGCTTCGCTATTACGCGCGCACGGGCCAGAGCGACGCTCTCACAATGACGCTCAATACTCTCCGCGCAATGGAGCGCGGCGGAATCCACGACCAGCTCGGGGGCGGGTTCCATCGCTATTCGACTGATGCAGCCTGGCGCGTTCCTCATTTCGAGAAGATGCTCTACGATCAGGCGTCCCTTGCAATTGTTTATACCGAGGCCTACCAAATAACGCACGAGCGCTTCTATGCGGACGCAGCGCGAAACATTCTCGATTTCACTTTGCGCGAGATGCAGCAGCCTGGAGGCGGCTTTGCATCCGCGGAGGACGCGGACAGTAAGATCAAGCCGGGGAAGCCAGAAACCCGTGAGGGTGCGTTCTACGTGTGGACCGCGGAAGAGATCGAATCCGTTCTGGGTAGGGAAGATGCCGCTGTATTCGATTTTGCCTACGGCGTGGAATCAGGGGGCAATGTCCCCGCGGAACAGGACGAGCGCGGCGAACTGAACGGTGAGAATGTCTTGTATCAAGTTCACTCGACGCAGGAGACCGCGAAGAAATTCGAGCTCACGGTGGCAGAAACCGCGAAGAAGCTGACTGCCGGACGAAAGGCTTTGTGCCAAGCGCGCGCTCGCCGCCCGCAGCCGCCGATCGACGATAAAATCGTTACAGCCTGGAATGGCATGATGATCTCCGCTCTCGCGCGCGCCAGCCAGGCTTTCGATGAACCGCGTTATTTGGAACGCGCGCAAGTCACCACAAAATTTATCCAAGCACACCTATATGATTCGAGCACAGGCCGGCTGTGGCGCAGTTACCGCGCGGGAGGCCCCAGCGCGGAAGGCTTCCTCGACGACTACACTGATCTCATCAGTGGGCTTCTGGACCTCTATCAGGCGGGCTTCGACGCCCATTGGCTGGAGTGGTGCGTGTCATTGCAAGACAAACAGGACCGGCTATTCACAGATGCGAAAGATGGCGGCTTTTTCGACGCGGATGCTTCTGACGCTTCGCTGCTGAGCCGCACCCGTGAATCGTATGACGGCGCCGAGCCTTCGCCCAATTCGACGGCGGCGATGAATCTTCTGCGCCTCGCACAATTCACCGGCCGCACCGCCTGGCGCGATAAAGCCGTCAAGACCCTCTCCGCGTTCAGCGCTACGGTTCAGTCGGAACCCGGCGCGATGCCGGCTCTGCTATCCGCTCTCGATTTTCGGCTCGCTCGCACGAAACAAATCCTCATTGCCGGCGATCCCCGGTCTCAGGACACTCGCCAATTGTTGCGCCAGGTCAACACCAGGTTTCTGCCTAACACAATTCTTCTGCTCGCCGACGGCGGCGCCGGACAAAAGCAGCTCGCGGTCTGGCTGCCGTTTGTGGCTGGCGCCCATCCGATCAACGGTCGTGCTACCGCGTACATTTGCGAAGACTACATTTGCAAACTTCCCACCTCGGATCCGGAGGAGATGGGCCGTCTCTTGGACGGCGAGAACTGGCCTGCCGAGTCGAGAATAGCGCCTGTCGGAGGCCGAGTTTGCAGCACGTGATTTTCTGGCGCCTGAGGCACTCGTGTGCCACCGCCTTTGTGACCTGCACAGCAATCGTTGCGATAAAAGCTGGGCCGGGATTCCCTACGGAATGGAACAGACCGAGCTTTTCGCTGAACATCAAAAGAGATATAAAGGTACCCTCGGCTCGGCGTCTAGGACGAGCGAAAGCGAATGGAGCTGGGACTTATATTTCTCACGGGCTTGTTCTTGAGTCTCCACTGCGTGGGGATGTGTGGGGGATTTGTCGCGCTTGTGGCTGTAGCACCGTCGCTCACGACGATTGAGAACGGCGGCACGGCGGGCGCAGCGGTGCTGGCCGGGGCATCGTGGCGGCGATTGGTGCTGCCGCAACAGCTGGTCTTCAACGCCGGCCGGATTGCGAGCTACACGCTACTGGGCGCGCTGGCTGGCGCTCTCGGATCGTTCACGAGCTTGCTTTCAAAGACTGGAAAGATTCAATCGCTGTTGATGATTGGAGCCGGCGTGCTGATGATTGGCACGGGGGCCGCGCTGGCCGGGCTGATGAAGCACTGGTCCCCTTTCAAAGCCAAAGTGGCGACGCCACAACCGTGGCTGGCGCGCGGATTTGAACATGTCACACGTCTCCCACGGCCGATGCGGGCGCTTCCGTTGGGCGCTTTGCTGGGATTTCTACCCTGCGGGCTGATTTATGCGATGTTGGCCAAAGCGGCGTCGTCCGGGTCAGCGGCGTGGGGTGCGCTGGTGATGCTGGCATTTGGGTTCGGAACATTGCCTGCACTGCTGCTGGTGGCATTTTTCGCGGACCTGTTTTCGCTCACGCTGCGCGAGAAACTGGTGCGGGTCAGCGGCGCGCTGCTTGCCATCCTGGGGACCATCACGCTCTACCGCGGATTTTACTGGTTCGCGCACCCGATGCAGAACCCCATGGCACACCATATGATGCACCATTTCTAGATGCCGAAGCCGGAGATAGACCCTCGATGAGCGGCGCCAAAATTTGTGCGCATTGCGGGTTGGCACTCCGCGGAGCGCCCACCGTGACGAACGTGGGCAGCAACGAGAAGCTGTTTTGCTGCTCCGGCTGCGCGTTCGTTTATCAGTTGGCCGGAACAGGCGAAGATGGAGACAGCTCGGAGTCCTGGTTTCTAATCCTACTCGGCTTCGGAGTGGTTCTTTCCGGTTTCATCATGACGTTTTCCTGGGTGCTGTATCTGTACCCGGATTTGTCTCCTCCACTGCGAATACAAATCGAATACATTCTGCTGGTGCTGTCCACGCCCGTCGTGCTGGGCTTGGGCTATCCGTATCTCAAACTCGCTGTCCAAGAAGTCGCACGTGCCCGCCTGAGCATGGCAACACTGATCGCGCTCGGAACGGTAACTGCCTATGTTTACTCCGCACAGCAAACATTTCGCCACGGGCACGACGTCTACTTCGATACAGCCTCCATGGTCATTGTCCTGGTGACACTTGGAAAATACTTGCAAGCGCGCGCGCGCGCGCGGATGGCAGATGCCATGCGCACGCTGGTGAAAGAAACACCTGCCCAGGCGCGGCGCGTGCAAGCTTCCTACGAAGAGATGGTGCCGGTAGAGGAAGTACAACCCGGGGACGTGCTTCGCGCGTTGCCAGCGGAAAAGATCTCGGTTGACGGCAAAATCCTGGAAGGCCGCACCTCGCTCGATGAATCTATTCTAACCGGTGAGTCGCTCCCAGTTTCCCGCGGCCCGGGCGAGCTCGTGCTTCAGGGAAGCGTCAACCTGGACGGGACCATTCTCTATCTTGCGACAAAAGTCGGCGAAGGCACGTTGCAGGCACAGATTGAACGGATGTGCGCGGAGGCGATTGGATCGCGGATGCCGTTGCAATCGCTTGTAGACAGCGTTTCTGCGTGGTTCGTGGGCGGCGCGACGCTCTTTGCGCTGGGCGTGGGAGCGTACTACGGCCTGGTGCGCGGCGACCCGCTCCACGGATTCTTGAATGCGCTAGCGGTGCTGGTGGTCGCTTGCCCTTGCGCACTGGGAATTGCTACGCCCATGGCTACTTTCGTAGCATTGCAGAGGGCCGCGCGGGAGGGGGTGCTGATTCGTGCTCCTGAGAATCTCGAGCGGATGTCCAAGGTGGATGCCGTGGTGTTTGATAAGACTGGCACTCTTACGGAAGGAAGGCTGCGCGTGTTGGAAGTGATGGCAAGCGCCAACGCGCGGATTGGTCGCGCAGAGCTGCTGCGAATTGCAGCCTCGCTCGAGCGCAATTCGGAACACCATCTGGGTCGCGCGATCGTGGAAGAATACAAGTCACAGGGTCAAGAGAGCGGATTGCTGGCAGTCGAAGATTTTGTCAACCATCCCGGCGAAGGTATCGAAGGCCGATTTCCGCCTTCTCCGGAGCTCGATTCGAGTCAAACCTTGCTCGTGCACCTCGGCACTGGGGCCAGCCTGCAGAAACTCGGACTCCGCATGCCGCCGGATCTGGAAGCTTCACTGCCGGAGGCCGCACTGGAGAGCCGCGCCTATCTTGGCTGGAGTGGCTGGATTCATGGCGTGATCCGGCTGCAGGACCATGTCAGGCCAGGCGCTCGAAGCGTCGTCGAGCAGTGCTTGCGTGAAGGGTTGGAAGTCCATTTGCTCTCGGGAGACCGGAAACAAACTACCCGCCAGCTCGCGGCCGATCTCGGCATCGCGCGTTGGGCGGGGGAACAACTTCCCTGGCAGAAGGTCGAATATGTCGAGGCACTCGAACGCGCGGGCCGCACGGTGGCCATGGTCGGAGACGGAGTAAACGACGCGCCAGCGCTCTCGAAAGCAGCTGTCGGCATCGCGCATCAGATTGGCACGGACCTCAGCAAAGAAGCAGCAGACGTCCATATTTTGGCCGGGGATCTGACGCTCGTGCCGTGGGTTCTCTCCCTGGCGAAAAAAACATTTCGTCACATTCAGGAGAATCTCTTCTGGGCATTTCTCTATAACGTGATCGCGATCGGACTTGCGGCAATGGGCTGGCTGCGGCCCGTGATGGCGGCGGCCGCCATGCTTGTCAGCAGTCTAATGGTGGTCGGAAATTCGTTGCGGCTGGAGAAAGTTCGCGGGCGCCGCGGAAAAGCAGACCTTCTTCGTACGGCCGTCGCCGCTTCCCTAACTCCGGGAGTGGAAAAGACCGCGGCCAGAACGGCCGAGGGATGAGGTGTAGCATCCTAGATGAGTAAAACCCGCCGCTTCGTCAATTTCGAGTAATACATATAGTTTCCGTGCAGACCATAGATGATGGCGTACGCCAGCACCGAAATGCCAAACGTGAAGAGGATCGCCACCAGGTAAACGACGACGGTCTCCCGCAGTCCTTTACTGAAAGCCCAGATCGGACCCAGAAAAAACGCCGCCCAGTTCCATTTTCCCTTGTAGTCTTCGTTGGAGTCCCGAATTTTTTGAAATTCACTCCGATAATACTCGGGAAGATTGGACGGGATTTCAGCTGTGCTCGGTTTTTGCGGCGGAGTTTTGGAAGTGGTCGCACCGCAAGAACGGCAAACGGTTTCCGAACCCTCCAAGGGAGTCCCGCAAGAATTGCAATTCATCGCAGCCACCTCCACTCACCTCTGATCGCGACCGGCGCGCGGTCTGCGAACCCCGGAAATTACTGTTTGTTCGGCTATCCTTGCTATGGTCCTTGATCGCCGGCTGGCAATCAAAAAGAAAGCGCATGGTACAACAAGTCGCAGCTTTTCGGCGATCAAAGAGCCATATACCGCTAAATTCAACTCAGTCCGTCGGCAGCGATCCTCAGCATCGGCCAGGGAGCGCCGGGCGCTCTGCACGTGCTCTGCACGTTGACAGGCGTGGCCGCGTAGTTTTACCATGGCGAGCGTGGGCTAAGACTGTCTCCGATGCGAGTCATTCACTCTCCGAGCGCGCGCTATTGGATCCCGAAAGTGGTCTTGCTCGGCGGGTTGCTGTTCGTGCCAAACGCGCGCGCCCAGAACGAATTGAAACCTCAAGTTTACGTTAATGATTTCTCCGAAGTACTGACCGCGGCAACCAAGGAACAATTGACTTCGCTTTGCGCGGAGGTTGAGCAGAAGGCTCGCGCGCAGATCGTGGTCACCACGGTGAAATCGCTCGATGGCCGCTCGATTGACGACTTCTTAATCGATCTTGCGACGCAACAGGGTATTGGTCCCAAACAATCTGAGCGTGGTGTGCTGATACTGCTTGCGGTTGACGATCGAATGTATCGCTTCGAAGTCGGCAATGGTCTGCAGGCGATCCTTCCGAACGGAAAGACCACCGAGTTTGGGCACGAAGCGATGCCCTTTCTGCGGCAAGGGAATTATGACGCTGCCCTATTGCTGATGACGCGGCGGGTTGCCGAGGTGATCGCGCGTGACCGTGGGATAAGCCTCATGACGCCTTCTTCCACGCCGCCGCCACGGCGGCTGCTTACGGAGCAGGAAGCAAAAGACGACAAGAGGATGGCGCTCGTTTTGGGAGTGATTTTCTTGCTGATACTATTCTATTTTGGAGCCAGACGTGTGACGAGGGTGAACGCGCGCCAATAACGCCGTTGGTCCCTTCTCGCCACTCGGCAAGCTCGTGCCGCATTTTCCGGTCCCAAGATCCATGGACCGTAGACTTCAATCCGCTGTGAGCTGGAAGCCCAACACCAACGATGTCATTCTGTTCTTCAACCAGTTATCGGTTGTGGGACTCCTCTTCAGTTTTGCCGTGCATCTGCTGGGGTTGATGGGCCGAAAACCTCCCTTCGGCTACTTCCCGTTCATCCTGCAACTCGGAGCTGTTGTGGCCGCCGTCGCCGCGGCCTTTGCATTGTTCATGCTCTATGCCTCCCGGGGGGATTCTTTTTGGAGGGAAGCCGTCGGTGCGTGCCCTAAGTGGCTGAAGTGGATGACCTGTGTGCTCGCCGGTTATGCAGTCTTTAATTTCATCGTGTTCGTTAACCTAATGGGGACAATCGCGGGAAGGCGGCCGGACGAAGTCACGTCCATAGTATTTCGCGGCGTATCGGGAGAATGGATGGCCTTTTACTCCGCCGCACTCCTGGTCTTTTTCTCAGCCAAAAGAAGGTTGAAACGAATCGAAACGAACGTTACGGACGACCCTTGAAAGGATTCCACGCCGCGCGCGAAAACAAATATCGCTCCCGTCGCTCATCTTCAGCGAACCCAACTCCGTCGGCCATCCGAGTGAGGTCCTGCGCGTCAATAACAACCTGCGACTCACACCGTCTCGACTCGGTGGTTCGTAGGGGAACTCCTGGCTGGCTTCGGCGAATATCCTCGTTCTGTTGTAATATCCCTGTTGCTCGCGCCGTTAGCGGAACCAATGAGAGATCCCTCAAAAGGCGACCGGCCGGCTCTTGAAAGGACAAACGCGCCTGCATGAGCGTTCAACGAATAGCCATTATTTCGGCGGTTGCTGTCGTGGCTGCGGCGCTCGGCGGCTATTACTATTTTGATCGCACGCCGAAACTCGCGGAAAACGATTTCGTCCTCCTCAGCAATTTTACGAACACGACAGGCGACAAGGTCTTCGACGGTACGCTCCGCCAGGGCCTCGCCACGGATCTCGAGCAATCCACATATCTGAATGTCGTTTCCGATCAGAAAATCAGCGAGACGCTGCGCCATTCGGGGCAGCCACCCGATCGAGCGCTCACGCAGGACTTGGCGATTCACGTATGCGGGCAGCTGGGAAGCGCGGCCATAATCGGCGGTTCGATTGCGATGGAGGAAGATGGGTATGCCGTGGGCCTCGAAGCGTTGAACTGCAAGACGGGCGAGATTTTGGCGCAGGAACTGATTACGTCTGAAGACAAGGAGCACGTTCTGGCAGCGCTGGGGAAGGCCACGACGGAGATTCGCGCCAAGCTCGGCGAACCGCGCGCCTTGGTTTCACAATTTGATGTGCCACTCGTGGGAGCCACGACATCGTCACTGGAAGCCCTGCGCGCGTATAGCCTGGGCATGCAAGCTATCAATGACTCAGACCTTCAAGGAGCTATTCCATTTTTCCAGCGCGCCATCAGCCTCGATAATAGTTTCGCTTTGGCATACGTTGCTCTGGGAACCGCCTCCTACAACCTCAGCCAACCCGGCCCCGCGGTGGATAACCTAAAGCAAGCATATGAACTGCGCGATAGGCTGGGCGCACGCCAAAAGTTTGATATTTCTGGTCAGTACTGCAGACTCGTGACAGGAGATTTGGAAAAGGCAGCTCAGGCCTACCAGGGATGGGCACGGTCATACCCGCGAGATGCCAGACCGCACAATAACCTAAGTGAAATCTACATTCAACTCGGCGAATTCGAGAAAAGTCTCGCAGCAGCACGCGACGCTGTCCAGATCGAACCAAGCGCGGACGCCGGTTATGAAAACCTCTTTGCGGCTTATCTCGCTTTGAACCGGCTGGACGACGCCCGGGCCACACTCGAACAGGCGCAAACCAAGAAACTAGATCCCGCTTCCTTGCATCTGGGCCTCGCTGCCCTCGCATTTCTGCAAAACGACACAGCCGGCATGGCTCACGAATTTGCGTGGGGCATGGGAAACCCCGGAGTGGAAGGTCCGGTCATTTATTTCGAAGCAGATTCGGAGGCCTACGCGGGCCGACTCGCGCAAGCCAACGCATTGACCCAGCGAGCCACGGCCTCTCTAGCCAATCCAACAGCAAAGGACACAGCGTCGAAGTATGAAGCGGGTGCGGCGTTGCGCCAAGCGCTGTTCGGGAATGCGAACGAGGCGCGCAAGGCAGCTTCCTCGGTTTCGCGCTCTTCCGCGGATCGGGACGTCAGTGCCGCGGGGGCAATTGCGTTGGCCCTTGCCGGCGATGCGCTGGACGCGCAACGGCTTTCCGACGACCTGCAAAAACGCTTCCCGGAGGATACGCTAGTGCAGTACAACTACCTGCCAACCATTCGCGCTTCCATCTTCCTCGTTCAGAATGCGCCCACGAAAGCGATTGATGAACTGCGAGTTGCTGCCCCCTACGAACTCGGGAGTCTTCCTCCTGAGCTGTCACTGATGCCTGTTTACGTTCGGGCCCAGTCGTATCTGGCGGCGCACGATGGCGGGGGCGCGGCAGCCGAATTCCAGAGGATACTTGACCATCGTGGCGTTGTCCTGACCGGCGCGATCGGCGCGCTGGCGCATCTCGGCCTCGCGCGGGCGTACGGGCTCACAGGGGACAACGGCAGGGCACGCACTGCCTATGAAGAATTCTTCACGCTCTGGAAAGACGCTGACCCCGATATCACCATCTTGCGCGAAGCCAAATCCGATTCCGCCAAATTGCAGTAGCTAGGAATGGTCCAACATTCGCCTGGCTTCGGTTATTTATGCGGATAGCTCGTGAGTATTGGCCGTAGAGGCCGCGTTTTGGTGGACTCCAACAGCGAAGTTGCTGCGCCGGTCTGCACGACTACCCATCGCGCCGAACAAGCCCGCCGTCACTCGCGGCTGTCCCGGCCGGACAGTTCACGGTAGGGCTGCGTATCCAAAGGAAGCTCGAAACTACAACGTACGCACCGCGGATCATGGGACGCGCCAGTGCAGGAGAGAGGCGAAAAGACATGGGCGCGATCACTCGAGGCGATTTACAAAGGCCAATACGAACCACCACGCCAGAGAGAGGGCGCCAATCAGCTACAGCCGAGGTAGTGCCGGTGAGATTCCGTCCTCACCGCAAACCGTTAGGCATGGTTCCAGAACGTAAAGAGATACCAAGCGCCCCAAATCAGTAGTGATATATATACGACGATTAACCATGTATTAACTTTTCCGTGCCGCTCCTGAATGCCAGAATACTGATACGTGTTAATTTCGTGATCGTCGTGTTTGTTCGTGTCGGTCACTTTTCCCACCTCCCAGGCCAGATCTGACAATCAAAAACCAGTGCCGGAGCGCTCCCGATGCTCTCCCACAGATGCTACGCGACGCACAGGTAGTAGATGGCTAAGGCTACCAGGATCGCGTACACGCCGAGCTGCCAGGAAAAATGCGACTGCTGATCATCCGAGACGCCGGTCGGCTGCGAGAGTTTTCCGTTGAGATAGTTCATACGTCCACCAAGTTGGCGTTGAACTGCGAATCGTCTCTTGTTTCATTCGCGTACATGGTGAACTTCGGCTTCTCCGGGTCACGATATTGGCCGTGGCGGACAAGCAGCAAGAATATGCAGCAGGCGTTGAGCGCAAAGCCAAGCCCGGACAAAAACGTCCAGAATAGAATATCAGTGTCCATAAGCATCTCCTGCTTCCTGCGGGGTAAGGATCAGATAGGAATCCGGGGGCCCAAAGGACATCACATAGTGAACGAGATCCCAGCGCTGATCGGGGTTGAGGAAGTCCGCATAGGAGGGCATGGGAGTTCCGTCCAGGCCGGTGCTGAATGCCTTGTACATATCCTGGGGCGCGGGCCCGCTCTTCATGTCGTTACCACCGTGTGTGAAATTGCGCGGTACAATGGGGTTGCCCCAATTGTCGCGCAACGTGGATGCGGAAGGACCATCGCCCTTGCCGTCCACGCCGTGGCATTCCGCACATTTCATTTGTTCGTACACGGCTTTTCCGCGAGTCGCAGAATCAGGGGTATTGGGTGGCTCCGGCGGAATGACCAAGACCTCGCCGGGTGTCTCGTCCTTGAACCGGTCGGAAAAAGTCTTGATGTACTGGATCACAAACCAGCGGTCCTGCTCGGTCAATTCATGCCAATTAGGCATAGCCGTACCGCGAACGCCCATGGTAATCGTGCGGTACAGATCGGCGTCTGTGGGAATCGAACCGGATGGCGTCGAACGCAACTTGAAGATGCCGTCCGTGAAGACGCGCGGCTTGACGGTCAGAAAGACCGCGGCCGGACCTTTCCCATTGCCCGTATCGCCATGGCACCCAATGCACCGACGCTCGAAGACTGCCCTACCTGCTTGGATACCACCTTCGATATCGGCCGGAATGAGCGGGATGGACGACCCGGCGGAGATGTAAAGGAAGTTCTTCCGCCAGGGACCCAAATTCGTACCGAGCTTCTGAATGTAAGCCACCAGCGCAATGGCGTCATCGGTCGGAATTGGCCGTCCGTTAGCGTCTACCCCGTTATACAGCCAAGGAAAGCGGGGCATGATCGAATCGGGCACCACCATGCGGGGATTGAAATGGTGGGCGAAGTGCCAGTCGTCAGCGACCCTGCCGCCTTCACGCGTCAGGTCGGGGCCGATGCGCCGCGTCCCGAACATGTGCGGGACATCGTAGGCGTATTCACCCTCCTGCGACACGGGACCCCACCGGCGATCCTCGCCGGTTACCGGGCGGACGTACTGGGAGTGGCAATACCAACATCCTTCCCGGATGTAGACCTTGCGGCCCCTCGCCTCGAGCGGGGTGTAGGGCTTCGCTTCGACCACTTTTCCGTCCATAGTTACAACGGTGGTTGCGTGCGCGCGCCCGAGCCAAGGAAGCAGCCCCATGATAAACACGGCCGCCCCCATGAATACAACCGCCATACCCATAATAAACGTGTCGATGCGTTTGTTTTGCATGTCAGTCCGCCGCCGCTGTGACGAATCCCTTCTCGCGCTCCATTTCAGGAAGCGGAGAAGGTTCTACGGCCGTCATGTACATATTGATCAAGAAAAGGAATATACCGATATCCATTCCAATGCCCGAGAGAGTTCGAACGAACCAATAAGGCTTCATGGCCACGACTGTGTCGACGAAATCGACCGAATCTGCCCACATCGTGCCCTGCATCAGCCCCATCAGCGTCAGCACGCCCGCCATGATGCTGAAGCTGACGGCGATAAGCCAGAAGTGCCAGGTCGCCAATTTTTTGCTCCATAAGGCGTGACCGGTGACGCGCGGCCAAACATAGTAAGTGCCCGCCATGGTCCACACCACGAACGTTCCGAATATTGTGAGATGCGAATGGGAAATCACGAAATCGGTGAAGTGTGTGAGTTGTTGCATCCCTCGCAACGCTTCGGTGGAACCCTGAAAGCACCCGAGGAAGTAAAAGATCGAACCCATGATGCAGAACTTAGCGACGAAGCTTTCCTGTAACGATTTCCAATTGCCCATCATCGTGCCAAAAAAGTTCTGGGTGACCGTCCACACCGGAATGATCAGCATCATCGAGGTGACGATGGCGATCGTCTGCGTCCAGTTGGGGATGGGGCTGTACAGGTAGTGGTGAATGCCGACGAATGGATAGAAAAAGGCGATGGACCAGAAGCCGACGAGCGAGAGCTTATGGCTGTAGAGCGGGTTCTTGCACGCGAGCGGAAGGAAGAAGTAAATCAGCGCGAGACCCGCTGGGGTGATCCACAAACCCACGATGTAGTGAATGTAAAGCCCGTGGAGGGCGGCATTGTTCACGCCGGGAACCTTGTACGGCAGCAGGATATTTCCCAGGGGGAAATTGATGGCCGTCCAGACCATAGCACCCGCCGTGTAATACAGAGCCACGTACATCATCTTTTCTTTCCGTTTGACGATGGTTGCGATCACCATATACGTCAACAGAATGAACGCGATGAAGAACGGTACGTCGGCCCACAACGCGTAATCTCCCGCTTCGACCCCCTTCTGGTATCCTGCCATAAGCGAGTACGAGCCCAAGACGACGCCGATATTCCACAGCCACAGGCATAAATACCCCATTTTTTCGCCAACCATGCGAATACCGGTGAGCTTGGGCACCATATAAAAGACTAGGCCGAAGAACGTGGTCGAGAAAGCGCCGAAGATCACTCCGTTGACATGCATGGGCCGAAGCCGGCCCCACGTTAGCCACGATGTTCCACCCAACCAGTCGGGATAGTTGAATTTGATAGAAACAACTACCCCGACGAGTGGGAAGATCAGCGTCCAGAGAATTCCCCAGAACAACCACTTCTTGCAGAGATCCGCATTTACGATTGGTTCATTCTCCAAGTAAGTCGCTGTTGCCGCCATAGCCTTTCTCCTCCACGGCCGGCCGATTGGCCGGCGCCCGAGTACAATCGGATTGGCCTTTACTTCTCGGAAAGTTGGAATTCGACTGTCGCGTTACCTTTCGCGGGCACGGTGACGCTTTTATCCCACGTCAAAGCATCGGCGAAGATTGGGCGATTCACCATCTGGTGCGCATCGACGTCCATCATCGATTCTTCACGAGCGATTTTCCAATTTTCATGCCAAGCCACGATCGTGTAAGTCCCCGGAGGGACGTCGGTGAGCTTGAAGTTGCCGTGCTCATCCGTAATGGCGTAGTAGGGATGATCGACGGTCAAGGCTACCGAATTCATCCAAACATGCCCCGCGTCGCACTTGAGGTCGGTCTCGCCGTCACGCTGAAATGGCCGCTTGACGGGATGGTTGGCGATAGGAAAAGGAATATTGTAGAGATCAACGCCGGTCATATGGATGTTGTGCAGAATTGGGTCGCTACTCACCATGGTCAGATCGTCGCCCTTCGGCACCAGCATAATGTGGGGGATGTAGCGGCAATTCTTCTGATTGAGTTCCCGTCGCGGCTCCGGCAAATCCATCGCTTTACCTTTGGTCACGTCTTTCAGGTAAACCACCGTGTTTTCGACGGCGCCATCGGGCGCGATAATGATGCGCTCGAGGTCCCGCGTCTTTTGCCCGTTCGGCGCACATACGTCCGGATTCTTGGTGATCGGTAGCGTCACGGGTTGCGGCTTGGTGCCCGTCCACTTTACCGTTCCGGAAATCGTGCCGCCGTCACTAACAGTAATTACCTGATACTGTGCGCGAACGGTGGTTGCCATTGCTAAACCGGAAAAACACAGCACTGCCAAAATCGCCATTCTCGAACTGCTTTTCATTGCCTTTCCTCCCAGGAAGTTTAGAAATAATTACATCACCATGACCATCCGCCCCGCGCCGTACACCACGACGATCTCGGCGTCCGGCACGGAGCCAATCTCATTCACCCGCCTGCTGCTTGGGTTTAGCGCTCGTTTTTGCGGTCTGCGGCGGGTGATAAGTCAGCTGCAGCGTTCGCAGATAGTGAACCAAATCCCACGCTTGATTCGCATCCAGGAAATCGGCCCAGGAAGGCATCGGCGTTCCGTCCAACCCGGTCATCAGGATGCGGTACAAATCCTGATCCGTCGTGCCGCACTTGAAGCGTGAGCCTTCGACGAAGTTATAAGGTTTGATCGGGTCGCCGTTATTATCCCGCAGCGTTGACGCGGAAGGTCCGTCGCCCTGCCCGGTTGTCCCGTGGCATTCAAAGCACTTCAACGTCGTCTGAAAGAGAACTTTGCCGCGCGCGACGCTTTCGGCCGAGTTGGGCGTTTCCGCCGGAATGGTTATAGGCGTCCCGGGTTTTTCCTGCGCCCAGCGCGGCGACCAGGTTTTGATGAACGCAACCAAATCGGCGCGTTGCTGCGGGTTCAGCGGCCTCCACGGTGGCATATTGGTGGTGACAAACCCGCGCGTGATCGCGTTGTACAGATCCTCGTCGATCGGCAACGTGCCCGTCGGCGTCGAACGGCATTTGAACGTGGCCTGCGTGAAATTCCTCGGCTTGGGATCAATCCACTGCGCATTCATCCCCTGGCCGTTGCCGTCGGGACCGTGGCAGCCGATGCAGAAGCGCTGGTAAAGCATCTTTCCACCTTCGGCGTTACCCGTCACATTGCCGATATGGCTTGTTTCGGACGCCACGCTGGGCGCTCCCAGCGATGGATCAGGTGAGTTGACGTGCGATTGCGCCATCATCGTGGTTGCGCCGACTCCCAGCAGAGCCACCGAGCCCAGCGCGAATGTCACTGCGATTTTTTTGAGTGTCATTGCTGGTCTCTCCCTTAAAAGTCGAAATCAATTCCGAAGAAAATACTACTACTCCAGGTTGCAGCCGCGGGATTCGCTACAGCGCCGCTACCATCGCCGCTCAGCGGCTCCTGTCCGATCGTCCTCACGCGCGAGTACTCCCAGTCGAGTGCGACTCCGGCGCGGCTAAACATGATCGGATACCAGCGGTATCCGAACGAATATGCAGTAATGTTGCCGTTGCTGCTGCTGCCGGTTCCGATGTTGCTGAACGCCTGCTGCCCTACGTTGACCTGCTCGAAGCGCGCGAGGGCTACGTTCTGTGGATTGAAGTAGTAATGCGCTTCCAGGAACCCGCCGTAGAAGGTAGGCGCCTGTGCATCCGGTGGCAGCGGTTGCGTGGACGGAAGGCCCGGAATCCCCAAGTACGGGTTGTCGTGCCCGTACATGAATAGGGGCATGAGTTCCAGGTTCTTGTAGCTGAGATCACCCGCAACGCCGATGCGGTAGAAGGACTTATTATCAATGCCTACTAGTGGATTACCGGCTAGCGTTAGGTAGTTGGTCGGCCGCTGACCAATGTATGCAAACGCACCGATCCGCTCCAGGCCAAAGCCGCTTTCACCTGGCGGCCCGGGAGCATTGAAGGCCTGACTGAACGCCAAGTTCACGTCGTACGTCCGGTTAGAAGGAGCCCCCCCTGCGGTCGAAGAGTTTGTAAGGCCGACGCCACCTTCGTTGCTGCTGACCATCGAGATGGAATAACGCGTGTAGCTATTCGCCGAGTGGCCGGCCAATTCAACGCCTATCTGGTTGTCCCCGTAGCCGAAGTCGTTGCTGCTGCCGGGATTGTCGAAATGATAAATCTGGTAGAGCCCGCCGTTAGCCGACAGAAAGAGAAATCGCTTTTCAGAAATCAAATTGTCAAGTTCAAACTTGCCGAACTTTATATTGAACCAAGGGGAACCCTTCAGGTTATCGAAGCGAATGAAGGCGCTCTCAAAGTGCCACACCGCCGTGGAATCGGAAGACGGCAGCAGGATGAATGAAATGTTTTTGTACAGGGTTCCGCCCGACCACAGATCCATTCCGGAGAGGTCGAACCCAGCCTGTGTCAACTGCCCGACCCCAGCGGCCGTGTCCAATGCCTGATTGGAAGTGCTCTCACGATGCCAGTTTGGGGTGATGCGGAATGTTATCGGGAAGTAGGAGGGGTTTTGCCAGATCGGAGAGTCGCGGTCGTTCATCAATTGATAGCCGTTGTCGCGAAACACTTGGCCGAAATTATTCAGCTCCGGCCACGCGGTATGACACGCCGAACAAGGCAAGCCATACTTCCGCGCGAACATCGGGAGCGCTGCCACCTTCCCCGATGGCAGAGCACTCGCCGTGCGCACGTCGCAGGCCACGATCGCGATAAGTAGAAATGCGCACGTCACCATCGTCTTCCAAGGTGACCCATTCATGTTCATAGAATTTGCACCCTCGCAAAACCTCTTGGACATACACCCTCCTGTTCCAGCTGAAGCGTTATTAACCTGATGAGTGACAGTTGGATTTTGGAGAGCAGTGGGAGCGACTCGCGCAACCGGCCAGCACGTGAAACCAGCGCAAACTGGATTTCGCATTCGAACATCCAAACACGTCGGCTCTCTCCTTTTGGATTCCCACTGACGAAGACACCCCAAACGTGGCGAAAATTACTCCTAAGAAAAAAAGAATGCAAGATAAAAATTAACAAAAATATTACAAACCCAGTTTCCAATGAAAAACAGCCGCCTAACGTGAACTTGAAGCATCGTGTAAATGACAGGCCGTTCATAATTCACCGGTTCGCATCCGATGTCATATGTTGATAGGCTACGCGCGGCATGGGGCTGCTCTCCTGATTCAAACCCGCATAGACGATCGATGACACTGAGCATGTGGCGTTTCGGTGGCGGAGGTCGTTTCGGAAATTTGGGACAGTTTGTTCTCCGCATCCCTTTTGGTGTATTTTCAGCTGTGCGCACTCCGAGCTTCCGGTACTCAGTCTGGGGTAACCCCGGCATGAGGAACGACGTCCGACGATATTGTAGCGGTGCTCGCTCAGTTCCGGCTTCCTGCAGGACGCCGGGATGGATGAGTCGTACGCCGAGGGGGAAGGTGCTGGTGAACCGGTTGGCGAACACAGATCGAGACTGCTCTTTTCAGTTCTGGCTGCTGCGAAGGCGCGTTCGATCCCCTTCTGCGCCGATATTCTGCGTTGCGGCATTGGTCGCTCTCGCGGTAATTTTGAACGTAGCCGCGAAGCCGGCCGCAGCTACGACCCAGCATGATCAGAAATCGGACGCGCCAGAGGGTTTCGCGATTGATCTGAAAGCTTCCGAAGCGGACGTGCTGAAAGCCGTGGAACTGGTGACGCAGGACACGGTGCTGCACGGCACCCAGGTCTATTCCCGGGAGGACGAGCTGACCGAAGCGGAGGCCGCGACCGGCTCTACATACTACGGGCCGTGGACGGGTCCCGGCCATGCATTTTACAAGATTCGCAAGCAGGCGCTTTCGCCGACACATTTCAAGGGCAGCACGGACGTTGGCACCATTACTGTGCGTTACATCGTGCTCGGCGTCACTCCTAATCGTACGCACCTGCAGATTGATGCCGTATTTATCGAAGACGGAGCGAGGCGAGTTCACGCCTCGGACACTACGGTAGAGACGAGCGAATTCGCGGAGATTCAAAGCCATATCGTGCGCATCCAGCGGGAAGAAAGGCAGACGGCGGACCTGCAACAGCGGCACCAGTTGCAGCGAGCCGCGCAAGCAAATACAAAGGAACGCGACGCGGAAGCAGCGCGTCTGAAGGAAGCCGAAAGCTCCGTGCAAAGCCTGCAAACGCGCCTCAATGAGTTGGAGCACAAAGCTGAATTGCGCGTAAAGGCTCAGACCAATTTGAAATCAGCTCCCTTTCAACATGCCGCCACATTGCAGTCCGTGCCGGCTAATTCCGATGTGCTCATCGAGATCATCACGCCGTATTGGTACGGCGTCGAAACCGTGGACGGACATCGCGGATGGCTGCGGAACGACGAGGTGGAACTGATACCGTGAGGAAAACCGCTCGTGCTGCGGCCCATTTTGGAACTTTGCTTCTGGCCTTCGCATTTATAGCTGCGCTTGCGGGCGCGCAGGCCGCTCCGGCTGCCGCTCCCGCTCCTTTTGAACGGTCGTTTACCAATCCTGCCACAGACGTCGAGCGCGTGGTGCGCAATCTCCGCCCTTCGTCCAGCGGGCGGCTGCCGACAGTGGATGGATTTGTGGAAGCCAGCGACCTACCGATTGATCGCTACGAGCGAGGGTACTACGAGTGCACCTTCCAGGTAGTGGCGACGCCGTCCGGAGGCGCGACCGTCCGCGCCAGCGCCAAGATCACCGCCTGGTATAACGATCCCACGCCGGCGCGCTCTGGCTATCGCGTGCTGGTTTCCAATGGCCACATCGAGAATGACTTCCTTGACCAGATTCAGGATGCCTTAGGTCCGAGTTCCGTTCCGAGGGCCGCCGGCTCGGCCAGCGTGGCGCCAGCGGGCAAACCGAGCGGCGCAGCATCGCCCCCGGTCAGTAGCGGAGGCATACAGCCGCGGACCAGACTCGACCCAGCGCCCCTCGATTCGGAAGAATCGTCGTCAAACAAAAGCGTTGCGACTAGGGACTTCTCGAGCATGCCTCGGCAGCCGGCGAACGCTGCGGCCGCGACCGTATCGCCGGTCGAGAGCTTGGAAACGCTGCAGTCGCAGCGGGCTGCAGTCGAAAAAAAGGCGCAGGAACTGTCGGCTGATATCAAGAATTTTGAAGAGATTCTTCACAATCAAGTGCGGCCCGCCGACCTGGCCACCGTGAAGAAGGCTGGCACCCATATCTTCTCGAAACCCGCGGAGACGTCACCGGTTCTATTTTCGGCGGACGCGGAAGATGAATTTCAGATCTTGGAACTGGAGGGCCCTTGGGTGCATGTGCAGATTTCCGGGTCCTCTCGCGGTTGGATTCGCCGCTCGCAGTTGGATCTGCCAGCAGAGTTCGCGAGCAGCCCCGCCGCAGCCGCTGAAACCGCGCCGGACACCGCAGGCCTCTTTAATATCAGCAAGGACGAGACCACTACTTTCGGCGGCAAGTGGGCGCCGCTGGCGAGCAAGAAGGTACGCGTGATTTGGCTGGAGCCGGCGTCCGCTGCGGCGACTTCCACGGCGAAGGAAAAACTGGCTTTTGCGCGGGCTTTGTTCGAAAAAACCTACGGCCAATTGAAGTCTTCCGGCGCCGCGGTGGATGGCGTGGTCATCGTATTCGATTCAGCCGACGGCGGACAAATCGCCGCCACGATTTCCAGCCTGAAACAACTGGCGGATCGCGCGATATCGGAAAGCACGTTCTGGAAACAGTGCTCGCTGGATCCTCCGGAATCCTTCCAGGCTTCAGCCAAATCGTAGCGGCGCAGCGCGCCGCCCAACGGCGACACCTTTGCGTTGCCTCAATTCGGATTGCGTTGATTCGCCGGCGCGCGCTTGCTCGGCCCTCCAGCCAATTCGTTTCGCCCCCCGATTCGTTGTATAACATTCACGAGGAAACCCTATGAAATATCGCAAGCTGGGGCGGACCGGATTCAACGTGAGTGACATCGCCCACGGATTGTGGGGCATGAGCGGCTGGAGCGGTTCCGAAGATCAGGAATCGCTGCAGGCGATGCAATTGGCGATAGACCGGGGCTGCAATTTCTTCGATACCGCGTGGGCTTACGGCGAAGGCAAGAGCGACGGCTTGCTGGGTGAAATATTGTCGCGGAACAAAGGCAAACGGCTGTATGCCGCCTCAAAAGTTCCGCCGATGAACGGGCGCTGGCCCGCGCTGCCGGAGTACAAATATCGCGAAGTCTTTCCCGCCTCGCACGTGATCAGCTACGCCGAAAAAATCCGCGAAAAGCTCGGTGCCGAATCCATTGATATTCTGCAGTTCCACGTGTGGGACGACAGCTGGGCCAGCGAACCGGAATTTCGCGAGACAGTGGAAAAGCTGAAAAGCGAAAAGCTGATTCGGTTTTTCGGGCTGAGCATCAATCGCTGGCAACCTGAAAACGGAATCGCGGCACTGCGCACCGGTTTGGTGGACACGGTGCAGGTGATTTACAACATCTTCGACCAGTCGCCGGAGGACAAGCTTTTTCCAGTTTGCCGCGAACTGAACATCGGCGTGATCGCGCGCGTTCCTCTGGACGAAGGCAGCCTGGGCGGAAAGATGACGCCCGCGACTACGTTCCCGGCCAACGATTGGCGCTCGAAATACTTTGGTCCAGCTAACCTCGGGAAAACCCTGGCGCGGGTGGAAGAATTGAAGAAAATCGTGCCGCCGGGCATGACACTGCCTGAGATGGCGCTGCGGTTCATTCTATCCGATCCGAATGTGGGCACTACGATCATCGGCATGAGAAAGCTGGGGCACGTGAAAGAAAACATCGCGGTGAGCGATGCGGGGCCGCTCGACAAGGCTCTGCTGCAAGAATTGAAGGCGCATCGCTGGGATCGCGTGCCGCAGGGCTGGTCGGACTGATTTCGGGCCGGTTTCCATATGCGCGCTGTACTTTCGGCATGGCGCAAACGATCCGCCGCAGGCACCCTCCGAGGATATGGCATAATAATTCAGGCGAAATCGGCAGTCTGACCGGTAGGGCCGGCTGATCTCCAGCAAAAGTGACCACACGCACGAAAATTCGCAGAAAGTTGCTGGCGGTGCACCGCAAACTGCGCGAGGCCCGCATGATCTTGAAGGGCCTGCTCTCGACGCGCCATCCCGTGCTGGTGCACATAATTCCCATCCGTCGCTGCAACCTGGCTTGCACCTACTGCAACGAATTCGATGATTTTTCGAAGCCGGTGCCGCTGGAGGAAATGTTCCACCGCATTGATCGCCTGGGCGCGATGGGCACATCGGTTATCACGATTAGTGGCGGCGAGCCGCTGCTGCATCCTGAACTGGACGCGATCATCGCGCGCATCCGCAAGAACGGCATCATGGCCGGGCTGATCACCAACGGATATTTGCTGGTGGCCGATCGCATCAAGGCGCTGAATCGCGCGGGACTGGAATATCTGCAGATCAGCATAGACAACGTCAACCCGGATGAAGTTTCGATAAAGAGCCTGAAAGTGCTGGACCAGAAATTGAAGCTACTGGCCGAGCACGCCGAATTTCAGGTGAACATCAATTCGGTGCTGGGCGGCGGCGTCGCCAACTCCGAGGACGCGCTAACCGTGGCGCGTCGCGCCGTGGAGCTGGGATTCACCTCGACCGTGGGGATTCTGCACGATCACAACGGCCAACTGCAGCCGCTGGGTCCGCGCGAGCAGGAAATCTTCGAAGAGATCATGACGCTAGGCAAGCAGTCCTTCACGCGCATCAATCAATTCCAGCACAACATCGCCAAGGGTCTCGAGAACGACTGGCGATGTCGTGCAGGCTCACGCTATCTCTACATCTGCGAGGACGGTCTGGTGCATTATTGCTCGCAGCAGCGCGGCTACCCCGGCATTCCGCTCGCGCAGTACACTGACGAGCAGCGCCATCGCGAATTTTTCACTAAGAAGGGTTGCGCGCCGCGCTGCACGGTGTCCTGCGTGCATCAAACTTCAGCGATGGATTTCTGGCGCGCGCCGCAATCATTGGAATCTGGTCCCACGCCGCCAATGGCCACGACAGAAAATCTGGTGCAACTGACCGGCCCATCAAATCGTTCGTCGTAACTTCGCTCCGCAACTTCGCCTAGCAGCCGCAATTCCTGAAAATCCATTCGCCGCTAGATCGTTTCTCTTTCGCGCCGCAGCGCGCTAATCGCTTGGGCAAACCCCATCGAAGTGATTAGAGTTTTCTATTGCAAAGAGTTACACGTGAGCGTAAAAGTCGCTCATCTGTTCTTTTCCACTCCGCGGGGTACGGAGCCAATCCACACTAATTTTTCTGCAGACGCGGAGATGCGGCTGAATGTCGGGCGAAAAGTTATGGGGTCCCTTGGGGGTGTGACGATGAATCTGCGCCAACTTCTGGCTTTGGCGTCGCTGCTATGTGCCGTGCTCCTGTCCGTTGCCCCACGCAGTTCCGCGCAGGTGAACACCGTGAATTTGTCGGGCACGGTGCTGGATCCGCAAAATCTGGCGGTGAAGGATGCGAAGATCACCGTGCAAAATCCGGCCAAGGGCATTGCGCGCAGCACCACCAGCGACGCCAACGGCCGATACGAATTCGTCGGATTGCCTCCCGGAACCTATACTTTGATCGTCGACGCGCCCGGCTTCGCGATTCTCACTGACACATCTTTCGCTTTGACGCTCGGGCTGGTGGCCGAATACAACCCACAGCTGCAATTGAAGACCTCCGCGGCATCCGTGAGCGTTTCGGCCGCGCCGGATCTGGTGGAAACCAGCAAGACGGACGTTTCCATGACCGTGACGCAGAACCAGATTGATAATTTACCGATCAACGGCCGCAATTACATCAACTTCACGCTGCTGGATTCGCGCGCGGCGCGCGACAACACGCCGTCGATCGGCGCGGCGCCCAACACCGGACTGAACCTCGGAGGACAGCGCGGCCGTTCCAACGAAATCTCCGTGGATGGCGCGGATGCGATTGATAGTTCGGTGAACGGGGTGCGCGCAACGGTATCGCAGGAAGGCGTGCAGGAATTTCAGGTGATCAGCAGCAGTTACATGCCGGAATACGGGCGGGCGATGGGCGGAGTCGTCAACATCGTCACGAAATCGGGATCGAACGATTTCCACGGCAATGCCTTCGGCTTCCTGCGCAACGGCGCTATCCAGGCGCAGAATCCGTTTTCGGATACGGCATCGTGCGATCCGGCTACGTTTCAGTGCGGGATCACGCCCGTAAAACAATCCTACACGCGCGTGCAGGCCGGCCTCACGCTGGGCGGCCCCATCCAGAAGGACAAAACGTTTTTCTTTTTCAGCTACGAACTCACGCGCCGCGAAGAAACCGGATTCACCGCGATCGGCCAGGACAATTTCGGGCTCATCGACTCGACGATTCTGCCGCCATTTTCGGCGCCCTGCCCGTTGCCTGCGTATCTGGTGACGCCCGCGCAGCAAGCGTTCGTGCAGGCAGTGCCTGCGCCCGTGGGCATTCCTTATCTTTGCGCGGCGGCAGCGAGTTCGTTCACGGCGATTTTCGGCAACACGCAGTTCTACCCGAACGCGAAGTTTCCCATCACCGGCGCGCCGCTGCCAGCGTCGTTCGCGGGGCTCGCATCAACAATCGGAAATTTTCCGATCTCCGAAAAGGGCAGCATCTATTCGCTGCGCCTGGACCACATCTGGAATTCCCGCAACACCACTTTCGTGCGCGGCATGATTTCACCCGACAGTGTGGATGGCATTCAGGTGAACGCACAAAACCAGACGTTCGGGCAAAACTCCGGGAGCCGCACTTCGACGCAGCAGACGCATGACTGGGCTTTGATTGCGCAGCACTCGACGACCATCAGCAGCAACGTGTTCAATGAGGTTCACTTCCAGTTTGCGCGCCGCAGCCTTTTTTATGGCTTCTCGGATCTTCCGGGCGGATCGGATCCCGCGGTGAACATCGCCGGCGCGGCGTATATCGGGCGCGAACCATTCTCCACCGAAGACCGCGTGGAAAAACGCTATCAACTCACCGACAACCTGACGTGGATCAAAGGCAAACACTCGCTGAAGTTCGGCGTGGACTTCAACTTCATTCAACTGCAGTCGCCTTCGTCGCAGATTTTCACGCTGAATTATGGCGGCGTTTACGATTTCGGCAGCGTTTCGATCGCGGCAGGCGCTCCCAGCCTGACTCCCGTGCAAGCATACGGCCTTGGCACTCCTACAATTTTCTTCCAGGGAATTGGGCAGTCGAATAGCCCGTTCAATAATGAGTTGCTGGGAGTTTTCGCGCAGGATAGCTGGAAAATCAGTCCGAAGCTCACCTTGAACTACGGCGTGCGTTACGACATCGGCTGGCAGCCTACCTTCGCGGCCGGTACTGCTGCGAATGCGGCGGCGGAGCAAGCGTTTGGAGTGCAGGAAGGCGTGCCGGTGGATGCGAACAATGTCTCGCCGCGCATCGGAATCGCCTGGGACCCGTGGGGCAACGGCAAGACTGTGATTCGCGCCGGCTACGGATTTTTCTACGACAATCCGGCGCTGGCGCTCACTTTCCTGGCCACGGCTGAAGACGGCGCGCGTTCAGCGCTGCTGCAATTCCCGGGCGGCACGCCGGATGGTTCGTTAAACGCAGCTTCGATTTTTCAGGGAATCTTGAATGTGCCGGACATGGGCTGCTCCACGGCCACGCCGAACATGTGTTATCAGGCCAATCAACAGCGCTTCAACGCATTCCAGCCCAATTCGCTGTTCATCAATCAAAATTATTTGACGGTGCCGAATCCCGTTGTGCCGGGAGCGCTGGGTTATCCGCTCGTCGGCATCCCCTACACGATTCCGATCAAGAGCAATTTCCAGTACGCGCTGGCGCAGCAGGCAAACCTTTCGATCGAACACGAATTTTCGAAAGATTGGAAAGTCAGCGCCGGTTACAACTACACGCATGGCACGCATCTGGATCGCACCATTAATATCAACGTCACCAATCCGGCGATTCTGGATTCCAATGCGACCAACGCGATCGAGGCCGGGCTTATCACGCCGGGAACGAATCCGCTTACCGTGCAGGTTCCCGCCAATGGAGGCGTGCCGGGGTGCGTGAATACCGGAACTGGCAGCGTGCTAGTGGAAGCTCCCGGCGTATTCGGAATCGGTTCTTCAACTCCAGGATGCGGAACGCCGATCGGAGCTATCGGCACTGCGGCCGCGTTTAATTTTTTCCGGCCGTCGGGCCCGAATCCATCTTTCGCGGGGCTGGTGGGCGGCTACTCGAATCTGGTCGCGCTGGCGGCTGCGGGCGGATTCCCCATTGGCTTCGCGGGTGGACTGCAAGTGCCGTGGAGCGATGTGAACCCGCAAACTTCCACGGGCAATTCTCTTTACAATGGATTTACACTGACTGTGACGAAGCGTTTTTCGCACGGCTTCGAAATGGTTTCCGGTTGGACGTGGTCGCATACGATTGACGATTCCACCGACCTTTCCACGCTGCTGAATCCGCAGGACAACAGCAATCCGAACGCCGAACGCGGTAATTCGGATTTCGATCAGCGTCATCGTTGGATTACCAGCGCGGTGTATCAGACGCCTTACCACCAGAGCGATTCGGAGTGGTGGAAAAAATTCCTTTCGAACTTTACGATTTCGCCGGTAATCGAAGTCGCCTCGGGACGACCCTACAACGTCCTGCTCGGCTACGATACCAACCTCGATTTCGGTTCTTCCACTGGCCGTCCGTCCGCGCTTCCGGCCAGTGCAACAGTTCCCGCCGGTTTCCCGGCGGCCACCACCTCGCCTTTTATTCGCAACGCCGAGTTCATCATTCCCACGAATTGCTTTGGCAGCGACGGGTCAGTGATTCCGCCGAGCGCGACCGTTCCAGTGCCGCCTACAGGGTGCACGGGAGATCTGGGCCGCAACGCTTTTAACCAGCCGGGATTTTTCGAGATTGATTTGCGCATCGCCAAGCAGTTCGCGATCACCGAGCGCATAAATCTGCAGGTGATCGCCGACGGATTCAACATGCTGAACCACTTCAACGTGAGCGGCGTGAACCCGGTCTGCGATTCCACCGCGGGCGCGACGACCTGTGCCGCAGGCCAGCCGACATCGGCGTACGATCCGCGAACCTTTCAATTCGCGCTGAAACTCAACTTCTAGATCCGCGTAGCATAGGCCTGAGCGAATTTTGCGCTCCGCGCGCGTTCGCGCTACAGTGTTTAGAAGCGCTCCGCTGGAGCGCTTGATGCAACAGGAACCCTATTCATGAGCCCCCTCGTGTGGTTGATCCTCGGCTTGGTTGCCGTCGGCGTCGTTGCCGCGATTGCGTGGTCCGCGGCGCGTCGTTCGGACGCACAGCTCTCCGCGGTTCGCCAGGAAATGCAGAATTCACTTGCTACGCAAGGCCAGTCGGTTAACGCGCAAATCAATCACCTGATGCAATCAGTCACGACGCAACTCGGCCAGGTGCGCCAGGAATTGCAGACGGGCGTCGCATCCTCCGGCAAGCTCGCCAGCGACGCGCAGATCGCGATGGCGCAGCAGCTGCAGTCCTCGAATGAAGCCATCCGCAAGATCAGCATGCAGATCGCGGAAGTGCAGCAGGCGGGTCAGCAGATGTCGCAATCCGCGCAGACGCTGCAGAATGTTCTAGGCGGCGCGAAAACGCGCGGCGTGCTTGGTGAAGTTGTGTTGGAACGTTTGCTGCAAGATGCTTTGCCGCGCAGCGCCTACGAAACGCAATACCGCTTCGATTCCACTGGCGCGATCGTGGACGCGATCGTGCGCAGCGGTGACCGCATTCTTTCCGTGGACTCGAAATTTCCGCTGGACGCTTACCGCCGGCTTTTCGACGCCGGCGAATCCGCGCGCCGGGAATTTTCACTCGCCGTGCGCAAGCACGCAGACGCCATCGCGGAAAAATACATTTTGCCGGACGAACACACGTTTGATTACGCGCTGATGTTCGTGCCGTCCGAAGGCGTTTATTACGAATTGCTGATGACCGAAGATTCAAAATACGGGCAAATTGATGAATACTGCCGCGCGAAACGCGTGTTTCCCGTTTCGCCGAATACTTTTTACGCGTGCCTCAGCGCCGTTGCCATTAGCCTGCAAGGGCAGAAAATCGAGGAGAACGCGCGGCATCTGCTGGCTGGCATGGGCGGATTGAAAAAGCAATTCGAAGCTTTCGCCGAAGTGTATGATCGGCTTGGCACGCATCTGCGCCACGCGCAGCAGAGCTACGAAGACGCCGACAGCCGGTTGAGTCGCGCGCGCAATTCGCTGGAACAAATGGCGCAGGGTGCGCTGCCCGAAACGCA
Source organism: uncultured Acidobacteriota bacterium (assembly GCA_963821765.1). Taxonomy (GTDB): domain Bacteria; phylum Acidobacteriota; class Terriglobia; order Acidiferrales; family UBA7541; genus Palsa-295. The sequence continues at coordinate 83,886 of CAWGFF010000015.1, forward strand.
AGGCCCGCCGAAAGTCCTCAGCGCCACCAACGAAGATTAGAGCCTAACTATCAAGCGCGAATTCCGGAGTGACGGGGCTTCGGCGCCTGATGCACGCTTGCCCCGCGCGGCGAAAAAACTCTCGTGATTCTCATTGCAGCGCCGCGGCCGCCGATTCCAGCAGCGTGCGAAAATCTCCCGCCATCGTCGTCGAAAGAATCTGTTCGATCTCGCGCCACGCTTTTTGCGTTTCATCCGGATGATGCGTCAGCCGATCGGCTAGGCTTTTCACGTCGTGCTGCAGTTCTTTGGGCGCGATGCTTTCCGCTGCGATGAGATAGCGCCGGGCCACGCCTGCATCGGGCGCGGCGAGTATGCGTCCGTGAAATGAAAAATCGCCTGTGGCCACCGCCTGCACCTCAATTTCAGTGGAATTTTGCGAGCCGCCGGAAGTCAGCACCTCTTGCCGGTCGCCGCGCAGAAACCGCAGCACGCCGGGAGTTTGATTTTCGACCCAGACGCGCAAGGCCTGGTCAGTGCCCTGCACGTGCAGTGCGAGCTTGCTGCGTTTTTCCGGCACCAGCGGCGGCAACGGCGGATCGAAATGCAAACTTGCCAGGGTTGTCGCGGCGGACCATTGCGTGCCGGCAACGTCAATCGCTAGATTTGCGGGACCCGGTAGCGCGCGCGGGCTCGCGAGGACCACGATACATTCCGGGGAAGACGCCAGCACGAAGGCGCGTTCGCCGTTGATGTTCACGCGATTCGCATCCACATCGCCCCGAAAACCGCCGCCGCAAACGGAAAAGCGGTCCACCTGCGATACAACGGGCGCGACGCCGGAACCCTGCTGGCCCGAGCCCACTGCGGGCGCGTCAATCAGCGCTGCGGCCGAATCCCCCGCTGCGGTGGCAATCAGCACCGGCACATCCGTGGGAGCGGCGAAAAATGCTCGCCCGGTTTTGTCGGTCTTCACGCGCTGCCCTTTTCCAAGGTCCACCGTGATTCCTTCCGCGAGCCGCCCGTCCACGCCGAGAACCGCCAGTGTTGCTGGCTGCCCTGCGACGAGCCTCGGCGCCAGCACAATCGAAACAGTCCAAGTAGTGGCGGAAGTGGATTGCGCGCGGGCCAGCGGCGCACAAATGGCAGCCAAACAGCCGCACGCAATGCAGAGAAGAAACGTCGTCGGCAAGAAAAACGCAAATATATGCGCGCGCGGTGCCTTGTTAGTCCAGAAACCGATAACAAATCGCATGATTGGTGTCATTTCGAAGGCGAACGCATTACGCGCTCGTACACTTTGGATTCGCGGAACAGCCGGAAAAGCTCGGCGTCAATTTCGCTGGCCTGCACACATTCATCCAGAATGCTCAGAGCGCGCTCGACGGGAACGGCGCGCTTGTAGGGCCGGTCCGAAGCCGTCAGAGCGTCGAAAATATCGCAGATGGTCATCATTTTCGTCTGCAGCGGGATCTGATCGCCGTTCAACTTGTAAGGATAACCTGTCCCATTCAGTTTTTCGTGATGCGCGCGCGCGATTGCCGGCACGCCGCGCAATTCTTTGGTCCACGGAATCTGGCTGAGGAAATTAAACGTGTACACCACGTGCGATTCGATTTGCTGGCGCTCGGCGGCGTCCAGGCTGCCTCTCGGTATGGAAAGCAGCCGCATTTCGTCGGCATTGATGTAGGGCAGCTCGCTGCCCTTGGTATCCAAAAAAGATTGCTTGGCGATTTCATTCAGCTTGCGGAATTGTCCCTGCTCCATCAGCGTCGGCTCGTTCGCCTGCAGAATGAACTCCAGATAATCCTGAATCCGATCGAGACGCTGCTCGAAATCCTCGCTGAGCCGCGCGATCTCGCTGAGCGCGTCGCCGCGGTCGCGCTCCAGAAACATCTGGAGCTTGCGGCGCACCATGCCCACTTCCACTTCCTTACGGATGTAGTCGAATCTCTGCTTCACCAGTTCCATTTGCAGCGGATACAACTTTTTCGCCTTCACCAGCACTTCTTCGCGCACTCCAACTTTTCCGAAATCGTGCAGCAGCGCGGCGTAGCGAATTTCCTTCATCTGCTCGTGATCGAAATGGCTGGCGCTGTAAGGCCCGGTGGAAACCTGGTCCACAATTTCGGCCAAGCCGTGGGTGTAAGCCGCCACGCGCACGGAATGTCCCGAGGTTGTGGGGTCGCGCTGCTCGATGGCGGTCACGGCGGCCTTCACGAAACCCTCGAACAACGTTTGGATATCGTTGTAGAGCTTGCGGTTTTCGTAAGCCACGGCCGCCTGCGAAGCGAGCGATAAAGCCAGGCGCACCGAGCGTTCGTGGAACGGATGCACGTGCGCCGCGACGTCCACCTCGCTACGCAAACGCGCCGCCGGATCGTTTTTCGCGTTGATCAGCTGCAACACGCCGAGTACTTCGCCCTTGGCATTGCGCATCGGCAGGGTGAGCAGCGATTTGGTGCGATAGCCCGATTCGCGATCATAATGATCGTTGAAATGAAACGGCATTTCCGGGGGGGTGTGATACGCGTCCGCGAAATTCACAACCTTCCCGCGCAGCGCGGTATAGCCGGCCATGGAATCTTCCGCCAGCGGCAGCGTGAATTCCTTAAACGGAAACACCAAACTGTCGTTCTGCGTCAGCATGAAGCGCAATAGCCGGTGGCCCTCAGCATCCTCTTCAATGAGATAGAGCGAGCCGGCATCCGCCCGGGTGATTTCGCGGGCCTTGGCCAGAATCAGATTGAGCAGCTCGCGAACGTCGCGCTGCGAGGAAAGCGCAATCCCGATTTCATTCAGCTGCTCGCGCTCGCGTTCGGCGGTTTCGAGTTCTTCGCGCGCGGCCCGTTCCCGCACGGCGAGCTCAATATTTTCAAATGCGATCCCCAGTGTCTTTTCCAATTCCTCGCGAGATGCGTTCGCGGAAACAAATGCGAAGACGGACGCCGTTGCCTTGGCGCCGTGTGATTCGGACGCCTTCACCGGGCCCAGGCCCGGCGCAGGCACGACGCCGATCACGCGATAATTGCTGCCGGAACCATTCCAGGACGCGGGCAGCACCGGCGCGCCATCGCGCATATCCGCGAGCACCACACCGTAGCTCGCCGCGCATCCCGGCCCTTGATTTGAACTGGAAGCGGCCTGCTGGTTCGCGGTGAGGCTGCACAGTTCATAGCTTTCCCGCAAGGGCGCGGCGAGTCTCTCCGCCGTCGAGCCAGCCATAAACCAAATTTCTTTCTTTTCGCCCATAAGTTCTTACGTGTTGCGCCCGCGCCTCACTATGGCGGCCCCCTCGACAGTGCCACAGACTGGCGATTCTATAACCTTTTTGGCCGCGTGGGGCAGGCGTCCTGCGCGCGGAACGTCTGCGGCTCGTTTGCGGCCTTCCTGCCTTGAATCGTGCGCAGCCGTTTGCTAGCCTTGCGCGGATTTCAATTTCCGTTCCTTTTAGCGCGGCGTAGTGCATTCGCGGAAAATATGGCCGAACCGATACGCATAATCAACCGCACCGCGCGACTGCTTCGCGAATGGTGGGACCACCGCGGCTCGTTCGCCATCAGCCTGCTGGTGACGCTTTTCGCGCTGGCCACTTACTACGTCACATTCGTGGGCGAGCGGCCCATGCCCATATCCGATTTTGTTTATCGCATGGAGTGGTCCAGCCTGGACACGCGCTTCCAGTTTCGCGGCCGCACCCGCACCGATCCGCGAATCATTATCGTGGATGTGGACCAGGAATCGCAGGAACAGTTGGGCCGCTGGCCGTTTCCGCGCATCCATTTCGCGCATTTGCTGGATGCGCTGCGCGAAGACGGCGCGCGCGTCGTCGCTTTCGATATGACTTTCAGCAAGCCCGACCAAACGGTGCTGCCGCTTCAAGAACTTTCCGGGGATTTAGCGGCCGAGCAAAAAAAGGGCCACGCAGTCAGCCCTGCAATTCTTTCGACCATTGAAAATAAGGAAAAGCAATACAACTATGACCAGCAAGTAGCCGAAGCGATTCGGCGTTTTGGCAACGTGGTGCTGGGAAGTTATTTTCTGTACACCAAGGCGGACCTCGCAGGCGTGTCGAGCCAGGCGCTGGATGAATATGCAAACCAGATTGCGTATTTTCCGTTTCCGCAGGTGCGCCCTTTGGCGTCCGCCAACGGCGAAACCGACCGCGTTAAGGCGATCCAACTTTACGAGGATCTGAATTATCTGCCGCGCGGCGCTGAAGCCAATGCCGCAATTTTCACCGAAGCGGTCGCCGCAAAAAAGGGCGTCGGCTTCTTCAACGTTTTTCTGGACGCCGACTCCGTGGTGCGCCACGTGCCGCTGGCGATTCCCTACGGCCGCGATGCGGATCGCGCCAACTGGGATTTTTACGCCGCGCTCGAAGTGCAGACGGTGCGGCTGTATCTCGGTCTGAGCGATGAACAAGTCGCGCTGACGTACGGCGGCAGCGGAATCGTCGGCGTGGAATTCGGAAAGCAACATTTCGTGCGCACTGACGATATCAGCCGCTTGCTGGTGAATTATCACGGCCCCGCGCGAACCTATCCTTACGTTTCATTCGGCAACGTCGCGCTGAAGAGATTTCCTCCCGGCACGTTTAAAGACAAAATCGTTCTCGTCGGCGCTTCCGCCACCGGCATCGGCGATTTGCGGGCCACGCCCTTTGGCGGCATTGACTTTCCGGGGACCGAGATTCACGCCAACGTGATTGACAATATTCTGAACCAGCAGTTCATCGTGCATCGCGGCCTGCAAGCGCTCACAGACGTGGGATTTATTTTCCTCTTCGGCATCCCGCTAGGAATCTGGCTCGCGATCGTGCAGCCGCGCTGGATGATTCTGGGTCTCGCGCTCATTTTTCCATTCGCTGGAATTGTGTACTGGGCATTTCTGCATGGCTGGTGGCTGAACTTCATCGTTCCGGCTGTGTTCGTGCTGATTCCCAACGTCAGCCTGGTGGCGCTGTATCGAGTGTTGATCGAAGAGCAGGAAAAACGCAAGGTGCGTGGCGCTTTTCAGCAATACGTCAGCCCGGAAGTAATTCGCCGCTTGCTCAGCGATCCGGAGCGCGTGAAGCCGCGCAAAACCGAAGTGACCGTGCTGTTCAGCGACATTCGCGGCTTCACCACTATTTCCGAAGCGCTCGACGCGCAAACACTCGCCGGCCTGTTGAACGGCTACCTGACGGAAATGACGCGCATTATTTTTCGCAACCAAGGCACGCTCGATAAATATATCGGTGACGCGGTGATGGCGATTTGGGGCGCTCCGTTCGATGAACCCAATCACGCCGAACGCTGCTGTCTGGGCGCGGTGAGCATGCTGGCGCGCCTCGCCGAATTGCAAGTGCAGTGGCGCGCGCAAGGCAGTCCCGTGCTGGAAATCGGCATCGGAATCAATACCGGCATCGCTTCGGTCGGCAACATGGGCTCATCGTTGCGTTACGGATACACAGCGATGGGCGACGCGGTGAATCTGGCGTCGCGACTGGAGGGCTTGAACAAGGAATACGGCACGCAGATATTGATCAGCGAATCCACGCGGCGCGCTCTTCGCGACGATCAATTTATACTTCGCGAGATTGATTTTATTCGTGTGAAAGGCAAACTGCAGCCCGTGACGATTTACGAAATTCTTGGGCTGGGCGGTAAGGAAATGGGCGGCGAAGAGCTTGTGGCGCAATTTGGCGTGGCGCGTGAAGCGTATAAGCGACGTGATTGGCGCAGCGCGCAGGCCGCGTGGGCCGCGATTCTGCAGCGTTGGCCGGAAGATGGGCCCTCGCGGGTGTTCCTGGCGCGCTGCGAGGAATATATCGCGGAGGAACCGCCCAGCGAGTGGGACGGTGTTTACGCGATGAAACACAAATAGGCGCGGCACGACGCAACACGCGACCGAGCCGCGAAAAAGTTTAATTAATCGTCCAGGCGCACGACGAACGTAGTCATCTGCTCGGCTTCGTGCAGCTTGTCCGCCAGATTTTGCGCCGCGGCTTCGCTCGGCAAGCGGCCCACGCGCACCCGATAAAACGTTCCGTTCGGCGAATCGTACGTGGCGATGGTCACTGGCGGGTACGTTTCTTCCATTTGTGTTTTCAGCCGCTCAGCATTTTCACGCACTTTGAACGCGCCAATCTGCACCGCGAAAAAACCTACATTCGGATTCGGTCCCGACAAAATCTCCAGACGCACGTTCGCCGTGCCGGGCCCCACCATTTCAATCGCTTGCGCCGCCGAAAGCGAAAGGTCAATCACGCGATTGGCGACGAATGGACCGCGATCGTTGATGCGCACTTCCGTTTGCTTGCCGTTGTTCAAATTGGTGACGCGCACCACGCAATTAAAAGGCAGCGTGCGATGCGCCGCGGTGAATTCGTGCATGTCGTAGATTTCGCCGTTGGAGGTGCGCCGCCCGTTGAACGGTACGCCGTACCACGACGCAACGCCTTCTTCGACATATTCACCAGGAACTGCGGGCTGGCGTTCATTCGCGGGAGGTGGACCCGACGGACGCGACGCACCCGGCTGGCCCGGTTCCGGTGCGGATCCTGGCGGGGCACCAGACGGTTGTGAGGCGGGGGTGTTCGCCGGCTGACGCGTGGTTACGTTGTGTTTTCCGCAGCCTGCAACGCCCGCGAGCGCGACAAATATTGTTAGCGCAAGCCGCGCGAATCCGATTCGCTCGTTGCGTGAGCCGTACATAAATTGTGTGGGGAATTTCTCCGGCGGGGCCGATGGCGTCACGCAGTTTCCCGATTCACAGGTTTTCTCGCATTTCGGTATTATATGAACGCACTCACACTCTCGCAAGGAACCCTATTGGATATCTCGCCGCGCCTGCGTTGGAAGCTGGATCGTTTCAAGGAACAGATGAGCGGTTTCTTTGGCGGAGGCGCGAAAGAAAACCCGCGCCCGAAACTTTGCCCCGCCTGCGGCACGCTCGTCGGAGCGACTGCCACGAAATGCCATCAATGCGGCGCGAGCTTGACGTTTGGCATGGCCGCCGCCACGCGCTCACTCGGCCGGTTGATGCCGACCACGTCTCCTGCAACGTATGGAATTTTAACGCTGAGCTGCTTACTGTACGGCGTCAGCCTGCTCGCCACCATTCGCACCGCCGGATTTCAGGCGCCAGCTGGTGGCGGATTTTCGGCGCTCATGAATCTAGGTGCAATCAGCGGCCGAGTTCTGGCAATGTTTGGCGCATCGCTGCCGTGGCCGGGAGATCTGTTCCAGCCATGGCGGTTCATCATGGCGACGTTTCTTCATGGCAGCATTCTGCATATTGGATTCAACATGTGGGTGCTCATGGATATCGGCCCGCAAATCGAAGAGCTGTACGGTTCCGCGCGGTATCTTTTCATTTATGTCGTCACAGGGATAGGAGCTTACTTGCTTAGCGGGTTCGTTGGCCATTTCAGCATTGGCGGATCCGGTGCGTTACTCGGATTGATCGGAATGCTGATGGCCATCACCACCAACCGGCGAAGCGCTTCGATGCAAATGCTTAGGAGCCAGCTGATTCGCTGGCTGATTTATATCGCTGTGTTGGGTTTCCTGATGCCTGGAATTGACAACGCCGCGCACCTCGGAGGATTCATCAGCGGTTTCGCTCTCGGAAAAGTTATGGTGGATCGGGCGCCGTCGTCGCCCGAAGAATGGAAGCGCGCGAATTTTCTCGGCTGGGCGACTGCGCTGGTGATTGCAGCTAGCTTGGGGATGGTGGCTCTCGGTATTTTTCGCGCCAGCTAGCCGCTTGGAGAAAAAAGCAGCCGCTTCATCCGCCCGTATGCAGACGGCGCGACACGACGATGCTGTAGTGCACGCCTGAAATGCAAACGAACGCCGCGACGCAATATCCGCAGACCTCTTTTAGCATGTACAGTGCGTGGTTGTCCTTCAGCGCCAGCACCAGCACCAGAAAAATCATGGTGATTTCGAAAAACGTGGTGGCCTTGCCGTAGATGCTCGGCGGCAGCGACATGTAGCCCACCGTGATCAGGATTACCGCGCTCGCGATCAGGAGCAGCACGTCGCGCCCCAGGACCAGAATCGTCAGCCACCACGCAATTTTTCCGTGAAGCGCCAGCTCGAAATACGAAGAAGAAAGCAGCAATTTATCGGCGATGGGATCGAGGTACGCGCCGAGCGGAGTCTTTTGATTCAGCCCGCGCGCGAGAAATCCATCGAGCGCATCGGTGAAGCCCGCGACGATCAGAATCACCAGGGCCCAGTTGTAGCGCTCGTAATGAATCGCCATGATAAAAAATGGCAGGAAGGCCAGGCGCAGGAAAGTGAGCTGGTTGGGGACCGTCAGGATTCGGCTGTTCATGAATTTGTTCTGTAATTGCGCGCCGGAAGCAAACGCCTACGCAAACTGCGCCAGATAATCCTCGAGCGAACGGCCGGTTTTTTTTGCGAACATTTCCGCGAGCGACGGAATCGAGCCGCGCGGTTCATCGACAGCGATGCGCTCGATCCGCAACATGGGGAAAAAAAGCGTTGGCAGGCCCATGCGATCGCCTTCGGGATGCAGCACCTGGCTGACGAAATCGTCGAACGAGTTCAGGTCAATTCCGCGGAGAGTGACTCCGGAGCTGGAAATATCCACTAGCTCGCCCCAAAGCCTTTCCTTCGGCGTGTGCAGGCTGATCACCACTATTGAGTGTGGCTCCATCAATTCTCCTGAATGCTCCGCGTTCACTGCATGGTATCGCAATTCGCGTTTTCCGCGCAGCTTCGGGGCGCAAAGATAACGCAGTTGATAACTTTGTTGCGCGCGTTACACGGACATCGTCTTCAAATCCGGCGCGCGCAGGAGCTTCGGCTCCGTGGCTTTCTGAACTTCTTCGGGCGTCACTCCGGCGGCCACCTCGCGCAGCAAAAGTCCTTCTGCCGTCACCTCAATCACGGCGAGTTCGGTGACGATCAGTTTCACGACGCCCACGCCGGTGAGCGGCAGGCTGCATTTCTTCACAATTTTCGGCTCGCCGTCTTTGGTGGCGTGTTCCATGGCGATAATCACGCGTTTTGCGCCGGCCACCAGGTCCATCGCGCCGCCCATGCCTTTCAACATTTTCCCGGGAATGGCCCAGTTGGCCAGATTTCCAGTTTCGTCCACTTCCAGGGCGCCGAGTACCGTCAGGTCCACACGTCCGCTGCGAATCATACCGAAAGATTCGGAGCTGGAAAAATAACAGCAGCCGGGGATTTCTGTGATGGTTTCCTTGCCTGCGTTGATCAGGTCGGGATCCTCCTCGCCCGCGAACGGATAGGGACCGATGCCGAGCATGCCGTTTTCCGATTGCAGGATCACTTCGATTCCCGGCGGCACGTAGTTCGGAATCAGCGTCGGCAGGCCGATGCCGAGGTTCACGTAGTATCCGTCGCGCAATTCCTGCGCCACGCGCCGCGCGATCACTTCGCGCTTGTCAATTTCCGTTGGCATTCGCTGCTCCTAACGCTGGCGCACGGTGCGCCGCTCGATGCGCTTCTCATACTTTTCGCCTTGAAAAATCGCGTCCACGAAAATTCCCGGAGTGTGCACGCAATCGGGATTCAGTTTGCCGAGCTCGACGATTTCTTCAACTTCAGCGATGGTGTGATCGGCGGCGGTGGCCATCACCGCGTTGTAATTCCGCGCCGTCTTGCGATACACCAAATTTCCCCAGCGATCGCCTTTCCACGCTTTGATGAACGCGAAATTGCCGCGCAACGCGGGCACCAGAACGTGCGGACGGCCATTGAACTCGCGGATTTCTTTGCCTTCTGCCGCGAGCGTTCCGTAGCCTGTGGGCGTGTAAAAAGCTGGGATTCCAGCGCCGCCGCAGCGAATGCGCTCGGCGAGCGTGCCCTGCGGGTTCAGCTCCACTTCGATTTCTTTCTTCAGTGCGAGTTGCTCGAATGTCTTATTTTCGCCCACGTAGCTCGCGATCATCTTCTTTACCTGCTTGCTTTGCAGCAACAGGCCGATGCCGAAATCGTCCACGCCTGCATTATTTGACGCGAGAGTGAGATTCTTCGTGCCCTTGCGGCGCAACGCGGCGATCAAATTCTCCGGAATGCCGCACAGGCCGAAGCCGCCCAGCAAAATCGTCGCGCCGTCCTGTACGCCCGCGATGGCAGCGTCCGCGTTGGCCACGCGCTTATCCATCCGCTCTCCTAAAAACACAAATCCAGTTATTCAATGCGCATGAAGTTTACTGCAAATGAGGAAACTTTTCGCAACGTTCGTTGGACACGCGGCTGCTGGCTGGTCATTGATGCGAATCTGCTACGGGGCTTCAGTGCCGCGGCGGCTTACTCCGGTGCGCGCAGCAGATTTCAGCAGGCGGACCCGCTCCGCGACACTTGCTGCCGCAGCGTCGGGCGTCGCGGCTTTCTCGATTTCCGCCATCAGCGCGGAACCGACTACGGCAGCATCGGCGATTCCGCCCAACACCGTGACGTGCGTCGGCAGCGAGATGCCGAAACCCACGGCGATTGGTAACGATGTAAATTTCCGCGCCCGTCGGATCAACGCGGGTAATTCCGCCGGCAGCTCGGCCCGCTCACCGGTGACGCCAGCGCGCGAAATCACGTAAAGGAATCCGGTAGAGGCAGCGCCGATTTGCGCTAGGCGCGCATCCGTGGAGGTCGGCGCTGCGAGAAAAATCGTATCCAGCGCGTGCGCTTGCAGCGTCGCGCGATATTCCACTCCTTCTTCGGGCGTTAGATCGGTCGCGAGCACGCCATCCGCGCCAGCCGCTGCGGCTGCTGCCGCAAATTTCTCCAGGCCCATTTGCAAGATCGGATTGAAGTAGCTGAATAGCACCAGCGGAACTTCGGAATGTGCGCGAATGCTTCGGACGAGCTCGATCACGCCGGCAAGAGTGGTGCCGCTGCGCAGCGCGCGATCGCAGGCGCGTTGAATCGTGGGGCCATCGGCGACGGGATCGCTGAAAGGCACGCCCAGCTCGATTACGTCCGCACCGGCAGCGGCCGCAGCCGAGCACGATTTTCTCGGTGGCCGCGAGAGATGGGTCACCCGCGGTGATGTAGGCGACCAGGCCCATCTCACCGGCTTCGGAAAGCGCACGGAAACGCTGTGCGATTCGGCCGGCGGCCTTTAGCGCCGCGACGGGTGTTTGTGACAAAGCGAAGTCTTCAGACATAGCGTGAGAGAATGTCCATATCCTTATCGCCGCGGCCGGAAAGATTCAGGATCACGAGTTCATCCTTCTTCATGCGCGGCGCGCGGCGAATCAATTCCGCCAGGGCATGCGCCGATTCCAGCGCGGGAATAATTCCTTCCATGCGCGCGAGCGTACGTGTGGCTTCCACGGCTTCTGTGTCGCTCACCGCGCAATATTCCGCGCGTCCCTGTTCGGCGAGCCAGGCGTGCTCGGGACCGACGCCGGGGTAATCCAGCCCCGCGGAAACTGAATGTGTCGTCGCAATCTGCCCGTCGCTGGTCTGCAAAACGTACGTGTAAGTTCCCTGCAGCACTCCAGGACGCGCGCCGCTGAATCCGCTGGCTGCCGCTAGACGCGCCGCATGTTCGCCCAGGGTGGTGCCGCGTCCCCCTGCTTCCACACCGATCATTTTCACGGACGCGTCGGGCAAAAATGCGTAAAACAGCCCGATGGCATTGGAGCCACCGCCGACGCAGGCGATTAAAGTGTCTGGTAAGCGCCCTTCTGTCTGCATAATTTGTTTGCGCGCTTCTTCGCCGATCACTTTTTGAAAGTCGCGCACGATTTGCGGATATGGATGCGCGCCGAGCACCGAGCCGAGCAAATAGTGCGAGCTGGCGACGTTCGTCACCCAATCGCGCATGGCTTCATTGATCGCGTCTTTTAGCGTGCGGCTGCCAGAATCCACACCCACAACTTCTGCGCCGAGCAACCGCATGCGAAACACATTCAACCGCTGGCGTTCCATGTCTTCCGTGCCCATGTACACCGTACAGGTGAGGCCCAGCTTCGCCGCGACAGTAGCGGTGGCGACGCCATGTTGGCCCGCGCCGGTTTCCGCAATGACACGTTTCTTGCCCATGCGCTTGACGAGCAAGCCCTGGCCGAGCGCGTTATTAATCTTGTGCGCGCCGGTGTGCAGCAAATCTTCGCGTTTGATGTAAATGCGCGGGCCGCCCAGATGCGCGGTGAGGCGTTCCGCGAATTGCAGCGGCGTGGGCCGCCCGGCGAAATTACGCAGCAGTGAATCAAGTTCCGCCTGGAAACTTTTATCGCCGCATGCGGCGGCGTAGGCGCGCTCGAGTTCCTCCAGCGGAGCTACCAGTGTTTCCGGGACGTAGCGTCCACCGTAGCGGCCGTATCTGCCGCGCGCATCGGGCACCATTTGTGCAATCGCGCTCATGATCGTGGTTTCCTCCGCGCAGAATTTGCTGGGCGCGCCGACTTCAGAGGGATCGTCGCACGTGCCGGGCGCACCGCCGCGACGAGCGCACGCATCCGCGCCGCATCTTTTTTTCCGGGCCGCGATTCCACTCCGCTGCAAACATCGATCGCGAAAGGGCGCGCCGCGGACACCGCCTCCGCCGCATTTTCTGGCGTTAACCCGCCCGCCAGAAATATTTGCCGCTTGCGTCCCGCGCTTTTCGCCAGCTTCCAGTTAAAACTTTTTCCGGTGCCGCCGTGCAAATGCGCATCGAAGCCATCTAGCAAGATCGAAGAAGCGCGCTTGAAGTCCCCGAGCTGCGAAACGCGGAAGGACTCGCGCACGCGAATTGCCTTGATCACGCGAAAGCTGCGCCGCATGCGCGACACTACTTCCACTGTCTCATCTCCGTGCAATTGCAGGTAATCGAGCCCGACTCGGCGTGCAATCGCTAGCATCTCTCGCTCTGTTTCATTCACGAATACGCCTACGGATGCCACGTTGTCGGGCAAGCGTTGCACGATGCGCCGCGCGACCGCTGGTGCGATGTAACGCGAACTCTTGGGATAAAAATTAAAGCCCAGGAAATCCGCTCCGGCTTCGATGGCGTGCCGTGCATCGCTCAAATTCGTGATCCCGCAAATTTTTACTTTCACCATGCCGTTTCGCCGCTCATGCTGCCGTATGCCCCGCGCCCGCAGGTACGAGCAAGGCCCGCAGTGCGGCGGCGGGATCGGCGCTCTGCATCACATGCTCGCCGATGAGGAAGGCGTCGAACCCAGCGCGCCGCAGCCGCGCCAGATCGTCGTAAGTGCGCAGGCCGGATTCGCTCACTGCGGTACATTCTTCGGGAATCGCCTCGGCCAATGACAGCGACGTTTCCAAGTGCACTTGAAAATCACGTAAATCGCGATTGTTCACGCCGATGATGCGCGCGCCGGCATCCAGCACACGCCGCAATTCTTCGCGCGAGTGCACTTCCACCAGCGCTTCCATTTTCAGCGCGCGACCCATCTCCAGCAAACCCCGCAGTTCCGAGTCGTTCAGCACCGCAGCAATCAGCAGAAACGAATCGGCGCCTGCCGCGCGCGTTTCCCACACTTGCCAGGGGTCCACGATGAAATCTTTCCGCAGGATGGGAATCTTCGTCACGCGGCTGGCTTCTTTCAGGTCGCCCAGCGAGCCGGAGAAGAAATCCTCTTCGGTGAGCACCGACAACGCAGCCGCGCCCGCTTCTTCGAGGCTCGCCGCCAGCACCGCCGGCGCGTATTCCTCGCGAATCACACCGCGCGAGGGCGAGGCTTTCTTCAATTCCGAAATAACATTGATTTTGCCGGCGCGCGCGAGCGCCCCCGCGAAATCGCGCGGCGGCGCAACTCTCCTTTCGACAGCTATTTTCAGCGCCACGTCTGGAAGCACGCGTTTGCGATGCGCCACCGATGCGCGGCGCGCTTCGACAATCCGGTCCAGAATATTTTGCGAACGCGAGCTGCTTTCCATGGCGCAAGATCCGGCGTTACCGGCTTCGGCAGGCACACCTTCGGAGTCGCCTCCGAGGGAACAATCGCTGCAACCATGCTATCTGCGCGAAGCACGCCCTGTCAATTTGGAGAAGGCGCGAGCGCGGGCCATTGCCGATGGTACGCAGCGGCGCGAGGTAAGAAATATTTTGCGTTTCGCGGTGATAGATGTAATTCTCCCGCCGGGAGAAAAGTCATCCATGTGTTTTTCCGCGACCGCGAACTTTGTGGGCAGCACAGCTTTGGGCGCCGTGGGCGTCGTCACGTTGACGAAGGTGAAGCACCGGCGCGAATTGCTTTTCGCGTCGCTGCCCTTGTTATTCGCTATTCATCAGTTCATCGAAGGATTCGTCTGGCTGGGATTGGATGGGTATCTTTCGCCAACGGTGACTCATAACATGGGCGCGGCGTTCATGCTGTACGCGCAGGGACTGCTTCCGTTTCTGTTGCCGCTGAGCGTGCTGCTGTTTGAGCCCGACGGGAAGGGGCGCCGGCGTATGCTCCCGTTCCTGGCTCTCGGCGTGGGCACGACGCTTTATATTTTGTGGGCGTTGACGGCCTATCCGACGCAGGTGTTCGAGCGCGGAAACAGCATCGTGTACATTAATCAAGCGACGAACAACACAGTTGTCGCGGTGCTGTATGTGCTTGCGACGTGCGGTTCGCTGTTCTTTTCCAAGGTTCGCGCCATGGTGCTTTTCGGCTGGGCCAACCTAGTGATTCTGCTGGTGGTGATGGCCTTCAAACGCTACGCGTTCACTTCGCTGTGGTGCGCGTACGCGGCGATCGCCAGCGTGATCATCCTCGCTTACTTCTGGCGAACCAGCAAACACCGGCCGCTGATCTACGCGTTGCCTTTGTGGACGTAATTGCCGACGGCATGGCCCCACGCCGGTGGCGGAACAGAGCCGCCCGCTGCACAAATCCAACGCTATAGCGAATTCAGAAATGCAATGAACTGCTCTTTTTCTTCGTTGGTCAAATTCATCTGAAAGCGCTGGTTGTAAAACTCCAGCAATTCGTTCAAATCGCGCGCGGCTCCGTTATGAAAATAGGGAGCGCGAGAGGCGAGACCGCGAAGGATTGGGCCTTTCGTGCGGACCATGTCGCTGCACAAGCCGCTGATCAGTCCTTTGCCGGGATCCGTGGTGAAAATCACGTAGGGAGTAACAGGCTGCCCGGGAACCTGGAACGGATTCGGGCATCCGGTGATGCGATAGACCGGCAAATCCGCAACGCTCAGCTGCGAAAGTCCATTGGCAATCAGGGGATCGGTTTCGGAGGCAGGATCGTGGCCGGTGCCGATATCCAGTGCCAAGGGCAGAGAGTGATTTCCGACATTGGGCGCGTCGTGGCAGGTGGTGCATGTTCCCGCGAACGGCGCGATGGGCACCGTTGTGCCGAGAGCTTTTGCCAGAGCGGCATTGTCCGTCAAGCCACGGACGTTGGAAATCGTCAGCGGGCGCGAATTGAAAAGCTTTTCTCCAGCCGCGATCTTTCGCCGCATGGGGTCTGGAGAATTTTCCCAATCCGCAAAGAGCGTGAATGCGGTGGAATTGAATGCGTTGCCTTGGGGATCGGCGCCGAGCGAATCGTTCGTGCCGGGATAATAGGACTGCGTCGACAGGTTCGCGGGTCCACCGAGCGCTCCCGCAAAATTCAACCAGCCGGCGCGAAAATCCAGTGCCTGAGCTGAATTCAACCCCAACTCAAAATTGACGATGGCGGTTTGCTGCGCAAGCGTCGGTGGCGCGGCTGCTTGCGCGTGGGTCACAGTGGCGTCAATGGACTGCTGCAGCAGATCTGTCTGGAGGTTCGCCTGGAAAGTGGCAGCTGCGGTGAGCGGTTGAGCCGTTTCGCGGCCGTCAAACATGATAGCGCTGAGAAAGCGCAAGTTCGTGGTCGGCAAGGGCCGACGGTACACAGAAACTGTCTGCACGCCGGTCGATGCTTCAGTGACCACCGCGCAACCGTAGGGATCGCGCTCGGCTTGGATTTGGTATTGGGCGTTCGCAGGAACCGGCAAGAAGATGCGGATCAATCCCCTCTGCAACAGAAGACTGTGCGAGGCGGGGTCGTGCGAAGCGCTGTTCGGGCAGTTTGCACCATCTATGGCCGCAAATAGCGGATCGTTCCCATGGGTGGCGACATACTTCGCCTGAATGCTGCTGACGCCCAGTCCGAATCCGTCGCTGGCAAGGTGACAGGTGCCGCACGAGCGTCCATTGGTGCCCAGGCTCTGGAAGAACACGTTCTCGCTGCTTTCATCGATCGGACCATTGGCGTTGTAAGTGGAGATGAGGCCTGTGAGATCCAAGAACGGAAAGAGGTTGGGGATGATGGCGGCAGAAGCGACGGTGGCGAGCGCTAAGCCTCCGCCAACCAGCAACCATTTTCGCCGTCCCAGTTCACGATTTAAGAAACCATGCTTTGGCCGCATTTGGCCTCCTAGCCCCGAGTGGGGACGCATTTCGAGTCGAACTTCATTACCTCTGTGAGCGTTCGGACTGCTTCGTTGCTAGCGTTAATCGCAGATGTGTGGAAATCTGTCAATGGAAGGCAGCTGAACATTCGGTGTTGTCGAGCTGTACGCCTAAGTAATTGATTTAAAGACTTATAGCTTGCACCGTGGGCCGAATAGAGCGCAGAATTCAAATACGATGTGCTAGGAAATTCATGTCGCAGGACTGTAAATACCGGTTCGGTTCGTTCGAGCTAAGAGCCCAGACGCGCGAGCTGTATAACCATGGCGTGAAGCTGAAGCTTCGTCCGCAGGCCTATCAGGTTCTGGCACTGCTGCTGGAGCATGCCGGGGAGTGCGTGACCCGGGAAGAGCTGCAGAAGCGCGTCTGGCCTTCGAACACCTTTGTGGATTTTGAAAATGGGTTGAACACAGCAATCAAGCAGCTGCGGGCGAGCCTGAACGATTCCGCCGCTGAGCCGCGGTACATCGAAACATTGCCGAAGCTGGGCTACCGGATGATCGCGCCGGTGGAGTTCGAGGCCGGCCTGGCGGGAGAGCGCGCCGCACACGCCAAGGAAGACTCGGGTGGCGCAGTGATCTTAGACGGGGTGACCGCTTCGCCATCGACGGTGGGACCAGCCAGTTCACGAAAGTGGCTCTGGGGTGCGGCTGCAGCCGTGAGTGTGCTGGCGATTATTTGCCTGGTGGCATTCCTGAAGTGGCCGCGAGCGCACCTGTCCCCGCAAGGAGCAGCTCCAGCCGGGAGAATCATGGTGGCGGTGCTGCCCTTCGAGAATTTGACTGGCGACGAGACGCAGGAGTATTTCAGCGACGGCTTGACAGAGGAAATGATCGCGCAGCTGGGCCGGCTGGATCCCAAGGAATTTGGCGTGATTGCGCGAACTTCGGTGATGCATTACCAGCACAGTTCAGAGAAAGTGGATCAGATTGGAAGCGAACTGGGCGTGCAGTACGTGCTGGAAGGGAGCGTGCGGCGCGATTCCCAGAAAGTCCGAATCAACGCCGAGCTGATCGAAGTGCGCGGCCAGCGGCAGCTCTGGTCCCAGCAGTACGATCGCGAATTGACTAATTTATTGGTTCTGCAGGCGGAGATCGCGCGGGAAATCTCTGGTTCCATTCAACAAACGCTCGGGCGCCCGGAACGCAGCGAGACTATTCGCACACCTGCTCTGACACCGCAGGCTTATCAGGCGTATGACCTGTGCCTGAAGGGACTCTATTTCTGGAACAAACGCACCGCGCCGGGATTGCAGCAGGCGATCGAATATTTCCAGCAGGCCATTGCGAAAGATCCAAACTACGCGCCGGCGTATGCGGGTCTGGCAAATAGCTACGCACTTCTGCCGGGTTACACGCTGGCTCCGGCAACAAAACTCATGCCCAAGGCCCGAGAGGCCGCGCTACGAGCGCTGGAGATTGACGATGCTCTGCCGGAAGCGCACGTAGCGCTGGCTCTGATTCTGGAAAACTACGATTGGGACTGGAATGCCGCGGAAAAAGAATACCGGCGCGCCATTGAATTGAACCCGAACTACGCGACAGCCCACCAATGGTATGCGGAATTCTTGACGTGGCGAGGACGCTTTGACGAAGCATTGCGGGAGAGCGAAGCTGCGCGCAAGCTTGATCCGTTGTCTTTGATTATCGCCACCGATCACGCCGCCATACTTTACTTCTCGCGGCAGTACGACCGCGCGATCGAGCAGTTCCAGAGTGTCCGGGAAATGGACCCCAGTTTCTGGCGAGCTCACCTGGTGATTGATGCATACATACAACGAGGCCGCTTCACGGAAGCCTTGGCGGACCTAGAGGATTGGCGTCGCGTCTCAGACGATGGAATCAACACGCGTTCGCGGCTGGTTTATCTCTACGGACGAATGGGGCAAAAGGATAAGGCGCGCGCCGAGCTGAGAAAATTGGAAGCGATGAAAGACACGCAACCGCCTGATCCCGTGGCGATGGCGATGGCGTACATCGGCGTTGGGAATAACGACGCCGCGCTGCATTCGCTGGAAAAAGCATACGCAGATCGCTCGAATGAGCTGACGGCGCTGAAGGTGGAACCCGTCTATGATCCGCTGCGGGGTGAGCCCAGGTTTCAGGAACTGCTGCGGCGCGTGGGCTTGGCGGAATAGGATTTTTGCTCGATGGGATTTGCCCAGATTTCGGGTGACTCTGAGCCGATTCTGTTGGAGTTAACGCGCGGTGCCGGTGCGCGCGAGGCGCTCGGCAGCTCGTTCAGGCTGTTACTTCGAAAGCAGCGGCTGCGAAAAGCGGATCGGGATGCCGAAATTCGAGCCGCCGAAGCCCTTCAGGATCGCCACCGTAACTCCAATCACTTTTCCATCGCGATTGAACAGCGGGCCGCCGGAGCCGCCCGAAGTGGTTTGCGCGTCGAACACAATCTTATCCGGCAAGATGTCGCCAATGTGCCCTTGCGTAATCAGCGGATGAATCAAATTGCGTTTGGCCAGCTCGCTGAGAACTTGCGAAACGTCGCTGCCGCTTTTCTTTAATATCTCTTGCGCGGACTCTTCATCGGTTCGCGCAAGGATGGCGGCGAGACCTGTGGCATAACCCATCAATATGACGGCTTGACCGCTCAAGGCCGAATCTTTGGCGGTGTCAATGGCGAGGATTGGGCGCTTCAGGTCCTGCAGGTCCACGCGCACGGATGCGAGATCGGTCACCTCTGAAATGTCCTGGATTTCGGCGTGGAATGCGCGCGGGTCGCCGGGGAAATAGGCGCGAATCGCGGAAATTTGCGGCTGCAATCCCTGGCTGGCGATTTGCGCGATCTCGTCGTTCTTCCACCAAGGCTCGGCAACGTGGCGATTGGTGATCACGCGCCCGTTTGGCCCGGCGACGAAGCCCGTGCCGAAAATATCCAGCTTCACTTCCGGACCTTTTCCGTCGAGCGTCAAGACCGGATTGCCTTCGCTATCTTGGATCGGCTCGCCTTTGTCGTTGAGGCCGCCATACCGCAGGCGGCGCCCCGATGGCTGGTCATTGAATGCGACAGACACGTGCAGCAGGCAGACGGATTGGACGTCCGCGGGAATAATGCTTTGCGCGGCTAGACCTTCTGTTTCCAGCCGTTTCAACCGCGTATTGGTTTCTTGCAATTGCTTTTGCAGGTCAGCCGCGTCGTCGGAATTCGCCGCGGCCATTTTGGCTTTCAGATCTTCGGCCTGTTTCTTCAGATCGTCCTTGCCCGCGGGATCCGCGCCGACGACTCCCTGCTGAGTGCCTTGCTGCGCGCGCAGCTTGCGGGCTTCGGCGATCAAGTCCTGCTGGTGGACGATCCCGCCTTCGAGCTTGGCGAGAATCGCGTTGGAACGCTGGTTGGCTTTTTGCGCGCTGCGCACAAACAACAGATAGATTCCCGCCATCAAGAGAACCACGGCTAGAACGGCGGCGAAACCGGTCTTGAGTTTGCGATCGAGCGAAAAGGCGTCGCTGGTCATCTTTTCGGTGACGGCGAGCGCTTCGAACGCGGTGTGCGCGATCTGCTGGCCTTCTTCGGCGATGCGCATCTTATCGCGCAGTTCATTTTCGGCGCGTTGCATGCGCAGGCGCGCGCGAACGCGAGCTAACAACTCGCGCGAATCGCAGGGGCGGGAAATGGCGTCGTCCGCGCCGAGGTCCAGGGCGGAGGCGCGCTGCTCACTTCCGGCAGCGACGAGCAAAAGCACGCGAATCGCTTCGGTTTTCGAAGCGCCGCGAATCGTGGCGAGAACTTCGCCGGCGCTGGGCGCTTGCATGGTGGAATCGAGCAGCAGAAGATCGGCGCCCGCCTGGTGAATGGCGTCGAGTCCTTCGCGAGTTGTCGCAAAGGCGGCGACGTCGTAGCCCGCTGACTGCAAGGCGGCGCGCAGCTCTTCGCGGCTGTGGGGGTCGGCGTCGAGGATGATGATTTTTTCGGGCGTATTCGGCATGGAGATCTGTTGACTCCCAAGTGTGGTGCGCGCTGCGTCGCGAAGCGTGGCGCGCAGATTACCAAACGGTGCTGCTGAGGTTCACGAAATCGTCGTGCCGCTTTCTGCATTCCTGCGGCGCGAAGCCGGACATTTATAGCACAAGCGCTTTGCAGCGCTTCCTCCGTATGCCCGTTAGACGCTTGCGAAGCTTTGGCGGGTTCATGATAACTTTTAATCAGGAACCCATTTGAGAGAACTGGAAAAGCTAAACCAAGAAATCATACACTGCCGCGCGTGTCCGCGGCTGGTACGCTATCGCGAACAGGTCGCGCAGGACAAGCGCCGATCGTTTCTGGCCTGGGATTACTGGGGAAAGCCGGTTCCGGGGTTTGGCGATCCGCGCGCGGAGCTTTTGATTCTGGGGCTTGCGCCTGCGGCGCATGGCGCGAATCGCACGGGGCGAATGTTTACGGGCGATCGCTCTGGAGATTTTCTGTATGAGGCGCTGTTTCGCGCGGGATTTGCCAATCAGCCCACTTCGACGAATCGCGACGACGGGCTTGCGCTCAAGAATGCTTATATGGCCGCGACTTTGCGCTGCGCCCCTCCTGCGAATAAACCTTTGCCTGCGGAGCTGGCGAATTGCCGGCACTTTTTGGAAGGCGAGCTGGACATTCTGCGGCCGCGCGCGGTGTTGGCGCTGGGTGGCATCGCGATGCGGGCTTATCTGGGATTGCTGAAGGAGCGCGGGGTCATAGCGACGCTGGCTTCGTTTCCTTTCCGGCATGGCGCGAATTATCCGTTGCCGGGAGATTTGCCGCGGCTTTTTGCGTCTTATCATCCGAGCCAGCAGAATACGTTTACGGGAAAACTCACGGACGGGATGCTGCTTAAGGTCTTGCGCGACGTGCGGAAATTTCTGGCGCGCTGATTTGCGATCATTTCGATGGGCTCGGACGCGAACTTCGCATCAATAATAAGTAGATGAAAAATGAGACGGCGAAGCCTACGAACCAGGCGTAGGGGTAGAGGCCGTGCAGCGCAGGGATTTCCAGGCCGCTTAGCGCTACTACTACTCCGGCAACCAAGGCGCCGATCGCGCGCCAATTGAAGCCGCGCGAAAATTCGTAGGCGCCCCCGCGCTGGTATAGATCGTCCGCGCGAATTACGCGTTTATGCAGGACGTAATAATCCGCGATCATTACGCCGGCGATGGGACCCAGGAAACTGGAGTAGCCGACGAGCCAGCCCATCACGTAGCTGCCGTGGCTTGCCAGCCAGCGCCACGGTTGCATCAGCAGGCCGATGAAACAGGTGATGACGCCGCCGAGTTTGAAACTGATTTTGCGCGGATAGAGATTCGAGAAATCGTTCGAGGGCGAGACTACGTTCGCGGCGACGTTGACGTTGAGAGTGGCGAGCAGCAGCGCGAGCATCGCGACCACCACCGCGATGGGATTTCCCAGATGGCTGAGCACTTCCACGGGATCCCAGATGGCGCGACCGAACAAAATCACCGTTGCCGACGTCACCGCAATGCCTATGAAGGAATAAAACGTCATTGTGGTGGGCAGGCCGAGCGCCTGGCCGAGCATTTGTTCGCGCTGGCCTTTCGCGTAACGCGTGAAATCTGGAATATTCAGCGCGACTGTGGCCCAAAAGGCTACTACACCGGTAAGCGAAGGAATGAAGAACGCGAAAAATTCGCGGAAGGTGTGAAATTGCGAGGGCGTCGAGAGCATGGGGCCGAGGCCGCCCGCTCTCGCGTAAGCCCAACCCAACATCGCAAGACCGAGGATCAGCAGCGCCGGAGCCGTGATACCCTGCAAGTAACGGATGGCTTCGATGCCGCGAAGAATTACGGCGAGATTCAGCAGCCAGAAAAGGAAGAAACACATCCATGCGTGATTCCACCCCGGAATCATCGCCGCTAGAAGAGTGTTGATCGCTTCGCCGCCGATCCACGTTTGAATTCCGAACCAGCCGCAGGCTACCAGAGCCCGCAGGACTGCGGGGACGTTTGCGCCGAGCACGCCGAAAGAAGCGCGGGCGAAGACTGGAAATGGGATGCCGTATTCCGCGCCGGCGTGCGCGTTGAGCAGCATGGGGATTAGTACGATGATGTTGCCAAGGAAGACCGTGAAGATCGCCTGCTTCCAATTCATGCCGCCTGCGATCATCGCGCTGGCTAGCATGTAGGTGGGGATGTTGACGCTCATGGCCACCCAGAGCGCGGCGTAATTGTAGGTGCCCCAGGTGCGCTGATTGCGCGGGATTGGCGCGAGGTCCTTATTCCAGAGGGAGCTCGACGCCGCAGATGGGCGCGTGGCGGTGTCTGCTTCTGAGTCTGTGCGTTCCGTCATCGGTTGGCAGCTCTCGTCATTCCACAACCCAAAAGAATTGCGCCGCTTATACCTTTGAGATGCTTTGTGCGCAACAGGTTTCTGTTGCGGTCTCCGCGGTGCCGCCGAGAAACCGCGGACGAGAGTTTCTACCGGTAAAACGCGAAGGGCTCCATCCTCCCGAATGCGGGAAAGATGGAACCCCCGATTGTAGACTGTGGAGCGAAGATCGCGCTTGATGCTGAATGTCGAGACTTCTGTGAACGCGGGTTAGCTCAGACCGCCGGAGGCCAGGAGTTGATCGCCGGTAAGCCAGCCGGAGTCAGCGGAGGCCAAGAAGACGGCTAGAGAGGCTATGTCGCCGACCTGGCCGATGCGGCCAAGCGGAGTCTGCGCGATGGCGCCCTTCTCGAAGTCAGAGCCGATAAAACCGGCGGAGTGCGTGCCTTCCGTCTCGACGATGCCGGGGTTGATGCTGTTGACGCGGATCTTCTTCGGTCCGAGTTCGCGAGCGAGAACGCCGGTAATGGCATCAACCGCGCCTTTGGTGGCGGTGTATACAGAGCTGTTCGGCGGAGTGATACGGCTGACAGCGGAGCCGATATTAATGATGCTGGCGCCTTCGCCGAGGTGCTTGGCGGCTGCTTGAGTGGTCAGCAGAAGGCCGAGGACGTTAACGTTGAACTGGCGGTGGAATGAATCCTCGGTGACGGCTTCGAGGGGCGCGAATTCGTACACGCCGGAATTGTTGACGAGGATGTCGAGACGGCCGTAATTCTTGATGGCCGCTGCGATGATGCCCTGGGCTTCGACTGCTTTGGAAACGTCACCAACGACGGCGACGGCTTTGCCGCCTGCTGCGGTGATGGCGGAGACGACTTTGTCCGCGCCGGCTTTGCTGGAGGCGTAATTTACGACTACGGACGCGCCTTCTGCGGCGAGCGCTTTGGCGATAGCTGCGCCGATGCCTTTCGAGGCGCCGGTTACTACTGCGACTTTACCTGTTAGTTTGCTCACTTGTGACTCCCTTGGATGTTGTTTGTGTCCGTGTGTTGCTGCTTCATGAGATGAGGGTGGGTGCACGTGGGATTCTTTGGTTCTGGGCAGAGCAAATGTGGAGCATTGTGTCGCGCAGAGACGTTGCCGACGTTTGACAGTGCTGGCAGCGCTTGTTAGCCTGCGCGAGACGCGGCTGGCGCTGTGCGACGTGTGGCGCTGCGAGCTGCTATCAACAGCATGAGCGCTGACACCGAACTTACTTCCGGGCGTGGTTCCCTTCCCGATTCGCAATCTGTTATTGAATTCCGTCATACGGGTTATCGGCTGCCGAACGGGCGCGTGCTGCTGCGCGATCTGAATCTTGTGGTGCAACGCGGCGAGACCTTGGTTTTGTTGGGGCGCAGCGGAGCGGGAAAATCCACGGCTTTGAAATTGATCAACCGCATGCTGGAGCCTACGGAAGGCGCGGTGTTGGTCGAGGGACGTTCGACGTTGGAAGGCGATCCGATTGAGCTGCGGCGGCGAATCGGCTATGTGATTCAGGAAGTCGGGTTATTTCCGCATTTCACCGTGGAACAAAATATCGCTTTGGTGCCGCGCCTCGAGCGTTGGCCGGAGGAACGCGTGCGCGCGCGAGTCGCCGAACTTCTGCAACTCGTCGGGTTGAGCGAGTCGGAATTTCTACATCGTTATCCACATCAACTTTCCGGCGGGCAGCGGCAGCGCGTGGGCGTGGCGCGTGCGCTGGCAGCAGATCCCCCGATTCTGCTGATGGACGAGCCGTTCGGGGCGCTGGATCCGCTGACGCGGGCGGAAGTGCAGGCCGAATTTCAGGATTTGCAGCGGCGGCTGAAGAAGACGATCGTGATCGTGACGCATCACGTGGCAGAGGCACTGCTGCTGGGGAATCGGATCGGGGTGATTGATGCGGGGGCGCTGGTAGGGCTGCACTCGCCGAAAGATTTCATGAGCGCGACGGAGCCGGTGACGGCGGCGTACATTGCAAATTTGCGGATGCTGGAAAAGATGGAGGAGCCGGGATGAGTCTGCTGGAATATTTTGCGCGACATCATCGGGAAATTTTGCAGGCGACGCTGGAGCATGTTTGGCTGGTAGGGATCGCGATGCTGCTGGCCGTGGCTGTTGGCGTGCCGCTGGGCGTGCTGGTCGCGCGACGGCCGTGGCTATCGAAACCGATCTTGGGCGGCGCGAATATCACGGAAACGATTCCGAGCCTGGCGCTATTCGGCTTTTTGCTGCCGGTGCCGTGGCTGGGGGCGCGTGCGGATCGGCTGGCGATTGCTGCGCTCGCACTCTACGCGCTGCTCCCGATCATTCGCAACACCGCGGCGGGAATTACCGGAGTGGACAAGGCGATTCGCGACGCGGCGCACGGAATGGGTATGACCGAGCGGCAGATTTTGCTGCAGGTGGAATTGCCGCTTTCGTTTTCGACGATGCTGGCGGGGATTCGCGTGGCTACGGTGCTAACGGTGGGGATCGCGACGATTGCGGCGGCGATTGGCGCGGGAGGGCTGGGCGAATTTATTTTTCGCGGGCTGGCGATGGTGAATAACCAATTGATATTGGCTGGGGCGATTCCGGCGGCGCTGCTGGCGTTGATCGCGGATTTTCTGCTGGGCGTTTGTGAGCGCCGGTGGCAGCCTGCGCGATCATGATTTGTTTCGCCAGGTTGCGGTTGGCGGTAGTGGCGTGCGTGGTATTTGCTGGGGCTGTGGCGCTCGGTTCGTGCGGCGCGGTGCGGCACGATGAAATTGTGGTGGGCTCGAAGAATTTTTCGGAGTCGGCGCTGCTTGGGGAAATTGTGGCGCAGCATCTGGAGGCGCGGACGCATCGCGAGGTTACGCGGCGATTTTATCTGGCGGGATCTTATATTTGCCAGCAGGCGCTGCTGGCGGGGCGTGTGGATTTATATGTGGAATACACTGGGACGGCTTTGACCGCAATTTTGCATGATCCTTTGGAAGCTGATCCTGCGGCGGTGTATGAACGCGTGCGAAGTGAGTATCAGCGCCGATTTGGGTTGGAAGTGCTCCCTTCGCTGGGATTCAACAACACTTTTGCGATTGTGGTGCGCGGAGAGGATGCGCGGCGGCTGAGTTTGAAGACGATATCGGATGCGGCGCCTTTTACGCACGAGTGGCGGGCTGGGTTTGGTTACGAATTCATGGAACGGCCGGATGGGTTTGCGGGATTGGCGCGCACTTATGGGCTGGCGTTTCGAGAGACGCCGCGGATTCTGGATTTGGGACTGCTTTATCGCGCGCTTTTGGAGAAGCAAGTGGACATTGTAGCGGGAAATTCAACTGATGGATTGTTGGCGGCGCGAGATTTGACGATGTTGGCGGACGACAAACATTATTTTCCTCCGTACGACGCTGTGCCGGTAGTGCGGGCTGATGCTTTGGCGCGATTCCCAAAGTTGCGCGCAGCTCTGCTGGAACTGGCCGGGAAGATTAATGATGACGAAATGCGGCGGATGAATTACGAGGTGGATGGGGAGCACCGAGACATTGCGGATGTGGCGCGGGAATTTTTACGCGCGAAGGCGTTGGAGTGAGAGCGGAACGTAAATCAAAGGCGACGCGCCTAGAACCAGGTGCTTTTCTTGTATTGGCGATAGGCGTCGCCGAACTTTTCTTCCAGAACTTTTGCTTCGTGGCGCATGCGCACGAGTTGCAGCGGTATGAGAATGAGAAAAATCAGCAAATATCGCGGCTGCTCGAGAAACAAAAACACTCCGACGATCAGTAGTCCGCCGAAAAGGTAGATGGGATTGCGAATGCGCGAGTAGAGCCCGGTGGTGACGAGATTTCGGGCACGGGCGGTTATGGAAAACGAGGAGCCCAATTGCGCATGGGCGATGGAAAACAGGATGAATGCGGCGACCATCACGATTGCACCCGTCCAGCGCAAGGAATTCCAGGGAGCGGAGCGAAGCGTCCAGAACAGGTAGAGCACGACGACGCCGGCGATTGGAATCAGCAGGAAGTGCCGCTGAAATTTCATCGAACAGGAGTGTACACCTTCGGCAATTCCGGAAGCGAGCGGACCCTATTCGGTTTCCTGCATGGATTTGAAGTCGGCTTCGAGGGCGGCGCAGTATTGTTTCTGGGCTTCTAGTTCGGCCTGGAGCTTTTTTACGAGCAGCTCGAGACGGCGGATTTCGTGGCGCAGTTTTTGGGTGTCGGCTGACAGTGGGGCCATGGCGGCGCGTTGAGGTGGCGCTGCGAGGCGCGTAGGTGCCGCCGCGGTGCGTTGCGGCGCGAATGTTTGCGCGGATTCGCCGGGCCATGCGGACGTGGTGGCGGGATTGGGAGGCGCGAAATTTGCGGGCGCGGCGTATGACGGCGCGCCATTCTGAAGCGAAGCGGGCGGCGCGAAAAGGCCGCCGAGGACGCGGCTGGCGGCTTGCGACGAATTTGTTTCTTCCTCGCGCAACGAGCCGCGTTGCGCCGGGCTGCCAGGATTCAGAAGGCTTTTTACGCGAGCGATCAAATCCTGCGGCTGGAAGGGCTTGCGCACGAGTTCATCGGCTTTCACCTGCATGGCTTTTTCCGCGACGGTGCGATTGACCACGCCGGACATGAGAATTACCGGAGTTTTTCCGAAGCGTTCGTGTTCCTTGATGAACTGGCAGACTTCGTAGCCGTCTTTATCGGGCATGATCACATCGGTGATCACTGCGTCGGGAGCGGAATCGCCGAATTGGGCGAGGGCGGAGGCTGCGTCGGCGCAGGTGATGACGTGAATATTTTCCTTCCGGAACGCGATCTTGATGACTTCGCGCATTGTGGCGCTGTCGTCAATGAAATAAATCGTCGGAGTGCGGGCGGCGGTGAGAGTCTGCGTATCGCTCATGACGATTTTTTCTCCACGTTGTCGAGTCGCCTGTCGAGTTGCGTGTCGAGTTCGGAGCTTTGGTCGGCGACTTGATCGGATATACTTTCGGGGCCTTCCTCGGCGTCGCGTTGTGATTCATCGAATTCGCGCATGGCATCTAGGAGCAAATCGGTGGCGGAGCGCAGGACGGTGCGTTGCGCGGCGGTGGCGCCGTACACGAATTTGTAAACGCCTTTGACCGCGCCCTGGCAGGTGGCGACGATTTGGGTTACGGCCTCATCGCCGAAAAGCATGCCGCATTCCGCGTGACTGATTTCTCCGCCCTCGAAGAAAATGATTCCGTCGGCGTCAACGGCGTTGATGTGCAGCGCGCCGGTCTGGCGGGCCTGGCCGAGCATTTGGATGACGCCGGGGAGATCGAGATGCTGGAGATTGCCGCTTAAATCCGTTTCCGCGCTGGTTAGCATTTGCGTCGGTTGAAAACCGTCCTGGCGGCTGACGAGAAAACTGCGGACGTGCGCGGCGATGTCTGACGGCGAGCGGCGGCGGTCCACGAAATCGTCGCAGCCGGCGCGATAGGCTTCGAGCAGCGCTTGATCGCCTGCTCCAGCGCCGTTTCCGCCGATGGCGATAAGCGGAATGTGAGCGGAGTTGGGATCGGCGCGCAGAATGGGGGCCATTTCGAGCGCGCCCATTTCGCGGAGATTTGTCGCGCACAAGATGGCTGCTGGCGCGTTCCATTCAAGCATCGTGAGGGCGTAGGCGGCTTGGGTGCAGGGAACGACTTCGAAGCCGACTTGTTGCAGAGCTTCGCCGACACGTTTCGCGAAATACACGTTGCTATCAACGAGCAGGATGCGCGGAAGATTTGTGAGGGCGTTCATGGGCGCCGCTCCGCGTGATTTGCTGCGGCGGGACTATTGATTTCGGCGCTCACCAATTCTTTTAAATCGAGGACGTCTATATTTTCGTTTTCGATTGCCAGGCTGCCAGCGAAATATGGTGGAGCGTCTTCTTGCGGCGGCTGCATCTCGCTGGTGGCTAGTTCACATTCGCCGTTGACGGGGATGGCGCTGGCTTCACTGGCATTTCCGAAGGCGCGTTCGGCGATTAGATAGAAGCGGTGCAACGATGATTCACGGCCACAGAGGACTGGCGCTACGTCGTACACCGGAACGATGCGGCCGCGGCGGACGATTACTCCGGCAATGAGGCGAGAGGTGTGCGGGAAATTGTGCAGGCGCACGGGCGGCGCCAGTTCCATGACGGATTCGGCGGGCAGCGCGAAGCGGCGGTTGCCGACGTGCAGCAGCACCCAGGATTTGCGCGCGTGATTTTCCGCGACGCTCATGCTTGTACTGCTCCTTCTAGTGCGGTGCGAGATTCGATTGATTTCGCGGCGCGATCGAGGCGCGCGAATTCATCGGATGTGAGAAAACCGTCGGGTTTGATCACAGGAATCACGCGGTCTTCGAGATAGGTGAGGCCGCGATACCACTGGCGTTCTTCGCCTTGAAAAGCTTGCGGAAGCGCGTGAATTTTGGAGACGTCTGCCATGCGTTCGATGGAGTCCACCAGAACCGCGGTGCGAATTTGGCGCAGGATCAGAACGAGAGTGGGGCGCGTGACGCGCAGGCCGAAGTGGGCGCAGCCGCTGACGACGTAGTAGGTGCGATGGCCGCGTTCGACGAGGTGGCGGACTTTGGGAACTTCGGCGAGTTCCATTTCGACGGCGGCGGTGGCGAGGCTGTCTGTGCTGCGAATTTCCTGGACTGCGTCCGCGGCGATGGCGAAAGTTTGCGTGCCGATGCAGAACAGGATTACAGCTTCGGTGGAGCGCGCGCGGCGCGATTTTGCGGAGTCCTGCGTTGCGATTTTCATCGCGCACCTATGGGAGCCGGCGCGAGGCGCGTGATTTTCGCGACGCGCTTTTCGATTGCGGCGCTGATTTGGTCGAGTGGAAGGATTTCGTCCACTGAGCCCGTTTTGATTGCTTCGGCGGGCATGCCAAAAATTACGGAAGTGGCTTCGTCTTGAACGATCACGTGGCCGCCAGCGGCTTTCACGGCTCGCACGCCTTTGGATGCGTCGTTACCCATCCCGGTGAGAACGACTGCTAGGGTCAGTGGGCGCGCGAACGCGGCGGCGGATTCGAGGGCGACGTCTGCGCAGGGGCGATACCCTTCAATGCGCGGGCCGCCGTCTAATGTGATTTTGCCGGTGGATGAAATTCGCACGTGATTCGCGCCAGGGCAGAGGTAGATTACGCCGGGCTGCGGAGCTTCGTGCGATTCGGCTTCTTTCACCGGCAAACGGGAGATTTCCGCGAGCTGGATTGTGAATTGGCTGGTGAAGGCCGCGGGCATGTGCAGTACAAGAAGCACGGCGGCCTGCAGATCTTTTGGCAAGCCTGCGACTACGCGCATGACTGCGGCTGGTCCGCCGGTGGACGCGGCGATTACCACGATCGGAAATTTTGTGCCGTTACTGGCGGTGTGTTGCGCGTGATTCGCGAGGGCCGATGCGACGGAGACCGGTGCGTGAGCCGCGAGCTTCGACATGGTTGCGGTGCGCACTACGCGAACTTTCGCGGCCATCTTTAGTTTGCGAGTTAGCTCTTCGCGGATATTGCGCATGTCCAGGTCAATACCATTGGTGGGCTTGGGCACGAAATCAATGGCGCCGAGTTCCAAGGCGCGCAGGGTGCTGGCGGCGCCTTCGCGAGATTCGGAACTGACGATCACTACCGGCCGCGGATGCTGCGACATAATTAGCTCGGTGGCCTGCAGGCCGTCGAGGTGCGGCATGTTGATGTCCATGGTGATTACGTCCGGGCGCAGGGATTCGGCGAGAGCCACGGCTTCGCGGCCGTCGCGGGCGGTGCCGGCGACTTCCAGCTGTGCGTCGGAATTGATGATTTCCTTCAGCACCTTGCACATGAAGGCGGAGTCATCGGCGACGAGCACGCGAATTTTCTTTTCCGGGACCTTAATCATGTGAATCCTGCCGCACCGGGACGTTTACGGTGCGCCGTTTGTCCGGTTTTTCCGCGCCAATCAATTCATCTACCATTGCCACCAGCTGATCTTCCTGCACGGGCTTGGTTAGAAATGCTGCAGCGCCTTCCTTTATGGCACGATCGCGATGTTTGGCGCCTGCGCGTGAGGTGACGACCAGCACTGGAATTTTTCGCGTGACGGGATTCTGGCGCAGGTGGGCCATCAGCTCGTAGCCGTTCATGCGCGGCATCTCGAGGTCCGTGATGACCAGGTGGCAGCCGATCTGGGCGACGAGTTCGCAGGCTTCGAGGCCGTCGGAGGCGAGCTTCACGCGATAGCCGGCTTTTTCGAGCATGCGTCCGACGAACTTGCGGACGCTGATGGAATCGTCGGCGACGACTACTACGCGATCGTTCTCGATGGAGTCCACGGCGCCGGCTGGGATGCTGCCTGCGGCAACTGCTTCGGCGCCCGGAGCGAAAACGCGGGCTGCGGGAGAAGAGGCGGGCAGCGCGTTACGTTCGGCCGTGTCCGCGGAAGCTAGGCGGTTCAAATCAATCAGCAGAATAAGGCTGCCATCCGGGGCGATGGTGGTGCCGGGGAAAAGCTTCACGCCGCGGAGATAATCGCCGAGATTCTTGATGACGATTTCGTCTTTGCCGAGAACTTCTTCGACGACTACTCCCACTTGCTTTCCAGCGACTTTCACAATGACCATGTGGAAATAGCCGTTGAGCGGCTCGAGGGGCGGCAGGGCGAGTTGGACGTCGAGGCGGACGACCTCGGTGACTACGTCACGCACGCGTGTGAGGAGTTTTCCACCGACGTCTTCGATTTCGCTCGGCTTTAGGCGGCGAATTTCTTCGACTACTGCGAGCGGCAACGCAAAGATGGATGTGCCGCAGCGCACGAAGAGCGCTTGCGAGATGATCAATGTGAGCGGAACTTTTACGGTGAAAGTCGCGCCGTGGCCGGGTTCGGAGCGGACTTCGATTTCGCCGTTCAGGGCATGGACGTTGGCGCGGACTACGTCGAGGCCGACGCCGCGGCCGGCAAGTTCCGTCATGGCGGAGGCAGTGGTGAAGCCGGGACGGAAAAGGAATTCGCGCAGTTCGCGCTCGGTGAGTTCGGCGGCAGCGACGGAAGACATCGCGCCCATTTCGACTACGCGACGGCGAGCGCCATCATAATCAATGCCGCGACCATCGTCTTCGACTTCGATGAAGATGTGATTGCCGCGATGGTAGGCGCGGACGCTGACCAAGCCCTTTTCGGATTTGCCGGAGCGCTGGCGAGTGCGACGGTCTTCGACGCCGTGCGCGACGGCGTTGCGCACGAGATGAATCAGCGGATCCGAAACATGTTGAATAATATTGTTGTCGAGTTCGGTGTCCGCGCCTTCGAGGGAAAGGTCAACGAGCTTGCCGGTAGCGTTGGCGGCATCGCGCACAGTGCGGGACAGGCGCGTGTAAAGGTTGCCGATGGGCACCATGCGCGCGGCGGTGATTTCGTCCTGGAGGTGGTGCGCGAGCTTTGTGAATTCGTCAATGTCCGAGTCCACGCGGCCCATGAAACCTTCGAGCTGGGTGAGGACCACGTTGACGTCCGCGGAAATTTCAGTGAGTGAGCGCGAGAGAATGTTGACGTCGTCGTAGCGATCCAGTTCCAACTCGCTGAATTCGAGCAAATCGTTGGAAGTGACCGACGGCATGCCGGGGAAATTCCCCCGGAAGGTGTCCATCTGCGGAGCCTGGCTTCCGGGAACGAGCAGCGGCTGAATTTTGCTGAACTCGTGCTTTTCCTGGAACTCGGAAACTTTTCCGGAGAGGCGGCTCTTCGAGAAATTCAGGACTTCGACCAGTTTGGCTAGTTCGGCGAGGCGGCCGACCATGCGCGTGCGGTTGATGACGAGTTCGCCGACGGCGTTCATCATGCGGTCGAGGCGCTCGAGCGAAATGCGGACGGACTTGGCTTGCGGCAGAGCTTCGGGAGCGGCCCGACGTTTTTCCGGCGCAGCCAATCCGGTTTCCGCGGTTGTGGTTGCTGTTTCTGATCCGCCGGCTGTCGCGGACTGAGCCGGAGCTGCGTCTTCATACTCTTCGGGGGCGAGCTCGGCGATCTGCGCGAGGAGCGGATCTACCACGGTGCGCATTTCTTCATCGCTTGTCCATTGGCGATGCAGGAATTTTTTCAGGACGTCCACCGACTCGAGGCAGATGTCCACGATATTGGCGCTGGGCTTTAGTTCGCCATCGCGCAGCCGGCCGATGAGATCTTCGACGCGATGGGCGACGGCAGCGAGGCGATGCAAGCCGACTTGCGCGGCAGAGCCTTTGACGGTGTGCATGGAGCGGAAGAGACGGTTGATGTCTTCCGCATTCGGATTCGCTTCGAGCGCGAGGAGACATTCGGTGACTGCTTGGAGATGTTCTTCGGCTTCGGGAACGAAAAATTCGAGAACTTCCGCAGGCACGTCGCTATCCTGCGGCAGTTGATCAACAAATGAATATGCGGGCGGCGCGTCGGCGACGGGTACTTCGGCCGCGACTTCTTCAGCGGCTTCGCGGGCAGCACGGGAACCTGGCGGTGCGGGAAACGCAAAGGAATAGCGCTGCTTAAACGCGAGGATATCGCCTTCGGTCTCGGTGCCGCGAGAACTGATTTGCAGCAGATCGAATTCGAGAACAGAAATGGCGTCGGAAATAAATTCGGTGAGCGGACCGTGCATGTCGGCAGTGAGCGTGGCGTTCATGGCGTAGTGAAAGATGTGCGCCATTTTCGCCGCGACTTCGGAAAATTGCGGAAAACCGTAGCTGGCGGAAGTGCCCGCTAAGGTGTGCGCGGCGATATAAAGTTTTTCGAGGTCCTCGGGCCTGGTCTGCGGTTCCTGAAGCATGCCGGAATATTCCCGCAGATACTGGAGGTTTTCGGACGCCTCCTGGAGGAAGAGCTCGACGGATTCCTGATTGGGCCCGTTCACAG
The DNA here is from genome assembly GCA_963821765.1 of uncultured Acidobacteriota bacterium. Taxonomy (GTDB): domain Bacteria; phylum Acidobacteriota; class Terriglobia; order Acidiferrales; family UBA7541; genus Palsa-295. Next base: position 117,350 of record CAWGFF010000015.1, read on the forward strand.
GCTTTCCTCCACCAACACGGATGCAACGCGCGATTCTGCGGCAACCGGCTTCCGATAAATGCGGCAATCGCCGATCACCAAAGATTCAAATTTCATGGGCACGTTGGAAAGCGTCTCCGAGTGTCCCAAAAGAAAATAGCCGCCCGGTTCGAGGGCGTCGTAAAAGCGCCGCAGAATCGCGAGACGGCGCGCTTCTGAAAAGTACATGAGAACGTTCATGCAGAAGATACAGTCCAGCTTGCCGACATAAACGGGCTCGACCAGATTCATTTGCGCGAACGAAATCATCTTTCTTATGCGCGGCCTGATCTGAAAGCCGTGCTTGGTGCTCGTGAAGTGCGTGTCCACCTGCCCCAGTGAGACATCTTGCAAGCTGCGCTTGCTGTACAGGCCGCGTTCGGCGTGCCGCAGCGCGCGGCGACTGATATCCGTCGCGAGAATTTCGATTTCCCAGGCTTCCACAAATTTCAGCGCGTCGCACAGGGTGATGGCGATCGAGTAGGCCTCTTCACCCGTGGAACAGCCCGCACTCCAGATACGCAGGGCGCGAGGGTTCTGCCAAAATTTGCGTTCCTGCACCTCCGGCAAAATGCGTTTCTCCAGCGCATCGTAGATCGCCGGATAACGAAAGAAAGATGTTTCCTGCGTGAGCAGGCGCTCGAGCAAGGCTTCGTAGTCCGTGCTGGAGCTTTTTACCCGCTCGAAAAGCTCTGCGCCGCCGCCTAATTCTTTTTCTTCGATGTATTCACGGATGCGCGTCGAAAAAAACCGCTCGCGCGACGCATCGAAAAGAATGGCCGAACGCTGCTCGATCAGCGTGCGGATATCATCGAGTTCGGATTCGCTGAGCTTCGTCGTCGTAACTGGATGTGGTTTCATGCTCGGCGCACATTCGGGGCCGGCGTGCCGCACCGGCGCCAGGAATCACTGCGACCTAACGATGCGCACCAACAGGCGCAGCCGGACGCGGTTCTTCGGCCGCTTCACCCGCGCGACCGGAACGGAATTGCGCGAGCGCTTCATTTAGTTGTTCAGAGAGCTTGACCATGTTGCCGACCGTCGAAGCGGTTTGGCGCGCGCCCTGCGTGGTCTGGCGCGTGATGCCGGAAATAATTTGCATCGCGTTGGCCACGCCTTCGGTGCCGCGCACCTGCTGCTTCGAGGCCAGGGAAATTTCCTGGACGAGTTCGGCTGATTGGCGCACGACGCTGGAAATTGCTTCGAGCGCTTTACCGGCTTGATCGGCCAGCCCGGCACCGACTTCTACTTCGCGCGTACCGTCTTCCATAACGACGACGGCTTCGTTCGTTTCGGCTTGAATGGCTTTGATGAGCGCGGCGATGTCTTTGGTGGCGCTGCGGGAGTGCTCGGCGAGTTTGCGGACCTCGTCGGCGACTACAGCGAAACCGCGGCCGGCATCTCCGGCGCGAGCGGCTTCGATGGCGGCGTTCAGGGCGAGCAAGTTGGTCTGCTCGGTGATGTCGTTAATCACGTTGATGATTTCGGAAATTTCGAGAGAGCGATCGCCTAGAGATTTAATCTTCTTGGCGGTGGCTTGCACGGAGGCGCGGATGCGCTGCATGCCTTCGAGCGTATCGCGCACCGCGCGGTTGCCTTGTTCGGCGGCATCGAGAGCGCGGCGGGCGGCTTCGGCGCTGGCCTCGGCGTTGTTGGACACCTGTTTCATCGAAACCGTGAGCTCTTCTACGGCGGACGAGGTGTTGGTGATTTCCTGGTCCTGCTGCGTGGCTCCGGCGGTCATGTCGTCGGCGGCGTCGAGAATTTGATTGGCGCTGCCGCTGACGTCCACGGCGGCTTTGCGGACGCGTTCGAGAACTTTAGTGAAGTTGTCGAGCATGAAGTTCACGGAGTCCACGACATTGCCGAGAGCGTCGTTGGTGACTTTGCCGCGGATCGTCAAGTCGCCGCGCGCCACTTGATTAATTGTGTTTAGCAGGTCGGTGATGCTGCGCTGCAAGGAATCCTGGGCTTGTTGGTTAGTGACGGCGTGGGCGACTTTGGCGGCGCTGCGATTGAAATTTTCGGCGATGAAGCCGAACTCGTCGTCGGAGCTGATTTCGACGCGGGCGCGGACGTCCCCAGAGACAACCCGCTCGGAGAATTTCGCGAGTTCATCCACGGGAGTGAGGACGCGCTTGGTAAGCACGTACACGATGGAGATGACCGCGACGAGGGCGAGAATTATCGCGCCTACCAGCGCGCCGTTGGGGCCGCCGGGTACCGCGGCGGCGTCTGCGGCGCCCTGGCCGGTGGAGTGGGAGCCGGCATAGTAGGAAAAGCCTACGGCGGCGATCAGCAACAGTGTGACCCAGAAGACCAGCAGCCAGACTGTGGAACTCAGACGAGCTTTCATGACTTCCTCCCAAGAACTTGTGCGCCCAGTTGCTTTTGCCCCGCCGGTCCGTGATGCGGAACGGTTCGTGCGCGCGGCTTAAAACCTTTGCAATCCCCGAACCCCTGCCTATTCCAAATTCTTCGCCAGCAGCCGGCGTTAAATCACCGGCACTGGAAAGACGTCAACCAGGCGGCGCAGGTCAACTACCAGCGCCAGGCGATCGTCGTGGCGCAGCATGCCGCGGCAGTGCGGCACGTCGGCGGGCGCTTGATCGAGCAGCGCCTCTTCGGTGGCGGAGAATGTGCCGATGACTTCGTCCGCGGCGATCCCCAGCCGCATGTCTTCGCGGTTCGCATCGCCTTTCAGGAGCGCGACCACCACGTGCTTGGGCAGCAACCCGGGGCGGCGGCCTTCTGTGAAGGCGATGTCAATCAATGGAACGATGGTGCCGCGCAGATTGAACACTCCCATGAGGAAGGCGGGAGTGAGCGGAATTCGCGTGACGATGGGCCAGTCCACCACCTCTTCCACTTCGAGAACTGAAAAACAAAAACGTTCGCGGCCCGCGCGGAACACGCAGTACTGGCGCTCAGGCAGGCGCTCCTCCGAAAAGACTTCGCTTTCGAGGAATGCGCCGCCATCGAGTTCAGCGGAAAGCGCCGCGTTTTCGCGATCCAGAGACATCACGCAAACCTTTTCACCGCGTTGAGCAATTCATCGGACGTAAACGGCTTGGAGACGTAGCCGTTCGCGCCCTGTTGTTCGCCCCAGTAGCGATCGCTGGGCGCAGATTTGGACGTCACCAGAATTACGGGAATGCTGGAATAGGGCTGCTGACTCTTCAGATCGCGGCAGGCTTGAAAGCCGTTGCGCAGCGGCATGACCACGTCGAGCAGAATCACGTTGGGATGCTCTTCTTCAATGGCCTCTTCAATTCTGGTGGGATCGGAAATTCCCACCGAATGAAAACCGCCCTGCTGCAGCATGGACTGCATGAGGTGGAGTTCCGCCTGGGAATCATCCACAATCAGAACTTTTTTCGACATCGGCAGACCTCCACAGAAATACCCGCAGATAGAAATGCAAGTGCAAGGCCATGTGCGGAGCGTTTTTCTTGTTATGCGACTAGATTGCAACCGTATTGCTTTTCAGCCGGTTACCCGGGCTGGGTTATCGCGCGAGCCCGGCTGCGGAAATCTGCGAGACCGTAGATGTCTCAGCTTGAGATTCTTTCTCACCGGCGCGCATCTCGGCGGCTACGGATGAGAAACGCTGCATGATTTCGCTGAGGCGCAGCGCCATGGTGTGAATGGTGCGGATTTGTTCGCGCGCGTCGGGATGGATTGATTCGGAGTCCAGAAGCAGGAGGTCAGCATTGCCCAGGACCGAGGTTAACGCGTTGTTTACGCTGGGGCGCATGTCGAGCATGTAGCGGCCGAGGGCGGCGTTGCGTCGTGCTTCGGCGGCGACGCGTTCGGCGCGTTGGGCGCGCGCGGTGGCGGCCGCGCGGCGCAGGGCTTCTCCGGCGACCAAGATTAGAGTGCCGATCCAGCCGTCTTCGCGCGGGATTATTAGTACGTGCAAGTGTTGCGCGGCTAGGTGCGCAACGCCTTTTGTTTCGGTGGAGACGTAAACGGTCGCGGCGGTTGGTGTCGCGTTCAGCGCGGAGAGTATCTTGCTGATTTGGTTGTCGCGAACCGGACCGACGATCACGAGGTTGTAGCCTTCGGCTGCGGAGGTTTGCCAGACGTCGCTGGTCGTGAGAGTGATCTCCGGGACGCGGCGTTCGGCTTGCCAGCGAGCGGCAACGGTGCGCGCGAATTCAGTGTCGTCCGAGACGATCAGGACGCTGGAATGAGACAAGACCGTTCCCCCAAGGAAAGTCAACGACGCCCGCCTGAAGCCGGCCGCTACAAAATCAAGGCAACCGCAACTGCACCTAACCACTAGGCGGAACGATTCGCGAAGTCTCGTGCTTCAACTGCTTAAGGCTGCAATTTTTCGGCTTCCTCTATGAAGGAGAGGAGGCGTTTAGTGCTGATGCCGAGATTCACCGCGGCTTCTGTATTCTTGGCGCGCTTAGCTTGTTCGACGCGACCCTGGAAGTACGAGACTTCGGATTTCGCGAGTGTGAGGGCGGCTGCCATCTGGTTTAGATCACCGGAGCGTTTGCGTTCTTCCATCGCAACAGCTAAAAGAGCGCGAGCGACGACGGCGCGGCGAAGATCTTCGGCTTCCTGATCGCCATCGGCGACGAATGCGGCTACTTCCCAGGAAGAGAGCAGAACTTTTGTATTTTGCAGGACGATGGTGGACATGGAGCGGCCGCGCGAAGGTGGCTCCGCGATGAGCTGCTCCCAGATGGACTCGAGGCACTTTTCTTTATCGAGAGCATTGGCCGGCGGCACGGCTGCATCGGCGGACACTTGTGATGCTTTGCCGGTGGTTGTGGATGAGCTTGCTGATTGTGACGAATCGCTCTTTTCCGCAGCGGCAGTGCTCGGCTGTTTCGGTGCAGGCGGAATCGCCGGCGATACCTGAACCGCGGCCGCGGCCGGCGTGAGCGGTTCCGCTGGCTTGGAAGCCTGATCGACGGTGGAACGCTTGTCTGGCTGCCGCGTTTCGGTGGCGGCAGATGGAGCAGGCGCGCCCGATTGACCGCGCGCTAGAGCTTCTTCGAGGTCGGCGCGCAGGGCCAGAAGTTGCTCGAACGCGTGCGTGACGGAGGTTTCGGTGTAGTCCTTGTGAAAAGGCTGCTTCCAATTTTCGCAGTAGTAGCGCAGTTGGGAGGTGGTTTCCGCGGCGGAGAAGCCGGCGCGCCGGCAGTCCACGGTTTTTACGCCGTTGGCGTCGAGAGTTTCGGCGGCCTGGCGCACGGCGCTAAGGTCTGCGTGGAGCATGCGGATGAAAGCGCGGCGGAGGAGAAAATTGAAACGGCAGAATGCCACCAGCGCGGCGGGATCGTAAAACATGGCGCCCGCGGATTCTTTTACCAGGCGGCCTTGTTCGAGGAGGCCGAGCTCCATCATATCTCGCAAACTTTCGCAGTGGGCGACCTTGTCGAGAATCTGGTCGAGCGGCGCGCACCATTCGAGGCGCGTGGCATCCGCGGCGGTGAGCACCGGTTGCAAGACTTCGGCGACATCTTCGAGGTGAATTTCCTTGCGATAGAGTTCCTCGGGAGCGCACAAGGCGAAATATTGGACGAGTAGCAGGTCAATCTTGTCGCGATCGGCGGTTGTCTTTTCTTGTTTGCGCAGTTGGCGCTGGAGAAAGGCGCGCAGGCTTTGTTCGCTGGCGTTTAGAGTTTCCGGCGGAAGCTGGCGGATTTGAAAGGCGCGGACGCGGCCGTCAATTCCGTCGAGCCATTTCAGGACGCTGTCGAAAACTTCGCGCGTGGGCCGCTGCGGCGGCAGTTCGCCAGCGGGATACGGCAGCGCGCTAAAATTGAATTGGGTGGCGAGAGCCGCATATAGAGGATACGCGTTGCGCGCTTCCGACCATTGCGCGACAAAATCCGCGGAGCCCGATTGCGCAGGCGGCTGCAAGATAGTGACGTCTGATTTAGGGGTCATCGTTTTATGATCCAGTTGCCCACTTCTCCCACGAACCGGGCAGCGACGGCCTTTCGTCCGTCGTGATAGCGCACGGCGACGACTGTCGCGCGAGCGTCCAGCGAACCATCGGAGTTCAGCACGCGCACGCCATCTTCAAATTCCAGCGGCAGCGTGGAAGCGAACAGAACTTCCTGCGCGGTTCCGAATTCGATAACGGTCTGTTCGTGCAAAGGGCGGCGGGCTGTCGCGAGCGTGACGACGCGTACCGGGATGCGCATCGGCGAGGCGCTGGGAAAGAGTTGCGACAATTTTTCAACGCAGGTTTGCGATGTTTCGACAGCGTCTGCCACGGCTTCACTGATCACGGAGCCCCCACAGTGATGGTCAGTCTGCGAGAAATGGCGCAGTGGTACGAGCGCAGAAAGACTTCCGGGGAGATGTTTGCACGAAGACGGCCAAAGATCGGCGCTAGGCGGTGCTGGTAAGTGGCTTTGTATGTTTTGGTTACGAATTGCAGGTTGGCGGCGGGGTCTTGCGCGTGTCTCAGGGTGATACAGATGCGTCTCAGCGATGCGGCGCGACGCCGAATGCGGAATGGAATCGCGACGCTCTGATTTTTCCTTACGACGCCATTTGGACGTCGTGTTTGTGCATGGCGCGGAGGGGGATGTTGTAGAGCTTGAGTTTGCGGTACAGCGTGGCGCGGCTGATGCCTAACATCCTGCCGGCCAAGGCTTTATCGCCGCCGGCTTTTTCGAAGACGCGGAGGATGGTCATGCGTTCCAAATCAGCGAGGGCGGTGGTGGAGAGCGAGGAGGATTCGCCGGACGCTACGTTGTTATCTTGCGGAGCGCGGATGGCGGGCGGGAGATCTTCAACGTCAACGGTGTGATGATCGCCGAGGGCCACGGCGCGCGCGATGCAATTTTCCAGTTCGCGGACGTTGCCGGGCCATTCGTATTGCAAGAAACTTTTCATCGCCGAGGGTGTGACCTGGATATTTTCTCCGGCGGCGTAGCGATCCAGGAAATAGTGCGCGAGTTGCGGGATGTCTGAGCGGCGTTCGCGCAGGCCGGGGACGTGGACAGTTACGACGTTGAGACGGAAATAGAGATCTTTGCGAAAAGTTCCGGCGCGGTAGGCGGCTTCGAGATCGCGATTGGTGGCGGCGATGACGCGGACGTCCACGGGAACTTTTTCGTTGCTGCCGACCGGTCGGACTTCTTTTTCCTGGAGGACGCGCAGGAGCTTGGCTTGCAATTCCAACGGAAGCTCACCGATTTCATCAAGAAAAATTGTGCCGCCATTGGCTGCCTGGAAAAGGCCGGCCTTGGTTTTCAATGCGCCGGTGAAAGAGCCTTTTTCGTGGCCGAAGAGTTCGCTTTCCATGAGAGTGGGAACGAGCGAGCCGCAATCCACGGCGACGAAGGGCATTTCGGCCAGCGGGCCGCGGAAATGAATGGCGCGGGCGACTAGTTCTTTTCCCGTGCCGCTCTCTCCGGTGATTAACACGGGTGTGCGGGTTTCTTTCAGGCGCGAGATCATGCGCAGGACGTCTTGAATTTTGGCGGAGGTGCCGACGATGCCGTCGAGATCGGTGACGGTGTTGACGCGATCGCGCAGAAATTGATTTTCGGTTACCAGGCGGACTTTTTCGGCCATGCGCTGGAGCAGCTGGCGCAGGCGCTCGACGCGAAACGGTTTCTCGATGTAATCGTAGGCGCCCTGGCGCATGGCGTCCACGGCGGTTTCGACGGAACCGTGGCCAGTCATGATGGCGACTTCGGCCCGCGGCAATAATTCTTTTATTTTTGTGAGCAGCTCGACGCCGGAGAGGCTGGGCAGCTTCAGATCCGTGACCACCAGATCGGGCGCGCAGGTTTCCAAAGATTCGAGCGCGGCCTCGGCGGTCTCGGCTTCGGCGCAGATATAGCCGAGCCCCTGGCCGACGGTGATGCACAGGCGGCGAATGCTTTGTTCATCATCCACAATCAAGAAGCGGAGTTTCAGTTCGTCGGTCATGGTTTTCCAATGGTCTTTTCGACCGCGTCTATTAATTGCTGAACGCGGAACGGTTTTTCGACACAGGGAGTGCCGGCGAGGGCCAGCAGCGCGATGGTCTCGTCGCTGGCGGTATCGCCGGTGATAAAAATAATTCGCGAAGCCATTTCTGGCCGGTGACGCTGAAGCCAATCGTGCACGTCGGAGCCGGTGATGCCTCCGGGAGTGCGGAAATCGGAGATGACGCCGCGGAAATCATTCAGCGCGAGAAGGCGCAAGCCCTCGACCGCCGAAGAAGATGAGGTCACTTCGTACCCATGGCGTTCGAGCGCGGCGCGCACGAAGGCGGCGACCGACGGCTCGTCTTCGATGACGAGAATGCGCGAGCGAGTGGCTGGGACGGGCGCGGGAGTAGCCGTCATTCTGCAGCCTTTGCGGCGTGCATTTCCGCGGCCTTTTCGGCGATGGGCAGGCGCACGATGAACGTGGAACCATCACCATCGGGATTATTTTTCGCGACGATCTCGCCGCGATGCGCCTGAATGATGCCGTAGCAGATGCTGAGGCCGAGGCCGGTGCCCTTGCCGACTTCCTTGGTGGTGAAAAAGGGATCGAAAATGCGGTCTATTTGCGAGATGCCGGGACCGTTGTCGCGAAACATGATTTCGATTTTGTCGCCGCGATGCAGAGTCTGGACTTCGATCTTGCCGGTGCGGCGGATTTCCTGCACGGCGTCGTAGGCGTTGTTCAAAATATTCAGGAAGACTTGTTGGAGCTGGTGCGGGTCGCCAATGACCATGGGAAGCTCGACGGCGTATTTTTCGGTGAGTTCGACACCATGGTTTTCCAGGTCATAGGCGCGGAGCTTCATGGTTTGCTTCAGGATCGTGTTTACTTGCGCCGGTTCGCGCTGTGCGGGCATTTGACGCGCGAAACTCAAGCAGATTCTGCACGATGACGCGCGTGCGCTGGGCTTCCTGCAGAATCACTTGCAGCTCTTCTTTGGCGTCGTCGGGAACCGCGGGATTTTCGAGCAGCAGATCCGTGAAGCCGACAATGGCCGCGAGCGGATTATTGACTTCGTGGGCAACGCCGGAGACGAGTTGACCTAGCGCGGCCATTTTTTCGGTGTGCATTAACTTTGCCTGCAGGCTGGCGGCGTCGGTAATGTCGGTCATGACCACGACGACGCTATTGATCTCGCCCTGCTCGTCGCGCATGGGGCTGAGGCTGATAGAAAATTGTCCGGGGGTGCCGCTGCCGCGGAAGAGGGGGACTTCCAAATTATCGAGCGCGGCGCCTTGCAAGGTGCGCTCGAGCGCTTCAGCGAGCAGAGGACGGCGCGCGGGAGTCACGAGCTCCACTAAGCGGTTGACCCAATAAATCCTGTTCGCGATAGCCGGCTTCGAAGCAACGGCGGTTGGCGTAACTGACCAGACCGGCGGTATCGAGCACCAGAATCATGCTTTGGGTGTTGTTGAGAATGTTCTTGTTGAAATCGCGCTCGCGACGGTAACGGCGTTCGGCAACGCGGCGATCGGTGATGTCTTTCATTACGTGAATCGTGCGCCAATCGTTGCCCTGCGCGTTGTGGATGCGCGATGCAGAAATTAGGAATGTGCGCTCGCCGGCTTCGTGGATGAATTCTTCGTGCGCCAAGCGCGGATTGCGGCAGAAGGGGCAATTCCCTTCCTTGGGCGGCGAATCGAGAATTTCCAGGCGATCAATTTCATATCCGATGGCTTCGGTGGGGCGCAGCCCGAGCGTTTCGGCGAGGGCGCGATTCAGACGCAGGACGCGATTTCCTCCATCGTGGACGACGATGAAGTCGGAAATGGCGTCGAAATCTTCGACCCACTGTTTTCTGGACTGTTCGACGCGCGAGAAGAGCCGGACGTTTTCAAGAGCCATCGCTGCATGACCTGCCAGAGCTTCGAGGAGCTGGCGTTCGGTGGCGGAAAGCTCGCGCGAGAGGTCCACCAGGCACAACACCCCTAGCAGTTCGCCTTCACTTCCCACAAGGCGCGCGAGAACTAATTCTTCCCACACTAGAGCCTCGCAAAGGCCGCGGCCGAGCAACATAGCGGCGGACCCTCGGCGCAATTTCTCGCCGGGCACGCGAGCTTGTTCGGCTAGCACGCCGGCGAGGTGATGTTGCGTCATGGGATCCCAGCGATGCGCGGGTCCGCTTAGCGCTGCGATTTCCCATTCGTTATCCGCTGCGAGCGCGAGGACCGCAGCGCGCGCACCGAGCATTTCGGCGGCGCGCGCAGTGAGACGTTTTGAGAATTGCGCGGTGCCCAGGGATGGATTCAGCTCCAGCGTGGTGGCGGAGAACTGCGCGAGCAGGCTCTCGAAGGAGCCATTGAGACGAGGTGAGACATCGCGACTTCTTTTTAGTGCACGCATGGAGGTCTAGGGGGCACTGCGCGCGCTACGCCTGTACGAGAAAGACGTTACGGTGTGTTCTCAATTTGAGTCAAGCGAACGGGGGGCGGCAGGTGCCTTAATGAGCAATCTCGACATGTCGCAAGGTGAGACGTAGCGAGGTGCTGCGCCGGGCATTTGAGACAACTGGGGTGGAGTCGGGTGATTTGCGCCGGCGATTTCTCTTCGCCTAAATGCTTTTTAATCAGCGTCATACCAGTGCAGTTGGCGAATTTTTCTGGTACGCAGATAACAATTTGCCAATGGCATCCTCATTGCAATTTCCGATGCGGGACCTTTCCCTCGATTGAGGAGGCGTACGTATGAACCGCAGGAAACGACTGCTCGGCTTTGGATTGGCGCTGATCCTGGGGGGATCGCTAGCGGCCGCTCCGCGAGTAAACGCGCAGGAAAATTCGCAGGACAGCGCAAAACGAAAAGTTAAAACGAAGACCTTGCCGGAGTATCCAACACTAGCGAAGCAACTGAACGTCGCGGGAAAAGTGAAGATCGAAGCGACAATTTCCGCGGACGGGAAAGTGACTAACACGAAAGTGATCGGCGGCAGCCCGCTGCTGGTAGGCGCGGCGACGGATGCGCTGAAGAAATGGCGCTACGAGCCGTCAACGAGAGAATCGGTGGAAGTGGTGGAATTCGATTTCGCGACGCACAACTGAGCAGGCGTGATCGGGGGCCTGCGGCTGCGGCTGCGGGCGGGGAGCGGAGGAATTTCTCATGACAATCGGGAAGAAACTCTATTTCGGGTTTGGTGCGATTCTGTCGATCATGCTGGTTTTGTTCTTCATTAACGTGATCACCGTGCGCCGTGAGTACAGCGCGCAGGACACGGTGAAGGCCACGCTGGCGACGAAGCAGGCGCTCGACAATGCGCGCTCGCAGATGATGCAGGACCGCTTGTATCTGAGCAATTACTTATTGAGCGGCGACCTGCGCGATGAAGACAAAACCAACAAGGGCGTGGGCGATTTGCTGGCGCTGCTGAAAGACGCGGAGACTAAAGTGAGTGATCCGGCCCTGCGCAGCGCTTTGGCGCAAGTGGGAGACACGGAGAGCAGCTGGTCGGAAGATTTCGCGAAACCCATGATCGCGAAACGGCACCAGGTGGACGCGGGAGACGCGACGGTTTCCGATCTGCAGATTTTTTACCTGCAGCACGATCCCGCTTCGTGGGTCAGCAAGTCCACGGCGATGCTGGATCAAGCCGATAACACCGTGCATAAATCGTTGGACGATTCGAACAGTTCGGCGCAAGCAGCTACGACATGGAGCACGGGCATCACGACTGCGGGCACTTTGCTGGCGGTTCTGCTGGGATTGCTGATCGCTTTTTATACGGCGAAGTCCATCAAGGAGCCCATCTACCATTTGATCGAAGTAGCGCGGCGAATTGGGGAAACGGGCGACCTGGAACAGTCCATTGACACGCATCGCGAAGATGAAGTCGGAGTGCTGGCGGAAAACTTCAACAAGATGATTGTGCATTTGAAGGATATGGCGGCGGTTTCGGCGGCGATTGCGGAGGGCCAGCTGTCCGTTACGGTGCAGCCGAGATCGCAGCAGGACACGATGGCGAAGGCTTTTGCTTCCATGACGCGCGGATTGCGGGATTTAGTGCGGCAGGTCCGCGACAGCGCGGCACAGGTGGCCAGCGGTTCCGGTCAGATGGCCAGTGCCTCCGATGAATCAGCCAAGGTGAGCGTGCAAGCTGCGTCTGCGATTGACGAAGTGACCAGCACGATGCACGAGATGAGCATCAACGTGCAGAACGTGGTGAAGAACACCCAGGTGCAGGCATCGAGCGTCGCGGAAACGTCTGCCTCCATTGATCAGATGGTGACCTCGATCGAGCGTGTCGCCGATACGGCTAAATTGTTGGTGGATATATCGCACCGTTCGCGCGAGGAAGTCCAAACCGGCATGGTGACGATGAGCAAGGCGACCGAAGGATTGAACCGCACGAGCCACGCGATTCAGTCGTCGGCGGAGATTATTGACGTTCTCGGGCGGCGCGCGGACGACATCGGCAAGATCATCGAAGTGATTGACGATCTGGCGGAGCAGACCAACCTGCTGGCATTGAACGCTGCGATTGAAGCAGCGCGCGCGGGCGAGCACGGTTTGGGTTTCGCTGTGGTTGCCGAGGAAGTGCGCAAGCTGGCGGAAAAGTCCACACAGTCCACCAAGGAAATTTCGGAATTAATTCAGGGCATTCAGAAAGAAGCGCGGGAAGCCGTGGACAACATGGAAAAGAGCACGACCATGGTGCAGGAAGGCTTGCTGCTGAATAAGGACTTGAGCTTCGCGCTGGAAAAGATTTCGGATGTGGTGTCCGAGGTGTACAAGTTCTCCCAGGAGATTGGTGCGGCTACTACCGAGCAATCCAGCGGATCTTCGCAGATTGCCAAGGCCACAAACCGGCTGACCGAGATCACGCAGGAAATTAATTCTTCGGTCGAGGAGCAGGCATCGGGTTCGCAGGCTGTGGTACGCGCGATGGAAAAAATGCGGGAGCTGGTGCAGCAGTCCACTTCGAGTTCGACGGAATTGGCCGCGGCGGCCGAGCAGATGTCCAAACTTTCGCGCGTGCTGCTGGAGTCCATGGACCGCTTCGTGCTCGACGAAGGCTCCCAGGAGGGACGGCGCCATTTCGGGCGGCGGTCGGGCCCAGGGGGCGCGTTCAGCGGCAGCTCGAGCGAGAACGAGCGCAATTCTTCCGCGGATTATGCAGAAGTAGTGCGTTCGTAGCACGCGATCACAAATAACATGGACAAAGACATCCAAATCGTCGGATTCCGGATCGGGCGGGAAACTTTTGGATTGCCGATCGCAATGGTGCGGGAAATCGTGCGTGTGCCGGAGATTACATCGGTGCCGAACGCGCCGGACTACATCGAAGGCGTGATCAATCTGCGCGGGCGAATTATCCCGGTAGTGGACCTGCGCAAACGGTTTGGCGAGAAAGTGATCGAGGCCAGCAAGCGGAACAGAATCGTGGTGGTCGAGCTGGAGAGCAGAGCTATCGGGCTGATCGTGAATTCGGCGTCCGAAGTAATAAAAATTCCGCCCTCGGATATCGAAGCGCCGCACTCGGTGTTTCAAGAGGGCGAATTGAATTACATCACCGGCGTGGGAAAACTTCGCGGACGCCTGGTGATGATGCTCGATCTGGGCAAAATTCTGCAACGCGGAGAGCTGCGCCGGTTGGAAGACGCGGCCGAAACCGCCGCAGCGCTGTCCACCGACAATCTGGCACGCGTCTAGAGTTGGCCGCTAGCGCCAGCAAGACCTAGCGCGAGAACGAAAACGATGAGGAGCGAATGTCCACTCTCACAGCACAGGTTCCGCTCACCGAACCCGAATTGAAGCTCCTGCAGACGCTCGTGTACCAGGAATGCGGCATGTATTTCGATGAACGCCGCACGCATTTTCTGCGCGACCGGCTGCAACGCCGTTTGAAAGCTTGCCAGATGGATTCGTTCTATACGTATTACAGGCTGCTGACCAGCCGCGAAGGCAAGCAGGAATTGGTGGCGCTGCTGGAAAATCTGACGGTGAATGAAACGAGTTTTTTCCGGATTCGACCGCAACTGGAATTATTTCAGAAATCAGTGCTCGAGGAGCTTTTACGGCGCAAGCAGGAGCGGCGCGACTGGTCTTTGCGGATATGGAGCGCGGGGTGCTCGACCGGACAGGAACCGTACACGCTGGCGATTCTGATTTGCGATGCGCTGGCTTATTACTATCTGCGAAATCCCCTGCCCTTTGAGATGCCCACGCCGAAGCCGCTCATTCCTCCGCCTTGGAAAGTGGAAATTGTCGCGTCGGACATAAGTTATTCGGCTTTGCTGACAGCGCAACAGGGGATCTACACAGAAGCGCAGATGGAGACGGTGGATTACACCTGCCGGCTGCGCTACTTCGATAAGGTGGGCGACAAATATTCGGTTAAGCCGGCGCTGAAGAGCTTGGTGCAATTCGACTTTCACAATTTGAAAACAGAATATTTGCCGCAACGCAACGATGCGATTTTCTGCCGAAACGTGATGATCTATTTCGACGAGGCGGAACAAAAACGCTTGATAGACAAATTCCATCGCTGCTTGAATCCGGAAGGATATTTGTTCGTGGGACACGCGGAAAGCTTGTTCGGCCTGACAAAGCGATTCCATATGATTCATCAGAATAACGCGACGGTATACCAGCGAATCGAGGGGCCGCAGTGACGTTTTCACCCGACGACCGAGCCTCGGAACTTCGCGATCTCTTTTTCGAGAGCGCGGAGGAAATTCTGCAGGCGATGAACGATGCGGGGCTGGCGCTCGAGGAACGTCCGAGCGACAAGGAAAGCCTGCGCAGCGTGCGCCGGGCTGTGCACACATTGAAGGGAGATTCGGCGGCGTGCGGCTATCGCGAATTGAGCGAGCTGGCGCACGAGTTGGAAGATGTTTTGACGCCCGATCTGGTGAAGGAACATGCTGGATTGATTGCCGAAGTCGTCTTGACGGCCGCCGACACTTTCCGCGACATGCTGGCGGCTTATCGCAACAACCTGCAACCGCCGGATGGCGGGGCGCTACGCGAATACGTGCAGAGGCTGCTGCACAAACCAGCGACCGTTCGGCGTGAAAAAGCTTTGGACGAAACCGCGGCGACTTTCAGCTGGACGGAATACGAACGATTGTTGATCGCGGAATCTTTCCGTCGTGGCGAGCCGGTTTATCAGGTGGCGATGCACCTGGCTGGTGAGGCCATTTCGCCGGCAGCGGCTTATGAACTCGCGAAAAAGGCGCTGGAGCGCGCGGGGAAGATTTTGGCGCTGCGACCTGAAGACAGCGCCGAGGTGGTGAGCGGCGGGTTGCTGGAAGCGGCGCTGGCGTGCAGCAAGCCGGCGGATTGGATCCGCCAACGTTGTCAAGTGCCGTCGGTGGTGGCGCAGATTTCAGTGAATCGCATCCCGTTGCTGGAGACAGGACCGCGCGACGTGCTGGATATTTTGGTGGAATCGGAAGCGGCCGCGGTTTCAGCGAGTGTCGGCGGCGCATCAACTGATGACGGCGAGATGGAAGACGAGGATGGGGCGCAATCGTCCAGCGCGCCGACCGGTTTGGCGCATGCGGTGGCCGAGAACACTTTGCGCGTGGATGCCGGGCGGATTGATACGGTGATGAACTTGGTGGGCGAGCTGATTATCGGGAAATCCATGCTGCAGCGGACCATCGCGGAATTCGAGCGGCGGTTTGCGAAGGATGCGCTGCGCGGGAAATTTTCGGACGCGCTGGCGTTTCAATCGCGGATTCTGAACGAACTCCAGAAATCAGTGATGAAGATTCGCATGGTGCCGGTGGAGCAGTTGTTTCGCAGGTTTCCGCGGATCGTGCGCGACGTCGCCAAACAGCGCGGCAAAGAAATCACGCTGGAAATCGCGGGACAGAATACTGATTTGGATAAGAGCATCCTGGACGCGCTCGCCGAGCCGCTGGCGCACTTGATTCGCAACGCCGCGGATCACGGCATCGAAACCGCAAGTGAACGCGCGGCGGCGGGAAAGCCAGCCCATGGCACGGTGCGGCTGGATGCCTATCATGAGGGCGACCAGGTGGTGATCGAAGTTTCGGACAATGGCCGTGGGATTGATCGCGAGAAGGTGATCCGCCGAGCGATCGAGCGCGGTTTGATGAGCGCGACGGAAACCTCGCGGATGAACGAATCGGAGATCAATCATTTGATTTTTACGCCGGGATTCAGCACGGCGGAAAACGTAACGGAGATTTCGGGGCGCGGCGTGGGATTGGATGTAGTGAAGTCCGCGCTGGACAACCTCAAGGGCTCGATTGATATCGAGACCGAGGCCGGCAAGGGGACGACGTTCCGGCTGATCGTGCCGCTGACTCTGGCGAGCATACAGGCGTTGCTATTCCACGTGGCGGGGCGATTGTACGCCGTGCCGATCGCGTCTGTGGTGGAAATCACGCGGATCAACGAAGAGGAAATTCATCGCGTGGACGACCATGAAGTATTTCAACTGCGGCAGCAAGTACTGACGCTGGTGCGGCTCGATCGGTTGGAAAATTGGCAGGCAGCCGAACGCACCAAGCGAGTTTTCGTGGTGGTGATCGGAGCGGGGAGCCGGCGGTTTGGATTGGCCGTGGACAAGCTGATGGGTGAAGAGGAACTGGTCATCAAGGCGTTGGAGGACCAATTGGTCACTTCTCCGTTGGTGAGTGGCGCTTCAATCTTGGGCGACGGGACGATTGTGCTGATTCTGAACATCCCCGCGGTTGTGTCGCATCTGGCGCGCATTCAGCCGGTGGGAGCCACGGCATGAGCGATAAAATCCGCGTGCTGGTGGTGGATGATTCCGCGCTGATGCGCAAGCTGATCCCGCAGGTGCTGCAGCGCGATCCGTCCATTGAAGTGGTGGGCACCGCGATGGACGGCGAAGTGGGATTGCGGAAGCTGGATGAGCTGAAGCCGCACGTCGTGACTCTGGATCTGGATATGCCGCGGATGGATGGCTTGGAGATGTTGCGGCAGATCACGCGCAAACATCGCGTGCCGGTGATCCTGGTGAGCGCGCAGACGGAGCGCGGCGCCTCAATTACGTTGAAAGCTCTGGCGCTGGGTGCTTTTGACTTCGTGACGAAACCGCCGGAAGCGGCTTCGGGACGGCTGGACCAGATTGCGGCGGAGCTGGCGCTGAAGATCAAGGTGGCCGCTGGTTCGGGCGCGCCGAAAATGATCATCACGGTGCCGCCCACGAAGCAGAAGGACCAGCGGCGGACCTCGATGCCGAATTGGCCTTCGAAGATCGTGGCCATCGGGATTTCCACTGGCGGACCGAACGCGCTGCAGTATTTATTTTCGCAGCTGCCGCCGGATTTTCCGGGATGCATTCTGGTGGTGCAGCACATGCCCGAAGGTTTCACGGAAATGTTTGCGCGGAGGCTGGATGAGTGCTCGGCGATTGAAGTGAAGGAAGCGCAATCGGGAGATTTGCTGCTGGCGGGGCGCGCGCTGGTTTGTCCTGGCAACCGACACATTAAGGTACGGCGGATGGAGCACGGAAACGTGGCGATTTTGGTGGACCAGCCGCGCGTAAACGGGCACAGGCCGTCAGCGAACGTGCTGTTCCATTCGGTGGCACAGGAATTCGGCAGCGGCGCGATCGGCGTGCTGATGACCGGCATGGGCGACGATGGCGCGGAAGGCCTGGGCGCAATTCAGGCCGCGGGCGGACTGACGATTGCGCAAAGCCCGGACACGTGCATCGTGGACAGCATGCCGCGGTCGGCGATCGAGCGGGGATTTGCGGGACGCGTGGTGTCGCTTTCGAGTCTTTCCAGTTTCTTGCAAGCGAAATGTATAGCAGAACGGCCGCTCGGCGACGCAGCGAATCAGGAATCGGGCGCAGACATTCTCACTACTGAATCGGGTTTCCGAAGGAGATCGTGATGAAACAGTTCGAAGCATTGACGCGAAAGAATGACCATCAGGCGGTGAAGTACTTGATCGTGGACGATTCCGTCTTTGCGCGCAAGAGCCTGGCGAAAATGGTGGAATCGTTCGGCGGGAAGGTGGTGGGCGAAGCCGGCGACGGGTGCACGGCGATCACGGAGTACGCGCGCACGCGGCCGGATATCGTGCTGATGGATATCACCATGCCGCAGATGGAAGGGATTGAAGCCGTCGAAAGAATCGTGCAGGAGCACGGCGAGGCGCGGATCATCATGGTCTCTTCGGTGGGCTACCAGGATAACATTCTGGCAGCGCTGCAGAAGGGCGCGCGGCATTTCGTGCAGAAGCCGGTGAAGCCGGACGCTTTGTACGAAATTATTCGTTACGTGCTGAATGATGATGGCGTGACGACGCCGGTGGGCGCGGCCGAGGAGAGCTCGCGATGAGGATGGATCTGATCCAGCCGTTTATCGGCTCGCTCGACGCGGTTCTCGCCGAGATGATGAAGGTGCCGGCCAAGATTGTGGACTTGACGATGGAAGAGGAAGGATACCGGCGTCGCGGAACTGCCGCGGCTGTGAGTTTCAAGGGACAGATCGAAGGACGCGTGATTCTGGATATGGAGCCGGGAGCGGCGGCGCAGGTGGCAAGCTTTCTGGCGGGCAGCGAAGTGGATCCTTCGGCGACGATTGTGACCGAGACGGTCTGCGAATTGGCGAACATGGTGATCGGGAACGCGGTGACGCAACTGAACGACGCGGGATTTCATTTTAAAGTTTTGCCGCCGGAGGTTTTGACGCAGGCGCAGTGCGAGAAGGCGGGCCAGGATTCGGAGGCGACGATACTTTGTTTTGAGACTCCGGGCGGGAATGTGCATTTGAATATCGCGATGCAGTATTTGCAGCGAAGGACTGGCGAGCGGACGCCGGTGGCGGTGCATTAGGATCGGGGCCGCAAGGGTTAGACTGCTGCTTCTATTCTTTTGGCGATTCAGGCCTGCGGTATTCCACGCCGTGTCGGAACAGACCTGCCTTGGGTAATTCTTCGCAGTACACCACGCGCGCGGGAATGAAAATGTTGGCTACTTCGGGCGTGTAAGGGACGGCGACGTCAATTGCTTCCTGCGCTTCATAACGGCGTTTGCTGCGGAAGCACATGCCTACCGGAGAAATATCCTCGCAGACGGCGAGTTCATCGTCGGCATTGGCTTGGCGAACGCAGGCAGTGAGACGGGTCCTCATCCGCAGGCGCCCGCGTTCTCGTTGCTCGCCGCCAGCGGGAAGTTCCGGCGGATCGCTGGGACTGACGCGGCTGCGGACGGCGCGTGAGGCGAGTTTCTTTTCGCTTTCGTGGGGCGCTTGCGACCAGATGCTGGGGACGTTGCACGTCTTGCAATAGCGCGCGATTCCGCGGGTGCCTTCGAAGCCCCGCAGCTCGAGTTCGTTCAAGTAAACGACTTCGCGGGAACGGCAATAGGTACATTCTAGGAGCATGCGCGCGACGGCTTCCTGGGATTCGGCGACATGCGGGAATTCGATGGCCCAGACGTCATTTTCTGGCTCGAGAATTTCGACGCCGTACACGTAGCCTTCCTTTTGGTGCCCGAACTGGCCGACGACGCGAACCAGGCTCTGGCGGTGCTTTTCGGCGGGAGCCAATCGCCGGATGAGAATGTGCTGGTCGGCGTGCAGTTCGCGGTCGAGCAGTATCACCGCGCCGGTGCGATTGATCTGCATGGTGCGTGCCGGCTGCGCGAATTCCTCGCCGTTGCCGTCCTTGCCGGAAGCCTCCAGCAATAGAGTCAGCGAGACGCGATCACTGCGACGCTGCGAAGCCGTCCCCATGCAGTTCCTCCTGAAATGAAGCCGGGCAGACTCTGGAACACGATAGCATAACCGCGGCGCGGGTTGGACTTCAGCACGCGTCGCGGTCTTCGATGCTTTACTGTTTCCGCGCTGGGATATGATCGCTTGACGCGGGGTGGGACTGGGAAAGCGACGTGTTTGGGCGTGGGGGTAGGACGGCATTGACTTTGTTCGCGAGAATTTCTCTCGAAACGACTATGCGGGTGTGCCAATTCCTTGCGGCTGGTGTGATTGCGCTGATTTTATTGGCGGCGGTTGGCGCCGGGGCGCAAACGGCCGGCGTGGGAGGGCGCGTTGAGGGTGTGGTGCGGGATTCCAGCGGCGCGCTGATAGCTGGCGCGCAGGTGGAACTGCACGCGGGCACGTTTTCGGCTTCTGTTGTTACGGGCGCGAGCGGGGCCTTCGCGTTTGAAAATGTTTCGGGCGCTTCCGGGACTTTGCTCGTGAGCGCGAAGGGATTTCAGAACCTACAGCAGCCTTGGCGGCGGACGGATGGGCAACTCGTGGCGCACGTGGAAATAGTGCTGGCGCCGGCTGCGGTGAACCAGCAGGTGCAGGTGACAGCTTATCGCGCAGCGACGCTGCTGAGCGACGTGCCGGTGAGCGAAATACAGCTTTCGCGCGAAGAGTTGCTAGATACGCCGGCGCTGCAGTTGGATGATGACCTGCGGCAGATCCCCGGATTCAGCTTGTATCGCCGGTCGAGCAGCCGCACGGCGAATCCCACCACGCAGGGCGTTTCGTTGCGCGGGCTGGGTGCGAACGGGGCGAGCAGAGCGCTGGTGCTGGAAGATGGCATTCCGCTGAACGATCCGTTTGGCGCGTGGGTGTACTGGGATCGTGTCCCGGTGGAATCCATTTCGGATGTGCAGATTTCGCAAGAGGGTGGGTCGAGCTTGTACGGCAGCGACGCGCTGGGCGGCGTGATCCAGTTTGTTTCGCGGCCGACGGAGCCTGGCGGAATTTCGCTGGACACCTCTTACGGCAATCAAAATACGCCGAACTTTTCGCTCTGGGCCGGCGGACAGAAAGGGAAATGGGAATCCAGTTTTGCCGGCGCGGTATCGAATACGGACGGGTACATTTTGACGCCGGAAGCCGAGCGCGGAACGGTGGATGTGCCAGCGGGAGTGCGAGATGGGACTGCGGCGCTAATGGTCGGACGAAAAATCGGCGAGCAGAGTGAAATATTCGCGCGCGGCTGGTTTCTGGACGAGTCTCGTGGAAACGGCACGCCGCTGCAAGTGAATGATACCAAGTTGGGTCAGGGGGCGCTGGGCGCGAATTTGCAGCTGGGTGCGTTCGGTGCGCTGACGCTGCGGTTTTATGCGGACGCGCAGACTTATTACCAGACGTTTTCCGCGATAGGCCCGAACCGCGACAGCGAGACGCAGACGGATTTGCAGACGGTGCCGTCGCAGGGAGTAGGCTGGTCGGCGGTGTGGTCGCGGCAAGCGGGAAAACGGCAGACGTTGGTGGCGGGGGTTGACTATCACGAAGAAATTGGCGCGAGCCATGAGGTGCTCCTTAGCGGCGGGACTACGGATCAATCTTCGGGCGGCCGGCAGCGTACCGTAGGAATATTCGGCGAAGACCTGATTCAGATTTCGCCGCGCTGGTTTCTTTCGGCTAGCGCACGCGTGGATGTCTGGAGCAATTTCGACGCTGCGACTTTGCGCGTGCCGGTGACGCCGCCCCTTCCGCCGACCGACACGATTTTTCCAGACCGCTCCCAGAATGCTTTCAGCCCGCGATTGACGCTGCGCAACCAGATTAATTCGCACGTGTCATGGAATACTTCGGTGTACCGGGCATTTCGCGCGCCGTCGCTGAACGAGCTGTACCGCTCGTTCCGCCAAGGGAACACGGTGACGGAGGACAATCCATTTCTGGTGGCGGAACACTTGACGGGCGTTGATGCAGGCGTGGCGGTGAGCGGCTTCAACGGGAGATTGCAGGCGCACGGGACATTTTTTTACAACCAGATTGTGGATCCGGTGGCGAACGTGACCTTAAGCTCGACGCCCAATTTGATTCTTCGGCAGCGGCAAAATCTGGGACAGATCAATGCGCCGGGAGTGGAACTGGGAGTTACAGCAAGCATTGTGCGCGATTTTACGATTTCGTGCTCGTATCAGTATGTGGATTCAAAGGTGAGTTCATTTCCCGCGAATACGGCGCTGGTGGGACTGTGGGTTCCGCAGGTGCCGCACAATGCGTTTACGTTTCAGGCGCGCTATTCGAATCCCAGGATTGTGACGGTGGAGGTCACGGGCCGGGCGATCGGAAATGCGTTTGATGACGATCAGAACCAGTTTCCGCTCGGAAGCTTTTTTGTTTTGGATGCGATGGTATCGCGGCAGGTGCGTACCGGGTTCGAGGTTTATGCGGCGGCGGAGAATTTGTTTAACGCGACTTATTACACGGCGGCAACTCCGGTGTTTCAGTTGGGGTTGCCGATTGTGGGGCGAGTTGGGGTGAGGTTGGAATTTCCGAAGCGGTAGCGCTGCGATTAGTGCGCGGCGAGGGCGGGCGGAGGATATTCGGGAAGTTTGGCGTTTTTCTTGTCGGTGCGTTTCACTTCGAGTTCGTCGAAAAGGATTGAGGGGCAGATGACGGTGGTGGGGACGCTGCCTTCGCGGTTGCTGACGAGCGGATCGTTGCCGGCGGCCACTAGATTGCTGCGCAACGTACGCGTGTCGAGTTCGTCGAAGACGGCGCCACGCACGAGTTCTTCGTGGCCGTCGCTGACGTACACGCGATAGAGCAGGCGCGGGTTGTATCCAACCAGAGTTTCCGCGTAGTAACCGTAGGGCTTTCCTTCGTCTTTGCACATCGCAATCAATTTCTTTTTCAACTCTTCGGGCGAGCTGGATTCTTTCGGCTGAAGGATCAGGACTCCGATACTGGGCGAAGGCGCCTGCCCGGGAGCGGCGCGCCCGTGTCCATTGGAATCAGCGAAATCGCGAATGGGCATGCGGCCCATGAGGTATTCGACGAGAATGCCATCCTTGACGACGGAAAGCGGGGCGACTCGCACCCCTTCTTCGTCAATCTGGTAACTTCCGATCAATGACTTGCCATCGAAAGATTTCATGGTCGGGTCGTCAACGACCGCTAAGAAAGTCGGCAGAACGCGGCCTTTGTAGTTCGAGGAAAATTCTCCAGTAGTGCGCGCGGAATCGCCGGGCTTGGGACGGATGCCCAGAATGTTGGCGCCGATCATGCCGTCGAAAATATCACTGGCGGAGTCGTTCGAAAAAAGAACGGGTCCGCGATAGTCTTCTTCGACCATGGGAGCTTCGCGCAAAGCCTTCAGGGTCTGTAGCATCTTGGTGGAGTCAGCGAGGAGCTTTTCCTGCGAGGGCAAATCGGCGGCCGTGGCGGCGACATAAAAGGGTGAGCGGCCCAGTTCCATTCCGTCATCCGCTTGCGTCTCCGCGGAAAGATTCAGGGAGTAAACGCCATAGCCCTGGCGGGTACTGGTGCCTTCGGTGTTCACGAAATAATCGTTTACGGCGCGAAATCGGACGTAGGCGGAAAGGGATTGAATCTTGGCGTCGCTGCGATAGAGATTGGTGACCTTCTCGAGCGTTTCCTTCCAGGGCGCCGGCGAGAAATCGAGTTTGACGATTGGGCCGAGAGATTCGACCGCCGGGGCGCGGGCGAAATCATTGAAAGGTTGATCGGCGGTGTATTGGCTGAGGACCGCCTTCTTCGAGGCGAGCGCTTCGCTGGCGATTTTGTAGGCGCGATCGGTCGCCAGCCACAATTCGCGGCGGAGAGCAATGGCATCGTCGTCGCGCGGAGCGATATTTACGATGCCGGTGCCGGGTCCGTAGTAGCTGTCTTGCTTGTAGTCACCGACGCGAACAACCACGCGCATGCTGCGCGCGTGGACGCGTTGATCCTGGCGCAGGGCGCCGAAGGCAGCCTCGGCAGTAAACTCGTCCACATCGGAAAGACGATATTCGATGTAATACGGCGCGGGAACATTGTCCATTTTGAGCCGGGATTTGGAGCGGTCCAGCTCTTCGCGCATCGCTTTGAGCAAAGGATCGGATTGAACGGCGGCGGACGTCGCGGCGGGCGCTGGGGATGCAGGAGCGGGAGACTTTTGTTGCGCTTCGGCGGCAGGAACAACGCCGGCGAGGAAGAACGCGAGCAGCAATATCGATCTGAGCGCGGAGCGGCGCAGCGGTGCTGCCGCGTTGGCCGCAGGAACCCGTGCTGATACGCGAGCGCTCATGGTTTTGCTCCGGGCGCAGCGACTTTGGCAGCGTTCGCGGGCGGCGCGGTGGATGCAGACGATTCAAATCCGGGCGGCGGCAGAATCGGCGGACGTTCTGAACCGCGACGACGTTTTTGAACTTCAATTTCCGTGAAGAGCATCGCGGGAGCAGCGGCGGCCACGGGAACCTGCCCGGATTCGGCGCCGCAGATTCCGTTGAACACTTGCAGCGTGTCACCGGTGAGCACGATGTTGTTCAGGGAAAGCAGCGGCGTTCCGACGATATCCACGCCACGGACCAGTTCGTCGGGGCGCCCATCCGCGTACACGCGATAGACCATTACGGGAATTACTTGAAATGCCTGCGGCGAAGCGCGCTGGGTCAGGGTGAAACCGCCTTGAATATCGTCGAAGTACAGGCCGTATGGTTTTCCCTGCTTCTTGATTTCGGCAATGAACTTCTCGCGCAGTTCCGAATCTTTCACTGTGTTGGTGGAAGTGACGATCAGATTGCCCTGGCGTCCCGTAGGCATAAGGCCCGGCTGCCGGCGGCCGTGGCCGTTGGACTGGCTGAAATTTTTAATGGGCATGCGGGACATCAGGAAATTTTTGAGAATTCCATTTTCGACGGCGACGACGCGCTCGGCGGGAACGCCTTCATCGTCGTAGTCATAATGCCCCGCAAGCTGCACACCGTTGAGTTCCTTCATGGTGGGATCGTCGGCAACGCTCAGGAACGCGGGCAGCACCAGCTGATTCACTTTCTTGGTGAAGGTCTGGCCCTCGTTTTCGTCGCGCTGGCGATGGCCTTCGAGGCGGTGGCCGAGGACCTCGTGGAAGAAGACGGCGGCAGCGCGCCCGGAAAGCATCGCGGGACCAGCATAAGGATCGGCAGCGGGCGCGGCGCGCAGCGCTTTCAGGTCGGCGGCTATCTTGTCCACTTTGACGGCGAGTTCCGCGTCGGAAGGCAGCTGGCTCGGAGACGCTGCTTGAAACGATTCGACGCGCATCAATTCCATACCATCGTCGGCGCGCGTTTCGGCCTGGATTATGAGGCGGGCGATGGCGCCGGGACGAATCAACGCGGTGCCTTCGCTGGTGGCTAGATAGGCGCGATCGGCGGAAACGTCGAACGAAACGTAGGAGGAATACACCTCTGGATATTTCAGGAAGCCAGCCGAAATTTTCCTGGTCCGCGCTTCCCATTCTTTCTGGTCAGATGGAGCGCGCAAGGGAGCAAGATTCAGATGATCCTGCGCAGCTTCGCGTGAGAAATCGGGAGATTTGTCTTCTTCTTCGGAGCGCACCGCGTTGCTCGTCTTGACTTTGAGGAATGCTGCGGAAGCCTGCTCGTATTCGCGGTCGGTGAGCTGCCAGAGGACGCGGGCGATAGCGTCGGCATCGTCGTTTAGCGGGAGCAGACCGGAAGTGATGCCGGAACCGCGGCTTTGGCCGTGCGTGTTGTCGAGCGCGACGGAGCCGACGCGCATCATGACGTCTGCCTGGCGACGGTCATAGCTTGCGGAATAGATCACGCTGCCGTTCGAGGCGGCCACCGCCGTTTCGTCCGCGTCAGTAACTGCGTAGCTCAGGTAATAAGGTGCTGGGTCGGTTTTGGCCAGTGATTTGGTGGCCCGTTGCAATTCTTGTTGCATCGTGGTGAGGACGACGTTCGCCGCGGGGCTGGAGGTGAAGGCACCGACCGGTAAGGCGCACAGCGCGATGACGACGAGAAAGGGAAACCAGGGACGGGATTTTTGCATTGGGCTGGTGGGCTCTTTCTTCAATGGACGAATCCAGCATACTCGCGAGGCGTGGGTGGCGCAACTGGCGTGCTGGGAGACGATGTCGGCTTATGCATCAATTGTTGGGCGTTGCAGGTGCATGGCTTCGGCGATTACGTCAGTGTATTTGAGGCCCGAGCCGGTATTAAAGAGGACCACGCGATCGCTGGGCTTGAGGAAACCGGAAGCCAGCAGGCGATCGTAGGCGGCAGTGGCTGCAGCGCCTTCCGGAGAGAGGAAGAGGCCTTCGTGCTTCGCCCAATCTTGCAGCGACGCGAGAATTTCGGCGTCGGGAATGGCAAGCGCGATGCCCTGGGACTCGCGCAAAATTTCCAGCATGATGGAATCGCCGTAGGGTTTGGGAACGCGCAGGCCGGAGGCGAACGTCGCGGCGTTTGTCCACATTTCGCTCGCGCTTGCACCCTGGTCGAATGCTTTAGCTACCGGCGCGCAGCCGGAGGATTGCACCGCAATCATGCGCGGTCGTTTCCCTGGCTTCACCCAGCCGAGTTCTTCGAGCTCGGCGAAAGCCTTCCACATGCCGATCAGGCCCACGCCTCCGCCGGTGGGATAAAAAACCGCGTCGGGATATTCCCAACCGAGCTGTTCGACCAGCTCGTAACCCATCGTCTTTTTTCCCTCGACGCGGAACGGCTCTTTCAGCGTTGAGATATCGAACCAGCCTTCTGTCTTGCTGCGTTCGGCGACGATGCGGCCGCAATCTGAAATTAGGCCCTCAACCAACGTGACGTTCGCGCCGTAGGTGATGGCTTCGACGTAATTCGCAAACGGCACATCGCGGGGCATGAAAATGTGCGCCGCGATGCCGGCGGCTGCCGCATAGGCCGCGAGTGCGCCGGCGGCGTTGCCTGCTGAAGGAACAGCGAGCGCGCGGAGTCCGTAATGACGCGCCATGGTGACAGCGAGCGCGAGGCCGCGTGCTTTGAATGAGCCGGTGGGATTTGCGCCTTCTTCTTTCAGGAATGCGTTGGGATGGCGGCGGCTGCGGAGAATCGGCGTCCAGCCTTCACCAAGAGTGACCGGGCGGGCGTCAGGGAGGACGGAACGATAACGCCACATGCCGGGCCAGGGAGACTTCGCGGCTTCGCGGGCGATGGCGTTGCGTGCGGCGATTCCGCGCAGCGGTTGCAGATCGTAGCGGACGTAGAGGGAACCTTTGCATTTTGGGCAGAGCGTCTGCGGAGTCGCGGCGGATAGCGTGGCCTGGCAGCGGGAACATTCCAGATTTTTGATTGGTGGCATGTGGCAACGATAACAGATGGCGCGAGAGCGAAACAGGATGCGGGATTATCGAGTACAAGTAGGAGTTTCGCGAATTGCTGAGACGTGCATGATTTTCTTTGCGTGAAATGCCGAGGGAATTAAGCGCGAGAGAGTTTGGTAGCGGTACCGGGAATCGAACCCGGGTTTTCAGGTTGAGAACCTGACGTGCTGACCCCTGCACCATACCGCCACGGTGGAAATAAAAGATTTACGAGGTGAGTCGCCTTGGTTTTTGGACAACTCTCACTGATCCCTCACCGTCTTGAAGTTTTCGCATGGCACTCACCACGTCGCGTTCATCAACGATGTGATACCGATCGAACACCGCACGCGTCTTATGGCCGCTGATTGACATGGCGACTTTCTCCGACACTCCTGCCTTCATCAAATTCTTGATTGCTGACCGTCGGAGATCGTGAATGATCAATCCACTGTACCGTTGGCCTCCGTCTTTTTCAAGTACTCCAAGGCCGGCCGCGGCACAGGCTTTGTGCCACGCCTTCGTCAGGTTCGTGGCGTCAAACACTTTGTCACTGTCAGCCGTGGATTCCTTGAGCATTTTGATCAGCACATCTGGCAGCGGCACGGTGCGGGCTTCACCTGTCTTCGTCTGCTCGTCTTCGAGGCGGATCACACCGGCGTCAAGATTGACCTGCTGCCATTCGATGCTGCGTGCTTCGCCAAAGAGATCGCATGAGGCTTGGCGAGTGCGAGCGCAAGCTCAACTCGATCGTGTCACGAAAGATATCAACGCCGACATTGCTCGACGTGAGAGGCTGAAGTTCCTCGACCGTTAGGCTCGAGGCCATTTTTTGTTCTTAGATGGGCAAATGTTTCGTTGGAAGCTCTGTCACCGAGAGCTTATCCAGGTCCACTCCCGATAAGAGCATTACAGCCTTATATGCGTCGAGCAGCGTTTCGTGAATCGATTCAAGGTCATCGAGCATCTGCTTCCTTCCTTCATCCGAGTTTCGACGAAAATTGTGCTGACGATAAAAGGAATGGAATAGCCGATTGCGCTCGTCAAGGGCTTTTGCCAACAGGTCTTCTAGATTAGCGATTGACTGATTTTTGCCCTTAAGCTTGGCGATAAGTTGACCAAGAGTATGCTTGTCTATTTGGCGGACCAAATCGGCAGCGCGGTTCGGATCGGCCTGATTGACCAAGTTCTCTTCGACGACTCCATGTTCTATGAGCGCGTTGCCAAGCTCGGTTTCAAGGAGTTGAGCTGCTTCTGCGGTGAACCCGAATTTCCCATAGACGTCATCGAGCTTGGGCATAACTAGGATTATATGCTAACCGTCACAGCTGCCCGCGGTATTGCCATGTACAAAGTACGCACCGACATCCCGCAGGACAAGCGGAACCGGCTTTTTGAAACTGCGATCACGATAGTGCCAAATAATTTTGAAGGCACGCTCACGATCGAGTTCACGAAGGGTATGCCTCGTCGTGTGTTCCAAGAGAAGGATGAGGAGTAATGGCGAGTGTGAGGAAACATTATGCTTCCGCTTAGTAAGAATGCTGAGCTGTGTGAGGCGTACGATCAGGCCTACGACGCTGTTCTCTTATTGAACTTGCTGTTTCTCGAGCTGTGCGAGAAAGACGGTGGGTTCCTGCCTCCGACCGCACGACCGTTCGCTATCGAGAAGAACCTCTCCAAGGAAGCTGCGCAACTGCTGAAAGACAATCTCGGCGCACCAAACCCCAATCGCAGGCTTCTGGATTCACTAGCTGGAGGAATCTAGTAATGCCGACTCCCCGGAAATCACGCGAGCAGCACGCACTCGAAGGTACGAAAGCTCACTACGATAGTGGCAAGCAAACCAGCCACATTCCTGCCGCACGTCCCTACCCGCCAAAGTTTCTGAACGAGCGTGCTGCGAAAAAGTTCAGGCAGCTCGCACGGGTCTTGGACAAACGGCGAGTGGCAACTGCTGGCGACACCGAACTGCTGACGCAGTACGCAGTTCTGTGGGATCGGTGGATGGAGGCGCAGGCACACGTTGAAGCCGAAGGCCAAATCATCGTTATCGAAAAAGCCGCTAAGGATGGCCACACCTACAAAGTTCACGTCGCGAATCCTTACCTGAAAATCGCCCAGTTCACCGAGAAGCAGCTAGCTGCTGCGCTCTTGGCTTTGGGGCTGACAGTGAACTCGCGTGACAAGGCAAAACAGACCGCGGCGAATCCAGCTGAGGAAGTAATCCCTGGTTCAGCAGCTGAGTTCCTTACAAACGTAATTCCCATCTCGCCGACGTTGCGGCCAATGATTGCACCAGAAGAGATGGAATCAGGAGCAAACGAAGATGACGACGAACCAACACCCTTTGAAGAAGTATTATGACATGTGTCTGTGGCTAGGCCTGCCAGTGCAGACGATGAGTATCGAAGACTGTTTCATGGCTGGCGGCCAGATCATTACAAAAACATTCCGCCAGCGACTTGCCACGCGCAAGACAGTGCAACAGCTGATCGAGGGAATGACACCCGACGAGCTGCACGTGCTCCGAAACAGCATCCAGTATCAGGAGTCGGTGGGAATCAACGCCGGTCGTTAGAGCCGCCCAGGATTCAATCCCTGCAGCCAGGGTCGGCCAGGTGAAGTTGCTATCAGCCTCCTGGCCCTTACCGCGCGAGACAGCTGTATTCCACGACATTTGAAGCGGGTTTTCCAACACGTTGGAGAGCAGGTGAGTCAACCGGCCAGCATGCCACAAGAATTAGTGGCATCGAGCTAAGTCTGCGGGAATGAGAGACTCCCATGGGCTAAGTGATTTTGCCAGCGACCTCTCCGGCGACCGTTCGCGAAACTTTCTTCAAACGCATCCGGTTGAATTGCTGAAAATAGCGGGGATATTGGGCATGCGGTTCAGTTTATTTTGGGGCAGTTCTGTGACGGAAGAAAAGAAAGTGGGCACTTAGGCGACCTTCCGGGCGGCCCGATCCGCGGCGACTGCAGCCAACCTGATTGCCGCATCCCGCACAGCGGACCAGTCGTTCAGAATCAAGGCCGCTTCCACTTCGCTCAGGTTCTTCAGTGCGATCCCTTGGGCCTTCGTCAGCTTGTTCATGTATTGAGCTTCCCTCCCAGGTAGGAATTCCTCAATAGGACTTTCGGGCCACGCCCAGCTTCAGGAATACCTGTCACATCTGCAAAAGGGAATCAGGCAGGACCACCAGCTCCAGGGATAAAGGAGAACTAGAATGGCAGACTACGTTGCAGCAGATGGTGTTTCAAACGAAGTGATCAAAATGGATCGGCACCTTGGCGATGCAATGGTTCGCAAAGGGATCCTCAAGCCCGCCCCTGTAGTCAAACCCCCGAAACCGACTCCGCGTACCGAATGGGGAATCGCAACCTACCGCGACGGCAAACCAATGCTCGTTGCGAGCTGCCGCACCTGCAAGCAAAAGCAGATGAGCGGCGCACAGTTCCGATTCGAAGGCCGCGATCCGGAACGCGACATGTTCGTCAGCCACTGTGGCGTCAACGAACGGCCGCCCATCGAAATCTGCCTCGAGTATCTCCAGGTGCTGAGCAGGTGGGTCGTGCCGAAGATTTCCAAGGAACCACGGCCGGCGCGGGCACAAGTTCAAGAGCACGCCAACAATTTCTAAATGGACTCGGCCAGCTGCCCGAGACAAACGAGGTGCACGATGACTATCGAACGCCGCTTTATCTCCGTTACAGAACTACGTGCCGCGAAGGATGGGAACACAATCACCGGCGTGGCCGCCGCGTACAATAAACTTTCCGAGCCACTTGGCGATCCGCGTAAGGGAAAGACTTTCCGAGAGAGAATCGCTTCTGGTGCTTTCCGAAATGCCGTCAAGGCTGGCCAGGATGTAACCCTTCTCGTCAACCACGATCCCAAGTTGCTTCTCGGCCGTACCGCTTCCGGCACTCTGCAACTGAACGACACGAAGCGTGGCCTGGAGTTTCGGTGCAGCATGCCGAACACCCAGCTCGGTCACGACACGCGGGAGATGATCCAACGCGGTGACCTCAACGGTTGCAGCTTTGGATTCAGTCTTGGCACTCGCGGTGACGATGAGTGGGCTGATGAAGACCTCGAAGACGAGGAA
Source organism: uncultured Acidobacteriota bacterium (assembly GCA_963821765.1). Taxonomy (GTDB): domain Bacteria; phylum Acidobacteriota; class Terriglobia; order Acidiferrales; family UBA7541; genus Palsa-295. Next base: position 148,420 of record CAWGFF010000015.1, read on the forward strand.
GACTTGTTCCCTCTCGATGACGAAAAAGTTCAGAAGCGAGGCAAGACTCTCGTGCGCACGATCCACAACGTCACGAGGCTGCATGACGTCAGCGTCGTGACGAATCCTGCTTACCCGAACGGCACGTCGGTTGACTGCCGCAACCTCGTCGAAATCTATGGCCAGATACCGGCCGAGATCTGGAAGCGGTCCGTCGATCACAAACAATTTGCAAAACTGATTGCCGACAGCACACCTGAAGAGTCGGTACGACTGTGGCAGCAGTTCAGAGTTCAGTAAGCGACTCGGCGTGGCACGACTCCCGAGACAATCACGAGGAGCATCAATATGAACACCGAACTAGATAGCGTCGTCGTGGAGTTGATGACGCTGGCTGAAAAGCCACACCAAACTCCGGCTGAGAAGCGGAAGTTTGCAGCGCTGCAAACCAAAGCCGCGGCTCTCCGAACTGAGCGACGTCAAGCCACCTACTCACCGGAAGCGGAAGTGAGAATGTGGCGTGAGTATATCAACGACGAAGCGAATGAATCCCGCGACATGATCGTTGGGAACGGAACGCCTGCGTACCTTGACGGGAACCTCGGCAGCTTCGTACCGCTGACGACCTTCGACCGCATCTTCATGGCCAAGAAGAATACCGACGCGCTGTTCAACCCTGACGTCGTTACCTTCATCCAGACTGACAACGCGCGACCGTCGCAAGTGCCACTGATGGGCGACACGGAAAACGTTGCCACTCTGATTTCGGAAGCTGGCACGGCGACCGAGACGGACATCTGGAGCACTTCTGGTGTGATGATCGGTGGATACGCATTCCGTTCACCAGTCTTCCACGCTTCTATCGAGGCATTTCAGGACGTGCAGATCGGCGGCAGCCTGCTCGACCGTTTCACAGCGTTCTCGGCTGACCGTATTGCCCGAGGCGTCGGCCCGTACCTTGTCACTGGATCGGGTCCCGCGGGCAGTCCGAAACAGCCGTTCGGGTTACTTACCGCGCTGGAAGCTCTTGGCGGTGCAAACGTCATCTCAACTGGATCGAGCGCCAATACCGGCTCGTCCACCAACACAGCTGCCAACTCAATCGGTTCGACCGACATCGCGAACCTGTATTACGCGCTGGACGAAGCCTACCGCGATTCTCCGAAGTGTGCTTGGCTGATGTCGTCTAGCACTCTCGGGAACCTGGCGGCAATGGTATCGAAACAAGGTCTTCCCGTGGTTCAGTGGCAGGGTCCTGAAGCGTGGATTTTGGGTAAGCCGGTACGCATCTCACCGTCAATGCCTTCGATAGCGTCCGCAGCCTGCCCGATTGTCTTCGGCGACTTGAGCTACTTCCTAGTTCGAGCCACGCCGGTCAAGGTGATCGTGTACAAGGAATACCCCGGCTTGGTTGAGAACGGCAAGGTTGGATTTGAGGCGATTGTGCGGTACGACTCCGCCCTCATGTTCTCCGACACCGGCTCGCCATCACCGTGCGTGTACCTTGCAAACCACTCGTAATTGATCCTGTGGGGATTCAGGGCCGACTCAGAAATGGGTCGGCCCTTTTCTTTGCATGTCACAGCCGAGGAGCGTTCATGTCGAAGCCGTTTCCTTCACTCAAAGGTCACCGGTTTGGAAAGCTTGTCGTGCTCCACAGGCGGCGCGAGACCGACAAATACGGCCGCATTCATTGGGTGACGCGATGTGACTGTGGCGGGCACTACGAAGCACCTGGCTACACGCTGAGAAGCGGGCAAACGAATCAATGCAGGAGTTGCGGCTACCCACTCGGTGGCCGCTCAGTAAAGTACAGGTACACGTACCATTCTTACCAGGCCATGATGCAGCGCTGCACAAACAAGAAAAATATATCGTACGAATCTTATGGCGGCCGTGGAATTCAGGTCTGCCCACAGTGGCAAGGTGAAGGCGGGTTCATCCAGTTCCTAGCTGATGTAGGTCGGCGACCGGAAGGCAAGACGCTGGATCGCCGCAACCCAGAAGGCCACTACGAGCCTGGAAATGTCAGGTGGGCAACACCAGTGCAACAGGGTAATAATCGGCGTCAAAATTACCAGGAAGATGAGCTGATCGAGATGAGAAAGGCCGCTGAAGAAACCGCGAAGACATTCGAGGAACAGGAGGCCGAACTCTCAGGTGCCTGCTTCTAAAAGAAAACGGCGGCCCGTGTTGGCACCGCCTTTGGTTTCGGCTTCTTAACCTGCCGCGGTCCCGGAGGCAACGTCGGGAGCCGCGGGTCGTATTTGACGATCTTCATAGTTTGCCCGCCGCACGCAGTGCACGGATCGCTGCACCACGCTTCACACCGTTCGCACCCTGGTACGTCTTGATCGTCAGCTCTTGGGCCTCAGTCCACTCCGACTTCGCGGCTGGCTTGTCGGCGATTGCCGCCAGTGCCTTCCTCGATGTGCCCTTCATCACCGGCTTAGGTGCAGACTTCTTCGCTTCACGAGCAGCCTTGCGAGCCGCACGCTCAGCGGCTTTCTTTTCCAACGCCGCTTGCTTCTTCGCATGATGCGTGGCGGTGAGCTTGCGTTGCTTCTTAGTAAGACGATCTGGGGTGTTTTCCATCAGCGCGATTCCGTTCTCTTGGAGGCGCTTTATCGAGACCAACGCCTACATGGGCCACGTAAACCATTGACCAATCGCGCCGGAATTGTACGCTTGTGTCCGAATCAGATTGGTGTGCTCACTGTGAACCCTTCACAAACGACTCAAGTTCGTCTTCCCTGGCCCACCTGGACTCGTTTCCATACTTAATTGAGTACATGGGATTCGCGTCCGGATGTCCGTGCATGACTTCGACGATCGTATAGATCTCAGTCTTTCCGGGCACCGTTACAAGCTCGCCGCGTTTGAACATCGGATCCATATTAGCGACCTCCTGATCGTGATTGTGGCAAAATGAATCGCCGACACCAGCTAAAACTCTCACCGAAACCCTCACTGACGCGTGAAGAAACACCAGTAAGATCCAGTAAGCACCAGTAGGTAACTACCTGAAAAATCAGTGGACCGTGCGGTGGTTCTGATGTTGAGAACCTGACGTGCTGACCCCTGCACCATACCGCCGTTCTTGAACGATGAAGTTTGCTGCCGACGTTCGGAGATAACAAAGCGCCTGAACCCAGCCAACAGATTGTAGCATTCGCATCCGCACGCGGGGAAGGGTGTACCTGCGGGTGCGGTGGCGACGAAGGGCTACAGCCGGACGATCATGACTTCAGTGGACTTCACGAGGGCGGCGACGGTCTGGCCTTTCTTCAAGCGTAGCTCGCGAACCGCATCGGCGGTGATGATGGAAGTAATGCGCTGGCCGCCGATGGACAGGGCCACTTGCGCGATGAGGCCGTCCACTTTTATGTCGGTGATGCGGCCGACGAGCTGGTTGCGGCCGCTGATGCGGCGAAAATTCGTGCGGCGCTCCGAGACGTCGCCGTGTTCGGTTGCGCGATACAGGAACCGGTCCACTTCTTTTTCGGGAATGCGATGGTGGCCGCCGGCGGTTTTCACGGTGCGAATCTGCGTTTTGTAGATCCATTGTTTCAGCGTGGGATAGCTGATTCCCAGGACTTGTGCGGCGTCGCGCGGCGTGAAAAGCTTGGCTGTGGGCATGGCGACTCCGGCTGACTTGCGGCCCGCGGGATGCGAGCGCGTGACGATGCTAAGCTCGGCGCGCCGGCGATGTCAATCTCCTGGAGAAGCGACCAGACGGCAGTGCGTTTGGCGGGGCGATGCACAACGAAAGAAACGAATGCGGTCAGAAATGCGCGGGGAGAGAGGCGATGGGTGGGCCGCCTCTCTCCCCGGCAGACGATCTACGGCAGGTAGTAGCGGAGCGAGGTAAACCACATCGGTTCGGAAACGGCCGGCTGACCGGTCGTGCCAAAGCCGTTTGTGGACGAGGTGTTACCAATGCCCCACCACGTGTTGCGTTGAACGTAGGAATACTGCATGCCGTAAGCAATAGCTCCCTTCGGCCCCTTGTAGAAGCGGTACCAGAAGCCGATGGTGCCTTCCAGCAGGTTGCGTGTGTCGGCTGTGCAATTGGCGAGAGCGCCCGGAATGTAACCCGCGCTGGCATTGGTGCCTGCCGGAGTGGTAGTGGTCGGCGGCGTTTCGTTCCAGCAGCCGGAGTTGTTGAAGCCGACGGCGCCGTACCCTTCGTTCGGAGTGGTGGCGGACGCGGTTTTGAAATACTGAGAGCGAGAAGCGTATTCGCCGCCCACGTTCATGTAAATGTCCAGCTTGGGTGTTGGGTGAAGCTGTATGGTGCCCAGCGCTTGGTAGTTGCGGAGCAGGGCAATGGTGCCATCGGGACGGATGGTCCCATCCGGCAGACCGCCGGTGCCATAACGCCCCACGCCATCGCCGCCGAGTACGTGAATTCCTAGTTCCACGCGCTTGGCAAAGAAACCCCAACGAGCATTGGCGCCGATGCCGCCGCCCGTGCGGGAGTTATTAAAGGCGCCCAGAGCAGAGGGTGCCACGACGGTGGGGTCGAGGACACATGGAGCGGTGGCCGTCGCAATGGCGCAGGGGAAGACGCGATCGCGGAACTGGCTGAGCACGCCGAACACTTCGTAGTGCCCAAAGCCCGGCTCCCAAACCGCCTTGACGATCAAATCGGGAGCGGGATTGTAGGAGTAGTTGGCGAGTGGGTTGAACAAACCACCACCTGTACCGGCCTGGCCAAGGAGAAAGTTCGTGTACGTCGTGGTGGTACCGGCGACCGCAGCCGTGCAAACTTCCGGCGCGGGACAAGTAGCAGAGTTCGGAACGAGCACCGTGGTGGCGCCGCTGGTGCTAGTGCCGGTTGGGTTGCCGTGAACGGTGAAGGTCGTCTCCGGCCCTTCGACGGAGAAACCAAGGGTGACTTTGCCGTCGAACAGACTCTTGGTCACGCGGAATCCGTACTGCCGCGCCCAGCTGAAGCCCACCGAATACTGAGGATCAATGGTGAGCGGTGTGAGTTCGGTTCGGTTGTCCATCGCGTGTCCGGTCTCCGTCACGAGGCTCCACATCTGGCCTCCGGTGATCGTCCAGCCGCTATCGAACTTCGCCTGGCCCCAGAATTGGCGCTGGCGGAAGACGTAGCTGTTGCTCTCGTTGTTGTTGGAAGTGCTGCCACCGCCCAGGAAGTCACCTTCGTAATAGCCGCCGAGCTTGACGTTGGCAAGCTTGCCCTCGAACAGCATACTGATGCGCGACTGGCGGCCGGAGGCGTTGAATTCGCTGACGTTGCTGCCGGAAGCGCCAGGGAGCGGAACGGAGTTGAACGGCGTGTTGATGTCGGAGCTGGTGGCCTTGGCGCGCCACACCGTTTCAGCCGCGGTGAATCCACCCGGCGTGAGAGTGATTCCCTTGTAGTGCAGAGCCACGGGATTGTCCGGGCTGGCGTCTTGCCCATTGCTGGTTCCGAAGGTGAGGTTGCCGTTGTTGGCAGCCGGAGCAGCCCCGTCGGCAGTTTTCGGGACGCGGCTGTCTGGAGCGGGAGCGTAGGAAGTATCTGGTGGAGTGGTGGCTACTTTCAGCTCCGCTTCCATAGCTTCCATGCGCTGTTGCTGTTCGCGCATTTGTTCGTTTTGGATCTGGATTTGCCGCGACTGAGCTTCCAGAAGTTCGCGAAGCTGCTGCAGTTCGCTTTCCAGACCTGACGCAGCAGCCGTCTTTCCAGGCGTTGCGGGCTCGGACTTGGACGCTGCTGTAGATGCGTCTTTATCCGTGGCCGTAGAATTGTCCGCGGCGGCTGTGCTGCTGGATTTGGCAGCGGTGGTGTCCTTATCCTTATCACCCGACGAGCCCGGCGCTGCCGTTGCTGGCATGACGACGAGGCCGAGGGCTAACAGATATGCAACCAATGCTCGCATTCCTTCCTCCTTGAAATTTGACTGCCACACTTTCCCAACGATGGAAATTGAGAACCGAAAGCGCGGTTCGGAAAACTCCGTCACTTCCCCCCACTGTTTCCCGCCGAAGAAACCGTCCTGTTGCGCGTTAGAAAAATTTCACGTGCCGTTGGAAGCAATTCGCCTTCAACCGGCACGTTTTCACACCCGCAGCTTTGAATTCGGACACTTTCAGAATCGCTACACGCGAAGCGACGCAGGCACGTTAAGCGGGCCGCTTGAACCTACTGTGACTAGAATGTTAATTGTGCGTTACTACCAGAACGGGAGGTTTGCGGCAGCTTCTTCCTTCCACCGTTCCGTCGTGCTTGGAACACTCATGCCCTTACCTCCTGGCGTCGCCGGTGTCTCGCTTGCGGCGCCACCGACGAAGCGGATTTCGCCACCTCGAAGCAAAAAAAAACCCACCTGCCAGTACAACTCTGGCGGTGGGATTCAGCTCTACTGAATTAAGGCTGGATGCTTAGCTCTTCAGCCTCCCCGCGCCAGAAAACACACGTCCCCGAGCCACACAACGCTGGGAACAACACGTGTTTTCTGGAAAAGCCCGTTTCATGCGAAAAAACATACCGGAAATCCGATTCGATTGCAACACGCGAAAATAAGCTCCACGACAGGATTCGAACTGCTGCCGCCACGAAAAACGGCAAGACGGGAGGACTCCTTTGGCGTTTACTCGAAAGACGGACGGCGGCAACGATTGCAATTTCGGTTAGTTTGCGGCTCTGTGGGTTTCACTTTCGGCGAAAGAGGGCACGATGCGCCGGAATTGCAGCACGCTGAAGAAGCGGTGGCGGCAGGGGTCGCAGCGGTAGGCGGGAAAGCGCAGCCAGCGCTTCACAAAAATCAGGGTGCCGTCTTCGACGCGTTCGCGGGAGATGTGCTCGAGATCGAAATTGCCACAGCGCGGACAGTGCGCGAAGCGTTCGAGAATGGCAGCGACGCGCCAGGCATGAAATCGTCGCTCGCAACTGTGGCAGCGCCACGGACGCAGGCCGGCTGCGGTGAGCACGAAGTCGAAAATTCCGTCACGGTGCGAGCGAAAACAATTGTCACTGCGGCACTGAGGACAAATCATCATCACTCCGAATCAGTAGCGCAGCATACCGAAAAGCCGGCAGGCGGGCAAGACGGGGAAAATACGCAGTGGGCGCGGAAGCGGAATCTCCAGGCAGAACCGTAACGACCGAGGCGGAAACACCGCGCGAACCATCGGGGATGGACAACCCGGTGCTACTCGGCGATAATTTCGCCCAGATTATGCGGCACCCGCCGCGCCCTAGGAGGCTCAATGAGTTCGAACCCGAATACGCCCGGTGAACAGACCACAATCGTGGAATCGTCTGCTTTGCCGCGCTGGGTTACGTTGCTTTTTGCGATCGCGTTCGCACTCGTAGCCTACCTATTGTACGCGGGTTACGCCGAGCGCGAAGCGGCGCGCAAGGGGCTGGACGATGCGGACAAGAAGACCCAGGCGCTGGCCGCAGCTTTGGACAAGACGAATTCGCGCATCGCGGACTTGAAGGGCCAGCTGGACGTGACCTCGCAGAAGCTGGGGTTGACGCAGGATGAACTGGCGCGCGCGCGCGGGCTGGCGCAGTCCATCAAGAAAGATCAGCAGAAGAGCGACCAGCAACTGCGCGAACAGATTGGCGCGGTGCAGGCGGATACCACTACCAAGTTCGGGCAAGTGACTACCGAGCTTTCCGGCACGAAGAACGAAGCCGACGCCACCAAGGCGGATTTGGACGCGACCAAGGGCAAATTGCAAAGCACTATCGGAGATTTGGGCGTGCAGAGCGGATTGATCGCGCGCAATCACGATGAAGTCGAGGAATTGAAGCGGCTGGGTGAGCGCGATATTTATGAGTTCACCCTCAGCAAGTCGTCCAAGGGACCGGAGCATGTGGGACCGATCCAAGTAGCGCTGCGCAAGGTGGACGCCAAACATTACAAATACACCTTGAATGTGGTGGCTGACGACAAGACCATCGAGAAGAAGGATAGGACCGTCGGCGAGCCGATTCAGTTTTACGTGCGCGGGGCGCGGGCGCCGTACGAGATTGTGGTATTTGATCTGACCAAGGACAGCGCCAAGGGATACTTGAGCACGCCGAAATCGGCGAATGCCGCGCCGCCCGCGGCGAAACCGCCTTCGGGCGATTAATTCAGCGATGCGATCGGTTTGTCGGCCAGGACCTCGGCGCGCTCCGCTGTTGCGTGCCCGGGTCGCGGTCGTGAGTAGAACTCCACGGCGTTCAATTTGAATCGCAACTTTGGAAGGCCACCTTCACCGTTTTCGTTGTTCCCGCGCAGCGCGTTCTCCATTATTTTCTTCTGTGCTCTGCTGATTCCGTGTGGAACTCTGGCACAACAAGCTCCCGGCGGTGTGCAGCAGCCGCTGCAGGTGACTACCGAGATGGTGCAAATCGGCGTGAGCGTGCTCACCGCCGGTGGCGATTTCGTGAGCGGGCTGCAGCGCGAGAATTTTCGCGTGCTGGATGCCGGAATCGAACGGCCGCTGGTGTTTTTTGCTCCTACGGATGCGCCGGCGCAGATTCTGGTGATGGTGGAGACCAGCCCGGCGGTGTACTTGATCCAGAGTCAGCATATCGCCGCGGCTTACGCGCTGCTCGACGGCCTCGCGCCGGACGATCAGGTAGCGCTGGTGACTTACGATCAGGCGCCGCGGGCGGTGCTGGCCTTTACGCCAGACAAAAATGCACTGCTTAACGCGCTGGGACAAATACAATTTTCCGTGGGCATGGGCGAGCTAAATTTCTACGACGCTGTATCCACGGCGCTGGACTGGATCGCTCCGGTGAGCGGCAAAAAGGCGCTGGTGCTGCTGACGACTGGCCTCGATTCGTCCTCGCCGGCGCGTTGGGATGCGCTGGCGCAGAAACTTCGCGCGCGCGATGTTGTGATTTTTCCGGTGGCGCTGGGCGGGTGGTTGCGGCGCGCGCCAGACAAGGCCGACAAGAAGAAGAAAGCAACCGCGGCGCCGCAGCAGGATTCTCAGGTGTTTGCGCAGGCGGATCAGGCGCTGCTGTCACTGGCGGCAATCACCGGTGGGCGGGCTTTCTTTCCGGTATCAGCGAAGGATTTCGCGCCAATATATCAGCAGATTGCCGCGGCGCTGCGGCATCAGTATTTGCTGGGGATCGCGCCGCAGCACGATGGTCAATTCCGTCCGCTTACCGTAGAAGTGCTGGACGCGAGCGGCCAGCCTTTCGTTACCGAGGGGAAAAAAGCCACGCACCGGATATTTTCGCGCGAAGGGTATCTCGCGCCGGAGCCTTAGCTCGTATAGTCGGCGCGCGGGTTTGAGGCGCGCGTGTTGAGTTTGGTTGGATACGCAGGTTTTGCAGCTATGATGGGAGGGATGATGAATCGGCGCCGCGCACAATTTCTGGTTGCTTGCTGCATTTTGTTGTCCGGTTGGGCCGCGCGGCCTGCTCTGCTGCAACAGCAGCAGAACGCTGCGCCGCCAGCAGCGCAAGCGGGGGCGCCCCCAGCTGCGCCTGGGCCGCAGGACGTAACTTCGCCGCGATTTTCTTATGGAGGCAACGCCGCGCAGATTCCAGCGGTATTTCTCCGCAACCTGATTTTCTTGCCCGTTCGTTTGAACGCGGGCAAGCCGGCTCTCTTTGAACTGGATTCGGCGGCCGAAAAATGTGCGGTGGATCGCAAGGTGGCCGGGGACCCGCCTGGCAACGCCATGCACTACGCGGTGCTGGGGCTGCCTGGAGTGCAACTTCCGTTCGTCACGTTGCCCGTCGTGTCGCGTGACGATTTTGCGCAGCAGGTGGGACAACCTTATCAAGGGACGCTAGGCAGAGATTTCTTCGATCGCGTGGTAGTCCAAGTGGATTACCACCGGCAGACGGTGCAGCTCTACGACCCGAGTGCTTTTACCTACTCGGGGCAAGGCAAAAGTTTCCCGCTGACTTTTTCCGGGTCGGTGCCGCTGATTCGCGCGAAGTTTGAGGTGCCCGGGCACCGCTCGGAGTCAGCGGATTTCGCGGTGGACACGGCGCTGGATTCCGGCGTTCTTTTTTACCGGGGATACATGGATTCGCAGCGCATTTCCGCGGCGCATTTCAAGAGCGAGCCGGCGTCTTACCCGGAAGTGGACGGCGGCGCGAAGATACTTCTGGGCCGCCTGAAGGAGTTTCAGATTGGTCCGTACCAGCTGGAAGATATCGTTGCCGACTTCACGCAGCAAAAGACACAAGCAGGAGCCGACAAAAATATTGCGGGGGCCATCGGCGCCAATTTCCTGCGGCGCTTCACGGTGATTTATGATTTTCCGCACCACCAGGTGATTCTGGACCCGAATGTTCAGTTAAATCACGACACGGACGAGGACATGAGCGGACTTTCGATCATCGCGAAGGGGCCGAACCTCAAAGTGTTCGAGGTGACGGCGGTGCAGCCCGGAACGCCGGCGGCGCGCGCGGGAATCGTGCCGGGAGATGTGATCGCGGGAATTGGGGATGACGCAGCCTCGGACCTGACGCTTTCGGCGGTGCGCGACCTGTTTCGCCAGGTGGGCTACCAATATAAGGTGCTAATTGACCGCAAGGGCCAGACGCTTACGGTTTCCTTGCAGATGCGGCGCCGGATTTGAGTTTCGGTGGCTGGCGCGGGTTTTTGCAGGAGCGAGATTCGATCAGGTGTTCGTGGTCTCGCTCGGGAGCTGCCCGGCGGGTTGTACGGACGCGTCCTCGGAGGCTGGCCGCGGTAACCGGCCAGCCTCCTGCAGCGCGCGACGCAGCAAATATTCGATCTGCGAATTCAAGCTGCGCAATTCGTCCGCGGACCAACGCTCCAGCGCGACGTGCGTCGCCCGATCGAGCCGTAGAAGAAATGGTTTGCGCTCCGCCATTTCGCCTCTAGCTGTAGAGTGAACCCGCGTTGACTACCGGTTGCGGACTGCGTTCACCGCACAGCACGACGAGCAGGTTGCTGACCATCGCGGCGCGTCGCTCCGGATCTAGCTCCACAACTTTTCTCTCGGAAAGCTGATCGAGCGCCATCTGCACGATGCTCACCGCTCCTTCGACGATGGTCTGCCGCGCGGCAATAATCGCGGAAGCCTGCTGGCGCTGCAACATCGCTCCAGCAATTTCCGCGGCGTAGGCCAGGTGGCTGATGCGCGCTTCTACCACTTGCACGCCGGCCTTCGTCAAGCGGTCCTGAATTTCCTTCTGCAGTTCGGCGGCGGTTTCTGCTATGTGGCTGCGCAGGCTCATTTGTCCGGCGACGTGCGAATCGTACGCGTACGACGTGGCCATGGTGCGCAACGCGGATTCGCTCTGCACCTGCACAAAATTTTCATAGCTGTCCACCTGGAAGACCGCTTCCGCTGTGTCCACCACCTGCCAGACAACCACTGCCGCGATTTCGATGGGATTGCCATCGAGATCGTTCACTTTCAGCTTCGACGTTTCGAAATTTCGCACGCGCAGCGAAATCCGCCGTTTGGTGGTGAACGGATTCACCCAGCGCCATCCTTGATCACTCAGCGTTCCTACGTAGGTGCCGAAGAGTTGCAGGACCTGGCCTTCGTTGGGGTTCACAATCAGCAGGCCTTTGAAGCAAATCACTTCGACGAAGAGCGCGAACATCGCGACGACTACGCCGACGGTAGCCTGCATCTGCGCCGAGCTGATCAGTACGAACACGGTCGCGGCGACTGCAACAATCAACAACAAAAACATGGGGCCGGCGGGGAGCGAAAAGGCTGGTTTTTCTCGCATGGAACTCCTCCTAAACTCAATATCCAAATGATATCATTTTGATTCCACCTGTCAACAAAATTCGACTACTCGTAAACGTCTGAAAAAAGGATGGTTGCAGAGATGTTCCAAGGCAATCTGGAGAATTATGCGTGCATTCGTCTTGGATACAGAGCTCTTCTTAGCCCGGCTTAAGGCGGTGGCGGATTCGAAAATGCGCTTAGTCGAACTTGCGGAGAGTCAAGGCCATTTCGTGGAGGCGCGCGTCCACTTTGCAGAAGATGGTGTCTGGCTCGTGCTTTCCGTTCGGGAGGCGTTTACCAGCGTGGCGGCCGGTCAGGATTTCGATGCCCTGTTCTACCGTGGCGACGGGATAAAGGTGGAACTGGCCTTTCGCAACCGCTTCGATCACTTCTTCGCGCAGCATCAGGTCGTCCACATTTTCCGAAGGGATCAGGACGCCTTGATTTCCAGTAAGGCCTTTCATTTTGCAGATGTCGTAGAAGCCTTCGATTTTTTGATTTACGCCGCCGATGGGCTGGATATCTCCCTGCTGATTTACCGAGCCGGTGACGGCAAGTTCCTGGCGAATGGGGTACCCGGAAAGCGCGGAGAGCAGTGCGTAGATTTCCGTGGAGCTGGCGCTGTCGCCGTCCACGCCGGAATAGGATTGCTCGAAGCAGAGGCTGGCCGAAAGCGCGAGGGGCTTATCCTGCGCGAAGGTGCGGCGCATGTAACCGGAAATAATGTGCACGCCTTTATCGTGGAAGCGGCCGCTGAGGTTTGATTCCCTTTCAATATTGATAATGCCGACTTTTCCGGGCGAAGCGGAAGCGGTGATGCGCACGGGCTTGCCGAACGCGTAGCCGCCGATTTCCATCACGCTGAGCCCGTTCACCTGGCCGACGCGGGCTCCGGTGGTGTCAATGAAGAGCAGATTTTGTTCGATCATTTCGCGAATTTTCGATTCAGTGAGATTGTGGCGCTCGATTTTGGAATCGAGGGCGGTGCGCACGTGCGCGGCCGTGACCACGGATTGATTTTCGTTGCGCGCGACGTACGAAGATTCGCGGGCCAGATCGGCCAGATCGAAAAAGCGAGTGGTGATTTTTCCGCGGCGGCCCGCGAGGCGCACGCCGTGCTCTAAAATTGCGGCGAATGCAGTGCGGTCAAAAGGATAGAGGCGCTCATCATCGGATATCTTGCGCAGGCGGCCGGCGTACTGTTGGATGACTTCGTCGCTCCACTTCATTTCTTCGTCGAATTCCACGCGCACTTTGAAAATCTTTTTGAAGTCTTCCTCGAAATCGTAGAGCAGCTCGTACATATCGCGGTCGCCGATGAGAATAATCTTCACGTGGACGTCAATCGGCTCAGGCTTCAGCGCCGCGGGACTGAACGGAAAAAACACATCCACGGGCTGAATTTCCAGCTTGCCGTGATTCAGTGTGCGCTTTAGGGTGCGCCAGACGCCGGTTTCGGTGAGCGTATCGAGCGCGTACATCACCAGAAAACCGCCATCAGCGCGCAGCAGCGAGCCGCCGCGCAAATCCATGAAATCGGAGCTCCAGCCGCCACGCGCATCGTAACTGCGGTGAATCGTGCCGAACATATTCGCGTATGTGGGGATAGTTTCGAAAATCACCGGGCATTGCTCGCGCTCGCCGTGAGCGAGAATCACGTTCACGCCGTACACACGGAAAGGATCGCGCTCCTGCCGTTCGACGCGCGGGCCGCCGCCACCTTCAGAGGGCGGTTGGTCTTCTTCGCCTTCGCGTTCCTTGAACGGTTCGAGATTATCCAGAATGTGATGGCGGACTTCCTCGAGATATTCCGCGATCTGCGTGCTGGGATATTTTTCTTTCAGCTCTTCGATCACGCCATCCACGAGGACCGATGCGGCTTCCTGCTCCAGGTAACTCATTTCGCTGGCGAGCTCGCGGGAAAGCGAAAGAGTCTTGCGGTACACGACCGTGAATTCCTGGCGAAATTGGTCGTATTTGCGTTCGAGTTCCTCGGCGGCGACGCTTTCGAGTTTGCCTTCCTGCACCATCTTGGGTATTTCTTCGATGGGAACCATTGCGCCATCGAGCACGGGGAAAATCTCCGGCAGCGCCACCGCGCCGACCTGCATGCGGCCGAGCGCAAATTGTTCGCGGGCGATGCGACGGGTGAAATCGTCCATCAATTCTTTTTCGCGTACCGTGAACCGCTCGACGATGCGCGTTTTCTGGCGCTGGAAAGGTTCTCCTTCGAAGACTTGCGGAATGCGCCGGCGCAGGAAATCTATTCCGGACTCGACTTCTTTCTTGAAGGCGTTGGCCTGTCCGCGTGGCAAAGTGAGCAGCCGGGGCCGGTCGGCATTCTTGAAATTGTTCACGTAGGCGCGATCGGGAGCAGGCTCGCTTTGTGGGTGCAGGCCTTCGATCATGCGAACGATCATGCCGCCGCGGCTGGTGCCAGAAAGTCCGCACACGAAAAGATTGTAACCGGGCGCGGTGAGTTCCACACCCATGCGCAAGGCGCGCAGAGCGCGTTCCTGGCCAGGATCGCCGGAGGAAGGAGGAACCTCCGCGGTCGTCTCAAACGGAATAGTGGCGGGATCGCAGCGCCAGCAAAGTTTTTCCGGTGGAAGGGTCGCGTGTTTTGGCCCGGCGTGTTTGAGCGCCGCGCTCTTTGTTGCCGCGCCTTTTAGTTTGGAATGCTTGCTCATGCGTGTGTCCGAAGGGCGCTACTCTAGCACGGCGGGCTTTTTCTTCCCATGCGTTCGCACGCCGATGTTTCCAGCGGGCGAGCCGGGCACGTACAGGTCCAGCAAGCTGGCTCCGGCGGCGACGATGATCGGTCCCACAACCACGCCGAGCAATCCGAAAACGCTGATGCCGCCCAGCACGCTGATGAAAACGACCAGGCCGCCCATTTCCGCGCGACCGCTGATGACCCAGGGACGCAGCAGATTGTCCACCAATCCGACGACGATGCTGCAAAAGACTGCCACCATAATGCCCGCGGTGATGTGGCCTTCGGCGATCAGGCTGATCGCCGCCGGCACCCAAATGAGCGCGGAACCGACGACTGGGACCAGCGAGAAAAATCCCATCATCACGCCCCAGAACACCGGAGCGGTGATTCCGGCGAGGCCGAAAGCGAGTCCGCCGAGAATGCCGTGAGCCGCGGCTGCAACCAGGCTGGACACAACGCTCGCGAAAATCAGATCGTTGGCTTCTTTTATCATCCGTTCGCTGTGCGGCGAATCGAACGGCAAAACTTCGCGCATCCTGGCCATGAAGGCCGGGCCGTCGCGGTAAAGATAAAACATGGCCAGCATGGTGACGCTGAGATGAAAGAGAAAGAGCGCGGTATTTTTTAAGAGCGTGCCAAGGCGCGCGGCGATGTAGGCGGCGGCATTATCAGCGTAGCGGCTCAAAAGTGTGCCTAGGCTGGTGGCGTCGTTATCGGGAAAGCGCGATTGCAAATCGAGCCACACGTGATTGACCCAATCGAAATGGCCGTTGGCGATTTGTACCTGGATGTGCTGGACCGCCTGAACACCCTGGCGGACGAAGGCGGCCATGATGGCAAGCGCCGGCACGATGAGGAGGACCGTGACCGCCAGCGTGCAGAGCAAGGCGGCGATGGTCGGGCGAAATCGCACCGCAAGCCGTAAGTAGGCCGGATAGGAAACGACTACGATGATGATGGCCCAGCAGAGCGCCGGCAGAAAAGGCTGGAAGATCAAAAACGCGAAGTACGAGAGGATGGCGACGATGCCGTAGAAAATCACGGTGCCCAGACGTTTCTGAGTGACCTGTTCTGCCATCGGTGGTTCTCTCTTTTCAGCGGCCTGCCAGGAGCCTGCCAGAAGACTGATAGTGTCAATCCGCGCGTTTGTCAACCGGCGCGGGACATCTACTTGCGCAAGTCGCAAGTGATATAATGCGCGGAGATTTGGGAAACGATCATGTTAGCACCCGAGCCTGCCTGCCAGCACAAACGAACGCAATTGATCGCCAAGGATGCGGATGCGCAGTACGTGGAATGCCTGGACTGCGGGGAAATTCTGGAAGCGGGCGAGTTGAAGAACGGCGAACCCGGTTTCGGCGAGTCGCTTTCAGACGCGTGAGCATGCGTTGCGCAGCGCGGCGAAATGCGCAGCCGTGCGATACCAGACATGGAATGGCCCGAAGAAACTTTACGCCGGATTCGCGCCGCGGGAGTAGAATGCGCCTTCACCCTGTTAATGTGCGTGTACTGTGGAGGCGCTATGCGGATAGTCGTTCGCGTTGTCTCGCTCCTCGTCCTGTTGTGTTGCGCTGTTTCTGCTCGACAAGAGCAGAAGGTACCGGCGGCGGGCGCTGCCGCTGAATATAAGATCCCACCTGAGGCGTCGAAACTCCCCAACCCCGTGAAAGCCACCCCGGCGGCTCTGGCGGCGGGGAAAAAATCCTACGGATTTGACTGCGCGATGTGCCACGGGAAGGATGGCGGCGGCAAGGGAGACCTCGCGACGGACATGAAATTAAAGCTTTTGGATTACCGCGATCCGGCGTCGCTGAAGGATATGACGGATGGGGACCTGTTCTACATCATCAAGAACGGAAAAGGCGAGATGACCGGCGAAGGCGATCGCAGCAAGCCGGACGAAATCTGGAATCTGGTGATCTACATCCGCTCGCTGGCGCAGAAGAATTTCACGGCACCGGCGAAACAGTAGGCTCGGCTTTTCGGTGGCTTAGCGGATGCCGAGTTTCTGGATGATGCGCCCCACGTCGGCAGTGGAAACGTCGTAGAGAGCGTGCTCATCTTCCTGTTCGAGGCGTTCGCGGAGATATTCAGCGCCCACGTAACTGGCTTCGCGATCGCTCAGGTCGCGTCCGGTGCGGCCCTGAAATTCCACGAATCCGGGATGCGCGAGGCCGAGCACCACGCCCCGGCCATCCACGAAAAATTTGCAGTCCATAGTGTCGGCGTGGCGCGTGGCGATGCCATTCCAGCAGTGCGAGAAGCGGCAGCGATAGACGTAGTCCGTAACCTTGGATGGGACGTCGAAAGCCCCGATGAAATCGCTCATCGCGCCGACGTTGGGAATCCACGCTGCTTCAGAAACGGCCATAAACTTACCCCCAGTTTTGTCGATTGCACGCGCGAATTACGGCGCGGCCCTCACTTTCGCGCGCCTGCTACGGCGCCGTGCCCCGCGTGTTGGTAGCTGCGAATGGCGGCGGCGACTCCGGCTCCTGCGGGGACGCGCAGTCCCTGGTCGAGCAAAACTTTTTCAAACGCGGCCAGGAACAGCAACACGTTGGTATTCTGGCTGGAATACCCCATCAAACCCACGCGCCAGATTTTTCCTTTCACCGGACCAAACCCGCCGGCGATTTCGAGGTTGAATTCGTCGAGCAGTTGCAGTCGCACTTTGCGATCGTCAATTCCCGCCGGAATTTTTACGCTGGTGACAGTGATCAAGCGATCGGCGGGATCCGCGACCAACATTCCCAAGCCCATGGCTTCAAGGCCGGCCACCAGCGCCTGTTGATTATTGCGATGGCGTTCCCAGCGCGTTTCCAAACCCTCTTCCAGGACCAGGCGCAAGGCTTCACGCATGCCGTAAATCAACGAGATCGGCGGCGTGTGGTGATAAGTGCGTTCGCCGCCCCACATGGTCATGATCGGCGTGAAATCGAAATACCAGCTGGCGACGGGAGTTTTGCGCGCGCGCATTAGATCTTCAACGCGCGCGTTCACGGTGATGGGCGACATGCCCGGCGGCGCACTGAGCGCCTTCTGTGAACCGCTGAAGCAGATGTCTATTTTTTCCCGGTCAATGTCGAGCGGCATGCCCGCGAGAGTGGCGACTGCATCCACGACAAGCAGAGCGCCTAGTTCGTCCGCCACTTTGCGGAAATCGGACAGGCGCTGCGCGACGCCACTGGAAGTCTCGCCATGCGCGAGACCGACGAACTTGATTTTCTTACCTTTACCTGCGCGGCGGACGTCTTCCGGATCCACAGTGCTGCCGTACGGCGCCTCCACGCGAATCACTTTCACGTTCGGGCTGCGTTCGGCAATCACGGCCATGCGTTCGGAAAACCAACCGTTGCTGCAGACGATGCACTCGTCGCCTTCTTCCAGCGGGTTCAAGACCGCTGCTTCGATTCCGCCGGATCCGGACGCGGAAATGGGAAACGTGATCCGATTCTGCGTCTGGAAAACACGGCGCAGCAAAGCCTGCACGTCTCCCATCATTTCGATGAACCACGGATCCATGTGCCCGACGAGAGGAGTGCTGAGAGCGCGATAGACACGCGCGTCCATGTTGGAAGGGCCGGGCGTCAGCATCAAGCGCGTGGGTGGCAGAAGCTCGCCGATAATTTCATTCATATCTCAAGTCCTCGCATGGCGGATGATTTCGTCAAGATGGAGAGAGCGCCATGAAATCTGTTCGCGGCGGGAGAGCGAGAAGCAGGAAGGAGCCGCCCTGAACGTCTTAGTCTCCCTAAATAGGCGGGCTGCGGTCAACCACCAAAATGGCGCCGGGCTGGTACCAGACCGTTTGAAACATCGTGTGGGCAGTCGCACCCAGCCGCTTCGGCGCGCAGTAATCGCGTCGAGTACTCCGCTGCCAGCGTGAACAGTGCGCGAATGACTGCACCCAGCCGATAATCAACTAGGAGCGGGCGCAACTTTTTGACCAAGATGACGGTTTCATCGTGAACGTCGTCGTTCAGCGAGCCAGAGCGCGGGATGCGGGTAAGAGCAAGGACGACGGCGCGCGCGCGAGTCACCGGGACACCGCCAATCCGGCGTCAGAAAGCGCGGCGAGGATTTCAGGGCAGAATCTCGGTTCCAACAAAACTGATGGGTACTGGGGCTGGTAGCCGTTGTCCTGCCCGATATGCTCGTCAACCCATGCGCGGGCAGCGTCAGTCAGAGGATGAAGGAAGCAAATAGAGAAGTGGTTAGCGAATCGAAAGTCGGGTGGGGGTGCTGCGGGACTGCTGATGGGTTGCGGCAACGGGTCATCTCCTGCGACCCGTTTTTCAGCCAATGCGGCTGAACCGTGATTGCGACGTGAAGTAGAATGCGATACTTTCTTGACAACTTGCATGTCGGGTGCCTCCGATGTGTGAGCGAGGAGCCGTTTGACCCTGCAAGGTCTGGCGGCTCCGCTTTGTTTCTACGCCTTCGTGAAACCTCTGTGTGAAAAATTCCGCCGAAGCGGTTAGTTGCTCTGCTTCTTGGCCTTGCGCCCGAATCCGTCTGCCACAAAGAAGAGCCCCGCCCATATAAGGAAATAGGTGGCGTGACTTATGACGCGGTCCGTAGATTCAGCGCCTACGACGAAGAGGGGCAAGGCAATCACCACTGCGGCCACCGCGAAAAGAATCCACTTTGTTTTGGCTGTTAGCGGGGCTCGGTAGCGCCCGTGAAGAAAGCCTGCGACAACGAAAACGAGTGGGTTCATGTGTTTTTCCTTTGTCCGAAAATCCCAGCGTAGCAGTCAACCGGCCTTCGTCTCTCCGTGGGAAACATCGCCAGCAACTCCGCCCGGATTCGTGGGTCTATCGTCACTTGCTGTTTCTCTCCAAATATTCTGCGATTGCGAGCCGCACGACTTGCGCCGTTTTAAGACCTTTCGAGGCGGCAAGCACTGCCAATTTCTTCATGTGCTGTGTATCTACCCAGATGTTCAATCTTCGCAGCATGGAGACATTGTACATACGCGAACACCGGGCAGCAATGGTACGTCCGTACTACTCGTTTTACGCGGAAATTTCCCCTTGACATTGACTTCACTTTTTGTGAAGATTGCTAGTGCGAATTGTTAGTCGAGCAGCGATTCGAGAGGCATCAGCCAAGCACGCTGAATGGGGTGCATCGCTAAACGCTTGGTACAAAATCGCCAAGAAAGCGGATTGGAAAACCTTCGCAGATGTTCGGAACAGTTGGCGAAACTCAGATATAGTTGGGCACTTCGTGGTGTTCGACATCGGCAACAATCGGTGCAGGCTAATCGTCTCCATCAAGTACAACTGGCACATGGTTTATATCCGCTACATTTTGAGTCACGCGGAGTACGATAAGGGAGGGTGGCAAAAATGATTGCGATTCCTGAAAAATACGCGCTTGAACTGAGTTCGCCCACTGCAATCACTTCGGAAATGCAACACCGAGCCTACCTATCTGTTTTGGAAGCACTGGCGGACAAGGCTAACCCAACGAGCGTCGAAGAAAAGTACGCCGATGTCTTAATCACTCTGATTGAGGCGTATGAGGAGAAGCACTACCCCGTGCCTGACGCTTCTCCAGTGGATGTTCTTCGAGCCCTGATGGACGCCAACAACCTTCGCCAAAAGGATTTGGCGGAAGTATTGGGACGACCGGAGAGCACTGTGTCTGCGCTTTTGAGTGGTGAGCGACCGCTTACTCGGCAGCACATCGAAAAGTTCAGCGAACGCTTCCACGTTTCGCCCGCTGTTTTTTTCTAAACGATTACCTTGACAGGGAGTGGGGCGATTCGCATCTGAGTCGCCCTTTCGGTTTTTAGACGCTCTGCTGTAACCAAACGGACTCAGAACCCACCAACCGCCGTAACCTTCTTGTGCCCGTCCTGCCACTTCGTTCTTTCTAATTGTCTGATACAGCGGCATTTATTGACGCCAGTTCGCTTGGAGGTGAAAGTGCATCTGTGGGACTGATTCTGTAGCCACGCTTGTGGAGATTCCGATGACAATAGGCGTTTTGCGCTCACGTTCGCTTGCCGTTCTGATGGTGTTGGTCGCCCTGATGTTACCCATCGCGTTTCCACCGCCATCATCCTCGGGCGGTTTATCGTGCAGGTTCAGATACCACTTCACCCACTGTTGCCCGGTGGTCACTTGCGTGGTCTGTTCGTTCTGCCATTGCGTGGGGACTTCAATGGCTTGTCCCAACGCATCGGCATAATCGTCGTGGTAGCGCGGGAACTTCACCAGCTGCTTCACCAATTCAGGGTAGTGGTCCATTTCGCTGTTCAGCCACAAATTTTGATTCACCAACATTCCGCGAATACCGCGAATGCGAATTTCTTTCGCGTTTTTCTGCCGGGAAGCGTCCACCCATTGAATCGGCAGGTGCTGCAGTCCCTGCTTCTTCGCTTCAGCGGTCAAGAGTGACTGGAGGAAAGTGGTGCCCAAGGTCTTCTCCAAATACATCGCGCCGGGGCGCTCATTCCATATTAATTTCAAGATGGTGGCGCACAGTTCGTCGCTTCCGAAGTGCCCACTTAGGCATTGAATCGCGTACAACTTTCCCTGATATTTGCGACAAAGATAGAAGACCGAGAGGTCTCGTTTTTCATTCTCGGAATAGCTCAGGTCGCCTACGATAAAGCGCCAGCCTTGGTTCTTCGCCGCCACCATTCGCGGGTCCGTGGGCGGCATACTGGCACCACCGATTAGAACCTCATCGAATGTCTGAGACTCTTCCGAGAGCGGGCGACATTCGTATTGGTTAGCGAACGCGACCGGACCTAATTCGTGGTCGCGCTTGTATTCCAAAAACTCGACGGTGTGCCCGAGTTTGCGACCATCCTTCGCTGTGAATTGCGGGAACAGTACGCCTTTCACTTCATCCGAATGAAAACCGATGCAGGTGCAACCTTCCACTCCGCAAGGCGCCTCGGCGATGTTGATATTGAAATCGTGATACAGATTGGTGTGCGGACAATTCGTGCAGCCGAACGACCAGCAATCATGCACATTAATCTGCCACGTGGAAATTAATCCAGCGTTCTGCGCCTGCTCTTGCACGCGAGCGTACACGTCATCGTAGGAATACACCGTGCCGCTCATAAGAACGTAGCCCGTAACTTCCAACAAAGGAATCAGCGCCAGCCACGCTTGGTAAACGGTTTCGAGCTGCCCGGGCTTAGTAGCATTAATTTCGTTCACAAGGTCATCAGGGCAGATGATGTCAAAGTGGCTGCCTGCCTTAGCGCTCTTCGCGGTCGAAATACAAAGCGTGGGCTCGGCGAAAACCATGTTCGTTCGGCACGGGATGGTGGTCTCGCCTGCTTTGAGTTTATCGAACTCCACCCACAGTTTGCGGATGTCGTCTTCCAAACTTTTCAACTTCGCCGTCACACTTTCCATGCGAGCGATGATGTGACGTGCGAGATTTTCCGCTTCGGTGCAGGTACGGGAATCCCGCTTCAAATCTTCGTCAATGGATGTGACAACTGCCAACGTGGCACTCATCGGGACACCGCCTGTCCTAAGGGCTGGCTCAGGCTTGTCGCCTCTTCTTGACTCAAATACAATGTGATTCGATATCTATCGTTGTTCGGCTCCTTGCCATAAACACGAATCTCAGCATCGGTTCTAGGAGTCCACGGAGCCCACGTCACGTTCTGGCAGGGGATAGATTTGGCGAGAAGTGATTTGCAAATTGTCTCGGCAATGGCATCGTGCCGAGTTTCTTCCGGGGAATCTGGAACTTCAATGTCCGCGATTCCTTCTGCTTCTTTGTATCGTGCAATCCACCAATAGGCGGTGGACTTAGGAATTTCTAGTTTGTCCAAGATTGGACTAACGCCTTGCCCTTTTACCCGCTGCCCTTGTTCGGCGAATCTCTGTTGAAAGTCAAAGCACGCTTTTCCAAAAGCCATGCCATATTTCGCTGTTGTTTGATAGGCTTTCCATGCCGATTCAATCGCCTGTTCCGCACGAACTTCCGCTTTTTCGATAATTGGCGTGGCACTCATGCATGCCTCCGCTTCGCCTTCGTTTTCGTTGGTGAGGCTGGGAATCGAATCTTCCCCGCTACCAGCGCATCAACGAACGAGGCGAGTTTGCTGGGAGCGAACATATACTTAGCACCGAGACGAACCGGGGAGAGGAGATTGCGATGTTGCGGACTCCAGCACATGACTCGTAAATTCCAGACGCTGGTTCCGAGGATTTGTGCCGCCATGCGGATGTCTACTAATAGAGGAGTTGGTGCGGGAGTAACTGGCTGGATGTTTTGTGCTGGCGGACTGCCACCACTACGGACAAACGAATCTGAAACTGCCGCTGCTGTTCTCATAGAAGTCTCCTATATCGGAGCATCCTGTGAGCAGCAGGCGCTTTCCGGTTCAACGTACCAAACGATAGTACCAGAGGGAACCTTAGTACGTCAAGCGGTTTTCTAAGGATTCCTGACTGGGTAAATTTGACACGGTAACTCCCACCAAGAAAATCAGTACCTTCGTACTATTGCTAGATTTCTGGTGCGAGCCTACACTAGACTTGTTGGTGAGAGATTCGGAGGCGACAATGAGCAAAGGCAAACAGCGCGACAAAAACCAAGGCGGGCTCTTCCAAGAATATAGGAAGGATGAAAACGGCGACCGCGTTCTGAAATCGTCGAACTGGGTTGCACAGTATTACACCCCAGACGGTCGGCAGATTCGCAAGTCCACCGGAACCTCCGTCAAAGCCGAAGCCGAAACTATCCTGCAAAATTGGATGACCGATTCGCGCAAGGGTTTGAAACCCGCGCCAGAAACCGCTAGCTTGACCTACGAGCATATCCGCGAGGGTTTGCTAACGGACGCGCGCATCCATTCACTGCGAAGTCTCAAGACCCGCAAAGATGGTTCACTGTCTTTCAATCCTTTGCCCGCGACTGACGAATTTTTCAATGGTCGGCTGGTGAATGAAATCAACGGACCCGCGCTCAACGAATTTATCCTCTCGCGTCAAGCTGCTGGCGCTGCGAACGCGACGATTAATAACTCGCTGCGCTTGCTCAAGCGCATGTTCATTCTCGCGCAGGACAACGGGCAGGTTACGACCGTCCCGAAGTTCAAGCTGCTGGTTGCTAACAAGCGCAAGGGATTCATCCCGGCGGAAGTGTTCCCGAAGCTGCTGGCGGCGGTCGCTCCTCAACATCAGGCGACGATTCTCTTCCTGTACGAAACTGGTGTCCGCCCGATTGAAGCGCAGCGCATCCAGTGGGACGCGGTGAATCTGGACTCGGGCATCATCACGCTGCTGGAAGGCGAGACCAAGAACAGCGAGTCCCGCATCGTGCCGCTGTCACCGTCGCTGGTTTCTTTACTGTCCGCTGTATCTGACCGCACTGGGAACGTGTTCTCAAAGAAAGGCGTCACTCAGAAAGCATTCAATGCGGCATGTAAAAAGGCGGGCGTCACGGGTGCCATTCTCTATGACCTGCGCCGCAGCGCTACTCGCAACTTCCGCCGCGCTGGTATTCCTGAGACGGTGGCGCGCCGCATCACGGGACACAAAACTGCGGGCATCTATGCGGACTACGACATCACAGACGAGACCGACATTCTGGCTGCGGGCAAAAAGTTGTACGCATCGCTGCCAGCAAACCCAATTCAACGCGCGCTTCCGGCAGGGAGATAACAATGAGCATCCAAACCATTCAGACGTTGAAGCCCAGCAAGTACAATGCAGACCGCGCGACTGCGATTCTGTCATGTGGCTGCGACTACGCTGTTCATGCGTCCGCGCACATTGGAGACAAGGTCCAGTGCGTGCGATGCCCCATCCCGGTGGCGGGCAGGGTAAAAACATGACCATTCACGAAATCGTGGAACAGGCAATCGCCGCAATCAATCGTATGACGCCTGACCAAAAAGCCATCGCTCGCGCACGGCTGATACGGAGTCTGTGCCCCGATAAAATTAAAACTGCGGGAGGTAAACCCGAATGAGTGACGTTGTGATATACGGTTTGTTTGACGAACGCGAGAAGCAGAAAATCAGATACATCGGCGCAACTACGCAGCCGCTGGAGCGTGTACTGCACGACCACATCGCTCTCAGCGGCGACCACAAGAATAAAAAGCGCGTAAACTGGCTCCTGACGCTGCGAAAGAACGGCGTGAAACCATCTATCGTGTTGCTGGAGCGCTGCTCGGTGGCACAGCATGCAGCCCGCAAACGATTTTGGATTGAGCATCACGCCGCTACGGCTTTCAATGTCCGCAAGTCCGGCGGCGAGAACTCGTGGGAGATTAAAAGGGCAGCGCGCGACCGTGCAAAGGTGACGGCGTAATGTCCCGTGTCCCAGCGCGAGGCGTAGCAGGTTTGGTCTGCGGGCTCCTAATCCTCGCAGGCTTCGTCGGACTGCTGAAATATTTCTCACTCACTTTTGTATGCGTGCTGCTGGGTGCGGCTGCGATTGTAGATTGGTGCCAGACTCCCGCGAAAGGTCGCCGCGTTCCCCGCCGCAAGTAGTGCAGCATTGGCGTACGCCTCTGGAAAACCCGCTAGCGTCTCCCACCACCGCAAGGTATCCTCGCACTGCCTAAAGATTCCAAAGAGTATCGCTGGTGAGAGTTTGGTGGGAGTCAGCACAAAAGCCCCAGTTTTATTGGGCGATTCGCACGTTTATGCTGATTTTCTAAATTAGCCCCAAAATTACGATGAGCGACAGCAAACTAACCGCGCCTGGGAAACCGAAAATCTCCCGCGTCGAGGTATATTGGCACACCGTCACATATAAGACCGTGGCGCTGTATGTCATCGTGATTGCCGCGATTATCGGCTCGGCGACCTACCTGGTTTTTCCGGAAACGACGGCTAGCCTGGTGCGACATATCTCGGAGTCGATTACCCCGAAGGATAACGGAGTGGCCACGATCAGCGCGCGCCAGGCGCGCTTCGTCAACCTGGACGGCAAGGTTCAGGTAAAGAAAGTAAATTCCGTAACCTGGGAGAGCGCGGATTACCAGTTGACGCTGGACAAAGGCGACCTGGTGCAGACGGGGCCAGAGGGAGTGGCCCGCATCGCGTTCGCGGATGGAACGCAATACACTGTGAAGGGCGACACGCTGGTCACGGTGGAAGAAAATTTGGTGGAACACGATCGCGCGTCGTCCGTAGGCGTGCATATTTCTTCCGGTCAAGTGGACCTGGCTACTGGCACGTGGGAAGTTCCGGGATCCAAGGCGGAAGTTTCATTCGAGAATGCGGTGGCTTCATTGCAAGCGAATACGCGCGCGGCAGTGCGCAGTGATCCGGAAACGAAGCAGCAGGAAATCACGGTGTCCTCTGGTAGCGCGGAATTGAACCGCGGCAGCGAACACATGGACATTGGACAGTTTGAGAAAGTGACCTTCCCCACTGGCAGCGGGCAGATGACGAAATCGCAAGTGCTGGCGCCGCCGGAGTTGGTGCAGCCTCTGAATTTGCAGCCGATCACCGTCACGGATCCGAAGCGCGATTCAGTGCATTTCGCGTGGAATGCGGTGGCGACGGCTAAGACGTACGAATTTCAGATCAGCACCACGGCGGCCTTCAATCACGTGGTGATGGACAAAAAAATTCCCAACGAAAACGTGGATATCACGGGACTCGATCCCGGTGATTATTTCTGGCGGGTGCGCGCGATTGACGCAGACAACAAGATCAGCGATGCCAGCGATCCTTTCAAATTCATTCTGGTGGTGCATGGTAAAGAACAGGAAATGCTGCTGGAAGTGGATTCCACCGAGCTGAACGGCAACGTGGTGGAAGTAATCGGCAGAACCGAACCGGGCGCGGCGCTGATTATTAACGGCGAGCAAGTAGCCAGCATTCAAGCCGACGGGCATTTCCGGCATTTCCTGCCGGCGATGGTTAAAGGCAGCCATGAAATCATTCTGACGGGGCAGAACCGGCGCGGCGGAACCGCCACGAAGCGCGTCGAAGTAGTGATCCCTTAAACGAAACAGCCTGATTGGGCCGAACGCAATGCCTGCCGCAAGAAATTGAGGGTCGGCAAACTAACTCGTCGCCGCTACGGCGCTCAAGTGGATCCTGGGGGAAGCAAGACGTGACGAAAAGCACTTACAACATGCGGTCGGTGTTCAGCCTGTTCTCATCCGACCTGGCGATCGATCTTGGGACAGCCAACACGCTGGTGTTCGCGCGCGGGAAAGGCATCGTGGTGAACGAGCCTTCCATCGTGGCGATCAATAAAAACAGCGGCGAAGTGGTGGCGGTGGGGCGTGAGGCCAAGGAAATGCTGGGGCGCACGCCGGGAAACGTGGTGGCCATCAAACCGATGAAGGACGGCGTGATCGCGGACTTCAAAGTCACCGAGAAGATGCTCACCTATTTCATTCAGAAAGCGCACAACCGCCGCGTCCTGGTGCATCCGCGCATTGTGATCGGCGTGCCCAGCGAAATCACTCCGGTGGAAAAACGCGCGGTGCAGGATTCGGCGTATCGCGCGCGCGCCAGTGAAGTTTATCTGGTGGAGCAGGCGATGGCCGCGGCCATCGGCGCGGGGCTGCCGATCGAAGAGCCTTCCGGCAACATGGTCGTGGATATCGGCGGCGGC
This sequence comes from uncultured Acidobacteriota bacterium, assembly GCA_963821765.1. Taxonomy (GTDB): domain Bacteria; phylum Acidobacteriota; class Terriglobia; order Acidiferrales; family UBA7541; genus Palsa-295. The sequence continues at coordinate 175,399 of CAWGFF010000015.1, forward strand.
ACCACGGACATCGCGGTGATTTCGATGAGCGGGATCGTCTATTCGCGGTCGGTGCGCGTGGCCGGAAATGAAATGGACGAAGCCGTGATGCATTACCTGAAGCGGAAATACAATTTGCTGGTGGGCGAGCGCACCGCGGAACAAATCAAGATCGAGATTGGCTCGGCGTATCCGCTGGAGAAGCCGTTGACGCTGGAAGTGAAAGGCCGCAACCTGATTGAAGGCGTGCCGCGCACCGTAACGATTGACGACAGCGAAATTCGCGAGGCGCTTTCAGAGTGCATCTCCACGATTTTGAATGCGATTCGCGTGGCGCTGGAACGCACCCCGCCGGAACTTTCCGCGGACATCAGCGACCGCGGCATTGTGCTGACCGGTGGCGGCGCGCTCATCAAAAATTTGGACAAGCGCATCCGCGAGGAAACCGGTTTGCCGGTTTCGATTGCGGATGACCCGCTGGCCTCGGTGGTATTGGGGACGGGAAAGATGCTGAGCGATTTCCGCCTGTTGCGGCTTGTTTCGATTGATTGAAACGCGGCGCAGCCAGTTATTGCGATCCGGGACTGCCAGCGGCAGGCCCGCGTCTGCGCGGTTTGCGGAGTAAAAAAGCTTCGCGCAATTTAGAGCGTACCGAACATGATTGACACCTACTCCCGGCACCGCCCGCTTGCATTGCTGGCCATTGTGGTCGTGGCGCAGGTGATGCTGCTCGCGTTTCAAATCAAGGGCGAGCACGACGTTCGTCTGATCCGTTACTGGGCGGTGGCTCTGGTGACGCCGCTGGAGCGCGCTGGCACGTGGAGCTTTTCCAAAGTCGGCGGGGCCTGGGACGGATACGTGGGGCTGCGCAACGCGCGCGCTGAAAATGAACGCATGCGCATCGAGCTGGACCAATTGCGCCTGCGCAACCGCGAGCTGGAGAGCCAGGCGGCGGAGGCGCAGCGTTTGGCCACCGTGCTGAATTTTCGCAGCGCGCATCCCGAAGCGCAGATGCTGGCGGCGCAGGTGATCGGTTCCAGCGCGGATCCCACTTCGCACACGCTCTTCATCAATCGCGGCGAGCACGATCGTTTGCGAATGAATATGGGCGTGGTGACGCCGGACGGAATCGTCGGAAAAATCGTGGAAGTGCTGCCCAACACCGCGCAGGTGCTGTTGATCAATGATAAGGACAGCGGAGTCGGCGCGCTCTTCAGCGCGACGCGCACGCACGGCGTGGTGCGCGGCAGCGGCGATCCCGAACCGCGCATGGAATACGTGGTAAATAACGAAAAAGTACAGCCGGGAGACGCAATTGCCACATCCGGCGAAGATCGCATTTTCCCGAAGGATTTTCCAATCGGCACAGTGGAAAGCGCCAAACCGGGGAATCCTTTCCAGGTGATTCGCGTGCAGCCCAGCGCGCGCCTGGACCGGCTGGAAGAAGTTTTGGTGCTGTTGACGCAGCAGGAAGTCGTGTTCAAGAAGCCAGAAGCCGTGTCCAGCGCGGCCACGAGTGAGGGTACTGGCACGGCGGTTGCGCCCTCTACGCCTGGCGCGTCGCCTGCGAAACCGGCGGCCGCGAAATCCTCTGCTGGTCCTCAGTGAGATGGCTTACATGCTAAATGTCGGCGAGCGCTCGGACCCGAACGTCGAAGTGCACAAATTTTACAGCGGTGCGGTATTGGCGGTGTGCCTGCTGGCGCTGGTGTTCCAGGCGTTCCTGCACAAGTACGGGCGCTGGTCTGAGCTGATTGACTTGCCGTTGCTGGTGACGATTTATTTCGGTGTGAGCCGCAGAAATCCGGTCACGGGATTATTTCTGGGAGGCACGATCGGGATTTTGCAGGACGCCTTGAGCCACGACAATCCCATCGGCATGTATGGAATCGCGAAAACCATCATCGGTTATCTCGCGTCTTCGATTGGCGGCCGCATTGACACCGAACATCCCCTCAGCCGCTTCGCCCTGGTTTTCTTCTTCTTCCATTTTCACCAGCTGATTTTGGCCATTACGCAGCGGGTGCTGTTGAATCATTCGGCGCCACTTTTTACGCTGCGCCTGCTGCTGGATTCCCTGGTCACTGCCGCTTTTGCCGTGCCGCTGTTTGCATTGCTGGACCGCTTGCGCAAACCTTCCTGATTCAGTTCCCTGCTATGCCCTGCCACTATTTTTTAAGGAACGATAGTGAGTGGCTGCGTTTGTTGCGGGCGCCCTACCGTGGAAGCTGTCACGATCAGGGTTTCGTTAGATGCCGGCTCCCGGACTTCCATGTCTGGGATCGTGGCCTGGGTCTGGCGGGCGGGAATCCGGAAATAGGGAGGAAGGCTATTTAACACGCCAGGCGGCGTGGTTCCAAGTTTCACCCAAGTGCCCGACGCTGGAGCTGGAGAATTTAGAGTCAGCGTGACGTCAATAGTGTCGTGGCCTTTCACGGTTTCCACCGGCTTGCCATTCTTGCTGAATTCCGCCTGATTCACCGGAATACGCGCGTACACGTTTACGATATTGCGGCTGACGTAAGCGCGATCTCCTGGCGGGTCGCCCAGGCAGTGCACGGTCAGCTTGGTGATCACTACTTGCGGGCCGGGGTCCGCGGCGACGTGAGTGTCGTCCCAAAACAAATAATCACCGCTCTGGATTACGGGAACTTTGGTATAGAACAATTTTGTTTCGGCATTGGTGTCGGGCTTGTGTTCGCCGGTCCCGTCGTTCCAATCAATAGTGGGCGTGAAGTTATCAGCGTAGGAGCAGGGATTGGTGATCAGACCGATCGGAGCGTGGGATTGGACCGCGCGATAAGAGATACCGGATTCGAAATCTTTTACCGTCAGGACCATGTAGTCGGAACCGGCGCGCACGGTTTGCGAATGTCCTGGCCAAGAGACCGTCGCCGCAACAGCAATTAGCATCGCCGCCGTCAACCAAACTTTGCGTTTCATCGGCGTGGATTCTACCGCAATCTGGGTGGAACGCGGCAATGCGAGAGGCGAGGGTACCGCGAAAGCGAAACCCGTGCGTATGGCCAGTTGACCGAATGGACATGCGCAACTTGCAGCGGCTGCGGCGCGGGTGGTAGCGTAGTTAGCACTTCGAACTGTATCGGGATTCGAAGCATGTAAGCGCATCTGGGCCGAGCTGGACCCCGCGCAGGAGCAGGAATTTCCTTGCCATCATGGAACGTTAACGACCAGAAAATCCCGCAGGGCCGGCTTGCGCTAGTTTCCTACCTTTCGGTAATTTTCGTCGTGCTGCTGATGATCGGATTCTGGAAGCTGCAAGTCGTTCAGTCCGGGCATTTTGCGGATCTGGCGGACCGCAACCGCACGCGTTCAATTCCCATCATTGCGCCGCGCGGAGAGATGCTGGATCGCGAAGGCCGCGTGCTGGTGGATAGCTACCCATCCTTTAGTATCTTGCTCCTGCGCGATGACCCGAAATCGCTGGGAAAAAACCTGCCGCAAATCGAGGAAGGGCTGGGGATCAGCCACGAAGATTTGCAGCAGTCCCTGGACACCGCGAAAAACGAGCCGAAATTCCAGCCGGTGGTGATCAAGCCCGCGGCAACGCAGGCGGACATCGCCTTCGTGGAATCGCACCGCGCGGATTTGCCCCTGCTGGAATTGATGATGGTGCAGCGGCGCCGTTACCAGCACGGCGAAATGCTGGCGAATGCCATTGGTTACGTCGGCGAAGTTTCCGCCCAACAATTAGAGGATAGCGACGGGCATTACCGCCCCGGCGACATCGTCGGAAAAGCCGGCCTGGAGCGCGAGTACAACGACCAACTGGAAGGCACTGACGGCATGCGGCGCGTGGTGGTGAATAGCGTGGGCAAAGTTGTCCGCACGCTCGACGACGTGGAATCCATCCCCGGCAAACCAATTCAGCTGACGATTGATTACGACCTGCAGGCAATCGCCGAAACGGACATGGCCGACAAGGAAGGCGCCGTGGTGGCCATGGATGCGCGCACTGGCGAAATACTGGCGATGGTTAGCAAGCCTACTTTTGATCCCAACGATTTTGCGGTGCGCATTCCGCAGGACGAATGGCAGAAATTGAATACCGACAAGCACACGCCGTTGCTGAATCGCGCGATTCAGGCGCAACTTGCCCCGGGATCGGTTTTCAAGATCGTGATGGCCGCGGCCATGGTGGATTCTAAAATGATTCCCGAATCCTACAGCGTGTACTGTCCCGGACACGCCAACTTTTACGGCCGCGAATTTCATTGCTGGCGGCCGCAGGGTCATGGCGAGGTCGAACTGCACAGAGCCATCGTTGATTCCTGCGACATCTTTTTCTACAACGTCGGCAAGATGCTGGGCATAGACAAAATCTCTTACTACGGCTCCGGCCTGGGCCTGGGCCGGCGCACCGGGGTTGATCTGCCGAGCGAAGAGCCCGGCCTGATGCCTTCGGAAGAATGGGTAGAGCGCGTCTATCACCACAAATGGTACGCGGGCGAAACGATCTCCGTCGCCATCGGCCAGGGTGCCGTCACCGTCACGCCGATTCAACTGGCGCGCATGGCTGCGGCCGTTGCGAGCGGCGGCACGCTGGTCCAGCCGCACTTCTTGAAAGGTTACGCCAATGCGAAGATCGAACATTTTCCTTTGTCCGATGACGCCGTTGAAAAGGTTACACAAGGCCTGTTTGGCGTAGTGAATGAAGGCGGCGGCACGGCTTATCACCTGCGGCTGGCAAACATTGATCTGTGCGGAAAATCCGGCACGGCGCAGCTGATGAGCTACGATGCGGCGAATCGCCTGGGCACAAAGAAAATGGATGGCTGGTTCGTGGGCTTCGCGCCGCGACGAAACCCGGAAATTGTGGTCGCGGCGATCGTGCAGGACACCATGGAGCACGGCGGCGAGGCGGCGGGACCGGTGGTGCGTGACATTGTAAAGATGTACTACGACAAGAAAGCAGCACACAACCAGCAGCAGGCCGGCACGGAAGCTCCCGCGCAACCTGCCGTGAATCGCCCGCTGGTGGCGACGGTCGGAGGCCAGCACCCATGAAAGACCGGCCGCACGTACAGGATTTCGACTGGACCTTACTGGCGATTGTCGCGGCGATTTGCGGCTTGGGAGTGATGGAGATTTATTCTTCGACGCATGCCAGCGCCATGGCGGGCATGCAATGGAAACAACTCACCTGGCTGGGCATCGGGATTGTCGGGATGTTCCTGATTTCGCGGATTGATTACCACACGCTGCTGGACCAGGCGCCTATCCTTTACATCTGCGGAGTGGCCGGTTTGCTCGTGGTGATGGTGATCGGCTCGACGCACTTAGGCGCGAAGCGCTGGATCTCCATGGGCGGTATTTTCAATTTGCAAGTGTCAGAGCTGATGAAGTTGATTATAATCATAGTGCTGGCTCGCTTTTTCAGCGAAGTGCGCACCGACCGCCTGACGCTGACGGATTTACTCAAAGTCGGGGCTTTAACCATGGTTCCGGCGGCATTGATTTTGAAGCAGCCGGACCTGGGAACGGCGATGGTGCTGATTCCCGTCGCGATTGTGGGAGCCTTCATCGCCGGTATTGAATGGCGGCATATGGCCATCGGAGTGGTTCTGGTGGCGCTATTGATCCCGGTAGCCTGGAACATGCGGCGTCATTTGAAGCCGTACCAGCAGCAGCGCATTGAAACTTTTTTGCATCCCGAAGAAGATCAGCGCGGCGCCGGATATCAGATCTTGCAGTCGGAAATTGCCGTAGGCTCGGGCGGGTTCTGGGGCAAGGGATTCGGCAAGGGCAGCCAGAACCAGTTGGGTTTTGTACCGGTCCGTTATTCGGATTTCATTCTGGCGGCGCTAGCCGAAGAACAAGGCTTCATCGGAGTTTGCGTGGTTTTGCTGTTGTATCTAGGTCTGATTCTGCGGCTGGTGGATAACGCGCAGAAGGCCAAAGATCGTGCGGGGATGTACGTGGTGATGGGAGTCACGGCAATTCTCGGCTTCCACGTTCTGGTAAACGCCTCAATGGTGATAGGCTACATGCCTGTGACCGGCATACCATTGCCGTTGATGAGTTACGGCGGTTCTTCCACCGCGTTTGTTTTTTTGGCATTGGGTCTGGTGATGAACGTCCGCATGCGGCGATTCGTCAACTGAGCCCTCGCCACATAGCAGTGCAAAGAAATCAGAAGTGTCGGTAGCCGTGCCGCGGAAAATCCGCCGGCCGGTATTTCAAATTTGAGCAAGGTAAGCATCGGGTGAGGAAAGCAAACATGCAATGCAAGCAGTCTTTCCTGAGCGGCCCGAAGTGGCCAGCGCAAGGCAAGCCCTTGCCCCACTCCGGTCGAGCGCGCCAGGTCGCGCGCGCCGCCGCGGTCCGATGCTCCATGAGGAGCTTCAATGTCGAAGGAAATGGTTATATCGGCGAACCCCCACGAGACACGGGTCGCCATTTTGGAAGAAGGACAGCTTTGTGAGTATTACGTCGAACGGGAAAAAGAGTTTGCGTTAGTCGGAAGCATCTACAAAGGCAAAGTTACACGCGTGCTGCCGGGCATGCAGTCCGCCTTTGTCGAGATTGGCCTCGATAGCGACGCCTTCCTGTACGTAAGCGACTTCATGGAAGAGATTGAAGAGCTGGACCACGTCGTCACCACCGTCGAGGACAAAGCCCAGAAGATGGAAGAGCAGGGCGGGCAAGTTTTTCCTGCGAATACCGGGACTGCGCCGATCATCGAGCCGTTGGATGTGGAATCGCCTGGTGCAGGTACTGCTGCGGGTGCGTTTACGGGAACGAGTAGTGGCACCGGGCTCGAACCACTGCCGGGTGAATCCATTTCGGCAGTGCGCGGGCCATCGTCACCTTCGTTTTCGCCTGCGGTGACTCGTCCACCGAGCGGCGGCCACGGGCACGACCGCGGCAGATTTGAGAATCGTTCGCGCGGCGGCAGGCCCGGCGGAGATCGTGGCGGAAGATTTGGGCGACGCGGCGGTAGCGGTGGTGGACGCGGACGCAGCGGCGGCAGACCGGGCGGAGATCGCGGCGGGCGTTTTGGGCGCGAACTTCCCTCTTCGAAGTATGCATCGTCACGGCCAGCCGAGGAACATTCGAGCGAGCCGGGAGCACCGGAAGGACACATCTCAACTTTGCTGCCCGGAGAGTCGCTGGCGAAGTTCCGGGAGCGAAGCCCGTCGGATATTTCGGCATCGGCTGCGGAAACGCAGACGCACTCGCATGAGGTTGAAACCGCGCCAAGCTATGCGCCGGGTTTTGCTGAGCATGAATCGCCTGCGCACGAATCGGAAACGCACGGGAACCTGCAGGACGAGGTACACGAAGAGGCGCATGAAGGAACGGATGAATCCATAGCGTCGCCGCGTTTCGCGGACGAACGGGTGGAGCACCGTCCTGCCGGGCGCGAGTCGTCAGGCCGAGGGTCTTTCCCAGCGCGAGAAAGTTTTCCGCGGCGTAACGAAGGATTCCGCGCGCCGTCATCGGGCGGCGGGTTGGAACCGCTGCCGGGCGAGACACTCTCCAAGTGGAAAGCGCATACGCATCTGCCCCCGGAACCCGTGGCTCCCGAACCGGTGGTACCTGAACCCCAGACGCACGAAACGCAGGCGTCGCAGCCGCTGGACAACGCGCCAGTTCCTGACGCGGTTCGTTTCGCGCCACTTTCTCCGCTGATGCCCGCGGGACCGGAAGTGGATTCCGTGCCAACTCCGGACGCACATGTGGAAGAGCCGACGGCACCTAACTCGCGCGACTGGAATCAAGTGGAAGCGCTCAGCCCGAATTTCGAATTGAGCGACGCTCCGGAAGTTCACGAGCATCACGATGCCGGGCACCACGAAGACCACCCGCACGTGGATTTGACGGAAGAAGAAGCAGCGGCGCTGGCAGAGCATATTGCCGACGCTCAAGACGACGATGCAGCGCGGGATGCGCAGCAGCGCGTGTTTGCAGCTGCTGACGCTAGCGCGGAAGCTGCCGAGTCCGGCTTGCACGAGAACCACGCTGACCACAGCGATAACACCGATCATGACGCCGACGAACACGAGAGCGAAGCACACGCGGAAGATTCCGAAGACGCCGAACTTGAGCAGGAAGAAGCGGCAGCCGAAGAAGAAGGTATGATCGCCCCCCAGGAGCCCGTGCCCGGCGAAACCGATGGGCCAGATTCCATCGCGGCGCAGGGTGAAAATGGCGGGGCGATTTCGACGGAAGGCGCGCAACCCACGCCGCAACAGCCGTTCCAGGCGCGCGTGCGCGGCGATTTCCGCTCACGCATGCAGAATCCCGCGCGTCGTGGCGGCCGCGATCGTGGTGGCCGGCGCGATGACCGCGGACGGCGTCCGCAGCACGGCCACAGCGGCGGTCACAGCCATCATGGCCGCCCGCAGCAGCCGCGGCGCACGCAGCTGATCGCGGACATGCTCAAGCAAGGCCAGGAAATCATCGTACAGATCGCCAAGGAACCGCTGGGCAAGAAAGGCGCGCGCATCACCAGCCACGTCGCGTTGCCCGGACGCTTTTTGGTTTATATGCCGACGCTGGATCACACCGGCGTATCGCGCAAGATCGCTTCCGCCGAAGAGCGCGCGCGATTGCGACATCTGGTGACGGAAGCGAAGGGAGCTTCCGGCGGCGGCTTCATCGTGCGCACCGCGGCAGCTAGCGCGGCTCCGGATGAAGTTCGCGCGGACGTGGAATTCCTCACGCGAATGTGGTCTGAAATCAAGGCGCGTTCCGAACAACGCAAGGCGCCTTCCCTGCTGCATCGCGATTTGAACCTGGTCGAACGCATCCTGCGCGACTACATCACGCCGGATTTCGGCGCCATCTGGGTGGACACCGAAGAGGAATACACCAAAGTGGTGGACTTCATGAGCCGCTTCCAGCCGCAGCTCGTCGGGCGCGTGAAGCTCTACACCAAGGAAACTCCCGTCTTCGAAGAGTTCGGCATCCAGCAGGAAATTGACAAAGGCCTGCGCCCGAAAGTTTGGCTGAAATCCGGCGGCTACATCGTGATCAATCACACCGAAGCGCTGGTGGCGATTGACGTGAACACCGGAAAATTCGTCGGCAAGGGCTCGAACCGTTTGGAAGACACCATCGTCCGCACCAACCTGGAAGCCTGCAAGGAAATCGTGCGCCAGATGCGCCTGCGCGATCTGGGCGGCATCATCATCATTGACTTCATTGACATGGAAGAGCGCCGCAACCGCGAAAAAGTGATGGCCGTGCTGGAAGACGCTTTGCGCGCCGACCGCGCGCCATCGAAAGTGCTGCGCTTCAACGAATTCGGCCTGGTGGCGATCACGCGCAAGCGCACCAAACAGGCCCTGGAACGTACCCTCTGCCAGCCTTGCCCGTACTGCACCGGCTCCGGCATGGTGAAATCCATTCCCACGCTCTGCTACGAAATTCAAACCGAAGCACGCAAGATGGCTCCGGAAATGGGATCGGGCAGCATCACCCTTCGCGTCCATCCGGAAATTTCCAAGGCGCTGAAGACGCGGGAGTCGTCGCTGATCGAAGAGCTCGAGCGCTGGACCAAAAAGAGCATCATCATCCAGGCCGATCCCACGCTCCATTGGGAGCAGTACGACATCTACTAACGTCGCAGCACTGTTTCCTTCGTAGGGGCGGGTCTCAGACCCGCCCCTACCATCCAGATCGAACGAACTGCGATCGTTTCGCGTCAAACCGGGAACATTCTGGATTGAGTTGGGGTCTGACGTCGTATGGCGAAGTCTGTACTTTTTCGCTGGATGCCGGTTGTCGCATCAACGCTGATTCTTAACGGATTCGTGAGCGCGGCCCCGCAGACCGTCCCGGCAACGCCTCCGAAGCTGGGCCAACTCGAAATCACCTCTTCAAAAGTCGAGCAATTCTCGATGACCGGCGATAGATTCGACGGAGGTCCCGTTTCCTCCGATCGTGTGGGCCGCATTTATTTGCGCGTTAGGAACGTGGGCGATTTCCCCGCCTGCGCTTCGTTCGTGCCCTCCCTTGAAGAATACAAACGTGCGAAATGGCAGTACACGCAGCCGATCAAAACAGGATTTGCCTACAACCCCAAAATCGAGAAGCTGAGGCCAGGCGCCGAGACTACGGGGTACTACGATTCCCGGCCGTCGCCACAGGCGCGAGATTACGTACTGGTATTGCAACAGGTCGCTCGAACGCAAGACTGTGGGAAAAGAAGCGAGAGCAAGAACGCGACGGCGCCGGACGCGCCATCGGTGCGGTTCTCCCTATCCCGAAGCAGGAAGCAGCAGTGATTCCGGTCGAGGGCGAGCGCACTCACCGAAGGTGAGTTGGGCAAGTTTCCTCTTCAAGCGCTGCCGTTCCGGTAAGTTCTCCGTTTCGCGAAGTTCACCAGCAAGTTTGAAAAACTGCTTCGCCCGCTGCGATTTTCTGACGTCTGGAGCACGAATCGCGAATCTCTTAGACACCGTAGCGTCGCTCCTTGAACGGGTCGCCATACATATTCTAGCCGTTTTGCTCCCAGAATCTCGGCGCATCCTGCGTCACGAATTCCACGCTCGCGCACCTTCTTTCGCGCCGCTGCGGGCGCATACTACTCAAGATTCATTCATCGCCGCACCGCCAGGACCTATTCGGAAATAATCCGGTCGGACCATTCGACCAGAGAAACGAAAGTAGCAGGATTGCCGAACTTTGCGTTCCAATTCGCGAGCTCGCTTTCCGAGACCCCACGGGCCCGGGAACAAGCACCTCAAGCAAAGACGGGAATGTGTTTGGCGACGATCTTCTCGCGCAACTCGCTGAGCGGCGGCCAACCAATGGGAATCACTGTGTCCGACGTAGCTTTGCGCATTAGATACGTCGCGTCAGCAGTCAGGAATATCTGAACTTCGTGGCCAGCGTCCGCCAACGCCAGTCCGTGCGCGAACACGAACGACGCTCTCGTTGGGTCGTCGGTCCCCCACGAACTTCTCATCATTATCTTCAAAGTCTTTTTCGATTCCTGCGCCTTCGTTCCTAGTGCCAGAAATGGCAGGCCCAGCAACTGCGACAAGAATTTGCGTCTGGCCATGTTTTCTCCTGAGTTGGGATGCGCCCTGGCGGAAGGTTTTCGTGACGATACTCCGCGCATTCAGCGGTGTCAAAGCTAGAATCACGCAAATCATCGCCGCTTGCGCGGCGCGTCGTTCCCTGTATCCGTCGGGCTGAAGCTCGACGAACTAATCGCCATCATGCCATTTAGAATCTGCCGACGCTGTAGCGTTGTTCCTTGAACGGGTCGCCGTAGAGGTTGTAGCCGTTCTGTTCCCAAAACCCTGGGGAGTCCTGCGCCATGAATTCCAGGCCGCGGACCCACTTCACGCTTTTCCATGCGTAGAGATGCGGCACCACCAGGCGCACGGGGTAACCATGCTCGGCGGGAAGCGGTTCGTCATTGTGTTTCAGCGCGAAGAGCGCTGTGGGGCGAAGCAGGTCGGCGAGTGGGACGTTCGAGGTATAACCCTGTTCGGCCAGTACCATCACGAATTTCGCCGTGGGCTTCAGTGAAATCAATTTAATCACTTCACTGAACGCGACGCCTTCCCAGCGAACGTCGAAGCGGCTCCAGCGCGTGACGCAGTGCATGTCGGCAGTGACGGCGGTCATGGGCAGGCGCGAGAATTCGTCCCAGCTGAGGCGCAGCGGCCGCTCGACCAATCCTGTCACGCGAAAATCCCAAGTCTGGGGATCGAAACGCGGCACCGTGCCTTCGTGCAGCACCGGCCACTTCAGAGTGAGCGATTGTCCAGGCGGCAAGCGGCCGGCTTCACGCATCGCGCGTTCCTGGCGCTTCCGTTCAGTGTCTTGTCCGAATGCCATCGCGCGATTCCCTCTGCAAGCGACCTTCTACGAGCATTCTATATCCGATCTTGGGACCTGATATACGGTCTGTATCCCCGGCTTCGCTCGCGGCAGAATTCGCTGTGCTATTATGGCGATTCGGAAATAATTCAGCCTCCGCATCGAGGAGTTTTCTTGGCTGCACGCATACTGAACGGCAACGCGATCCGCGATGAGATTTATGGCGAGCTAGCGGGAGAAATTTCCGCGCTGGCCGCGGCAGGAATTCGCCCGGGCCTTGCAGCGGTGTTGGTGGGCGACAACCCCGCTTCGAAAGTTTACGTGAAGAGCAAAATCGCGGCGTGCGAGAAGCTGGGTCTCGCCAGCATCCAAATCACTCCACCCGCCGCGATTTCAACGGCGGAGTTGCTAGCGATTGTGGAAGATTTGAATCGCCGCGACGATGTGGACGGCATCCTGGTGCAGCTGCCGCTGCCGCCGCAGGTGGACGCGAAGAAAATTCTCGACGCCGTGGATCCGGCGAAAGATGTGGACGGTTTTCATCCCATCAACGTGGGGCATTTGGTCGCGGGACGTCCGACTCTGGTAGCCTGCACACCTTCCGGCGTGATGGAAATTTTCCGGCGCAGCGCGATTCCGCTGGAAGGTGCAAACGCCGCAGTGCTGGGCCGCAGCGATATCGTGGGCAAGCCAATGGCGCTGTTGCTGATGCACGCGAACGCCACCGTAACGATCTGCCATTCCAAGACGCGCAATTTGCCGGAAGTAGTTCGCCGCGCGGACATTGTGGTCGCCGCTTTGGGCCGCGCGGGCATGGTGACACCCGATTTCGTCAAGCCCGGCGCGACGGTAATTGACGTGGGCATCAACCGCATCAGCGATTCCGCACTCGCCGAAAATTTCTTCGCGCATTTTCCGGAGCGGCTGGCCGCGTTCCGCGAGAAAGGCACGGCGCTCGTCGGCGACGTGCATCCCGATGTTGCAAGCGTCGCCGGCGCGATCACCCCAGTTCCAGGCGGTGTTGGGCCGCTCACCATCGCCATGCTGATGAGCAATACCATCAAAGCCGCGCGAGTGCGGCGCGGATCCCGTGCCGCGGCGGGCGCTCCGGCAGCCGCTGCCGTGCCCCGCTGATGTTGCGCGTCGGCCTCACTGGCGGCATTGCCTCGGGCAAATCCACTGTGGCGGCCATGCTGCGCGAATTGGACTGTCCGGTGCTGGATGCGGACACGCTAGGCCACGAACTGCTCGAACAGGGGCAGGATGCATACAACGAAGTGGTCCGCGAATTCGGCCGGGAAGTGCTGGATACCTACGGCAACGTGGACCGCGGCAAACTGGGGCACATTATTTTCGCGGATGCGCAGAGGCGCGCGCGCTTGAATCTGATTTTGCATCCCCGGATTTTGGATGTGGTGCGAAACTGGTTTGCCGCGCAGGGGCGTCAAGGCAGCCCCGAACTGGCGGTGGTAGAGGCAGCGCTGATTATCGAGGCGGGCTACAACAAGGAACTTGACCGCGTAATTGTGTGCTGGTGCCCGCCCGAACAGCAACTTCAGCGGCTGCTGGAGCGCGGGCTGACTTCGGAACAGGCGAAACTGCGCATCGCCGCGCAAATGCCGATGGAAGAAAAGCGCCGCCTGGGTGACGAAGCGATTGACTGTTCGGGATCGCTGGAAGAGACGGAGCGCCAAGTGACGGAAGTGGTGAGACGATTGTCGCGGCCCACGGCTCCCGCGGGCGGAAACATTTCCTGAGTTTGCAGCGTATTAACTGGCAGAACGAATCCGTGCGAGAATGCCATGGCAGCGGGGAGCAAGAGTTCTCTACATGAGCTTGATGAAAACATCGGGAAGCGAAGGCCGCGCGCTGCGGCTGCTGGCCATCGGGCTGATCATCGGGCTCGGCGCGTATTGGGCCGGCTCGCGCTACGGCGAAAGAAATCCCGCGGCGGTGAATGCGTTGCGCGCTCCGGATTCGGGCGGCACGGCGCCTGCGCTGGATCCCACCGAAGCGGAAAACGTGCGCATCTATCGCCTGGCATCGCCGGCGGTGGCCAACATCGTGACGCGCACTGTGGAGTACGATTTCTTTTACAATCCCGTGCCGGTAGAAGGTGCCGGCTCGGGATTTCTGATTGATGTGGATGGCCACATTCTGACGAACTATCACGTCGTTCAGGGCGCGCAGACGATCGAGGTGACGCTGGGCGATCTGACGCGCTACAAAGCGAAACTGATCGGCGAAGACACCCGCAACGATATCGCGTTGATTCAAATTGACACGAAGGGACACAAGCTCACGCCTTTAACGCTGGGCGATTCGCGCAACCTGCTGGTGGGTCAGCGCGCGCTGGCGATTGGTAATCCGTTTGGATTTTCGAGCACCCTAACGACTGGAATTGTGAGCGCGCTGGGACGCACGGTGCAGACCAGCGAAAACACTTTCATTGACGAGGCCATCCAAACGGACGCTTCGATCAACCGCGGAAATTCCGGTGGCCCGCTGTTGGATTCGCACGGGCAAGTGATCGGCATCAATAGCGCGATTTACGCGCCGACCGGAACGACCGCGGGAATCGGATTCGCGATTCCGATTAATACCGCGCGGCGCGTGGCGGACGATTTAATCAAGTATGGCCGCGTGCGGCGCGCGACGCTCGGTGCCGAGGGGCGCGCTTTGTGGCCGGGACTTGCGGAAGCGCTGAAACTGAATGTGCAGCAGGGAATATTGATTGAGCGCGTGGAACCGGGAGGAGCAGCGGCACAAGCGGGAATTCGCGGCGGCAGCAAATCCATGGTGGCGGGCTTGCAGGAGCTGCGCATCGGCGGCGATGTGCTGATTGCGGTGGACGGCAAGGCAATTACCAACCAGATGGATCTCAATTTGATGTTGAACCGCTCGCAGCCCGGGAACTCCGTTACGCTGACGATCGTGCGCGACGGCAAGCAGATGAATGTCCCGGTTAAGCTTGGCGAAGGATAAAAGCTTCTGGCGAGTCTTTACGGTCGCGGCTAATTAATCGCGGCGACTCCACGTGGCGCGCACTTCCTTCCGTTGCTGATCACTTAATTGAAACCAGGATTCCGCCGCGTCGCGCACTTTTTCGAGCGCGGCCTGCATTTCGGCTTGTTTTTGGTGCAAGATTTCGCTGCCCGCATCGGCGGGAACGCGCACCAGCGGCGCGAAGAACATCACGGCGTGTGAAAACGGGATCGGGATCTGGAAAAGGTCCCAGGATTTCTTGAAGGTGTAGGCGCGCTCCAGTCCAATGTGAAAGCAGGTGATGGGGCTCCCGGTGCGGCGCGCCAGAATCACCGGTCCTGGTTTTGCAACGTAGCGCGGGCCGCGGGGACCATCAATCGTAAATGCCACGTGCTTCCGTTCCTTCAGGCGCTGCGCCATTACGCTGAGGCCTTCGATCGCGCCGCGGCTGGAGCTGCCTTGCGCTGTGCCGAATCCCAGGCGCTCGATGACGCGCCGCGTCCACTGGCCGTCGAAGTTCACCGTATTCATCACCACCAGGCCGCGATTGCGCCAGATCCATGCGGCGGAAAAAATGCAGCGATGCCAGAAAGCTCCGATGGCAACTTCCCCGCCATGTTCGATGAGCGCCGCGTTGCGCGAGCCGACGACGTCGAGACGCAGCGTGGGACCGATCAGCCGAATCGCTCCGTACACGAACCAGGCGATCACTGGGATCTGCATGCGACGCCAGCGCGAGAGTTGCGGCGCGCGCAGATCGAACGGCGATGTGGCGTTTGCAGCGCTTGCGGGAGCGCCTGATTTCGCGTCGGTATCCACTGCGGTATAGTATAGGACGGAAACTCGCGCCGGTCTCGATGTCCTCCCGACCACAATCCGCTGCGTACAACGCCGCTCGTTTGCGGCCCGGAATTATCGCTGTGCTGTTTCTGGCGTTTGTTTCCTCACTGGCGGACGCGCAGGTTTCGCGCGGGCAGCAAGCGCCGCCAGGGGCTATCGGGCGCGTCGAAGGGAATGACGTGTCGGTGGATAACGGCACGACTGGAGACAGTTCGCCTACGTCTGCGACTCCAGGATCGCCAAGCTTCGTATTCAATGGCAGCGTGTTGACTGTGCACGATGGAAAAGCGCGATTAACGCTGGTGGCCGGCGGGCAAGTGGATATTTGCGGGCCGGCGAAATTCACGCTGTTGCAGTCCGGCCCTTCGATCACGCTGGCGCTGAATTTCGGGCGCGTTCATTTGCAGTTGCCTGCCAGCACGCCGCTGCGGATTTTCACGCCGACGATGATTGCGACGCCCCTGGACATTGGCGGAGCGAATCGCGACATCATCGCGGGACTCGATATGAACGATTCGTTGTGCGTGGTGGCGACGAGCGGCGCGATTCGATTGGAACAGCAATTCACCGGCGCGGGATTGATCGTTCCGCAGAGCGGCGAATTCTTTCTGTCGGCGGGAAACCTCGTGCCGGTAGCGGGCACGCCGGGAAGTTGCGAATGCACGCCGATGCACGTGCAGTCGTTGCCGCCGCCGCAGATTCCGGCGATGGGCGTAACGTCACGGGATCAATTGAATGTGGAGCAGTATCCTTCGGAAGCGGCACCGACGCCGGCACCAGAGCCCGCGCCGCCGACCGAGACTGCAGCGAAGGCGCCTGCGCCGGAGCCGAACGTGCAGTTAAGGATTTTGGCGAGCAAGAACGATACGCATCCAACTTTGCCGGCGCCGAAGAGTGCGCCACCACCTGCACCGGTTGTTTCGGTGCCGGAGTACAAGATTATTCTGCCGCCGCTGGTGTATTCGGCTGCGTCTTTGCCTGCGCCGCCGGAAGATCCCGAACTTGGAGCGGTATTGCTGGTGCGGACCGTGCACGTGGAGCCGGATTATCAGTTCACGGGCCATGTGGAAGCGCCGCATTTGGAGACTGTCGCGCAGAAGAGTAGTGCCTCCCCGAGAAAGCAGGGAGCGGGCGAGGGGAATTCATCGGGCGGTAAGAAGGAAGGATTTTGGGCGCGGTTGAAGCGCGCGTTTGGTGGGAGTAGCTAGAAATTTTTTAAGACAAGCACGTAAAAGCAATTCGCGCCGTAGTGCGATTCACATTCCTTCGTAGTTTGGGCCGCCGCCACCTTCCGGCGGGACCCAGTTGATGATCTGGTACGGGTCGGCGATGTCGCAGGTCTTGCAGTGAACGCAGTTGGACGCGTTGATCTTCAGCTTGGGCTCGCCTTTTTCCGTGACCATCTCATAAACCGCCGCGGGACAAAAATACTGGCACGGATTTCCGTATTCGCGCACGCAGCGATCGCCGCAAATATTTGGCTCGAGGACGACGAGATGGCAGGGCTGATCTTCTTCATGGCGCGTGCCGGAATGATAGACGTCGGTGAGGCGATCGAAGGTCAGCTTGCCGTCGCCTTTGAAACGCGTGGTTTGATCCACCAACGTGCGCGGGCGATCCAGCTTCGTGTATTCCTCGTAGCCCGCCTCGCTGCGCATGGGATCGCTCAGGCCGCGGCCACCGGTCACGAATTGCAATCCTGCCTGCACCAGGCCTGAGTACAAACCGCCGTGAAAAGCCTGGTGAAAATTGCGAACTTCCCAGAGTTCTTTCTTTATCCAGCTGCCTTCAATTTTTTGCGGATAAGCGGAGAGAGTTTTCGCTGAAGTGTCCCCAGCGCAAAGCGCTTCGTAAATCGTTTCGGCGGCAAGCATTCCGCTCTTGATGGCGGTGTGAATTCCCTTCAGCCGCTGCGAATTCAGCAGGCTGGCGGAATCGCCGATGATCAAGCCGCCGTCCACGTAACTACGCGGCATGGAATACCAGCCGCCGTAAGGCACCGTCTTCGCGCCGTAACGGATCAGTTTGCCGCCCTCGAGAATATTTTTGACGAACGGATGCGTTTTATATTTCTGGAATGCTTCGTGCGGATCGAAAAGCGGGTCGTGATATTCCAGCGCCACGACCATGCCGAGTGAAACGCGATTATTCTGCAAGCCGTAAACCCAGCCGCCGCCGTAGAGGTCCGAACTGAGCGGCCAACCCAGCGTGTGCGCCACATACCCGGTGGCGATCTTCCCCGGCTGCACCTCCCACAGTTCCTTGATCCCCAGTCCATAGACTTGCGGGTTCAGCCCGTCGAGCTTCAGCTTGTTGACCAATTCCTTGGTGAGCGAGCCGCGCGGGCCTTCGGCGAGCACGGTGACCTTCGCGCGCAATTCATATCCGGGCGTGAAGTTGTCTTTCGGCTTGCCGTTCTTGTCCACGCCCTTGTCTTCGGTCAGGACCCCGGCGATGCCGTTTTTTTCGTAGAGCAGTTCCCTCCCGGCAAATTGCGTGAAAAGATTCACGCCTTTTTTTTCCACCAGCCCGCCAAGCCATTTCACCAACTTGTTCAGCGAGACGACGTAGTTCCCGTGATTTTGCAGCGGCGGCGGCGTGATGGGAAGTTTGTAGCTGCTGGATTCGGTGAAGTAGTAGGCGGCGTCGCCGGTTACGGGCGTGTCGAGAGGCGCCGATTTTTCGAAGTCGGGGACAAGCTCGCGCAAGCCCCGCGGGTCCATGATCGCGCCCGAAAGCTGGTGCGCGCCGATTTCGCGGCCTTTTTCGAGCACATAGATATTTTCTGCAGAAAGTGACGGGGATTTTTTCGCTTCGTTGTGCTTTTCGATCAAATTGGCCAGGTGTAGCGCGCACGCCAGCCCGCCGGGCCCAGCGCCAATGATCAGCACATCCGCTTCAAGTTGTTCCCGCACGACGTTGGCACTGTCTGTCATTAAGCCATGATATCAGAGCAGGAAACGCGCTGGGCCCACATCCAAGCCCACAAATTCGCCTGGCAAGCACGCTACGCCGCCGTCAGCATAAGCGCCTCTCTCCAAGTCATCTCATAAGTGGGCGACCCAGAAGGGCGGGGCTTCAGCCCCGCCGAATAGCCGTGCAAGCGACGGGCTTTAACCCCTGAAGCCGCGCCTTTCGATTGTCGCGACTTACTAATGAGATCGCTGGTAGTCCCCGCCGCCCCCCGCTTTACCCTGAGAACCTGCCGGTGGCAGGTTCGAACGGGCTTACCCTGAGGCCCTGCCTGTGGCAGCGTCGAACGGGTTTACCCTGATAACCTGCCTTCCTCACAGGCGGCATAATCATCGCAACCGCAAGCACGTAAAATCACTCCGCAGTCGAGCCGCCGCTGGCGGACGAGGGTCCGGTACTCGGCGGCGGTGCTGGTCAATGATGGGGCGTCTAATCCCCCACCCTTTGCATGTAACAAAGGCGCGAAGGATGGGCCACCCAGAAATTCAAATGCGTGCGTCGAGGCGGTGTGGAAGGGTCGCGACCCGCCCGCCGAACGATCCCTTTGCTCGCTTCGGGTAAACCGTGTATTGTGCAATTCAACAGATGTCCGTAAACTTCGCGTGAGCATCCGTTCCCGGTCCAGGCCCAACTCAAGAATTTACAGGGATTTCGCTGACGGCAGCAAGGCGGACCCATGAGCACTGGGGAATCAAGATCGAATCCGGACTCCATTCACCTTGCCGGACTTGTCCAGAAAATCCGTATTTTGAAATCGGATCTGAGCGCGATAATTAAACACACCCGCGACTCCGACGTTACTTCCCGTTTGATCATGGCGTCCGGTCTTCTCGATGGGGCACTGGAAGAATTGTCCAAGGCGCTGTCGGGACGGAAAGATTAGCAAAATGCAGGTGACGCTCGGATTCTGCGACTCTTCCCGCTGCTTCACTCGGTACTAATCCTCATCCTCGATGCGGTCATTACGCATAGACTATTGATGCATCGTTCTAGTATTACCATGCCTAGCGTTGGCATCTGTCAGACTCCCGACCGGTATACCCCTCTCTATCGGCAGGGAACCTTAGACTGCCGCGTTGTCACAGCTTGAGTCCAGAGCGCTGACGACCATTCAAAGCTACCGTTACTCCTGCCGATGACGAGGTAAGGAGGCTGCTCATGCGAAAGTCCGCAACTGTAAGATTTGCACTCACGACTTCGACCAACGAAGAATTCTGTATTCGCCTGGCCGCCGGTGCCCTAGTGAGCGTGATGACGGACCTCCGGCGTCGCTTGGAACACTCCGGCACTCCGCGTTCGGTCGCTCAAGTCCTACTGGCCGAGGCACACGTTGCCGAAGCCGTTGGCCTCTTGAGAACGATTCAGCCGATGCCGAGCATCCGCGAATTCCGACCTCCCGGCACTTCGCAGAGTCCGTCCCCTTATGTTGGTAACCGTGTGCAGCGAGCGGAACCCCGGCATCGGCCGCACCGTGTTGCCGTTTGATCGGATGCCCTTCGAGTCGCTTCGCGCGCCATCGAGAAGATTCGCGAGCTTTTGATTCACATGGCGTCAACGATAGCGAAACGGAGTTGAGCCGATCCTCGCGCGACCCGCAGTTTTCTAGGGATCAGTATGCTTACCGCTGTCGAGGGCCGTGTTTTTCCGGATTTTCTCCTAACAACGAATGGAATTGTCTAAATGCCTTCGCTGTGCCGAAATCAAATCCTGCCGGGCGCGGGGTCCCGTGGGTCGGGCCAGGGGCTCCCGCTGCCCTAGCGTCCGACCGTTCCGGCTCAGCGTTTCCGCCATCAAATTGAATCAAGCCACATCGGCCACCCCAATTCGGAAAATGCACGGGAGATCCGGTGCACGCCGCTCGCAACAACTCTCCGACTAAGGTGCGCCTACGTTCGAGCTTGTCGAGGAGGGCTGCGAGTGCATTCGCGGCCCGCGCATACCATTCTCGGGGAATCTCTTCCGCGGCCTCTGCGAGCCATCGCTTGTCGAATTTTGTTTCTAGAAGTCGAAGCCACGGTTCAAAGGTGTGAATCCCCAGCACAGTTTCGTAAGCATAGGGCAGGGCGTAGAGCGCGCGTCGAGGCGCATCGGGAAAATTCCATTCGGCTGCATTGAAGCAAAACCCATTATCGATCATCACTACGTTGAAGATCTCAGGAGCGACGCGAACAAAGACAACTTGGCGGCCGTCTGTATTGCAAGTCCATTTGTCAAACACGAGCATACCTGCAAAGTCCACTAGATTCGTGACACGCGGCATGTGATCCCGGGGTAGAAAGTCCCAAACTTCAAGCATAGTCCGGCCGCCTGACTGATTCGCTTCCGACGCGTAACGAGAGCCGAAGCACAATCCCGGACTACAGGGGTAACGCCGCCGCCCGAGCTGGACAACGAGATCTTCGGTGTGCTCGATGAGGCAGCTTCTTACATCGACGATGGCGATCTCTGGCACTGGCAGTCCTAATCGGGCCGCCAACATACCTCCCAACATTTCGTTTGCGAGAATTCGTGTACCTTGCGGATTGTTCTGGAATTTAACGACATAATACTCTCCGTCCGAGCAGCGCATTAAGTGTGACTGCGCGCCACCCCGCATACGACGAACTCGCTCCACAGCCAAGACTGTCTTGATCACGTGTGCAGCTCCAATGACACTCTAGAGCACGCTACGTGCCGCAAAGACGGCAAGGGTGACGCGGTAGAATTTCGATCGCTTTTAGTTCTGAAACTACTGAGTGCGGAGGTTGCGGCTTCCGCTTGTGCTCGGACTAAATATTGACCGACAGTTGCGACGGCTCGTTGGGACGTCGTCGTCTAACGAGTGACGGAGGTTGAACGAATGTGCCGTGATCAGGCGTTGTAAGATTCAGAAACCACATTCGTTGACTCCAGGCTGGAGCAGTACATCTCGCGTTCGATTTGTAACCGGGGCTACTTACTAAGTCAATACCAATATATACTATAGAGTAATATACGTGTAATAGTACGCCATCGAACGAGTTGCCGTAATCGGCACGCGCCTAGAGACGTTCGTTCCTACCGCAAGGGCCTTCTGTACCGGAGGTGAACGTTTCTCCGTATTTGTACTCATTTTCTCTCGTTTTGCGCCGGTTTTCTTCCCGTATTGGCTTCCGGAAATCCACAATGGGACGTTTCGCGAATCACGCCGGCACAAAATCCTTCTAAGCCCATTCTAATGTGCCGAATCGAATTGGTGTTTCAAATGCACATGTCGGTCCTCGTCGCACAAAAACAATCGGAGTTAACCAATGAGACAGATTCAGTACACGCTATCTGCACAGAACGACCGTCGTGATGATCCGCTTGCAGCGCCGGTTGGCTGGATGAAGTACCTCGTAGAGGCGATGGACGAAACGGCACCTCGCACCGTAATAATTCGTGAAGCGCTAATTCCTGAGTCGCGCCCGCGCTGGAGGTCAATGGTTGCGGCGGCAGGCCTTCAAATTGTCATCACGCTTTGCCTCGTGGTAGTTCCAATTGTTTTTACCGAGACGTTCACTCCGGTTAGGCGGTATCTCGCAACCGAACTCGTCAAACCGGAAGCGATAGCTCGCTGGAAGCCTGAGCACAAACGAACCGTCCCACTTCCTCGCGATCGGGAAATCGTTCAGGTTCTGGCTCCGGCACTGGAAGAGCCTGTTCCAGCTCCGCGGATTGCGTCACCCATTCCCAAAGCGCCCTTAGCTAGCCCGGTCAGAACTACTCGAAGTAATCCGGCGATTCCTGATCTTGCGGAAGTCGCGACTACCGTCGTCTCGCCTGCTCCCCTGGTCGCACCAGCCCTGAGCATCCCTACCCTCAAGAAACCGCGCGAAGGTGTCCAGACAGGCGCATTTGCTGGGCATGATGGACCCGAACTTGGTGACTCAACTTCTGGGTTGAATCCCGGACAAGGTGGCGTGGTGAATGCCAAGTTTTCGGAAGGGCTTCCGGGCGGCGTGATAGGCGGTGCCGGGAGCAGAGCAGGCGTCTTGCAAGGCTCCTTCTCCAACGATCTCGCGAACGACTCTCCGTCCAAGCCGAGAAAATCTAGCCAAGTCCCAGCCGTGACGCCCGTTCGGATTATAGATAAACCCAAACCGGTCTATTCGCCGGAAGGTCGAGCTAAAAAAATCGAAGGCGAAGTACTCCTGCAAGTTGTTTTCACGGCCGCAGGTCAGGTCCAGGTGCAGAGCGTCTTACAAGGTTTGGGATACGGCCTAGATGAATCAGCAGAAAATGCGGCCCGCCAGATCAAGTTTCAACCCGCGCAGAAAAACGGACAGCCGATCGATTCAGGAGCAGTGATTCACATCGTTTTCGAACTCGCCTACTGAGGGACACGGAGGACTAGAAAATGCGTAAAGCGGTGCAGGTGTCTTTGGTCTTGTTTTTCGCAACGATTCTCACATCGATCGCGCAGGAGCAATCGATGCCGCATAGCTCCGATAGTCAAACGCAACAGTGGCCTGCAAAGTCTAAACTCGCGCCCCCGGCGACGACCGACGCGGCCGTTGACCGAATCATTGCTCAAGAACACGTCGAGGTCGGAATCGTCCGCGGCTACGCCCCCATCGTGCAAACGTACCTTCAAGAGGTGAAGCTGGATAAGGACTCGGGAACGATCCCTACGCACGACGCGATATTCTTAGGGCAGGCGGATCTTTCCAAAACCACTGATGACCGTTCCATGTTGCCGTATGACGGCGAACCCATGAAGGGGTTCGGGACGGGGCGGTATAGCGCGAATTCGTTCCTGCAAATGATTTACGTTGATCCGCACAAATTCGACAAGCAGCACTATCACTTCGACTACGTGGGTCGTGAGTTCTTGGGTGATGTGCGCTGCGCGGTTTTCGATGTCACGCCACTTCCAAAATCCGGTAAAGGCCGCTTTCGTGGACGCATCTGGGCCGAAGACAGGGACTATTTTATCGTCCGCTTCAACGGAGCCTACTCCGATATCGACACCGTCTATCTAAAACGCGACCTGAACAGCCATTTCGACAGTTGGCGCGTCAACGTTCAGGAAGGAATGTGGCTACCGTCTTACATTTACTGCCAGGAATTAAATCTGAAATACGTTTTTGGCAACCATCTTCGGTTCAAAGCGGAGACCAGATTGTGGGGCTACAGCCTGAGCAGCGCCCACAAGCAGGCCGAGTTCTCCTCGATGGAGATTGAATCTCCGACGGCAATTCAGGACGAGGAAGCAGGGCATGACCGATCGGCTGTTGAGTCCAAGCGCGAGTGGAACAGCCAGGCAGAAGAGAACGTCGTCCAGGGAATGGAGCGAGCCGGTCTGTTGGCGCCGGCGGGTCCAATAGACAAAGTTCTCGATACGGTCGTCAACAACATCGAAGTCACCAACAATCTCGATGTCGATCTGCACTGCCGGGTAGCAACGGTCGGCACCTTTGAGCTGTTCGCGGTCGGCCGGATGATCGTTGTGAGTCGAGGGCTTCTCGACGTACTGCCAGACGAGCCAACCCTGGCGGCGGTCTTGGCTCAAGGCATGGCTGACGCGATGACTCCCAATCCTTTGGTGGACCAGTACGCCTTCAGCGACTTCGCCAGAGTAGCTCCACTCGAAGCGCTGCGTCGTTATTCTTTCAAGGAAAAACCAGAGGAGGTGCAAGCTGCGAATGCACGAGCGGTCGAACTTCTAAGAAAGTCTCCATACAAAGACAAACTCGGGACCGCCGCCCTGTTCCTCGTTCAGCTGAACGAAGAGGCCAAAGCGCTTTCCGCCCTGATTAGCCCACGCCTCGGCAACAGCATCTATCTCAAATCAGAGTTAGCGAGTGGCGCGCCTACGTTGGAGGCGGGCAAGCTAGAACAGGTCGCAGCTCTTCCTGTGGGTGGTCGAATCAAAATGAATCCATGGGATGACAGCGTTGACTTCCTGAAGACCAAGCAGGTTCCCCTGCTGTCGTCGCGAGAGAAAATGCCATTTGAGGTCACGCCTCTAATGCCGTACCTAACCCGATACCACGTGCCGAAATCGACAGATGCCGTTCAAAGCTCCGAGCTGGTCGGCGCGGAATCAACGAAACAGGCTCAGCCGCGCTAGTAGTAATGGGATCAGGGAGGCGGGTGGCGCACCCTTCCACGCCACCTCGACGCACGCATTTGAATTTCCGGGTGCCCGATCCTTCGCGCCTTTGTTTCATGCGAAGGGTCGGGGTTTAGACGCGGCGCCCCGAGAACCGATCCGTCGAATTCCTACGTCACATGCTGGTCCGACGCTGCAGAGCCTCTCCGCGTGCGCCGGCAGAACCGCGATCCCGACCCCACAGTTTGCACTTGAATTACCGTAACGACTGTGTTATCATCAGTCGTGCGCTAATTTCATCACCACAAGGGGGCTTCATGGTCCACGCTACTCGCGCTTCAACAGCCACCGCGCCAGCCCCCTCTCCGTCCGCTATTTTCTAATCGCTAGTCGTCAAAATATTAAAAATCGAGCTAACTCGCTCATAACAAATGAGAAAATTTTTTCTAATCGCTAGTTTTTCGGCCACTTCGGCGCCTGCCCGCCGAGGCGGGCCCGCGCCGCACCCCGCCAATCACTTGTCACTCATCACTCGTCACTGCCTCACCTCATGTCTATTCGATACAAATAAACCTAACAAAATCATCATTCTGTGGAGAGCTCTATTGAAAACAAAGGAGAAGCAATTTTCTATTCAATACAAGTTTGCCCATCCTGGGACAGGCTCGAAGGGTGGCGCGCCGGCTGCCTGCGCTACCCGGACTTATTTTGATTTTTCCAGTTCTTCGATCAGGGCGGGGACGATTTCGAAGAGGTCGCCCACGATGCCGTAGTCGGCCACTTCGAAGATGGGAGCGTTCTGGTCTTTGTTGATGGCGGCGATGGTGCGAGCGCCCTTCATGCCGACCACGTGCTGGATGGCGCCGCTGATGCCGAGCGCGAGATAAAGTTTGGGCGCGACGGTTTGGCCCGAGCTGCCGATCTGGCGATCCATCGGGAGCCAGCCTTCGTCGCAGATGGGGCGCGAGGCGCAGATTTCGCCGCCCATTAATTTTGCGAGTTTTTCGGCGAGGGCGATATTTTCGGGAGCTTTGATGCCTCGGCCGACGGAAACGAGGATCGGGGCTTGCGTGAGGTCCACGGCTTGCTTGGCCTCGCGGAACAGGTCGAGCGGCTTGGTGCGGATCTGCTCTGGCTTCAGGTCCACGCTTACGGATTTCACGGGCGCTGTGCCGCTGGAATGTTTCGTGGCCAGGTCGGCGCGAAAGGCGCTGGCTTGGAAGGAAGCGATCCAAGGAGCTTCGCCGGTGAAGACGACGTCTGCGGAGGTGCGGCCTTGAAACATTTGGCGGACGAAAATGAGTTTGCCGTTTTCGTAGCGGTACGCGATGCAATCGCCGATCATGCCTTTGTGGAGCGAGGCTGCGAGCTTGGGCGCGAAGTCGCGGACCTGGTAGGTGTGGGGGAACAGGACGAGGTCGGGTTTTGCGGACTCGATTACCTGGCGGAGGGCTAGCGCGAAACCGTCCGGCGTGTATTTTTCGAGGAGATCGTGTTCGACGGCGAGTACTTCGTCGAGTTGGTAGGCGGACAGGTCGGCGGCTAGGGCAGAAATGCCTTTGCCGATGACCACGCCGGTGAGCGTGCCCTTCGTTTGTTGCACGATTTGCTGGGCGGCGGCTAGAGTTTCGAAGCTGACTTTGTTCCAGGTGGCTTCGCGTTGTTCGGTGATCAGGAGAATTTTCATTTTGGCCCTATAAGACTCGCGCTTCGTGGCGCAGTTTTTCCACCAGCTTGGCGGCGATTTCTTTGGGCTGGCCGGTGATGAATTCAGTTTTCTTGGTTTTTTGCGGCATGTAGATGCGCTCCACTTTTTGCGTGGGCGCGTCGGGCACGCCGAGAGTCGCGCGATCTATCGTGGCGATTTCTTTTTTCTTGGCGGCCATGATGCCTTTCAGCGTGGCGTAGCGCGGCTTGTTGATGCCGGACTGAATGGAAAGCACGGCGGGCAGCGGCAATTCGACGTGCTGGAACCAGCCGGCTTCGAGCTCGCGCTTGAGTTTCATGTGATTTTCGACGATTTCGATGGCCATGATGATCGTGGCGTGCGGGCGGCCAAGAAGTTCGGCGAGCAGCACGCCGGTCTGGCCGAAACCTTGGTCGTCACTTTGCAGTCCGGTGAGAATCAAATCGAAATTCTCGGCTTGGATCGCTGCGGCGAGAGAGCGTGCGGACGCGAGCGGATCGAGTTTGAAAAAATTAGCATCGGAAACGTGTATGCCGCGGTCGGCGCCTTTCGCAAGCGCTTCCTTGATGGTTTGCTTGGCGCGTTCGGGGCCCATGGAGATGGCCACCACTTCGCCGCCGTGTTTTTCTTTCAGGCGTAGGGCCTCTTCGAGCGCGAAGGTGTCCGGCTCATTGGTTTCGAAGCCGATGTCCGATTCGCGAATCCAGCCGCTGCCCTCGAGGATGGCGAGCGGAGCGTCTTTGGCGGGGACTTGTTTGACGCAGACTGCGATTTTCAAGAATGCCTCCGAAAAAGGGCTGTGCGAACAATCTGATAGTTTCTATCAGAATTTCGTATTGGGGGCAACGGGACAAATCGCGAGGCGCACATGCAAGATTGCCCGCTTAGGCGGGCAGGCCTATGCCACCAACTGCGCTACTCCACCCAGCGCTTGAAGAGCAGGGAGGCGTTGGTGCCGCCGAAGCCGAAGGAATTCGATAGCGCGTAGGTGACTTCCGCTTTGCGCGCGTGATTGGGAATGTAATCGAGGTCGCACTCGGGATCGGGCTTTTCGTAATTTACGGTGGGCGGCATGATCTGGTCGCGCAGAGCGAGTACGCTGATTCCGGCTTCGAGGCCGCCGGCGCCGCCGAGCAGATGGCCGGTCATGGATTTGGTTGAACTGATGGGAACTTTTTTGGCGCGCGCGCCGAAAACGCGTTTCAGCGCTTCGGTTTCGATGGCGTCGCCGATAGGCGTGGAAGTTCCGTGCGCGTTCACGTAGCCGACGTCGTCGGGAGAAATGTTGGCGTCTTTCAGCGCGGCCATCGAGACGCGATAACCGCCGTCACCGTGCTCGGCAGGCTGTGTGATGTGATAGGCATCGCCGGACATTCCGTAGCCGACAATTTCCGCGAGAATTTTCGCGCCGCGTCGCTGCGCGTATTCCAGAGATTCCAGAATCACCATCCCGGAGCCTTCGCCGACGATAAAGCCGTCGCGGTCGGCGTCGAACGGGCGGCTGGCGTGTTCGGGATCGTCGTTACGCGTGGAGAGAGCGCGCATAGCGGCGAACCCGCCGACGCTCATGGGCGTGATGGCCGCTTCGGTGCCGCCGGTAATCATCACGTCGGCGGCGCCGCGTTGAATAATCTTGAAGGCGTCGCCAATCGCGTGCGCGGAAGCGGAGCAGGCCGTGGCGGTGGCGGAATTGGGCCCTTTCGCGCCGTGACGGATGGAAACGTGACCGGCGGCGAGATTGACGATAGTAGCTGGAATAAAAAATGGCGAGATTTTGCCAGGACCGCCCGCGAGAAATTTGGAATGTTCGCGCTCGATCACGTCGAATCCGCCGATGCCGGAGCCGATATAGACGCCGGTGGAGTCCGCGATTTCCGGGGTTACTTGCAGGCCGGACATGTGCATGGCGAAATCGGCGGCAGCGAGTGCGAGTTGGATGAAGCGCCCGGTTTTCTTCAGCTCCTTTTTCTCGAGCCAGTTCAGCGGATCGAAATCGCGGACTTCTCCGGCAATGCGGCAATCGAAGGCCGTGGCGTCAAAGTGAGTGATGGCGCGGATGCCGCTCTTGCCGGCCAGCAGATTGCGCCAGACTTCTTCGGTGCCAATGCCGCAGCCGCAAACCAATCCAACGCCCGTAACCACAACTCGACGATTCAAAGAGAACTTCTCCTGTACGGAATGGGACGACGGGCGAGCGCGTTACTTGCCCTTGGCGTGTTTCTCGATGTAATCCACGGCGTCTTTGACCGTGGCGATTTTTTCGGCGTCTTCATCAGGAATTTCAATGCCGAAATTTTCTTCAAAAGCCATTACCAGCTCGACGGTATCGAGCGAATCGGCGCCCAAGTCGTCCACAAAGGAGGCGGTGGGAGTGACTTCGCCTTCATCCACACCGAGCTGCTCGACAATAATAGTTTTCACGCGTTCTTCGACGCTGGCCATTCTGATTGTTCCTCCGGTATCGGCTGTCTGGAAATCCCCGGTCCCACGACAGGCTGGGGTAGCGCCCTCAACACAACCTTGCCATTCTATGCGGGGCTTAATGCTGGGTCAACCTTTGACACGCGGTGGGCCGGCGTGCACTGCGAGGTTCTTGAGCGCAACCCAAATGCTTAACGCAGAGCGCGCAGAGGCCGCAGCCGCAGGACGGGACGGCCGTTGCCCTTCGATTAGGCACTGCCGAATCTCAGGGTGCGTCGCCCTGAGAGCGATTCACAAATTCAGCGGCCTAGCTAAGGAGGCGTTAAGATGCTGCGGCGTTACGGCGTGGCGGGATGTTGGTGCGAGATGTTCGGGGTGAGCTTGCGGATTACGAATTCCTGCAAGAGGTTGGTGGCGGCGGTTTCACCGATGCCAATCAGGGTGTTCTCGACGATTAAGCCAGCGTCATTGCGATTCTCCGCCGGGTAGTAAAGATTGGAGATCCCACCAGCAGCCAGGCTGCCAAGGATACTGGAATAATTTGCCTGCCAGTGACGATTGTCACCTTTGCAGATGACGGAATTGGCCAGCGCGTAGAGCACACGCGAGCGCACGCTGCCGGTGCCTTTGTAGAAATAGCGCGGATCCTGTTTCAGGAGCGAAGGAAGTATTGCGCCACCGATGAACGTGCCGGTGACTAGATCGGCGTACGAGGCGCCGTAGCGCTTACCGTAGCCTTGCGCGCCCTGGCCGTATCCGCTGGGAGTATTGGTAGCTTGCTGAACTCCTGAGATGGCTCCGGTGATTGCAAAGTTGACTGGATCAATGGTGCTGCGCCAGGCGAGCTGAAATTTTTGTTTGGAATCGAGAGGAGCGGCATCAGGAACGTAGCTGACGTAGAAATTGGGAATGACGCCGAAGATGCGCTGCTTTTCCTGGACCTTGAGCTCTTCCTCGGCGATTTCGATGCGCGGGACAGTGACCTGGACCTGGGTGGCCTCTGTCGCTAGAGCGAAAACGATTTGCGGAAGAACGAGAATCTCGCCGGGACGCAGAATGCCTGACGCTTTCTGCGTGGTGAAGAGCTCCGAAGTGACGGTGATCTGGAACGGGCCGGGAGGAACACCGGCGAAGGAGAATTGGCCATCGTCGCCGGATTGAACTTCTTGTTTGGGAGTCTTATCGTCACGCGTGAGAACCACATGTGCTCCGGTGACCGCTGCCCCGGACGGATCAACGACTGTGCCGCTGATATTTCCCGGCGATTGTGGGTCGGGTTGCCGCTGATCGGCTGCGGGCGCGTCAGGCGAAGGACTGTCTGGAGACGGGACCGGGGCAGAGCGCTGAGAGGGAGTTTGGGCTGCGACTGGGAAGGCGCCAAGCAGGAGGCCTAGGCCCAGAACTGCGTGGCCCGCGAAGCGAATCGCCGAGATTCTGGCTGTTCGGCCTAGAGATTTCCAGCGCGGATTTGTTTTGTGGGAATCCACGATTGCTTTTAGCGTCTTCCTTTTTTTCTTCCAACAAGAGTTCAAGTTAGTTCCAAAAAGATGATACCAGTTGCGCGCCGAATCTCGTGATAGTACGAGCGGACAAGTATTGAGCAGTAACTGCCGGACTTGACCCGTCTCTTTTTCCCCGGTACCATCCGCATCTACTTGATTCCTGAGCCAAATCACTCTGAAATAACTCAACGCAAGGCCACTTTCCTGCAGCGCTTCGGCAGCGAGGCTTGGGTAGCCGTCGCGCTGGCGGTACTCGGCGCGGCAATGATGGCGAGCAATCCGTGGTTCACGCCGGTAGATGACGAAATCGCCATCATTGATGCGGCGGCCAGGCCTGCCTTCACGACGATCAAACTGTTTGTTGGCGGCGGCCAGCATGAACATCCGCCGTTGTCTGACATGATCCTGCACGGATGGCTGTGGCTTACCGACGGGAATATCCATTTAATTCGGCTGCCCTCGGTTATTTTCTATCTGCTGGGCGCATGGTTTCTGGTGCAAGCGGCGCGGCGGATGGGCGGTGACCGCGCCGGGACGTACACATTGATCCTGCTTCTGCTGTGGCCCTATGGATTTCACCTTGGGCGACTGGCGGGCTGGTATTCATTCACGTTCCTGCTGGTTTCCTTGCTCACCTTCGTTTACCTCAAATATGTCGAGCATCCGTCGCCAAGAAATTGGATGCCGCTAGTGCCGTGCGCGTTGGCGCTGGTCTATACGAATTATTTTGGATGGGCCGTCCTGGGATTATTGGGACTGGATCTTTTGTTGCGATTTGGGCGCGAGCGGCGGACGTGGCTGCTTTTTCTGGCCACCGGACTATTTCTGATCGGGGCGTCCATTCCGATCATGCGGGCGTTCGTTACGGAACTGCACGTCGGTACGGTAACTGGCCGTGCGAGTTCCCCGCCTGCGACCGGCGTTTACAATCTCTACTGTTTATTTGTGAGCGAGTCGGTCGCGCCGTGGTTCTGGGTGCCGGGGATTGCGGCGGGTCTCGCGATTGCTTGCGTGTTGCTGTTGGTATTGATTTACGCGAAGCCGGAAGCGCGACGATTCTTTTTGTATTTCGCGGCGCTGCTGACCGTGATGACATTTCTGCAAATTGTAACGACGCGCCGGTCGCTGATGATTAGTCCGTGGCTGATCCTTCCCATCGGGACCACTTTGGCGACGATGACGGCGCCGTCCGCGCGACGGTGGCTGGCCGGCTCGCTGATTGTGGTGGGCGCGATTGGCTGGTTCGGCATTTTCTCGCGCGAACTTTATGCTGCGCCTCATTGGACCGAGCCATGGGATGAAGTGGCGCGAGAAGCTGCGGAAGTTGCGGGCAACGGTGGGATCGTGATTGGTAACAATCCTTCGTTCTTTTTTTATCTGACATATTTCACGCCGTCCACCAATCCCGCGACGATAGGACATTTCGCGGGGATTTTGCCATCGTCGGTAAAGGCGCCCAACATCTATTCGCCGCAGGAGTGGATTGATGCGGGCGCTCCTACGAGATCCGTTGTTGCAGTTTTCGATGGGCTGAGTTTCGGGGTGCCGGGTCCTTCGATGGAGGAGATTCGGGCGTCCTTGAGTTCTCGTTGCAAGACGGCCGGCGAACAGGATCTGGTGCGGGACGCCGGGGCGAAATGGAAGCAGGAATATCAGCCGACGACCGGACAGCGGGTGTGGCGGATTCGAGTTGTGACATATACATGCGCGGCGCAGTGATGGTTCGCGGTATGGGATGTGAACTGCGCTAGCCCATGTAGAGGCCGCCATTGACGTCGAGGACTTGGCCGGTGATGTAGGCGGCTTCGTCGCTGGCGAGGAAGACGATGGCGGCGGCTACGTCGGCTTCGCTGCCGAAGCGGCCTAGCGGGATCATGGATTTCATTTTGTCTTTCAGTTCTTGCGCCAGCGGCGCGGTCATCGGCGTATCAATGAAGCCGGGCGCGACGGCGTTCACCGTGATGTTACGTGAGGCAACTTCAACGGCGATGGCGCGCGTGAGGCCGATGAGGCCGGCTTTCGAGGCGACGTAGTTGGCTTGGCCGGCATTTCCGGTTTGCGCGACCACGGAGCTGATATTGATGATGCGGCCGGAGCGCTGCTTGAGCATCGCGCCGAGCGCTTGCTGAATACAGAGGTGCGCGCCGGTGAGGTTGGTGCGCAGCACGGCATCCCAATCTTCGAGCTTCATGCGCAGGGCGAGCGTGTCGCGCGTGATGGCCGCGTTGTTCACCAGGATATCCAGCTTGCCGAACTTCGTGAGAATTTGCTGGAACGCGGTTTTCACCTGGCCGGGGTCGGCTACGTCGAGTGGGACGGCTAGCGCACTGCCGCCGGCGGCTTCGATTTCAGTTACCAGTGTTGCGAGCTTTTCGGCATTACGCGCGGCGACGGCGACTTTTGCGCCCGCGACTACGAGCGCGAGTGCCGTGGAGCGGCCGATGCCTTGCGAGGCACCGGTGACTAGAGCGACCTTGTCTTGGAGTGAGAACATAGAGATTGAAACTACCTTATGAGGAATGGGTCTGGCAACTGGATGCATCGTCGAGAGCGGCGGCACAACAGATACTGAGGCGCGGGATTACGGTTCGCGGACTTCGGCGCGGGCTTGGGCTAGTTTTTCCATTGTGGAGTTTAGGGAGGCGGAATCTTCGACGTTGAAGACGCGGACGGAGCGGTCTATTTGACGCAACAGGCCGGTCAGGACTTTGCCGGGGCCTACTTCTACGAAGACCGTCACACCGGATTCGATCATTTCGCGCACGGAATCGAGCCAGCGGACGGGCGCGGTGACCTGGCGAATGAGCGCGTCGCGGGCTTCGTCAGCGCTGGTGATGGCTTGGGCGTCCACGTTGGTGACCAGCGGGATTTTCAGGGCATTGAATTTCGCGGCGCGCAGGTCACGTTCGAGGCGCTGCTGCGCGGGCATCATCAGCGCGCAATGGAACGGAGCTGAGACCGGCAGGATGACGGCGCGCTTGGCACCGCTCTGCGTGGCAATTTCGACGGCGCGCTTCACGGCTGCGGCCGAGCCGGAGATGACGGTTTGTTCTGGCGAATTTAGGTTCGCGGGAGAGACGACTTCATTTTCGGCGGCTTTTTTGCAGATGTCCGCAACTTCTGTGGGCGAAAGGCCGAGGATCGCGGCCATGGCGCCTTGGCCGGCTGGCACGGCTTCCTGCATGTATTTTCCACGCGCGCGGACTAATTTCACCGCCGCGGAAAATTCCAATCCACCGGCCGCCACCAGCGCGGAATATTCACCCAAGCTGTGGCCGGCGACGAAATCCGGAACAATTCCCTTCTTTTCCAGAGCGCGATAGGCGGCGGTCGAGACCGTCAGGATACCGGGCTGCGTGTTTTCGGTGAGCTTCAGCGCTTCTTCAGTGCCCTCGAAGCAGGTCTGGGTGATGGAAAATCCGAGCGCGGCATCGGCCTCATCGAAAACAGCTTTCGATTCCGGAAAATTTGCAGCGAGGTCGCTGCCCATGCCGCAATACTGCGAGGCCTGGCCGGGAAAAAGGAATGCGAGTTTGCTCATGAGGGGTTGGCGGTTCCGCGCAGGTCAGCCGCGCGAAGCAACGGCGGCAGCGGAAAGCTCCTGTTCGATTTTCTCGTTGAAGCGCGAACGGCACAGCTCAGTGGCGACGCGAATGGCGTTCTTGACCGCGACGGGGTTGGACCGGCCGTGTCCGATGATGGTGATACCCCGGACTCCGAGCAAAGGCGCGCCGCCGTATTCAGAAGAATCGGTGCGTTTGCGGAAACTGTCGAACGCGTCTTTGGAAAGCACGTAGCCGACCTGCGATTTCAGGCTGCTCTTGATGGCTTTTTTCAACATGGCGCCGATGTGTTCGACCAGACCTTCGCTGATTTTCAGCGCGATGTTACCGATGAAGCCGTCGCACACAATCACGTCCACATCGCCGCGGAACACATCGCGGCCTTCGACGTTGCCGACGAAATTTAGGGATAGTTGCTTCAAGCGCGCCGCAGCTTCGCGGGTCAGCTCGTTGCCTTTCATTTCTTCTTCGCCGATGGAAAGCAGAGCGACGCGGGGGCGCTTCGTTCCCCAGATGGTGCGGTAATAAATCTCGCCCATCACCGCGAACTGTTCGATCTGTTCAGCTTTGGAATCAACGTTAGCGCCGACGTCCAGGATGACGGTGACTTTTTCCTTCATGTTGGGGAAAGCGGCCGCGAGCGCGGGACGGTCCACAGCGGCAAGCGTGCCCAGCACGAAGCGAGCGACGGTCATGACCGCGCCAGTATTGCCGGCGCTCACCAGAGCTTCCGCTTTGCCATCGCGCACCAGTCGCGCGGCAACATGCACCGAGCTTTCCTTCTTGCGCCGAAACGCCTGCGAGGGCGAATCACTCATGGTGATTACGTCGGTGGCGTTGACGATCTCGATGGGCAGTCCGCGATGGCCGTGGCGGCTGAGTTCCTGGCGCACGGTGGCTTCGATGCCCACTAGCATAATGCGGACACCTAGCTCACGCGCGGCCAGAATCGCGCCTTCGACTTCGGCGCGCGGCGCATGGTCGCCTCCCATGGCGTCAACGGCTATGGTGGTCATCTATACACCCATGGGCACCCAGAGAGCACCAAATCGAAAGGTAGGCGGTGAAAACTTAGGCTGTCTTGGCAGCGGTGTCAATCACTTCCCGGCCCTTATAGAAGCCGCAATGGGGACACGCATTGTGGGGCAGCTTTTTCTCGTGGCAGTTGGGGCATTCGGCCAAGGATAAGGGCGTAAGGAAATCATGGGCACGCCGCTTGTTCTTGCGCGCATGCGAGTGACGGCGTTTTGGATTAGGCATTCCAGCTCCTCAATTGACAGGCCGCTACAAGAGCGGCCGAAATGGAAAAGGTATTGTAGCGTCTTATTGCTTTTTGAACCAGTCCTGCTTCAGACGGGCCAGCGGGGCAAGCCGGGGGTCGGATGCATGCTTTTCGCAGCGGCACTCTTCATTATTCAGATTGGCACCGCAATGCGGACAGAGGCCGCGGCAATCGCTGCGGCAGATGACTTTCATCGGAAGCGCCAGATTCACCTGCTCGGCCAGAATGTCGGCGAGGAACAGGCCGTCACCTTCGAAGAAGGCGACCTCGGTATCGTCCAGATTCAGGTGAAATTCCTCGTCCACGGCCATGGAAGTCATGGGACGGTAGAAGAGATCGAAATCGCGGCTGATTTCCTCGACCACGGTATCCAGGCAGCGCGCGCAGATCAGCTCGACGCGCGTGTGCAGGTTGCCGTAGATGCGGATCTGGCCTTCGACCAGCTCGGCGGTGGCGCGAATTTCCAGCGGCTCGACTTGGTGGAATTCACCGGAATGGAAATCGAGCGTGCCGGGGGTATAGCTCTTCCGGATGCGTATCTTGCGCAGCGCGAGTTCGTTGACATCCAGAAACATTGGCTTTCCCCGTGGTTATAGAGCAATTCCAATTATAAGTCCAGTGACTGCGTTGTCAAGGAAGCGGCAAATGCAGATGGCGCGGCTGACACGTATTGGACAATGACCAATTTACGCTGAGAAAGCGGCGGGACTTTTCGTGGTTAGATGCAAGGGAGACGTCAGGATTCAGGTTGCGGGCGTCGCGGGGATGCCGAGCAGGTCGTGGCACTGACGCAGCAGGAAATGATCGGTCATGCCGGCGATGTAGTCGCAGACCACGCGATGGCGCGGCTGGCGCAGCGCGAGTTCGGCATGTTGAGGGGGCATGCGGTCGGGATGCTCGAGGTAAAAAGAGAAAAGCGCGTCGAGCGCGGCTACGGAGCGGTCGCGATCCTCGACGATGGTCGGCTGCGAATAGAGCCGGGCGAAGAGGAAGCGCTTCAAGTCGCCGTTCAGCTTGGCAACGGCCGGTGAAAAGCCGGCGAGCCGGTGGGGCTGGCGACGTATGTCTTCGACAGTCTGGACTCCGGAGTCTTCCGTGCGGCTGCGCGTGGTTTCGATCAGATCGGTGGCCAGAAGATCGAGCACCTGTTTCAGCGCTTCGTTGAATTTGAGTTTCTGCTTGCCGTTGGGATAGCGCCGGTCCACGTCTTCGTACGCCGAATTGAATATGGGCACTTCGGCGCGCAGCAGATTGAAATCAATCAGGTGGGCTTCGAAGCCGTCGTCGAGGTCGGCAGTGTTGTAGGCGATCTCGTCCACGAAATCTATGAGCTGGGATTCGAGTGGCGGACGCTGCTCGAGCAGATATTCGGCGAGCTGCGGAAATTCAACCGGAGAATAATCGCGCGAATGTTTGATGATGCCTTCGCGCACCTCGAAGGTGAGATTCAGGCCAGTGAAATCGAGGTAGCTCTGTTCGAATTGCTCCAGGATATAGAGCGCGTGGAGATTGTGGTTGAAGCGCTTCGCCGTAGGCGCGCATGCGCAGATCGAGCTGCTTTTCGCCGGCATGGCCAAAGGGCGGATGGCCGATATCGTGCGCCAGCGCGAGCGATTCGGCGAGATCGGCGTTCAGATGCAGCGCGCCGGCGACTGTGCGGGCCACTTGCGCGACTTCCAGAGTGTGCGTGAGGCGATTGCGGAAGTGATCGGAGTAGCGCGTGGTGAATACTTGGGTCTTGGCTTCGAGGCGGCGGAAAGCACGCGAATGGATGACGCGGTCCCGGTCGCGCGCGTAATCGTTGCGATAGGGATGCTGCGGCTCCGGGAAGCGGCGGCCGCGAGTGCGGCGCACGTCCATGGCGTAGGGTGCGAGCATGCTTTCAGCTCATTCTAGCCGCTATCGGGGAAATATTCAGCCCGATAGGGAGGGCGGGTCTGAGACCCGCCCCTACAGCCGATCTTGAGGGGGTCGCGAGGTGTGCGGAACGGAATGCGGTGGAAATTGCTATCATGCGCTGATGCTTTCGCAAGGTGCGATCCTGAAGCGGCTTCGCAAAATCTGCCTACGATTGCCGGCGGCTACCGAGGGCGTAACGTTCGGCCACCCGACATTTCGCGTGGAAAAGAAAATGTTTGCGGTGCTGGAGGAATACAAAGGCGAGCTGGGGATTTGCCTGAAAGTGGGAACGCTGCTACAGGGCGTATTTCTGGACGATCCGCGATTTTTTCGCACACCTTATATCGGCAAGCACGGCTGGGTTACGCTGCGCGTGCACGCCGCGCCGCTGGACTGGAGCGAAATTCTCGAGCTGGTGAAAGGCAGCTACGATTTGGTGGCGCCGGCGAAATCGTCAGCGCGGGCGAAGAAAAAATCCAAAAGGTAAGGCGACGCAGGATCAGGATTTCCCGGGCAGGAGATTCATTTCCTGAGTAGCTTGCTCGGCGATAGGCGTGTCGGGATAGTCGGATTTGATCTGCGTGTACAGCTTGGTGGCTTCCGCAGGATTCTTCGCGCCGTAATGTTCAGCGAGCGCCATCATCACCACGGGCTTCGGCACCAACACGACCGGCTTCGCAATCAATTGCTGATAGAGTTTGACGGCTTCATCGCCTTGGCCCATGCGGTCGTTCAATTGCGCGAGCTCGAAGCGCGCCATGGCGGCAAAATCCTCCACGCCGCTTTCGGACAGGCCCTGCAGCCATTTTTTCGCTTCATCATTCTTGCCGAGCTTTTCATCGCTCAAAGCGGCGTAGTAGGCGGCGAGCTGGCCGGGACGGGTGTGGCCGTATTTCTGGTTGACGGCGGCGAATTTCTGCGCGGCGTCGGAATATTTATTTTTCTCGTCAATGTAGGTGGTTTCACCCGGCTGTGCAGGCTCGCTGGCGGTGCGAATGCGCGCCTGGAAGGTCTTCATGGCGTCGTCGTACGCGGCGGTAGCCTTCACGGTCTGGCGCTCGGTGTAGGTTTGCCAGCCGAAGATGCCGACAGCCACCAAAACCGCAGCCAGCAAAATATAAAGGGTCAGTTGCTTGTGGGACAGGACCGCGTCAGCGCCGTGCGCCAGTGTTTCGCGAACTTCGTCCTTTTTCAGTTCCTTGCGGGAGATATGCTGCGCCAAGTGTGCACCCCAAACGATTTAGTAAACGTAAATATTAGCATAAACGCGGGGCGCAATGCGGCAATCGGGGGAACAGCCCACGCAATAGCTGGCCGCTAGGACTTGAAGCTGTGGATGGCGGTGTGTTCGTCGGACTGCACGTCGAAAACGGTGAAGAGGCGGGTGATCTGGAGGATGTCGTGAACGCGCTTGGTGAGGTGCAATAGCTTCAGCTCACCGCTGGCATTCTTCACCGTGGTGTAGGCGCTGACGAGCTCGCCGATGCCGGAGCTATCAATGTAATCCACGTCGTACAGGCTCAGCAGGATCTTCTTGTTGCCGGAATTGATCAGCTCACGAACGGTATTGCGCAGCATGGCGCTGCCTTCGCCCAGCGTAATCTTGCCGCTGAAATCAACTATTACTACGTCGCCCAATTGGCGGCGTGTTCCTTGGAGAGCCACGGGTACCTCGTGTAGTGATTCTACTCTGGTTTGTGCTTGCCGTTGTCAGAAACTGGCTGGGGCAGTTTCTTGATCATTATCAGGTGGGCGCCGCCCTCGGGGCCGCGTTCCACCCGGAAATCGTCCATGAAGGCGCGCATCAGGAAAAGGCCGCGGCCGGAGGTGCGCAGCAGGTTTTCTTCAGCGAGGGGGTCGGGGATTTCGGTGAGCTCGAACCCTTTGCCCTGGTCGAGCACGCGGACGATCATGTTGTCCGGCTGCAGCTCCACGGTCATCATGATCTTCTTCTGGCGATCCTGCTGGTTGCCGTAGTTGTAGGCGTTGATCACGCCTTCGCGCACGGCCATGCCGATCTTGTGGACTTCCTCCTCGGGAAAGCCGGCGGCTTCAGCCACGCGCATGGAAATGCTTTCCGCGAGGTCCACGCTCTCGAGAAGCGTCTCGAGCATGACTTCGATCCGCTGGGTTTTGGCCGCCATCCGTGGTCGGGGAGAGTCCCTTTAATAAAAGAACGCGAGTATGGTTATCACAGCGCCGGAGTGCAAGTCAATGAACTCCAGGCACCCCACGGTGGACCGCAGCCAGGCTCTGCCTGGTGGCCACTCTGACACGTCGAGGCAGATTCGATGTGCGCAATGGATATGGTTGGGAGATCCGCACCGACTAGGCCGTCGCACGCTGGCCGGGCTTTGCCACTTTGGCGATGACCAGGCCCGCGAATAGCCAGGTGAGCGTGGAGTCGGCGAGGTTCACGGCGGTGTAGGCGCCGGAGAACCCCCACCAGTTCCAATTGGGAAGATCCACGATTACGCTGGCGGCGAGGCCGACGACGGCGAGAAACGCGACCCCGCGCGCGTAACTCAGGCCGGTGGTTTGCAGCAGCAGCCACGTAAGCAGGAATGCCGCGGCCATCAGGCTGAGCAGCTGGACGATGAGGCCGCGACCGTACGAACCAAACCCGCCGCGGCGCACGGCTGCGACCATGATGGGGCCGGTCTGCATTTTCTGCATTACGACGTCGAGCGCGGCCTTCTTTTGCTCCGGGGTCATGCCCGCGGTTGACGGCACGCCCGGCAAAATGAAGGTGCCGTCCTGACCTGCGTGCGAGGCAATTACTGCGGAGACTTCGTCCTCATTGTGGAATGCGACCATGGTTTTTTCGTGCCAGCCGATCAGTTCCCAGGAAATCGAGCTCCACACGAAAGCTGCCAGGCCGCCCAGGATGGTTCCGAGGATCAAGGATTTCGGCATGGCTTCCCCCTGCTTGTTGCGGACGATACCAAAGGTGCGCTGGGGTGCGCATCTACAAATTCGGAAGCAACGTCAACGACGCCCGCCTAAAATGCAAAAGCAGGCGGCCGCTACAAATTCAAAAGCAGCGTCAACGACGCCCGCCTGAAATGCAAAAGCAGGCGGCCGCTACAAATTCAAAACCAACGTCAAAGGCGCCCAGCTGAAGCTGGCCGCTACAGAGTCAAACCCAAAGGCCACGCGCTTCACACATGCTGGGCGACCGAAAGCACGTTGCCGTCGGGATCTTTGAACCAGGCGACTTTGTCGCCGTTGGGCGCTGTCCAGATGCCGAGTTCGTGATCCTGCACGAACGGGTATTTCTCGCAGGTCACGCCGCGGCCTTTGAGCCACGCGGCGACTGCTTCAATATTTTGCACTTCCCAACCAAGGATAGTGAACGCGACGGGAGTGAAATCCTTGGGAACCTTGGAGACGCGGATCTTGCTGTCGCCTGCGCGGACCACCAGCGCGAAGGGATCTTCGCTGACAAACTCAAAACCAAGTTTGCCTTCGTAAAATTCCCGCGCTCGCTTGGAATCTAGCGTGGGAACAATTCCGACCATCTTGCTGGAAGCGAGCATCGCGGCCCTCCCGGCGTTTTCAGGTGATATGAGGAACTCAGAAAATATTTACGGCGCGCGCGGCCAGCAGCACCACAATCGCCAGCGAGATCAACGACTGCAACATCGTGCCGGCTTTTGCCCAACGCGAAAGTACGGCTGTATCCGTCGGCGAAAAGGCTGTACTGGTATTGAACGCGAGAAACAGGTAATCCATGAATTGCGGCGACCAGTTGGGATCCCGGCCTTCCTCGTTCAACATCTGCGGAAAAAGGAAGGAACTTTTCAGGCGCCCGGTCCGCGCCTCGCGTCGCGACGGGCCGCCCGCATCCAGCTTCCAGTACCACAGTGCGAACACCACGATGTTGGTGACCCAAAGCGCCAGAGCGCCACGCAGCAGTGCCAGCGGCGAGTCGCGATGTTGCGGGATGCCTTCAATCAGCCACACCAGCGACGTAATCATGCCCACGGTGATGGCGCCATTGGCGATTACCACCAGAGGTCTGGTGATGTGGAAGTCGCCACGACGGTTCGATACTGCGATCGGCACCATCAGGACCACTATTACCGCGAGCAACCCCCAGCCGGGACCTACCGACAGCCGCTCCGGCAGCGCCAGGTACACGCCTCCTGCGGCAAGCATCGCGACAAACGCGGGCCAGCGAGGTTCGGGAGTAAATTTGGGGGTCGTAGCCATGTTGGCGCGGCGCGCGGCTGGAGTTTAGTATAGATTCCGTTCCGGCTCAAAATTCATGCGCACTTTGGCGAGCTAACGGCGCTAAAGCCCCGGATAATGCGCATTCCATCGCCAGGCGATTTGCTCCCGATTTAAGTCGAGCGATGTCCTGTTTCGCACAGATTGTTCGTCTGGCCTTCTGGTTAAATGGACGCTGCCTTCGAGGGACGTAAACGTCGACGCAATTAGTGCAAGGCGCTCTGACGCCTTTCAGGATGGATATGAGCGGGAAAAACTTTCGAGTAGCACCAGCGGACGAGCGAACCAGCATTGACGGAAAACCGGTGAGGAACAAAGTACTGCTAGCCATGGCCGATAATGAATACGAACTGATGCGTGCGGAATTGACGTATGTTGACCTGCCGAGTCATCTGAGCCTTCATGAACCGACGCAAAATATCGAATTCGTTTATTTCCCGAACCGGGGAATGGTTTCGCAAGTAGTAGTGACCAAAGACGGCCGAACCGTGGAAGTAGGCGTGGTGGGCAACGAGAGCTATGTGGGCGCGGGATTGGCAGCCGGTTTGAGCAGAAGTTCCGTGCGCGAAATAATCCAAATCGCCGGCGATGGCTCGCGAGTATTGGGCAATGCGCTGCAACGCATTCTGCGGTCGGCGCCGCAGCTTCAGGTCATGCTGAACAGGCTTACGGGGCTGCAAGGGATGCAAGTGGCCCAGACTGCGGCGTGCAATCGGCTGCACGATATACAGCAGCGTCTCTCGCGGTGGCTGCTGATGACGCAGGATCGAGTGGGTGCCGGGTTGCTTCCCATCACCCACGATTTCGTAGCGACGATGATGGGCACCGATCGGTCCACCGTGAGCTTGGCGGCGTCCGTGCTGCAAAAGAATGGAATCGTGGAATATGTGCGCGGCGCAGTGAAGGTTGTAAACCGCAGGAAACTGGAAAAATCCGCTTGTGAGTGTTACGACGTTATTCGGCAGTTCGAGGATGAGCTCGGATTGCGATAGCGGCCCGCAGCAGTGTTGGATACCCCACAGACAGTAACCTCCTTGTATCGTTAATGTTCGGCCCGCGAACATTCCGTCGGACCTTGCTGTGTATTCAAAGGGAGTGGAATTCGGCGGTAGCATTACCACACCAATTCCCGAGGGGGCGATGGAAGCGAGGCGTCGCAAACTGGTACGACTCGAATCTCAGAATTTTCAGGGCTGGGTGTGCAGCGAATGCGCATGGGTGTTCAAACCTTCAGGGCCGCTTGGCGGCGACTCCATCGAGGAGATGAAGGCGCATTACCAGCAACAGCGCGACAAGGAGTTCGCAGCGCATGTCTGCGAGAAGTATCCGAAGTCCACGAAAAATCCTGGCTAGCCAAATCTCTCGCGCGCGAATCGCGATGTGATCCACGAATCCGCGCGAAGCAACTACGAAGCGGGCTGGCAAACTCTGCATGTACATTCGGGCGGCGTCAGGCCCAGTAGGTGCGGTCAAGTGTGCGGTACTGGATGGCTTCGCTGAGGTGTTTCGGGGCAAGCGACGGCGCGCCTTCCAGGTCGGCAATGGTGCGCGAAACTTTCAGGATGCGATCGTGCGCGCGAGCGGAGAGGCCGAGGCGCTGGATGGCGGTCTCCAGAATTTTTTCGCCTTCGGCGGTGATGGCGCAATGTTTGCGGATCAGCTTGGGCGGCATTTGCGAATTGGCGTAAGTTGATTTTTCGCTGCGGTAGCGCTCCACCTGGATTTCGCGCGCGCGGACTACGCGACTACGCACGCAGGCCGAGCTTTCGATTTCCACGTCGCCGCGCAGTTCCTTGTATTGCACTGCAGGGACTTCGATGTGGATATCAATGCGATCAAGCAGCGGCCCGGAAATTTTCGAGACGTAACGCTGAATTTGCACCGGCGAACAATGACATTCGCGCTTCGTATCCCCGAAAAATCCGCACGGCTACGGATTACCTCATTACTACTCCATTCCCGAAGGTATTTTTGCCACTCGATTGGGGTTTAGGGGATAGGAGATTTTAGCGCTAGACACACCAAAAGAAAAAGAAGCAGAGATAGGACGTCAAAATTCAATTCATGGAGAGCCAAAGAAATGTACAAGCCTAAATTCCCGGGAGTGCTGCGCTTCCCCCGGTATTCGAACCAAGAAGAAGAAAAATTGAAGCACACCGATCAGGCGGCCCTGACTATGGAGCAGATCAAGGAATTACATGACGCGTTCGAGGAGTTGTTGAACGAGGTTGGCGGCTTCATAATTCTTGGAATACATACGCAGTGGCACGACGAAACCAACGAAGTCGCGTTGGTCGTGTCGGGCGATGACGGAGTCGAACACATACGGATACTGGGGTCCTTTCGAGGTGAGCCCGGAGCCGATGCTGCTCTTGCATTTATTCAGGCAGGAGGATTTCCTTCGGACGATTTTCTGCTTCTTACTAAAGCTGACTTCAAGGACAAATCAAGAATTTCTGTATCTGAATTGCGCGATCTGGCGCGGCGAAAGCGCGGTTGTCATAAAATTAAGTGAAGTGCTAATTCAAAACGTGACTCTTGCGGAGCCATCGACACGAACCGCCGGCCTCTCATGGACGAACGTGTGCACCCGTTACATCCGCCGAAGCGAAATGTAATCTTCTTGGAAGCTAGCTCGAAATTGATCGAGTGCGCCACCTCCCTAGCGTGCGCGCTCGATTGGTTGCGGGAGCCTGCAACGTACCGAACGCACTCATCATTCCGTTCCGAATTAGTTATTCCTTCCGGCCGCATAGGTCCATCTCCTCGAAAATCGAGTGTGTGCCGGTAAGCAATGGTTTCGGTTCGCTCGTGGACATGGAGTACTAGGACGGAAGCTGTGAAGAAACCCTCCGAATTTCCATCTTGCAAAATAAAAAGTCAGCCGTAAGCTGGCGGCATGAGCCAAGAAAATCCGATCAGCAAGCAGCCTCTGATTCGCCACGTAAACCGACAGCAGATGAGTTGGCGAGCCGTGGATGTAGAACACCTCATCAGCGAGGACCATCCGGCGAGAGCCATTTGGACATTGGTAGGGCGCCTGGACCTGAGCGCCTTTTATCAAGCGATCGAGAGCAGCACGGAGGAAGGGGGGCGGCCGGCGATTGATCCGCAACTGCTGATCAGTATGTGGGTGTATGCCTATAGCCAGGGGATTGGTTCGGCACGAGAAGTGGCCCGGCGCTGTGAATACGATCCGGCCTTCCAGTGGCTGACGGGATTGCAGGAAGTGAACTACCACACGCTGGCGGATTTCCGTGTCGAGAAGCAGCAGGAACTCGATGAACTGTTCACGCAGGTGTTGGGGGCGCTCAGCAAAGAAGGGCTGATCACGCTGGAGCAAGTGATGCAAGACGGCACGAAGATTAAGGCCCTGGCGAGCAGTAGAAGTTATCTCCAGGAGGAGACGATTCGCGAGCATCTGGAGAAAGCGCGACGGCGCGTAGCACAGATGGGCGATCCCCGGAACGAGGAGAGTAGTCCGAAAGCAAAGAAAGCCCAGGCCCGTGCGCGGCGCGAGCAACAAGAACGGTTGGAGGGTGCGCTGGAAGAGC
The DNA here is from genome assembly GCA_963821765.1 of uncultured Acidobacteriota bacterium. GTDB lineage: Bacteria > Acidobacteriota > Terriglobia > Acidiferrales > UBA7541 > Palsa-295. The sequence goes on from CAWGFF010000015.1 coordinate 220,177, forward strand.
TAAAGAAGTGGCAGGCACGCAAAAGCGGAGAAAAGGCCAAGAGGGAGACACGGGTAAGCACCAGCGATCCGCAAGCGCGGGTGATGAAGCATCCTGATAAGGGATTCGCGCTCAGCTACAACGCGCAGATTTCCACCGATGCAGCGAATGGATTGATTGTGGGAGTGGCGGTGACACAGGAGGCCAACGACATGGCCCAGTTATTGCCGGCGGTGGACCGCGTGGAGCAGCGGCTGGAGAAAAAGCCTCAACAGATGGTGGCCGACAGCGGTTACACCACACGAGAGAATATCGAAAAGATGGCCGGGCGAGAGGTCGATTTTCTGGGGACCATGCGACACGAAGATGTGCCGCGTGGCGCGAACCTCGGGAACCGGTTTCCACCGAGCGCATTCGTCTATCAGCCGGAGAGGAACCGGTGTATTTGTCCAGAGGGCAAAGTCCTGCTTCCGCAGGCACGACGCAAGGTAGGAGCAGGGATGACTTACCACCTCTACGAAGCCCGGTTGGAGGATTGCCGAAGCTGTCCTCGCAAACCGGAGTGTTGTCCGGACAACAAGAAGAACGGCCGTTCCGTAGCGCAACTGGAAGAAAGCTCGGTGGTGGTGGCGTTTCGCAAGAAGATGGCGAGCGAGGAAGTCCAGGAGCGATATCGTCGTCGTGGACGAATCGTGGAGTTTTGTCACGCCTGGATCAAGAGCAAGCTGGGGCTGCGGCAGTTCCATGTGCGGGGCCTGGCGAAGGTCCAGATGGAAATGCTGTGGGCTTGCCTCACCTACAACCTGCAGCACTGGATCCGCTTGAAAAAGCTCAACGCCACACCAGCCGTCACCTGACAGAGAAAGAGAACAGCGAGAAGAACCGCGACCATCTCTCAAAATAGCAAGTCAACATTTCAGAAAACTCAGACGCAATCCGCAATCTCTCTCTACATCGAGGTTTCTTCACAGCTTCGACGGGACTTGTCCGGTTACGCGACTTACCAGGAGTTGCGCGGGTTTGTGCTATAAAAAGGTCTTAGTGATGGTTCCGAGAGATACACGCCGCAACGTTTCCACCAGGAGAATAGGGTGCACCTCAGAACATCGGCGGACCTAACTTTACGATTCGTAGTGTTCGTCACCTTCGGCTGTTTCTATGGCTGCGGGGGTCACAGAAACGAAATAACATACAAAATAATCGCGCCCGACCAATACACCGGCTGGATTCGAGTTGATTTCACAGGTCAAACACCTCCACAACTGGATTCGGGAAACCATGTGGCGATCGTTGTAGGCGATGACGGCACGAGCAAGTCGGACGCGGTTCCCTTGATGGTCACGAACTATGAGTTTTTCTACCAAACCGCTGACGGGCTGCGAGCTATTCCCGACGATCTCGTTGATCGTGAAACTGACGCTGGCGGCTTCTCGAAAGGAACACCCGCCGGTGTGATATCTTGGTATTTCTTCATCGGTCCCAAAACGTACCGCGATCAGCATCCCTATCACGACTATGTGTCAGGCGCGTCGCCCCTCCCTGTTCCGGGGCGAATCCCCGCAACTAGTAACCGAATGAACTGACCGAATCGAAAAATTCGAGGTAAGCCTCAATCAGCAGTTAGCCAGGTGCTAACGATCAATCGCGATTTACGAGGTAAGAATTTTTTGTTGCGGATTTCAGAGCGCTCTCAGCTGGACCATCTGCTCCGACGGAGGTCCTTCCAGGGATCGCCATCTGCGTAGCGCTCAGGATAGAGGGCCTTCGAGCGCGGATCTTCGGCGGTATCGAGCTGAAGGACCATCCACTTCGGATACGGAACACCCGGATCCGACGCCGCGTCAAGAAGCCGAACATCTGCTTCCGAGAGCTCAAGGTCAACCGCAGCGATGTTATCTTCCAGTTGCTCCGCCTTTCGGGCAGCGATGATTACACTGCTGATGGCTGGGCGTCCCAACACCCACGCGAGCGCCACACGCGCCGGGCTTGTGTTATTCCGACTGGCCACTTGCTTCAGAGTTTCTACGACGCGGTAGCCCATCTCTTTGTCGAAGGGCACGAACGCGCCTGCCTCTGCGAATCGCGTACCAGCAGGAGCAGGGTTGGCGCGGCTGTACTTGCCTGAGAGGAAGCCGCCAGCTAGCGGGCTCCAAACCAGGATGCCGATGTTGTAGTACTCGGCGAATGACTGGAACTCGTATTCGAGTTCGCGACCGACCAGGCTGTAATACATCTGCGCAGTAACGAATTTCTCCAATCCCAGACGCTCCTGGAGCATCACTGCGGTTGCGGCTTGCCACGACATCAAGTTGGAAAGCCCGATATAGCGGACTTTCCCTTGGCGCACGAGATCGTCGAGCGTCCGGACCGTTTCTTCGAGCGGTGTGTTGCTGTCCCATCCATGAACTTGGTAAAGATCGATGTAATCGGTCCGTAGCCGTTGGAGGCTGCCCTCGACTTCGCGCATGATGTTGAGGCGGGTCGCGCCGCTTCGATTGAGGTTTGCGCTCATGGGGAGGCGGACCTTGGTGGCCAGGACGATCTCTTCCCTCACTCCCTTTAGCGCATTACCGACCAGAGTTTCGCTCTCCCCAAGGCTGTACACGTCCGCCGTGTCGATGAAGTTGATTCCTCTGTCCAAAGCTAACTTCACCATCCGCGCCGTGTCCTCCTGACCGAGGTTTCCCATGTTCATCTTGCCGCCGAACTGCATGGTGCCGAGCGCGAGCTCGCTTACGATGAGTCCAGTGTTACCTAATTTTCTATACTTCATCTTTCGTGCTCCTTCCGTCGCAAATGAAAATTGCGTTAGCTGATCGCGAATCTGCCCCAACTCAAACAGAAATTTCGAAACTCGGCCAGCATCACCAGTGAGCGAGATTATAGTCCCAGAGAGCTATCTCACCGAAATGCCAAACACTCTGAAAATCGAGTGCTCCGTAAATGCCTGATTGGCGCGGTTATCGCAAATTCGGGGTAATGGAACGAGACCTGTCCGGTAATGCCACTAATCGCGAGTCGGCCAGCCGCTACGGGACGCCGGCCCTGAACCGTTTACAACTCGGTTGGGTTACGTGTATCGTTGGCTCCGCGACTCCCATATCCCCACAGCGTGGTGACTCGCATGCCCACGTATCGAACCGCTGTAATAGCACTCGTGGCTCGCCTCCTTTGTTCAGAAAGCGACCTCTCACCCTCGTCTGGAAGCTCGACGCCGCTGCGCTCGCGGCGAGCGGTCAGATTCTGCGTCAGGCGATCCCTAGCCCCGTCGGCCCCGAATTCACGGCGCCGCCGGCAGGAAACACCGACTCCGACTCGAATACATCACGCGGCCCATCAAATTGAGTTTCTAGACAACGAAAACCAAACGAGACAAGCAGCCGTAACGAACTCGTTCAGCTTCGAACGAAAGGAGATTCGCCATGAATCCAATCACTTCGGAAAAAAATAATCTCGGATTTCTCGGAGTCGGCTACATGGGCCGTCCCATCGTGCAGCGGTTGCTCGAATCTGGGTTCAAGGTGGCTGCTCATGACCGGGACCGCAGCAAGGCCGAGGAACTGACTCGCTACGGCGGTACCGTCGCGGAAAGCGTTGCGCAACTTTCTTCCACTTGTGATGTCTTGTTGTCGTGCCTTCCGAGCGATGAGGCTGTTCTGGACGTTTACAGAGGGCCGAATGGCGCGTTCGCCAATACGCTTCGCGGTGCGCTGGTTATAGAGATGAGCACAGTGAATCCGGAGACATCGCTGGAACTTTCCAAACTAGGTTCCGAGCGCGGAGTTGACGTCCTCGACGTGACCATATCGGGGAGCACCCCGGCCGCCGAGCAGGGGGCGCTAATCTTGTTCGGTGGCGGCGACCAGGGATGTTTCTCCGCTGCCGATTCGATCTTCCGCGTGATCGCGCGAAAGCATTTTTATCTCGGGCCCAGCGGTTCCGGAGCGATTATGAAGCTTGTCGTGAACGCGCTGCTGGGAATTGGAATGCAGGCGATTGCCGAGGCCGTTGCGTTTGGCGAAAAATCTGGCCTCGATCGCAATCGCTTGCTGGATGTGTTGTCCCAGACTGCGGTAGTCGCTCCCGCGCACGTTGGCAAACTGCAAAGAGCGATGAAGAACAACTACAGCCCACAATTTCCTCTTCGCCTAATGCACAAGGATTTTGGCCTGATGCTTAGCCACGCGGCGGAGGCCGGTGCGGATATGCCCGCCACACGAGCTGCTTTCGAGGTCAATTCGGCACAATCGGCCCAAGGACCGGAGCAGGATTTTTCGGCCGTGATTCTGGAAATGGAAAAGCGCGCTCACTTGGATTCCGCGGAGCAGGGGCGAATTCGAATTGGCGTCGCTGCATCGCAAAAGTAAGTCAAATTAAATGAAATGTGTCCCCGCTGCATTCTTCGGTTTGGCGAAGCCTGTCGAAGATTAGGAGAGCACATCGATGATCAAAATAAAACGACTCGGCTGCGTGTTGCTATTGATTGGGATCACCGCCGTGATGGTGAATTCGCAGGACACGGCCGGCGAGTATGTGGCGCCGTCGGAAGCCGCTCCGAGGGGCAAGGCTCCCAAGATGCAGGTTCAATTGCTGAACCCTGGAGAATCGACGAAGCAATATGCGGTCATCTTCTACCAGGGGGACGAGGTTTTTTCCGGGACTACTGGAATTTGCGGAAAAGTATCACGTTACGAGCGCGCATTTCACCGCAATTGGAGCGCTGAATGGAGCGACCTTGGGATGGTTTGATCCCCAGCGCAAAATGTACAAAAAGATTCCCATCAGGGTCAGCACGAAGTGATTGGGATGAGCGGCGACATCGCGCTCTATCAAGGAAAGCCCGTGGTCCATACTCACATGGTGGTGGGGGGCCCGACGGAACAACGCGCGCCGGCCATGTTCTGGAGGCGT
>CAWGFF010000016.1:0-715158 GCA_963821765.1 uncultured Acidobacteriota bacterium
AATGCGCGCCGGCATCATTCGGAGCATCTTTGGTGGCTTTTTCGAGAACGTGAATCGCATCCTCGGATTTTCCCTGGCGAATCAGCAACTCGCCGCGAAGAACCTGAGCGTCTGGATCCGACGGAGCGATTTTCAGCGTGGCGTCGTTGACTTTGAGGGCTTCGTCGACGCGATTTTCGGAGATCAAGAGCTGAGTGTAGATTTTTGCGACGGTCACATCCTTAGGATGTTCAGAATAAAGAGATGCGAACTCGGCTAGCGCTTTCTCGGGTTGGTTTGTGGCGACATAAAATTCCCCCAGCATGCGATAGCCCTTTGGATCGTCCTTCAACGCGGCCTTGGTGTCGCGCAAACTTTGTTCGGCCATGTCGCGCTGGCCTTCGTTCAGATACAGCCCCGCAAGAGTTGCACGCGGCGCTGGATTCTTTGGGTCCAGCGTAATCGCGGCCTGAAACTGTTTTCCGGCGTCAACCCAGCGTTTTTGGCGTTCGTAGAACGCACCGAGAGCCATGAGTGCCGAGGTGGATTTAGGATCGAGCGAGACTGCTTTCTTGAAACTTTCTTCAGCGGCGGCGAGGTCTTTGTTCTTTTCCTGAATCATAGCTACGTTTAGATAGGATTGCGAGCGGCCGGGATCCATTTTCAAAGCTGCGTGCGCTTCATCCAGCGCCTTCGCGTCGTTGCCGAGGGCCGCATCCGCGTTGGCCAGCAGCAACTGTGCCTGAGGATTATTCGGGTCGCCTTGCAGAATTGTTTGAGCGCGGTCGTGGGCCTGCTGATACTGGCGACCGGCGAGAAGAAGGTTTCCAAGATCGAGCTGTGCTCTCCAATTGGTCGGATCGAATTCGACAGCGCGAGTCAATTCCTGATACGCGTGCGACCAGTCACCTTGCTTCATGAGCGACTGTGCTAGACGGTAGTGGGCATCCGCGAATTTCGGGTCGATCTGGATGGCGTTCTCGAACTCCAGGTTGGCCTCGCGATATTGCCCCTTATCGAAATAGGCGGCGCCTTTCTCAAGGTATTTCTTTTTCTTGGTCTCAGGGTTAAGCGAACAGGAGGCAAGCGCGAAAGCGGCGATGAGCAAGGAAATCAAGAACGAGCGAGCACTTCGCATTTCAGGCATTCCGCCTCGATTTTATATGGCCTCAAGCACAATGGCCCACCAAAATGTAAGCAATCCAGCATCCGGTCTAATTCTCGATTCCATTAGGCCACGTATTCGATGTACGAAATTGAAATCACTATACTTACATTCGGCTTAACGCAACTGACGGTTCTAGCTACCGAGCCGCCGTCCCAGAGCCACGTGTCGCGGCAGTGGAAGCAACCTTCCACTATTATTCCCCGAAATGCCCTCAAATGCCATAAGTTGGTGCGAGTGATTGCTTCAGGAGATGGTGGAATCCTGCTCTAAGTGCTTTGTTGATAGCGTTTTGGGATTTGATGGTAATTGATTTCTCTTTTGATGGAAGGACCTCTGGACTTGATGCCCGATCGCCCGCAAGCGAAGGAGGACGGGTGGGGCCGGTAAGCGAATGATTTTAAGCATGATAATTCGACAATCGAACTGGCGCTTCCGTGGCAGCCGCATTGCATTCAGTTTCCGCGTGGCAAAGTGCGCTTAGCGCGAAGCAGGATAATGGGCTCAAACGTGGAAAATGCGATCGCAACACCGATAGCTGAAGCGGCGAGGCATGAGGTCGGCGGTTTCGTGGGTGGGACCAGCCCCGCGATGCTGACCCTCGAAGCCGTGCTGACCGAGATCGCGCCCACGAACATTCCCGTGCTGTTGGTGGGAGAGTGCGGCACGGGCAAGCAGATGTTCGCTCATAGAATTCACCAACTGTCAGACCGGTCAGAGCCGCTGATGAAAGTGTCGTGCGCCGGGATGAGAGCCGAGTCGTTTGCAAGCGAGCTCGGTCTGGATGCCAGGGAGGAACGCGAATACGGGCGCGCGTCCGGGGACGGCGTTCTTCGATGAAATCAGTGAACTCGACGCTGCGTGCCAAAGGAATCTCCTGTACGCCTTGCCCGACGGAGAAGCGAAACCGCGACGAGGAATCCTGACGGCGCGATTGATCTCCACAACGAGCCGGAATCTCGATGAGGAGATGAAAGCGGGGCGTTTTCGGCGCGAGCTCTATTACAGGATCAATGGCGTGTGTCTCCGGCTTCCGGCACTTCGGGAACGGAAAGAAGACATTCCGCAACTGAGCGATTATTTTCTCGTCGAAACACTGCACTCAACTGGGCCGGGTTCATTCGCGACTGAGTGCGAGGGCGATTGACATGTTTATGAACTATTCCTGGCCCGGCAACATTCGCGAGCTAGAAAATGTGGTCAAAAAAATTGTGGCGCTCAACGACGAGGAGCTGGCACTTTCAGAATTGATGTGGACTCCAAATGCAACTGGTGCGGTCACAGCAGCGACGGGGACGCGCTCGCTGAAGGTGGCCTCGAAGGCGGCCTCACGCGAAGCAGAACGGGAATTGATTTTGAAAGCTCTCGGCCGTACGCGATGGAACCGGAAGCGAGCTGCTCAGGAGCTGCAGATTAGCTACAAGTCTTTACTCTATAAGCTGAAACAGATCGGCATGGACGAAGAAGCGAATTAGCAAGGCGGTGAAGGTAATGATGAGACGAATGGAACTGTGGGTTGCGATCGGGCTTTTGGCTGCGGCGATTCCGGTGCAAGCGCAGCAAGACGACAACAAAAAGCAGCCTTCGAACGCAAACGGGGCAGCAGCGCAAGCCTCGCCGAAAAAGCCGGCAACGGATGATCCCAATTACGTGATTGGTGCGCAGGATGTACTGGACATCAGCGTCTGGAAAGAGCCGGAATTGACGCGCGCAGTGCCGGTGCGGCCTGATGGAAAAATCTCGATGCCTCTACTGAACGATGTGCAGGCCGCTGGGCGGACTCCCATGCAATTAGCCGCTGACATCACGGCAGGACTCAAAAAATTCGTCGCAGATCCGCAGGTGACGGTGACCGTCAGCATCATCAATAGCCAGCGAGTTTTCATCCTCGGCGAGGTCACTCGCGCGGGCGCCTATCCGCTCTTGCCCAATATGACGGTGCTGCAGGCATTGTCGAGTGCAGGCGGACTCACGATATATGCAAACACTAAGAAAATTTACGTCCTGCGGGTGGAAGAGGGAAAACAGGTAAAGCATCCTTTCAATTATAAGGACGTACTCGCCGGAAAAGCACCCGATCAGAATATTCTTATGAAGGCCGGCGATACGATCGTCGTTCCTTAAAGCTTCGGATGACAACGATGCGCATTGTACTGAACATTTCTCTGGCGATTGGAGTGATCGTTCTCAGCGTGCCGATTGCATGGGCTCAGCAGCAAGAGCCCGATCAATCTGCACAGCCCTCTCAGCCGATCCCGGCGTACCACTCGCCGCTTGCTTCCGCAGCGAATAATGCGGAAGGATGAGACCAATGCCGACTCTCAAAGAATGCTTCCCGATACGACAGCGCTGACGGGCGTTCAAGATCCTTTCGCTTGGCGTGTCCCCTTTGAACCATAGCTATTGGCAGCCACACGTGGATCTCAGTTCGACGGTGGACTCGAATCCATTGACTGGGCAAGTGAATGGACAAGGTCAGCCTGGGTGGACAACATTCACGTCGGTCTTTGGCGGAGTCGATCTGCACAAAAATTCAGGAAATTCAATGTTGACCCTGAGTTATGTCGGCGGAGGGTCATTTTCGAATGACGGCAGCGCGAGCAATGGAGTCATACAAGGGCTGAACTTTTCCGAACGGCTCTCTTATCGACGCTATGTGCTCTCCTTCTTCGATCAACTTCAGTATGCACCTCAGACGGCGTTTGGGGCAGCCGGAATTCCCAACGGTCCGACATTGCCCGGCGGTGGAACGCTGGGTTTCGGGAACGGCTATACGCCGGGACAATCGATTTTGACTGCACGAGGGCAGCGGCTCACGAATTTTTCGGCTGGCGAAGTGGATGTTCTTCTCACGCCCCGGAGCTCGCTGACGTTTGTGGGTGGATACTCACTGCTGGATAGTTTGGACGACCCTCAGCTCAACTACGGCGAAGTGAACTTTACGGCTGGATACAACTACCACATCTCGCGACAGAACACGATTGCGGCTTTCGTATCAATACAGTTCCATCAACTACCCCAACTTCAATCAATCGATAAAGAGCAATGTCATCTCCGCATCGTATGCCCGGCGCATCACCGGCAAACTCGCATTCCAGGCGTCCGGTGGCCCGGACATCGCGCTGATCCGAATGTTGTCGGCTCCTTGCTCCGAGTAGACTTGGTAGCGCTAACGACCAAGGCTCGGAAGAAAGGAGCCGAGCGATGATGATTATAGGATGTGATTTTCACACACGCTACCAACAGATCGCGATGCTGGAGGAGGCCACTGGCGAGCTGACCGAGCGACGGTTGCATCACCAGAACGGCGAAGCGGAAGCGTTCTACCGGAATTTGCAGGGCCCGGTGCGCGTGGGGATCGAAGCCACCGGACCGATTCGCTGGTTCGAACGGGCTGACCCTTCCACACCACCCAAACGAACGCCTTCGTTTTTCCGGGTGCCGGACCCTTCCGTCTTTGAAGGGTCCGGGTTTAATTGCTCCACTTTCGACCATCACAGCAAAGCACGTCCCCAAAACCATTTCGGCCAGTGAGTACTAGTTCTGTCCCAAATCTGTCCGCAAGTACAGCTCCGCTCTCGGCTCGCGCATGTTAATGTTGTCTCGGAGTCAAAAAAAATGACGCATCTCCAAAATTCGCGCCACGCCACCAACGTCGCACCGCCGCCGCGGCAAGAAAATCCGCTCGCCGCCACATTCGCATCCGCGCCACAACAACAAAATCCGTTCAGCGCTCTCCGCAACTCCGCACCAGCGCTCCCAGCCGCGCCCCAAACTTCTCCACACTACGCAGTTTTACGCACACCAGCAGTACCAATCGCGCAATTTCTAATCGCCAGCCCAGCGATTAGAAATCACCGTAAGTGCCTGAAAACAATCATCAGCACTCATTTCTAATCGCACATTTTTCAAGGAATTTCGCACCGCCGAAAAACGCCGCGCCAAGCGATGCCAGCCACTCCACCGAAAATCTACTGACACCCGATCCTTCAAACGCAACCCGACCAAAACACTACCAAAAGTGCCCTTCGACTCGCCCAAACTGCGGGCTCGCTCAGGACGGAACTTCACGTCGGATAATTTTGCCCTTCGACTCGCCCAAAATTCGGGCTCGCTCAGGACAAAATTTCGCTGCGCGAAATTTTGGAGGCGGGGGGAGTTGCAAGGCGCGCCTTATGCGCCTTGTCCCGAGCGCAGTCGAGGGGAACCCCCAATGAGGAGATCTTTCTTTTCGCGGCTCCAACGCTTCAACTGATTCTCTCGCGTCCGCGCCGCGGACAACGTCGGGTGTTCTTCAGTCCACACCAGCTGAACAGGACGGCGAGCGGCGGTCCAGCTCGCACCTTTGCCCGCATTGTGATCCCGCACGCGCTGCGCAGGATCATCGGTGACGCCGACATACAAAGAATCATCGGCACAGGTGAGGATGTAGCAGTAGTACACGAGCATGCCCATCGACTCGCCCGAAACGCGGGCTCGCTCAGCACGGAACTTCACGTCGGATAATTTTGCCCTTCGACTCGCCCAAAATTCGGGCTCGCTCAGGACAAAATTTCGCTGCGCGAAATTTTGGAGGCGGGGGGAGTTGAACCCCCGTCCGAGAAACCTTGCAACACGAAGCCTACATGCTTATCCCGTTCCGTTGGTTTCGCTGCTAGCGCTCAGAACAGGCAAGACGCGCTAGCAACTAGTCCGATGATCTCGCCGCCGCATTGCGGACCGAAACGCGACAGCCAGCCTACTGTGTGACGCCCCGACCCACGCGCGTAGGTAACGCCTGGGGGAGCGCGTAGCCTAATTTAAGTTAGGCTGCGAGTGCCAACTGTGAGTTGCCAGTTGTGTTGTTCCACCATATTTCGGGGAGGTGGGTCCCGGCATGCCTTCGAGCCGCTACAGTTTCCGTCGAAACCGTTGCGCCCCCGTCGGTCTCCACTAGAATATCACCTCGGCGAATACCGCGCCAAATCATTGGTCAAATCGTTCATCACAACGCCAGCCAACGCCGCGCGACTTAACGCGTCAACGCCGCCACCAGCGCGGAATACTGCGGAAATTGCGCGCTCAGCTCCCGCCGTTTTCCCGTTTCATAATCCTCATACTCAAATCCAGGAGCCATTGTCGTCCCCAGCAGCGCGTATTTCCCGCCGGCGCGCAACTGCGAACCCTGCCACACGCCTCCCGGCACGGTGTGCTGCAAACGCATCCCCGCCGCGATATCCTGCCCCAGCACAATTACTTCGCCGCCTCCATCCGCCCTCAAGTGCAGCATCTCCACCGGATCTCCCAAATAAAAGTGAAACATTTCATCGCCGCGCACCCGGTGCATCGCCGAAAAAGTGTCCGGCGTCAGCAAATAATAAATCGCCGTGGAAATCGCGCGGTCTCCGGGATAGCCGCGCAGCAAACTTTGCGGAACGACGGGCGAGCCTCGATACGTTTCCGAAAAATATCCACCCTCGATCGGATGCGGCCGCATCCGCAACAACTCGCGAATCTGTTCCGCCGTCAGCATTTGAACACAATTGTAGCGCGGCAATCAGCTTCGGGGAACTTCACTCCAGCAGCGTTCGATTAGCGAGCCGCGATTTTAACCGCGCCCGGTCTTAGACAAATGAGGTCCTTAGTTTCTGACGCACGCCCATCTTCCGCCGGAGTCCTTGGACGGATGTTGTCCTGGCGCGCACAATGGCGGCGGACCTGCATCTCGGTCGCGGTCTTTGTCGCGATCTCTATCGCGATCCCGATCCCGATCGTGGTTTGCGTCCTGGCCCGCCGTGCCCTGATCTCCCGGAGGTCCTTGAGGCCCTGCCGGCCCTGCCGCTGGAGTGGTGGAACATCCGCCGACCAGCAGCATTAGTGACAACGCGCCCAAAAATAGCGATTTCTTCATCCCATTCTCCCTTAAGGCCTCACTTGCGCAAATTGCTGCCATCGCAAGCCACCGCACATGATGAAGATCGTACCGGGAGTGCACAGCCGGGCGCTGTCCCAATTCGCACGGTATCTAAACCAATGTAAACCTGAGTGCCCTCTGACCTCGCCGCTGCATGGCAGGAACGCGCTTCCGTAATGTCCGTTGACACCCCCCCGCTACCGTTTCCATAATCGAAAAGAGGCAGGTATTCCTTTGACTCCAAGGAAAACGTCGCTCGAACAGGCCCTGGAAGAGGCGGTTTCCCGCGCTCTGCGCGACAACCTCGCCCCTCTGCAGCGCACCGCGGACGAGTTGCACCACGCCTATGCCGACCTGGTCGCCGCCTGCAGTTCCAGCCGGCCCAGCAATGCTTTGCCCGCGCTGCTGCGCGCGCAATCCAACGCCGCTGCCCTCGCTGCCGGGCTTTCCGTCCTTTCGAATTTCGTCGCAGTAGCCCTGAACCCTCCGCGCGAGCAGCAATCTTCTGAAGAGCGCGAACCGGCGAGCGAACACTCATCTCTCGTCGTCGCGGAGCCCGGCGAAGCACCCGCGGAAGCCGCCGGAGAAGAAACCGCGCAAGAATCAGCGCGCGAAACCGTGGAAGTGGAGGAACCCGCTGCTCCGGCCGCAGTGCAACCGCCGCCCGAAACCGAACTGGAATGGGTGGAAGAACCAGAGGAAGTATTGAACGCGGCTCCCGAATCCGCCGCGGTGCCGCCTGCTGCGCCGCTTCCGGAAGTGGAAGTCGCCGAAGAAGCTTTCGAACTAGCCAATTTGCCCAGGGAAGAGCAGGAACTCCATCGTCGCGCGAACCGCGTAGCCAAAGTGGCCATGCAAGACATCAAACTTTTGCAGCCGAAAGAAGTTCGCCTCGGCCGCGAGCATAAAGACATCTGCGTCCGCCTGCGCGTGGATATTGACAAAGCGCGCAAGGAATACGACCGCCGTTTTCGCGCGATTCAGGACCATCCCGTGGATTATTTTTACGATTGGATGGTGGAAATCCTCGCCGATGGCGACGCCCAGGCCCTCGGCGAATATCCGTATCCCTCGCCCGTTCTGCGGCATTAAGATAAATCAGGATGAAATTCTTCGGCCCCGTAATGCGCGCTGTCGCAGTGGTATTGGTTTTCTCGGTCGCGGTCTGCTCCGCGCCGGCCGCCTTCGCGCAACATGCCTCACAAAGCCAGATCCCTGCGCCCACTCCCACTCATGCTCCCAGTCACGCGAAGAAGCCCGCTGCCCCAGCGGCTCCGGCCCGCGCTCCGTCGGACGCCTCTACGAAGCAGCTCGAACAACTGACGCGCGCGCTGAAACAAAAAAATCCCGCGACAGCCTACGCGAAACTCAGCGCCTTCGCGCTGCAGAAAGCTACTGGCGCGCTGGGCAATCGCGCCGCGCTGGCCCTGGGATATTACGATTACGGCAAAGCGCATTATGGGCAGGCCGCTACGTGGTTGAAGATGGCGCAAAGCGACGTGCTTTTGCGCGACTATGCTCTCTACTGGAGTTCGCAAGCAAATCTCGCGCTCAATCGCAACGCGGAGGCTCTGGCGCAACTGCAGGAATTTCGCAAGGATTATCCTGACTCGGTGATCACCGATCAGGCGCTGCAGTCTTTAGGCGTTGCTGCGCTGGCCGCGAACCAACCCGCGGTGATTCTCGCGGCCCTCGATGGTTACCCGCAAACCGCCGGAAAACCCGCGCTGCTCTTTCTGCGCGGGGAAGCTCGCGAGCAATCCGGCCAGCCGCTGCAGGCCGCCGCGGATTACCAAACCATCTATCTGCATTTTCCCTTGAGCGATCAGGCGCGCGAAGCAGGCCAGAAGCTGAATTTTCTGCGCAGCTCGCTCGGCGAGAAACTCAACGCGATCCCCATCGAACAGCAGATCGAACACGCTTCAACCATTTTCGGCGCGCACCAGTGGGGCGATGCGCGCAACGAATATTCACGGCTGCTGCCACAACTTGCCGGCGCGGACCGCGAGCGCGCGGAACTGCGCATCATGGAATGTGGCGTCGCGCTGGGCGCCGGCATATCGGCGCTCTCCTCGCTAAAAATCAGCGATCCCGACGTGGATGCCGAGCGCTACAACACCGTCGCAAATTATTATCGCGACCGGCCGTCGGAATCGCAAATGATCGCTGCGGTGGAATCAGCGGTTGCGGGCGCGCCCGACAGCCGCTGGGCTGAATCCGCGCTGTTCCTGGCGGGAAATTATTATTGGGTGCAGTTGGATCGCGATCGCGCGGCTGCTTACTACAAACGTCTGTCTGATAATTTTCCTGCTGCCGCCGACGCGCTTCCGGCGCAATGGCGGCTCACCTGGGCTGCGATCTTGAAACGCCAGCCCGATGCCACAGCGGATCTGGCCGAACATCTGCGCCGTTTTCCCGGCTCGCAATTTTCGCCTGATGCTTTGTACTGGCTCGGCCGCTTGTCGGAAGAAGCAGGGAACTCCGCGCTCGCGCGCACTTACTACGCGAAATTGCTGGAGCGCTTCCCGCAGAATTATTTTGCCACTACCGCCGTGAAACGCTTGCGCGCTCTCGGTCCCGGTCCGGCATCTGAGGCGGACATTCTCGCGACGATTCCACCTGTGCCGCCCGCACTGCCGCTGGGCGATACGATTCCCGCAGCCGCTGCGAATCGCCAGCTGCGCGCTGATTCGCTGCGCACGATCGGCTTCGATGCTTCCGCGGAGTTGGAACTGCACGCGGCGTATGCCGAGACCGGCGAACCGCGGTTGCTGCTCGAAGCGGCGCAGGAAGCGCTGAACGCAGGGCACGTGGGCGCAGCGATCGCCACGATACGGCAGATTTATCCGCAGCTGGAGTGGCGTCCGTTCGGGCAAGTTCCGCGCGAAGTGTGGCTCACAGCTTACGCGATGCCGTTTGAGTCTTCGATTGTGGCTCGCTCGGCTACTGCGGGCGTGGATCCCATGCTCACCGCGGGGCTGATTCGCCAAGAGTCGGCTTATGATCCCGAAGCGCACTCGCACGCCAATGCTTTCGGACTGATGCAACTGCTGCCGAAAACGGCGCGGCGTTTCGCCAAGCAAGCGAAGGTGCGCTACTCCACGCCCATGCTTTTCGAGCCGGATTACAATATTCATCTTGGCACGATTTATTTTGCCGGGTTGCAGCGGGATTTCGGGAGCGTGGAATCCGCGCTGGCTGCTTACAATGCCGGAGAAGATCGCGTCGCGTTCTGGACTTCGGGGCAGAGCTATCGCGAGCCGGCCGAGTTTGTGGATTCCATTCCGTTCACCGAAACGCGCGAGTATGTAGAAATCGTTACGCGCAACGCCGATATTTATCGTAAGTTATACGGGACGCAACCCGCGCGAGGCGCGACGAATGAATCCCGTAAAGCCGCAAGCAGCCCCGGCCACTAGCCCGCAGCTTTCGTGGAAGGCCGCGCAGTTCACTGAGTCGGTTATTCGTGAAATGACGCGGCTGGCGCTAAAGCATAAAGCTGTAAACCTTTCGCAGGGCTTTCCTGATTTTCCCGCGCCGGCGCTGATCAAAAGCGCCGCGCAGGACGCGATTGCCGCGGACATCAATCAATACGCAATCACCTGGGGCGCGAAATCTTTGCGCGACGCAATTGCTGCGAAATTTTCGCGTACAAATTCTGGCGTCGAGATTGATCCGGAGCGCGAAATCACGGTTTGCTGCGGTTCCACCGAGGCGATGATCTCCGCGATGCTGGCGGTGATCAATCCCGGCGATGAAGTAGTGGTCTTCGAGCCGTTCTACGAAAATTATGGGCCGGACGCGATTCTTTCTGGCGCGGCGCCGCGCTTCGTCAGGCTGCATGCGCCGGATTGGACTTTTGATCCGGCGGAACTTGCGGCTGCGTTCGGCCCCAAAACGCGCGCCATCATTGTGAATACGCCGAACAATCCCACGGGCAAAGTTTTCACGCGGGCCGAGCTGGAAATAATTCGCGAACTCTGCCTGCGCTGGAATGCTTACGCGATTACGGATGAGATTTACGAGCACATGTTGTACGACGGCGCCGAGCATATTTCCATGGCGACGCTGGAGGGCATGCGCGAGCGCACGATCACCATCAATGCGCTGTCGAAAACTTACAGCGTTACAGGCTGGCGCGTAGGTTGGGCGATTGCTTCGCCTGAGGTCACTTCCGCGATTCGCAAGGTGCACGATTTTCTTACGGTGGGAGCCGCGGCGCCTTTGCAGGAAGCCGGGGCGGTGGCGCTGCAATTTCCGGCGGAATATTACACGACGCTGGCGAGTGAATATGCGCAGCGGCGCGAAAGATTGCTTGGTATTCTCACTGGTGCCGGCTTCAAGTGTTTCAAACCGCGCGGCGCGTATTACATCATGACCGACATTTCGGCTTTCGGTTTTCCTGACGATGTGGCGTTCGCGAAATACTTGGTCACTGAAATTGGCGTGGCTGCGGTCCCTGGCTCCAGTTTTTACCGCGATCCTGCGGACGGGCGCACCCACCTCCGCTTCACATTCTGCAAGACCGAAAAAACATTTCAAGCCGCCGCCGAGCGCCTCGCCAAATTGAAAAAAACCGCGTAAAGCGCATCTAAATCATACGCCAAAACCTGTGCTAGAATCCGCGTGCCGCCTCGGGAGGGCCCTGTATGGCCGTGGAATTCGTTTTGATACCGCCGGGCACACAGCTTACATCGAACGGTGAAGGCCAGCCGTTCGACATCACCTCTAGCCAGACGCGCACGTTTCTGTGCACCATGGACATCACTGACCAGATGGAGCAGGAATCCGTGGACATTTCCGTGTGGGGATCGGCGGACGGCGCGGACTTTGGAAAAATGCCGCTGCTGAAGATGCCGCAGCGATTTTATCGCGGCGAGACGCGGCAGGTTCTGGATCTTACGCTCAAGCCCGAAATTCGCTTTATCCGCGCGAAATACGATTTAGCCCGCTGGGGCCGCGTGGCGCCGCATCCGATGTTTGTGCTGGGATTTCGCTTAATCGAGATTCCGAGGTTCGTTGCGGAAGCCGCCGCGCGCTGAATTTTCTCCGTTGCCGCCCGCCGTACGCCGCTGACGCCTTCATTCCGCCACGCGCGATCAGGGAGTTTTTTGCGCCGCTGGAGTCGCCTTCGCCGTTTCCACTTTCTGCGCCACTTGCGCGCGCAATTGCTTGGCGCGAATTCCCGCGGCGCTGTCCGGATCCAGCTTGATGTAGGAATCAATGTCCGCCAACAGCGCGGGATAATTCTGCTGCCGCAGATGAATATTGGAAAGCAGGCGGTAGACGATCGCGGCGCTCGGCGCGAGCGATTTGGCCTGGTCAGCGGACTTCAATGCTTCCGCGATTTTGTCCTGGTTCAGCAGCGCGCGGCCTAGTTCGTACTGCCCCAGCCAATAATCGGGATTCAACTCCACGCCGCGGCGGACTGTTTTTTCTCCTTGCGCAAAATCCCGCCGGTCCAGCAGCAGCGTTCCCAGCCCGACGTCCGCTTCGCAGTACTTGTCGCTGCTCAGCTCAATGGATTTCCGAAAGCTGGTTTCCGCATCGTCGCGCTTGCCGAGCGATATATAGGCCATCCCGATTTGGTAGTGCGCCTCGTAATATCCCGGCGCTGCTGCTATCGCCGACTGAAAATCCTCCAGCGCGCCCTGCGCGTTTTTGTCCGTGTACAATTTTTTCTTGCCCACACTCATCAGCTCGCGCGCTTTTGCGGGCATGGAAAGTTCGTGCGCGGAAACGGATCCGGCTCCGCCCGCCGTCTTTTTTTCGCCGGAGAGCGATTTCAAACGCAGCACCACGCCCTTCTCCGGCATGAACGACATATCCACGGTTGTCGCCACGCGCTCGAAGCCTTGCACATCCACCATCAGCACATAGGTGCCGCCTCCCAAGCGCCGGAATTCGAACCAGCCGGAATCGGTCGTTTCTTCCTGCTGCCGCGAACTTCCTTCAGAGCCTTGCAATTGCACCAGGACATGCGCGGCGGGCTGGTTGGAGTCGTCATAGTAAACGTTGCCGTTGATTGTAAGATTGTTGTCGTCCGGACGGCTTGCGTTGAATTGCCATGCGTCTGAACAAAGTGGGAACAACAGGCAGGTCGCGAGCAAAAACAGGACGAACGGGCTGAAATAGAGCCGGCTCATGGAGCACCCCCGGCTAACTTGAGCCGAGTATAGCACCGCGAAGCGCGCCAGGCGTAGCTGGAAGAAATTCAGCTGGCGGTTCTGGAAATGCGCGGCGGCGCGCAGGTCCCTACGTATTTAAATCGAAGCTTTGCAAGTAAGCGGGCACGGTCACCGGCCAATGAAACCGGCTGGCGATTCCGGCGCGCAGTCCTTCCAGGCCACTGGGTTCGCCGTGCACCAGAAATGTTTGCCGCGGCGGCGCGGTGAATCCCGAAAGCCAGCGCAGCAGCTCGCTTCTGCCGGCGTGCGCGGAGAGTTGATCGAGCGTCACAATTTCAGCGCGCACCGGCACTTCCTGCCCGTGGATGCGCACGTACTGCGCGCCATCCTGGAGCGCGCGTCCCAGCGTTCCCTCCGCTTCGTAGCCTACCAGCAGCACGGCGCTGCGCGAATCCGGCAGCCGTTTTGCCAGATGATGCAGCACGCGCCCGCCGGTGGCCATGCCGCTTGCCGAAACGATGATGCAGGGTGAAGCCACGTCGTTGATTTTCTTGGAATCCTCGACGGAGCGCGTCATGTGCACTTCCATAAGATTTAGCGGGTCGCGATCGCCTTCCTGTTCGAGCTTTGTAAAATCCAGATCGTGGTCCTCGTGATGCCGTGCGTAAATATCGGTCACGCTGATGGCCATGGGGCTATCCACGTACACGGGCAACTTCGGGATGCGATTCGCGTCGTCCAACTGGCGCAGGTAATACATCAGCATTTGCGTGCGGCCCACGGCGAAAGAGGGAATCACCGCCATTCCGCCACGCTTTGCGACGCGGTTGATCACGTCCGCCAGTTCGTCCGGCACCGAGCCGGTGCCGTGCTCGCGATCTCCGTAGGTGGATTCGCAAAGCAGAAAATCCGCGCGCGAGGGCGCTTCCGGGTCGTTCAGAATCGGTTGATCGTAGCGGCCGATATCGCCGGAGAAAACGATCAGGATTTTCTTGGCATTCTCGGTGATGGTCAGTTCTAGCCAGGTGGAACCCAGAATGTGCCCGGCGTCGTGCGTGCGCACGGAAAACTCCGGACTGATGGTGAACTCGCCCTCGCGCGGAATTTCCTGAAATCGCGCCAGGGCCTGCTCGGCTTGCGCCACGGTGTAAAGCGGCAGCGGCTGTTTGTGGCTGCTGTAGCCTTTGCGTGCCGCGAATTGCGCGTCCTCTTCCTGCAAGTGCGCGGAATCCGGTAGCAGCAGGTTGCAGAGCTCATGCGTCGCGGCGTCCGCATATATCGGGCCGCGATATCCAGCCGCTACGAGGCGTGGCAGGTACCCAGTGTGATCAATGTGCGCGTGAGTCAGCAGCACCCAATCAATTGTGGCGGGATTCACCGTAAGCGGATTCCAATTCCTTTGCTGCAGATCTTTCGAGCCTTGAAAGAGGCCGCAATCCACCAGCAAACGCTTGCCGCCAGTTTCGATCAGGTACTTCGAACCCGTAACCGTTCCTGCTGCGCCGAGAAATGTAATTTTCGCCATGGCCCGAGCATTTTAGACGCATCGGCGTCGCGACGCCATGTAGTTTGTGGTGCCGAGATTTCGTGCACAGTGCTGAAACGAATTCAGCTTGACCCGCTGGGCGTCTGCACGTAGTCTCACCAATTCGCAGGGCTTCCAGAGCGACGGGAAAAATCTATAGCAGGCAGGAAATAATATGAAATGGATAGCCGGATTTGTCTGCAGTTTGATTCTGGCTGGAGCTGTGGCTGCGCAGGATGCGCCGCCAGCTGCGGCGTCCGCGCCAGTCGCTCCTGCCGCGCAGGATTGGGTTGCTCAATCCATGCTGAGGCACACGTGGGAATTGGGTGTTGTTGCCGGCGGCGGTACGGGGCTCGGCAAATCTGATGGCACGCAGTTTGCGTTCGGGGGCGGGCGCGGGGGCTGGATCCTTACTGGCAACCATCTGCCTGGCATCCTACGCGGAAATTTCGAATGGGCGGTGGACGTGCTGCCTCTTTACGCCGTACTGCTACCTGGCGGTGGAGGAGTATATGGCGCGAGCATCAGGCCGGCGATCTGGCAGTGGAATTTCACCAGTTGGAATAAATATGCGCCGTACGTTGCGATCGTTGGCGGCACGGTGTTCACCACCAGCAATGTTCCTCCTGGAAACACCGCAGCCGTAAATTTTACGGAGGGCCTGGCGTTCGGCACGTACATGTTTGTGAAACCGCGCCACGCGTTTTCCGCCGAGGCCACCTTCGGGCACTTGTCCAATGCCAGCATTGGACGGCACAACCCCGGATATAACGCGACATTCTTATTCACGGTGGGATACAGCTGGTACAAAGGCGGCCGCTAAAGCTGCCGGGACGTGGTTTCATTGAAACCGCGAAAGAGACTTTCGCAGGCTAACCGCACCACACAATTGGCACCGTGTATCTTCGAAAAACGCTGTCCGAAGTAAGGACAACCATCTCCTCCGTTAGGGCCTGCGCGATTAGCAAGCGGTCAAACGGATCGGTGTGATGCTTTGGCAGATCGTAGACGGCGAGCGCGTGTTGATGAAGGATTGGGAGAGGAATTATACCTTGGTCGGCCAAGCGCCTGGGTATGTAAGTTACGGGTGATCCCGGCAATTGCAGTTTCCCTGAGGCCGCTTTTATGCCGATTTCCCAGCTACTGGCGGCGGACAGATAAAACTCCTGGTTACCGTCCGCCAGCAGCTCACGGCCTACCATATTGATGTTTTCGACGGACCCGACGCTCCACAACCATATTGAAGTATCGAGCAGATACTTCATTTTCGCTTCCGCCGACTTCGCTTCTTTCGTGTTGAGCGTTTGGAGTCTTCATCCTCGCCTAGAAATTGCGCGAGCAATTCGGGAGGCAGGGGATCGTTGAAGTCATCAGGAACCACGACAGAACCCCTATCCATGCCCAATGGACGGGTGGTTTGCTGCGGCTGAATTCGAACCAATCGCGCAATGGGTTCGCCAGCGCGGGCAATAACGACCTCTTCGCCTTCCGCCACACGCTGCAGCAGTCGCGAAAGGTGTGTTTTGGCCTGATGAATGTTAACTTCCATGGAGGTACGATAGACTAAGTCCATGGACTAAGTCAACAGTACGGCCGAGTGCTTCAATTTTGACTGCGACCGGAGAAAACCCTGGGTGACCGCGTTTGACGCTGCGCTACGCGGATGTTATAAGTTAATAAGCACCGTGGGGCCGTAGCGCAGTTGGGAGCGCGCATCGATGGCATCGATGAGGTCACGGGTTCGAACCCCGTCGGCTCCACCAAACTTTCTCCTGTTGTCTCTACCACCTTCAATCTAAGCCGGTTATGGCCTCAAGCCCAGGCCGGCTGCGGCAGTACCTTCGGCACATACCCGCCCCCGCATTTTCTGCTATGCTTGAAACGAATCAGGGCATCCGGTGTCTAACTATCTAGAAGGACACGCCCTGAAGCTCGGCGCTTCGGGAGGGAAACAGAACGGCATGTCCGACTTTGCGCAATCACTGCCGTGGGGCCGCGATGAGTCAGAATTAGTCACTGAGCTGCAAGCGGGCTCGGACGCGGCATTCGACTGGCTGGTCACCTATTATCACGCGGGGGTGTACAACCTGGTCTACGGCATTCTTTCGGATTCCGCCGACGCCGCCGACGTGACGCAAGAAGTTTTTCTGCGCGCCTTTCGTGGGATCCGCGGATTCCGCCAAGGCAGTTCGCTGAAGACGTGGCTCTATCGCATCTCCGTACGGCAGGCCCTGAATCATCGCCGCTGGTGTTGGCGGCATCACCGGCAGCAAATTTCGATTGATGCGGAAGAAGAAGGCAGGAATCCAGCGCTGGATCTGAAGGATTCCGAAGCGTCGCCGCTGGAACAGTGCGAGACGCACGAAATGCAGGCGACGGTGCGGCGCGCGCTGGCGCAAATTCCGGACGCGTTTCGCGGCGCGGTGATTTTGAGGGATTTGGAAGGCTTGTCTTACGAAGAGGTGGCTGAAGTGCTTGAAGTCTCCGTTGGCACCGTGAAATCGCGAATCCTGCGCGGGCGGCGCCTGCTGAAGGAAATTCTGAATCCGCTGGTGCGCGCTCCAGAGCGGACGCCTTTTGCTTCCGCAGAGCAAGCGAGCCTGTCTTATCCAGCGTCGTCTGAGCTACATTCCCATCAGCATCCATCGCCAACTGTCACCACATCCGCGCCGGCAGTTTCTGTTGTGGCCGCGAATGTTGCCGCACGGTCGTTGCGAGGTCTCCGATGAATTGCCGCCAGGCCGAACGCTACCTCCCGGGATATCTCGACGGCGCGATTTCGCCACGGCAGCACGCCACGGTGCGCGAACACCTGGCAGTCTGCGAAGATTGCAACGTCCAACTGGAACGATTCCGCCGTTTGGCTGTTTGCCTCGCGACCGTTGCGCCCGCTCCGCCTCCTGCGGATCTCGCAGTGCGCATCCGCATGCGCGCAGTGCAGTCTGGCGCGCCGTGGGCGGATATTCGCCGCTGGTGGTCTCGTACCGTCGTCTCGTTTGAAAACATTTTGAAGCCTCTGGCAGTGCCGGCTACCGGCGGAATTCTGACCGCTCTTGTGGCTTTCGTTCTAATTGCGCAGAACATTCTGGTGGGCGTGCCCATGACGGGCATCGTGCCCAACGATCTTCCTCTGAATCTGGTGCAGCCTGCCCGCCTGGAAAGTCTGGCGCCGTTCCCGGTTCCCGGCGTCGTCGGGTCCGCGGCGCATTCAGAATCCGGCGAGCTGCTGCTGGAGGCCACGCTCAATGCTTCCGGCGAAGTGGTCTATTACAAGATTCTGTCCGGCCCCAATGATCAAGCGGTGCAGCGCCAGCTCGACCAAGTGATGCTCTTCTCGCGGTTCCGCCCGCAATTCAGTTTCGGGCGTCCGCAGGCAGGGGGGCGCGTGCTGGTCAGCTTCAGCGAAGTGCGCGTCCGCGGCTGACCTGGATCGCCGCTGAGTCAAACCTCTTGGTGCGCTCGAATCTGCGCCGAAAGAGTTTGCCCGAAAACTCCAAAATCGGAACTTCAGCGGCGAAAGCCGCTCGGATTCTGCACAGTTATTGTCGTGGCTAAAGCCACGACCCACAAGGATTTTTGAGTTTTCACGCGAACCGTGTGCCCGTCTGTCTCCTTGACTCTGCTCAGGCTGCCATTTAGAGTCTCTCTGCATCTTTTATACATGGCCGCGCCTGCATGGGGTAGCGCGCGTTTTTCTGAATCCAATGAAGGCAATTCGAAGAAACCGGTGAGGAGTTCCGCCATCTTAAAGCATTACCAGAAATTTTCAGCGCACCTCGTTCTTGCCGTCTTTATCATTTTGCTCTGCACCTCCGCCACGCACGCAACACGCGGTCAGGCCGGCCCCGCGGACGCGCAGACCGGAGTGAGCGTCGAAGCCAGCCAGCAGATCTTTTCCGTAATGTGCGCGCTGGATGCCGCCGGGTTCGCCGCCGACGAAAGCACGCTCAGCGAAATGCCTTCGCGCCTGGCATTGCGCGGCGAATTGCTGAAGCTGGAAGGGCCCGCCACCGAGGCGTTGCGGCAGTTCTACCATGATTACGCGATGGCCGAGCCTGGCGAGACGCTCTCGCGCTACATTACTTTCGCGCTGGTGGTTGGACCGCCGCCGAGCTTTACATTTCTGCTGAGCCGCGAGACGTTGCCTCCCGACGCGCTGGCCATCGAAGGTTTCCAGGAAGTGCTGCAAAATTTTTATCACGAAGCGCATCTGGATATGCGCTGGGCTGCGGTGGAGCCGGAATACAATCGGGCCATCGAGCGCTACCAGTCTCCGGTGCGGCGGGTCGTCACCGTCTCTAACGGCTACTTGCGCGAGATTTACAGGCCTCGCTACGGACATTCCTTTACGGTGTACATCGAGCCGTTGGTGGGCAATCGCACCAATTTCCGAAACAATGGCAATCATTACGCGATTGTCGTGGACGGCGGTCCGCAATTTCCGGAAGCCGACGTCCGCCACGCCTATCTGCACTTCATGCTCGATCCACTGCCGCTGAAATATCGCGAAGCGCTGATGAAAAAACGCGGCCTCCTTAACATTGCCGCGCGCGCGCCGCGCCTTGCACCCGAATACAAGAACGACTTCATGGCCTATGCCGACGAATGCCTGATCAAGGCCGTCGAGCTGCGCATCCGTCATCTGAAGCCGGATAAAGAGGAAGAGGTGCTGGCTGCGGACGATCAGGACGGATTCATCATGGTCCGCATGTTCGTCGCGCAATTGCAGAAGTTTGAGAAAGCGGAGCCGGCGATGTCGTATTATTTCCCCGACATGCTTGACGGGATTAACCTGGAAGCCGAACAAAAGCGCCTGCAGAATTTCCAGTTTGCCGCGCTGGATAGCGCCAGCCCGGAGAAGGCGGCGACGGGCGGCCTGCGCGGCGGATTGCAACCCGGACAAGCGGCGAATCCGCAATCGGAGCTGGAGAGTGCGCTGGCGCAGGGTGACCATGAAATCGCGCTGCAGGACGCCGCGGCGGCCGGCAAGACGTTTGAAAAGATCCTGGCGAAATATCCGGACAACGCCCGGGCGAATTTCGGGCTGGCGGTGGCTTCATTGCTGAATCACGACGCGGACCGCGCGCAGGAGCTGTTCGAAAAACTGGTAGCAGCTGTGCCCGGAGCCGCCAGCGCTGGCGCTACTGCTGGCGCCGGAACGAATCCGCCGGCGGGATCGGATCCGGCGACGGGACAGGCGTCTGGTGACGCAAACGCCGCGCCCGATCCCGGGATCGTTTCCTGGTCGCATGTGTACCTCGGCCGCCTGCATGATTTCGCGGAAGAGCGCGAGCAGGCTGTTGCGGAATATCGCGCCGCGTTGGCGATTGCGGGCGCGCCGGAAGCCGCTCGCGTGGCGGCGCAGCGCGGAATTGACGCGCCGTATAATCCGCGCGGTGGAAGCGGCGCAAATGGCGCGAGTGCGCCGCCGAAACAGTAAGCTTCAACCTGGGCTATCAGCCGGCCTGCAGGTTCGGAGTTATTCTAAAAAGGAAGGCAACAGAAAATGACGCTCCCTTCAAACCGCAGTGGACTGGTAGCTCTGGTGGTGCTCTTCGTCGCGCTACTTGCGGCGCCCAATTCTTTCGCGCAATATCAGCAGGCGCCGCCGGCTTCCTCCGGCGCGCAATCGCAAGCGCCGAAGGACGGGCAAACGGCAGCCCCGGCCGCACCCGCCGCGGCACCGAAAGCCGATCCGGAAGAAGAGGCCGCTTACAAAGCCTTCAGCGATACAAAACCGGACGACGCGGACAAGCGCATTCAGCTGGGCGAGGCGTACGTCCAGAAATATCCCAGCGGCAGGTACCTTGACCAGGTGTATCAAGGGTTGACCACCGCGGAATATTCCAAGCAGGATTTTCCGAAGATGTACGCCGACGCTGATAAGACGCTGGCCGCGAATCCTGACGACGTCACCGTGCTGGTGCTGGTCGGGTGGGTGATCCCGCACAACTACGATCCCAACGATCTCGCCGCGGAAAGCCGGCTGGACAAGGGTGAGAAATACGAAAAGCACGCGCTGGAAATCCTCGCCACTCTGCCGAAGCCCGCGAACATGACGGACGAGCAGTTCGCCAAGGTCAAGGCTCAGGGCGAAGCGCAAGCGCACAGCGGCCTGGGACTTATTTATTTCCGCCGGCAGGATTACGAGCAATCCATCGCCGAGCTAAAAAAAGCTACCGCCGACCCTGCCAATCAGGACCCGACCGATTTTTACGTGATGGGCGTGGAGCTCAGTCATCTAAAGCGCTTTTCGGAATCCGCCGACGCGTTCGCGAAGTGCGCCGCGAGTCCCGGCGGCTTGCAGGACCGCTGCAAGCAGATGGGCGCCGACGCCAAGAAGCAGGCCGCCGCCGCGCCTGCGCCGTCGAAGTAGGGGTTGCGGTGATCGCGCCATGACACCCGAGGAGCGCGCCGAACTCGAAGCGATCCTCGGCCATCATTTCCAGCGTTCTGAGGAACTCGATCGCGCGCTCACGCACCGCTCGCATCGCCAGTCGTCGCTGGGAACGGATAACGAGCGGCTGGAATTTCTCGGCGACCGGGTGCTTGGGCTGATCGCGAGCGAGTATCTCTGCCGTTCGTTTCCCGATTGGGATTCCGGACAACTTTCCAAGGGCTTGTCGCGCGTCGTCAGCGCCACTTCGCTGCATGCGGCGGCGAAGAAATTGAAACTTGGGCACTTTCTTCGTCTGGGTCCGGGCGAGGAAAAAACTGGCGGCCGCGATAAGAAGCGGCTGCTCGCCGACGCTTACGAAGCTATTCTCGCCGCGATTTATCTCGACGCCGGGCTTGCGGTTGCTGCTGCATTTTTGCAACGTACGGTGCTGGACCCCGTGCTTTCGGGGCACGGCGAAGGGCTGGAACGCGCCGATCACAAATCGGCACTGCAGGAATGGCTGCAGCAACGCGCGCGCTCTCCAGTGGAATACCGCATCCGCAACGAATCCGGCCCCGAACACCAGAAAGTATTCGAGGTTGAAGTGTGGCACGGGGGCGAACGCCTTTCCAGTTCCACCGGGCGCAGCAAAAAAGAAGCGGAGCAGCAAGCCGCCAGCGCCGCATTGGAAATTCTGGAAGCGCGCGACGTCCAGCGCCTGTCGTAACTGCATCGCATGCTCACCGCTGGTATTTCGACCCTTTCGCCCGCTCGTGCACAACCGCCCTTGCTGATTTTTTCCACAAACTGCTAAAGTGAACTGATGGCATTTGAAACCACCGCGCTACCGGCGCAGGCGCCGGACGCAGCAGTGCTTGCTGCTTCCGGCGCACCTGTGCCGCCGCAGAAGATCGCGCGCCCGCGCAGCGGCCTCGCCGAATTTCTGGAGATGCTGCTGGTGACGATGCTGCTCGCACTGTTCGGCACTACATTCGTCGTGCAAGCGTTCAAAATCCCGTCCGGTTCGATGGAACCGACATTGCTGATCGGCGACCACGTCTTCGTCAACAAGTTCATTTTCGAGGGTACCGGCGCGTGGTACGAAAAATTTCTGCCTTATCGCGATATCCGGCGCGGCGACATCATCGTCTTCAAATTTCCCTTCGACGATCATCCTCACTACGTTAAGCGCGTGATCGGACTGCCGGGCGACCGCCTGCGCATCGTGAATGGCGACGTGTACATCGACGGCGTATTGCTGCAGGAACCCTACGTGGTGCACGACCCTGCGGCGCGGGATCCATACGCCGACAATTTTCCACCCACTGATCGCCATGTGCTGCAATTCGTTGCGCGGCGTGAATGGGCCGATCAGCTTTTCAATTACGTGCGCGACGGCGAGCTGATCGTTCCCCCCAATCATTATTTCGCCATGGGGGATAATCGCGATCGCAGCGCGGATAGCCGCTACTGGGGTTTCGTGGATCGTGACGCGATCATGGGAAGGCCGGTGGTGATTTACTGGTCGGTGCGCGCCACGTCCGATGATTATCGTTCGCGCGGCGCCTCCAGCGCGCTCAGCGGCATGGGCCAGACGCTGCTGCATCTGCGCGCGCAGACCCGCTGGGATCGCATGCTGCGCGAGGTTCATTAATACGATGGCCGCGCGCCGCCGTTAGTCATGTCGCAAATACTCACAGAACTTGAACTCCACACTCGGCCGCGTGACGTTGCGCGGCCGCGATGGCGCGCCTGGTCTCGCTGGGTGAAATTGTTCATCGCGCTGCTGATTTTTCTGTGGCTGGCGGATTTCGGCGTCTCGCTGCTGATCCGCCACACGCGCTTGCAACGCAGATTAACGGCGCGCCTGGAAACCGTTTTCGGGCGCAGCGTGGAAGTGGGCCGCTATGATTTTTCTCTGTGGGGCGGCCCCACGCTGGAGGCGCGATCGGTGACCTTCGGCGAGGATCCGCGCTTCGGCCATGAATATTTTCTGCACGCCGAATCGCTCACGGTGCGTCTGCGCTGGCAGAGTTTTTTCCGCGGGCACATGGAATTGGGAGCGATCTCGCTGGAAAGCCCCAGCCTGAACTTGGTGCGCAATGCGGAGGGTGACTGGAACGTTGCGGAATGGCTGCCCAAGTCCGCAGCATCCGCCACGCCGTCTTCCGCGTCGCCTTCTGCACCGTCTTCCGCGCCATCTGCAGTTCGCTTCGGCCGCATTGATGTAAGTTCGGGCCGGATCAATTTCAAACGCGGCGACGAAAAAATCCCGTTTGCGCTGACGGACGTAAACGGCTACATCGAACCCGACCGCACCGGCCGCTGGACGCTGAACCTGGAAGCTGTACCGGCGCGCGCCGCCGTGCTGCTGCAGCAAGCCGGCACGATTCGTGTTTCCGGGCACGTAGGCGGTACGTCATCGCGCCTGCGTCCTGCAGTGCTGGATCTGGCTTGGGACGCCGCTTCGCTCTCCGACTTGCTGCATTTGGCGCGCGGCTATGATTTTGGCGTGCGTGGGGACATGGGACTCGTCGTCCATGCGGAGACCGAAGGAAATAACTGGGTGCTGCAGGGCCGCGCCGAAATTCGCCGCTTGCATCGCTGGGACCTGGCGCTGCGTCCTGATAATCCAGCCGTCAACCTAAACGCAAAAATGATCCTCTATCCACTCGCATCAGGGCTCGACATCACCGAAGCGACCATTGAGGGCCCACATTCATGGGCGCGCGCGGATGCCCATTTTGCCTGGCCCGCCGACGACGCAACGCACTTCACGCCGAAGAGTCCCGTCCCAGCCGCGCCCGCTCATTTCGAAATCACGCAATCGCAGCTGGACCTGAGCGACGTGCTCGCGTGGATTCGCGCCTTTCATTCCGACGTCGCGCCCGACGTCTCGTTGCGCGGCTTCGCCGGCGTGCGCGCGGGATTTTCGGCTTGGCCGCTGCGATTGACCTCCGCTTCGGGCGTCATATCGAGCGCCGAGCTGGCCAGCGCGCGCCTGCGTGTTCCCGCGCGTCTCACGCAAGCCCAATTCCGCTATGACCACGAAATGTTTTCGCTGCTGCCCGCAACAGTTTCTTACGGTTCAGCCGATGGCGCCATTCACGCGGAAGCAATCGCCGGCGCGGCCCAGCGCGAGTTTCCCGTTTATCATTTGTCCGGCAACCTGACGCAAGTGCGCGACCTGGTGGCTACCGCAGGCGCGCTGGGATGGAATATCTCGCGCGGCTGGGATCTTGCCGGGCCGGTGCGTTGCGATTTGCGTTGGCAGGGCGCACGCTTTCCGTGGGAAACGGATCCCGTTGGCACCGTGGAGTGGGGCGGGGAAGCGGTGGGCGCCTCGCTGCTTACGCCATTTTTAAATCAACCGGTCAAGCAGATCCGGGTGCGCGCGGAATTGAAGCAGGGGCTGCGTCATATTGCGCTCACTTCCGCGGACGCGTTCGGCGCGCATTGGACTGGCACGTTCGATCGGCGCGACGCTGCCGCTGGATGGCAATTCACGCTGTCCACGGACGCGCTTTCCGCCGCGGACCTGGATCGCTGGCTCAATCCGCGCTGGCGGCAAAGTCTTCTGGACCGCATGCTGCCGTTCCTGAACTCCAGTTCGCCGGCGAACGCGGTACCGGAAAATATTCGCGCCGAGGGCCACATCGGTATAGAAGAATTCGCGCTCGCGCCAGTGGCCTTGCATCATTTGCAGGGCGAGGTAAAAATTGGCGGCCGCCACATTGAAGTCTCCGGCGCCAAAGCGCAATTCTTCGGCGGCGCGTTGGAAGGCTTGCTGGATGCGCAGCTCGCCACGACTCCCGCCTACCACCTGAATCTCGATTATTCACATGTCGAGCTCGCAGCTCTGGCCGGGGCGTTCCCCACGCTCGCCGATTTATTTGCCGGCTCGGCTTCCGGTGAATTCGCGCTCGATTCCAGCGGCGCCACGCGCGCCGATCTGGTTTCTGCGCTGGAATGTCGCGGCGATGCGCGCGTCACCGATGCCCGACTGCAAAATATCAATCTCCTGGAGTCCATGCACGAAGGGAAACCGCGTCCCGGCGTGAGCGCGTTTCCCGCAGTCAGCGCTGTATTTGCATGCGGCAACGGGAAAATAATTTTTCAGCGATTGCGTTTCACGGGCGCCGCGCAGGATGTTGCCGCGTCCGGCTCCGTGGATTTTTCTCGAGACCTGCATTTGCAGTTGCGCGTCGTTCCGGCTGCCGGCGCCAGCGGCGCTGCGCACCCTGCGGCCGGCCCCACGCAGCTCTTCGAATTGACCGGACCGGTTCGCTCCCCGGATCTCCAGCCGGTGAATCCATCCGCGCCGCCTGGCGACGAGCAAGCAAGCACGGAGCCGCGGAATTGATCGCACGCCGTCTGAATTCGTCCGCGTTTTGCGTGGTGTGCATCGCGATAATCACATTTCTGCTTCCGTTCATCGGCAACGCTTCCGCGGCCCGCATTCACTTGACGCCCAATTTCACGATGGGCGAATCTTTCCGCTACCACATCGAATCGCAGACCATCACGACCGGGACAACCACCACTCCGATCGTCAATCCCGAAGCTGCTTCGAAATTGAAGCAAGTTGCGGACCTGGAGGTGCGCCTAGACGTCGTCGGCGTGCAGCCCGGTACGGCGGCGAACGGCACGGCCGGCGCCGCACGCCTGCGCGCCACTTATGAAAAGGCCAGCGCCGCGACGGAAACCGACGCCTACGATCCCGCAGCCGCCGCTCTGGACGCGCAATACAATAATTTGCAGGGCCACTCAGTGGAATTCACGATTGAAGCCGACGGGAAGATTTCGCACGTCACCGGGCTGGACGAGGTCGTATTGAATCCCGCTTCGGCTGCGGCGATGCGCGCCTGGATCAATGGATTTTCGCCGAGTGGAAATCTGCCGGCCGAGGGAATCGCCATTGGCCAGAAGTGGTCGGCGGAACGCGCGTTGGACAATACGCCGCTCGCGAATCTGCTGTGGCGCACCGCGTCGAGCTATCTGCGCGATGAACCTTGTGAGCTGCCGGTCCGGTCAACGCCGGCCGCGCAGAATCCCGCTGCGACGAGCCCGCAGTGTGCCGTGATTCTCACCAGCTTCGATATCCTGCGCCGCGGTTCCGCAAATGCCGACGCCACTCCGGAAGATTATCGCCACAACGGACTGCGCACCTCCGGCACATGGACCGGCAAAGGCGAAAGCCTTGACACGATTTCGCTGCAGACGGGGATGCTGCTGCGCTCCACCCAAACCAGCACGCAGAAAATGGATTTCGAAATCGTCAGCGCGCTTTCCGGCTCGAAAATTCACTACGCCGGCCAAGTGGAAGCGCAATCTGAAATCACGTTGCTGCCCAAAGCCAGCGCTGCGTCTCTAACTCCATAACCGCGGCGCCTACGGCGCCCAATTTTGTTGCCCACATGATCATCAATTGACACGCGGCAACTCCGGGTCTAGCATCCCGTCCAGAACCGCTATCCCACCAGGAAAAATCGAAGGACGTGACTCATGAGCGATGCCGCACGGCTGCGTTATTTGCGCGTAGCGTTAATTCTCGTCGGACTGATCTTTATTCTGGGAGTCTATCCGTTGATGATGGCTTGGTGGCCATCCGGCTGGCGCTGGCAACCCAATCAGCCCGAGTACGAACAGATGATCCTCGGAGTGTATGCGACGCTGGGTATATTTTTGCTGCTCGCTGCGCGAAATCCGCTGCAGAATCGCAGTTTGATCTGGTTCACGGTTTGGTCGAGCCTCGTTCATGCCGGGATTATGACGGTGCAAGCGCTCCAAGCTCCTGCTGAGCATGGCCACTTGCTGGGCGATATTCCGGCGCTCGCTATCGTGGCAATTGTGCTCGCGGTATTGACGCCGCGCGGCGCCATTGCCCAAAGCTAGGAGAATTCCACGGGCGCAGTCAGCCGATACCGTGTAACTCGAGCCAGCAACCCGTTGTGCGTCTCCATCCCGCCAAATTGCCATGACAAACAGCTATAATTCATTGCCATGATCCCTGCATCCTACAGACCGAAAAAGAAGTTCATGGAACTGGCTATCTCAGAGGCCAAGCTGGCGGGCGACCGCGGCGACTATCCCATCGGCGCGGTGATCACGCGGCTGGTGGGCAAGCGCGAAGTGGTGATCGCCAGCGCTGGCAATCGCGTGAAAACTTCGGGCTCGAGTATTAAACACGTGGAACTCGAAACGCTGAAATACGTGTGCAGCGGCTATGGACGCTATCTGCCCGACTTCGTGCTGTACTCGACGCACGAGCCTTGCGCGATGTGCGCCGGGGCTTGCGTTTGGTCCAGAATCGGCGCGGTGGTTTACGGCGTCTCGCAGGAAGACATAGCCGCGTACGGCCGCAAGTGCGGGACCGAAGTGTACAAGTGGCGAGCCTGCTTAATCTCGTGCCAGTTTGTCTTTCGCAAGGGCAATCACCGAATTCCGGTATTTGGCGGCTTCCTCCGCAAGGAATGCCAGAAACTCTTCAGCTACAAGACCACGCGCCACTGAACAAGGCGGGCGCCCGGAGCCTCAAGCACGCCGCGCGCAAATTTGTTATAATCGAAGTTTTCAGCATGGCGCGTTTTGCGCGCTGAGGACTTCTGCATGAATTTCAAGCTAGCCAGCGACTACGAACCACGCGGCGACCAGCCGCAAGCCATCTCGCAGCTGCTTTCGGGCCTATCGGCCGGAGACCGCCACCAGGTGCTTCTCGGCGTCACCGGCTCGGGCAAGACCTTCACGATGGCCAAGGTGATGGAGGAGATCAATCGCCCGACCATCGTGCTGGCGCACAATAAGACTCTGGCTGCGCAATTGTTCCACGAATTTAAATCGTTCTTCCCCGATAACGCCGTCGAATATTTCGTCAGCTATTACGATTATTACCAGCCCGAAGCTTACGTTCCGGCCAGCGACACCTACATCGAAAAGGAATCCACGATCAACGACGAGCTGGACAAGCTGCGCATGAGCGCCACGCGCTCGCTTTTTGAGCGCCGCGACGTGATCATCGTCGCTTCCGTTTCGTGCATCTACGGCCTCGGCTCGCCGGAAGCGTATTACGGGATGATGCTACTGCTCGAAAAGGGCATGTCCATCAATCGTGAGACGATCCTGCGCAAGCTGGTGGAAATTCAGTACGAACGCAGCGAAGATTTGCGCCGCGGCACATTTCGCGTGCGCGGAGACATCATCGAAATTTATCCGCCTTACGACGATCTCGCCGTGCGCATCGAGCTGTGGGGCACGCAAATCGACGCCATCCGCAAGATTGACCCTCTGACCGGCGAAATCCGCCTGACGCGCGAAGGTGACATCACCCGCCAGCCGATTTATCCCAAGACGCACTACGTGTTGCCCGCTGAGCAGCGCGAGCGCGCCATTCAAAGCATCTACGAAGAAATGGAATGGTGGAAAGGCGAGCTAAGCCGCCAGGGAAAGATCGTGGAATCGCAGCGCATCGTGCAGCGCACCAATTTCGACATCGAAATGATGCGCACCATCGGCTATTGCCACGGCATCGAAAATTATTCGCGCCACCTTTCGGGCCGCTTGCCGGGAGAAGCGCCACCGACGTTGCTCGATTACGTGCCGTCCGATTATTTGCTCGTGGTGGACGAATCGCACCAGACCGTGCCGCAGTTGCACGCGATGTATCACGGCGACCGCTCGCGCAAACAGACGCTGGTGAATTACGGTTTTCGCATGCCGTCGGCGCTCGACAATCGTCCGCTTACATTTGAGGAGTTCGAGCATCGCACCAATCAAGTGGTGTACGTCTCCGCCACGCCCGGCCCTTACGAGCTGACCAAAACCGGTGGCGTGGTGGTGGAGCAGGTAATTCGCCCCACCGGTCTGGTGGATCCCGAAGTGGAGGTTCGCCCGGTGAAGGGGCAGGTGGACGATCTGCTGGAGCAAATCCGCCAGCGCACCGCGCGCAACGAGCGCATCCTGGTGACGACCCTCACGAAGCGCATGGCTGAAGACCTTGCAGAATATTTTGCCGAGGTCGGGATACGCGTGCGCTACCTGCATTCTGAAATTGACACGCTGGAGCGTGTGCGCATCCTGCGCGATCTGCGCCGCGGAGAATTTGACGTCCTGATTGGTATCAACCTGCTGCGCGAAGGCCTCGATCTGCCGGAAGTTTCGCTGGTCGCGATTCTGGACGCGGATAAAGAAGGATATCTGCGCAGCGCGACGTCCTTAATTCAAACGATGGGCCGCTGCGCGCGTCACGTGGAAGGCCGCGCGATTTTGTACGCCGATCGCATGACGGATTCCATGCGCCAGGCCATAGGCGAAACCAGCCGCCGGCGCGCCATTCAGGAAACGTACAATCGCGACCACAACATCACGCCACAATCCATCATCAAGTCCGTGGACATGCAGCTGGCACGGATTATCGAAGCTGATTACCTCACTGTGCCGGCCGACGAGCCCGCCATCGGCGAGATCACCAGCGAAGCCCAAATGGTGGAGGCGATCGCGCAGCTCGAAAAGCAAATGCGCGAGGCCGCGAAGAATTTCGAGTTCGAACGCGCCGCCGGCATTCGCGATCGCGTGCGCGCGCTGAAGCAGCGCGATCTGGGCGCCATTTTTTCTTCGCCAACGACGGACGCTCCGGTTCCAAATTCCGCGGGGGCCCCGGCAGTGACGGCGGTCGAAGAAACTCCGGTGACGCAAGTTCCGTCGCCAAAAACGCGCTCACGCGCCGCCAAAGTATCAAAGAAATTGTGAATGTGATTTTTTTGGTTTCTGGTGCTGTGGCGCGGATCGGCGTGCATAATTAGGAGATAGGCGCGAAAGCGGTGCAATTCGCCGCGGGCGCTGAAAATGTTCTCCATTTCGACTACTATGTTTTCCCGGTATTGCCGAATAGAATAAAGACCAGTGCGCAACCTCCGATCAATCTTCGCTCGCTTGCGCCTGCTCGGGTTTCTGCCGGTAATACTGGCGGTTCTATTGTGTTCCACCGCCGCGCGCTCTCAAGCTGCGCCGCAATCGCAATCACAGCCGCAGCCAGAATCCCAACCACAAGCGCAATCATCAAAACCGCAACCATCAAAACCGCGGCCTCAATATCCCCCCGGCAACGAATTCGCCGTTTGGGGCGGCTACTCTGTCGGCAATGCCAACGTTATTGGCATCGAGACCAATCGCCAGCTCGGCGAATTCGCGCTGCGTTACGGCCGCACGCTCTTCGACAAACCACACATTGCGCTGCAATACACGCTCGACGTGATCCCAGTGGAAACCGTGCGCCAGTACAGCTATGGCGTGTGCTCGCCGACGCCGGGAACCACCGCCTACTGTACGAACGGGCGCGAAACGGTGTACGGCGGCGGCGTAAATCCTATCGGACTGAAACTGAATTTCCGGCGCGAGCACCGCTTCCAGCCGTTCATCGCGTCCACCGCGGGCTTCGTCGCGTCGGTGCGGCCTGTGCCCGTGGACATTCCCGGCGGAACGCAATTTAATTTCACGTTTGATTTTCAGGCGGGGGTGGACTGGTTCAATTCATCGCGCGATCGCGCCTGGCGCTTCGGTTACAAATACCAGCACATTTCCAACGCCTATCGCCACGACTTCAATCCCGGTGTGGATTTCCAGGTCCTCTTCCTAAGCTATTCCTTCTTCAAATAATGTAAGCGACTGCCGTTGTCGTTGAATTTGTAGCGGCCACCTTCAGGTGGGCGATTTTGCCAGTGCCGTTCACCGTGCCCTCGATGGCGTGCCTCCGCGTTAATCCTTCCGCAGACTCACACCACCCCGCGCTTCAACTCGTCAATCGGATAGAAAGTCCCACGCCAATAGATGCCGCCCTGCCGCAAAGTCACAAAAGTTGACCGCGCTATCATCCACACAAAAACTAAAGCCCCCAGCGGCTGCGTCACCGCGTACAAAGGCGACTCGTCGAATTCCAGCGCGGCGCCGGCTTGCGCCAGGATCGGCAACACTATCGCCACTGCCGCGAATGCGCGCGCCCAACCTTGTACAAACGGCAAAGCCAGCCACGGCAGCAGAAACATCAGCAAAGTTCCCGCGATTTGTCCGGCAGCGACCCACAAGCGAAAACCCGTCGTCGCGTAAAAGTTCTTGGTCGTGCCGCGAATAATATTCCCCAGGCCCGCATGCCAGTGCACGCTGACTGCGCGGCCTGCGGTCGCCACCCCCGAGCGCAAGCCCGCTGCCTTCACCAGCTTTCCCAACTTCACATCGTCCACCACTTCCATTGCCAGGCGCCGGTGCGTACCCATTTTTTGGTACGCACTGCGCCGGATTAGCTGAAATGCGCCGATGCCCACATAGGCGCTAGATCGCGGATCGCTCGCGCGCCACGGGCGCAGACTTAGCATCAACGACATCGCGAAAAACGTCATGGCGATTTTTTCGCCTAACGTGAACATTTCTGCGTGGCACAGCAGCGTCAGGTGATCCCAATGCCGTTCTTCCGCTAGCGCGATCGTCGAGCGCAATACGTCCGGCTCGAAACGAACGTCCGCGTCGGTGATCACCAGCCATTCGCCGGTGGAATGTTCGAACGCGGTTTGCAGCCCGTGCGGTTTTCCCAGCCAACCGGCGGGAAGGGAAGTGACGTGCACCACTTTCAGGCGAGGATAGTCGCGCGCCGCTGCATCCAAAATGCTGCCGGTGCCGTCTCTGGAGCGATCGTCAACGGCGATGACTTCATAGTCCGGATAATCCTGCGCTAGAAAACTTGCGAGCGCAGCCGGCAATTTTTCTGCTTCGTCCAGAGCGGAAAATAAAATCGAAACACGCGGCAGACCGGCGGAATTGTCGGCCGAGTCGAGTTTGGCGCAGCCGCCGAGGTTGCCTTTGTGGCGGCCGGCTTCAGGTGGGCGCCGTTGCTTTTGATATTCGCTCAACGCCGGAATGACGAGCGCACCGCGCGCCAAATCCAAGGCCGCAAGCAACCACGCGAACGCGATGAGCCCAAGCAACCCGGTCCAGAACCAATGCAATTGTGAATTTCCTCCAGCGCGAGCACAGCGAACACGCTATGCTATCACTTTGCATGGCACGCACTGTTTCCATCGTCGGCGCAGGACGCTTGGGCCGCGCGCTCGGCCGTTCACTTCGGCGTCTGGGATGGCGCGTCGGCGCGGTGGTCACGCGCTCCGCGGCGCATTCGCGGGCTGCCGTGCGCGCGATTGGCGCGGGACAGCCGTTCGCCACACTCACAAGCGCGGTCATGGATGCCGATGTTATTCTGTTACTGACGCCGGACGATGTTCTGGCGGAAGTCGCGCGCCAGTTGGCCATGCTCGCCGGCAAAAAATGCCGCGGCAAAATCGTATTGCACGGCAGCGGCGCGCTGGATAATTCGGCACTGCAAGCGCTGGCACGCTGCGGCGCGGCTACAGGTTCGGTTCATCCGATGCAAACATTTACAAACAATTCGCAGCCGAATCTGAAGGGCGTGATTTTCGCCATTGAAGGGCATCCGCGCGCGCGCCGAGTCGCCGGCGCGATAGCTCGCTCTCTCGGCGGTATCCCGGTGTCGATCGCGAGCAACAACAAGCCTGCCTATCACGCAGCCGGGACGCTAGTCGCCAGTCACGCGCTGGCATTGGCCGAAGCTGCGGCGCAAACGCTGCTGAAAATCGGTTTTTCGCGCGCGCAAGCGGTGCAGACGCTGTTGCCACTGATGCGCCAAATGCTCGACAATTTCGAGAAGCACGGCCCGCGCGCTGCGTGGACTGGCCCCGCTTCGCGCGGTGATTACGCGACGTTGAAAAAGCATCAGCACGCTTTGCACCGCCACCCGCGCGAATTCGGCGATTCCTACGCTGCTCTTCTGCGCCTGTCCGTGCGGGTGCTCGCGAAAAATCCGGCAGCAAGCCTGAAAAAGCTCGATCGCGCTCTGAAAAATTCCAGGAGGAAATCGCAGTGAAGAACCTGCACATCCCAGTTGAACACACGACGCTCTCGAACGGTTTGCGGGTAGTCATTTCGCCGGACCGCTCGGCGCCCGTCGTCACCGTCGGCGTTTATTATCAGATTGGTTTTCGGCTGGAACCGCGCGGACGCAGCGGTTTCGCGCATCTTTTCGAGCACATGATGTTCCAAGGCTCGGAAAACGCCGGAAAGATGGAACACATTCGCCTGATTAATTCTTCCGGCGGCATGCTGAACGGCACTACGAATTATGACATCACCAATTATTTCGAGTCGGTGCCATCGAACGCGCTGGAGCGGGTGCTGTGGCTCGAAGCTGATCGCATGCGCGCGCTGAAAGTGGACGACGAAAATCTGCGCAACCAGCGCGACGTGGTGAAGGAAGAAGTTCGCGTCAACGTGATGAATCAGCCCTATGGCGGGTTTCCGTGGTTAGATTTGCCCCCCGTGGCTTTCCGAAATTGGCCGAACGCGCATAATTTCTACGGCGATTTTGCGGATCTCGATGCCGCGACGCTCGCCGACGTACAAACGTTTTTTCACACTTACTATTCGCCGAACAATGCGGTGCTGCTGATGGTGGGCGACTTGGATCCCGCCGAGGGTTTCGCGCTGGCCAAGCGCCATTTCGAAAATATTCCGACGCATCCGCTGCCGCCCCGCGCTGATGTGACCGAGCCAAGGCAAACCGAAGAGCGCCGCGGCGAAGTCCTCGAAAAATTCGGCCCGCTGCCCGCCATCGCCATCGGCTACACCGTGCCGGATCGGCGCAATCCTGATTGGTACGCCGCGTCCATTCTGGATCACGCTCTGCACGGCGGACGCGTTGGCCGCATTTATCGGCAGCTGGTGCTGGAAAAGCAAATCGCTGTGGAAACTGACGGCGGCGCGGACATCATCGAGACCAACGGCCCCACGCAAATGGTGACGCGCATTTTTCACAAGCCCGAATTCACCAGCGACGAAACCATCGCCGCGTTTGACGAAATCATTCGCGAAATTCAGGAGCAGGGAATCAGCGAAGACGAGCTGGCGCCCGTGAAAGTGAAATTGCGCGCCGATTACTACTCCAATTTGGAAGGCGGAATGGGAGCACACATGCCACGGTTCGGTCTGATGCATTATCTTGCAT
This sequence comes from uncultured Acidobacteriota bacterium, assembly GCA_963821765.1. Classification (GTDB taxonomy): domain Bacteria; phylum Acidobacteriota; class Terriglobia; order Acidiferrales; family UBA7541; genus Palsa-295. The sequence continues at coordinate 34,130 of CAWGFF010000016.1, forward strand.
GCTTCACTTTGTTCGACGGCGATCCCGGCAGGATCAATACGATTCTCGAGGGCTTCCAGGCCGTCACGCCCGCGCAGGTGCAGGCGGCGGCGCGGAAATATCTGGTTCCGGCGAATCGCGCAATTGTGCTCCGCAGTCCCGTTGCAAAGGAAGTGGCAGCATGAGCGGAACCACTACGAAACCCATGACCATACCAGCCAGCTCCGCAACAGCCGCGCAAACGTCAGTGAGTCCCGTGCCCGCACTGAGGCCCGAACGGCCCGTCGCTTGGCCGCAGCGCGCGGTACGCACGTTGCCTAACGGCATGCAAGTGGTGCTCGCCGAACTGCGCACGTTCCCGAAAATTTCCGCGCAGCTATTTTTTCGCAGCGGGAATGCCAGCGTGGCGCACAGCACGCCGGGCCTTGCGGAATTGACGGCCACAGTGGTGCGCACTGGAACTGCTTCGCGCTCCAGCCGCCGAATTGAAGAAGATCTGCGGCGCATGGGCGCGGACCTGGGCTCGAACGCCGGCGCGGATTCCAGCGCCATCTCCATTTCCGGCCTGGCCGAATTTTCCGAAGGCATTTTCGATCTTCTGGGCGACCTGGCGCGCAATGCTTCTTTTCCCACCGAGGAATTCGAGCGCGAGCGCGGCCGCAAGATCGAGGGCTTGCGCATCGAGCGCACCACGCCGGGATTTCTCGCGAACGAACGATTCCGCCGTATCATTTTCGGCCAGCATCCTTATGCGATCGTCTCGCCTACCGAGGAGCAGGTGGCAGCCATCGAGCATCCGCAACTCGAGGAGTTCTATCACCACAATTATTCTTCCGCCAACGCGCTGCTGATTGTCGTCGGAGATTTTTCCGCGGACGCGATGTTCGTGCAAATCGAGAAAGTGTTCGGCAGTTGGGGAGCTCCGGCGCCGCGCGCGCTGATTTCACTCGCGCCACCCCGCAATACTGGGCGCAAAGTTCACATGGTGCATTTGCCCGGCAGCGTGCAGACGCAGGTGCTACTGGGCAATCTGGCGATCACGCGCCGCGACCCGGATTGGTTCCGGTTGGTGCTGGCGAATTCGCTTTACGGTGGCGCGTTCCATTCGCGGCTGGTGATTAACATTCGCGAGCAGAAGGGTTATACCTACAGCCCGCGCAGCGGTCTGCAGTCGCTGCGGCAGCACGGGTATTTCAGCGTGCATGCCGCGGTGCGCAATGAAGTGGCCGCCGCGACGCTCACCGAAATATTTTACGAAATGGACCGTATGCGCTCGCTGCCCGTCACCGCCGAAGAATTGGAAAGCGCGCGCAGCTACCTTACCGGCGTCTTTTCGCTGGGCGTTGCGACGCAGGATGGCCTGCTCGGCCAGCTTTCCACGATTTATCTGGACCACTTGCCCGAGGATCATCTGGAAACGTACCGCCAGAAAGTTCACGCGCTGACCGCAGACGATATTCTCGTCGCGGCGCGACGCCACTTCGATTCCGCCAACGCGCAAATCGTGCTGGTCGGCGACCGCGCGCAAATCGCCGAGCAGGCCGCGCTTTTCGGCGAAGTTACCGAGTACGACGCGCAGGGGAATCGGCAAGGTTAGGCACGCGTAGGTTTAGCAGCGAGTGTGTGGTGAGAAAAGCGGCGATCATAGCGATTGTTGTTTTCATTTGTGCTCTTTCGGCTGTGGCGCAGAAGACCCCGCCGGCGCACCCGCTGGATATAAACGTGGCGAACGTCAAGGAACTCGAGCAAGTTCCCGGCATCGGCCCCAAGACTGCCCAAGCTATCGTGGATTTCAGGCATAAGAGCGGCCGATTCCACCGCGTCGAAGATCTGCTGGCGATCAAGGGAATCAGCCAGGCCAAACTCGATAAGATGCGCCCATATTTGAAGGTCACGCCGCCACCGGCGCCACCGCCCCCACACAAACCACCCCAGCCACAGTGAATGCCGGTTTCTTGCTGGGTGGCGCGGTCTTCCGCTATGGGCTCTGTGTTAAAGTTTTGCGCTTGCATTCCGTGCCAGCGGCAAAAGAGAATTAATTCTCGGAGACATCCATGTTAACGAAGAATTTTTGCTTTTCGATCGCCGCAGCGCTTGTGCTGATGTTCGCAACGCTCGCTGCGAGTAGCACCACGAAATTCACCACGAGCGGCGCATCCGTTTCTGCCGACGCGTCCGCCTCCGGCTACCACCTGCTGAAGAAAGTGCCGCTCGGCGGCGAAGGCGGCTGGGATTATCTCGCGTTCGATTCGCCAACGCGCCGCCTGTTCATTTCGCGTGGCACAAAGGTAGTGGTGCTCAATGTGGATACCGGCACCGTTTCCGGCGAAATTCCCAATACCGACGGCGTGCACGGCATCGCGTTTGCGCCAGAACTTGATCGGGGATTCACCTCGAACGGCCGCGCCGGAACCGTCACCATTTTCGATCTGCAATCTCTACAAATTATCGGCAGCACAAAAACCGGAATGAATCCTGACGCGATTGTTTACGACCCGGCATCGAAGCGCGTCTTCACGATGAACGGCCGCAGCAACGACGTCACCGCGATTGATGCCGCCACTGGAAACGTGTTGGGAACGATCCCCGTGACCGGCAAACCGGAATTTGCGGTGGCCGATGGCGCTGGCCACGTGTATGTGAACATCGAGGACAAAAGTGAAGAGCTGCAGATTGATACGCAGAATCTGAAAGTGACGGCGCAGTGGCCGCTCGCGCCGTGCGAGGAGCCGTCAGGTCTGGCGATGGACGTCGCGCATCGGCGGCTTTTCGCGGGCTGCCACAATCAAATGATGGCAGTCGTGGATGCGGATTCCGGAATAGTGATTGCCACGCCCGCGATAGGCGCTGGAGTGGACGCCAACGCGTTCGATCCCGGCACCGGATTTGCGTTTGCTTCCAACGGGCAGAGCGGCACGCTAACGGTGGTGCACGAAGACGCGCCGGACAAATTTTCCGTGGTGGAAAATGTGGCGACGCAACGCGGCGCGCGCACCATGGCGTTGGACCTGAAATCGCACGAGGTCTATCTGGTGACGGCCGACTTCGCGCCGGCGCCGCCTTCCGCGAACGAAAATCCGCGGCCCCGCATGATGGTAGTGCCCGGCACGTTCGTGGTGCTGATCTTTTCCAAGTAACTACGCCAAGTAACCTTGCCAAGTAGCTTTGCCAGGTGACCATGCGAAGTGACGGGCGCGTCCGACAGAAACGCTTTGATGGAGTGCTGTTAAGGCACTGACGAAATGCGCGCTACAAATTCTGGTGGCTGGATTTCGATACGTCAATCGCCAGCGGCACCTGGTCGGCAATTTCCAGGCCGTAACCTTCCAGCGCGACCACCTTGCGCGGATGATTAGTCAACACGCGAATCCGCCGCAATCCCAGATCAATTAATATTTGCGCGCCGATTCCGCTTTCGCGCTGCACCAGCCGCTGGCGCCCCAAATCCTGCTCCACTTCCTCGCGCGCGTGAAAACGAATGCGCGGCAACTCGCCATTTTCCGCTTCGCGCGGCGCGTCAATCTGGAATCCGCGCCCAGTGTGATGCAGGTAAACGAACACGCCGCGATCTTCCTCGGCGATGGCCGCGAGCGAGCGTTCGATGATCGCGTGGCAATCGCAGGCTGTGGAGGCGAAAACGTCGCCGGTAAGGCAGTGCGAATGGACGCGCACCAGTGGAGGGCCGGATTTCGCGAGGTCGGCCAACTCGCCGCGGACCAGCGCCACGTGCAGCTCGTGGTCCGCGTCGTTCGAATAAGCAATCATCCGGAAATTTCCATGCCGGGTGGGCAGCACGGATTCAGCGATGCGCCGCACGTGCCGTTCGTGCTGCATGCGGTAGCGAATCAGGTCCGCCACCGTCAATAGTTTCATGGAGTGCATCTTGCAAAATTCCACCAGCTGCGGAATCCGCGCCATCGTTCCGTCATCGTTCATGATTTCGCAGATCACGCCGGAATGGTCCAGGCCCGCGAGGCGCGCGAGATCTACCGAAGCTTCGGTCTGCCCTGCGCGCACTAGAACGCCACCATTGCGCGCGCGCAAAGTGTACACATGGCCCGGCCGCGCGAGGTCTTCGGGATGAGTGTCCGGGCTAGTCGCCGCCAAAATGGTGGTGGCGCGATCGGCGGCGCTGGTGCCGGTGGTAGTGCCGCGGCGCGCGTCAATCGGTTCGCAAAAGGGCGTGCCGAACATGGAAGTGTTGCGCGGGGTGATGGGCGCTAGCGCGAGAGCGTCGCAACGTTGTTCAGTCATCGCCAGGCAAATCAGGCCGCGGCCGAATTTCGCCATGAAGTTGATCGCTTCCGGCGTCACTTTTTCGGCGGCCATGGTCAGGTCGCCTTCGTTCTCGCGGTCTTCATCGTCCACGAGGACGATCATGCGTTCCGCGCGTATATCTTCCAGCGCTTCTTCCACGCTCGCGAACGGAGGTTTTCGGTCGGTCATCTTCTTCCCTCGGGTGCTCTATAAATATACCACCGCGCTGCGTGGAGAACGTGATTAGTGAGCAGTAATTGGTGATGCCGCATGCGCGGTTCGTTGGTCGTCACATGCGCCGTGCAAAGCTCGGGTCGGGGTATAATCGCGGTCAATCTATGCCCCTCCTTCCAGGCTCGCATTTAGGACCGTACGAAATTGGGACGCTGCTAGGCGCGGGCGGCATGGGCGAAGTGTATCGCGCCCGCGACCCGCGCCTGGATCGCGCCGTGGCGATCAAAATACTGCCGGCTGAATTATCCGCTGACGCTGATCATTTGCATCGCTTCGAACGCGAAGCGCGCTCAGCTTCCGCGCTGAACCATCCCAACATCGTCACCATCTACGAACTCGCGCACGACGGTTCCACGCATTACATCGCGATGGAATTGATCGAAGGCCACACGCTACGGCAGTTGCTCGCAGCCGGCACTCTGCCCATACGCAAGGTCATCGAAATCGCAGCACAGGTTGCCGAAGGCTTGGCCAAAGCGCACGAAGCGGGCATCGCCCATCGCGACTTGAAGCCCGACAACTTGATGATTTCCAGCGATGGGTTCGTCAAGATTCTCGACTTCGGCTTGGCCAAGGTCACGGCGCCCGTCGCAGAGCACCAGCAGCAGACCCGCACGATTTCAGGCTGGCACACGCAACCCGGCGTCCTGGTGGGAACGGTGCAATACATGTCACCGGAGCAGGCAAGCGGCGCGCCATTCGACTTTCGCTCTGATCAGTACTCGTTCGGTCTGGTGCTTTACGAAATGGTGACGGGAAGACGCGCGTTTGCCAGAGGCACCGCCGCGGAGACGCTCGTCGCCATCATCCGCGAACAGGTTGAGCCGATCGCCGTGCAAAACCCCGACGCGCCGGCGCCGCTCTGTTGGGCCATCGAGCGGTGCCTGGCGAAAGATCCCGACAAGCGTTACGTTTCCACGCGGGATCTGGCGCGCGAGCTTGCCGCCATTCGCGATCGTTTTTCGGAAAAACCCGCCCGGCCAACGGAGAGTCGCGCCGCTAATATTCCCGTGCAGCGCACCGCGTTCGTAGGGCGCGAAAAAGAAATTTCAGCCGCCAAAGAATTGCTGCTCTCGAAAGATGTGCGTCTGGTCACCGTCACAGGCATGGGCGGGATAGGCAAGACACGCCTGGCGGTGGAAATAGGTAACAGCCTGGTGGAAGACTTTCCGGGTGGAATTCATTTTGTGCCGCTTTCGCCGCTGCGCGAACCCGCTCTGGTTGCTTCGGCAATCGTGCAGACTCTGGGCCTGCGCGAAGCCGGGGGCCAGTCGCCGCTTGAACTGCTCAAGAAGTATTTCCAGGATGCATCGCGCGCGCCGGTGCTCTTCCTGCTGGATAATTTCGAGCACCTGATGCCGGCCGCACCGCTCGTCGCGGATCTGCTGGCTATCGCGCCGAATCTTAAGATCCTGGTCACCAGCCGCGCGGCGCTGCACGTTTACGGCGAACGCGAATTTCCGGTGCCAGTGCTGGATGTGCCGGATGCGCAGGCGAAAACCTCGCTGGACGCGCTGGCGCAGTTCCCGGCGGTCGCGCTGTTCGTGCAACGCGCCGTTGCCGCGCGGCCGGATTTCGAGTTGAACCAGCAGAATGCTTCCGCGGTGATCGAAATTTGCTCCCGCCTGGATGGCCTGCCGCTCGCCATCGAACTCGCCGCCGCGCGCGTGAAGGTTCTTTCACCATCTGCAATGCGCACGCGCCTGGCCAGCCGATTGCAATTGCTCACCGGTGGCGCGCGCGATTTGCCGCAGCGGCAACAGACGCTGCGTGCGGCTTTCGATTGGAGCCACGACCTGCTGAGCGCCGCCGAGCAAAAACTCTTCCGGCGGCTTTCGGTGTTCGTCGGCGGCTGCACGCTGGAAGGCGTGGAAGCCGTGTGCGATACCAAGACCGACCTGGAATTCGACCTGCTTGACGGCATGTCCTCGATGGTGGATAAGAGCCTGCTGCAGCAATTCGAGCAAGCCAACGGTGAACCGCGCTTCGTGATGCTGGAAACCATTCGCGAGTACGCGCGGGGAAAACTGGAGGCCAGCGGAGAAGATGCCGCGACGAAGCGCGCGCACGCCGCGTACTGCCTGGTGCTGGCCGAGGAAGCAGCTGCGCCGCAGAGTGGCGCGCCCGGCGCCGAAGACGCAGAGGCGCGCGAGCGCATCACGCTGGAACACGACAACTTTCGCGCCGCTCTCGAGTGGCTGACAGAAACCGGAGATGCGGAATGGGGCTTGCGGCTGGGCACCGCGCTCTTTCATTTCTGGGAATCGCGCGAGTATCTGGCCGAAGGGCGCGACATGCTGGCGAAGGTGCTGCGGATTCCGGCAGCCGCTGCTCCTACCAAGGCTCGTGCGCGTGCTGTTTTTTCCGCGGGGGTGCTGGCAGGCGCGCAGGGAGATTTCGCCGCGGCCGATGCGATGATGATGGAGAGTCTGGAAATCGGGCGGCAATTGGCAGACGCGCAAGGTGTCGCCGTCACCATGAATGCGCGCGCCGTAGTTGCTCGCGACCAGGGAAATGTGGCGCTGGCGCACGCTCTGTTTCAGGAAAGCCTTACGCTGTGGAGGGAACTGGGCGACCTGCAGGCCATCGCGCGCGCTTTGAGCAATCTTGCGGGCGTGCTGAAGATGCAGGGTGAGTACGATCTGGCGCGATCACTTTGTGCGGAGTGTCGCGCAATCTTCGAGGGGCTGGGCGATCGCACCGGCGCAGCATGGTCGCTGAACAATGAGGGAGATATTGCGCGCGATCAGGGCGACTCTGCGGGCGCGCGCGAGTTATTCGAACAGGCGCTGGCAATATTCCGCGAGCTGGATGACCGCTGGGGGATTGCGGGGACGCTGGCTGATCTGGGTACGCTGGCGCGCGAAGAACAGGATTGTGCGGCGGCGCTGGTTCTGTTTCGTGAAAGCTTGAAGATTTTTCGACAGCTGGAGCATAAGCGCGGCATCGCGCGGCTGCTGGAATGTTGCGCGTGCTCGGCGGCAGTGGAAAAGCAGGCCGCGCGTGCGCTCCGCTTGGCGGGGGCGGCAGCTGCGTTGCGGCAGAATATTGGCGCGCCGTTGACGGTTGCCGAACAGGTGAAACTAGAAACGATTCTGGAGCCGGCGCGGCAGGCGCTTTCCAACACCGCGACTGCGTGGCTGGAAGGGTGGGACATGCCGCTGGATCGCGCGATCGAAGAAGTTCTGGCGCCGGAAGCTGCGTCGCAGTCGGGCTAGCGCTTACTCCGCGGTGGAGGGATCGATCAGGCGGCGCACGGCGGAGACGCGATTGCAGGCGAGGCCCGTGCGCTTGGCGTGCTCCTGCACGGTGGCTTCGTCTGGAGCTAGGTACACGCAGTACACTTTGTTGCCGGTGACGTAGCTGTGGAGCCATTGGATTTTTGGCCCCATTTCTTTCAAGACCGCCACCGACTTTTGCGATATTTCCCGCAATTGGGCATCGGTCAGATCGCCGGCTCCTGGAACATCGCGTTCGATCACGTACTTGGGCATGAGTATTCTCCGGAAGCTTGGTCATGCTAGCACGCGGGTGCGGGCGCTTCAAGAACGGCGGGCGGAATTTTCCGGCAAATTTGCGCCGTAAGTTGCGGCTGGCGTCCCGGCCGATGCTGCTCGCTAAGTTGCGCCGGATGCCGCGGCCAACACGACGGGCGGCGGGCGCAAAATTTTCTCGAGAAAAGAGGGAATCATGGATATTCGTTCGCTGCAAAAACCGTTGAAGCAGCAGTACCGCGCGGACCCTAACGCCTCGCGCATCACCATTCGCGCGAAAGGAGCGCAGACCGGGGCGCCGATTGCGTGCTCGGTGGATATTGGGCGGGCCATCCACCAGGCCGAAGCGCATAAGGGAGTGGGGGGCGCGGGCGCGGGAGCTTGTTCCGGGGATTTGCTGCTGGGCGCGCTGGCTGCTTGCGCGCAAATCACTTGCCAGATGGTGGCTGCGGCGATGAGCATTCCCACCGAGCGGATCGAGGTGACGGTGGAAGGGGATTTGGACCTGCGCGGCACGCTTGGCATATCGAAAGAAGTGCCGGTGGGTTTCGAGAACATTCGCGTGAACTTTGATATCGCGGCGCGTGATGCCACGGCGGAACAGATCACCACGCTGCGCGAGAAGACCGAGCAATACTGCGTGGTGATGCAGACATTGCTGCACCCGCCCACGCCGCAGAGCACGTGGACTCGCCACGATTGACCGGCAGCCCGCAGCGCCATCGCCATTGCCGTTGACTTTGTAGCGGCCACCTTTAGGTGGGCTGCTTTGACTTTGCCCTTCGCCCGCTCCAGCGTGGCTGCCGCCCATGCCGCGCCGCGGACGGCGGGCGGGTCTGAGACCCGCCCCTGCGAATAGCAGCCAAGATGATGCGCGGCGGCTCAAATAGGCCGAAAAACTAGCGATTAGAAAAAGTTTTCTCATTTGTTGTGAGCGAGTTAGCTCGATTTTTAATATTTTGACGACTAGCGATTAGAAAATGTCGGGAAGAGAGCGGGGCTAGCGCGGTGGCTGTTGAGGTGCGAGCAGCGTGGACCATGTGGCCCCCTTGTGGTGGCGAAATTAGCGCACGACTGATGATAACACAGTCGTTACGTTAATTCAAGCGCGAACTGCGGGGTGGGGAGTCGCGGGGCCGGATCGTGCCAGGTTGGGGGCGAGCAACTCGAAAACACGCGGGAAAGGCACCTCGAAAGGTATGGCGCTTCGCGCCGTCTTTTTACCCACCGCTTCCGCGGTGGGCTAACTTATGCCGCGCCTACGGCGCTCGTGATTTGTTGGGATGTCAGTCGCGCGGTGGGGTGTAGGAAATGAAGTGACATGGAGCGAAGGTCAAACAGTTAACTGTTGAAGGTCAGAGGCGGGTACAATCCGGGTCTGGAGTGCAGTCCCCGTGTCAAATCTATTCACCCCAGAATTTTGCCGCAACTTCTGAAATGGGAGGTCCGCCATGACCGAAAAGATCCATTCGAGCGCAGGCTATTTTTTTGCAGGACTGGCTATCGGGTCGCTCGTGGGTATCGTCTTCGCGCCGAAATCCGGCGAAGGCTCTCGCGAATACATATCGAAAAAGCTAAAGGAGGGAAGCAAGCACGCGCGGAAGAAAGCGCGGGAACTGAGGGAGCGCGCTGACGACATGGTTGACCGCGGGAAGGAATTGGTCAACGAGACGAAAGAACAAATTGCAGCGGGATCGGACGAGGCCGATAAAGCCTACCCGCCGGAGAAAGCGAAAGGCCTCTAGGATCGGACAATAGGACTCGCGACCAGTGCCACCGGGAAACGGGGGGTGGCCAACCATTTCAGGCCACCGGAACCGACGCCGTTAGTTTTAAAGATGAGCTACCCGCCTGCCCCCGGTGCGCCGGTGCGGCTAAGCCCCCACCCTTCGGATGAAACAAAGGCGCGAAGGATGGGCCCTGCCTGCGGCAGGCAGGCACCCGGAAATTCAACCGCCTAATTTGGGTGGTGTGGAAGGGTGTGCGGCGCGCCGTCCAGGATTTCAAGCTTGCGCAGCCGTGACCAGAATGCGGCCGGCCTGTCGCGGTCGAGCGGTGCGACGGATGACAATATGAACGTCACGGTCGAGAGCGGTTAGAAAGTTCATCAACCGTTCGACAGAAAAACCGTCGAGCTGATAATTGGCCAAGGCAGACACTTTGGGCTGGTTCACTTTGAGGCGGCGCGCTGCCGCGGTTTGCGATAATTTCCGAGCTTGAATGATCTGATTGATAGCGACCGCTAGCCGAACCTTCGCCTGCTTTTCTTGCGGATCGCTAATACCAAGGTCGGCAAAGACATTGCCGGAACTTGGAATCACGCGCGACTTATTTTTTGCCTTTGACATGGCGCACCTCATAGTCCGCCCGGGCCTCATGGAGCCGTCTAGCGATCAACTCGACGTCTTTGCGTGCGGTCTTTATTCCACTCGGCGACTTCTTCTGGAACGCGTGCAGAACGTAAATTGCATTTTCAAACTTGACCGTGTACACCACGCGATAGGTGTCGGCGCGATGATCTGCGACCACTTCGAAGACGCCCGGCCCCTGGCCCCGCCACGGCTTCGCGCCGGGATGCTTTCCGCCGAACTGCGCAACGCTAAGAGCGGTTCCAAACTCATAGATAACCGCTGCGGGGAAGTCCAGCAGATCATCCTTGCTCGAACTCGTCCAGAACAGCGGTTTTTCGCCGTGGGCCCTGTTCGGCCTTGCCATGTAATTATCCCAGTTCTAGGATATGGGGTCAAGCGCGAGTGGACCACACGTCTGGGGCGGTGGATGGTGGAGCGCTTGAGCCCGCATCCTTTGAGAACCGAAGCGTGCGCCATCCGCCCGTCCGCTGAATATTCGTAGAAATACGCACGAGGGTAAGCCTCAGAGATGGTTGTACTTTGCTGTGTTGGCCGATCGTGGGGACTCTAAACCCCCACCCTTCGCATGAAACAAAGGCGCGAAGGGTGGGGCACCCGGCCGCATCCTCGCGCGCCGGCGGCAGCTTGGCTGTGGTCTGTGTTTTACGTGCTCGCGGTTTCGATGATTATTCTGCGTGTGACGGTGAACAAGGCGCCGAGAAAGGCGAAAGATTTTACACAGAGCGGAGGGAGGAAAGGCGGAGGAAAATCTGAGAAAGAGTGAGCGTTTGCCATAGCGGGGCCAATCCTCCGCGGCGACATCCCTTCGAACCGACGGCGTCAGTTCTCGGGACGTCGTGGCTGAAGCCACGAGCTACAAGGATTTTGGATGGAGGGCATGGTTTACGGCGGCGGATGGGCGGCGGCATGGGGGGCAGCACAGGCAAGATTGCCTGTGCCACGAAGGCAGCGGCGAAGAGAATGAATCGCGCTGTGGGGCCAGCCCTTCGAACCGACAGTGTCGGTTCTCAGGATGAATCGCGCTGTGGTGCGATTCAGCGGATGAAGAAATAGGCGGACATGGTTAGGCCTACTGCTACTACCATCCAGCGGACGTGGTGTTGGTTCATTTTTTGGGCGTAGTGGGCGCCGGCGTAGCCGCCGGTGAGGCTGCCGGCGATCATCAGGAGGGCTTGGGGCCAGAAAATTATTTTGGCTAGGATGAAGGTGAGCATGGCTACGCCGTTGACCACGCTGACCAGCAGAACTTTTACTCCGTTCATGGCGTGAATATCTTCCATGCCTAGCAGGGCTAGCAGCGAGAGGACCAGGATGCCGACTCCTGCGCCGAAATAGCCGATGTAAATTGAGATTAGCAGCTCGAGGAAAAAATCCGGCGATGGTGAGGGGGCGGGAAGTTTTTCCGGCGGCGGCGCGGCGGCGGACCCAGGCGCTGATGCGCGGTCCGGCGAGAAAAAGCAGAGTGGCGGCGAGGAGCAGCCAGGGAATCAGATGCATGAAAGTGGATTGCGGCGTGCCGAGCAGGATGCGCGCGCCGAGCACGCCGCCGATGACGCCGACGAAAAGGAGCAGCGGGAGGAGGCGGCGCGCGTCGGGTGTGAAGGCGTTGCGGTAGGCGACGGTGCTGGCGAGGGTGCCGGGGAAAAGCGCGGCAGTGTTGGTGGCGTTGGCCGCGATGGGCGCCATGCCGGTGAAAAGCAACGCGGGGAAGGAAATGAAACTGCCGCCGCCGGCGACGGCGTTGAGCAGCCCAGCGATTAGCGCGGCGAAGAATAGGAGGAGTGAGTGCGAAAAGGGCACGCGAGAGAATAGCATTGGGGGGAAGGCAGTGACGAGTGATGAGTGATGAGTGGTGAAGTGACAAGTGACAAGTGATGAGTGACTGGTGATTAGTGATTGGTGATTAGTGAGTAGCGATTCGTGCGTGAAATCGGCGCGGGCGCTGTTCGGTGTGGGCGAGACTGTCCGGCTGGCGCTCGCGGCTGGCTTGGAGGAGAAGAAAAAAAGAAAACGCGGTTTTGCCGCGGCGTGCATCTAAGGGCAAAGAGCTTGCACTGGGCGACGAATTTGGGCATGCTGGCGGGAATCGGGCCGCACGTGTTCGCTACGGATTGTTCTGTAGATGGATTTATGACTTCTTCCACGCAACTCGTTTCAAAGCCTTTTCCCGTGAAGAAAGCTTTGCTCATTGATGCGGACGAGCCTACGCGCGCGTTTCTGGCCAACGCTCTGGATCCGGGCGAGTGGAGCATCCGGCACGCGGCGAACAATCACGTCGCGCTGGAGCTGGCGCAGGCCACGCACTTCGATCTGATTCTGACCAGCGAGAAAACTTCCGGAAAAGAAGACGTGGAATTGCTGCGCAAGCTGCGGTCGGCGCGGCCGCACACGCGTCTGATAATTCTGACGGACGAGAGCGCGCCTTCTTATGTGATTGATTCGATGCGCGAGCACGCGTTCAGTTATTTTTCGAAACCATTTTCGCTGGATGCGCTGGCGGAAATGGTGCACTTGGCGACAGAACAGCCGTGCTGGGACGACGGCATCGAGGTGGAGTCCGGCACACCGGAATGGATTCGGCTGAACGTGCGCTGCGACCGGCAGACGGCCGACCGGTTGATCCAATTTCTACACGAGATCGCGGATTTGCCGGAAGTGGAGAGCAATGCGGTGGCGATCGCGTTTCGCGAAATTTTGCTTAACGCGATGGAGCATGGCGGAAAATTCCAGCCGGACCAGTACGTGCAGATTTCTTATGTGCGCGCGAAGCATATGGTGCTGTGCCGCATCAAGGATCCCGGCCAAGGATTTACGCTGGACGAAATACAGCATGCGGCGGTGGCGAATCCGGCTGATGATCCGATACGTCACGCTGCGTATCGTGAGGAGAGAGGCATGCGGCCGGGCGGGTACGGGATCTTGCTCGCGCAGAAATTGGTGGATGAGCTGATTTACAACGAGGATGGAAATGAAGTGCTGCTGGTGAAGTACCTTGATGATGGCGAATTGAAGCACTAGAACTGCGCTAGTGCTACGAAGAAAAAAAGGCGCCACGATGGCGAGATCGTGGCGCCTTTTTTGCTGGTGGGCTCCGCTGTTTCGTGCAGCGAATGACCCCGGGTTAATCGTTAACGGTGGCCGCGGTTTCCACCATTATTGTGTGATCCGCCGCCACCGGATTTTGGTGCGCGCGCCGCGCTTCCGCCGCCGCCGCGTGAGCCGCCGTTGGCGCGCGATTGTCTGGGCGCTGCGGGGCGTGCGGATTGGCGCTGCGAACGCGCGGGGCTGGTGCGAGCCGTGGAGCGCGAGGCGTTTTGCCGGGCTGCCGGCCGGGCGAACTGCCTTGCGGAATTAGACGAGCGGGAATTGAACGAGCGCGCGTTATTCTGTGAACGCGAGACGGCATTTTCGCGCGTGGCATTGCGAGATTGCACGGCGTTGTTCGCGCCGCGCGAATTTCGCGTGGCGTTGTAGGTATTCGGCCGCGCGAAGCTCGAACCACGATTGGAGTTGCTCGCGTGCATTGTTCCGCCGCGATTGGAAAATTCACCGGGGCGCGCGGTGGCTGCGGTTGCGGGGCGGCCGTGATTCACTGACGCGAACTGGGCGCGATTGGTGCTGGCGAAGTGCTCCTGCTGGCGCTGCATCCCAGTGGCGCCGATGTGGTGATCGCGATTCGCGGCCATTTCGGCGCCAGTAGGACGCGCGTTGACGCCGCCGCGGCCGCCGTTGAAGCTGACGCGGTTTGCCTCGCGATTGTTGATCACGGTGCGGTTGTAAACGTTGTGAACGTTATGGATGTTCACGTTATTTACGCCGCGATTGTAGAAAAAGTGGCCGCCGTTCCAGTAGCCGCCCTGGTAGCCGAAGCCGCCGTAGCCGAATCCATAATTAATTCCACCGTAGAAGCCGACGTGCGGGCCCCAGTAACCGGCGTGCCAGAAATATCCGCCGCCACCCCAGCCCCAATAGCCGGGAGTCCAGAGAAATCCGATCTGCGGCGCGAGGACCCACGTGCCGGGAACCCAGAAATAGCCGTCGGGGCCATAGGCCCAATATCCGGGCGTCCAAATGTAGCCATCGCCTGGGCAATCCGGCTGCGCATAAACTGGCAGCGGCGGAGGAGCGATGATGATGGCGACTCCGAAGCCGAAAGCGGCCGAGGCGGTGGGCGCAGTGGCGGGAATAGCCATGAGAACGAGCGCGAAAAGCAAAACGCGAATGATGAGAGTGTTGCGCATGTTGTCCCCCTTTCTGACTGCTGCAACGTGAAGCTTATCCGGCGCTGAACCGCCGTAATGCTGAGTCCCCCGGCGGATTCCCGCGCCTAGTTAGTTCAACACGGGAGCGGGACGAAAGTCGCTGGCGGAAATGCCGCAGAAGCGCTAAGAAATCACCTGATTTTGCGCCGGGGAAAAGCGTAGTATTTGGGTCGCGAATCGGGAGCGTTGGAGTACGGGTGAGGCGGAGCCGCTTGGGGCGCGAGGGTTTTGTTTTCTAGTCAGCGACGCATAATTTCGACCGAAGGGAGAAATTCGAGTGCGCAAATTTATAGGAGCATTTTTGGGCGTGGTTGTGGTCTTGGCGGCGATGGCGCTTTCCGGGTCCGCGCGGGCGCGAGCGGCGGCGCAAACTTCCGCGAGCGACACGCAGGCTGCGTGGGAGAAGTTGGCCGACGAGTATTTCGACGAGGTTTATTTCAAGTTTGCGCCGAGCAGCGGCACGGCGGCGGGGCTGCATCAGTACGACACGCAGCTGGAAGATTATTCGCGCGCGGGGGTGGACGCGAATGTCGCGGCGCTGAGTAAATTCGAAAAGCGCGTGGAAGCCGTGGACCCGAAAGGGTTGGACGAAACGCGCGCGGCGGACCGCGAGCTGGTGCTGGCGAACATCCAGGGAACGCTGCTCGCGCTGGAAACCATTCGACAGTGGGAGAAGAATCCGGATTACTACTCGAGCGGGATCAGCAGCAGCGTTTACGTGATCATGATCCGGAAGTTTGCTTCGGCGGACGAGCGGCTGCGGTCGGTGGTGGCGCGCGAAGAGAAAATGCCGGAGGTGTTCGCGGCGGCGCGCGCGAATCTAAAGAATCCGCCGAAGATTTACACGGAGATCGCGCTGGAGCAGCTGCCGGATATCATCAGTTTCTTTCAGAACGACGTGCCGGCGGCTTTTAGCGGTGCGACGGATCCGGCGGTGAAAGCCGCATTTGCGAAATCAAATGGCGCGGTGATCGCGGATTTGCAGAATTACGCGGCCTGGCTGAAGTCGGACGTGCTGCCGCGTTCAAACGGGGATTTCCGGATCGGCGCGGAAACATTTTCGAAGAAATTGTTGTATGACGAGATGGTGGATACGCCGCTGGACCGACTGCTGGAAATCGGCCGGGCGGATATGCAGAAGAATCAGGCGGAATTCCAGCGGGTGGCGAAGGAGCTGGAGCCCGAGAAATCAACGAGCGACGTGCTGGCGGAGTTGATGGCGGATCATACGACGGCGGATCATCTGCTGCAGAGTTTTCGCGATACGTTCGACGGGCTGATTTCTTTCATTCGCACGAAACACATCATCACGATTCCATCGGATGTGCGGCCGATTCTGCAGGACACGCCGCCATTCATGCGGGCGACGACGTTTGCTTCCATGGATACGCCGGGGCCATTCGAGAAAGTGGCGAAGGAAGCTTATTTCAACGTGACGCTGCCGGGAGCGCACGACACGCCAGCGGAAATCGCGGGGCGGATGGCGGCATTCAACGTGGGTACGATCGTGAGCACTTCGACGCACGAGGCGTATCCCGGACATTATGTGCAATTTCTGTGGGTGCATGAGGCGCCCACAAAAACGCGGATGTTGCTGGGCGCTGCCACGAATTCGGAGGGTTGGGCGCATTATTGCGAGCAGATGATGCTGGACGAAGGATTTGGGCAACCGGGAACGGGCGCGAAAGACGCGCGCGAGGCGAAACTAATTCGCTTGGGCCAGCTGGAGGATGCGTTGCTGCGCGATGCGCGCTTCATCGTGGGAATTGAGATGCATACCGGCAAGATGAGCTTCGATGAGGCGGTGGAATTTTTCGTGAAGGAAGGGTACCAGACGAAGGAAACAGGGCTGGTGGAGACGAAGCGCGGGACGGCGGATCCGACTTGAAGTTATCTCATAAACACATTCAAGCTCGTGAACGGTTGAAACTTATGACAAACGGCGTAAATCGAGAGCATGGACCTTACCGACGCCCAATGGGCTGTTCTCGAACCGCTGTTCCGTCCGAAACGGCGGGAGGATGGACGCGGTCGGCCGTGGCAAGATACGCGAGCGGTGCTGAACGGTGTTTTTTGGGTTTTGCGCACCGGCGCTCCTTGGCACGATCTGCCGCGTCGTTATCCTCCCTATCAAACCTGTCATCGCCGCTTCCAGCAGTGGCAGCGGTCCGGGTTGCTTACCCAACTGCTCCAGAAACTGGCCGAAGACTTACGCGACCGAGGGAAGCTGGATTTGAGCGAGTCCTTCATCGATGCGACCTTCAGTTCGGCGAAAAAAGGGGCTCTGCTGTCGGCCCTACTCGCCGCGGCAAAGGCAGCAAAATCATGGCGATCAGCGACGGCCATGGTCTTCCTCTCGCCGTGCACGTGGCCAGCGCTTCGCCTCATGAAACAAAGCTCGTTGAATCCACCATCGAACGACGCTTCCTGGCCGAAACTCCCGAACGTTTGATCGGCGACCGCGCTTACGATAGTGACCCGCTGGATGTGCAGATTCGCGAGCGCTTCGGAGTGCAGTTGATTGCGCCGCACAATTCCAGGCGAAGCAAAGCCGCGACGCAAGACGGCCGCGTCCTGCGGCGTTACCGGCGTCGTTGGAAAATCGAGCGCTTGTTCGCGTGGCTTCATAATTTTCGCCGCGTCGTCATTCGCTGGGAATACTACCCAGAGAATTTCCTCGGGATGGTTCAGCTTGCTTGTGCCGTCATCCTCCTGAGGTATTTATGAGATGCCTTCTTACCTTTATTACACGCTGGGGAAGCTGGAGATTTTGAAGCTGCGCCAGGATGTGAAGAAGAAAGAGGGCGCGGCGTTTTCGCTGGAGCAATTCCACAATAATTTCATGCGGCAGGGCTTTCCGCCGATCAAAATCGTGCGGCAGGCGATGCTGGGAAATAATTCGCCGACGCTTTGACGGATACTTCTGATTCGACGAGCGCGACCCCGGAAATTCGCGGCGCGAGCTGCAATTCTTTCGAAGGATTGGCTGGTGGACGGCGAAGAAAAATGTGCGGTGAGCGGCAAGCGGAAGTATGCGAGCGAAGGCGAGGCGCTGGCGACGGCTGCGCACCAGATCGCGAACACTGGCGCGCCTAAGGATCTTCGGGCCTATCTGTGTTCGTGGTGTGATTCGTGGCATCTGACGAAGAATGCGCGAAAAAATGGGAAGCAGCGCGGATAGACGGTTCGAGCGTGGGGTCGAGGGTGCGATTGATGGTGGCTTGATGCCCGGCGTTGCCGCCGAGATGCGTTCGCGCGAAAAAAAACCGGGAGGCGGTTGGCCTCCCGGCTTTCGTGCGATTTGAATTCCCTGAAAAATTGGCTGGGAATTATTTTTGTTACTTCTTGCTGTTCTTGTCTTTGTGGATTTCCTTGCTGGTTTTGTTCTGTTCCTTGTTGACCTGTTTCTTTTCCGCAGGAGTCAGCTTGCCGCCGTTGGCTTCGCGGTCGGCTTTCGTCTGTTGATTGATGTTGTGCTCCTGCTTTTCCACATGGGCCGTTTCGCCGGCGTTCATCTTGCCGCTTTCGACGCCTTCGCCGATGCGCTTCTGTTGATTTTCGGCGCGTTCTCCGACATGGCTCATCGCTGGGTTCGCGGGTTTGCCATGATTTGCGGAAGCGAAGTTGGAACGGTCCTGGCTGGCCATGTGTTCGTGGGACATCTGCTCGGACGTCGCGTTCACGTGCCGTTCGTGCTCCGCGGCACGTTCCTGGGCTGTCGCCACGGCCGTGGTGCCGCCGGGGCCGCCATTGAAGCTGGCGCGGACGCCGACGTCTTCGTGGACTACGGTGCGATCAACGAAAGTGGTGTGCACGACCGCGGTGTTCACGTTGACGACCGCGGTGTTGTACGCAAAATGCCCGCCGCGCCATTCACCACCCACGAAACCCACGCCGTGGTAACCGAATCCGTAATTCACGCCGCCGTAGAAACCGACGTGCGGTCCCCAGTAACCGGCATGCCAGCCGTAAACGCCGCCGGCGAAGCCCCAGTATCCGGGAGTCCAGAGGAGGCCGACGCGCGGAGGAGCGACCCAAACGCCGGGAACCCAGTAATAGCCTGCGTCACCGTAAGCCCAATAGCCGGGAGTCCAGAGAAAGCCTTCGGTGGGGCACGGAGGCTGCACGTAAACCGGAATTGCCGGGGGGCCTACGTGTACGGAAATGCCCACCGCGATCTGCGCAGAGGCCGAGGACGGCATGGACGCGAGTGCGAGGGGCACGCATAGAGCAAGAAGCAGAGTACGAATGAAGTTCAGCTTACACATTGCAGAATCCTCCCTTTAGAGAGTTCGTTGACCGCTAAGATTTCAATTTTTTGCAGCGCTTCAGAGACCGAGCTGGGCTAGCTCCATGGTTTATGTAACACGAGAGCTCGCCGAAGGTTTCGCGCCGATTTCGCTGCGATTCCAGCCGGGGACAACCCCGGATGGATAATGATAAGAGGGAGAATGCGAGTGGGGACGGCTATCTGGCTGGGTACTCCCAGAGTCGGTAAATAGCCTCAGAAGACATTGATAATAAAGGGCGTGCGAGATTCTTGGAGCTAGGTTGGCGGCGGAAAAGCTGTCCCGAAGGGCAGGGCGACAGTGGGACTTTCGAACAGGGCGGCGCCCCGAAATCGCACATCTATCAAGTTGCGGGTCTAACTGCCATACTTTTCATAAAACGCGTTTGCGAACAGCCCGATCGGGTCGTACTTTTTCTTTGCCGCGAAAAAGGCGTCTATCTCTGGATAGGATGTTTGCAATTGGCTGCGGGAATAAAACAGCTGATATGGAAGATAGTAGGTGCCACCGGCCTGCAGCGCCACATCAATCAGGTCTGAGGTCGTCTGCTGAAGGATCTCATTGTCTTTTTGGTTGAACTTGACGTTGAAGTAGAGCACCAAACCGAACATGTCTTGTTTGGCGTAAGGCAGCGCGGTGATGTTGTCCTGGTGTACGGTGCGAATCGTTACGTTTAGCAAGTTGGCATGATTTCGTTGCACCACTTCGCGTAAACCGTCCACGAACTGCGGCATGCGGTCGTAGGGAACAAAGTATTCTTGCAGGATGTCGGTATCGCGCAGTCGGTTCTGGAGGTACGCCATATTGTCGTACATTTCCTCATTGCGTGAAACCAGGCACACTTCTTTCTGGCTCATTGCCTGGTTGCGCGAGACGCATGCGTGCAGGCGCGGCTCAGCATATTTCTCGAGTGTCCAGCGAACCCAGCGGCCGAAGCTGCCGGTTTTTGAAAGATTGATGATGAAGCGGTCGAGGGTGTCGTGCTGTGCGGGTTGCAATGGCGGCAGCGCGCCTGCAAATTCAGTTTTCTCGTAGGAGTGAACGACCGCCTCGCGCAGATAAGACTGCGGAGCTACAGATAATCGGCCGAATACCAGCCCGATGTTGCCGTTGTTCTCGACGTTGTCCTTGTAGTATTTCGGAAACTCGGTGTAGTTCATGTAAATCTCTTTGCGCGCGTACATTTCGTTGCTTACGACGTCGAGGTCCGCGTCGAGTATTACGCCAAACAATCCGTAGCCTCCAAGCACGTGGCGGAAAAGTTCGGCGTTTTCGGTCGGGCTGGCGCGCACAATCTGACCATCGCTGAGCATGACGCGCATGGAGCGGACGGTAGGAGCGACCGGGCCGGGCATGGGGTCGATGCCGTGCGCATTTACGCTCAGCGCGCCGCCAACGCTGAAAATGTTGATCGACTGCATGGATTTCACCGACAAGCCCTGCTGGTCGAGAAGTTGTTGCAGTTGCCACCAGCGCGCGCCGCTTTGGATATTCACCGTGCGGCGCTCTTTGTCCAGACGAATGGCATTGAAGTTTCGCAAATCGAGAATCAGTCCGCCGTGAGTGAAGGTCTGGCCGCCCATGCTGTGCTGTTGTCCCGCGCAGGTGATTTTCAGATGGTTGTCACGCGCAAACTGGAGGGCATTGCGGATATCGTCCTCGGTTGAGATTTTCACGATACCGTATATCGCGGTCTTGTTCAGGTGGCTGGCATCGTTGGCGAACCCGCCGCGCGCTGCGAGCACAAGCGCAGGCGATTGCGGTTCGAGGAACAGAACTACCGGCTTTTCCTGATCCGGGCTTTCTGGGAAGACGAAGTCGCTTTCCTTTGGTTTTTCCGGAGCGGCCGCGTAATCGAAGATTTTTCGGGCACACAGGAGGAGAAGTGACATGAGGACGAGAACGATGGACAGGAATACGGGTCTTCTGCGACGCAACGGGCTCTCCCTTCGACGCTTCCCGCCTGGGCGAAGTTAACGGACTTGGCAAGAATACGACTTTGCCACGAATATTATCAGCGATATTGGAGATGCCAAGACAAATTAGCACGGCTCAGAAACGCGCATTCGGATTCGCAGCAAGCGATAATGGGCGCGGCTGGCTTGATGGCAAAGAAAAAGGGCGCTTCGGTTGTTACACCGAGGCGCCCTTTTGTTCACTGCGCCCGCCTGAAGGCGGCCGCTACCCTTCGATCCCGCGCTGCGGGATCTCAGGATGAATCGCCCTGTGGGGCGATTCACAGATTCAACGTCTTAGTACATGCCGCCCATGCCGCCGGCGCCTGGGGCACCGCCGCCGTGAGCTGCGCCTGCTTCCTTGGGTTCCTTGATGTCGGCCACCAGAGCTTCGGTGGTGAGCATCAGGCCCGCGATGGAAGCGGCGTTCTGCAGAGCGAGACGAGTTACTTTGGCCGGGTCAATCACGCCTGCCTTGACCAGGTCGCCGTATTCGCCGGTGTCCGCGTTGTAGCCGAAGTTCTCGTCCTTGGACTCGCGGATCTTCCCCAAAATGACGGCACCTTCGTCGCCGGCATTGTGGACGATCTGACGGAGCGGCTCTTCGAGCGCGCGCTTCACGATGTTGACGCCGATGGCATCGTCATCGTGCAGCTTGAGCTTATCGAGGGCCGGGATGCAGCGGATCAAAGCCACGCCGCCGCCGGGAACGATACCTTCCTCGACAGCCGCGCGGGTTGCGTGCATCGCATCTTCGACGCGAGCCTTCTTTTCCTTCAGCTCGGTCTCGGTCGCAGCGCCGACTTTAATCACGGCAACGCCGCCGACGAGTTTCGCAAGGCGCTCCTGCAGCTTTTCCTTGTCGTAGTCGGAGGTGGTGTCTTCGACCTGCGCACGGATCTGACGGACACGGCCTTCGATCTCGGACGGCTTGCCGCCGCCTTCGACGATGGTGGTGTTGTCCTTATCAATGGTGATCTTCTTGGCGCGGCCGAGATCTTCGGGCTTCACGTTTTCGAGCTTGATGCCCAGATCTTCGGTGATGGCCTTGCCGCCGGTGAGGGTGGCGATGTCTTCGAGCATGGCCTTGCGGCGATCTCCGAAGCCAGGAGCCTTCACGGCAGCGCACTGCAAGGTGCCGCGGAGCTTGTTGACGACGAGAGTGGCGAGAGCTTCACCTTCGACGTCTTCAGCGATGATCAAAAGCGGCTTGCCCTGCTTGGCGATCTGCTCGAGAAGGGGCAGCAAGTCCTTCATCGAGGAGATTTTCTTTTCGTGGATGAGGATGCGGACGTCTTCCATCGCGCATTCCATGCGTTCAGGGTCGGTGACGAAGTAGGGCGAGAGGTAGCCGCGGTCGAACTGCATGCCTTCGACGACCTCGAGCGACGTTTCCATGGTCTTGGACTCTTCCACGGTGATGACGCCGTCCTTGCCGACCTTCTTCATCGCACCGGCGATGATGTCGCCGATGTGCTTGTCGTTATTGGCGCTGATGGTGCCGACCTGGGCGATCATGTCGCCCTTGACGTCCTTATGCAGACGGCGAACTTCCTCGACGGCCACTTCGACGGCCTTTTCAATGCCACGCTTCAGAGCCGTGGGGCTGGCTCCGGCCGCAACTGCCTTCACGCCTTCGCGGAAGATGGCCTGGGCCAGTACGGTGGCGGTGGTGGTGCCGTCGCCGGCTACGTCGGAAGTCTTGGACGCAACTTCACGGACCATTTGTGCGCCCATGTTCTCGAGCGGATCCTGCAGCTCGATTTCCTTGGCGACAGTGACGCCGTCCTTGGTGATGATCGGCGAGCCGAACTTCTTTTCGATCACCGCATTGCGGCCCTTGGGACCGAGGGTGATTTTTACTGCGTCGGCGAGCTGATTGACGCCGCGCAGGATCGCCTGGCGAGAATTTTCACCAGTCACGATTTGCTTTGCCATGATGTCTTTCTCCTATTTTGTATTGCGAGTTGGTTATCCGGAGCGGGGATTAGGCCGCGTCCGGGAAGTTGCTGTTTATATGGAGCGAGTTAGCGCTTGCCGGCTGCTTTGGCAGCGGGGCCGAGCTTCGCGAGGATCTCGTCTTCCTTCATGATCATGAATTCCTCGCCGTCAATGGTGATGTCGTTACCGCTGTACTTGCCAAAAAGGATGCGGTCACCGGCCTTTACGTCGAGGGGGATCAGTTCACCTTTTTCGCGGCGGCCAGAGCCGACGGCGATGACTTCACCCTCTTGTGGTTTCTCTTTTGCGGAGTCCGGGATGATGATGCCACCCTTGATGGATTCCTTTTCTTCCAGGCGCCGCACGAGCACGCGGTCGTGCAGGGGCGTGATATTGACTGCCATTTGTGAAATTCCTCCAATTGTTTGGTGAGACTCGCCGGGAGAAGTTACGGCGGTCGGGTGACCGTTTAGCACTCCTCGTAGGCGAGTGCTAATATAGCAATCGAAGGTGGGGGAGTCAAGGAAGAATGTGATAATTCGACGCTCACATCTGTTGCGTGTATTGTGCATGTAATGCTTTTGTTTTCTTTTACTTAACTGCCGCCAGATTTTCCTGACACTTGATTCTTGCCTTTGTGGGCTGCAGCGGGCTAGAATCCCCGGCACTGACGCTGGTGCAATCACTCTTCTATATCCGACTCATCGGTTTTACAGCGGGCACGCTGGTTTATTTGTTTTTGCTGGCGCTGATTTTGGGACATCGAAAACCGCGGTTGTTTGAACGCCTGCTTTTCTTCGTTTGCCTGAGCTTGTTCATGATTTATAGCGGATTGCTGCTCGAGATCAACTCCCTCATTGAATATCGTGCCGTGCCGGAGGTGACGCAGCGCTTCTACTGGTTTCTGCAGTTTGGGGGGCTGTCGTTCCTGGCCGCTTTTCTCGTGCACGCGCACATCGCGTACCTGCGAGATATTGCCAAGTTCCGGAGCCGGCGATGGTGGGCTCTGGTGGCTGGATTATTTTACGCGGCTCCGGTCGTCGGATGCGCGGCAGCCGGACTTTACGCCCGCAGGCATGGGCCTCCATTCGGGTTGTCGGATCTGGTCTTAGGATTGGGGTTTTTCGGCGTATTGCTCCTCGTTCCTGCGCTGCTCATCAGCGTCACGGCGGATCTCAGCATCTTCAGGCGCGCCAGTGATCCCACGGAACGGAAATTTTTCGGATTGCTTGCAGTTATCTCCGGGATGGTTCTTGGTTCTATCGCCATCACGAATATTGGGGACATCTTCCGACCGGAAGTCTTTCACCCTGGTTCAATTGCGATAGTCGTGCTGGGCGTGTTGCCTGGAGGTTTGTTGCTTTATTTCGTGGTGCGGCGAAACTTCCTGGAGTATGGGGCGCAGCGGAATTTGATGTATGCGCTGCCGGCTACTTTTTTGGCGCTGTTGTATTTGGCGCTGGTGCGACGGGTGAGTGGGTGGCTGGAACCGGTGTTGCCACCGGAGGCTACGGCGAGCGTGCTGCTGTTTGTGCTGATTTTTCTGTTTGAGCCGCTGGAGCGGGCGATTGGGCCGGTGTTGCATCGGCAGATGGCTGAGCGGATGGACCGGGTGCAGAAGTTGACGTCGCAATTGCAGCAGGAAGCGCGGCAGGGGAAGGTGGCGCATCTGGTGGTGGAGGCGGAACGGCGGATCAGAGAGGAGTTTGGGTTGGCCGCGGCGCGCATTTCGATTCCGCGCGATGCGGCGTTGACAGCTTTGGAGGCACCGGGCGGGCTGGGGCACACGGCGCAGATGCGGTTGATGAAGGATGAACAGGAAATCGGAGTGTTGGAGGCAGCGACGACCGGATCGTATCTGACGGGCGAGACTTCGGCGGCGCTGGAATTTCTGGCGGAGCAATTGCCGGGGATGGTGGACCTGGCGCGGTTGATCGAAGACAAGCTGCGGCTGGAGCGCGAGTTGGCGGAGCGCGAGCGGATGGCGGTGCTGGGGCAGATGGCGGCGAGCGTGTCACACAATCTGCGGAACCCGCTCAGTTCGATGAAGACGGTGCTGCAGGTGCAGCTGGAAAATCCGGATTTGCCGCTGGACGTGCGGCGCGACTGTACATTAATAGTGGGCGAAATTGATCGCATGAGCGCGAAGCTGACGCAACTGCTGCACTACGCGAAGCCGACCGTGCATGGCGAGCGCGTGGCGGCGGTGGCGGTGGCGGCGCAGACGGCGTGGCTGTTTGGACGGGATGCGGAGCGGCGCAACGTGCGGCTGGAATTTGAGAAGCCGACGCACGAGATTATGGCGCAGGCGTCGGAAGAGGCGCTGAGCGAAGTGCTTTCGAATTTGATTGTGAACGCGATGGAAGCGCAGCCGGACGGCGGGCGGGTGCGGATCAGCGTGGGGCGTTATGACGGGCGGCTGGACATTGTGGTGGATGACGACGGTCCGGGTATTTCACACGAGCTGCGCGCGAAAATATTTCAGCCTTATTTTACGACGAAGGCCACGGGGACGGGGCTAGGGCTGGCGATTGTCGCGCGGCGGATTGAGGAATTGGGCGGGACGTTGGCGATTGAGAGTCCTCTGCATCGGGGGAAGGGAACGCGCTTTCATTTGACGCTGCCGCTGGCGGAGGAGGAAGACGGGATGCCGGGTCCGGGTGGGCAGGGCTAAAGAAGTCAAAATCTCGGCGAAAAGGCCGCCGAGCGGAAGGCGCTTCGCGCCGTCATTTTTTGTCGTGGCTAAAGCCACGACCCACAAGGCACTTGTAAAGTTGCGTTGGAGTGGGCGATGGGTGGTTGCGGCACTAGCGACGGCGGTCCGCCCTTCATCGCGCTTGCGCGCGAGTCAGGGTAAAAGGACCGCCGCTACGAAGGCTTTTGTTGCGAAGGATTAGTTGATGCGAACAATTTTGTTGGTGGATGACGAGAGCGCGGCGCGTTATGGGACGGGGCGGGCGCTCGAGAAACAGTACAAAGTCATCGAGGCTGGTTCGGCTGCGGCGGCTCGCGAGGCATTGACCACTTCGGCACCGGATTTAATTCTGCTGGATTTGGTGATGCCGGGCGAGGATGGTCTTTCGTTTTTGCGGTGGCTGCGCGAAAACGGGCATGAGATGCCTGTGCTCGTCGTTTCAGCTTTGGATACGGCGAAGACGGCGGTGGAAGCGCTGCAGGGCGGCGCAGCGGATTACATTGTGAAGGGATTCGATATCGAAGAGCTGCGCCGCCGGGTGGCGAACTTGCTGCGGCTTTCCGAACTGGCTGAAGAAAACACGCGTTTGCGGCGTGAATTGATGGCTGATGGGCAATTCGGGAGGTTGGTCGGGGCTTCTGCCGTGATGCGGCGAGTTTTTGAGATGGCGGAGCGGGTGGCGGCTACGGATGCGACGGTCTTGATTTTGGGCGAGAGCGGTACCGGGAAGGATTTGCTGGCGCAGGAAATTCATGAGCGGTCGGCGCGACGCGGCCGGGCGTTTGTGGCACTGAATTGCGCGGCGCTGCCGGAAAATTTAATCGAATCGGAATTGTTCGGGTACGAGCGCGGAGCGTTTACGGGGGCGGCGCAACAGCGCAAGGGTAAATTCGAGCTGGCTTCGGGCGGAACGATTTTTCTGGATGAGGTCGGGGATATGAACGCGGTGACGCAGGCGAAAGTGCTGCGGGCGCTGGAAAATCGCAAGATCGAGCGGCTGGGCGGATCTCATGCTATTGACGTGGATGTGCGGGTGATCAGCGCGACGCACCGGGATCTGCAGGCGGAAATTGCGGCGGGGCGTTTTCGCGAGGATTTGTATTATCGGCTGCGGGTGGTCACTTTGGAATTGCCGCCCTTGCGCGCGCATAAAGAGGATCTGGCGATTTTGGTGGATGCGTTTTTGACGCAGCTGGGAACGAGGCACAAGCATCGCGCGCATGTGACGCCGGAAGCGATGAGCTTGCTGCGGCGTTACGATTGGCCGGGGAATGTGCGGGAATTACGCAACGCGCTGGAGCGGACGCTGGTATTGTGCGATAGCGATGAAATTACTTCGGCGGATTTACCAGAGGAGATTCGGGAGTATCGCGGCGCGGCCAGCGCCGGTGGCGCCGCGAAGAAGGTGGGAGACGATTCGTTCTTGGGCGAAGCTGATTTTCGCGAGGCCAAGCGGCAGTTTGAGATTGTTTATTTGCGGCGGAAGCTGGAAGAGCATCATTGGAATGTGTCGCAGACGGCAGCGGAGGTGGGGCTGCATCGGCAGAGTTTGCAGGAGAAATTGCGGGAGTTGGGGATTCAGAGACCGGGAAAATAGATGAGGTGGAGGAAGTAGAGGAAGCGAAGGAGGTATAGGAAACGGCAGGGTGGTTGCTGGAGTTTGAACGGCGGTTGGGGAAAAAGGCAGTGGCTAGTGACCAGTGATTAGTGGCTAGAAAAAAGCAGTGGCGAGTGATGAGTGACGAGTGGCGAGAGAAAAGCAGATCCCTCACCCGCTGATGTGGGTTCGGGATGACAAGCTTCACTAAAATCGAGATTACGTCCAGGCTTCACGAATGAATGATGGCGCATCGGTTGCGGGATTTATTTTAGCGGGCGGGGAAAGTTCGCGGATGGGTGTGGACAAGGGGCAGCTGGAAATTGCTGGGGAGCCGATGATTGTGCGCGCGTTGCGGCTTGTGGAATCGGTGGCGGGTGCGCCCGCGACCGTGGTGGGGACGCCCGAAAAGTATCGGGAGCTGGGATTGCGCGCGATAGCGGACGATTGGCCCGGTTGCGGGCCGCTCGGCGGAATTGCGACAGCGTTGCTCGCGTCCGAGGCCGATTGGAATTTAATGGTGGCGTGCGATTTGCCGTATTTGACGCGCGAGTGGCTGGAATATTTGCTGCAGCGCGCCCGCGAGTCGGCGGAGGAAGCGGTGGTGCCGATGAATCTGACGCCGGAAAATAAGCGCGGAGCGGAACCACTTTGCGCAATGTATCACAAAGGGTGCGAGCCGATGCTGCGGCGCGCGCTGGAGCGCGGTGTGCGCAAGGTGACGGACGGGTTGGCGGAGTTGCGCGTGGAAGTGATAGAACCAAAGGAATGGAAAGGCTTTGATTCCGACGGGCTCCTATTCAAGAATGTGAACACGCCGGCGGATTACGAGCAGGCCAAGCGAAAAATTGCCGGACGCGCGGGACGATGAGCGAACACTATTTCGAATTCAAAAATGTCTGCAAGGCGTTTGACGATAACGCCGTGCTGAAGGACGTCAGCTTCTTCGTGGAGCAGGGCGAGACGGCCGTGATCATGGGGCGCAGCGGCGTGGGGAAATCGGTGTCGTTGAAACTGCTGCTGGGATTTCTGGCGCCGGATTCGGGAAGAATTATTGTGGCGGGGAAGGACGTGACGGACTGGACGGAAGAACAATTTTCCAAAATCCGGCGGCGAGTGACGATGGTGTTTCAATCGGGCGCGCTATTCGATTCGTTGACGGTGGAGGAGAACATCGCCTTTCCGCTGGAGAGCCGCAGCGAGGTTGAAGCGCCCGAGAAAATCGACGCGACAGTGAAAGAGTTGATGACGGAGCTGGAGGTGGCCGACTTCGCGGATTCCTTGCCGTCGGATTTGAGCACAGGAACGAAACGCTCCGTGGCAATTGCGCGGGCACTGGCGGAAGATCCGGACGCGATTCTGTATGACGAGCCGACTACGATGGTGGATCCGCTGATGGCTGCGCATATCAGCGACCTGATCACAAAATTGAAGGGGAGATTGAAGAAGACTTCGATCGTGGTGACGCACGACACGCATCTGGCGAAGAAGCTGGCCGACCGGATTTTATTTCTGCAGGAAGGGCGCGTGGGATTTTTCGGCACTTGGCAGGAACTGGAAGATTCCAAGGAGCCGTTTTTACGAAATTTTCTCGCGCAGGATGAATTGATTCCGGCGCTGGACGCCGGCGAGTGAGCCAAAATCGCACGGTACCTGCCGCACCGGGGCCCGCGGGTGGGCCGAAAGGCGGCGACCCAAAATCGCAGCTGCGGCGCGTAATGGGATTTTGGGACGTGCTGCTGTTCAATATCGGCGCGGTGCTGGGGCCGCGCTGGATTGCGGCGGCGGCGCACAATGGAACCTCCTCCATAAGTTTGTGGGTATTTGCCGCGCTGTTCTTTTTCCTGCCGACGACCTTCGTGATCGTGGAGCTGTCAACGCGATTTCCAGAAGAAGGCGGATTGTACGTGTGGTCCAAGGAAGCTTTCGGAGATTTTCACGGGTTTATCGCGGGTTGGACGTATTGGGTGTACACGTTTTTTTATTTTCCGGCGCTGTTGATGGCCAGCGCGGCGATGGCGGCGTATATCGGTGGGGGTGGCACGGCGTATCTGGCGCAGGACCGGACATTTCTGGTGGCAGGATCGTTCGGATTACTTTTTGTGGCTGTGGCGCTGAACATCGTGGGACTGAACATCGGCAAATGGTTGCAGAACGTGGGCGCGGTTTCGACTTACGTGCCGCTGCTGATGCTGGTGGGCATGGCGGCGTATTTATGGAACGCGCACGGGTCGGTGACGCATTTTACGTGGCGGAATATCATGCCGACGTGGAATTGGGGCACGGTAAATTTCTGGCCGCAGATTGCGTTCGCGTTTGTGGGGCTGGAACTTTGCGCGACGATGAGTGAGGAGGTGCGCAACCCGCAGAAAACTTTGCCGCGCGCGATTTTCGGTTCCGGGATTTTGATCGCAGTGATTTATATCGCGGGAACTTTTGCGGTGCTTTCGATGTTGCCGGCGGATGCGGTGGATCCCAAGAGCGGCGTGTTTCAGGCGCTGACTTCCGGCTCGATGATGCTGCGGATCGTTTTGTTCGGCGTGATCGCCGCGATTCTGGTGACGGTGGGGAACGCGGGTGGCGTCGGGGGAACGGTGGCGGGAGTGGCGCGCGTGCCGTTTGTGGTGGGGATTGATCGTTATTTGCCGGCGGTGTTTGGGAGGATTCATCCGAAGTGGAAGACGCCGTGGGTAGCGATTCTGGTGCAGGCTTTCGCGACGGGAGTCGTTCTGATTTTGGGCCAAATCAGCGACAGCCCGAATACGGCGTATCAGGAATTGGTGGACGCGGGGACGATACTTTATTTCATTCCGTTTTTGTATATGTATGCGGCGGTGATCCGGCTGGCTTATCGCGGGGATCGCGGGGCGAACGAGAACCAGGTTTTGATTCCCGGCGGGAAAGTTGGAGTCTGGCTGATGGGGATTTTGGGATTTACGGTGGTGCTGGGCGGGATTGTGCTGTCGCTGATTCCACCTGCGGAAGCTGAGAATAAGTGGATATTTGAGGGCAAGCTTGCGGGCGGCAGCGCGTTTGCGATCTTGTTTGGGTTGATGCTTTATTATCGCGGGGCGCGGGCGAAGGCGAGGGAAGCGTCGGCGCGTTAGGCCCGCTAAATTCGTGCTAGTGAATCTTGCGATCTTGCGTGGTTTGTTTTGTGGATAGCGAGAAGCGCGGTTCGATTTTATTTTCTGTTGCGGTGGATCCGGTTACGCGGGCTGCAACATATTCTCCTACCGACGGGCCGTGTTTGAATCCGTGGCCTGAGCCGCCGCCTACCAGCCAGACGTTTTGAAAATCCGGGTGCTGATCGATCAGAAAATCTCCGTTGGAAGTGTTTTCGTATTGGCAGACACGCGTTTCGACGACGGGCGCATGTTTCAGGGCAGGGAAGCGGCGGGCGATGAATTCGCGCGCGGATTCGACCGCGGCCGCGCTGGCGGTGCGGGATTGCGTGTCGGGGTCAACGGCCGGGCCGTGATGGTCGTCGGCGACTTTCAGGCCGCGATTTTCCAGGTCGGGCATGCCGTAAAATTCGTCTTTCAGATAGAGCCAGGTGGGCAGAGCTTCCTGGCGGAATTGAATGTCTCCTTGCGGCACTCCGAAGAAAATAATTTCCTGGCGGGAGACGAAGATGCGCGGGCCCAGGAGTTCGGGGAAAAGTTTCGCTAGCCAGGGGCCGCAGGCGTAAACGAACGCGCCGGCGGAAACAGTCTCGCCGTGAGTGGTCATGATCGACGAGACGCGGCCTTCGCCGAACGGCGCGAGGGCGGAGGCGGCGCGATACTGCACGCCGATTTTTTGGGATTGCTCGACTACGGTTTGCACGGCGCGGCGGGCGAGCAGGACGCCGCTTTCGGGTTCGAGGATGCCCCAGGCGTCGTCGTCAAACGCGATTTGCGGGTACTGTTTGCGCAGGCCCATGAGTGAGAGGCGTTCGTGGGGGATATTGTGATTTTGCAGCGCGGTGAGCGTGTCCATCGCGTAAGGATATTTTTCGTGGGCGATCCACAGGACGCCGGTTGGCTGAAATAATTCGGGGCGGCCGGCTTGGGCGAACATTTCTTTCCAGCGTGGAAGTGCGCGTAGCGACCAGCGCGTGTAGAGATCATCTGCGCCGTAGCCCATGCGGATGATGCGCGATTCGCCGCCGGAGCTGGCGCGGGAGTTGGCGGGGCCGTAGGCGTCGAGGATCGCGACGGAGGCGCCGGATTTCGCGAGGTAGTAGGCGGTCCACGCGCCGAAGGTGCCGGCGCCGACTACGGCTACGTCGTAGGATTTGCGATCGGTCATGCGGGGAGGCCGGAGCGAGTTGGCGGGTGGAAGAGCGGGCGGGTCTGAGACCCGCCCCTACGGGGGTTGGGTGGGAGCGTTCTTGTAAATATGGAACGCTCGGTTTTGGCGTCGCGACGGCGCATCAGAATCCTTCCTCGACGAGATGTTTTACGGTGAGATGCGATGCGGCCGGCGATTTTTCGTTGTGCAGCAGGCTCTCGACGTATTTGGCGAGGATGTCGGTTTCGATGTTGATGGCGTCATTGACGGACATGGAGCAGACGTTGGTGTGCTGGTACGTGAAGGGGATGATGGCGATGTCGGCGATTCCGTCGTGCCAGCGGGCGACGGTGAGGCTGATGCCGTCGAGGGCGATGGAACCTTTTTCGGCGACGTAGCGGCGCAGATCTTGCGGCACGCGGACGGAGAGCCACCAATTTTCGCCTTCGGGGACGAGGCGGGTGACGCGGCCGACTCCGTCCACGTGGCCTTGCATGAAGTGGCCGCCGAGGCGGGCGCCGGCGGAGAGCGGTTGCTCGAGATTGACCAGATGGCCGGGTTTTTTTTCTGCGAAATTGGTGCGGCGGAGAGTTTCGCCGGAGAGATCGGCGGAGAAACCGTTTGCGTCGAATTCGACGACCGTTAGGCAACAGCCGTTCACGGAGATGCTGTCGCCGAGTCTAGTGTCATTGGCGATTGTGGAGTCATTTTCGGGAGCGCAGCCAGGAGTGGCTGTGCCACGGAAGCTGATGCGGAGGCGGCCGCCGTCTTGTGCGTGTTCGAGGAATTCAATTTGGCC
The DNA here is from genome assembly GCA_963821765.1 of uncultured Acidobacteriota bacterium. Lineage (GTDB taxonomy): Bacteria > Acidobacteriota > Terriglobia > Acidiferrales > UBA7541 > Palsa-295. Next base: position 66,279 of record CAWGFF010000016.1, read on the forward strand.
TACTTGTTCGGTGATGCCTGTGAACATTCGCGTTTCTTCTCTCTGGTTAGTGTCGGTGCGTCTTACTTGGGTGCACAGGCAGGATTGCCTGTGCCGCGCACACGTAGCGAAAATATCCTTGGACTACGAAATCGGGGCCGCACGGTTTTATTGTTAGGTTTTGGAGTGCTGCGGATTTTGCGAACCAGCGCGAAGGAATTTGCGCCATCGGTACGCCGCCTGTGCCCATGATTTTGGGAGCATAGAAGAGAATCATTTTGTCCACAATACCGGCTTGCAGGGCGGCGCCATTTAGTTCGGCGCCGGCTTCCAGCAGGACGCTGAGGATTTGGCGGCGGCCTAGTTCGCGGATTACGGCGCGGAGATCGGCGTGGCCGTGGCGCGCGGGGACGCGGAAAACTTCGACGCCGGCGCGTTTTAGAGCGCGGGCCCTCGGCGAATCGGCGGATTGTATCGTGAAGACCACGACGTCGTTCTGGGCGGACGTGACAATTTTTGAGCGGAACGGGAGCCGAAGCCGCGAATCCACAATCGCGCGCAGGAGGCGTCGGCGGCGCGGCTCTCCGGTCCGGTCGCTCAGTCGCGGGTTGTCGGCGAGCACGGTACCGATTCCGGTGAGGAGCGCGTCGGCTTCGTGGCGAAGGCGCTGGACTGCGTCGCGCGATTGCTGGCTGGTGATCCATGTTGCGCGGCGGGGTTTTTGCGCGATCTGGCCGTCGAGCGTGAGTGCCGTTTTGAGGGTGACGAGCGGTCGCTCAGTTTTTATCCAGCAGGCGAAATCTTCGTTGAGATGTTGGGCTTGTTTTTCAAGGACGCCGCTGATTACCTGGATTCCCGCGCGGCGCAGCTTCGGCGAGACCTTTGCCGGAAACGGCGGGATTGGGGTCGCGCATCGCGGCGACCACTTTTTTTACTCCGGCGGCGATGATGGCTTTGGTGCAGGGGCCGGTGCGGCCGGTGGTGCAGCACGGTTCGAGCGTTACGTAAAGAGTGGCGCCTCTGGCGTTTTTTCCGGCTTGCTTCAGCGCGACGAGCTCAGCATGGTCGCGACGATCGAAGTCGTGGAAGCCTTCGCCGATCACGTTTCCGTTTTTGATTAGGACTGAGCCGACGATTGGATTGGGATGGGCCAAAGCTGCGCCGCGAGTTGCTAGCGTTAGCGCCCGGGCCATCCACTTTTCGTCGGCGGCAATCATTTTTACTTCGGTCATTTTCGTTAGTGACGCGTTTCAGCGAAGCGTTTGCGGTGCAAACTGCGGTTCCAGTTTCCCTCCCGGAGCGTCGCGGGAGTCAAATGCGCCGGCCTGAAGGCTGCCGCTACAAATTCAAAACCGTGAAGAGCCGGCGAGACGCCCTTCATGCCTCTGGGCGAGCCGGCGCTACGCCGGCTAATCGAAGAGCGAGTTGACGTAGGTTTGGGCATCGAATGGGACCAGGTCGTCTATTTTTTCGCCGGTGCCGACGAAGCGGATCGGCAGATTCAGTTCGCGGGCGATGGCTACAACGATGCCGCCTTTGGCGGTGCCGTCGAGTTTGGTTAGCACGATGCCGGTGACTCCGGCATGGCTCCAGAATTCGCGGGCCTGGTTCAGGCCATTCTGTCCGGTGGTGGCGTCGAGGACGAGAAGCACATCGTGCGGCGCGCCGGGAATTACTTTGGCGGCGGTGCGCTTCATTTTGTCGAGTTCGGCCATGAGATTGGATTTGGTGTGCAGGCGCCCGGCGGTGTCCACGATGACGACGTCGGCGCGCCGCGCGCGCGCGGCCGTGAGCGCGTCGAAAACAACTGCGGAAGGATCGGCGCCGGGCTTTTGTTTGATCACTTCGACGCCGGAGCGCCGCGCCCAGATTTCGAGTTGTTCGATGGCGGCAGCGCGGAAAGTGTCCGCGGCGCAGAGGACTACCGTGGCGCCTTCTTTTTTGAGGCGATTGGTGAGCTTGCCGATGGTGGTGGTTTTTCCGGTGCCATTAACGCCTACGACGAAGAGGACTCGCGGTTCGTTAACAGGTTTGCCGTCGGCATTGGGCTGAGTGGTGGCCGGAGCCGTGAGAATCTTGAGGATTTGATTTTTCAGTTCGCGTTTCAGCGCGCCGGGTTCTTCCAGTTTGTGTTCATTCACTTGCTGACGCAGCGCGGCGAGAACCTCCTTGGTGGTGCGCACGCCCAGGTCCGCGCTAAGCAACGCGGATTCCAGTTGCTTCAGCAGCTCGGGATCAACGGGGCGGTCGCCGGTGAGCAATTGTTCGACGCGCGCGGAAAGTTCCGAGCGAGTTTTGCTGACGGAATCTTTCAGCCGCTCGAGCAGCGTGGGTTCTGGTGGTCCGAAGAGGGAGATCATGAGTTTGCGCCGCGCTTGGCGGAGCATTTGATTGTAGCAAAGAGGCGGTGATGAGTGACGAGTGATGAGTGACAGAGAACTCATGGATCGGCGGAGTGATCGGTACTGCACGGTCGGGGAAAAAGGCAGTGGCTAGTGATTAGTGGCTAGTGGCTAGAAATGCCGAGGCTGCCGACGCTGTCGAAATTGGCGGTGGGTTGGGCGCAGGGACCCGGCTACGGAATTTACACTTCCACCAGGGCGGCGCTTAGGCGGAGGCGGCCGGAGGCTATGGCGGCTTCGAGGGCGGCGACTACGTTGGGATCGAATTTTGAGATGGCGAGGGAGCGGATGCGGCCGAGCGCGAATTCAAGGTCCATGGCGGATTGGTAGGGGCGATTGGTGGTGATGGCGTCGAAGGTGTCGGCGACGGCGATGATGCGGGCCATCATGGGAATCTGGTCGCCGGAGAGGCCGTAGGGATAGCCGGCGCCGTCCATGCGCTCGTGGTGCAGTTCGATGCCGGGCAGCATGTCCTTCAGTTGGGCGACGGGGCGCATGATGTTGGCGCCCTTGCTGGGATGCTGCTTCATCAAGTCGAATTCTTCGTCGGTCAACTTGCCGGGCTTTTTCAGGACGCGATCGTCCACGCCGATTTTGCCAACGTCGTGCAGCAGCGCGGAAATACGAAGGCGGTCAATGTCTTCGGAATCCAGGCCCATATATTCAGCGATGATGATGGAATATTTGGCGACGCGGCCGGAGTGACCGCGGGTGTAGGGATCCTTTTCGTCAATGGCGGCGGCGAGCATGCGGATGGAGCCCAAGAACAGCTCGCGATTTTCGGCGGCAGCTTGTTTGAGGCGCTCGACGTATTCTTCGATGTCTCCGGCCATGTGATTGAAGGTTTCGGCCAACTCGCTGATTTCCCTGGCGCCTTCGACGCGCACACGTTCGTGGAATTCGGCGCGGCTGATGGCGCGCACGGATTCCACCAGGCCGCGAATCGGGCGCGTGATGCCCAACGCGAAAAGATATCCGAAGAGGAGTGCGACGAGTGTGACGCCCACGACGAAGCTGAGCGCTTGTGCGGTGAGCTCTTTCACTCCGGCGTCAATGCGCGCGCTATCCAGGCTGCGCTCGGCGATTACCGTCCAGCCTAATTCCGGGATGGTGCTGTAGGTGCCGATCATTTCGACGGACTTATTGTTCTTATCCTTCTCGACGAAATGCATGGTTTCGGTGGCGCGCAGGTCCTGTGGCAATTCTTTCAGGTGGTTGACGATCGGCGAAGTGGAAGTGACGTCGCGGCCGGGAACGACTTCGGCGGAATCGGGATGCGCGACGATGTGGCCGTGACCGTCCACGATGAATACCGTGCGTTCGCGCACGCTGGCATCGCGAATACGTTCCAGCAGGCGGTCAATCGAGACGACCGAGGCGATCATGCCGGTGAATTGGCCGTTCAAGGAAAGCGGAACGGAGACCACCAGCGCGGGGCGATTATTCTTGCCCAGGGCGAACGATTCGCTGACGGAAGGAAGTCCCTGAATGCTGGCGGTGAAGGCCCGTTTCAAAGCTCCACCGACGAAGGGATCCTGGTCGGCGCTGATGCTGCCGGCGGATTGCCCTTTGGCTTGTTGGTTGACGGCGGTGACGTAAAGAATGTTCTGATTATTTTCGACGAAGCTTTGCAGCAGGCGCGCGAGTTGCGGCGCGTGCATGGGATCGTCCACATTTTCAATCCAGCCGGTTAGGGCCAAGACCTGGCGCTGGCTGAGAAGCTGCTCGCGCAGATTTTGTTCGAACTGCAACGTTTCGCTGGCGAGCGAACGAGTGATTTCAGATTGCTGGACGCGCTCGGTATCCTGCAATTTTTCTTCGCTGAGGCGCAAGACCTGGCGATGGTAAAGCCATAGGGGTGTGATGCTTACGAACAGCAGCGCGCCCAGCACAATCCAGAGGATGCGCAGGCGGCGAGTCGTCTGCTGCTTGAGGGCGTCCGTGGGCACAGGGATCTCTTCGCTAAAATCGTAGCGAAGTGGGCGATTCGATACAACGGGACGATGGTACTGGGGTTGGCGAATAAGATACAGAAGGATTGGGGGTTATGGGGAGTTCCGCAGTCGGAATATGGGCGTTCCCGTAGGGGCGGGTCTGAGACCCGCCCCTACAACCCCAAATTTTCAGGGCAGGCATCCGCGCCATGAAATTTACTCGTCGTCGTTGCCGCCTTTGCCGCCGAAATTCAGGCGGGGTTCTTCTCCGGCTATTAGTCGCGCGATGTTTGGGCGATGTTTGATCAGCACAAGCAGCGAAATCAGTACTGTGCCTAGCGTGACGTATTCGGGGGGCGCGTGGCCGGGCGCGTAGAGCAGATAAACGAAGAGAGGTAATGCGACGGCAGCGGAAATTGAGCCGAGCGAGGAGTAGCGCCAGAAAATTACGACCGCCAGCCACAGGACAGCTCCAGCGGCGACTGCTTGCCAGCAGATCGGCAGGAAAACGCCGAGGCCGGTGGCGACTCCTTTGCCGCCTTTGAAGCCGAGCCATATGGGAAATATGTGGCCGACGACGGCGCAGACGGCGGCGAACATCATCCAGCGAATATTGCCGTGGGTGAAATATCCCGCGAGCCAGACGGCTGCGTAGCCTTTGCCGGCATCGAGCAGCAGCGTCAGAATTCCGGCGAATTTTCCGGCGTTGCGCGCCACGTTCGCGGCGCCGATGTTGCCGCTACCGATGGCGCGGATGTCCGGGCCTCCCTGCGCCTTTACAATGAGTAAGCCAAAGGGAATCGAGCCGAGAAGGTAGGCAATCAGCGGCGTAAGCCACATTATTTTCACAAAGAAGCTTTGGTCAGTCATTCGACGAACCGAAATGCGGCTAGCCTGGTGTATAGCGCGCCGGATGGTTTTAACACGCTTTCAAATAAATGGAATTCGGATTCGCGGGCTGCACCGAAATCATAGGATTTCAAGGCGTCGGCTGCACGAGCGAGATTTTCCAGGGCATCGCCGGGCTCCAGGCGCGCGAGAGTGAGATGGGGAGAGTAGGTGCGCGTTTCGCGCGCAAAGCCGAGCGGTTCGAGCGCTTCTTCGACCGCGGCAGCGAGTGCAGCGAGATTGGGAGTGGCTTGGACACCGCACCAGAGCACGCGCGGCTTGAATTCATTGGGGAAGAAACCGAGAACGCGGAAATCCATGGCGACAGGTTGCGCTGAGCGAATCGGCGCGAGCGCGGCGCGGATTTCGGGGAGTTTTTGCGGGTCCGTCTCGCCCAGAAATTTCAGAGTGACGTGCATGGATTCCGCGCGAACCCAGCGCGCGGCGCGACATTCCGGTTTCAGGCGCTGGATGAGCGTCGAGAGGGCGTTGCGTACCGCGCTTGGCAGGTCGAAGGCGACGAAGAGGCGCATGGATTTGGCTCAGGCTCGGGCGGCTGCGGGGAAAAGATAATAGCGGCGCACGGCATCGAGCGCGGCTTGCGCGGCGAATTGGCGAATGCGTTCGCGATCGCCGGGGAAGCGGTAGGCGCGTTCGCGGGGGCCATGCTCGTCGGCGAGGCCGATGTGGACCAGGCCGACGGGTTTTTCAGGTGTGCCACCGCCGGGTCCGGCTACGCCGGTGACGCCGACGCCGAGAGTAGCGCCAGTGCGTTTTCGGATGCCGTCGGCGAGCGCGAGCGCGACTTCGGAGCTGACGGCGCCTTTTGCTTCGATCATGCTTTGCGGAACTCCGACGAAAGTGGCCTTCAGATCGTTGCTGTAGCAAATTACGCCGCCGAGAAAATAGGAAGAGCTGCCGGGAACATTGGTGAGGCGCTCTGCGAGCATGCCACCGGTGCAACTTTCGGCGACGGCGATGGTGGCGCGATTTTCGGTGAGGACGCGCGCGACAACTTCTTCGAGCTTTTCGCCCTTGGTGGAATAAAGATGCTCGCCGAGAGCGAGAGCCATGCGGTCTGTAATTTCGTCGAGAAGTTTTTCAGCTTTGGCGGCGTTGCGAGACCAGGTGCGCGGGTGCAGTTGCGTCCCGGTGGGCGCGGCGAGGATGGTAGTTTCGGTGTCGGGATAAAGCTGATAGAGCGGGCGCACGCGGGTTTCGACGTCGGATTCGCCGAGGCCGGTGGTGCGCAGGTCGCGGGTGAAGAGGCGCTCGTCGCCGGAAATTTTTGTAAGGCGCGAACGGACTTCGGTTTCGAAGATGGATTTTAGCTCGTGCGGCACGCCGGGGAGGAGCACGATGATGTGGCCATCGGCTTCGAGCCACAGAGCGGGAGCGGTGCCGCGCGGGTTCGGCAGGACCGTGGCGCCTTCGGGGACCATGGCCTGGCGTTTATTTATTTCGGGCATGGTGCGCGCGAAGCGGCGGAAGCGTTCCTGGATTTCGCGCACGATGGCTTCGTCGAGATGCAGCTTGCGGCCGAGGAGCTCGGCGACGGTTTCGCGAGTGCGGTCGTCGTCGGTGGGGCCCAGGCCGCCGCTGGCGATGATCAGGTCGGCGCGATCGAGAGCGTGGCGGAACGAGGAGCGCATTTCGTCGCGCGAATCGCCAACGACAGCTTTGTGGATGACGCGAATGCCGATTTTGTTGAGTTCGTCGGTGAGCCAGAGGGAATTAGTATCGAGGCGATAGGGCGTGAGCAGCTCGGAACCGACAGCAATGATCTCCGCATTCATGTAGAAATGTTGTACTCGATGAGGAGTGGGGTGTGCAAGTCGGGGGCGCCGGCGATTCGCGGATTTGGCGTTTTCACCTGCGCCAAAGACGGTCTTATCGTTCGTGGAACTCGTTGCGGCTGGCGCGAACTTTGCCGCCGAGGAGAAATCCTTTGTCGAGAAGGGTTAAAGCCTGGCGTTTCGCGCGCTCGTAGGCTTCATCGTCGCCGACGAGGAACTCAATTTGGCGCGCGAGCAGAGCGCTGAGTGAAGTGGAGCGTTGCGCTGCGATGCGCTTGGCCTTCTGAATGGTTTCTCGGTCGAGACTGATCGTGACGTTCTGCTTCCTGTTACGTTTCATGTTTGCCGTATCTTCCTTGTATCAGTCTATTATACGCGCGGCAGCGAGAATCTTGATTTGGGTTTGACGTTTTTCCAGTGTGAGATGATCGCGGGCCAAGCTTTCGAAGGAGACGTTTTGACGGTTGCGTTCTAAGTATCTGAGGAGTTCATTCTCCATGCTGACGAAACCACGCTGGTTGCTGCATCTGGAAGGGGCCAGTATTTTCGCGCTGGCGCTAATTCTGTACTGGGCGGGACACTTCCATTGGTGGCTGTTCGCGCTGCTGCTGCTCACGCCCGATCTGTTCATGCTGGGTTATGTGGCGAATCCCGAGATAGGCGCGGCCGTGTATAACCTGGTGCACACTTCGGCCGGGCCGATTTTGTTGTTAGGCGTCGCGATCGTGGCTCCCCTTCCCGCGCTTGACCCTTACGCGCTGATCTGGCTGGCGCACATTGGCATGGACCGGATGCTGGGCTACGGCCTGAAATATCCGACGCAATTCCGGGACACACACCTCCAGCACGTGTGAAGCGAAACCTACCGCGACTGGTCCGCGCGGTTCTCCTTTCATTAAAAGTAGTGAGGGCGCGTCAAGGGTGTGAGGGTGTCTGCTCGGATTGTTTGCTTGCGGGCGGCCGCGGTTTTGGCTTAGCGAATTTCGTAGCGTCAATTGGGATGTTTTGCTGCACTGTTTCGAGTTGGATTGTGTTCGTGCTTGCCGGATGCGATGTGGTGACGCGGAAGGGGACCTGGACGCCATCTACATCGCGATAATCGGCATAGTCAATTTGGGTGGGGTCGCGGCCCAACGGGGTTTCGGCGTAGCGGACCACGCGGATTAGCAGGCCGGATTGCTCGTCGAAGGATAGCTTTGCCGGGGGTTGGCCTTCGCGGAGCGCTACCAGCAGGTAGGCGTCGCGGTCGTTTATTTTTTCGGGATATTCCAGCCGCAGCTCGGGGAAGAGCTGCTGGATGTGCAGCGGGAATTGCAGGTCGGCGTCCACACGCGCGGCGGTCAGATCCGCGTCGTGCATTTCGCGCGGTGGGCGGTTGGGAGCGATGGTGAGGAGGAGCGACCGCAGGAGGATGTGTGCTGTGAGCGGGAGTGGAAATCGATTTTGAACGCGGCCGGGTGGTCCATGGCCGCGATTTCGGATTTGCATTGTGCGGGTAAGAAACATCTGGGCTTGAGACGCGGGCACGGCGAGAAAGGTTTCGCGGGCGGCAACCCCCTGCCCACCGGCAGGCGAGGCGGTGTTGCGAAAATCGTTAGAGTCGCGCGGTGTGCCGCAAGAGTCAGATAGCTCGTACGAACGGGAGAGCGCGATGGAACAAAATTTGCACGACACGATGGCGCTACTGGCGCGCACGCCAGCTGTGCTCGATGCGTTGCTGCGTGATTTGCCGGATGCGTGGACGTTGCAGAATGAGGGTGTAAGCACCTGGAGCGCGTTCGATGTCGTTGGGCACATGATTCACGGCGAACGCACGGATTGGGTTCCGCGGGCGAAGGTGATAATGCAATTCGGCGAGACGCGCGCGTTTGAACCATTTGATCGTTGGGGACAAGAACGCAAGAGTGCAGGAAAATCGCTGGGCCAGCTATTGGACGAGTTCGCTCGGCTGCGAGTGGAGGGCTTGGCCGCGCTGCGCGCTATGAATTTGCAGCCGGAGGATCTGGAGCGGCGTGGACGGCATCCGGCGCTGGGAGTCGTTACGCTGTCGCAGCTGCTCGCGGCTTGGGCGGCGCACGATTTGACTCACCTGCACCAAATCTCGCGCGTGATGGCGCGTCAATATGAAGGGGCCGTGGGTCCTTGGCACGCATACCTTGGCGTGCTGAAGTGTGGCGGGCACAGCGCGCCGTAGGGAATGGTGCGTACGTGCGGAGTTGCGATCACGCTGGCGTACGGCAGATGCCACTGGCACAATCACCGTATTCTACGGGAGACGCGCACGTGATTAACAAAAGTGGCTCTGAGCACAGCGAACTGACGCCGACGGGCGAGACGGCGGTGGCGAATGGTTCGGATTCTCCGAGCGCGCCGGTATTGGAACCGCCTCGGCGGTGGGGCCGCACCGAACGCAACCGGCTGCTGATTTGGGTGGCTATCGCTTTCATCCTTCCGGGCCTTGTGGTTTATGCGCTGCATCTTCAGGGAAAGTCGTCCGATGCCGTCTTCAGCATACGCAGCGACTTGCCGGTGAAAGCGCTGCTGGCATTTTTTGTGGCGCTGGCAACGTGGATCGTTTCGCGCATGGAGAAGCGGCCGCTGAGTGATTACGGCATTCCTCCGCGCGGGATTTTTGGATTGCGATTCTGGGAAGGCGCGCTGTGGGGTTTCGCGATGCTTTCGGCGATTGTGCTGGTGCTGCGAGCGTTGGGCCATTTTCGGATTGATTCCGTGGCGCTGGCTGGCCGCGCGTTGTGGCGTTACGCGTTGGGCTGGGGCGCGGTATTTCTGGCGGTGGCAGTGCACGAAGAGTTTGCGTTTCGCGGCTACTGGCTCTTCGCGTTTGCCAGATTAAGGGGCTTCTGGAGGGCCGCGCTTATTACGTCGGTGATCTTCGGCGCCGCGCATCTCTTTAATCCCGGAGAAAACGTTCTGGGGATTCTGCAGGTCGTCGGGATCGGTTTGCTTTTTTGCCTGATGATCCGGCGGACCGGCACGCTGTGGTTCGCCTTGGGATTCCACGCAGCATGGGACTGGGCCGAGACATTTTTTTACGGCACGCCGGATAGCGGGCTACTGGGCGTGGGCCGGTACCTGAACACTTCGGTGCAAGGTCCGAAATGGCTCACAGGAGGTTCGGCAGGGCCGGAGGGCAGCGTAATCGCGTTTCTAGTGATACTGCTTTGCGCAGTGCTCGTCCACTTGCGATTTCCGAAAGCGGTGTACCCGGATCAACCTGCTTAGAACGCAGGATCAACGCTCCCATTTTGGTCTTGTCACGTTCGGATGAATCCGCAGCATCCAACGCGATGACACGCATAGCGGTGTTTGTGATTCCCGCAGAAGGCTAACCGTTCAGTGGCAGGCCCTGCACATCCCAATCGAGAGAGTAGAGCGCGCTGTTGGTGGTGATCATGGCGCGGCGGGACGGCAGCAGCGCGAGGCCGACGATGTTGCTGCCGCTAACTACAAGCTCAGGCTTGCCGTCAGGCGTGAGGCGCACGATGCCGCGTTGCCCGCCCAGCGACGCCGCGACGTAGAGATTGCCGGCGCGATCGAACGCGATTCCTTGCGGACGGCCGAGGCCGCGGAAAAATGTGCTGACTTCGCCGGCGGGATTGATGCGATACACGTGATCGAAACTGGAAGTGGTGGGGCCGGTGACGTACAGCTCGTCCGCGGGGCTGAACGCAAGATGATAGGCGGCCATGGAAGGCTCGAGCGTGGCGAAAACGAAAATTTCGCGGTCGGGGCCGATTTTGAAAATTGTGCCGCTGCGATCGCCGACGTAAAGATTGCCGGCTTTATCGAACGCGAGGCCCGTGGCGATGCCCATTCCTTCAATCCATTGCATGGAGCGGCCGTCGGGCGAAACGCGATGGATCGCGCCATCGTGGCGGCTGGAAACGAAGAGGAATCCTTCGCTGTCAATCGCCATGCCGGTGGGATTCATCATTTCGGTGATGAAAGGTTTGATGACGTGGTTGGCGGTGACCTTGTAAAGCGAGACCGGAACTTTCTGGCCGCGCTGTCCGCTGAAAGTGACGTACACGTTGCCATCGGCATCCACGGCAGGGCTGGCGACGGGATGCAGATTGTCGGCGACTTGCGTGCCAAGCGCGAGCGGATACGGCGGGCTTTCTACTCCGGCTATTCGCACGCGCACGGCGCCACCCGCGGCTCCTTCGGGCACACGTGCGATCAGCAAATTCTCCGCGGCGAGAACCAGGCTGGCCTCGGCGGCTCCGAATTGCACCAGCGGGCGCGCGTGATTGCGCGTGCCGAAGCCGCTGCCGTGAATGGCGACTTCGCCGCCGGGGAGCGCGGCGGCTGGCTTGATGCTTTCGATTCTGGGAGCGGCGGTCATGTTGGTGTTCAAATTTATGGGCCGGGGCACGTCGTGCTTGCTGTGATAGCTTGCACTAAATTTTGGCTCGTGTCATTGAGTGCGCAGTTTACCTCGCGACCCGCTCAAGGAGCTTGTGCGGCAGCCGCTAAGGCGGAACTTCAGCGGCTAAACAGTTTGCGGAAAAAGGGATGGTTTTTGCGTGGCGGGCGGGTGCTTGCGATTTTCTCGCTCCGCTTTGCTTGGGTTTTCCGCCTCCGCAGCCAACCGCCCGCTGGGTTCCGCCGTCCCTTTCTCTGCTTTACGCTTCGCTCGGAATTAACTTGGCCATGCGCATCAGGTTGCACGCCGCCGCAGCCAAGCGAAACATCCAGTCCACTCGCCGGCGTCTGCGGAATTTCGTCTTCCTAAGCCCGGCCACAAATTTGATCCATCCGAAGGCCTTCTCCACCAGCTTCCGCTTGCGCTGACTGAGCGCGTAGCCGGCCCCCTCGCGCTCGCTCGGCGTCAACCAGTTCGGCCACTGCCACGATTGCTTCGCATATTCGGCGATGTGCGGTATCACTTGCATCGCGCGCAACTCCACAATGAATTTTTCTTCCTGAAATCCTTTGTCTCCGCCCAGCGTGATCGCCTGCACCTTGCCCCCTTCCTGCTTCCGGCGAATCTTGCGCAACATCTGCAACCCCGCCTCCCGCTCCGCGCGCGTCGCCGACTGCGTGACGCAGGCCTGCACGATCAAGCCATTCCGGTTTTCCGTCAGTACATGCCCCAAGTAGCTCGGCCGGGCTTCTCCCGCGGCGCTCTTCTTGTACAACCGCGCTTCCGGATCCGTCTTGCTCTCGTGCGTGTCGCGCAGCAATTTCTTCCCGCCGTATCCGCTGCCGCGTGCCGGCGGATCCTGCTTCTCGCGAAAACTCCTGCGGTTGGCCCAGGCCTCCAGCAACGTTCCGTCCACCGTGAAGTGCTCGTCCGAGAGCAGCCCTTGTTGCCTGGCCGACTCCAGCACCTGCTGGAAAAATTTCTCGGCGATCTCGCCCTCCAGCAGCCGCTCGCGATTCTTGGTGAACACCGTCACCTCCCACACCGCGTCGTCCATGCTCAGCCCCACGAACCAGCGAAACAGCAAGTTGTACTGCAGCTGTTCCATCAACAGCCGCTCGCTGCGCACGCTGTAGAAAAACTGCAGCAGCAGCGCGCGCAGCAATCTCTCCGGTGCGATCGACGGCCGCCCGCTGCGCGCGTACAGCGCGCTGAATTGCGGCGACATTTCTTTCAGCGCCGCATCTACTAGCACGCGCACTCGCCGCAGCGGATGATCCGCCGGCACTCGTTGCTCGCTGGAAAGGTAGCTGAACATCCCGTCTTGCACTTCGTCGTGTCCTCGCATGCTCCCTTAGACGCTCGCTATCCCCGCTCGTCGCAAACTCCCCCCCCTTTTTCCGCAAACTGTAAAGCCGCACGGATCTTGCGTGGGGTATGTCGTGGCTGAAGCCACGACCCACAAAGATTCCTGCTATAGACCCGCTGCACGCGCGAGCCATAGTCCGATGGCGGCGTAAATTCCCGCGATCCAGTCGTCCGCCATGATGCCCCAGCCGCCGGGCAGCGATTCCGCCTGGCGCGCTGGGAATGGCTTCCAAATATCGAATGCCCGAAAAAGTATAAAACCCAGGAGCAAATATTTCCAGTTGAGCGCGGAGTGCAAGGTGATAAGGCCGAGCGGCATCGGGTTCGCGAAAGGTTGCGCGGCTCTCCACCAGATTGGTCCGCCACAGCCGAGCAGCAGAGTGAGGTGTTGTCCCGATACTTCGTCGATTACCACGTACTGAGGATCTTTCTCACGGAAGCGCGTGGCGACGCGATCGGAAGCCCAGACTCCAAGGCCAGCAACGACGAGAGTGAGGACGATCTGCGCCCCTAAGAACGGATCGGAATGCCAAGTGGAGGCGCTCAAGAATATTCCGTAATCGCCGTGATGGGCAGCTATGATCGCGGCGGCTAAGCCGAAAAATATCCAATAAGGCAGGACCGCCAGCACAAGTCCCACGAGCGAGCCCAACGTGCCGGGTGCTTTCGGAAAGTAGCCGAGGCCGCCGGCCGTGGCGACGAAGAGCGCGAGATGTGGATTAGTTGGTGGTGGGACTGGCTGCGGCGTGTTGCGGGAACTCGCGGCGGAATCGTCAGAAGACGTGGACTCAGTTTGCGCGGTCATTAGTTTTTGTGTTCGTCGGGGGATTCGCGAGTGATGTCTTCGAACAGCGTATCGTCGTTGGCCGGTTCGCTGATGACGTATTTTTCGCTGGACCAATTGCCGAGGTCGTAGAGTTTGCAACGTTCGCTGCAGAACGGAAATTCCGGGTACGCGTCGGAGTCCGTCGGCTTTTTGCAGATGGGGCAGCAGAATTTCATGCGGTTAAGAATACCGCAAACCAGGCGCGAGCGAGATCAGATGTTGAGGTTACGGGCGGAGTACTCGCACCTTGTGTTCGGTCGCTACGACGAAGCAACCTCGCCACAATTCCGTATCTTCGTTCGAAAACAGCTTAGTGAGGCGCAGGATAATTTCCGCTTGATTGGGCGAATGAAGGCGCAGAAGCAAGATGCCGTGATGTGTCCCCGGCGCGAATTTCCTGGAATCAGAGAAATCCATATCCTGCGTGATGAGAAATCGTCCTTCGAATCGTGCCGCGGACCATATCTCTCGATCGGGCTTGCCCGTGAGTCCTTAGTCGCTCGTCGTCTGGACATCGTGACCGAGCTTCTCCAGAACCGGAATGACGCCGGTCGTCAAATTCTCGTCCAACTTAATTTTCATCGTACGTGCGGAGTTGCCGGAACCGGGAGGTCTTCCTCAGCGGACGCGGCCGCAAAAGCGATTGCGGCTTGGACGTCCGCCCGTTGGAGCGACGGGTAGCCGGCGAGAATTGACTCGGCTGTTTCACCGGCTGCTAAGCCGGCAAGTACAGCGCGCAGCAGAACGCGTGTTCCTTTAAACATGGGCTGGCCGCCGCAGATTTGAGGGTCTCGAACGATTCGATCTTGATAGTTCATGACATTCAACCTGAGTCCTACCAAGTGTGACCGGCTGCTTGATGCCGAAATTATATCACCGTGGATGGAAGAGACCCAGAAAACGAAGGTCGAGGGGCAATTTGGCGAATTTACGCGAGGATTGCGAACGGAGAAGCCGGGGCGAGCGCCTGGCGGCGGGTTGATTCTGGCGTGGGCGCTTCGAATTCAATGGCCCGGGCGATCAGGTCATAGTGTTTGGCTTCGGTGATTTCGATTGTGGCTAGCGTGCCGGGTTGCGGCAGATCGGCGGCGTCATTCACGCCCGCGAAATCAGTTATGTAAACTTTGCCGTCAATTTCCGGGGCCATGCCCTCGAGGCGCGCTTCCCAGATCAGGTCTGTGTCCTTCGACGGGCCTTCGAGCATTGCCTGCATGCGCTGGCCGATTTTGTTTTTCAGTTTGCGCGCGGAGATTTTTTTCTGGATGCTCATGAGCGTGTCGCGGCGGCGCGCGATGGTTTTCGTGTCCACTTTGTTTTCCAGCGCGAAACTTTTCGAGGTGTCTTCGTCGGAGTAGCCGAAGACGCCCATCCAATCGAATTCGGCGGCACGAACGAAATCGCACAGCTCGCGGAAATCACTTTCAGTTTCGCCGGGGAATCCGACGATGAAGGAAGTGCGGATAGCAACGCCGGGAATCGATTTGCGCGCTTTTTCCAGCATTTTCAGGAGCGCGTCGCCATTCGAGCCGCGCTTCATGCGCGCGAGCACGCTGCGGCTGGCGTGCTGCAGCGGGACGTCCAGATATTTTGCCAGGCGCGGATGCGCGGCGATGGTATCGAGCAGGCGCGGCGTGATGCGATTGGGATAGCAATAGAGGAAGCGCACCCAATTTAAATCCTCAATCTGCGCCAGGCGCTCAAGCAGCGTGGCGAGGCCGTCGCGCAGACCGAGGTCTTCGCCGTAGAAGGTGGTGTCCTGGCCGATCAGCGAAATTTCGCGCACGCCGGCGGCGGCCAGATTTTCCGCTTCGCGAATCACGGATTCGAAGCGGCGGCTGCGAAATTTTCCGCGCAGCTGCGGAATCACGCAGAAAGTGCAGGGGTGGTCGCAGCCCTCGTTGATCTTGATATAAGCGGTGTGACGCGGCGTGGCGAGGATGCGCGGCGTGGCGTCGTGGTACAGATATGTCGGCAGCTCGGCGCCAGCGAGATTTTCAGAATTATCCGGGCGAAGCTGGCCTTCGCAAGCTTGCAGAATTTTTTCGATTTCGCCGGTGCCGATTACGGCGTCCACTTCGGGGATTTGCTCGCGGATGTCGTTGCGGAAACGCTCGACCATGCAGCCCGCGACAATTAATTTCTGCGCGCGGCCGAATTTTTTGTACTCGGCCATTTCCAGGATGGAATCCACCGATTCTTTCTGCGCCGGCTCGATGAAGCTGCAGGTGTTCACGACCAGCACGTCGGCTTCGCCCGCGCGCGGCGTCAGCTCGTAACCAGCGCGCGCGAGAATGCCCATCATCACCTCGCTATCCACAAGGTTCTTCGGGCATCCCAGGCTGACGAATCCGACTTTCTTCATGCAGAGCGGCCCCTTGACGTGTTGCAAAACACACAATTCTACCATAGTGGCAACATGCTGCGTTGAACGCACATTTCCGGGTGGAAGCCTCTAGTGGGTGATGCGCAGTGCGCGACGAATAATTTTCTCCTGCGGAGTTCGTTTCATGCGTCTTGTGTCGGCAGGAGTCAATGGGCGCGCGTCAGGGTCAGCCAGAGCGGCGCGTTCAATGGCGGCTGGCGTCATCGGGCGAAACCCCTTAAGCGTTTTCTTCGAGGTAGATTTCTTGCTCATGTTTGATGCAACCGAGCTTGCGGTCCTTCAATGATGCGTACCATTATGAAGCAGGTCTCGAGATGTTCTTCCCCACGCGCGTGAATTCGCGGATGGCGCTTAGTAGCGCGGACATTTGTTGTGCTGGCGCGGGGCGATCACCGAAGCGGGCGGATTGGTAGAGCGCGGTTAACTGCGCGACGGGCGCGGCGATTTCTGCGGCGGGAATGGCGGCGACAAATTCCAGCGCGGTTTGCGACGGCGATTTTTTCCAGCCGCGTCGTTCCAGCAAGCGCAGCATTTCGCGGTACTCCAGGGTCGCGAGCGAAGCGGTAACGTTGCCGCTGCTGCGCGCGCGCAGGCTCCAACGCGCCGCAAGGTAAACGAACATCGTCCTCCCGCGCAGATAAATCAGCAGCGCCACCAGAAACAGCAGAACGCCCGGCAAGAAATACGGCGATGCTTCGGTTTGCTTATCCAGCTTCACGATCAGCGCCAGAGCCTGCCGCTGTTTCAGCTGGTAATACTTGCGCGCGCCCTCGCCCCAATCGCGCGAAGTTCTCTGCACACTTTGCGCCAGGGTGATCTGATGCCCGAAGTCGTAATTGATGATCCATTCGCCCCAGGCATATTGAAACCAATCCCAATACATGCCCAGGCGCTCAACCAGGCCACCGTGCGAATCGTTTCCCGGCGGCGTGGGATCAAAAGTAATCCAGCCGTAGCCGGGGAAATAAACTTCCACCCACACATGCGCGTCGCTGGCGCGCACAATCCAGTCGCCGCCAATATCGTTGTATTCGCCGGGCAGAAATCCGCCGACGTAGCGCGCGGGAATTCCCAGATCGCGCAACATCACCGTCATGGCCGCGGCAAAATATTCGCAATGTCCGGCGCGGCGTGTGAAAAGGAAATACGCAAGCGGATCGGCGGTTCGCGGGCCAGTGAGATCCAGCGTGTAGCGGTAATGAGATTTCAGATACAGCTCGATCTTGGCAGCCTTGTCGTATTCGCTGGTCGAGCCCGCGGTGATTTGTTCGGCGAGTTGTTGGATGCGCGGATCCAGGCGCGGCACCTGGAGATAACTCGCTGTGATCGCATCGGGAAAATCCGCGGAGGTCAGGCGCAACTGCGCCGGTGGGACCCTGGGAAGTTTGGAAGTGGCCTCGTAACGGATTTTGGTGTTGTTGTGGAAGGGATTCGAGAGCGAGCCGGTCTGATCGAGAATCAAGTAGCCAGCACGCTTTGCGCTGCCCATGCGGTCGGCATCGGAGGAAAAGCGGCCTTGCAGAGTTTCGATGCGCGGCGCGACGAAAATTGCGTCGGTGGCGATCGGCTCCATCAACACCGTGTAATGCAGCGGAATGGAATTGCCGGCGGGAAGCGGCGGCGAGTCCAAATGATATTCGCCCGCCGAATCGGCGGAAATTATTGATTGTTCGCGCGGCGGAGTGAACCAGCGCCGGCCATCAAAATTGGTGAGCACGATGCCGCGCCAATGAATTCCTTCGGCGAGCTCGGGATCGCCGTCAATGTGAATGCGCATGACGACCGCGCTGCTTTTTTTGATCTCGCCGATTTCGCCCAGGGTGACGTCGTCGCTGAAGCCAGTCATCAATTTCGGCTGCAGGTTCAGCGCGCTCAGGTAGCCGGTGGTGACGCGCGGCAGCATGAAAAAAATCACCGCACCGATGATCAACATGCCGATGGCGACCAGCGCAGACGTCAATCCGAGCGCCCGATTCAAGCGATGCGCGAGCGGCGAGCCGGGTTCGAGCGGAGGTGAGACGGCGTCGTTTGCGCCGCGGCGGATTTCCAGCGCGACGAACGTGGAAACGGCCAGTACCAGAAAAATTGCCAGCGCGATCAGGAACCCGGTCTCGACGGTAAGGATCGCCGACGCCAGCATGCAGGTGACCGCCAGCATCGCCAGAAATGCGAAATCGCGGTTGCCGCGCGCGGAAAGCAGGCGCACCAGCGTGGCAAAAAGCATCAGGTGGATCGCGGCCAGGAGCGCGGAATAAAGCGCGGGGTTCGGCGCGCCTTGCGAAACTGTGCGCGAGAGGACCCAAAGGTCAATTGGGAAAAAAAGGAAGTAGCCGAGGACCAGGCCGGTGGCCGTACGCACGGAGATTTCGGGGCCGCGTCCGCGCCACAGGCGGCCTGCTTTGTAGATGAGCAGCACGACGGGAATCACCGTCGAGAAAATGTCGAGCTTGCCGGTGCTGACGACGGCGAAAATGCCCGTCGAGACCAGCAGAAACAGCGACACTTCAAAATATCGTTGCACCGCCGGAAGAGGCGGAGCGCTGAGGCGCGCGGTAGAGGCCATGGACGTTTATATGATAGCAGCCGCGGCGGAGGAGCGGATTGGGCGGTGGTTTGCGGAGTGCCTATCGTGTAATGGGCGGTGCGGCGGCGGCGATTTTGCGGGTGGCGCTGGAGATGGGGAGCTTGGTCACATTTTTCAGAGGTACGATTCGCGTGCGCGGCAGTTTGGGCAATTCGCGGACGTGCGCAAGGAATGGGAGCAGGGTAATATTGCGGAAGGTCACGCCGTGGCGGGCGGCGGGCAATGCTTCTAGTGAAATTTTCGTGAGCTCCAGTGTTGCACGGAGATGTGCTTCTAGCTCTGTCTTTGCGTGGCGCTTAATTTCTACGGCGGGGAATTGCCACATGCGGGAGAAGAGTACGCTGTCATGCGCGCCGAGGTCTTGTATCAGTAGCGTACGGCCGCGCGGGTCGCGAAGGATAACGGCGGCGATTTTCATGTGGACTGGGGTGCGTTTGCGGCGTGGTGCGGGGATTACGTCGGTGAGGCCTTGAGCGTAGGCGCGGCAGTGGCGGGAGACTGGACACTCTGCGCAATGCGGTGATTGCGGTGTGCAGACCACCTCGCCCAATTCCATTAGGGATTGGTTCCAATCGCCCGGCGCTTGCGTTGCGAGCAGATCTTGTGCGGCGACGGTGAGGGCGCGCCAATTTTTCGGGGCGCGCAGGTCGCCGCGGATGGCTTTTATGCGTGCGAGGACGCGTGCGACGTTGCCATCAAGCACGGACAGCGGGACATCGTAGGCAATGCTCAGGACGGCTGCGGCCGTGTAGCTGCCGATTCCGGGGAGTTCGAGCGCGGCGTCGAGCGTGCGCGGGAATTGGCCTTCATGCTGCGCGACGATGATTTTTGCAGAGCGATGCAGATTGCGCGCGCGGCTGTAGTAGCCGAGGCCGGACCAAAGTTTCAGCACTTCAGATTCAGGCGCGCGCGCGAGCGATTGCACGGTAGGGAAGCGCGCGAGAAAACGCTGGTAATAGGGCATCGCCGCGGCGATGCGCGTCTGCTGCAGCATCACTTCGGCGATCCAGATGCGATAGGGGTCGCGGCTGCGGCGCCAGGGGAGGTCGCGTTGGTGCGCGCGAAACCATGCGAGCATACGGGCTTGAAAGCTTTTGAGCGTGCGGCCGTTATGCGGTGATGGCATGCGGCGGGTATTCTCGCATTTTTTGGGCTGGTGGCGGGCCGTTTGAGCGAAGTCGAAAGATTTAACGCAGAGAGCGCTGAGTCATGCGCGCTGAGTTCGCAGAGAAGCCGAAAATGACGAAAGCTGGCGGGACGCCGGCGCTACTGTTATAGCGAATTGAAAAACAGAAAATACGACGAGGACCACAGCGCCGTGGGAATCGTGTTTTGCGGGCGCGCTGTGAGGATGATTTTGAAAATTTCGCGTTCGGAGGCCAGGTCGTCGAGGAATTCGCCGCCGAGGGCCGAAACATCCGGCTGGATGGTCGCGAGCTCGCGCAACGCGTCGTAGATAACTTCGGCAGAGGGAGCCATGGGCGTCGTAAATCGGTGCGTGCGGAATTGCAGCGCCGCGTTGATTTCGTTGAAGTGCCACGCGATGCAGGCGGCCATGGAAACGGCGCGCTCGAAACGCGCGGCGTGATCTGCCGCGGCTTGCTCCGCCTCGGCTGCAGAGTCGCCGGCTTCGGTGGGCGGCGGCCCGATAAAAGGATCGAGCACCAACATCACGCGGCGTTCATCCTCACGTGCAAATTCGCGGACCATCAGGCGACCGGCGCGCGCGGTAACTTTCCAATCCACGAAGCGGGCGCTATCTGACGACAAGTAATCGCGCAAAGAGTGCAACTCGTGCCCGCGGCCGCGAAAATTGCTGGCCATCTCTCCGCTCAGCAGCGGCAGAACTTCGTAAAAATGGTCAGTGGGCGCCACCCTGGGATAGACGATGATTTCCATCTGTGAATCCACCTGGCGAGTTTTTTCGAAGAATCCGAAAGGAAAGCGCGTGCGGATGCTGAACGCGTCTTGCCGGTAATTGCCGCGATGCGGGAATGTCAATTCGACTTTCTGGCGCGCCGAGGATTGCCGCGGGATGTAAGGAAAAAATACCGGGCGCGTGAGAATTTCGCCTGCGCCTTTTTTATTTTCGCCGACCACGCGCAAGGAAAACGACGGCCACGCCGGTTTTTCGTTGCGCAATTCCAGCTCGGCGACGACCGGCTGCTCGGCGAAGACGTGCTCGGGCATGTCGAACCGCAGTTCCAGGCCGGTAAGCACCGCGCGCGAAAGCACGCCGGAAATCAGAATGCCAGCGATGGAGCAGGCCAGCACCATGAAGAGCAAGTTATTTCCGGTGTTGACGGACGCAAGGATGAGGATTGCGACGACGCCAAGGTACACCATGCCCTCGCGCGTGAGCCGATAGTCCACCTGATAGACGACCCAACGCAGGCTGGTGCGCCGCGCGAGTTTGGGCACGATGGTGATGGCCACCCATCCGGCCAGGCTCAGAGCGACGACGGTGCTGACGGCCGCGAGCGCGACGCGCCCTTGCTGCGCGACGGCAGCGGAGAACAGCGCAACCAGCAGCGCAACAGAGAGAACCAGTATCGCGATCGCGAAATTGCGCCAACCGTGTTTGTCGCGGTCGCGCCACATGCGAAGGACGAGCGATTCGGCCATCTGAGTTACACGGGTACGCGGGTGCTATCGAGGATTTCGCCGAGGATGGCTTCCGCCTGCTCCGATTTTTTCTGCGTGGAAACGTAACGCGAGCTGACGACCACGCGATGCGCAAACACCGGAACAATGAGGCGCTTGAAATCGTCGGGCAGGCAATAGTCGCGGCCGAGCAAGAACGCGCGAGCTTGCGCAGCGCGATGCAGCATCACGGCTCCGCGCGGGCTCACACCCAGGCTCAACTGTTCGGTCTGCCGCGTGCGCTCCACAATTTCCAGCGCATAGTCCAGCAGGCTTTCTTCCACTTTCACTTGCGCCACGGATTCCTGCATCGCGACGACGTCGGATGCGTCCATCACCGGCGTGATTTTTTCCACCGGCGCGTGGCCCGCATTATTGCGGATAATTTCCTTTTCGCTTTCGCGCGAAGGGTAGCCCATGCGAATGCGCATCAGGAAACGATCGAGCTGCGATTCCGGCAGCGGATAAGTGCCGTGGTGTTCGATGGGATTCTGCGTGGCCAGCACCAGAAACGGATTGGGCAGCGGGTGCGTGTGATTGTCCACGGTAATTTGCGCTTCGTTCATGGCTTCCAGCAATGAAGATTGCGTTTTCGGCGTGGTGCGATTGATTTCGTCGGCCACGATGATGTTCGCGAAGATCGGCCCAGGCTTGAATTCGAATTCCTGCGTCGCGGGATTGAACACACTGACGCCGATCACGTCGCTGGGCAGCAGGTCCGAAGTGAATTGAATGCGCTGGAACGAGCAGCGGAAGGAACGCGCCAGAGCCTGCGCGAGCGTGGTCTTACCGACACCCGGAACATCTTCAATCAGCAAATGGCCGCGGGCGAGCAGCGTGGTGAGGGCGAGCTGGATGACGTCTTCCTTGCCCTTCACGACGCGAGTGATCGCGCGCAGAAGTTCAGCGAGGCGCATGCTGGCGTTGCTCGTGGTTGTTTGCAATTCGCGTGGCCTTCTGCTACAAAAATAGGTTGCCGCTGCTTCAGTAAATGGCCATGCAGGTTGCGGCTGCAACCGCGACGGCCTTTTGCAATTTTCGGGGAACTCCGTTAAGCCCCGGAAGTGCCGCATAGCGTGGGCGACTAGCTCAGTGGTTAGAGCGCTCCCCTCACACGGGAGAGGTCCAAGGTTCAAGTCCTTGGTCGCCCACCACTCGCCCTTCACCCTGCGTATTCAGTTCTACCACCAATCGTTAGATGATGCGAAAAGCCGGAAGGACAGGTGTGCTCAAAAAGTTTTGAGGTCGCGGCGCCGTGATAGGCTTCAAGTCGGCGTGGCGGCGCTGGCCGAATGAGCCCCAAGGAATCCAGAGCGATTCGCGCGGCCCCATCGAGATGAGTGACTATCAAAGCGAGTGGAAACGATATAAGTTCTGGCGGAAGTTGGCGCTTTTGGCGCTAGCAGGTTTTTTCCCGGTTATTCTGCTCGCGCGTGTTATCGCGCGGATTTTCGATCTTCCTGTCCTTTTCATCATCATAACGTTCGCGTGGTTTCTGCTGATCGGCACAGCTGGCACCGAGGTTTCATACTGGCGATGCCCCAGATGTGGCAAACCATTCAGCATAACGTCGTGGTATCGCATGGGAGCGTATGCGCGACGATGCGTGCATTGTGGATTGCATAAATATTCCAACGGATAGTGGGTTGCGGTGAGACGTGCGTGATACTGAGGAGACGAGAAACTCCGAAGTATAATGCACTGGTTTGGGGAGCGGGCGATGAACAGCGTTTTGCGTTTTGTGCAGATATTTGCGTTGGGCACCTGGGTGGGGTCAATCATTTACTTGAGTTTTGTGGTGGCGCCGGGGGCGTTCGGCGTTTTGCAGAGCCGCGACCAGGCTGGGTTGATGGTGGGATACTCGCTCGCGCGGTTGCATTATTTGGGCGTGATCGCGGCAGTGCTCTATCTGTTGGCGGGCTTGGTGCTCGCGCCTTCGTTGAAGACTTTCGCGCAGCCGGCGATGATTGGCGTGGTGTTGATGTTGGCGCTAACACTGGTGTCGCAGACGCGCGTTACGCCGCGGCTGGCGGAATTGCGGACCGAGATGATTTCGGTGAATGCAACGCCGAAGGATAACCCCCTGCGCGTGGAGTTCGATCGACTGCATCAGGCGTCAGTGCGGATTGAAGTTGCGGTGTTGTTGATCGGTATTGCGGCGTTGTTCCTGACGGTTCGGAATGCGCCGAAATAGTCTTCCGCGCCCGGGCGTGTGCAGGGGCGGGTCTTAGACCCGCCCCTACGGATGCTAGTTCCGTCGCGAGGTCTTTTTCCTGTCCTGGTGCTTCTTTGCGCCAGTTTTCTTGATGGATTTCTTCGCGGCCTTGGTCGGCTTCTTCGTTTTGGTGCTCTTCGTGATTTTGCGCGTTTTGCCGTAGTGTTCCACCGCGCGCCACATGTACCAACTGGCGACCGTGCGATAGGGGCGCCAGCGTTCGCCGAAGGCGGCTAGCTCGCGCGGCTTGGGAATTTCTTTTTTGCCGTAGGTGAGTGCGAAACCTTTTTGCACGCCGTAATCGTGGATGGGCAGAACGTCCGGGCGCCCCAGGCGGAAGATCAAGAACATTTCGACGGTCCACGCGCCGATTCCGCGCACGGAAATCAGGCGCTCGACGAGTTCTTCGTCCGACAATTGTCCGGCGGCTTCGAGCGTCGGGACCACGCCATCAATCGTTTTTTGCGCGAGGTCTTTCATCGCGGCGGCTTTGGCGAAGGAAAGCCCAGCCTCGCGCAGCTTCTGATTCGAGACCGCAAGAATTTCCGCCGGCGTGGGGCATAGGCCGTTCGATCCGAGCGCTTTGATGCGCGCGAAAATCGTCGCGGCGGCTTTGCCGGAGATGCTCTGGTACGCAATCGCTTCGAGCAGCGATTCGTAAACGCTGTCGCACTGGTCGAGTTGAAAACGGAACTCCCCGGTCTTGGCGATGACGCGCGCCATGCGCTTGTCCGTGCGCGTGATATGTTCGTGCGCTTTCACGTGATCGAACGGCAAAGAGATTTTTTCAGTCATGGGAATGCTCGGTCCGCGAGTTTTCGGGGATTGCCTGTCCGAAGGCAAGTATGTTGCCGTCGGGCGCGAGCACCAGCAGTTCGCGTTGCCCGTAACTCTGATTCACCGGACCATACACATCGCCCGTGGGCAGCGTATCGAGCTTTGGTTTCAATTCAGCATGGAGTTCATCTACGTCGCGAACGTCAATGTAATACGCGAAGCGGCGGGTGCCGGGCGGCGGCGCGTTCTTGCCGGTCTGCTCCCAGATTCGGAAGCCCACGGTTTCGTGGTGCACATAGGCATAGTCGGAGAAACGGAGGATTGTTTCGAAGCCCAGGATGTCAGTGAAAAACTTCACGGCGCGATCGAGGTCTTCGACGATCATGAAGGGCGTGATCTGGATGAAATTCGACATAGCTGCTCTCCTCGCGGGAGATTAGCATAAGTCCTGCGTGCATGAGCGCCATCGGCGCTGTAAATTCAAATTCACAGTCAAAGGCGCCAGCCTGAAGGCCGCCGCTACAAATGCAAAGGCGCGGTGAGTGTGCCGGCAACTGCGGCGCTGCGCGCCTGTGTTAGTATCGTGGGCTCATGAAAACAGGAATAATTGGGTTGCCGCAAGTAGGGAAGACCAGCTTGTTCCGCATTCTCACTGGCGCGCGCGTGGAAGGCCGCAGCACGCCTAATCAGGCTCACATCGGCATCGCCAAGGTGCCGGATGCGCGCGTGTTGAAGCTGGCGGAAATATTCAAGCCGAAGAAAAACACGTTCGCGACGATCGAATACGTGGACGTCGGTGGCTTGCAGAAAGATCGCGAGAAAAATTCCGCGTCGCTGGTGCCTTTGCGCGAGGCGGATGCGCTGGCGCAAGTGGTGCGGCTGTTCGAAAATCCGGCGGTGCCGCACGAAGGCGGTTCGCTGGACGCGCTGCGCGATATCGAGAGCGTCGAGATCGAATTGATGCTGTACGACCTGGAACAGGCTTCGAAGCGCGTGGAACGTCTGGAAAAAGACCTGAAAAAGAAGAAGGAAACGATCCTGGAAACGGAATTGGCCCTGCTGACGCGTTGCCGCGCCGCGCTGGAATCCGAAAAGCCTCTGCGCGAGTTGGAGTTCAAGCCCGAAGAACTGAAAATGTTGAGCAGCTTCGAATTTCTCACACGTAAGCCGATGCTCTATGTGTTGAATCTGGGCGACGAAGAAGCGGCGGATATTGACCGCGTGATTGAGAAGCATCACCTGGAAAAATTGGCGAGCAAGCCGCATACGGCTATCGTGCCGTTTTGCGGAAAGATCGAAGCGGAGCTCGCGGAATTGCCGGAAGCCGAAGCCAAGGAAATGATGAGCGCGTACGGGCTGAAGGAATCCGGCCGCGACCGGCTGATTCAGGCGAGCTACCAATTGCTCGGACTGATTTCGTTTCTCACTGCGGGCGAACCGGAGTGCCGCGCGTGGACTATCCGTCGCGGGATGAACGCGCAGGAAGCGGCCGGCGCGATTCACAGCGACATCGAGCGCGGATTCATCAAGGCCGAAGTGGTGAACTGGGAAAATCTGGTGAAAGCCGGAAGTTTCGCGGCTGCGCGCGAAAAGGCGCAAGTGAAGCTCGAAGGAAAAGAGTACATCGTCCAAGATGGCGATGTGATTTTGTTCCGGCATTCGGGGTGAGGCAGCGGCGAGTGATGAGTGACGAGTGATGAAGTGGCAAGACGAGGCAGAGCCCTCGCTCCGTTCGGGATGACAGTTCCTCGAATTGACTCGGAATCGCTGATTTGATGACTTCTCCTGAAACAAACCGGATTTTGCTGGGGCTGCTGCTGGGGGTGACGGCGGCGGGCGCGAACGTGCTGGGCGGGTCGTTGATCGCCCACCGGCAGTGGTCACGGCGGTATCTGAAATATTTTATCGCGCTGGGCGCGGGGTTCATGCTGGCGACGGCGCTGCTGGAGATGATTCCTGAATCGCTGAAGCTGCGCGGCGACCACGAATCGTTTTTCTTTCACGACACCAGCTCGGTTTTTCTTCTGGTACTCGCTGGATATTTCCTGGTGCATTTTTTTGAGCACACCCTCGCCCCGCATTTTCATTTCGGCGAAGAAACCCACCACGAAGAAATTTCTCATGCCCATGCGAGTTACGCTGCGTTACTCGGTCTGGGAATTCACACGCTGTTCGACGGCGTCGCGATCGCTTCGGGCCTGCTGGTTTCCACGTCGCTGGGAATTCTGATTTTCCTCGCGATCTTCCTGCACAAATTGCCGGAAGGTTTTACGGTGGCGTCGCTGATGCTCGCGAGCGGGCAAAGCCGCCGTGCAGCGTTCGTGTCGTCAGTACTTTTGGGAGGCGCCACGCTGCTGGGCATGGCGCTGATGTTCGCGCTGCGCAGCACGGTGGAAGATGCGCTGCCGCTCTCGGCGGGCGTGACGCTCTACGTCGCCGCCTCGGACCTGATCCCCGAGGTCAACCGCGAGCCCGCCTTCGGCATGGCCGTCCTGGTATTCCTGGGAGTAGCCGTCATGCTTGGATTGAAGGTATTATTTCATCTCTAGTGCGGCGACGATCCAGCGGGAGAGGTGCCTGGGATGAAACGAGGACCTCGGTTCAAACCACATCCACAGTCGGCTCCTGGCGATTTCTACGTGGAGAACGGATGCTGTACTTCCTGCGGTGTCCCTCATGTGGTAGCTCCAGAACTTGTGGGCTGGACGGATGCAAAACGAAGTCATTGTTTTTGGATGAAGCAGCCCGAAACGCCCGAAGAGCTGACGCGAGCAGTCGCAGTCTTGGAAACGCAAGAGCTTGGGTGTCACAGGTATGCTGGAAGCGATCCGGAGATTTTGAAACGCATTGCGCCCGTGAATTGCGACTACCCGCTGGATCCCGCAACCGCCCGTACCGGAACTTCTGCTAATCCTCGATCAATTCAGTTCGATGTGTTCGACCATGGAACCAGTTTTATCTCTAAGATATGGAAGAGGATAACGAACGGGTAGAGTGCGCTCTTCTCGCCAGTAGGACCTCGTTCCGAGGCAACTTTTTGCCCACCGGCGGGTTTCATACTGTGAGTCTGGAGCGCTCCGATGGCACACGCCCACACGCTGCAACTTTATGGCACGGCTGGTGTTAGATACAATGTGGAGGCCATGACCAGGTCTGACGTCGAATTGATGTTGGACGTGAAGGCAGGGGACGAAGCGTCCTTCAACCTTCTCCTCCAAAAATATCGCACGCCACTGGTGAATTTTCTTTATCGCATGGTCCGCAACACGGCGACGGCGGAAGACCTGGCGCAGGAAGTTTTTTTGCGCGTGTATCGCGCGCGGAAGCAGTATTCTCCGAGCGCGAAATTCACCACCTGGATGTTTCGCATCGCGACGAACCTGGCGCTGAATTCGTTGCGCGACAATCGCTACCGCCAGATGGACGTTTCCATTGACGCGCCGGTGGAAGAAGACGTCGCGCCGCTGCAATTGCCGGCGCGCGAATTGCGCATTGACGAAAAGATGATCGAGCGCGACCGCTCCGAATTTATCCGCCGCGCCATCATGGCGCTGCCGGAAAAGCAGCGCGTCGCGGTGCTGCTGCATAAATACGAAGAAATGGACTACGGCGAAATCGCCAAAATTTTGGAATGCTCGGAAAGCGCGTTGAAGTCGCTGCTATTTCGCGCTTACGAGACCTTGCGAGTGCAGCTGGCCCCACTTGTGTCCCAGCCGGTGGAGCATCGCGCAGGGGAAGGACGGCCATCATGAAGAAGTGTGAAGAAGTATCCAAGCAATTGATCGCCTATCTGGATCGGCGGGCGAATTCCGCGGACCGGCATGAGGTGGAAGAGCACCTGGCCGCCTGCAGCACGTGCCACCAGCGCGCGGCGGATTTCCGCAAGCTGTGGGGCGTACTGGACGAAGTTCCGCTAGTCGAGCCGTCGCTCGGTTTCGATGCGCGGATTCGCGCGCGTATTGCGGAAGAGCCGCGGCGCGGCTGGCTCGGTTGGCTGGTGCCGCAGCCCCGGCTGGCATTCGCGATGGCGCTGCTGCTGGCGCTGAGCGTGTGGATGGCGAATCTGCCGCCGCGCGAAGGAAGCGCTGCAGGCACCGAACAGCAGGATTTCGAAGCGATCAAGGATTTGGGCGTGCTGGAAAATTACGATGTGCTGAGCAAGTTCGATGCTTTGTCCGAAGTGCCGGTGGATGAGGCGGCGCCCGCGGATCAACAAGCGCAGCCTGTAAATCCGGCCAACGATCAGCAGCGAGCAACCGAAGAGTAGGCCTACGACCAGGCCGACGGTTTAGCCGAGGCATCGTTCGAAGCATTGGCCGAAGAATCGTCCAAAGTACGACAGTCGCATAATGGTGAAACGAAAATGCGTTGCTGCAGGAAATTATTCGCGCTGGCGCTGGGGCTGCTTCTTGCGCCCTTGCTGTTGCTGAGCGCGCAGCCTGCTTCGGCGCAGCGGCCTTATGGCGGACGGGGCATGTACGGCGGACGAGGCATGTACGCGGCGCGGCCGTTTCGGCAACAGCGCGTACAAGCAGCACATCCACCAGCGCATCCTCCGCAGAACCACACGCAATACCATGCGCAGCCCTCCGGCGCGCCGCACGCAAATGGAAATCAGGGTGGCAATCAGGGCGGAAACGCGTATCACCCGAACGGCGGTGCGGCTGGCGCGGGCGGCGCCTACCAGGGCGGCCAACATCCGAACGGCTATAACGGCAATAGTTATCGCCCACCGACGAATCCTAATGGCGCGCCGGGGCAGGGAACCAACGCGCCTTCGAATGGGCGTCCCGGCGTCAACGGGCAGGGCCAGGCGAGGGTGCCGGGCCAATGGGCGCAGCGACTCGGGCAGATGTCTCCGCAGGAGCAGGAACATTTCCTGCAGAACAACGAACGTTTCCGGAGTTTGCCTCCGGAGAGGCAGCAGCAGATCCGCCAGAACCTGCAGCGGTACAACAGCCTTCCGCCTGCGGAGCGAGACCGCATCCAGCACAGCTATAGCAGATGGCAGGCCTTGTCTCCCCAGCAGCGCCAATACGTGCAGCGCACGCTGCTGCCGAAATGGCAGCAGATGTCGCCGGACCGCAAGCAGGTGGTCACCGGGCGCCTGCACACTCTGCAGCAGATGAGCCCGACCGACCGCCAGGCCGCGCTGAACGATCCCCGATTCATGCAAGGCCTGAGCCCGGACGAACAATCCGTGCTGCGCGGTCTCGATTCCGTGCGCAATCCTTCTGGTCCTTAATTCTTCGCTCGTTCCAGGAATCAGCAGCTTTTTAGGTTGAGGAAAAACGCTCGAAGTGTCATTCCGATCTCGCGGCAGGGGGAACGGGATGACACGCACAGGACTTCTTCCGCAAACCGTTTCGACTCCGCTGAAAGCGGGAAAAAGAGCCGGCGGGACGCCGGCGCTACTTAAGATCGGCGGTAATCCTTTTACATTATTGTGTTGTTTGGGCCGATTCTTTAGATTGGGCTCGCATGGCAGTCATCCGGCGCCCTGGCAGACGCCGGAAGTAAGCCACCCAGACGCATCAGATGTCCGCCCCGGCCGGTACCCCCATACCGGCCGGGGTTTTTTTTCGTCGTTACTTGATATCTCCCGACCAGCGGCTACAACTTCATAAATCAGCAACTTGCGCGAAGCCGCCGCCGCGCCGCCTCATACTTCCGCGCAGTCCGCTGTTGATGACGGTTTTCTCTCCGCTTTCACGCATAGCGTAGTGAATGTCTGTAGCCGGAAAGTGGGGCGAGCGACCGGGGACTGCCCGCCCCGCCGTCCGGGTGCCGCGACTTCATGCGTCGGCCACGGGCGGCGACGACGCTTCACGGGGAACCGGACGGCCACTGTGCAAATACGAAGGGCGGACCGCTACGGCGGGAAAGGGGAGAAACAACATGCCAGGATATGAAACGCAACAAGGTGGCGACGCGACGGAAATTTCGACGAATCCGGAATCCGTGCCGGCTCCGTGGCTGCTGGTGGCGATTCCCGGCGGCCTACTGGTGTTGATCGCGCTTTCGACCGGCTTCATCTACGGCGTGCTAGCTGCCGGCTTCGTGTACGGCGCGATGTACCTGCTGATGCATTCCAAGCAAGCCACGCTCTACCGCACGCCCGCGAAATTCCGCGTCTCGAAAAACGGCGTCGAGGTAAACGGCAACACCATCCCGAAGGACGCCATTCATCGCGTCATCGTCCGCAACCACGTGCGCCAGGCTGCCGGCGACGTGATCATCGTGGCGGACGGCCACCCCAACAGCGGCCAGCAGAACGTCGTCGCCGGGATGAACTGGGCAGTCCAAAAACTCGGGCCCATCTCGTATCGCGTGGACGTCGAAGCACGCGGCGTGCCCACCACCCTCGCCGGCGGCCTCACCGAGCCCACCGCCGCCGCCATCATGACCGACGTTAGCAAGGCCTTGCAGCTTCCCTGAGCGGAGCTCGGTTGATCTGAAGTTCGACGTCCCACACCTAGCCTCGTCGCGGGCGTCCACATCAGAGTCTCGCGCAATCGCCGCGAGCAGCAGACCGGTATTAGTAGCGCCGGCGTCTCGCCGGCTCTTAGCAGTTGAAGTTGTGGCGGCCGCCTGCAGGCGGGCGCCTTTGCCCCTGACTTCGGTTTTCTCCGCGCTTCGCACCACCCCGAACGGATCGAGCAGGGAAGAAGCGCGCGATCAACGCCGCGTTAGAAAAAATTTGGCGCGGATGTTAACTGTTACAAAACATTTTGGAATTTTTTTCTGCAACGCGCAGACTAGCGCTATGAGTCGCTGCTGCCGCATCCCCTAGTAATTGTGGTTTGCGCTGCAAGCACCACAAGAACTCTTCGCGCGCCTCCGAAAATCCACAAATATTTTCCATTTCCAGAAGAATTCCGCTTGACATGTTTGCGAAGCTATCTACAATCAGGGCACAAAGTGGGAAGAAGTGGCGCAGAGTGGTAGAAGTTGTCAGAGAGTGTGGGGCAGTGGCGCACTAGAAGCAATCGGCGAACCCAGCAGCAAGAAGTGGCGAACCCGGACCCAGATACCAGAAACAAACAGTTTCATTTAGAAACACGACGACAGCAGGGGCGAACCAGCGAGTGATTCCAAAGACGCACACGCCGGGCGGGCTGTTCGAGGGCTTTCATGCTGCGGGGCAACTATCTAGCAACGGTGGACGAGAAAGGCCGGCTGAAGATTCCCGCCGACTTTCTGGCCGACCTGCGCAAGAGCGGCACAAAGTTCTACGTCACATCAACGAAGGGCGATCGCGCCACCATCTATCCCCTGAAAGCCTGGGAAGAAATCGAAAAGAAGCTGGCGAAGCTTTCTTCGCACAACGCGGCGAAACAAAAATTTCTATCGCGCACGAATTATTACGGTCAAGTGGTCGAGGTGGATGGCTCGGGGCGCATTCTGATTCCACCTGTACTCAGAGAATCGGCGGAAATGAAAGGGGAAGTGGACGTTCAGGGGCAATTGACGTACCTGGAAGTCTGGAATCACAGCCGGTTCCTGGATCAAATGAACCGTAATCCGATGACGGCGGAAGACGAAAAGGCACTGGACGATCTGGGCATTTAAGTTTGACCGTACTGCATACGCCGGTTCTGTTGGTTGAGATTCTGGACTGGCTGCGAATTCGGCCTGAAGGGACGTATGCGGATGTGACGGTCGGCACGGGCGGTCATATTTTAGAAATCGCTAAGCGGCTGACCACCGGACGAGTTTTGGGGATGGATCGCGACCCGCGAGCTTTGGAAATCGCGCGGGAGCGATTGGGGCCGCACGAGCGGCAGGTGATTCTGGTGCACGCGGAATTTTCGAAGATCGGCGAAGTGGCGGCAGCCAATCAATTGCCGCTGTTCGACGGAATCATCGCCGATCTGGGGATTTCAAGCCTCGAGTTGGACAGCCCTGAGCGCGGATTTTCTTTCCGCTGGGCCGCGCCTCTCGACATGCGCATGAATCCCGATAACCCGCTGACAGCGGACGAGATTGTGAATCAGTGGCCGGAGAAAGAGCTGGCCGATCTCCTCTACAACAACGCGGAGGAGAGAGATTCACGCAGAATCGCCAGGGCGATCGTACGGGCGCGGCCTATACGCGACACCGAACACCTGGCAACGATTGTGGCAGGGGGACGAAAAGCAAGGGGAAGGCAGAGACTGCATCCCGCGACAAAAACGTTTCTGGCGCTGCGGACAGCGGTGAATCGAGAAGAGGAGGAACTCGGGCAGTTTCTTTCGCGTACCCCTGCCACTTTGAATCTAGGAGGACGGTTGATCGTCCTCAGTTATCACTCGATCGAGGACCGTCTGGTGAAGCACGCCTTCCAGCGGCTCTCGCACGAGGGATTTCGCATACTCACCAAAAAAGTGATCCAGCCCGGCGACCCGGAAATCGCAAGTAATCCGCGGTCGCGCAGCGCGAAGATGCGCGTAATCGAGAGGGTGGCGACGGCGGAGGCTCGTTTCGACGAGCAACGCGCGGCGCCGCACGTTTGCTGATGACTGAATATTACACTGTGAAACGAATTGATAATTCGCGGCTGGTGCGCAGTATGGCTCCAGCGCGTCTGCAGGATTTCTGGCGGCGCGTGGCGGCTGGCGGCGCGATGGCGGCGTGCCTGCTGTTTTACGCCTGGCAGCATTTCGCGTGCATCCAGTTGCAGTATCAAGTCGAACAGCTTTCCGCGTTGCGCGCGCAGTCCGCGCAATTGAATCAACAATTGCACGTGGAAGTGGCCACACTGAAAGCGCCGGGCCGTGTGGACGGCATCGCGCGCAACGAATTGGGATTGACGGTTTCGGTGCCGGGCCAGGCCATGCCGGCGGACGGTCCGAGCGAAGCCGTGTTGGCTGAGGCGCGCGCGGTGGTCCAGCCGCAGCGGCCCTGAAAATCCGGTTGATGAATTTCTGGCGGCCCGTTGCAAGGGGGCCACTCCGGCGAAGCGACGTGAACATTGGCCGGGCAAAGTTTCTCGCAAGTTAGGGCGGAATCCATGGAGCAGCGCAGCCCGCGTCTCCGCTGGTTGGTGGTCTGGGTCGTGGCGGTGGTTTGGATGGGGGCGGTGCTGGCCCGCCTGAGTTACCTCCAGCTCTTCTGCTATAGCGAATACTTCGCAAAAGCCCAGCATCAGCAACAGCGCATATTTGAAATCAGTCCCATGCGCGGCGTGATCTACGACCGCAAGGGCCGGGAGCTGGCCGTAAGCATCCCGATGGATTCGATTTTCGCGGACCCCACCGATATTAAGGACCCTGAGATGGTCGCGCGGCTGCTTTCGCGCGTTCTGGACATCCCCGCCGAAGATTTGGAAACAAAAATTAATGATTCGAGCAAGCCAGTGCGTCTGGCGAAAAAGCTCTCGCCGGAAACCGTCGAGCGCATTGACGAAATGAATTTGAAGGGCGTGTTCTTCGAAAAGGAAAATCGCCGCGTTTATCCCGAACACGATTTGCTGGCACACGTGCTGGGCTGGGTGGATACGGACGAAAAGGGCATGGGCGGTATCGAGCACGAACTCGATAAACAAATTCGCGGGCGGCCGGGGCGCGTGATGTTAATGGCCGACGGCAAGCGGCGATTTTACGACCGCCGCGAATCGGCTGCGGACCCGGGCGCGAGCGTTGTGCTGACGATCGATGAAACCATTCAATACATCGCGGAAAAAGAATTGGCGCGCGCGATGGAGGAATCGCACGCCCACACCGGCACGGTGGTGATTCAGGATCCTTCGACCGGCGCGTTGCTGGCAGTCGCGAACAATCCGGTGTTCGATTCCAACGACGCCGGCAAATTTTCCGACGACACGCGCATGGACCGCGCGGTGACAGCCGCTTACGAGCCGGGCTCGACGTTCAAGGTCATTACCATGACCGGCGCGATTCAGAATCACGTGACCAATCCCGACGTGCTGGTGGATTGCCAGATGGGTTCGATTCAGGTGGCCGGACGCTTGATTCACGATTGGCATCCCTTCGGAGTGTTGAGCGTGCGCGACGTGCTGGCGCATTCCAGCGATGTGGGCTCGATCAAGGTCGCACTGAACCTGGGCGCGCCGCGTTTTTACGACACGATGCGCAGATTCGGAATCGGCCAGCTCACGGGTATCGAGTTGCCAGGAGAAAATCGCGGGCTGCTGCGTCCGTTGGAAAATTGGACGGCCAGTTCGATCGGTTCAGTGGCCATCGGGCAGGAAGTCAGCGTGACGCCGGTGCAGATTATTTCCGCGATTTCGGCGATTGCAAACGGTGGCACGCTGTATCGCCCGCACATCGTGCAGGAAATTCGCGGCGACGCGCGCGTGACGTTGCCTGCGCGTGCCGAACCGCAACAAGTCACGGACGCGCGGACCGCTGCGACCGTCCGCGAAATGATGGAGGGCGTGCTGCTCGCTGGCGGCACCGGCAGACCAGCCGCGCTGAATGGCTACACGGCAGCCGGAAAATCCGGCACAGCGCAGAAGATTGATCCCAAAACAGGCCGTTATTCGCCGAATCAGTACGTCGCTTCGTTCGTGGGCTTCGCCCCGGTGAACGAGCCGGCGGTGACCATTTTAGTGGTTCTGGATTCGCCCGTCGGCGCACATCACGGCGGAGAAGTGGGCGGCCCGGTTTTTAAACGCATCGCCGAGCAGGTCCTCGCGTACCTCGACGTGGCGCATGATGTGCCAATGACTGCGCCGGCAGGCACCGAAACCGCGAAGAACGGGCAGCCGACGCAGGTGCCGGGGGCTGAAAAATTCAGCGCGGATGCGAATCAGGCGGCGGCGATGCACGAAGCCGCGAACCAGGAAAATGTCGCGCGCTTTAAAGACGTCGTAGCAAAAAAAGATCAGGTGGAGAATCAGCTTGCGGCTAAAGAAGCGAATGGCGGAGCGCCCACAATGGCGTTCAGTGAAGAAGATGCCGTTGAGGTTCCGGATTTTTCAGGGCAGAGCGTGCGCGGGGTCACTGAGACTTGTTCGCGGCTCGGATTGGTTCCTTCGCTGCTTGGCAGTGGAGTTGCTCTCGAACAATCACCGGAGGCTAGCACACGCGTGATCCGCGGCAGCACGGTAACGGTGCGGTTTGGACGCGCCGCGGCCCAAATCCAGCCGATGACGCAGCCGACGATGCAACAGCCGACGCGGCTGACGACGCAGCCCGCGGCGTTCACAGGGAGTATGCAGAGGAATGTGCGTTGAAATCCGTAGTGGAAGGCGGCCCGAAAGTGCAATCAGCAACAAGGCGGCAGAAAAAGCGCGCAGGGATGGAAATGGAATTGTCCGAAGTGATCGCGGGAATTGAAGGAGTTCGTGTGACGGGCGGCACGCGCGTGCGCATCGCTGCGGTCGCTTGCGACAGCCGCAAGGTTGCCGCCGGTACGCTGTTCTTCGCCATGCCCGGCACAAAAACCGACGGCAACGAGTTTGTTGCCGATGCGCTTGCGCGCGGCGCGCTGGCCATCGCGAGTCCGAATCCGCGGCCTGCGAATATCGCGTCCGACATCACGTGGATTGAAGTGCCCACCGGAGCTGAACGCAAGGCACTGGCTCTCGCAGCTGCGAATTTTTATGGCCATCCAGCTGCCGCGCTGCAGCTTGCGGGCGTCACCGGAACAAACGGCAAGACCACCATCACATTTATTCTCGATTCGATCTTGCACGCCGCGGGATGGAAGACCGGGCGCATCGGAACCACCGGCTACCAGACGCCACGCGGCAGCCGCACGGCGAAGAACACCACGCCGGAATCGCTCGACCTGCAGGAAATGTTCGCAGAGGTGCGCGACGCAGGCGGCACGGCCGCGGTGCTGGAAGTCAGTTCGCATTCGCTGGTGATGGATCGCGTATGGGGCTGTCATTTCGCCGTGGCGATTTTCACTAATCTCACGCGCGATCACCTGAATTTTCATAAGACGTTCGAGGATTATTTCGAAGCGAAGCGCCTGCTGTTCGCTGGCACTGGAGCAGGTGCACCCGACGTGGCCGTCATTAATATTGATGACCCGTACGCGGCGCGCCTGCAAGCACTGGCGAAACGCACGCTGACCTACGGATTGAACGAATCGGCGGACCTAACCGCCCGAAAATTTGCATTGAGTTTCGAGGGCCTGGAATTTACCGCGCAGACTCCGGCGGGAAAAATCGAAGTGCGCTCATCGCTGGTGGGACGCATTAACGTGTACAACATCCTCGCCGCAATTGGCGCGGCTCTCGCGCTGAATGTACCACCGGCGAAAATCGAACAGGGCATCGCCGACCTGGAACAAGTCCCGGGACGATTCGAGCGCATTGATGAAGGCCAGCCGTTCCTTGTGGTGGTGGATTACGCGCATGCGGACGACGCTCTGCGCAATTTAATTTCAACCGCGCGCGAACTCAATCCCGCCGGAAGAATTATCACTTTATTCGGAGCGGGCGGAGAACGTGATCGCTCGACGCGGCCTCCGATGGGCGAAGCGGCAGGCTCCCTAAGCGACCTGGTGATTCTCACCAGTGATAATCCGCGCAGCGAAGATCCGCTGCTGATAATCAACGATGTGGTGGTCGGATTGCAAAAGGTGAATGCGCAGTACCGCATCGAACCGGACCGGGACGTGGCCCTGGAAATGGCTATTGACGAAGCGAAACCTGGAGACATCGTGCTGCTGGCGGGAAAGGGCCACGAGAACTATCAAATTTTGCGCGATCGCACCTTCGAATTCGACGATCGCGAAAAAGCGCGCGCCATTTTGCGCCGGCGCGGGTTTGCGAAGAAAAAGCCTTTGTAGGGGCGGATCTCAGACCCGCCCGTTGCAGCCCGACGTACGGGCGTCGTTCGGTGCTCCCGGTAATGATTTGCTTGGTAGCAGCAGATTTCGGCAGCGAAATCGAGCACTTTCGAGAGTCCAAGCTTGAGAGTGAAGCCCAGTCCAGGGGAAACGCAATGCGGTGGACCGTTGCTCAAGTGGCTGAAGCTCTGGGTGTCGCGGCTCCCGCGCGCCTTGACGCCTTGGCCGGGCTGGCCGGCGTCTCGATTGATTCTCGCACGATTCAGCCTGGAGAACTGTTCATCGCCATACACGGACCGAGTCACGACGGACACGATCACGTGGCTGCGGCTTTGGCCGCGGGCGCCGCAGCCGGAGTGGTGGCGCGCGGCAGATTCGCGCAATACTCGGAAGAAATCCGCGGAAAACTTTTTGTGGTGGACGATACGCTCGACGCGTTGCACCGCCTGGCCTCGCGCGCATGCGCGATCTGGCGCGCGGCCAAGCCCGGCAGAAAAATCGGCGGCGTGGCGGGTTCGGTGGGAAAGACGACCACCAAAGAAATCCTTGCGGCGCTGGTGACCGCGCGGTTCCGCGTATTGAAGACCCAGGGAAATTTGAACAACGAATACGGATTGCCGCTCACGCTGCTGAAATTAAGTGACGAGCACGACGCGGCGGTGATCGAGATGGGCATGTCGCATCGCGGCGAGTTGGCGCGTCTCGCACGCATTGCGCCGCCCGATGTAGGTGTGATCACGCGGATCGCTGTCGAGCATTTGGAATTTTTTTCTTCGATTGACGAGATTGCGCTGGCTGAACGCGAATTGATCGAAAATTTGGCATGGCCAAAGGCAACCGCGGTGTTAAACGCGGACGACGAGCGCGTCGTGCGATTCGCGGAAGTCGCGCACGGTCCCGTGCTCTGGTTTAGCACCGGCGTCGCGACTCGGCGCGCGGAATTTCGCGCGGAGAAAATCGAAGAGCGCGGCGTCAGCGGCTCTGCTTTCGATTTCGTGTCGCCGGTAGGCCGCGCGCGGCTCGAGCTGCCTTTGATTGGCCGCCACAACGTGATGAACGCCGTGGCGGCGCTGGCCGCCGCCAGCGTTTGGGGCATCGGCGCAGAAGACGCACAGCGCGTATTCCCTGCGCTACAACCCGCGGACAAACGCGGTGAAGTCGTGAAATTTCGGGATGGTTTTACAGTGATCAATGACAGTTACAACTCCAGCCCCACGGCCCTGAACGCGCTCGCGGAATTGCTAGCCGCGACACCGGGATTTTCGCGCCGCGTTCTGGCTGCAGGAGAAATGCGTGAACTGGGCGAGTCAGCGCCGGAGCTGCATCGCGAGTGCGGCCGCCACATAGCCGGCATGCGCAAGATTGACTGGATCATCGGCGTGCAAGGCCCAGCCGAGGAATTCGTGAAAGCCGCCGTAGCTGCCGGACATCCGCAAGACCGCGCGAAATTTTTCCAGAATTCAGCGGAAGCTGGGGAATTTCTCGCAGGCTTCATCCAGCCTAACGACCTGCTGCTCCTGAAAGGTTCTCGCGGCGTGAAAATGGAAAAAATTCTGGAAGCGATTGACGCACGTCACGCACGCAGCACCGCACAGGCCGATGAAGAGCATGCCGCGACGCAGCCAAAAGGCCAACGCTAGATGCTTTACTATCTATTCTTCTACCTGCTGCGGCCGCACATTAGCGCGCTCAACGTGTTCCGCTACATTACCGTGCGCACCGCGATGGCCAGCACCAGCGCGCTGCTGCTCTCGCTGCTGCTGGGCCCGTGGGTCATCGAGCGCCTGCGCGATTTGCAGGTGAAGCAATACATTCGCGAGGAAGGCCCCAAGGGCCATCAAAAAAAAGCCGGCACTCCTACGATGGGCGGCGTGCTGATCGTCGCCGCAATCGTGATTCCCACGTTGCTGTGGGCAGATCTGCGCAATGCCTACGTGCTGCTGGCCATGGGTGCGACGCTCGCGTTCGGCACCATCGGCTTCGTGGACGATTACAACAAAGTGGTGCGCCGCAGAAATCTGGGCCTCACGCCGCGCGCGAAATTTTCCCTGCAAGTGCTCACCTGCGTGCTGGTGGGCGTGGTGCTGGTCTCGCTGCAAACCCAGGGCGAGTATTCGATGCAGCTCAGCGTGCCGTTTTTC
Organism: uncultured Acidobacteriota bacterium; assembly: GCA_963821765.1. Lineage (GTDB taxonomy): Bacteria > Acidobacteriota > Terriglobia > Acidiferrales > UBA7541 > Palsa-295. The sequence continues at coordinate 105,349 of CAWGFF010000016.1, forward strand.
AAGCGCTTGCATCCGAGCCTGGTGATCTCATCACTCTTCGATCATCCCTATTTCTGGCCGCTGGCGTACGCGCCGTTCGTTTTGTTTTTGGTGCTGGTGATCGTAGGCTGCTCGAATGCGGTGAATCTCACCGACGGCCTCGACGGCCTCGCCATCGGCTGCGTGCTGGTTTCCGCCACGGCGCTCACGGTGCTCACCTACCTTTCCAGCAACGCGAAATTCGCCGATTACCTCGATTTGCAGAAAATTCCCGATGCCGGAGAACTGGTAATTTTCTGCGGCTCGCTGGCCGGCGCGTCGCTCGGTTTTCTTTGGTACAACGCGCATCCCGCGGAAATGTTTATGGGCGATGTAGGCTCGCTTGCTCTGGGCGGCGCGATTGGCACCGTTGCGGTGATCATCAAGCAGGAAATCCTGCTGCTCTCCATCGGCGGTGTCTTCGTGCTGGAAGCGCTCTCGGTGATCATTCAGGTCGGCTCGTTTAAGCTAACGGGCAAGCGCGTCTTCCGCATGGCGCCGCTGCATCATCATTTCGAGCTGCTGGGCTGGAGCGAATCGAAAATCATCGTGCGCTTTTGGATCGTGGCGCTGGTCTTCGCGCTGTTTTCGCTGACGACTTTGAAGTTGCGCTGAGTTAGATGCTTGCGCAGCGCGCGAGCTGCATCTGAATGTGACGTGAGGATCTAGGTTGCGACTGGGATTCGATCTATCGGGCAAACGGGTGCTGGTCGTAGGCCTGGCGCGCACGGGCGTGGTGACGTCGCTCTTCAGCGCAGGCTACGGCGCGACAGTCACCGCCTCGGACGAGCGCCCGGAATCCGAACTTGCCGAAACCGCCGCGCAACTCCGCGCCGCCGGAGTGAAACTGGAACTCGGCGGACATGTTGACGCAAGTTTCCTCGAACAGGATTTGATCGTCGTCAGCCCGGGCGTGCCGGCAAACCTCCCGTCGCTGGAACTAGCGCGCAAGCAAGGCATCCCGGTCTGGAGCGAAATCGAACTCGCCTGGCGTTTTCTGCGCGGCAAGCTGGTCGCCATCACTGGCTCGAACGGCAAGACCACCACCACCGCGCTGCTCGCGCACATTTTGCAAACATCGAACATTCCCACGCAAGTTGGCGGCAACATCGGCACGCCGCTGCTGGCGTTGGTGGAACGCTCCACCGATCCGGCCGTGACCGTCGCTGAAATCAGCAGCTTTCAACTGGAAACAATTGACAAGTTCCGCCCGGAAATCGGCGTGCTGCTCAATCTCACTCCCGACCATCTTGACCGCCACGGAACCTTCGAAGAATACGCCCACGCCAAAATGCGTATGTTCGAAAATCAACTCGAGCGCGACATGGCCGTCCTGAACGCGGACGATCCCGAAATCACCAAGCGCATGCCCGCGAAGCCGCACATTTTCTGGTTCAGCCGCCAGAAACGTGTCGCCACAGGCGCTTTCTTGCGCGATAACGAAATTATTTTTCGCAATGAAGGCTCCGAAGCCGTGCTCGCGCGCCGCGACCAGATTCCTCTGCGCGGCGAACACAATGTAGAAAATGTTCTAGCCGCCTGCGCGGCTGCATATTTGGCTGGTGCGACGCCTACGGCTATCGCCAGCGGCGTGAAATCGTTTCGCGGCGTCGAACACCGCCTGGAATTTGCCGGCGAAATTTCCGGCGTGCAGTTTTACAACGATTCCAAGGCCACCAACGTGGACGCCGCCGTGAAAGCCGTCGAAGCGTTTCCTGGCCCGCTCGTGGTAATTCTCGGAGGCAAAGACAAAGGCAGCCCTTACACGCCTCTCCGCGAGCAGCTGCACCAACGCGCGCGCCTGGCCCTGCTGATCGGTGAAGCCGCGCCGAAAATTGCCTCCGATCTGGAAGGCGCTGTGGAGATCCGCCAGGCCGGCACTCTCGAACGCGCCATGCAACTGGCCATCGAAACAGCGCAGCCCGGCGACACCGTGCTCCTCGCGCCGGCCTGCTCGAGTTTCGATCAATTTGAAAATTACGAACAACGCGGCCGCGCGTTCAAAGAATTGGTCGCGCGCCGCGAAATTCAATCCGCCACCGGCGCGGCGGCCGGACAGCCACCCGCGGAGAAAGGATAGCGATGCCACGAAGCCTGCAACCCGACAAACAATTATTCGGAGTAACGCTCGCGCTCTGCCTGATCGGCGCAGTAATGGTCTTCAGCGCCTCCGCCATGACCGCCAGCGAACAATTCGGCGCCGGCTACATTTTCCTGCTGCGCCAATTGATTTACGTGGTGCTGGGTATCGCCGGAATGTTCTACCTGATGAACATGGACTATCACAAGCTGCGCCAGCCTCGCGTGGTTTTCACCGGCCTCGCGGTCACTTTCGTCCTGCTGGTCTGCGTGTTTTTCCTCGACCGCTCGCATCAGACGCATCGCTGGTTCCGCATGGGCCCCTTCAGTTTCCAGCCGTCGGAAATGGCCAAGCTCGCGCTGATCGTTTACCTGGCGTGGCTGCTGGAACTGCGCCGCCTGCCCAGAAATTTTGGTGTGAACGATCCGCTCCACACTTTGGCTCCTGCCATGGGCGCCACTTTGATGATGGCCGTGCTGGTGGTGAAAGAGCCGGACATGGGAACCGCGTTCATGATCCTGGTGATTGCGATCGCCATGCTGTTCGTTGCCGGACTTTCGCTGAAATACATCGGCGGCACCGTGCTGGCCGCCATTCCCGTCATTTATCTCTTGATTGTGCGCGTGCCCTATCGCCTGGCGCGCTTCGAAGCGTTTCGGCATCCAGAACTCGATCCCAAAGGCGCCGGATTTCAGCTGCTGCAATCGCTGATCTCCGTAGGCTCAGGAGGAATGAGCGGCGTCGGCCTGATGGAAAGCCGCCAGAAGCTTTTCTTTCTGCCCGAAGCGCACACGGATTTTATCTACGCGATTATTTGTGAGGAAATCGGATTCATCGGCGCGGTGATCGTGCTGGGACTATTTGCGGTGTACGGCTGGCGCGGATTCGTCGCCGCCATGAAGGCACCGGATGATTTCGGAAAGTTTCTTGGTCTCGGAATTACCACGATGGTGGTGGGTCAGGCGCTGATTAACTTAAGCGTGGTGCTCGGGTTGATGCCGACGAAAGGAATCCCGCTGCCGTTCATCAGCTATGGCGGCTCGAGCCTGTTCAGCATGCTATTGGCAACGGGCGTGCTCCTGAATATCAGTCAGCACGCGGATGAGACGTGACGGCCGAAGCTGGCGCGAGGGGCGCGAGTGCAGGTAGCGCTGTGGCAAGCGGCGCCGCCGCTAAAAGCCTGTTAATCGCGGGCGGCGGCACCGGCGGGCACGTTTTTCCCGCCATCGCCGTGGCGCGGGAATGGCTCCGGCGCGAGCCGGAAGGGGTGCGAAGCGTGGTGCTTGTGGGAACCGAAGCCGGAATGGAATCGCGCCTGGTGCCGCAGGCCGGGCTGCCGCTCGAGACGATTCGCGCGGCGGGCCTGAAAGGCATGGGCGGCGCAAAACTCGCGCGCAACCTGGCGATGCTTCCCGCGGGACTTTGGGACTCGGAGAAAATTGTGCAGCGGCATCATTTCAACGTCGCGTTTGGCGTCGGGGGCTATGCTTCGGGGCCAATGATTCTCGCGGCGCGCTTGCACGGCGTCCCGACCATGATTTTCGAGCCGAACGTCGAGCCGGGCTTCACCAATCGCGTGCTTGCGAGCCTCGCGAACCGCGTAGCTTGCGGTTTCGCGGAAACCGCCAAACGTTTTGGCGATCGAGCCGTCGCCACCGGCATTCCCGTGCGCCACGAATTCTTCTCCATCGCGCGCAAAGAGCATCGCGAGCCGTTCAACATCCTAATTACTGGCGGTAGCCGCGGCGCTTTGCCGATCAATCGCGCCGTCGTTGACTCACTGGACGTATTAGCCACGCGAAAAAATCAGCTTTTCATCGTGCATCAGACTGGTGAACGCGATTATAATGCGGTGCGCGTGGCTTATGCGCGACGCGAATTCCGAGCGGAGGTTGTGCCCTTCATCGAGAATATGGCGGAGCGTTTTGCCCAGGCAGATTTGATTCTCTGCCGTTCGGGCGCGATCACGACGGCCGAAGTTGCCGCCGCCGGTCGTGCCGCCATCTTCATCCCCTTCGGCGCGGCCACTGACGCGCATCAAACGCGCAATGCCGAGGCCATGCAGAACGCAGGCGCTGCTCGCCTGCTGCCGCAGACCGAACTCACGCCCGAGCGTTTGACGAAAGAAATTTTTACCCTCCTGGACCAGCCCCGGAGAATTACGGAGATGGAAGCGCAGGCGCGGCGTTTGGCTCGTCCGCGCGCGGTGGAAGATATTGTGGACCTGCTCGAAGGGCTGGTGCGCGCATGAACGTTCCGTTTCGCAATTTTCAACGAATTCATCTGGTCGGAATTGGCGGCAGCGGCATGTCCGGCATCGCCGAGGTGCTGCTCTCCAGCGGCTACGCCGTCTCCGGCTCCGATCTGAAGCAGACGCCGGTCACCGAGCGGCTGCGCAAGCTTGGCGCCAGCATTTTCGAAGGCCACCAGGCGGAAAATGTGCATGGCGCGCACGTGGTGGTGATTTCTTCGGCGGTGCGAACTGATAATGTAGAAGTCGTCGAAGCGCACCTGCTGAAAATTCCCGTAATTCCGCGCGCGGAAATGCTCGCGGAACTGATGCGCCTGAAATACGGCATCGCTGTTGCCGGCGCGCATGGAAAAACAACTACGACCTCGATGGTCGCGTCGGTATTGGCGGCTGCCGGCCTCGATCCCACGTTTGTCGTTGGCGGGCGCGTGAATCATGCCGGCTCGAACGCGCGCGTGGGCCAGAGCGAATACATGGTCGTCGAAGCGGACGAAAGCGACCGCTCGTTTCTGCTGCTTGCGCCGGTAGTCGCCGTGGTCACTACCATTGACCGCGAGCATCTGGATCATTACCACTCGCTCGAGGAAATTCAGGATGTGTTTCTGCAATTTGTAAATCGCGTCCCATTCTACGGCACGGTGATTTTGTGCCTCGACGAGCCCAACGTGCAGGCCATTTTGCCGCGAGTGAAGCGGCCGGTAATCACCTATGGAACTTCCAGCCAAGCAGACCTGGTCATCTGCGAAGTGAAGCTGCGCGGCCTCGCCAGCGAGTTCCGGCTGAAATATCACGGCGACGACTTGGGGATTTTCCATCTGCCTTCGCCGCCGGGAATTCACAACGTCAGCAATGCCGCCGCTGCTGCCGCCGTCGCGCTCTCGCTGAATGTTCCAGCGGACCTGATTCGCGCCGGCCTATCGAAATTTTCCGGCGTCGGCCGGCGCTTCGAAATCAAAGGCACGTTCAACGGCGTAACCTTAATAGACGACTACGGCCATCATCCCGCCGAAATACGCGCCACCCTCGCGGCCGCGCGCGGCTGCGACTATCTGCGGCTGCTGGTGCTATTCCAGCCGCATCGCTACACGCGGACTCAGCATCTCTGGGAGGATTTCCGCCGCTCGTTCAACGAAGCTGACATTCTGGTGATGACCGACATTTACGCCGCCGGTGAAGAACCTATCCCGGACATCACCGGAGAAAAACTCGCCGAAGCAATTCGCGGCGCCGGGCACAAGAACGTCGTTTTCACCAGCACCATGCAGGCGGCCATTGAATACTTGCTGCGCGAAGCGCGCCCGCACGATGCGGTGCTGACGATTGGCGCAGGCAGCGTGGGCCGCGCGCTCGATCAGCTCGCGATGCTGCTCGGCTCCAAAGTTTCAACGACGGTGGTGGACTAGACTGAATGCGCATCAACGAAAAACTCGGCGCGCGCCTGCAAGAACTTGGCGTGGAACTGCGTCCCAGCGTGCCGCTCAGCGAAAAAACTTCGCTTGGCATCGGCGGCACCACTGACCAGCTATTGCTGCGCAAATTCGAAACCATCCCTGACGTGATGCACGTGCTAGCGAACGAAAATATTCCGCATCGCTTTCTCGGCGGCGGCACCAACGTGCTCATCGCCGATGGCGTGCTGCCCTACGTCGTGCTGCACTTGCCGACGTCGCAGCCGGGAATGCGCGTTGAAGGAAACGCTGCCTACGTGGACGCTGCAGCTGACCTCGGCGGCATGGTCACATTCTGCGCCAAGCGCGACCTGGGCGGCATGGAAGGCCTGATCGGCGTTCCCGGCAGCGTCGGCGGCGCGCTGCGCATGAACGCCGGCGCGTACGGCACGCAAATCGGCTCCTACGTCCGCGAAGTCGAGCTCTATCGCGCCTCCACCGGCAAACTGGAAACTCTGCGCGGAGATGACATTCGTTTCGATTATCGCCATACTTCTTTCGCGCCCGATGACGTCATGCTGCGCGTGAAGCTCGAGCTTCCATCCAAGCCGTACAAAGAAATTTTGGCGGGGATAAAAATTTGCAACGAGAAGCGCCGCGCCAGCCAGCCGCTGAACCAGAAAAGCGCCGGCTGCATTTTCAAGAATCCGCCGGGCGGCTCCGCCGGACGCATGATTGACGAGCTAGGTCTGAAAGGCCATCGTGTGGGCGACGCAATGGTCAGCGACCGCCACGCAAATTTTTTCGTGAACGCCGCGAACGCCAGCTGCGCGGACATGCTGCGCCTGATTGACGAAGTGCGCGAGCGGGTGCGCGTCACCTACGGCATCGAGCTGGAGAACGAGGTAATTTTTTGGAAAAATTAAGAACCATGGACGCGGACGCTTATCCCCAGGAAGTTCTGGCCGACGAAGAGCCGAAGTATCTGCGGCGGCAGAAGCCGCTGGAAATCAAGCGGCGCAAATTCGGCAAGAAAGCCTGGAAGACGTATCTGCGCGTCGCGTTCTGGAGCGTGATCGCTCTCGCCGCCGCGGCCACCAGTTACGCGCTCGGTCGTTATCTGCTGGCCTCGCCCGAAATGGCGCTGATTCATTCCGACCAGGTGCAAATCGCGGGCAACCAGTACGTCCCGCGGGCGCGCGTCCTGGAAATTTTCTCCGCGGACCGCAATCGCAGCGTCCTGCGCGTTGCTTTGAACGAACGTCGCCGCCAGATCGAAGCGATTCCATGGGTCGAGCAGGCCACCGTGCGCCGCGCGCTGCCAAACCGCATTGAAGTCGAAATCACCGAGCGCACGCCCATCGCCTTTCTGCGCGAAGGCAGCGGCCTCGCGCTGGTTGATGTCCATGGCGTAATTCTCGATCGTCCGCTGAAAGGGAATTTCCATTTTCCGGTGGTCACCGGCATGGGCGCGGACATGCCCATCGAAGATCGCGAGCTTCGCATGCAAATGTTCGCCGGATTTTCGCAGCAGGTGGAAGCCGCACGCGGCGGCGCGATGGACCAGGTGAGCGAAGTGGACCTCACCGAGGCGAAAGATCTGCGCGCCACGATTTCCGGATTGCAGGTTGCCAATAATTCCGGCGGCGCGGCCGCGAATGATGGCTGGGGCAACACCGACGCGCCGATAATCGTCCATTTCGGCGACAGCGATTTCCAAAGTAAATACCTGACGGTGCTGAACGACATCGGTCAATGGCGCGCCGCGGCAGGTCGCGTCGAATCCGTGGACCTGCGCTTCAATGGCGAAGCAGTCGTGAATCCCGATCGCACCATCCTCGCGATGAAAAAAGATCCGCCGCCGATTACCGCCGTAGCTCCGCACGCGGTCACGCCGCATCCAGATGTACATCCGGCCGCGCCAGCCAAAGCAGTAAAGTCGCCTCCGGCAAAATCAGCCGCGCTGCCGAAAGCAGCTGCGCCCACGAAACCGACGAAGGCGGCGCCGGCAAAAGCGACACCGGCCAAAGTGGCGCCAGCGAAGTCGGGCGCCGCTCAGCAAAGCGCGGCAAAAGGTTCAGCGAAGCACGTGAGCGCGCAGCAGTAGCGGCTGGGTTCGTAGCGCCGGCGTCTCGCCGGCTCTTTGCAGTTGAAGTTGCAGTTGAATTTGTGAATCGCCCTACAGGGCGATTCATCCTGAGACGCGGCAGTGCCGCGTCGAAGGGTAGCGGCCGCCTGCTTTTTCTTTAGGCGGGCGGTTTTGCCTTACGGTTTGGATCGGCGACGGCGAGACAGAATGTTGTGGCGGCGCAATTATTAAGGAGCACCTGATTTGACGAAGAAGGAACGGCACATCGTAGCGATGGACATCGGCAGCACTAAAACCTGCGCCCTGATCGGCGAACTGGACGAAGACGGCAGCGTGAAATTCGCGGCGCTCGGCGCGGCGGAATCCAAAGGCTGGCGCAAAGGCCAAATCGTCAACCTCGATCTCGCGGTCAGCTCCATTCGCCGCGCCGTCGAAGAAGCCGAAGCGCTCACCGGCGTCCCTGTGGAATCCGCGCTGATCGGCGTCGCCGGCACGCACGTGCGCGGCGTGAATAGCCGCGGCGGCATCACCGTAGGCTCGCGCCCGCGCGATGTGCAACGCGATGACGTGCGCCGCGCCATCGAAGCCGCCCGCGGCGTGCAATTGCCCGAAGATCGTGAAGTGCTGCACGTCCTGCCGCAAGAATTTTCACTCGACGCGCAAGATAATGTCCGCGACGCGATCGGTATGGTCGGCCAGCGCCTCGAAGCGAACGTGCACATCGTCACCACCTCCGGCACAGCCACCCAAAATATCGTCACCGCCGTAAATCGCGCCGGCGTGCGTGTGGACGACACTGTGCTTGAGCCGCTCGCTTCCGCAGAAGCGTGCCTCACCCAAGACGAGCGCGAACTCGGCGCCTGCCTGCTCGATATCGGCGGCGGCACCACGGAAATGGTCGCCTTCGCCGGCGGAGTAGTCCGCCACACCGCGGCAGTTCCAGTCGGCGGCGATCATTTCACCAACGACCTCGCCGTCGGCCTGCGCACTCCCAGCAGCGAAGCGGAAAAGATCAAGCGCCTGCACGCCTGCGCCTTGCGCGAGCTTCTGGCGGAAGATTCGCCCATTGAAATCGCCAGCGTCGGCGATCGTCCCCCGCGCACGGTTTTCGCGCGCATGCTTTCTGAAATCGTCGAGCCGCGCGCACACGAACTATTAATGTTAGTTCGCGACGAGCTACGCCGCGGCGGCGGTGAAGGCATGATCCCCGCGGGCATCGTGCTCACCGGCGGCGGCGCTCAATTGCGCGGCCTGTGCGAATTGGCGGAGCGGATTTTCAATCTTCCGGTGCGCGTGGCTTCTCCGCGCGGACTCGCCGGAATGAGCGAAGAGGTTTCCCGGCCCGAGTATTCAACGGCCGTTGGACTGGTTCTGTACGGCGCGCGCACCAGGCGCGCCGGCGGATCTCGTCCCAACGGCTGGATAGGCAAGTTGAAAAGTATGTTTGCAGGGGCGTAACAAGCAACGGATGGACAAAACGAAATTGGGGAAAGACTGGGGAGGAAGCATGGCGCAAAAAGAATCGGCAATGCGTGTGTCGTTTGCAGAAGAAGCAACCAACGGAGCAAAAATAAAAGTAATCGGCGTGGGCGGCGGCGGTTCCAACGCCGTCAACCGCATGATCCGCGCGAAAGTGGAAGGCGTGGAATTCATCGCGGCCAATACCGATTTGCAGGCGCTGAAACTTTCGCAAGCGCCCGTAAAACTGCAACTGGGCGCGAAGCTCACTAAAGGACTCGGCGCGGGCGCAAATCCCGAAGTCGGCCGCAAAGCCGCGCTCGAGGACACCGAAAAAATTCTCGAAGCGCTCGACGGCGCGGACATGGTGTTCGTCACCGCGGGTCTGGGCGGCGGCACCGGCAGCGGCGCCGCGCCAGTCGTCGCCAATCTTGCCAGCGAACTCGGCGCGCTCACCGTCGCGGTTGCGACGAAGCCCTTCGCGTTCGAAGGCAAGCGCCGCATGGAGCAGGCGGAACAAGCGCTCGCCGAATTGATCGGCTGCGTGGACACCGTCATCGTCATTCCCAACGAGCGGCTGATGGATTGCGTCGAGCACGGCACCAGCTTTTTTGAAGCGTTCCGCATCGCCGACGATATTTTGCGCCAGGCCGTGCAGGGCATTTCAGATATCATCACCATTCCCGGCATCATCAATCGCGACTTTGCCGACGTGAAAACAATTATGTCCGGCCAAGGTTATGCGGTGATGGGCACGGCGGTCGCTTCGGGCTCCAATCGCGCCATTGATGCCGCGAATCGCGCCATCAATAGCCCGCTTCTCGAAGACAATTGCATTCAAGGCGCGCAGGGAATTTTGATCAACATCACCGGCTCCTCCAGCCTCAGCCTCCAGGAAGTGCACGAAGCTTCTTCCATCATCCAGAAAGCCGCGCATGAAAATGCCAACATCATTTTCGGCGCCGTGATGGACGATTCCATGAAGGAGTCCGTGAAAATCACCGTGATCGCCGCGGGATTCCGCGACGTAGCCGGCCGCAAATCGCAGCAGAAGCCATCTTATCTGCCGAAAACGTGGAAGGCTGCGCGCGAGCAACCCAGCGCCGGAAACATCGCGCCCCAACAAACCAACGTCGTCCAGCAAGTCAGCCGCAACGTCGCCGACGTGCGCAACGAAGTCCCGGCCGACGATCTGGACGTCCCAACATTCCTGCGCCGCCAAGCGCAAAAAGCGTAAGAAATCTCCATCCCGTAGGGGCGGTTCGCGAACCGCCCCAACGGCACCCCTTTCGCGGCGCGATGCGCCTCGGCAATTCCGGATCTCTCATGCCCGAAGTAAAGCGACGCGTTGGCTCAATCCTATCGGTTCTTGGCGTCATTTCGCTAATGCTGGGCACCGTCGATGCTGCAACCAATCGAGTGCCACGATTTAAAGCGGGTAATTGGTCGAAAGACGCCATAGATCTATCGATTGTAGCTGGAGAAAAACGGTCTTTGGTTCTGCAGGACCCGACCGGGAGACGAGCGGTCAAAATTAACGACATGGAGCTGGAGACAGAAATTCCGGGAGGCGCCGAGGCGCGCTTTCAGCTGTACTGGTCAGCGGAATTGGACTGGGCGAGTGACGGGAATGCGTTCTTCGTGACTCAGAGTGATGCCGGCCCGCTCGGCACGTGGTCTGTCAGAACATATTTCTTCGACACGGATCGAGTTTTGGAAATTAGTATCAGTGCGTTGGCGGTCCAGCAATTCGTGAAGCGCAACGCGTGCCGTGATGCTAGGTCTATGATTCCGAACGCAATGGGTGTCACCTGGGTCGACGGTTCGAAGGATGTTGTTTTGGTTGTACGAGTACCGTTCGACGTACACACCTGTGCCGGCAACTCCATCGCGGGCTATCGCGTTAACGCAAGAAGTGGCGAAGTTGAGGAAGAATTTACATTTGCAGAACTACAACGAAAGTGGGGTCGGCTATTAGGTCGAGGATTCCATGATGTGCGCGGCTAGGTCAAAATCGGCAGTCCCGTGTTCGATCCCATCGCCGGCGAGGATCGCGCGTTTTCAATTGTTCCGCTGCGATATAGACTGGTCTTCGTGGCAATTCTAATTCGCGTTCAAGATGGCGTGCTCTTCGCGCTTCAGGCCCATGCGCAGGGCGCGCCTGAAAATGAACGTTGCGGGCTGCTCGCCGGATGCGAAGGCGTGATCACCCGTGTCTTGCACGCCTCCAACATCGCCGGCGATCCCGCGACGCAATACGAAATCGCACCTCAGGAATTATTTCAGCTGATGCGGGAGATTCGCAGCGCCGGATTGAAGTTGCTGGGAATTTATCATTCGCATCCGCACGGCGCGAATGAGCCGTCACGGACAGATGTGCAGCGCGCCTACTATCCCGACGCAGCCTATTTCATCGTTTCGCCGGACGCGCATGCCGAAAAACCGGTGCGCGCGTTCGCCATTCGCGATGGCGTCGTTTCGGAGTTGCAGGTATGCCCGGCCTGAAGGAAACGATTCGCAATCCCGCGTAACAGCACCACCTCTACGCGGGCACCTTCAACACCACGGCAGTGATGTCGTCATGGCTGCCGCTGCTCGCGGAAAACGCCCGCACCTCGTCGAAAAGAAAATCCAGACATTCATCCGCGGACTTGCAGCGGCACTGCTGCCAGATCTCTTCCAGTTTGCCCCAACTCAGATCCTCGTTCAGTGCGTTGCGCATTTCGTGCAAGCCGTCGGTGGCAAACAGCACGGCGTCTCCCGGCGCAAGCTGCACAGTGTGGATGTCATACGTGGCATCCGGAAACATCCCCGAAGGAAATCCGCCCTCACCCAGCGACCGGCAACCGTCCCTCGAAACGAGCAAGGGGAGCGGCACTCCCGCATTCGAAAAATTGAGTTCGCCCGAAGCCGGATTGAACAGCGCGTAAATCATGGAGCTGAAACGCCCGGGGACCGGACGCACGCGCAGTCGTTTATTCAAAAGTGTCAGCACCGCGGCAGTGTCTTCGCCGGTCTTATTGATCCCGCGGATCGTGCCCATCACCAGCGAAGCGTACATGGCCGCAATCAGGCCCTTGCCGACCACGTCCCCCATGTACATACCCACCAGACCGTTGGGCAAACAGAAAAAGTCCGCGAAATCCCCGCCCACTTCGCCCAGCGGCGCGAAGCGGAACGCAATCTCGAACCCATTTCCGCGCAACGTGCCGCCCGGCAACAGCGAATCTTGAATCAGCCGCGCTTCATCTTTCGCGGCCTCCAGCGTATGTGGCCAGGCGACTCCCTCCGCGGCCGAACTGGTGCTCATGATGCGCTTTTCCCCTGCTAGGCACACTCGCAAATCCGCTTCCAAAGCGGGCATGCGGCCACGCGTCGCGGCGCGGCACCGGCACGAGTTAGAGCAGGGGACTGAGTCAATCTTGGCAGCCCGCTCGCAAAATTGTCCCGCAACGGGACAACTGGGTTAATCTGGCACCTCGCACGTTCGCCTCAGCCGGTTTTGCTCTGCAGCCTCGAGCCGGCTCGGCGAACACGAAGGAGCAAAATTCGTGCCATCCGCAACCTCGAAGAATCGGTCCGCAAAAGCCGTGAATGCTGCCCCGCGAAATGTGGACGAATACTTTGCCGGCATCCTCGAACCCGCGCGCGGCAAATTGCATCAGATGCGCGCCGCCATTCGATCCGCGGTGCCGCCGGAAGCGACAGAGTCCATCAGCTATCGTATCCCGGCGTTCAAATACAATGGAGCGCTACTGTGGTATGCCGCTTTCAAGGACCACTGCAGCCTGTTCCCGACCGCGGCCGTTGTCGCGGCGTTCAAAAAAGAGCTCAGGGGTTTCACTACCTCGAAGGGGACCATTCACTTCCCGGTGGACAAGCCGCTGCCGACGACTCTAATCAAAAAATTAGTGAAGGCACGGGTGGCGCAAAAAGCACGGAAGAAATAACGCTGAAGGGGCAGTCCTAGCCGGCAACCTTCGAATGTAGCGCGCCGACAGCATCCGCAGCTTCTAGACGCCGCGAATACAGAGGAAATCGCGCCGCGAACGACGCAACTTCGGCGCGCACGCGCTGTTCGATCGCAGCGTCGCCCAGGTGCATCAGCACCTCGGCAATCCACGTAGCAATCTTTTCCATCTCCGGTTCTCGCATCCCGCGCGTGGTCACCGCTGGCGTGCCAATGCGAATTCCCCCGGCCTTCATCGGCGGCAGCGGATCAAACGGAATCGCGTTCTTGTTCACCGTCATCCCGGCGCGTTCCAAGGCCAATTCCGCATCGCGTCCCGTGATCCCGCGCGAGTGCATATCCACCAGCATCAAATGATTATCAGTGCCGCCCGTAACGATGCGGAATCCGCGCGCGCTCAATCCCGCCGCAAGCGCCTTGGCGTTCGCCACCACCTGCTGTTGATAAGCGCGAAAATCCGGCGCCGCAGCTTCCTTCAAGCACACCGCTTTCGCCGCGATGATGTGCTCCAGCGGGCCGCCCTGCACGCCCGGAAAAGTAATGCGGTCCAGATCCTTCGCGTATTTTTCGCGGCACAGCACCAGCCCGCCGCGCGGCCCGCGCAACGTCTTGTGCGTGGTGGTGGAAACGAAATCAGCGTGCGGCACCGGACTAGGGTGCACGCCCGCCGCGACCAAGCCGGCGATATGCGCCATATCCACAAAAAATAACGCATTCACCGTCTGCGCGATTTTCGCAATGCGCGGAAAATCAATGATCCGCGCGTAAGCGCTGGCGCCCGCCACAATCATCTTCGGCTGATGCTTGCGCGCCAGTCGCTCGATTTCGTCGTAATCAATTGTTTCGGTGTCTTGCGTCACGCCGTATGCCACAAATTTGTAAGTCTTGCCCGAAAAATTCAGCGGGTGCCCATGCGTCAGGTGTCCGCCATGCGCCAAATTCATGCCCAGCACGGTCGCTCCCGGCTCCAGCGCCGTCATGTAGACGGAGATGTTGGCCTGCGTTCCAGAATGCGACTGCACGTTGGCATGTTCGGCGCCGAAAAGCTGCGTGGCGCGCTCAATTGCCAGCCGTTCCACGCGGTCCACATTTTCGCAGCCGCCGTAGTAACGCTTGCCGGGATAGCCCTCAGCGTACTTGTTCGTGAACACCGAGCCCATCGCTTCCAGCACCGCTTCCGAAACAAAATTCTCCGACGCAATCAATTCCAGCCCGGTCGCCTGCCTCCGCACTTCGTCCCGCAAAGCTTCCGCGACCTCCGGATCCACTTCGTCGAGCGATCGGCTCATGCGCAACAATTCTGGGGTTTCGTTTTTCATTTCAGGGCACCCGGTCGGGATTTGTACCGGCAAGCAATGCTTACCAGCAACTTTGTCAACGCCAGCGTGTTTGTAATTTCGTGAAGAGTTTATCGGAGCGCTGCGTGCTTTGCAATCAAACGGACGTTGTAACGCCGCAGCTCACGGAGGAATCATAATGCCGCGACCTAATCTTAATTCGCGTTGGCTGGGAACATTTTTGCTCGCCGTAACGATGCTTTCACCTCTCGTGCTAACGGGCTGCGCCGAACACTCGACCGTCCGCGCGTACGATCCCTATTACAATAATTATTACGCATGGAACGATCACGAAGTCGTCTATTACCGGCAGTGGGTCGCCGAAACGCATCGGCCCTATCGCGATTATCACAAACTGCCGCCGCCCGAGCAGCGCGAATACTGGGCTTGGCGCCACGGTCACCCGGATCATTACTAACAAGCCGCCAGAAGTCGCGGCAAATAAAAAATCCCGCCGCTGCGAAATCACCGGCGGGCATTTCTTGTCACGGGTGACTATGCCTGGAAACTATTGCTGCTTGGAACCCGTCACGTCGGACACGACGGGAATGTGATGCTTCGCCAGTAGCGTGTGCGGCCCACCGTAAATGAACTCGAAAGCGATGTTGTAGCCCGCTTGCACGGCGAGATTGATATTCCCCATGCGGAAGCCGTCGCTCGCATCAAACCGGCTCGGGTACCACAGCAGCGCTGCCGCCTCGGTGCCGGCATAGGGAGCCGCTAGGGCGGTAAACGAAAAGGTCCGGTGGCCATCAGCGCCGCGTCGCGCTGTGACGGTGGATATCAAAGCGTGTTCCAGCCGGCGGCCGAACCCTGTGCACTCACAACGGTAATACAGCGTGTCTTCGCGAAAGAGTTCAGCCAACCCGTAACGCGTCGTCTGCGTCACCAGGTTGACCCCAAAATCGCTTGCGACCCGATCGCCATACGCGCCCCAGCCCTGACCCCAGTCCGGAGGCTTGTTGCGGGCCTGCTGGATGCCGGCCACGCTCACGGCGCTGAGGAATGCGTACGGTCCGAACGTATCAAAAATGTAGCCGCGCAGTTTGTCCGTTTCCGATGGACGTTGGTAGGGTTGACCCGGCTGCACTGTCGCCGCTCGGTGCGACAGTATGGGGGGGTGGCTGGGCTTCTGCTGGACAGGGGGAGTGGTCTGCTGCTGGCCCGAAGACGTGCCGGCTCCGGCGGCGGATTGCGCGTTTACCGGAGCTGAAAATATCGCGACATATAAGAATAGGGATAATACGGTTAGGAGAAGGCCCATCTTCATCTCCAGAGATCTCCTTGGAATTTGGATTGCCACTCCGGCAGAACCAAAGAGAAGTAGCCTACACGGACTTTTCAACTTTCTCACCCAGAAAAAACCCACGTCCCGCAGGCGAATCAGCGACCCAGCAGCCCAATCCGCAAGCGAACCGCGAGCTGCCGCACTATCGCAAAGGGCGATTATCAGGGTTCAACAGCGCTCCTCAGTGGCGCCTTTGAGCCTTAGACTCATGCACCAGCGCCATCGTTGCCTTTTTTTTGCATGGCTCGCGTTGCGCGTTATCAGCGTCCATCCGCGTCAGCGGCCGGCGCCCTTGGCTCCCTCCTGTGATTGACTTCGCTCCGACTCTCCCCTAACCTTGATTGCTTATCGCGCCCACGCTCGCGCCACGATGCGCGTGCCGCTCTCAAACCGGCGCAGAAAAGAGCCCACCCAGGCATGTCCGACCAGAAGCTGCCAACTCGCGCCGAAGATTTCTCGGAATGGTATAACCAGCTCGTTCTGCGTGCCGAACTGGCCGACTACGCTCCCGTGCGCGGCTGCATGATCGTGCGTCCTTACGGCTGGGCGTTGTGGGAGAACATCACGGCGGCGCTCGACAGCCGCTTCAAGGCCACCGGCCACGTGAACGCCGCATTCCCGCTGCTGATTCCGCGCAGCTTCATCGAAAAGGAAAAATCGCACGTTGCTGGATTTTCTCCCGAGCTCGCGGTTGTGACGCATGGCGGCGGCGAAGAACTGGAAGAGCCGCTGGTGATTCGTCCAACCTCAGAAACCATCATCGGCCACTCCTACGCAAAATGGATTCAGTCTTACCGCGACCTGCCGGTGCTGATCAATCAGTGGAACAGCGTCGTGCGCTGGGAACTTCGCACCAAGCTGTTCCTGCGCACCCTGGAATTTTTCTGGCAGGAAGGGCACACCGCGCACGCCACGCTGCCCGAAGCGGAATTCGAGACGCGCCAGATGCTCGACATCTACACCGATTTCGCCGTGAAAGAAGCCGCCGTGCCAGTAATTCCCGGCCGCAAATCCGATTCCGAGCGTTTTGCCGGCGCGGACCAGACTTTTTCCATCGAGGCCATGATGGGCGACGGCAAAGCGCTGCAGGCCGGCACTTCGCACAATCTCGGCCAGAATTTCGCGAAAGCTTTCGAAATTCGCTACCTGGATAAAGGCGGCGTGCTGCAACACTGCTGGACCACCTCCTGGGGCCTCTCCACGCGCTTCGTTGGCGCCATCATCATGGTGCACGGCGACGACCAGGGATTGATTTTCCCGCCGCGCCTGGCACCCATCCAGCTGGTAATCGTCCCGATTTTCAAGACGGATGAAGAAAAAACCAGCGTCCTGGAGTGCGCGCACAAACTCCGCAAGGAATTGGCCGACGCCGGAATCCGCGTGAAGCTCGACGAGCGCGAAGGCTCCAGTCCCGGCTTCAAATTCAACGATTGGGAAATGCGCGGCGTGCCGCTGCGCATGGAACTCGGCCCGAAAGACGTCGCCAAAAACTCAGTAGTCCTGGCGCGTCGCGATCGCCCCGGCAAAGAAGGTAAGGCGTTCGTGCCGCAGCAGGGAATCGCGGCAGCAGTGACGCAACTGCTCGCAGAAATCCAGCAAGCGCTCTTCGACCGTGCTCTCGCATTCCGCAAAGCCAATACCTACGAGACCGCGGACTACGAGGAATTCAAGAAAGCGGTGGAAAAGGGCTTCGCTTTCTCCTGGTGGTGCGGCAAAGCCGAATGTGAAGCCAGCATCAAGGAAGAAACCAAAGCCACCATGCGCTGCATTCCCCTCGAGCAGCCCGGCGGCTCCGGCAAATGCGTTCATTGCGGCGCAACCGCCGCCGAGAAAGCCATCTTCGCCCGGGCGTACTAGCCGTACGAACGTACGCCCCGGCCCAGTTACTCATTCACAACAGATGGCTTAACCCAGCCGTACGCGGCTATCCTATGCTGCTAGCATCACCCTATCGAATTTGTACTCGGGAGGATTTTTCATTTTGCGCACCACGCGTGTTCGCGACGGGCAACGAGGCGAGGGAAAGCTCGGCTTCTTCATCACCATTGTCATTCTTGCGTCCCTGGCTTTCTGCGCCTTCAAGATGGTTCCCGCCTATTTCGCGAATTACCAGCTGCAGGACGCTATGACCACCGAAGCGCGCTTTGCCACCTCCACCTATCCCAAGAAAACCCCGGAGGACATCCAGGAAGACATTGACAAGAAAATGAAGGAGCTCGGCGTTCCGGCGAAGAAGGAAGACGTCAAGGTGACCACCGACGGCTCGCTCATCACCATTACCCTCGATTACCCGGTAACCTTCGATTTGATCGTTTATCAGTTCACCCATCAATTTCATCTCTACGCAGACAGCCATCCAATTTAGATTTACAATTCATTCCGCTCGAGGCCCTGCGGGACCACCCGCGCCTCCGCCGCGCCCGCCCAACCGTCCGGCTCTGGCGCGCGTCTAACTATCTGAATGCGTTTCTAAGTCTATGTCGTCGCACTGCGTTTCACGGAGAAACTGATTGCGGATTCGAATCGCCCCGGGCTTCTGGACCTCGCGCGTCGGCCTGGCGGTCTTGGGCGCCGTGCTATTTGCATTCGTTGCGGCCACTTGTGTTTTCGCATATTACTACATTCAATTCGGCAAACTGATTGACCAGCGCCTCACCGGCCAGGTTTTCCAGAACACCTCGCGCGTCTTTTCCGCTCCCGGACACATATTTGTCGGCGAAACCATGCACCCGAGCGACCTCGCCACTTACCTGCTGCGCGCCGGATACCAGGAAGGCGAAGCGGAGGGCGCGCTCGGCGAATTCAAGCTAAAGGGCTCGACCCTCGAAATTCGCCCGTCGTCCAATTCCTATTTCCGTGGCGGAAATGCGGTGCGCGTGGTTTTCTCCGGCAACGCGATTTCGCGCATCACCGAGCTGAGCGACGCCGCCCCGCTCGATTCCGCGGAGATCGAGCCGGAACTGGTCACTAACCTCTTCGATAGCTCCCGCGAAAAACGCCGCGTGGTCCGCTTCGACGATCTACCTAAAGACCTCGTGGACGCCGTCCTCGCCGCCGAGGACAAGCGCTTTTTCGAACACGGCGGCCTGGACATCGTGCGCGTTTTCGGCGCCGCTCTCGCCGACCTGCGCCGCGGCCAGAAGGCCCAAGGTGCCAGCACCATTGACATGCAAGTGGCCCGCAGCTTTTTCTTCACCACCAAACGCGAATGGCGTCGCAAAGTAAAAGAAGTCCTGATGGCTGTCGAAATCAATCAGCGCTACTCGAAGCAGCAAATTTTCGAGCTATACGCCAACGAAGTCTATCTCGGCAATCGCGGCAGCTTTTCCATCCGCGGCTTTGGCGAGGCCGCCGAAGCCTATTTCGGCAAAGATGTCCGCGAGCTGACCCTCGGCGAATGCGCCTTCCTCGCCGGGATCATCCGCGCACCCAATCGCTATGCCACCGCCGAACGCCACATGGATCGCGCCGAAGAATCGCGCGACCGCGTCCTGCCGCAGATGGTCGAAGACAGTTACATCACCCAAGATCAAGCCGACGCCGCCAAAAAAATGAAGCTCAAATTCGTTAATGGCGGCGTTAACACCGGCTCCGCCCCCTATTTCGTGGACATGGTGAAAGACCATCTCCTCGAAAACTTCTCCGAAACCGATCTGGAAACGCAGAGCTTTCGCATTTACACCACTCTCGATCCCCAATTGCAGCGCGCCGCCGCCGAAGCCATCCAGACCGGCGTCCAAGGCGTGGATAAGCTGCTCGCCAAACGCTACGCCGCCTGGGCCAAGAAAGGCGAGCCCGCCCCGCGCGTGCAAGTCGCGCTGGTAGCCATGGACGCGCGCACCGGAGAAATTCGCGCGCTGGTCGGCGGACGCAATTACGGTGAAAGCCAGCTCAATCACGCCCTCGCACATCGCCAACCTGGTTCCGTTTTCAAGCCATTCGTTTACGCAGCGGCGTTTGACAACGCGGCCGAAGGCTTCACGCCCATCGTCACGCCAGTCACTACGGTGGATGACGTGCCCACCACGTTCGAATTCGACGGCAAGGAATACACGCCCGACAATTACGGCGAGGAATTTTACGGCACAGTCACCGTGCGCGACGCGCTGATCCATTCGCTCAACGTCGCCACCGTAAAAGTCGCCGAGCTGATCGGCTACCAGCGCGTCGTAAATCTCACCCGCCAGATGGGTCTGGGCCCGAACATTCAGCCGACACCCGCCGTCGCCCTCGGCGCCTATGAAATGACGCCGATTGACGTCGCCGCCGCTTACACAGCCTTCGCCACCAACGGTTTTCGCGCCGAGCCCCTCTTCCTGCGTAGCGTCCTCGCCGCCGATGGCACCGTCGAAGAAACCGCAGGCCCGCGCGTGCGCGCCGTGCTCGATCCCCGCGTCGCCTTCCTCACCACCAGTATCATGGAAGACGTCATCAATCGCGGCACCGGCGTCACCGTCCGCACTATGGGCTTCACCGCCGATGCCGCCGGCAAGACTGGCACATCCCGCGATGGCTGGTTCGCCGGTTTTACTTCCAACCTGCTCTGCGTCGTCTGGGTTGGATTCGACGACAATCGCGACCTCGGCCTTTCAGGCAGCGCTTCCGCCGCGCCCATCTGGGCGGAATTCATGAAGCGCGCCGTCGCTCTGCCGCAATACAAAAACACCGCGGATTTCGATCCTCCTCCCGGCGTAATAGCCGAGATGATTGATCCGAAAACCGGTGAGCTGGCCAACTCCACCTGCCCGCAGTCCGTGCAGGAATATTTCATTGCGGGCAGCGAGCCCACCGAGGTGTGCGGTCAACAGGCGGCTTCGCCCTCCAACTGGCTCTCCCATCTTTTCGGCAAAGGCAGCAATCCGCCGCCTCCTCCTAACGCCGCCGCAAATCAACCCGGCCAGCCGCTCAAACCCGGCGCCAAGCCCGCGGCTCCCGGCGACGCGCAGGCCCAGCCCGCCACCCCTGACGCCGAAAAGAAAAAGGGGCTTCTGGACAAGATTTTTGGTATCTTTGGGTCAAGCAAAAAGCCTGCGGACAGCCAGAAACCTCAGCCGTAGGCCTTGGGGCGCGGAAAAAAAGGAGTCGGGCTATGAGCCGAGTGACTCTCTTTGCCATCCCGCTGGTCTTCGTTGTAGCTTGTCCCGCGTTCGCGCAACAAACTCCGACCAAAGTCAGCGATACCACTTCGAATTCGCCTTCTGCAAACTCTGCAAATCCTGCGCCTGCACTCGCGCCAAAACCGTTTTCCTCGCTCTCGCCGCGCGAAGCCGCCGAGATGCGCGCCGACATCCTAATGGCGCGCAAGGAGTACTCCGACGCAGCCGGCGCGTATATCCAAATCCTGATCAATGACCCCAAGAACGCGCAGCTCATGAATAAAGTCGGCGTCGCCTATCAGCAACTGGGCGACCTCGATCGCTCCGAGCGCTTCTACAAGCACGCGATGCACGCGGACAAGAAATTCGCCAGCGCCGCCAATAATTGCGGCACCATCGAGTACGAGAAAAAGCATTACAGCAAAGCCATCAGCCTGTACACCAAAGCGCTCGACCTGCACTCCGATTTGCCCACGGTTTACAGCAACCTCGGCTACGCCTATTTCGCCGATAAGCAGTATCCGCAGGCGATGGATTCGTTCCAGAAAGCTCTTGCGCTTGATCCCACCATTTTCGATCGCCGCGGGCTGGGCGGCACCATCGTGCAGCAACGCACCGCCACCGATCCCGGCCTGTTTTATTTCTACGTCGCCAAGACCTACGCGCAGGCTGGCGACGCCGAGCGCGCCGCGCACTACCTGAAGCTCGCGCGCGACGACGGCTACGCCGGATTCCTTTCCGCCCAGACCGATCCCGCATTCGCCAAAGTCATCAAAGACCCCGCGTTGCAGGAGGTTCTGCACGAACCGCCCTCCTACGCGAGCTCGAAGAAATTAATTCAGAACTGATAGAAATTTTCCGGGGGAATCATCCTGTGACGGGTCCAGCTCCAGCTCTCGCATACCACGAATTACTCCAGTCGGCTTATGACGCGTTCAACGAGCGCGATCTTGATTTTCTGCTTTTTCTCATGCATCCCGATGTGGATTGGCCCAACGGCATGGAAGGCGGCCGAATCCGCGGCCACGAAGGCGTGCGCGAATACTGGACGCGCCAGTGGGACATAATTGACCCGATCGTCAAGCCACAGCGATTCGAAGCTCTCCCCGACGGCAGAATCGTCGCGCATGTCCACCAGGTCGTACGCGACCTCGACGGCAACATCATCCTCGAACGGATGGTCCAGCACATCTATCGCCTGGACGGCGCCCAAATCCTCAGCATGGAAATTGTCGAGCCGCAAAGTTAATCCGAGCGCGCCATCCGCAAGAGGTTCACCCGCGCGCGCCGTCATCCTGCAGGAGCGCAGCGAAGCCTGCCTGCCGCTGGCAGGGATCTCTCCTTCTTTCTCTGCGTTCTCGGTCTTTTCTCTGATGTCATGAGAGATGCGCCTCCTGGGGTGGGCGTTGTTATGCTCACCCGGAACCGGTTGGCATCGGTCGAAACAGGAGGCGCCAATGGCAGTGTACATCGGAGTGGATTTGCACGTCAGAACCCAAACCGTTTGCTGGATGGATACCGCCGACGGAGAAGTGCACGAGCGCGAGCTCGATCACGAGCATGACGACGTCGCGGCGTTTTATGCGCAGTTCCCACCGGGAGCCATCGTCGGTGTCGAGGCTTCCGGCTACGCGTTGTGGTTTCATCGCATCATCGAACAGGCCGGGCACCAGCTGCGGGTGGGTGATGCTCTGGCCATTCGCCAGTTCGCCCGCCGCCGGCAGAAAAACGATCGCCGCGACGCGCAGCTCTTGCTCGATCTGCTCGTGCACGATGATTTTCCCGCCGTGCACGTTCCTGCTCCCGCCAGCCGCGACGTTCTGGCGCTGCTGCGCTATCGTCATCGCCTGGTCCGCATCCGCACCATGCTGCGCAACGGCCTGCAGGCCGTCGCGCTCAATCATCGCTTGCGGCTCGGACCGAAACTGTTCACCGCGCGCGGCCAGCAACAGTTCGCCGCCTTGCCCCTGGACGGCGCGTTCGCCACACAGCGGCAACACTCTCTGCTCCTGCTCGCCTCGCTGGCCGAACAGATCGCAGTCGTCGAAGCGCAACTGGAACAGCGCGCGCAAAACGATCCGCGCGTCATCCGCCTGCGCACCCATCCCGGCGTCGGTCTGCTGACGGCCCTGGCCGTGGTGCACACGCTGGAACCGGTCACCCGCTTCGATCGCGCTCGCCGCATCGCCGCCTACTGCGGTCTGGATCCCAAGGAACATTCCAGCGGCGACACCCAACGCTTCGGCCACATCACCAAGCAAGGCAATCGGCTGCTGCGCTTCTTGCTGGTCGAAGCCGCCCGCACCACCATCCGCGAGGACGAAGATCTGCGCCGCTTCTACTTCCATCTGACCGCGCGCAAAAACTCCGCCATCGCCATCGTGGCGGTCGCGCGTAAATTAGTGTTGCGTTTGTATCGCATGCTCCGCGAAGAAATCGATTACGACCAGTTCCGGCGCCGAGGTCGAGACGCGCGACGTGCCCGCGAGGACACTAGCCAGGCTACTACTGGCTGAGCCTCTGATGGGGCCGTCGGCCTGTCCGGCCTCGTGCCGGATAGAGCGAAGCCGTCCTCACGAGCCACGTGCTCGAATAGATGAGTGATCGCGACCCGGCTTCCCGCGTCGTTGATCGATACCCAGAGAAGGACGAATCGCGAACTCGACCGATGCCAACCGTTCCCGTTCCTCTTCGCCCTCACCGGCGGTCTCCCACCGCCCCAGGAAATCCCTGTCAAAAAAACATCCTTGACCCCGGCGCATCTCTCATAGATGTCCTCTGTGTTAAATCTTTTGTCGTTGCCTTTGCCTTTCTCTGCGTCCTCGGCGTCTCTGCGGTAGCGCTCGATTTGTCGCTGTAGCCGCGCCCCAGCCCGTAAGACTGTCAACTTTTTCGTCACGCCGACTCCGCACCGGAACTTTGCAGTCCCAGCCATAACTGTTGCTATAATGACTCGCGAAATGTTCCCTCGCGCAGTTCGTCGCTCGTTGCTGCTTTCCTCCGCACTAGCCGCACTTTCGCTAATCGTCACCGCGCCACTTCGCGCACAAGCCGCGCCCACCACGCCATCCGCATCGCCAACAAATTCCACAGTCGTCGAACTCCACATTGACGGCGAAATCGAACCAATCCTCTCCGAATACCTCGTCCGCGAAATCGAACAGGCGAACACCGACCACGCCCGCCTGATCCTCATCACCATCAACACCCCCGGCGGCCTCGACACTTCGATGCGCGACATAATCCAATCCATCCTGCGCTCGCCCGTCCCAGTAGTGACGTACGTGTACCCCACAGGCTCGCGCGCCGCGTCCGCCGGATTCTTCATTTTGCTTTCCGCAGACGTCGCCGCCATGTCGCCCGGCACAGAAACCGGCGCCGCATCGCCGCTCATCGAAATCGGCGGCTCGCCCGTGCAAATTGACGACACGCTGCGCAAGAAAATCGTCAACGACGCCACCGCTTACCTGCGCAGCTACACCAGCAAACGCGGCCGCGATCCCGAACTTGCCGCCACCGCCGTCACCGACGCCAAAGCCTTCAGCGATAAAGAAGCACTCGACGGCAAGCTGATCGAAATCGTCACCGCCTCAAAAGAAGATTTGCTCGCGCAGCTTAACGGTCGCACCATCACCCGCTTCGACGGCGCCAAGCTGACGCTCGCGCTGCCGCATCCGGTAGTCGTCGCCCGCGATATGACCGGCCGCGAAAAATTTCTTTCGCGCATCGTGCAGCCCGACGTATTTTTCATCCTGCTGATCATCGGTGTCCTCGGCCTCTACGCGGAGTTCACCCACCCCGGCGCATTCGCACCCGGCGTATTCGGCGCGATCGCCCTATTGCTCGCGCTCTATGCGATGCACATGCTCCCGATCAATCTCGCGGGCTTGCTGCTCATTGCCTGCGCCTTCGTGCTATTCATTCTCGAAGCGAAATTTCCCACGCATGGCGTCCTCGGCGTCGGAGGAGTGATTTCCATGGTTCTCGGCGCGCTGTTCCTGATCAAATCGCCGCTGACGGGCATGGGCGTAAGCCTGTGGACTGCCCTCGCAGTAGTGATTCCGTTCGCCATCATCGTGATCATCCTGATGCGCCTGGTGCTCCGCTCGCGCACCTGGAAAGTTTCGACGGGCAGGGAAGAGCTGGTAGGCGAAGTAGGCGAGGTCCGCGAGCCAGTAGGCTCTGGTGAAGCCCTGGGCAGCGTTTTCGTCCACGGCGAAATATGGCGCGCCGCAGTCCGCGCCGGCGAAAGCATCCCCACCGGCGCCCGCGTCCGCGTGAAAAAAGTAAAAGGCCTGACGCTCGAAGTCGAGCCAGTAGAATCGCACTAGGCTTCGGACTCGAATTTATGAATCGCCCTACAGGGCGATTCATCCTGAGATTCGGCGGTGCCGAATCGAAGGGTTGCGGCCGCCCTTAGCCGGGCGTAGTTGACTTTCGTAGCGCCGGCGTCTCGCCGGCTCTTCGCCGTTGAATTTGCCTTTGAATCTGTAACGGCCGCCTTTAGGCGGGCGCAGTTGCCTTTGTTTTTGAGTCTGTAGGGGCGGGTCTCAGACCCGCCCCTACGTCGGCATCTCGATAGTTTCAGCCGTCGAATTTGCACTTGATTGTTGGAGGAATCTAAATGGACTTCGTAACCATTCTCGTCGGCGTCGCCATAGTCATCTTCCTTATCTGGCTCTCCAACTCCGTTTACGTCATAAAAGAATGGGAACGCGGAGTAGTCCTCCGCCTCGGCCGCATGCTGCCCGAAGCTAAAGGCGCCGGACTGCAGCTAGTCTTCTTTCCCATAGACAAACTCACCCGCATCAGCCTGCGCATCGAAACTCTCGACGTCCCCCCGCAAGACGTCATCACCCGCGACAACGTCTCCGTGAAGGTCAACGCCGTATGTTACTTCCGCGTAGTGGACGCCAATCTCGCTCTGTCACAAGTCCAGAATTACCTATATGCTACTTCCCAGCTGGCCCAGACCACGCTGCGCAGCCTGATCGGCCAGTTCGAACTCGACTCCATTCTTTCGGAGCGCGAAAAGGTTAACGCCAAGCTGCAACAAATCCTTGACCAGGATACCGAGCCTTGGGGTATCAAGGTAACGAAGGTTGAGGTAAAACAAGTAGATATTCCCGAGAACATGCAGCGCGCCATCGCGCGGCAGGCCGAAGCCGAGCGCGAGCGCCGCGCCAAAGTAATTGCCGCCGAAGGCGAATTTCAAGCCTCGGCGAAATTATCCGAAGCCGCGGCAGTGCTGCAGAAGGAGCCAACTGCCATCCAGCTGCGCTATTTGCAAACGCTGGTGGAAATTGGCGTCGAGAAAAATACCACGGTGGTCTTCCCGCTGCCCGTGGACATCATTTCGCAGTGGATGAAGTCGTTGGAGCAAAAGTAAAGGAATGGCGAGCAACGCAAGACGCGGAGGCGGCGACCGGGTTCTCGAAAGCCGGCACCTGGTTGGACTATTTCTCGGCGTAGTCCTCCTCTGCGGAGTTTTCTTTACGCTCGGTTACGTGATGGGCCGCACGCAATATGGCGGAGCAGTGCACGCGGCCGATGGTTTCAATAGCAACGCGCCCTCCGCTCCAGCATCCGCTCCGAAATCAAAATCCGCGCCCAACGCAAAGTCCGCGCCCGCGCCAGCGCCTCCCGATAACGGCGGCTGGGATTTCTACGACAATAAGAAGTCCGCAAGCGATCATCTCGAACCCGCACCGGCAACCGCGGCGCCATCCGCGCCGGCCACGAAAGCGCCCGCATCCGTCCCCGCGGTGGCCACGAAATCCACAAAAGAGCCGCCCGCTGCAGCCACCAAGACCGTCGCTGCACCCGCACCCGCGCCCAAGCAACCCCCACGCTTTCAGCCGCCCGCGCTGAACAAAAATTCCATCGTCTTGCAAGTAGCAGCCGTAAAACTGCAGCGCGACGCGCTCGAAATGGCCGACGCCATCCAACAGAAAAAATTCCCATCCCTCGTAGCCACTTCGCCCGCCGATAATTTCTACCACGTGCAAGTCGGTCCCTACCCCGACATGGCCGCCGCCGAAAATGCCAAGCGCGCCCTCGAACAATTGGGTTTCAAGCCTATAATCAAACATTAGCAGCAGTATGTTGAATGTTGAGACGGAAGGGCGGGGCTTCAGCCCCGCCGTAAAGTCGCGCCAAGAGAGGGGGCTTTAGCCCCTGAAGCCGGGGGTTTCCATCGCGCATGAATTCTTATGAGATAGTTTGTAGATGAATTTGCCTCGTTACGCGCGAGTCCTGCTCGCCATCGGCAGCGGCGTCGCCCTGGGCCTCTCATTCCCCAATTACAATTTGTATCTGCTGGCCTGGAGCGCGATGGGTATGCTCGTCCTCGCCTCAGCCGGCGCGCCGTTAAAAGAAGCGCCGCTCTACGGTTTCCTGCACGGCCAGGTTTTCTATCCCGTGTGCCTACCGTGGGTGGATACGGTCATGCGCCAGTACGGCAACATTGACCCGCTCATCTCCGCCGCCTTCGTCGGCATGATCGGATTCATCGGCGGCTTGATCTGCGCCACATTTTCCACCGGCGTCGCGCTAGCCTCGCGCAAGAGCAAGTTGCTGGCCTGCGCCCTGGCTCCATTCCTCTGGACCACGCTGGAATATTTCCGCACCAACATCCCCATCATCGGCTCGTCCTGGGATTTGTCCGGCTATCCCGCCGCCCGCAGCATGGCGCTGCTGCAAATCACGTCCGTCACCGGCATCTACGGCCTCTGCTTCCTGATCGCCGCCTATGGCTCGCTCGTGGCCTACGCAATTCTCCAATCTACGGAAGCAGCGCGGTTTTCAGGGGGTCGGAGCTTTAGCTCCGACGTAAAGCCCGGCTCTTCCAGAGGGGCTTTAGCCCCTGAGGGAACTCGGTTAGGTTTTGCCGCGAACCAAATCTTGCACCCGCTGCGCGCTTGGAAGGTCGTCGCCATCGCAACAATCGCCCTGCTCCTCGTCGCGCTGATCGGCCCGCATCTGATCCCCGCCGCAACACCGCGTTACGTTGCGCATCTGGTCCAAACCAATTTCCCGCAATCCGAAAGCTATCCGCCCGATTGGCTGCAAGTTCATGCCGGCGAACTCGACCAGCTCGAACACATCAGCGTGGACGCCGCCCACCAAATCCCCGGCATCATCATCTGGCCCGAAGTGCCCGCACCATTCTCATTTCTGGAGCAGCCATTCGCCGATCGCGCCAAACGCATCGCCCAAGATTCCGGAAATTACTTTCTGGTTGGCGTCGTGGATTGGAAGCGAACGCCAGACGGGAAGTGGCTGGCATCCAACAGCGCCGTGCTGCTGAATCCGCAAGGTCAGCGCATTTTCGGCTACGACAAAATTCATTTGCTCCCCTTCGGCGAATACGTCCCCCTCCGCGGCTGGCTCACCTTCGCAAAAAAACTCACCGCCGACATTTCCGACTTCACCCCCGGCTCCACGTACGGCGTAGCGCAATTGCCGCAAGGAAAATTCGGCGTCTTCATCTGTTACGAAGCCATCTTCCCCAGCGAAGTCCGCCAGTTCACCGCCAACGGCGCTGAATTGCTAGTCACCATTTCTAATGACGGCTGGTTCGGCCGCTCCTCCGCCCCCGAACAGCACATGGCGATGGCCCGCGTCCGCGCGGTAGAAAATCGCCGCTGGCTCCTGCGCGACACCAACAACGGCTACACCGAATCCATAGACCCCTACGGCCGCACAGCAGCCCAATTAGCGTTAGACATCCGTGGCCAACTAGACGCCCCCTACGATTTCCGCAGCGACCTCACCCCCTACGCCCGCTTCGGCGACTGGTTCAGCTGGCTCTGCATGGCAGTCACCATCGTCCTGCTAGCAATGTCCTTCGTGAACCGCCGCACGCCGTAACGCCGCGCGCAGCCGATTTCGTAGCGCCGGCGTCTCGGCGGCTCTTTGCAGTTGCTCTTGAACTTGTAGCGGCCGCCTGCTTTTGCTTTTGAGGCGGGTGTCTTTGCTGTCGGTTTTCTTTGCGCCCTCTGCGCTCCAACCGCTGCGTCCTCGGCGTTAATTCTTTCCTCTTCGTTCCGCATTTATCAGTGTTCATCTGCGTTCATCAGTGGTGAATTTGACTTGCAGCTCACTCTCCTCGCACACCCCACATGACACCCAGCCCAAAATCACTTACCATGCTAACCACACAAAAGGACCAAATGCCCGAACACATCGAAGACCTGCAACAACGCTTCGCCGAGCTGAATAAACGCATCCAGCTTGTGCGGAGCTTTCTTTGACGCAGAATCCGCCCGTAAACAGCTAGCCGAATTCGAAGCCAAAACCAGCGACCCAAATTTCTGGCAGGACCAGGAAAAAGCCCAGGCCACCCTGCAACAGCGCAAGGCCGTCGAAGACCGCGTGAACGCAGAAAAATCTCTCGACCTCAAAAAAAGCGATATCGAAACTTACCTGGACCTGGCGCAACAAGAAAAAGACGACGCTCAGCGCAACTCGCTACTCGAAGACGTCGCCAAAGAAATCGCCTCAGCCGACACATACGTCTCCGACCTCGAAACCAAAACTCTCCTGGCCGGTGAAAACGATCGCCTCAACGCCATCGTCACCGTAAAACCAGGAGCCGGCGGCACCGAATCGCAAGACTGGGCCGAAATGCTCCTGCGCATGTACCTGCGCTGGGCCGAACAAAAAGGTTTCCGCGCCACGATCCTCGATTCCACTCCCGGTGAAGAAGCCGGCATCAAATCCGCCACTGTCCAAATCGAAGGCGAAAACGCCTACGGCATGCTCGCCGGCGAAAGCGGCGTCCATCGCCTGGTCCGCATCTCGCCCTTCGATCAAGCCGCCCGCCGCCACACCTCCTTCGCCTCCGCCTTCGTCATCCCTGAGATTGACGATCGCATCGAAATAAACGTCAAGCCCGACGACCTGCGCATTGATACCTTCCGCGCCGGCGGCCATGGCGGCCAGAACGTCAACAAAGTCGAATCGGCCGTGCGCATCACGCACCTTCCCTCCGGCATCGTAGTGCAATGCCAGAACGAACGAAGCCAGCACAAGAACCGCGAAATCGCCATGAAAGTTCTGCGCTCTCAACTCTACGAACTCGAACTGGAAAAACGCCGCGACGCCCTGAACAAACTCGACGCCTCCAAACCCGAAATCAGTTTCGGTAGCCAGATCCGGTCCTACACCATGCAGCCCTATCAGCTAATCAAAGACCACCGCACCAAAGTCGAACGCGGCGACGTCCAGAAAGTCCTGGACGGCGATCTAGACCCCTTCATCCGCGCCTACCTCCTCTACCGCCGCGACATGGCTTAGCCCAGCTCTTTCCCCTAAGCGGCAACCAAAGTGCCCGTCGCCGCCAAAATTCGGCACCGCGCCGCGCATTTCCGCCGCAATCTGCAGCCATTCAACTCCGATTTAACGCCTTTCGATGCAAAAGTTTGACACCCCCAAACCCCCATGCTAGCCTCGTTTTTTGGCTTGGGCAGCTGCGAACGCACTTGGGGCCCCCGAATTGCACTTACTCCGCTGGAGGATACTGTTTTGGCTCACCACGATGAAAAGTTTCTCTTCACCTCTGAATCCGTAACCGAGGGTCATCCCGATAAAATCGCCGACCAAATTTCAGACACCGTCCTAGACGCCGTCATGAAAGACGACCCCATGGGCCGTGTCGCCTGCGAAACCCTGGTCACCACCGGTCTCGTAGTCGTCGCCGGCGAAATCACCACCACCACTTACGTTGATTTCTCCGACCTAGCCCGCGAAGTTATTCGCGACGTCGGCTACACCCGCGCAAAATTCGGTTTCGACGCCGAAACCTGCGGCGTTATCTGCACGATCCACAAACAATCTCCAGACATCGCCATGGGCGTTGATACCGGCGGCGCCGGCGACCAGGGCTTGATGTTCGGCTACGCCTGCGACGAAACGCCTGAGCTGATGCCCATGCCCATCCAACTCGCGCACAGCCTCACGCACAAGCTCGCCGAAGTCCGCAAAAAGAATGTCGTAGATTTCCTCCGCCCCGATGGAAAATCTCAAGTCACCATCGAATATATTGATGGCCGCCCCGCCCGCGTGGACACCGTTGTCATCTCCACGCAGCACAGCGACAAAGTTTCCCTGAAAGATCTCCAACACGCCGTGCGCAAACACGTAATTGATCCGGTCCTGCCGGCTGCCATGGTGGACAAGAACACCAAGTACCACATCAATCCGACCGGCCGCTTCGTTACCGGCGGACCCATGGGTGACGCCGGCCTCACTGGCCGCAAAATTATCGTGGACACTTACGGCGGCTACAGCCGTCACGGCGGCGGCGCTCTCTCTGGCAAAGACGCCACCAAAGTTGACCGCTCCGCCTGCTACATGGCGCGCTATGTCGCGAAGAATCTCGTAGCCGCGGGCCTAGCTACCAAGGTAGAAGTCCAACTGGCCTACGCCATCGGCGTGGCAGAACCCGTTTCTGTAATGGCAGACACTTTCGGCACCGGCACAATCCCGGATTCGCAGATCACCGAACTGATTCGCGGATTCTTCAAGCTGACGCCCAAAGGCATCATCGAGACGCTCGACCTGCGCCGCCCAATTTATCGCCAGACGGCGTCCTACGGTCACTTCGGCCGCACCGGCCCCGGCTTCACCTGGGAACGCACCGACAAAGCCGATGCCATCCGCAAAGAAGCCGGCACCCGCGGCGCAGTAGCCGTTTCGCGCTCTTGATTGTAGGGGCGGGTCTCAGACCCGCCCCGACGTAGCGCCGGCGTCCCACCGGCTCTTTGCAGTTGGTTTTCTTGGAGTGCGGCGGCTTGTGAATTGCGCTGCAGCGCAATTCATCCTGAGAACCGGCAGCGTCGGTTCGAAGGGCTCCCGCCTTTTCTTCGGCGGGGCTTGCCTCGCCGGCTCCGTCGGTCTTGACTTTGTAGCGGCCGCCTGCTTTTTC
Source organism: uncultured Acidobacteriota bacterium (assembly GCA_963821765.1). Classification (GTDB taxonomy): domain Bacteria; phylum Acidobacteriota; class Terriglobia; order Acidiferrales; family UBA7541; genus Palsa-295. The sequence goes on from CAWGFF010000016.1 coordinate 137,254, forward strand.
TTTTTAGGCGGGCGTCTTTGGCTTTGAATTATGTAGGGGCCGGTTCAGCCTCATCGAACCGGGCCGCCGCTGCAAGGTTTCGCATCCGCGACGCCGGCGCTATTGCCTTCGCTTTTCTCTGCGCCCGGCGTTTACCCCGACGAAGTCGGGGCGTCTCTGCGGTGAAAAAAGTCTTACGAATATCTAAAGAATTCCAAACTTAAAGGGAGTCTCCAGTGGAAACAGCAACCACCAAACTAGCCGGCGACGTAAAAGACATCAGCCTAGCGGAAAAAGGCAAACGCAAAATCGAATGGGCCAATCAACAGATGCCCGTCCTGCAATTAATCCGCAAACAATTCATCAAAGACCAGCCCCTAAAAGGCGTCCGCATGTCCGCCTGCCTGCACGTCACCAGCGAAACCGCGAACCTCGCGATCACTCTACGTGACGGCGGCGCCGACGTAGTCCTGTGCGGCTCAAACCCGCTCTCCACCCAGGACGAAGTCGCCGCATCCCTGGTGAAAGACTACGGCATCCCCACCTACGCCATCAAAGGCGAAGACAACGCCACCTACTACGCGCACATCGCCGCCGCGATTGACCACAAGCCCCAAATCACCATGGACGACGGCGCCGACCTCGTCACTCAACTCCTCACCAAGCATCCGGAGCTCGTCAAAGGCGTAATCGGCGGCACCGAAGAAACCACCACCGGCGTCATCCGCCTGCGCGCCATGGCGAAAGACGGCACGCTGAAATATCCCGTCATCGCCGTGAACGACGCGCTCACCAAGCACCTCTTCGACAATCGCTACGGCACCGGCCAGTCCACTCTCGATGGCATTATTCGCGCCACCAACATGCTGCTCGCAGGCATGCGCGTGGTCGTCGCCGGCTACGGCTGGTGCGGACGCGGCGTCGCCATGCGCGCCAAGGGTCACGGCGCAGATGTGATCGTCACCGAAATTAACCCGACGCGCGCCCTGGAAGCCATCATGGATGGGTTCCGCGTGATGCCCATGGCCGAAGCCGCACGGATCGGCGAAATTTTCGTCACCGTCACCGGCAACAAATCCGTAATCGCGCAAGAGCACTTCGAGAAAATGAACGACGGCGCCGTAATCTGCAATTCCGGCCACTTCAACGTAGAAATTGACATCGCCGCCCTGGAAAAGCTCGCCAGCTCCAAAAAACCAGCCCGCCCCTTCGTGGACGAATACGTAATGAAAGACGGCCGCAAAATTTATCTCCTCGGCGAGGGCCGCCTGATCAACCTGGCCGCCGCTGAAGGTCACCCGGCGGTCGTGATGGACATGAGCTTCGCCAACCAGGCACTCGCGTCCGAATACATGGTGAAAAACGCGAAAGACCTCAAGCCGCAAGTGTACTCAGTCCCCGAACCCATTGACCGCCAGATCGCCAAGCTAAAACTGGAATCCATGGGCGTCCACGTGGACAAACTAACAGCCGACCAAGAGCACTACCTGGCCAGCTGGTCCGAAGGCACGTAGACTTCACTGCAAACCGGCTTGTGGTTTTTCTTGGTAGGGGCGCTGCTTGCTGCGCCCCAGCTTGCCACGGTGCCAACTAGGCGATGTGCTATCGGGGTGGGTCTCAGACCCGCCCCTTTTTTTCGGCACACCGCATTAAATCCCTTCCCTGCTTCAATGTTCCGCGCCGCTCGTATGTACACACAGCATCGTTTGCTTTCTCAGTCGTGTCTCTCTAAAATACGCAGATGATTTTTTTGCGCGCTAACGGCCATCACAAACCGGACGGGACCCCGAACTTCGTCCCGGCTCTCCCCCCAAGTGCCGAATTTCTATTCGATACAAATGAACGTTTCAGAAAATCTGGTATCGCTGTAACTTACTCAAAACAAACGACGGATTTTCTATTCGATACAAATAAACGCTACAAAACGTCAAATGTCCCCGTAACTCCTTCAAAACCAACGACCGTCCGATTTTCTATTCGATACAAATGGACGCTTCGCCACACCGCTCCGCTCTCCGAGAAAATCGCAATTTCCGCCGCCCGGATCCCCCGCGCATGATGCAAGACTGGGCGGCCTGGGCAATCGAAACGGCTAAGCGCCGCGGCGCCACCTATTCCGACGCGCGCGTCATGGACATCCGCCAGCGCGAAATCGGCACCAAAAACGGCGAAGTCGGCACGCTCGTCGAATCCGAAACCCTCGGCATCGGCATCCGCGTGATCGCCGGCGGCGCTTGGGGGTTCGCCTCTACGGACCGCCTCACCCGCGAAGGCGTCCAGGCCTGCGCCGCTGAAGCCGTTGCCATCGCGAAAGCCTCCGCCCTCGCGAAACGAGCTGATGTCGCCCTTGCCCCCGAAAAACCGCACGTGGACACATGGCAGAATCCGTTCCTGAAAGATCCCTTCCGCATTCCCGTCGAGCGGCAAATTGCAGTGCTACTCGCGGCCGATAAAGAAATGATGCGCGTAAAGGGCGTCACCCTCGCCGAAGGCTCCATGTCCTTCAAGCGTATTGACCAGCTGTTCGTCTCCAGCATCGGCTCCGTGATTCATCAAGTGAAAATGCACTCCGGCGCGGGCATCGTAGCCACCAGCTTCGCTGGCACCGAAATTCAGAAGCGCTCGTATCCCAATAGTTTCGGTGGCCAGCACGCTCTGCAAGGCTATGAATTAGTCGAAGCTCTCGATCTCGTGGGAAATGCCCAGCGCACCGCCGAAGAAGCCGTCGCGCTGCATTCCGCCGCGCAATGTCCCGAAGGCACCAAAACAATAATTCTCGGCGGCTCGCAGCTCGGCCTGCAGATTCACGAATCCATCGGCCACCCCATCGAACTCGATCGCGTCCTCGGCCAGGAAGCGAACTTCGCGGGCATGAGTTTTCTCACCATCGAAAAATTGCGCAAATTAAAATATGGGTCGGACATCGTCAACGTCGTCGCCGACGCCCGCCTCGAACATGGCCCCGGCCTCGGCACCTTCGCCTACGACGACGAAGGCGTCCCCGCGCAATGCACCCCCATCATCTCCGACGGCCTCTTCACCGGATACCTCAGCAACCGCGAACTCGCCTCGGCCATCGGCGAAACGCGCTCCGGCGGCACCATGCGCACCGAATCCTGGAACCGCCTGCCCATGATTCGCATGACCAACATCAGCATCAATCCCGGCACGTGGAGTTACGACGATCTGATCGCCGATACCGACGACGCGATCCTCATGGAGACCAACCGTAGCTGGTCCATTGACGATCGCCGCTATCATTTTCAATTTTCCACGGAGATTGGCTGGGAAGTGAAAGGCGGCAAGCTAGGCCGCATGATAAAAAATCCCAGCTACAGCGGCATCACCACCGAATTCTGGAATAGCTGCGACGCAATCTGCTCGCGCGATCACTGGACGCTCTGGGGCACGCCCAATTGCGGCAAAGGCCAGCCCATGCAAACCATGGGCACAGGCCACGGCGCCTCACCAGCCCGTTTCAGAAATATTAAAGTCGGTGTCGCGTTTGCGAAGTAGCGCCGGCGTCTCGCCGGCTCTTTGCCGTTGAACTTGCAGTTGTAGCGGCCGGTCCCGTTTTGTGGGACCGGGCAGCCGTTGCACTTGTTTTTGACTTTGTAGCGGCCGCCTGCTTTTTCTTTTTAGGCGGGCGCAGTTGACGTTGTCTTTGACTTCTCGCCCATGAATTGCGCGAGAATAAAAACTTAAAAATGGCCAAAGCCAAGAAAAAATCGGCAACCAAACAACCGCGGAAAGCCTCCGCGCCGCAATCCTCAAACCATCCCAGCGGCGCTCGCTTCACCGCGTCAGAACTTGAGCACATCGCCGACCGGATCATCCGCTGGAGCGACGCAGACGAAACCGAAGTTGAAATTGACGCGACGGTTGACGCGCTAACCCGCTTCGCCAACAACACCATCCACCAAAACGTAGCCGAGCACACCCTCGGCATCTCCGTCCGCGCCGTCGTGGATGGCCGCACCGCCCGCGCCACCACCAATAAAACTGACGAAGAATCCCTGCGCCGAGTTCTCGCCGCCGCAATCAGCCTCGCGCGCAACGAACCCGAAAATCCCGACCTGCTTCCGATGCTAGGCCAGCAGAAATATCAGAAAGTCTCGCACTTCTATCGCTCCACAGTCGCAGCCACTCCGCAAGACCGCGCCCGCGCCGTCGCGCGCGTTTGCAAAATGGCCGACGCCGCCGACCAAACCGCCGCCGGGATTTTCACCACCGGCTTCGTGCAGACGGTGCTGGCTAATTCCAAAGGCCTCGTCGCCCGCCACGACCACACCCGCGCGGAATTTTCCGTCACCATCCTCGAGGACAATTCCTCCGGCTGGGCCAAAGCGAATTCCGCGGACATTCTGAATATTGACCCCGAATCACTATTCGAAAGCGCCAGCGAAAAAGCCGCAGGCTCGCGCAAGCCGCAGGAGCTTGCCCCCGGACGATACACCGCGATCCTGGAACCGCCCGCCGTGCTCGATCTAGTCGGCTCGATTTTTTACGATTTTGCGGGCACGGCAATTCGCGACAAGCGCTCCTGCCTGAACGATCGCATCGGCAAAAAGATTTTCGGAGACAACATCACGCTGTGGGACGACGTCTTTCACCCCCTGCAAATCGGCGCGCCATGGGACGGTGAAGGCCTGCCGCGGCAGAAAGTGCTGCTGGTGGATCGCGGCGTCCCCAAAAACCTCGTGTATTCGCGCGCCACTGCGAAAAAAATGAAAACCAAACCCACCGGCCACGGCTTCACGCTGCCGAATGAATTCGGCGAAGCCCCCATGAACTTGGTATTTTCCGGCGGCGATAAATCCGTGGACGATATGATTCGTTCCACAGAGCGTGGAATACTGGTCACGCGCCTCTGGTACATCCGCGAAGTAGATCCCTACGAGAAGGTTTTGACGGGGATGACCCGCGACGGCACGTTCCTCATCGAAAATGGCCGCGTAGCCGGCGGCATTCGCAATTTCCGCTTCAATCAAAGCGTCATCGAAGCGCTAGCCAACGTCGAGATGCTGGGCCCCGCTGTGCGCGCCGCCGGCGAAGAATCATTCGAAATGGTGGTTCCGGCCATGAAGATCAATAACTTCCATTTCAGCGAAGTTACAAAATTCTGAAATTTGAATGGGAGAGTTGTCCTCGAGAGAAGTGCGAGCGAAAAGCGTTTTCGGCGACGCGAGCCGCGCTTCCGCGAAATCAGAAATAAATTTCGGCGCGCAAAAACTATTTTTACTTGGTGAATTGCAAGCTGGTGATTGCGCGGGAAATTACGTTTTCTTGAATTTGCACCAGGTCCGTGTCCGCGAGCGTCATCCCGAAAATCGTGTACACGCGCGCGCCGTGCGGGATGTAAACCACTACTCCGGACCAATCACGCGAATCCACGCTGCCGCGAAATCGCCGCTCCGTCGCGGAGACGCCCGAGATCATCACCTGCTTCTCGCCCAGCGGACGAAAGTTCTCCATGATTTCATGCAGACGCTGTTCTGTCGCGGCGATATCGTTCGACATTGATTTTCCATTCGGCGCTTGTCCAATCAGCAGATAGGTATTCTGATCATCCGTTCCCAGCGCCGTGATCGAGCCAGGCAAAATCGTGCGCGCTCCCTCAATCAGTTTCCATGTCGGCGGTTTGTACATCCGAAAACCATAAGTGTCGTTGGTGTAGAGATTGCCGCTCACTTCCTCGCGCATCGGTACAGGCGGCGCGGGTTTCGGCGCAGGCGCTGCTGCTGCAACTGCAGTTGGTGTTGCTCCGGAAGTTGGGGTGTTCGATGCATTCGTTGTGCTTGACGTGCCTGATGCGGGCTGCGCGGAATTCGTCGCCGATGCAGTTGGACCGTCAGTGTGCGGATATTCTTCCACGGAATTGTCCGCTGAAGATTTTGATTGTGGTTCCGAAGCCTTGGGCTGCGGCGGCGTTGACGCGTGCTCGACCTTGTCCGGCTTCGCGACCGCGGGTGTTGCCGCTGCTGCGGCAACAGGAATTTTCGCGGCTGCAGATTCGGCCTTCTTCACCGCGGTTGCCTCGGGCTTCTTCGCGGTCGCGGGTTCCGGTTTCGTGGTATTGGCAGGCGCAGGTTTCTTCGCTGCATCTAAATCCGGTTTCTTCGCGCTGTCTGGTTCCGGTTGCTTCGCGGGATCCGTGACTGTGATGGAAACCACTTGGTCTTTCTGCACCACGGCGAATCCGTAGCTCGTTTTTACCTTGAAGGAATTGTCCTCGAAGCCGACGATTGTGCCGTAAATCTTCGAGCCATCCTTCAGCTTGATCTCGTCCGCGCGCAAGGGCGCGGCGAAATGAAGCAGAGCAAGCGCGGCGAGGACGGCGAGCGCAACGACGGTTATGATCCTGCGACTCATACGTTCGAGTATCGCGCCAGAACGCGCGAGCGGCAAGCGCGCGCACCACTCGGTTGTTTGGTTAGTCAGCAAGAAGGCGATACTGCTGCCCGCTTCGTCCCGAAAAACACGCGACGAAGCGGCCGCTACAAAAGCTCGCTGTGCGCTCAGTACTATGTGCGAGCTATTGTCACTTCTTTCGGCGCGAGCGTTTCGCGGTTCCGCGCGATTTCGGTTGCGCTTGAGATTTAGGTTTTGCCGCGGAGTGAATTGCGAGCAGTTCGTGCTGCAGCTGCGCGAATTCGGATTCGAGAGCGTTCAGGCCCGCTGTTGCTTCGCGCAAATTGTCGGCGCGGCCAAAAGCTTCGAGATTGCGCGCGGCGGCGACGGCTTTGGGGGCCCCAAAAATGGCGAGTGAGCCTTTCAGCAGGTGTGCGGCGCTGGCCAGTTCCGCGGCATTCTTTTTCGCCACCGCGCCGCGAATGCGCGCCAGCGTTTTCGGAGCGTCGGCCAGGAACGTCGCTGCGAGCGAGCGAATCAGTTTGTCATTTCCACCCGTGGCGCGGCGCAAGTGCGTCGCGACATCTTCGGCGGCAGCGATCGAATCCGCGGTGGAATCCGCGGGAGTGTGCGGCGCAGCGGAAGATGCGACCGCCGGCGTGGATTCTGCGGCGCGCTGAGGCAGTGCAACACTCGAATGTAGAATCTGAGCGGCCGATTCGACGGCTTTGTAGAGCGTTTTTACTGCGACGGGTTTGGCGAGGGACGCGTCCATGCCCGCTTCGTGGAAACGGTGTTCGTCGTCTTCGGTGGCGTGGCCGGAAATGCCAATAATGATCTGATGCTTTCCTGTGGAAACTTCACGTTTCCGAATCGCGGCGGTGGTCTGCAGTCCGGTCATCCCGGGCATTTCTTCGTCGAGCAGTACGACATCGAAATTGTGACGCTCGAGCGCTGCTAGCGCCTGGCGTCCGTCGGCAACGCCCTCAACGATGTGGCCGCGTTTCTTCAATAGCTCAACGACCAGCTCGCGATTGAGTTCGGCGTCGTCCGCTACCAATATGCGCAGCGACCTATCAGCCTTCTTGAGTCTGTGCGGTTTTTCTCTTTCCACGGATTTTCCTCGTGCAGCAGCAGGTGCATCATTCTCCGCGGTATGCGATGCGCGAGGCAAGCGGAACCAGAATCGCGAGCCGCTGCGCGCGCGAGTTTCCGCGCCGATGGCGCCGCCCCAGCGCTCGACCGTGATCTTGCAGAAATATAGTCCGAGGCCCGCTTTGCCTGCATGCGACTTGCCTTTGGAAAAAAGCGCAAAGAGTTGATCGGGGCGTTGATCGGGAGGCAAGCCCGGGCCTTGATCATCTACGTACGCGAACACGAAGCCGTCCTGATGCTCCAAACCGATCGTGACTGCGGTGCCTTTGGGCGCGTAACGCATCGCGTTTTCCAGCAAGTTGCCGAAGATGCGATCGATACGCGAAGAATCGCCGACAACGCGCCAGCCGCGCGAACCGTCTGCGTGAGGGCCCAGCGACAAGCGAATCTGGCGTTCGCGAAATGCGGGAGAGAAATCTTCGATCGCTTGTTTGGCGCATGTGAGAAGGTCCGGCGCTTCCCTGGGGCTGGTGTCGCGCGCTTGCTGCGCGGCGAGGTCGCTGGAAAATGCTTCGAGAATGCCGCGAATCATTAGTTCCTGGCGTTGCGATTCGCGTTCGCCGGCTTTCACGTACTTGTGCAGCGCAGGCGGGAGATTTCCGCGCTCCAGCAGATTGAATATGCCGTTCATGGCGCTGAGCGGCTGGGTCAGGTCGTGCACGATGCAGTGGAGCAGAATTTCCTTCTTCTGGATTTCCTTCAAGAGTTTTTCGTGCTCGAGCAGGGAATTGCGCGCGGTCTGAAACCACTGCTGCTGTTGCTCAAAAGTTTCCGAGAGGTTTTGCAGCAGCAAAATTCGTTTCCCGCCGAGCGAGCGAGCGGTTGCTTCGAGCGGAATTTCGCGGCCATCGGCGCCGCGTTCGATCCAATTGCCGGAAGTCGCGGAGCCGGACAAGCGCGCGCGCCAGAATTCCTCGGCATCCACCAAAAAATTCTCAAGGAAGGGCGACTTGTTGGCCAAACCGATCGGCTGGTCGCTGTTGGGCTGCGCGCCCCAGATATTGGCGCACCAGTCAGGCCATTCGCCGAGCAAGCGGAAATCCCCGTCTCCGATATATTCGAAAAGCGCGTATCCTTGTCCAGCGAGGAACGATTCGAGGATGGAATTCGCGGACATTTATTTGGGCAGCATGGCTTGCGCCAGATGCAGAAAGGCTTTTTCGACAGCGTCGCCGGTTTTCGCGCTGGTACGCGCGACGGTCCAACCTGCCGCGGTCAATTCCGTTTCGCGAGCCGGGTCAATTTCCCACTGATCGGTGAGATCGAATTTATTCAGCGCCAGAACGGCGGGAACTTTTCCGATTTCAGCTACCACGCGATCATTTAGCGCCAGCGCGTCATCGAGAGTTCGCCGTCGCGTGCCGTCCGCGACGAGAATATAGCCATGCATTCCACGCAGATAGGACATGCGCATTTTCTGAAACACGTCTTCGCCGTATATATCCCAGAGAACCAGAGCTAAATCTGCGCCGCTGGCGTTCACGACTTTTTTATCTACCTTCACGCCGATGGTGGTGTGGTACTGCTCGTCGAACATGCTTTCGACGAAGCGCCGCACCAGGCTGGATTTTCCGACAGAGAACGAGCCGAGCATGCAGACTTTTTTCTGGAGCATCCGATGTCTCGCTCAGTTCGCGGGAGCAGCGCCGGAAGCGCCAGCGTCAGCACTGGTGACGGCAGCGGCGGCAGGAAGAGGAGAAAGAGTGATCTTGAACGTGACGCTGCGATTGAGGCGGCGGCCTTCTTCCGTGTCTTCATCGTGCAAAGGCTGCGAGGTGCCGACGCCGCGCGGAAGCAGAGTAGCGGATTTGACGCCGTGGCTTAGCAGGGCAGCGCGAATTTGGTCGGCGCGCTGGCGGCTGAGCGGAAGATTTGCGGCTTCGACTCCCGTGATATCGGTGTGGCCGACCAACTCTACGGTGACGATTTGATGCAGCGGTGCGGCCTGGGCGACAAGCTCGCGAATATTCTGTTCGGCATGGGTCAGATTGGTTTCCTGACCGGCGTCCAGCTCGGCGCGGCCGAGAGGGAAGAGCAGAACGACGGATTCCAGAGAGCTCTTCAGCACATTCAATTGCTGCAAATTGGAATTCTGCAGATGGGATTCGTCCACGTGGCTAACGCCGGCAATCCATGGGCCTTTTTCTTCGAGCTGCGCGATCCATTTCTGCGGGGCGCTGCCTTCGGGAATCAGCTCGCCGTCTTTCGCCGTGAGCGTGACGCCCGCGGGCGGATGGAGCAAAGCAGTGGCGCGCCGTGCGACGATAGCGTCGTCGAGCGAATAGTAGGGTGCAAGTTGCAGGTCGGCGTGATCGGGATCGAGGCCGGCCTGAGAGACTAATTTCTTCGGATCTTCGGAGAGAGGATCGCGGAATCCCTGGACGTGAAACGTGCGGCCGTCTTTGGTGTAGGAAACCACGACGATGCCGGGCTGTTTGCGCAACTCAGAGAGAAAACGCGACCATTCGATGAGCAAGTAGGTGGAATAGCCAAGCCAACCGAGCAGCAAGACGCCGGCGACTGCACCAGCGATAATCGCGGCACGTGGGCGTCGCTTATCCGCGGGTTTTTCGCGATACTGAGTCTCGAGCAGGCGGGCGATTTGAGATTCGGCGGCGCGGAACGGGCCGGGATCGCCTTTGAAATTGACCAGCGCGGAGCTGTACAGCCGCTGGACTTCTTCCAGCGTCTCCTGCATCGCCAGGTTATAGGATTCGGGCGCGTGGCCGCGAATGGCCGCGGCGATGACGGCGTTCGGACCACTGACGATGCGAATCTGCAGTTCGTCGAAAGTCATGTTGCCGAGATTTTCAGATTGGCCGGACTGAAAGGAATCGCGCGCGAATTGCTGGATCGCGGAGAGGAGGCCGGCGACCATGTCCGCATCCTGCGCAGGAGCGGACGGAGCGACGACGTGATTCAGCACCAGGCCGGTTTCGCGATGAATCAGGAAAACCTGTTCGACGCGATAAAGCAGGCTGTGCATCATCACAATTTCGGCAAACGGCCTGCCGGTACGGAAAGCTTCGACGCGCCACTGAATGCCGCGCCAGGAGAGGCTGTGCTCGAGCGCCTCGTTGAAGGATTCGAGCATGCCGCGCAAAGTTTCGGTGATGGATTTGCGGATGGCCGGACCCATCACCGGGAAGAGGGCATCGGCGAGAACGTGCGGATTGCGGCGAACAGATTCGCGCAGTGTCTCCTGAACGGTGGGAGCGAGCGCGTCGGCGAGAGCGAGGTCGTCGCCTTTTTCGCGGCGCATCTGAATGGCTTCGGCAACGACGACACTGACATCTTCGGTGCGTTTTTCGAGGTTATCGAGGCGGTCCTGAATCGAGGCAATGCCTTCCTGTTCAGGCGCGACGATTAGGTGGCGTAGCTCTTCGAAGGCGTGGTTGTTGTCCGTCGGTTTTTCCTGGGCCTGCGCCTCGAAGGCGCGGCGTTGCGCTTGCTCGGCCATATTGGAAGGATGAAGGTTTCGGCGGCGGGTTCAGATGGCGACCCGCTAAATTCGCGCGCCAGCGACGCACTCGCCAGCAGCTCTTCCGGCAACTCTCGGGCTACTCTCCGGGCAGCTCGAATTTATTCTTCAGCCGCAGCGAGAATTCGTTGAACAAGTCGGCCAGGCCGGCGCGGTCGGTCTTCTCGTCGCGCAACACTTCCACTTCGCGGTTCAGGGCCGCGGTGGAATCGCGGCGCAGCTTGTCAATTTCCGCGGAGACGGATTTCGAATGTTCGAGCAGCTTGGCACGCAATTCCGCGTGGCCGTCGGACATCTGGTCTTCGAGCTGCGATAGCTTTTTCTCGACGATTTTCGTGCCGTCCTTCATTTCGCGCGTCAGTTCTTTCAGGCCTTCCGAGCGCTCGGACTTTTCAGTCTTGATGCGCTGCCCCAGGGAATCGGTCTCTTCCTTGATGTAATTGCTGAGGGTGTCGAGGCGCTTGGTCATATCCTCGCGCAGGGTCTCGACGGCCTTCGTGACGGTCTCTTCCAGGCGGACGAAGCGCTTCTCGTAATCGCGCATCTGGGAGCCGAATAAAATGTCGCGGATCTTGTCAACATTGGCGCCTTCCGCGTTTTCCTTGGAGTTTGTATTGTGCATTTTTGCGTCCGCCGGGGATGCCATTTTCCTACCTCTCCTTTGTATGCCCTTGGCGCGATGCCGGGGGGACCGTCGCGAGGAAGGGCGGGGCATGCGCGGACATTACTACGAATGAGCGCGTGCCGCAATATACAGGTGGTCAACAAACGTGGAGGGTCGAGTAATGGAAGTTCTAGAACAGGGGCGTGTAACAAAATGAGATTTTGGGCGGGTGATGGGCTAGAGCGGGGGGCGGAGTGAACAGTTTGAAGTTGACAGTTGAAAGTCAGACGACTGGTGCAGCGACGTGCGGCGCTAGCGGTCGAGGAAGGCGCGGAGGCGGGCGTAGCCTGCGCGGCTTACTGGGAGCTGTGTGCCGTTTGCGAGCAGTGCTACATGGCTGTCCTTGCCGTAGGGTTCGACTCGGGCTACGCGCTCCAGATTGACTATGTAGGAGCGGTGGATGCGCATGAAGCGGGTCGGATCCAGTGCGGATTCCAGGCTGGAGATGGTCTGTTGCTTCAAGTGCTTTTTGCCTTCGGCTGCGAGGGCGACGTAGTCGTCCTGAGCTTCGGCATATTCGAGCTTGGCGACGGGAATTATGAAGACGCGGGTGCCATCGCGCACGGCGATGCGGTCGAGGAATTGCGCGGGCGGTCGCGCGGCCACGGCTAAATCTGTTGCGGACGGCGTGGCGTCGGGGAGCTTGCCTGCGAGGCGCTCTTTGGCGCGTTTCAGGGATGCTTCGAAGCGGTCGGCGCCGAAGGGTTTCAGAAGATAGTCCACGGCGTGGACTTCGAAGGCTTTGATGGCGTAACTGTCGTAGGCGGTGACGAAGACTACGGCGGTGTCGTTGCCGATCAATTCGAGGACTTCAAAGCCATCGAGCTTGGGCATTTGGATATCGAGGAACATCAGGTCGGGTTTTTGTTCGGTGACGATTTTGACGGCTTCGAAACCGTTGGCGCACTCGGCGATTATTTCGATCTCGCTGTGCGCGGCGACGAATTCGCGCAGGACCTGGCGGGCGAGTTCTTCGTCGTCCACAATCACCGCACGAATTTTTGCTGTGGCTGCGCGGGTCATGCCGGTTGCTCCTCGCTTTCCGTTGGCAGAGTCAATGCGACGCGGTAACGATCGCCTTCGGTCTTTACGGCGAAGCTAGCTTGATTTCCGTAGCGAGCTTGCAGGCGTTGGCGGACGTTTGCCAGGCCGACGCCGCTTTTGCGGCGGGGCGGTGCGTCGGGGTCGAAGCTATTTTCCACGGTGATCGTGAGATTGCCATTCTGCGCGTGGACGTCCAGGTGAATCCAGCCGCCTTCGACTAAGTTGGCGATGCCGTGCACGACGGCGTTCTCTACTAGCGGTTGCAGGAGCAGTGGCGGCACCGGAACGTGGAGCGCGGACTCGTCAATATTTTCTTCCATTTGGATGCGCGCGCCAAAGCGAACTTTTTCGACGGCGAGGAAGGCGCGAATGAGCGAAAGCTCTTCTTCCAGGGGAATCGCGGCTTTTTCTCCCAAACCTAAAGTGCGCCGCAGAAAATCTCCCAACAGGATGCACATTTCGCGGGCTTTGGAGGCGTCGGAGCTGGTGAGCGCGCTGATGGAGTTCAGGCTGTTGAAGAGGAAGTGCGGATTTACCTGGGCTTTGAGGGCGCGGAGTTCGGCGTCGCGCGCCAGGACGCTGGCTTTCATCACGCGGGCTTCTGCATCACGCGAAGCTTCGACCGCAATGATCACGTAGTACAACGTGACCCAGAGCAGATAGAGCAGCAGGCCGGTGACGATTACCAGGGGAACTTCCGGACGGAAGCGGTGGCTCAGTCCTGGGAAATATTGCATTTTCGAAAGCGAGCTGGCCAAACTCTCCGCCGCGACAGCCCAGATGATGCTGGCTACGAGCGCGGCGGTGAGGTGCGTGGCAATTAAGCGGCCCAGGCCAAATTTTTCCAGCGGATTTCCGCGGCAGGAATACCACGGAGTGAGGCAGAGAAACGCGTACAGGAGGCAGAGGGGCACCGAGAGCACGATTGCTTCGCGATCGCTGATCTCGTGCGAGACGGTAAGTAGATAGGCGAGCAGGCCCGCGATGGGAATCCATGCGAGAAGATAAATGGCGACGCGGCGGATTTGGCTGAGTATGGGATGCATGATCGCGAGCTAGTTCTTGACGACGATGCCACCGAACAGGCTGGCGCCTTTCATGATCAGCTTTTTTTGCGTGCCGGAGACGTTGGGCGGTTGCTGATCGGTTTCGTCCACAAACGCGCCGAACAGACTGATGCCCTCCATGGAAACTAGCCACTCATCTGGAACTTTGATTTCGCCGCCACCCATGAAGGAGATCGCTTCGATGGTGGCGGTGTCGCCCTCCATGTCCGCCTGGCGCAGATCAATTTGAAAGCCACCCATGACCGACAAAACACTGCCGCCTATGAATTTCTTGCTGGTGATACGGCGTTTGAAGCCGCCGAGAATTGCGATGCCGTTGAAATCAGCATCCGGGGAACCGGTGCGGCTCCAGCGATTGAAAATCTCTGGCCACGCAGGCTTGGTTGTGCCGTCGGGACGGACACGTGGGACGGCGGCTTGCCAGATCATCAGGACACCCCCAGCGATGACGATCAGCGGCCAGACCACATCGAAGTGGATGTGGGCGACGCCAAGATTTTCGAGCATCAGGATCGAGCCGATTGCGAGGAGCATGATGCCCCCAAAGCCGCGACCGCCGCGGCCGCGGCAGTCAATCAGCATGGCGGTGCCGGCAGCGATCATGATCACCGGCCAGAAATAGCTGAAAACGCGGTCGGCGTTGATGATGCCTTGTTGATCGAGCAGCAGCACAACTCCGGCGGCGACGATCAGCGCGCCGAAAATGAAGCTCCAACTGTAGGAGCGGTTGGTACCCATGGTTGTTAACCCCTCCGGGATGCGGAGAAGCGATTTTCCTGTGTTGCAAGCAAGATTGCGAAACCCAGGCCCACGAGGATCAGGGGCCAGTAGCGCAGCACCTCCGCCGCGTCGGGGAGGTTCAGGCGCATGGAGAGGATATTCCAAATGTCAGCCAGCATCATGGAAAAGAGCCAGAGGTTGTCCAAGCGGAGATGGCCGTAGCCGAGTTCGCCCAGCTGGAAGGCGATGCCCAGGAGGATGAGCAGCGTCGCTCCGGCGACCGGGATGCGCGCGCTGGAAAACAGGGAAAGCATGGACGACGGGCCATTTGTGCTGGTCATGGTCTTGTCTCCGATTCGAATTGCGTTGCCGTTCATGAGGCGAGAATAGAGGAGCTTGCGGGGGGAGTCTTGGGTTATTCGGCGAATGGCGGGTGATTACCGGCGAATGGCGGGCCTTGCAGGTGGAGGGGAAAACTTGCCGTGGAGGTGCAGTGAGAAGCGAAGGCAAAGAAACAGCCAACTAGGGAGAGCCGGAAGTGCAGACTGCGGCGGGCGCTAGTTCACGCGATGGTGCTTTCGCGGAACATGCGCCCTAGGACAGGGTCATGCCGATCCAGAAGGCAGCGGTCAGTATGCCTGTGAGGAGCAGCATCAGGCGCAGGCGCTGTTTACGAACGGCGACGATGATGACGCCCATGGCGCAAAGCAGGAAACCCAACTCGGGCCAAAACATTGCCGAGTTGAATCTGCCGCTGGCGGCGTTGGCGGGATCTTCGAGCCAGAAAGATGCGAACGAAGTAGCGGCGGTGAGCGATGCGGCCACGGCCCCCGCGAGCGCCAAGCCTTTCGCCCACTCCGGCACTACCCAGTCTTTTTTCGTGTCGCGCCAGTCCATCCACGTTTGCGCGACTACCAATGCTGCGACCATCAGAACGAACAGCGCCACGTCCCCCTCCCCATTTCGCGTACGGTTTCGTGCTCGGTGAAAACATTCCAGCGGCGGAGGCGGCTCGCTCTGCGGAGCGAAAGTTCCGATGCTGGAAAACTAGAGCCGAAAAGGTACGAGGGCCGTTGCTGCCGAATTACACCCTCAATGCGCGGCCGCTTTTGCCTGTAGCGGCTTTGCTGCTTCGACAGACCCCGTTGCATTTACTGGCGTACATTGCACTGCTAGCAATTCAAGTTCCTCTCGCGCCAAGCGCCTGAGCATGGCTTGAATCACGGTGCTGCCCTTCGGTGACATTCTTAAATCTCCTTTGGTACTGCGCCGTGACCGAAAACCGCGGCTTCAGGGGCTAAAGCCCCATCTACCGCGGACACTTACGGCGGGGCTGAAGCCCCGCCCTTCCGTGATTCCGCCGTGAGACTACGACGGATTGAACTCGTTCGTCAAAATCATTCTTTCGCTGAGCAGGCGAGCTTGCGTGAAGCGCTCGGCGGCATCCTCGGACGAACCGGCGGGAAGCTCGCGCAGGATGCGCTTGAGCTCCTCGTCGAAGAGGCGCGTGACGAAATCGGGCGTGTGCAGGACTGGTTCGCCTTGATCGTTAAGAACGCGGATTACGTCGCGATGGCGCATGCGCTGCGCGATCATCAGTCTGTAGATGCGGTCGGTGGCGAGGTCTTCCATATAGCCATCGAGCAGGCTGGCGCCGCGGCCGCTGAGCACGCCTTGGCGATAGCGAATCACGGTGCGGACTGCCGCGCGCGTGCCGGCAACGGTGTGCTGGCCGACGCCCGCCGGAACGGGCCGCAGGTCGGGATGCGTTTCGTGGTTTGCGGGGCGCGCTTGCAATTGATTGGGAGCAGGGAACTGGCTCACGGCGATTTCGTTTTGGTCGGGGTGGCCGGTCCATGCGCCATCCATCAAGGATGTGGCTTCGTTCTTTTTGTCTTTTTCAAGAATGGCCAGGGCGCGGGCGTTCAGTTCGGCATCTTCGCGGCTGGGGTAAAGCGCAGTCATGCCGCCGATGGCGAGCATGCCGTGTTTGTGGCAAATCTCGGGGATGGTGTTGCGCAAATTCTGGAAGAAAGCGACGTCGTGCGGAATGGTGTTGCGATCCGGCAGTACCCAGTTGGGATCGTGCAGGTTGAAATGGATCAGGCTGGCCATGTAATCCCAGCGGCCCAGATTGAGCGCGAGGATGTGGTCGCGCAGATTGCAGGCGAACTCTTCCATTTGATAGGCGAGCGGATGAGATTCCACCAGCGCCATGCACTTGATGTAGTTGCGCGGCCAACCTTTGGCGCGGGCGATGGCGTGGAAAAGATCGCGCCACCAGAGAGCTTCATCGGCGGATTCGGATTTCGGAATGTAGAAGGTGAGCGGATGGTTCAGCTCTTCGGGGTTTACCTGGAAGGCGATGAGCGCGACGTCGAATAGCGATGCGGGCATCTTTTCGCCATTTAGGACGCGAGACTGGCGGAGGTGCAATCCGCGGGGTCGCAGGGAAATGACGGTGTTGCTCGGCTTGATCGTGACGGTCGAGTTGCGTTTGTGGTCGAAATAGCTGAGTTCGCCGCGAAGCGCCGCAAGAATGTTAGCGATGCCTTGCATCAGATGCGGCCAGGTATTGGCCATGGAATCTTCGAGGTCGAGCATTACGCCGGGAGCGCCGGAGTTCAGCATTTTCACTACGAGCTCGGCGTCGTCGGCCGGGCCGGTCATTTGATTGCGCTGGTCTCGGCACCATTCCGGCAACACGATGTGCCAGGATTCGTGGGTGGCGCGGGAAGGCGGCAAGTAATTCGGCAGATGGCCATGGTGCGATGCTTCGAGTGCAGCGGCGCGGCGACCGATCAGGTCTCGCTGGCGTGGTGTGAAGGCGCGGTGCAGCGGCAGCAGGAACTCGATGAAGCCAGCGGGCAGCTCGCGCGCCGGGTCGAAGCCGCTGGGCGCCGCGTTCACTGTTTGAACTGGCTCGAGGTCACGACTCAATTCGGTTCTCGTGCTTGCCATGGATGCTAGAGCTACTCCTTTTAATGCGCGTGGCCGCGAATCTCGTCCCGGGAACTGCGAGCGACGCTCCGGTTGCACGTCACGGGATCGAGGCGGCGTCCAACGAACACTTCAGGCGACACCACGCCGCTAAGAAGGCGAAGACAGAGGGGCAATCAGGCTTCCAAATGGTACTAGGAGGAAGCGTTGGCGAGGACCTCGCTAACCATTTGTAATTATTAGGGATAGAGCGAGGTGCCGGTTTAGCAGCTATTGCGAACTGCGAAATGGGCGGACTTCCATCGTAGAAATTCGACTGGCGACCAACACATTGTCCAATTTAGGAAACGATTTGCAGTACACGGATACCCTCGTGCGCGCGATTGCAATGGTCAGCTGACTCGATTTCAGACGCTATTTCGAGCGGTTTCGTCGTGCGCCTGGCCGCTATGGGTTTGGTGGTTTCGGGGTGCAGCTTCCATCACCAGGACGAATACGGGGCCGCTCCCGCATCGGCGTTCTCTGCTAGGATAGCCGTGCTTATGCGAAAACCTTGGGTAATTGCACACCGTGGGGCTTCCGGGCATGCGCCGGAAAACACGCTGGCGGCTTTTGAGCGCGCGGTGCAACTGGGCACGGGATTCATCGAGACCGACCTGCACCTGACGCGGGACGCGCGGTTCGTGGCGATTCACGACGCTACGCTGGAGCGCACCACGAATGGGCGGGGAAACGTCCACGATTTCACGTTGGCGGAGTTGCGCAAGCTGGATGCGGGCATGTGGTTCGACCGGGAATTCATGGGCCAGCGCATACCGACGCTGGAAGAAGTGCTGCAATTTGGCAAAGACCACGATGTGATTTTTTATCTGGAAGTGAAATATGACGCGGCATGGGGAATGCACCATTCGCTGGTGGCGGAGCTGCACAAATCGCAGAGCACCGCACGCAGCATCGTGATTTCATTCGATGAGTCCACGCTAACTGCGCTGCGCATGGTGGATTCGACGATGATGATGGGATTGCTAGTGGACCGGCCGCGAGAAGATTTCGCGAAAGTTGCGATCGAGCTGGGCGTGCGCCAGCTGTGTCCAAGGGCGGATTTAGTGACGCCGAAATTGGTGGAAGACGCGCACGGCGTCGATTTGCAGGTGGCCACGTGGACCGCGGATGATCCGGAAGTGATGCGCGCGGTGGCGGCTGCTGGAGTGGATGGGATCATGTCGAATTTTCCGGATCGGTTGCAGACGGTTCTCGAAGAGTCGTAGGTTCTGCGTGGTGTTTGGAATGTCGAGTGGCGGATGTGCGATTCCGTTCCCCCGCCCCAAAAAAATTCAAAAGCAACGGCGCCCGCCTAAAGGCGGCCGCTACAAATTCAACTGCAACGAGTTGGTGCTGAACAGGTGAGTCTTGATTAGCGCAACTCGACGAGTTGGGCGAAGAGCGCGGCGAATTGCGGGAGGGTTAGTTGTTCGGCGCGGGCGTCGGAGCGGAGGCCCGTGGCGGCTAGCGCTTCGTGGATTTTTTTGTCGGTGGAGATGGCTAGCAGGTTGTTGCGCAGGGTTTTGCGTTTTTGGCTGAAGCAGGTCTGCACGAAATCCAGGAAATGCTTTTCGTTTGCTTCTCCCGTGATGTTGAGGTTTGCTTGCGCGCCGGGGAGCGTCATGCCTACCAGCGCGGATTTCACTTTGGGCGGCGGGCGGAATGCGCCGGGTGGGATGCGCAGCGCGATTTTCGGTTTGGCGTAGAACTGGCAGAGGGCGGAGAGATAGCCGTAGTCGCGCACGTTGGGATGCGCGGCGATGCGTTCGGCCACTTCCAGTTGGATGACGATGTGGATGGAGGCGATTTGGCTGGCCCACCGGAAGAGATGATGGAGGATGGGCGACGTGATGTAGTATGGCAAGTTTCCGTAGATGTGGATTTTGCCGGCGGCTAGATCGCCGATGTTGGTCGCTAGGACGTCGGCGGTGACGATTCCAAGGCCCGGCCATTTGTTTGGCTCCGTGTCGCGGCGGGCTTTTAGGCCTTCAGCGAGGCGCTGGTCGGTTTCGATGGCGATTACACGACGATCGTCGCCGAGTAGGAGTTGCGTCATTTCGCCGTGGCCGGGGCCAATTTCGATCCACGTTTGATTGGCGGCGATCGGCAAGGTGGCCAGGATGCGTTTGCGCCATCCGATGTCGTGGAGGAAATGTTGGCCTAGGCGTTGGCGTGACATGGGTGCGTGGTGCGAGTGTAGCAATGCCGGGTGCGTGGGAACAAACGGGGAACGACGTGAGTGATCACGACTGTTTAAACCCACGAGGAAGATGCCCTCTTCGTCCCGAAAAGCGCGGGACGAAGCGGCCGCTACCGAGTCAACT
The DNA here is from genome assembly GCA_963821765.1 of uncultured Acidobacteriota bacterium. Taxonomy (GTDB): domain Bacteria; phylum Acidobacteriota; class Terriglobia; order Acidiferrales; family UBA7541; genus Palsa-295. The sequence goes on from CAWGFF010000016.1 coordinate 157,021, forward strand.
GCAAAGAGCCGGCGGGACGCCGGCGCTACTGAAGCAAGAGCACCGGCAGGAGTGTGCCTGTGCCAGGATGGCTGATGCTCGCGCCGAGTTGATTGACTAGTGCAAGCTTGACGAAGCTGCGGCGTTCCGATACCGTTCCCGTTTCTGCTGACTGCTTATGAAAATCCTGTTCATTGCCTCGGAAGGGTTGCCTTATTCGAAGACTGGCGGCTTGGCGGACGTGGTGGGCGCGTTGCCAAAGGCGCTGGCGGAGATGGGGCACGAAGTGGCGGTGCTGCTGCCGCGCTATCGCGGGAACAAAATCACGTCAATACTGGTTTCCAGCGTCACCGTGACGCTGGGCGAGAAATTGCGCTTCCCCGCGATCGGCGAAGGCCCGGCAGTCGCGGGCGTGCGCTATTTTTTTGTGGACGACCGCACGTTTTTCGATCGCGAACAGCTGTACGGCGAGAAGGGCGCGGATTATCCGGACAACGCGGAGCGTTTCACGGAATTTTCGCGCGTGGCGATCGAATTCATGAAGCGGGTGTGGCTGCCGGACGTGATTCATTGCCACGACTGGCAGACGGCTCTGGTGCCGGTGCTGCTGCGCACGCAGCACGCTGAAGATCCGGTGGTGCGCGGGCTGCCGGTGGTATTCACGATCCACAACATCGGCTACCAGGGAATATTTCCGCAGTCGGTGATGCGCACCATCGGCCTGCCCGACAATTTTTTCACGATGGACCGGCTGGAATTCTACGGCCGCGTAAATTTTCTGAAGGGCGGGCTGCTGTACTCCGATTATCTGACCACGGTGAGCCGCCGTTACGCTCAGGAAATTCAGACGCCGGAATTTGGTAATGGTTTGGAAGGTGTGATCCGCAACCGCGCGGACCGGCTGATCGGGATTTTGAACGGCGTGGATTATGCGGTGTGGAGTCCGGAGGTGGACACATTCATCACCCAGAATTATTCCGTGCACAATCTGGACGCGAAGAAGGCTGATAAGAAAGATTTGCTGCAGCAGTTCAAGCTCCCGGCGGACAAGCCGGAATATCTGGAGCGGGCGGTGGTGGGGATTGTGTCGCGATTCGCGGATCAAAAGGGATTTGATTTGATCGCGCGCGTGGCGGGCGATTTGATGAAGGAGAATTTGACGCTGGTGGCGCTGGGCACGGGGCAGCCGGAATATGAAAAGATGTTCAAGGACATGGCGGAGAAATATCCGGGGCGCGTGGGAGTGAAAATCGGCTACGACAATCCGCTCGCGCACAAGATTGAGGCAGGGGCGGACATTTTCCTGATGCCTTCGCGGTACGAGCCGTGCGGCTTGAACCAGATATACAGCCTGCGCTATGGTACGGTGCCGGTGGTGAGGGCCACAGGCGGTCTGGACGATACGGTGCAGAACTATGACGCGAAAACGCATCATGGCACTGGATTTAAGTTCGAGGCGTATGACGGGCGGGCGCTGCTGGACGCGTTGCGCGCGGCCTTGAAAATGCAGCGTGATCCGAAGGCGTGGCAGACATTGCAGAAGAACGGCATGGCCAAGGATTTTTCGTGGAAGGCTTCGGCGGCGGCTTATGTCACACTGTATGAAGCAGCTAAGAGAGCACGAATCCCGCGGGTTGCTGGGACATCTAAAGGATAGCGCTGGAGACGTTTCCTGCAGTTTCTCGGGGGGCGTAGTGCGGCGCTACAAGGGACAATAAGGGACAACATGTCAGAAAACATTCAAGCGGTGAACGACGCGAATTTCGAAGCAGACGTGGTGGAAGCCAGCAAGACCCAGCCTGTGATGGTGGATTTCTGGGCGGATTGGTGCCGCCCGTGCCATATGTTGACGCCGACGGTGGAAGAGCTTGCGAAAGAGCACGCAGGGAAGCTGAAGGTGGTGAAGCTCAACGTGGATGAAAATATCAATGCGGCGGGCAAGTTCAATATCCGCGGGATACCGACGTTGCTGATTTTCAAGGGCGGGCAGGTGGCGGACCAGCTTGTAGGGGCTCAGCCGAAAGAGTCGATCGAGAAAGTCATCCAGCGCCACATTTCGTAGGCCTTTGGCGCGAATCCACTGCATCCCAAGCCAGGTGACCCCAAGTGACGACGACGGGCGGCGGGCCAGAGCTGAAATCGCTGGGCGTTGCGCCGACTTCGAAGAACTGTGCGGCTTGCGGTGCTGGATTCTCTTGCGGGGCTCCGGCGGCGGGTTGTTGGTGCGAGGAAGTGCCGGTCGCCGCGGAAGTTTTGATTGCGCTGCGGGCGCGTTATGCGGATTGTCTGTGCCGGCGGTGTCTTACGGCGGCCGCGGCGTCGCCGGCTGAGAGTGCGCCGCTTACGGATTCAGAAGCTGCTGGGTGCAAGATCCTGCCGCAACATCCCCTATGAGTGCGAAAGCGAAAAAAGAGCAGCGGCGTTGCCACTGGGCGCAGTCGCCGGTAATGGTGGAGTACCACGATCGCGACTGGGGCCAGCCGGTCCACGACGATCGAGTGCTTTTTGAGTTTTTAATACTGGAAGGCGCGCAGGCGGGGTTAAGTTGGGAGATCGTGCTCAACAAGCGCGGGAATTACCGGCGAGCGTTTGACGGATTTGATGCAGAGAAGATTGCCCGGTACGACAAACGCAAGGTGCGGACGCTTTTGGGCGACGCCGGGATTGTGCGCAACCGTTTGAAGATCGCGGCGACGATTTCTAACGCTGCGGCATTTCTCGCAGTGCAGCGGGAGTTCGGATCGTTCGATCGTTATGTATGGCGGTTCGTGGGTGGACGGCCGAAAAATAATGATTGGAAGACGTCGCGGAAGGTACCGGCGCGCACAGTGGAATCGGACGCGCTGAGCAAGGATTTGAAAGCTCGCGGTTTTCGCTTCGTCGGGACCACCATTTGTTACGCATTTATGCAGGCCGTCGGCATGGTCAATGACCATGCGCGCGATTGCTTCCGCTATAAATCCGTCGGTTAGCCGATCCGCTTCTGGCTTTTGCCGGTCGTGGGTCAGTTTCCGGTAAGAGCGTTAATCGGGACCTAGCTGCACGAATCAGCCTCCAGTTAAATTGACGATTGGGAACATCAAACCGCAAATATCGCGGTAGCGAACGCTTGTCCGTGTCAGTCTAGAGCCATGGCGATAATGGCGAGCGCGAAACGTATTGGGCTGACTCTAGGATGTTTTTTCGCCGTGATAATTGCAGTTCTGGCGCTGCTGCCCGTAAGCCGACCGCCCGCCGAGCAAGCCCTCATCCCGAACTTTCACACGCACCAGGATGAGTTTGAAAAGCTCCGCGTCATGTTTCAAGAAGATCGCCAGATCATCAGGGTCGCCAAACCCGGGGTCGTGCTGAGCGGTTCCCTTGTAGTGAAAATACCTCCCCTTCAGAATATTTCTCAAAGCCGTTTCGAAGATTACTCGTCGCTGCTCGCCCAAATTGGCGCGAGTTCGATTTCAAGAAACGAGCACGATGATGGGATCTGGTTCACTACGTGGGCCTCTGGGTGGGCAGCGGATACCAAGCGCGCGGGGCTCTGCTGGAAACCGGAAAAACCGGAAGGTCTGGTGCCGAGTCTGGATGAAGTAGGAAAACCGGGAACGAAACCAGGACTCTACTTTCAAACCGTGGGCGGCAACTGGTACCTATTTCTGTACGACTGAGTCAAGCGGAGGCTCTCGCAGCTCACATTCTTCCCGTTAGTGCCTGGTAAGTCGCGCAATCGGAAACTGACTGACTACCCTTTTGCCCTTACGCTTGCTTCAAAAGCAGGCGGAGGCTAGAATTGCACGTACTTGATTTTGCGTTAGCCCGCCTGTAATGCTTCTGGTGTCAACGACAGGGGCAAGGTGCGGCCTGACGAAGGGTGGAGCGGCGACGGTGACTGAGAAGGCGCGAGCGAAAGCGATCTGCGTTGTGGGCGCGCAGTGGGGCGACGAGGGCAAGGGTAAGGTGGTTGATTACCTGGCGCAGTCGTTCGACTACACGGCGCGTTACGCGGGCGGGCACAACGCCGGGCACACCGTTATTTTCAATAATCACAAATACATTTTGCAGTTGATTCCCAGCGGGATTTTGCGGCCGGAGAAGAAGGCGGTGATCGGCGCGGGAACCGTGGTGGATCCGGCGGCGCTGGTAGCTGAGCTGGAAAATCTGAAACGGTCAGGGATTGAGGTGCGCGGGCGGCTTTTCTTGAGCGATCGCGCGCATTTGATTTTTCCTTATCATCGAGAGATGGATAAGGCCGCGGAATCGGCACGTGGCGCTGCGGCGATTGGGACCACTTCACGCGGCATCGGGCCAGCATACGAAGACAAAATGGCGCGGCGCGGGATTCGCGTGTGCGATTTGTTTGATCCGGTGGGATTCAAGGAAAAACTGGAGCGGGTGGTCGCGGAAAAAAATGCGATCAGCCGCGCGACGTACGGGCATCCGCTGGAAACCGCTGGGATCTACGATCAATATATGGAATTGGCCGCGCACATTCACGGGCTGGTGGCGGACACGGTCGTGCTATTGAATCGCGCATTGGACAACGGCGAATCGGTGCTGTTCGAGGGCGCACAGGGCACGATGCTGGATATTGATCATGGGACGTATCCTTATGTGACGTCGTCGAACGCGACATCGGGGGGCGTGGCGACGGGACTGGGCGTGGCGCCGACGCGGATTTGCGGCGTAGTCGGCGTGACCAAGGCTTACACTACGCGCGTGGGCAGCGGGCCATTTCCGACGGAGATGCCGGACCTGGACGCGCAGGCGTTGCGCGAGCGCGGCCAGGAATTCGGCGCAGTGACGGGCAGGCCGCGGCGTTGCGGCTGGCTGGACCTGGTGGTGCTGAAGTTCGCGAAAATGCTGAGCGGAATTGATTCGCTGGTTGTGACCAAAATGGACGTGTATGACACGCAGCCGGAAATAAAAGTGTGCACCGGGTATAAATTTAAGGGCAAAGTGCTGGAAAACATGCCGGCGGACGTCGAGACGCTGATGCAAGCGGAGCCGGTGTACGTTACTTTGCCCGGGTGGCAGACACCGACACCGGGAATTCGCAACGTGAAGGAATTGCCGGAAGCGGCGCGGAATTATTTGAATTTTATTTCAGACCAACTGCAGGTTGAGATCGGGATGATATCCACCGGACCGGAACGCGATGCGACGATTGTTCCGCGAGGGACGAAACTCGCGTCCTGGCTCTAAGGCGCCATGCTTTCCTACGAAGCGGCTCGCGCGAAAGTAATTGAAGTAATCTGCGCGCGGCATTGTGCGCCTCCTCCTCCTACTGAAACCATTGAATTCGCGGAAGACCCTTCGCGTGCGCTCGGGCGCATGGTGGCGGAAGACGTGCGCGCCGACCGGAATTATCCGCCGTTCAATCGCTCGACGCGCGATGGCTTTGCGCTACGGGCCGCGGATGCCGCGCAGGCGGGCGTGAAATTGCGATTAATCGGCGAAAGCCGCGCGGGGGTGCCGTTCGCTGGCATGGTCGAGCCGGGGACTTGCGTGCAGATCATGACGGGTGCTGCGATGCCGCGCGGCGCGAATTCGATTGTGATGAACGAGCACGCGCGGATTGAAGGCGAGTACGTAGTGCTGGACCAAGCTGCTCGTGAAGGCGCGCATTTCGTGTTGGAGGGCCAGGAAACGCGCGTGGGCGAAAGCGTGATCGCGCGCGGCAAGCGCCTGAGCTACGCGGAACTGGCGATTGCAGCGCAGGTGGGACGGTCGAAGCTGGTCGTGGCGAAGAAGCCGCGCGTGGCGATTCTTTCCACGGGCGATGAATTGGTGGCGATGGAGCAGACCCCGGCCAAATATCAGATTCGCAACAGCAATAATGTTTCGTTGGCCGCGCAGGTAGCTTTGGCGGGCGGCGAGCCGGTGATGTTGGGGACTGCGCCGGATAATCTTGAGGAACTGCGCGCACGAATCCAGCAGGCGCTGGAAGCGGATATTGTGGTGGTCACAGGCGGCGTGTCGGTAGGGAAATACGATCTGGTTGAGCAGGTGTTGCGGGAAATGGGCGCGGAATTTTATTTCGATGCGGTAGCGATTCGTCCGGGGAAGCCTGCCGTGTTTGGTTTTTGCCAGAAGAAGCCGGTGTTTGGACTGCCGGGAAATCCGGTTTCCACGATGGTGACATTCGAATTGTTTGTGATGCCGGGGATTGAGTTGCTGAGCGGGCACAAGCCGCATGCCTTGGCGCTGCTAAAGGCCAAGCTGGCGCATCCTTTGAATGAGAAGCCTCCGTTAGCGCATTTTCTGCCCGCGCGTTTGAGTTGGCCAGACGGCGAAGCGGTGGTGGAGGCGATTCACTGGGAAGGGTCCGGCGATATTGGTTCCGTCGTTAAAGGAAATTGTTTTTTGGTAGTGCGCGAGACGCGGCAGGTATATGCGGCTGGTGAGATGGTGGATGTCTTGCCGCGGCGGGGATTGTTTTGAGATGGGCACGGTAGGGGCGGGTCTGAGCCCCGCCCCTACAGATTCAAATTCGGATTCAAATTCAACGACGCCCGCCTGAAGGCGGCCGCTACAAAGTCAACTGCAAAGAGCCGGCGGGACGCCGGCGCTACGAATTTAATGGCGAAGCTTTCGCACTACGATGAAAAAGGACACGTGCGGATGGTGGACGTTACGGCTAAGGCTGCCACGTCGCGTACCGCGCAGGCTCACGCTTTTATTCGCATGGAACGCGCGACGATTACCAGCGTGCGACGGCTGAAATCACCCAAAGGTAATCCACTCGAAATCGCGCGGATCGCTGGAATTGGCGCTGCGAAACGTACGGCGGAGCTGATTCCACTTTGTCATCCCCTTGCTTTGACTCACGTGGATGTGAACGCCAAGCTGTGCCAGAATGGAATTGAGCTGACATCGGAGGCGACGGCTAATGGCCCGACCGGCGTCGAGATGGAGGCTTTGGTGGCGGTGTCGGTTGCGGCGCTGACAATTTACGACATGTGCAAAGCGCTGGAACGCGGCATGGAAATCACCGAGGTGTACGTGGTGAAGAAGGCGGGCGGGCGAAGCGGCACGTATGTACGGCCTGGGAAGCGTGTGAAGCGATGACACCAATGAAGGATGTGAAAGTCCTGGTGGTGGACGATAACGCGCTGATCCTTGACCTATTGATGAAGGGATTGCTGCCGCATTGCGATGCGCGCGCGGCGGCGGATGGCGCCGATGCGTTGCTGAAAATTGTGGATGATCCACCGGATTTGGTGGTGTGCGACTACCGCATGCCGGGGCTCGATGGACGCCAGCTCTACGAAAAATTGCGCGGGCGGCAACAAACCAAGGCAATCCCATTTATATTTTTGGCCAGCCGCAGCGACATTGAAGAGAAATTGCGGCCGATTGTGGAAGGCGTGGAAGAATTTATTCCCAAGCCATTTTTTCTGAAAGATTTGGTGCGGCGCGCGAAAAAAGTGGTGGACCGGTTGCAGCTCGAGAAATTGCAGAATCGCCAGGTGCGCCCTGGAGTGGTGCAAGGGCGGCTGGAAGAAATGTCCATCATGGATTTGATGCAGTCGCTGGAGATGGGCCAGAAATCGTGCCAGCTGACGATTCGGCGCGGCGAAGAGAGCGGCGATTTATTTTTTGCTTCGGGGCAATGTAAGGACGCGCGGCTGGGAGCGTTGGAGGGTGAAGCCGCGGTGTTTGAAGCTGTGCGCTGGCCCGAGGGTGAATTTGAGATTGATTTTAATCGCGCGCCTACGCGCGACATCATTTCGCGCACTACGACGGGCTTGTTGATGGAAGCGCTGCGATTGGTGGATGAAGGGCAGCGCGACGGCGAAAGCGAAGACGCGCAGGTGACCGAAGGATAGTCCCGCGTAGATCGGGGCGCCACTCCATGCGGGTTTCCATACTTACAGTGAGCGATTCGGTCGCGGGCGGAAAAACGGTAGATGGTTCCGGGCCGGCTGTGGCGGGGCGGTGCAGGGAACTTGGTTGGGAAATAGTGTCCGCGGAGATTTTGCCGGACGAGCGCGACAGCATCGCTGAGTTCTTGCGGAAGACGGCTGACGCGAAAGTGGTGGATTTGATCTTCACTACCGGTGGAACTGGCGTGGGGCCGCGCGACGTGACGCCGGAAGCTACGATTTCAGCTGCAGAGCGGCTGATTCCGGGATTTGCGGAGCAGATGCGCGCGGAGGGATTGAAGAAAACGCCGCGGGCGATTTTGTCGCGCGGGGCTGCGGGTATTCGCGGGACTACTATTATTGTGAATCTGCCGGGAAGTCCTCGGGGGGCTGTGGAATCGCTGGATGCAATTGCTGCTTTGCTTCCTCATGCCGTGGATGTGCTGCACGGCGCACGTCATTAATACAAACCTAAAAACCTAGTTGCTGAATCTCCTCGGATGCTTAGATGGCCGCTTCGTCCCGAAAGGCGCGGGACGAAGCGGCCGCTACATAACCCCCGCTATTGTCAGGCGCTGCGAAATTTTTTGTGGCGGATGAGGCTGGCCGAGGCTTGACCGCTGTGCTAGGATGCGCTGTTCGTGGGTCAGCGTTGATCCGACGATGCCGAGCCAATACATTCCGATATTGATTTACGCGGTGCTTGCCGCGTCTTTCCCCGCCGTTTCGCTGATGGTTTTCAAATTGATCCGGCCGGACATGAAGCCGAATGGCGCGAAGCTGGAGCCGTACGAATGCGGCGTGCCGCCGGAAGGAAATGCCCGCGGGCGGTATTCGGTGCGATTCTATATGGTGGCGATTCTGTTCGTGATTTTCGATGTGGAGACCATTTTTCTGTTCCCTTGGGCGATTAAGTACGGGCAGCTAGGCGTGTATGGTTTGGTGACGATGCTGGTATTTTTGGGGATTTTGCTGATTGGGTATGTGTGGTTGTATCGCAAGGGCGCGCTGGATTGGGTGTGAGCTGCGCAGTCTAAGTGAAACGGGAAGGGCGGGTCTGAGACCCGCCCCTACGGAAGTTGCGAGAGAGTGGAATTGACGTTGTTTTTTGGAGTGTGTTAAAAAGGCGGGCTGCGAGCCGATTGCGGGGCGCGTTCTGTAGTGTGCTCCGGGCGAGGGCAGCCGATCGAACCGATGGTCAACGACCCTTCGGAAAAAGGTCCAGCCGCAAAACCGCCGGACGGCATGGCGGACAAGTCTTCTATTCCTTCGAAGCCTGATGCGCCAGCGGTTCCTGGTGCGCCTACAGCGCCAGTTGCCGTGAAACCGCCGGCCCCAGCGACACCCAGTGAACCAGTTGCACCTAAACCACCTGCCGCACCACCGGCTGCGAAGCCTCCTGCAACCACCACAACGCCGGCGACGCCTGGCACACCTGCTGCGCCGGGAGCTCCCGCAGCTGCCGCGCCTCCGAAACCTGCTGCTCCTCCCGCGCCCCCAAAAGAAGCGCCGCCGAAACCTGTTCCGCTGGATAACGAACTGACCCAACGACTGAAGGCGCGATTTGGCGATGCATTTCGTGAAGCGTCGCTGGACCGCAAGCAGGCTATCGTGACGATTGCTCTGGAGCAGCTGCGGGAAATTTCGCGTTACTGCCGCGACGAAGAAAAATTCGACATGCTGGTGGATTTGACAGCAGTGGATTGGCCGAAACGTGAGAAGAGATTCGACGTGGTGCTGAATCTTTATTCTTTCGCGAAGAACGAGCGGCTGCGATTGAAGACGCACGCGGGGGAAAACGAGCCGGCGCCGAGCGTTTGCGAAATCTGGCCCGCGGCGAACTGGATGGAGCGCGAGTGCTACGACATGTTCGGGATTGTGTTTGAAGGGCACCCGGACTTGAAGCGCATTTTGCTGCCGGACGAATGGCAGGGGCATCCGTTGCGGAAAGATTACGACATTTTGAAGCAGGATACCGATTGGGTGCGCGAAAATCTGGGAATTGAGAGCGGACAATAGCGCCGCGCGATGGCTACGAGCGAATGAGCAACGAGCACACCACGAAAACGATTTCGGGGATGGACACCATCAACACCACGGTGCTGGGCGCGGACGAAATCATTTTGAATATGGGGCCGCAGCATCCTTCGACGCACGGGGTGTTGCGCGTGAAGCTGAAATTGGATGGCGAGCGAGTAGCGGGGTCGGAATGCATCATCGGCTATCTGCATCGCGGCGTGGAAAAAATCGCCGAGCATCGCAGCTATCAGCAATTTGCGCCGTACGTGGACCGCATGGATTATGTGGCGGCGGTCTCGAACGGGCTGGGCTATTGCGAAGCCGTCGAGAAATTGTTGGGAACCGAAGCGCCGCCACGCGCGCGAGTGGTGCGCACGATTCTGACGGAATTGCAGCGCATCGCGAGCCACCTGCTGTGGCTGGGGACGCACGCGCTGGATATCGGCGCGCTGACGCCGGTTTTTTACTGTTTCCGCGAGCGCGAAGAGATCCTGAAAATTTTCGAGAAGTATTGCGGGGCGCGGTTGACGACACATGCGTTTCGGATTGGCGGATTGCAGTACGAGACGTATGACGGCTTTGAAGAGGACACGAAGCGTTTCTGCAACGATTTCGCGCACAGAATTGACGAGTACGAAACGCTGCTGACGGAAAATCGCATATGGGTGGGGCGCACGAAAGGCGTAGGAATTCTGAGTGCGGAAGATGCGATTGCACTGGGAGTGACGGGGCCGGTGCTGCGCGCGAGCGGCGTGAAATGGGATTTGCGCAGAGCGCAGCCGTACGCCGCTTACGACCAATACGAATTCGATATTCCCACGCGCGAGACGGGCGACACGTACGACCGATACGTAGTGCGCATGGAAGAAATGCGCCAGTCGCGGCGCATCTGCCTACAAGCGGTGGAAAATATTCCTTCTGGGCCAATCATGGCGCGCATTGGCAAAGTGCTGAAGCCGCCGCCGGGCGAGGTGTATCACTCGATTGAAGCGCCAAAGGGCGAGCTGGGGTATTACATCGTCAGCGACGGGACCACGCAGCCGTATCGCGTGCGCGTGCGGCCGCCATCTTTTATTAATTTGCAGGCGTTCGACAAGATGGCAAAAGGCTCGTTGATCGCGGACGTGGTGGCGATTATCGGAACGATTGATATTGTGCTGGGAGAGGTGGATCGCTAAAAAATGGGCCATCTGATTCCACCATCGATCATGCCGTACGTGCTGCCGGTGCTGTATGCGGTGGTGATTGTGGCAGTGTTGCCGCTGCTGGCGGGCTACATCGTACTGATGGAACGAAAAGTAATGGCGGACATGCAGGCGCGGCTTGGTCCGATGCGCGTGGGGCCGCACGGATTGCTGCAGCCGATCGCGGACGCCGTGAAATTGCTTTTGAAAGAAGACATTATTCCGGACAAGGCGGACCGGCTGATGTTCTGGTTTGCGCCGCTGGTGAGCGTGACGATGGCGTTGCTGGCGTATTCCGCGCTGGCGATCGGTCCGGCGTTTGAGATTGCGGATTTGAATATTGGATTGCTTTTTATTTTGGCGATCAGCTCGCTGGGAATTTACGGCATCGTGCTGGGCGGGTGGGCGTCGAACAGCCATTATTCGCTGCTGGGGGCTTTGCGCAGCGCGGCGCAGCTGGTGAGTTACGAAACCGCGGCGGGGCTGGGGCTGATTTCGGTGCTGATGCTGGCCGGCTCGCTTTCGATGAAAAATATTGTGCAGGCGCAATCGGACCAGGGCGTGTGGTTCGGATTTTCGGTGCCGTTCGGGTTTTTCATTTATTTGGTGGGGTCGATCGCGGAAACCAATCGCGCGCCATTTGATTTACCGGAGGCGGAATCGGAGTTGGTGGCCGGATACATGACGGAGTACAGCGGATTTCGCTGGTCGCTTTATTTTCTGGCGGAATACGCGAACATGATTATCGTCGCGGGCATCGCGACGACATTGTTTCTGGGCGGATGGCTGCGCCCGGGCGCGCGTTACCACGAACAAATTCCCGGCACGTCCATTGAGTGGCTGGACGCGTTGCCGGCGCTGCTGACGCTGGGCGTGGCGCTGTACTGCCTGTCATTGGTGGCGAAGCAGCCGGTGAAAATTCAGAAAATCGTGATGGCGCTGGTGGCGGGGCTGTGCGTGATTATTGCGGGCGTGCTCGCAGGCGCGCTGTTTGCGTCTCCCGCAGTGATGCAGGGAATTCACGGGGCGTTCTGGTTCATGGCGAAAGTGTTCGCGTACATTTATGCGTTCTTGTGGATCCGGTTTACGTTTCCGCGCTACCGGTTCGACCAATTGATGCGGCTGGGCTGGCGATTTCTGATTCCGCTGGCGCTGGTGAACGTGATCGGCGTGGGCGTGGCGATCGTGCTGCGGCAGCAATTTGCTTGGGGACCGATTGTGTCGTTGATACCGACTACGCTCGGGACTTTGGGCGTGGCGATGCTGCTGGCGAAAGATGATGCGCCGGTTTCCGTGACGCAGACGGCGGACGGTGAATAGATGCAGACGCTGAATGAGGCGCTGTTTGCGTTTTTCGCGGTGCTGGCGGTGGCTTCCGCGATTTTGATGGTGACGCGACGGAACATCGTGCATGGCGCGGTGTTCCTGATTACCACGCTGCTGTCCACGGCCGGAATTTTTCTGCTGCTGGAAGCTGAGTTTCTTTTCATCGTGCAGATTATTTTGTATGTCGGCGGAATCATGGTGCTGTTCGTGTTCGTGATCATGCTGGTGAATCTGGACGTTTCGATGCGCCAGATGCAATTCAACCGGCAGTGGTTTGTGGCGGGGGCGCTGGCGCTGGTGCTTGCCGCGCAATTTTTGTTCGCGATTTGGGCGGGGCGAGGGGCGTTGCGCTTGCCCGCGATGGCAGGGGAGATTTCGCCGAAGAATACGGAGGCGGTCGCGGATGCGCTGTTCAGCCATTACATGCTGCCGTTTGAGATTGCTTCGATTTTGCTGCTGGTGGCGATGATTGGCGCGGTGGTGATGGCCAAGCGGAGAGTGGGATGATTCCGGTGGACTATTATCTGTTTCTGAGCCTGGCGCTTTTTGCGATTGGCGTGATCGGGGTGCTGACGCGGCGCAACGTGATCATCATGCTGATGTCCATCGAACTGATTTTGAACGCGGTAAACATTAACTTGATGGTTTTTTCGCGGATGTGGGGCACGGTGGATGGGCAAGTGTTCGCGATTTTCATTATTACGGATGCGGCGGCGGAGGCTGCGGTGGGACTGGGAATTATTCTGGCGTTTTTCCACAATCGCGAGACGGTGCTGGCGGATGAAATGGACATCATGAAATGGTGAAGGTTTTCCAATGAACGCGCCGTTTTTTCTGGAGCATATCTGGCTGATACCACTGTTCCCGTTGCTGACGGCGGCGGTGATGCTGTTCTTCGGCCGGAAGCTCGCGAACAACATCGTGAGCTACTTGTGCGCGGGAAGCGTGTTTGTTTCGTTTATTTTTTCGGCGGGGGCGTTTTTTCAGCTGGTGGCGCGGCCTGAGGGCGAGCGATTTTTTGCGAAGATGCTTTTCCAGTGGCTGCCTGCAATCCCGTATCACATGTTCGACGGGCGGTTGGCGAATTTCGTGGCTGGGTGGGAATTTCAGATTGATCCGCTATCGGCGGTGATGATTCTGGTGGTTACCGGCGTGGGATTCCTGATTCACGTTTATTCCACGGGATACATGGCGCACGAGGGCGGGTATTACCGGTTCTTCGGCTACTTGAATTTGTTTATGTTCGCGATGTTGATTCTGGTGCTGGCGAATAATTTCCTGATGATGTTTGTGGGCTGGGAAGGCGTGGGGACGTGCAGTTATTTGCTGATTGGATTTTATTTTCATCGCAAGTCGGCATCGGACGCGGGGAAAAAAGCGTTTATCGTGAATCGCGTGGGAGATGCAGGATTTCTGCTGGGAATTTTTCTGTGCTCGGCGGTGCTGGGCACCGTGCGCTTCAGCGATATCGGTCCGGCGCTGGTGGCGGGACACTTTCAGATGGGCGATCCGCGGCTGACGGCGATTGCGCTGCTGCTTTTTGTGGGCGCAGCGGGCAAGTCAGCGCAGATTCCGCTGTATGTGTGGCTGCCGGACGCGATGGAAGGGCCGACGCCGGTGAGCGCGTTGATTCACGCGGCGACGATGGTGACCGCGGGCGTGTACATGGTGACGCGCACGAACGCGATTTATCAGCTGTCGCCGAAAGCGATGGGCGTTGTTGCGCTGGTGGGGGCAATCACGGCGCTATTCGCGGCGACGATTGGCGTGGTGCAGAACGACATCAAGAAAGTTCTGGCGTATTCCACGGTTTCGCAGCTGGGCTATATGTTTCTGGCCTGCGGCGTGGGCGCGTTCACGGCGGGAATTTTTCACCTGATGACGCACGCGTTTTTCAAGGGGCTGCTATTCCTTGCGGCGGGCAGCGTGATTCACGCGCTTTCGGGCGAGCAGGACATGCGCAAGATGGGCGCGCTATCGAAACGCATTCCGGTGACGTATTGGACGATGTTGATCGCGACGCTGGCGATTGCGGGAATTTTTCCGTTTGCCGGATTTGTGAGCAAGGATTTGATTCTCGGCAAAGCGTATGAAAAAGATGTGCTGCTTTGGGCGATTGGATATTTCACCGCGGGGATGACGGCGTTTTATATGTTCCGGTTGATTTTCATGACGTTTCACGGCACGTCGCGCGTGGACCATGAAGTGGAGCACCACATACACGAATCGCCGAAGGCGATGCTGGTGCCTCTGGTAATTCTGGCGGGGCTTTCGATTGCAGGAGGCTTTGTCAGTTGGCCGGAAATTCTGGGTGGCAGCAGCCACTTCGTGCACTTTTTGGAGCCGGTCGTGGGGATGGCGCATGAAGCGCGCATGGAACCGCTGAAGGGCGCCAGTTCGCGCATGGGCGAAATAAATTTGATGCTGATGTCCGAGGGGCTGGTGGTGCTGGGAATTTTGTTCGCGTGGTATCTGTACATCAAGCGGACGGAGTTGCCGGCGAAAATCGCGAAGAGCCTGAATGGGTTCTACGAATTGGTGTACCACAAATATTATGTGGACGAGCTGTACGACGCGCTGTTCGTAAATCGCGCGAAGGATTTGGGATTGGCGCTGGGGTGGTTCGACACGAACGTGATCAACGGAGTGGGCGTGGACGGCGCGGGATGGCTGACGCGGTTCGTGTCGCGCGTTTCGATGTGGTGGGACACGTGGATCGTGGACGGCTCGGTGAAACTGGGCGCGCGCATCGTCTGGTTGATCAGCTTTCCGGTGCGCTTGATTCAGGACGGCTTGGTGCAGAGTTACATGCTGTTTATCGTGATCGGATTGATCGGGTTTCTGGGATATTACTTTTATCTGGCGCATCACGCGGTGCACTAGATTTTCGTGAGGGCGGGGACGGTCTGCAAATTGCTGGAGTAGAAGAACGCGAGGGAACGGATGCCTTTTGCCGATAATCACATCTTAAGCACGATCCTATTCACGCCGCTGATTGGCGCGATACTGATGCTATTTATTCCGCGCGAGCGGGCCGACCTGCATCGCTGGATGGGCAATCTGTTCGGGTTCCTCGGATTGCTGGTCTCTTTGCCGCTGATCTGGAAGTTTCAATCGGGTGCGGGCGCGCCGCAATTTCAATTTGTGGAAAATGCGAGCTGGATTCCATCGGTGGGCGCGCACTTCACGCTGGGAATTGATGGGTTGAGTTTTCTGATGGTGATGTTGACCACGGTGCTGGGCGCGATTGCGATTTTGTCGTCCTGGTCGGCGATCCACAAACGCGAAAAGGAATATTACATTCTGCTACTGCTGCTGCAGACGGGCATGCTGGGCGTTTTCATGTCCTTGGATTTCGTGCTGTTTTATGTTTTCTGGGAAGTGATGCTGGTGCCGATGTATTTCCTGATCGGAGTGTGGGGCAGCGAGAGACGACTCTACGCGGCGATCAAATTTTTCCTGTACACGCTGGCTGGCTCGGTGCTGATGCTGCTCGCGATTCTGGCGATTTATTATTACCGCAATACTTTCGACATCCGCACGATTTTGGAGCATCCGTTTACCGCGCAGGCCGGTTGGCTGCAGAAATGGCTGTTCTGGGGATTCTTTTTTGCGTTTGCGATCAAGGTGCCGATGTTCCCGTTCCACACATGGTTGCCGGACGCGCACACCGAGGCGCCGACGGCTGGTTCCGTCATCCTGGCCGGCGTGCTGCTGAAAATGGGCACTTACGGATTTCTGCGTTTTTCGCTGCCGATGTTTCCGGACGCGACGGTGAAATATCGCGGCATCGTGATCGTGCTCTCGCTGATCGGGATTATTTACGGCGCGCTGGTTTGCATGATGCAGAAAGACATGAAAAAGCTCATCGCGTATTCGTCGGTGAGCCACATGGGCTTCTGCACGCTGGGAATTTTCGTGCTGACGCCGCTGGGGCTTTCCGGCAGCATCATCCAGCAAATCAACCACGGTATTTCCACCGGCGCGCTGTTCCTGCTGGTGGGCGTGCTGTACGAGCGGCGGCACACGCGTCTGATTTCGGAATTCGGCGGGCTTTCGACGCCGATGCCGAATTTCGCGGCGGTATATTTGATTATCACGCTGAGCTCGCTGGGGATGCCGCTGCTGAACGGGTTCATTGGTGAGTTCACGATTCTGCGCGGCGTGTTTGAAGTGAGCTGGCAGTGGGCGGCGTGGGGCGTGTTCGGCGTGATTCTGGGCGCCGCATATTTATTGTGGCTGTACCAGCGGGTGATGTTCGGCTCGGTGACGAATCCCGCGAACGAGCATCTGCCGGATTTGAATGCGCGCGAATATGCGACGCTGATTCCGCTGGTGGTGCTGGCGTTCTGGATTGGAATTTATCCCGCGCCGCTTTTTAAAGTGGTGGACCAGCCGGTGCGGCGATTGGTGGAGTGCGTGCACCCAGGATATTACGCGGACACGCATACGCCGGGTGAAAAGGCCGCGGCGGCTGATTCCAGCACGACGGCGCCGGCGATGGCCAGCCCATCTGGCGCACAGGCCGAGGTGAAATAGATGCCCTGGCAGAAGATCTTCGAGCAGACGCGCGGGGATTTTTCGTACGTCCTGCCGGAAGCGATGCTGGTGTTCTTCGGGCTGGCGATTCTGTTATGTGATTTCTTTCTTCCGAAGGCGCAGAAGAGTTGGAATGCATTGTTCGCGTTGCTGGGGGTGGCATTCAGCGGCGCCTCGCTTTTTGTGCTGAGGCCGTACGTGTCGCCGCCGCATGGTCCGGCGCTGGCGTTTTACGATTCAATCCGCGTCGATCCATTTTTCATGTTTTTTGGCTTTTTGTTTCTCGCGTCCACCGCGCTGGTGATTTTGATTTCGATTCGTTACATGGAAATTGAAGACGAGCAGCACGGCGAATATTACGCGCTGATGCTGTTTGCCACTGTGGGGATGATGTTTCTGGCGTGCGGGAACGATCTGGTGGTGCTGTTCCTGGGGCTGGAGACGATGGCGCTGAGTTTTTACGTGCTCAGCGGATTTTTGCGGCGCGACCGGCGATCGAACGAAGCGGCCATGAAGTACATGCTGATGGGGGCGTTCAGCTCCGGCATCCTGGCTTATGGATTTTCGATTTTGTACGGCTTGGCCGGCTCGACGAACCTGGCGGTGATCCAGGAAGCGATTCAGCGGCGGCACGCGCAAGTTCCGGGGGCCGATCTGCTGACTTTTCTCGCGCTGGGAACGGTTGCTGCGGGAATATTTTTCAAGATTGCGGGGGTGCCGTTTCATCAGTGGGCGCCGGATGTTTATGAGGGAGCACCGACTGGAATTACGGCGTTCGTCAGCGGCGCTTCGAAGGCGGCGAGCTTCGCGCTGTTGCTGCGATTGTTCCTGACCGTTTTCTGGCCGGTGAATCTGGATTGGGTGCGGATTATGGAGGCGGTGGGGGTGCTGTCGCTGACGGTAGGCACGCTGGCGGCGATCACGCAGACGAATATCAAGCGGTTGCTGGCGTATTCCTCGATCGCGCAGGTGGGATACATTTTGCTGGGATTTGTGGCTGCGGTGAATCCCGACGGCACGTTGCACGAGCGCGGCTTACAAGCGATGGCTTTTTATTTGTTCGTGTATGTGTTCTTCAATACCGGCGCGTTCGCGGTGGTGATTTTGTTGCGGCGGAAGGGAATTATTGGCGACGAGATTGATGATTTGAACGGATTGATCGAGCGAAGTCCTGGCGCGGCGGTGCTGATGCTGATTTTTCTGCTATCGCTGGCGGGGATTCCGCCGACGGCCGGATTCGTCGCAAAACTTTTGATTTTCTGGGCGTTGATTGAGACGCATCACACGGTGCTGGCAGTTACGGGAGTGCTCTATATTCTTCCGGCAGTGTATTACTATTTCCGGATGATCGCGGCGATGTGGGTGCGCGAGTCCAGCGACACGGTGCGGCCGGTGATTACCTGGGCGCAGAAATTTGCGCTCGGCGCGATGGTGATCGTGACGCTCGCCGCGGGAATGTTTCCCGAGCAGTTCCTGCGTTTGGCGACGTATTCTATATTTACTCCCTTTGGCCAGTGATGGGTGGTCAATGATGGACGGCCAGTGACCGGCAGCGCGTGATGTCCTCTGAAAATCCAGCTCCTCGTAAACGGCCCAGCAGCGGCGCCACGCAGGTGGCAATGGCCATGGAGCTGCCCGTCATTTTAATTTTCAGCATTGTGATCGCCGGCGGCGCGGGATATTTGCTGGACCGCTGGCTGCACACTTCGCCGCTGCTTACGCTTATTCTTGGTTTTCTCGGTTTCGGCGCGGGTGTGTGGGACGTGATTCGGCGGCTCACGCGTGCCGAGAAGACGGATGGCGGCGCCAATGGCGGGGGATGAAGAGTTTTACCGCGCCGCGGAACGCCGAATTGAATGGCTGATTGCGGGGATTGGCGGCATCGCGACGGCCGCGACCTGGTTCGTTTGGGGCAGTAGGGCTGCGGCGGGATTGGCAGCCGGAGCGATACTTTCGTGGGTAAATTACCGCTGGATGAAGCAGGGGGTGGACACGCTAGCGCGGCTTTCGACGGCGCAGGCTGGGACGCAGCGGGCGCAAGTTCCTACCAGTGTCTATCTGAAATTCCTGGGGCGCTACGCTTTGCTGATTGTTGCTGCGTATGCTATTCTGCGGGCCTTTAGACCTCCAGTAGCTAGCCTGCTGGCCGGTTTCTTTTCCGTGATTGCCGCGGTTCTGGTGGAAATGGTGGGACAGCTTTTCCGTCGTAGCCTGCCTCCAGACGCGAGTTCCTGAAAGGGTGGAAATGGGCGAGCGATTACTGTGGGTTACGATTGCGGTGAACCGCTTGCTAGGCAAGCCGGTCGGCGCGTTGCTCGAGGCATTGCACATCCACCCCGCGAACCCTGAATATCCGATCCCCAACCATGTAGTTTTGCAGCTCGTGGCGTTTGCCCTTGCTGCGGTTTTCTTTTTGTGGCTACGTGCGCGAATTTCTGTGGATCGCCCCGGCGGCACGCAGCAGTGCATGGAAGAGCTGCTGACGAATTCGATGGGCGTGGGGATTCGAGATTTGCTGGACGATAACGTGGGCCACGACGGTCAGAAATACGTGGCGATGATTGGCAGCATCGGAATTTTTGTGCTGATCTGCAATCTGATTGGATTGTTTCCCACGTTCATGTCGCCCACCGCGGTGGTTTCGGTGCCACTGGGCTGCGCGATCGTGGTTTTTATCTACTACAACTGGGTGGGCGTGGTGAAGCATGGAGTGCTGGGCCACGGAAAGCATTTCCTGGGTCCGGTGCTGGCGATGTCTCCGATCATGCTGCCGATTGAAATTGTGAGTAACCTGGCGCGATTGCTGTCGCTCACTGTGCGTCTGTGGGTGAACATGCTGGTCAGCGAGACGTTGTACGTGCTGTTTCTCGGATTGATGCTGGAGATGTATTTGTTTCTGGGGCATTTCGGGAAATTGGGCTATGCGGGCGCAATTATTCCGCTACTGGGTCCTGTGCCGTTTATTTTGTTGCACATTTTTGTGGCGATTTTGCAGGCGTTCGTATTTACAATTTTGCCGGTGATTTACGTTGCGGGAGCTGTGGGGGAAGAGCACTAATACAGGGTACGGATTTATATTTTTTCGGCATTATGGCTGTCAGTGTGATCCCGGCTGCTTGAGGATGACGGGAGCCACCGCCTGGCGGCAAATTCATAACGAGGACGAGGAGAACACCATGAAGAGGTACGCGTTGTTTCTGCTGGGAGTGGTCGCGGTGATCATGTTTGCCCCGGCGGCGTTTGCGCAGGGTACGGCGGGGGAAGCAGTTGCGACGAATTGGGTCGCAATTACCTCGGGATTTGCGATGGCGATTGCGTCGGCTGCGGGCGGCTATGCGCAGGCGAAGGCCACGGCGGCGGCGTGCGAAGGACTGGCGCGCAATCCTGGAGCGGCAGCGGCAATTCGGTTTGCGTTGATTTTGGCGCTGGTGCTGATTGAGTCCATGGCGCTGTACACGTTTGCGATTGTGTTTTTGAAAGTGAAGTAACGATTCGGCGGGAATTCGAGGCCCGGGAGTTCGCGGAGAGCGAGCTTCCGGGCTTTTTGTTTTTTGGGGTGATTGGCGAGTTTCTCGCGCGTGCGCCGGTGCGACTCCTCAGAACACAAGTCAACGTCAACTGCGCCCGCCTGAAGGCGGCCGCTACAGAGTCAAAGGCAAAGGCAAGGGCAAGGGCAAAGGCAAAGGCAAAGGCAAAGGCAAAGGCAAAGGCAAAGGCAAGTGCAACTGCAACGGCAACGGAGCCGGCGGGACGCCGGCGCTACGAAAAGTCTGGCTTCAGGGGCTGAAGCCCCTTCGCTACGGCAATGTCACGGCGGGGCTGAAGCCCCGCCCTTCCGCGGAGCGCCAATTTAACAAGCTTCCTAATGAAGGGAGAGGGATTCGGCGGCGGCGCGGGCGTAGTCGAGGACGTGGCTGGGGAGGATGCCGAGGTACAGCGTGCCAATGGCGGCGATGCTCAGGGCTAGGACCAGGGCGGGGGCGACTTTTGATGGCGTGTAATCTTTCGATGGCTCCCAGAAATACATGGCGATGATCACGCGGAGGTAGTAGTAGGCGCCGACGACGCTGTTGATGGCGGCGATCACTACCAGCCAGACGATGCGCGAATCGAGCGCGGCTTGGAAGGCGAAGAATTTTCCGAGGAAGCCGCCGGTGGCGGGCAATCCCAGCAGCGAGAACAAAAATAGAGTGAAGCAGGCGGCGAGGACCGGTTGCTTGGTGCCGAGGCCGGCGTAATCGGTGATTTCCAGGCGCTGTTCGTCGCGCTGGCCGAGGTGCGCGATCACCAGGAAGGCGCCGACTTTCATGAGCGCGTAGGCCGCGAGGTAAAAAAGGACCGCGGCGACGCCGTACACGGTGCCGGCTGCGAAGGCGACCAGAATGTATCCGGCATGCGCGATGGAGGAATAGGCGAGCATGCGCTTTACATTGGTCTGCACCAGCGCGGCGAAATTGCCGATGCACATGGTGAGGACGGCGGAGATCCAGATGGCCCAGAACCAGAGGTTGTCCGCGGTGCCGAAGCCAACGTAGAAAATCCGCAGCATCAGCGCGAAGGTGGCGGCTTTGGGCGCGGAGGCTAGCAGGGCGGTGACGGGCGTGGGAGCGCCTTCGTAAACATCGGGGCCGTAAATCTGGAAGGGGGCGGCGACAACTTTGAAGCCGAGGCCGACGAAGATCAGCGCGAGGCCGAGGATGGAGAGGGAATCGAGGCGGCCTTGCGCGGTGATTAATTTTTCGAGCGCGGCTTGCACCTGGTCAATGCGCGTGGTGCCCGTGGAGCCGTAAACCATGGCGATGCCATAGAGAAAGAACGCGGTGGCGAAGGAGCCGAGTATGAAATATTTCAGCGCGGCTTCGTTGGATTTGACGGCGCGGCGGCGGAATCCGGCGAGGATGTAGGTGGAGATGGAGCTCATTTCCAGGCCGATGAATGCGGTGACCAGTTCGTTCGCGCCTGCGAGGATGCCCATGCCGGCGGCTGCGAACAGGACCAGCGAATAATATTCGCCGCGCTGGATGCCTTCCTGGTCGAGATATTGCATGGAGCCGAGGATCGCGAGCGCCGCCGATACGATTACGATGCCATGGACAAAAATGCTGAAAGTATCGGCGCTGATCAGACTGTTGTAAGCCATGCCGGGATCGAGGGCCATCAGGCGTACGGCGCCGAGCGCTACGAGCGTGCCGATGAACGCGACCCATCCCAGGACGCGCTGCTTTGCGGGGCCGAGGATAGGATCCGCGACCATGATGACGATGCCGAAGAGGCACAGAACGATTTCCGGCGCGAGGCGATGCAGATTCGTGAGCTGCTCGGCGGGGAACTGAATCACGGCTGCACCGTCCGTGAGGCGATGGAGGCGAGCGAGCGGTCATTTATAGGGGAGGGCGTCGGCGGGGACAGCGGTTGCGGCGGCGCCAGGATCATCTTTTGTCCGCCGGCTAGCGCGGGCGGCTGAGGAAGAGCCGCGCGGCCCTGCGTTTGCTGGACCAGGGTATCGGTGGTGGCCTGCATGCGATGCGTGAAGAGCGGCGAAGCGACGCCCATGAAGAGAATCGCGAGCGCGACGGTGACGAGAATCAAGCGTTCCCGGCCGGAAGCATCGGGCAGCGTTCGATTTTTTTCGTTCGTGACTTCACCGAGCGCGACGCGTTGATAAGACCACAGCAAATAAATCGCGGAGAGCACGGCGCCGCTGGCAGCCCAGGAAGCCCATGCGTGGTGATATTGGAAAACGCCGATCAGGATGAGGAACTCGCCGATGAAGCCATTCAGCGGCGGCAGCGCGAGCGACGAGAGGCACACGAACAGGAAGAAGGCCATCAGCACGGGCATGGGATTCACCAGACCGCCGAATTCCTTGATTTCATAAGTGTGGCGGCGATCGTAAATCATGCCGAGGCCGAGGAAGAGCGCGCCGGTGGAGACGCCGTGGCTGATCATCTGGAAAATTGCGCCTTGAAACGAAATGGTGGTGAAGGAAAAGATTCCGAGCACCACAAATCCCAAGTGGCTGACGGAGGTGTACGCGATGAGCCGCTTGAAATTCGGCTGAATAGTGGCGACCAGTGCGCCGTACACGATGCCGATGATCGCCAGCACGCCGATGAGCGGAGCCATGCGATGCGCGGCGTCTGGGAAGAGCGGCAGACAGAAGCGCATCATGCCGTAGGTGCCGAGCTTCAGCATCACGCCCGCGAGGATCACGGAGCCAGCGGTGGGCGCTTCGGTGTGCGCGTCTGGCAGCCAGGTGTGCAGCGGGAACAGCGGCACTTTGATGGCGAACGCGAGGAAGAAAGCGCCGAAGAGCCAGAGTTCGGTGTGGGGAGGAAGCTGGATGAAGCCTCGTTGCAGGCGCGCGGCGAGCTCGGGCAAATCGAAGGTGCGGACGAGGCCGTGTGTGCCGCTGAGATTGTAGAGCCACAGTATCGCGACGAGCATCAGGATGGAACCGAACATGGTGTAAAGAATAAATTTCACGGCGGCGTAGATGCGGCGGGTGTGGCCCCATATGCCGATCAGGAAATACATCGGAATGAGCGTCAATTCCCAGAAGACGAAGAATAGGAACAGGTCGAGGGAGACGAAAACGCCGATCATGGCGGTTTCGATCACGAGTAGCGAGACGAAAAATCCTTTCACGTATTCGTGGATTGAATTCCAGGAACAGAGGATTGCGAGCGGCGTTAGGAACGTGGTGAGCAGCACCAGGAACAGGCTGATGCCGTCCACGCCGATGTGATATTGGATGGCGTTGCCGATCCAGGGGTGATTTTCAACGAATTGGTAACTGGGATTCGCGGAATCGAACGTGGGCAACAGGAACGCGAGCGAAATTACAAATTCCGCGAGGGAAACGGCCAGCGCGATGCGGCGAATCCAGGTGTGGTCGTCCGAACGCAGCATCAGCAGGGCCGGCAGACCCAGCAGCGGCAGGAAGATGATCACCGAGAGCAAATGAGATTGCATTTCCACGCTAGCGCACCATCCCCCAGAGTCCGAGCATTAATACCGTGACGCCGACAGCGCCAATCACCACCCAAGTGGCATAGCTGCGCGCGTTGCCGGATTGAATTTCGCGAAGTTCGCTGCCGGATTCGCGGGCGACGCGCGCGACACCGTTCACCGTGCCGTCTATCACGCCTTCGTCCACCACGTGCCAGAGGACGTTTGTTGAAATCCAGAGCAGAGGCTGGATGATTGCGGCGTTGTAGAGCTCGTCCACATAATATTTGTGAAGCAGCAGCGTGTAGGGAGCGCGCAGGCTTTCCGCCAGTTTTTTCGGGGTTTGCGGGCTCTTGATGTAGAACCACCAGGCCAGCAGCAGTCCCGCGAGAGCGATGAGCACCGGCCATCCTGTAAGCGCGTGCAGCAGCATCATGCCAGCGGGCTCGGCGACTTCCTTCGAGCCTTCCGCAACAACAGCGGCTGCGGGTGCGTACATGGCGAAGACCGGATGCAGAAAATTGTCGAAATAGTCCGGGCCGCCGATGAGGTGCGGAGCGGCTGCCCATCCGCCGACGGTCGAGAGGATCGCGAGGAGGATCAGCGGCACCGTCATGCTGCGCGGCGATTCGTGGACGTGCACTTTATGTTCGTCGTAGCGCGGCTTGCCGAAGAATGTGAGGAAAATCAGGCGGAACATGTAGAACGACGTGAGGCCGGCGCCTATCAAACCGAGCAACCAGAGCCAGATGTTGGCGTTGGGGCCGGAGCGCGCGGCTTCGAGGATCTCGTCCTTGCTGAAAAATCCGGCGAAGCCTGGGATTCCCGTGATGGCGAATGTGGCGATGAACATGGTCCAGAACGTGATGGGAATTTTTGTGCGCAGGCCGCCCATGTGCGGCATTTCCTGGTCGCCGCCCATGGCATGAATCACGCTGCCTGCCGCGAGGAATAGCAGGCCTTTGAAGAACGCGTGGGTCATCAGGTGGAACACGCCGGAAGCGTAGGCGCCGACGCCGAGGCCGAGGAACATATAGCCGAGTTGGGAGACGGTGGAGTAGGCGAGAACTTTTTTGATGTCCGTCTGCACCAGGCCGATGGTGGCGGCGTAGAACGCAGTGAGCGCGCCAACGAGCGCGACGACGAACATGGCGACTGGCGCGCGCGAGAAAAGCGGATTCATGCGCGCGACCATGTACACGCCGGCGGTGACCATGGTGGCGGCGTGGATCAGGGCGCTGACGGGCGTGGGGCCCTCCATCGCGTCCGGAAGCCAGACATATAGCGGTAGCTGCGCGGATTTGCCGACTGCGCCGGTGAAAAGCAGCAGGCAGATGGTGGTGAGGATGCCGGTGGGCACGTCCGGCGGCGCGCTGACGAGTCGTTTGAAAATGGTGCCGAAGTCCACGGACTTGAAGGTCCAGAAAAGCAGCAAGATGCCGATGGTGAAGCCGAAGTCGCCGATGCGCGTGGTGATGAATGCTTTCTTGCCGGCGCTGATGGCGGATTGCTTCAGGAACCAGAATCCGATGAGTAGGTAGCTGCACAGACCGACGCCTTCCCAGCCGACGAACATCAGGACGACGTTCGCGGCGAGGACCAGCGTGAGCATGAAGAAGACGAACAGGTTCAGATAGCTGAAGAAGCGGTAGTAGCCCTCTTCGTGCGCCATGTAGCCGGTGGAATAAATGTGCACGAGTAGGCTGACGAAGGTGACAACGCCAAGCATGATGATGGTGAGCTGGTCAACTTGCAGCGAGAAATCCACTTTGAACTGGCCGGCGGTGATCCATGTGAAGTAGGTCTTCACCACGGGGATTTGTTCCGCGGAAAGCTGCGCGAATTCTCGGACCACTTCCACGAATGCAAGGAACGCCAGAGCAATCGAGCCGATGCCGACCGAATTTACGACGGGCTTGGAGAAATTCCTGCCCAATAGGCCGTTGATGGCTGCGCCGAGGAGAGGCAGCGCGATGATGATCCAGAGATGGTCGAGTATGAACATTAGAATTTGAGCAGGTTGATGCGTTCGATGTTCAGAGTTTGACGATTCTGATACACGGTAATGACGATAGCCAGACCCACCGCAGCTTCGGCGGCTGCGACGACGATCACGAAAAAGACGAAGACCAGGCCATCGAGCTGGTTGTGCGCGCGCGCGAAGGCCACGAATGCCAGGTTCACGGCGTTGAGCATCAGTTCGATGGCCATGAAGATGGTGATGATGTTGCGCTTGAACACGAACGCGACGATGCCTAGGCCGAAGAGAATGGCGCTCAGCACCAGGTAATACGAGATGGGAACTATGCTCATTCGTCCTTCTTCGCCAAGACCAGCGCGCCGAGAATGGCGATCAAAATCAAGATGGAAGTGGCTTCAAACGGGAAAAGATACTTCTGAAAGAGTTGCGCGGAAAGATCGCGCGTGGAAACCGAGGTGTTTGTTCCGGCGACGCCATTGGCGATTTGCTGGCCGATTAGGGAATGGAACATCCAATGGGCGAGGAAGAGGATCAGGAACATGCCCAGCGGCAGGCCGGCGTATTTCGCGAGCTTGCTGAAGTCGGTTCGTTCTTCGACGCCGGCGTTGAGCAGCATGATTACAAAGACGAACAGCACCATGATTGCTCCGGCATAGACGATTACTTGCACGGCGGCGATGAATTCCGCGCCCAGAAGCAGGTAGAGGATGGCAAGCGAGACCATAACCAGAATGAGCGATAAGGCGCTGTGAATCGGCTCGCGCGCCAGAATCAGCGTGAGCGCGCCGAGCACGGCGAGGAACGCGCAAACGAAGAAAACGATGAAGGGCAGGCTCATCCGTGGTTCACCAGCAGCGGCCAGACTTTTACCAGAGCCGTGATCACCAAGTTCGCGAGCGATACGGGGAGCAGGAATTTCCAGCCGAAGGACATCAACTGGTCATAACGCAGGCGCGGCAGGGTGGCGCGCGTCCAGACGTAGAAGAACATGATCAGGCCGACTTTCAGCAGGAACCAGAACGGCCCTTGAATGATGGAAAGCACTACCGGATGCAGGCAGGCGAGGCCGATGACCAGAGCGCCGGTGGTGACGACGATCAGCTGGATACGCGCGATGCCGCGCGCCAGAACTGCCGTGTCATAGGCAAGATAGACTGCCAGCGCCAGCAACCCCACCGCAGGGAGGTAACGCATGAATGTCCAGGAATCAGGGAAGGGCGAGAGCCAACCGCCGAAGAAAAGAATCGTCGCGAGACAGGATACGGTGATCATGTTTGCGTATTCCGCCATGAAGAACATCGCGAATTTGAAGCTGGAATATTCGGTGTGGAAGCCGCCTACGAGTTCGGTTTCGCCTTCGGGAAGATCGAAGGGAGCGCGATTGGTTTCGGCGACGGCGGACATGAAATAGCAGAGGAAGCCGACAATTTGCGACACGACGTTCCAGCGTGGGATGAAATGATAATAGTAGCCGCTCTGCGATGAGATCATTTCGTTAAAGTTCAAAGTGCCGGTGAGCAGCACCACGCCGACGACGGCGAGGGTGAGCGAAACTTCGTAGCTGATCATTTGTGCGGAGCTGCGCAGGCCGCCGAGCAGTGGGTACTTGCTGTTGGAAGACCAGCCCGCGAGCGCGATGCCGTACACGCCCATGGAAGTAATCGCGAAGACGACCATCAGGCCGATGCTGCTATTGGCGACGATCAGTGTGGATTCACCCAGCCATTGCACGGTGGGCGGGCCGAAGGGAATCAAGGCGAGAGTGGTCAGCGCGAGCGAAAGCGCCAGCACCGGCGCGAAAATATATACGAAACGATCCGCGCCCGGAGGTGTGAGGTCTTCCTTGAATAGAAATTTCACGCCGTCGGCCAGCGGCTGGAGCAATCCATGCGCGCCGACGTAGTACGGGCCCCAGCGCGATTGAATATGCGCGATGACCTTCCGTTCAAACCAGGACAGGTACGCCAGCGTCGTCATCAACAAAAACATCAGACCGACGATTTTAGCTAGCGATACCACCAGGACTGGATGCTGGGTGATGAAATCCACGGCGTATCTTTGGCCTCTTTGGTAGAAGTCAGCTTGGACCAGTAACGGCCCAGGGAGCCGCTGGTAAAGAGAAAATCGTTGGCTGAAAAAATATTTCCTACAGGCACGTCGTAGGACGGCTCGGATGCTTTGCACGTTGCGGTGGATTGCGGCGCGCCACCGCCGAGCAGGCTGGAAACCGGCACGTCGTAGCCTGTGACGTTCTGGCGAATCTCATCGAATGCAGCTTCGGGGGTGCGCAGACGGATGGGCGCGCCGACTCCCAACATGCCGAGCTGGTGCGAAAGAATGCGAATCAGATCGAAATCGCTACGCGGGCCTTGCGGGTCAATGGAGCGATGCGTCATTTGCACTTCGCCGGCGGTGTTGGTCAGCGTGCCGTCTTTTTCGTAGGAGGATGCGGCTGGGAAGACGACGTCGGCGCGCTGGGCGGTTTCGGTCAGGAACATTTCGTGGACTACGAGCAGCTCGAGGCGGCCGAGTTTATCGGGTTGCGCGACGGCGAAAGTCTTCACTGGATTGGCGCCGACCACGTAGAGCGCTTTCAGTTTTCCGGCTACGGCTGCGTCCATCATGACGCGCGCGGCCAGGCCGGGTGCGGAGGGAATTTCGGCTCCCCAAATTTTTCCGAAGCGGGCGCGTTCGCCGGAATCGTGTAGCGAGGCATATCCCGGCAAGCGATCGGGAAGCAGGCCCATATCGGCAGCGCCGCGCGAGTTTGAATAATCGCCGAGCGCCATGATTTTCGTTTGGCCGTTGATACGCGCCGCGAAGGAGACCAGATCGCGGAGCGACGGGCCTTGGATTTCCGCACCGAAGAGGATAACAACGTCTTTTTCGGATTCGAGCGCGGCTTTCAGTTGCACGAGCGCTTCGGTGGTGGGCGCGTCGAACGTGCCTTCACTGTGAGTGAGCCAGCGAACGGCGGCGCGTTCGCCACCCTTCGCGGTTTTCACCAGATGCTTGGCCTGGCGATGAATTTTGCTTTCGACGCCGTTGATGACGTAGAGGCGGGTCTGGTGATGGCGCACGCCCGTTCGGATTTGCCAGGCGACCAGCGGATTCTGCTGCGTCACATCGTTGCCGATCAGCAGAACTGCCGGTGCGGTGTAAATGTCGGACATCGTGGCCAGGGCGGTTGTGGCGTCCGGGCCGAGAGCTGCGGCGAGTCCGGCGTAATCCGCGGTGCGGTGGTGATCGATATTATTTGTGCCGAGCGTAGCGCGTGCGAAACGGTTGAGCAGATAATTTTCTTCGTTGGTGGTGTGATTCGAGCCAATCACGCCGATGGCGTTCGCGCCATGTTTGTCGCGAACCTGCTTCAGGCGGCGCGCAACTTCTTCTAGCGCGTCTTCCCAACTTGACGGTTCGAGCTTGCCGTTGCGGCGCACCAGCGGCTGGCGCACGCGTTCGGCATTGCTCGTGAAATCGAAACCGAAGCGGCCTTTGCCGCAAAGGAATTCGCCGTTCACGCCGGAGGAATCGCGATTATTGGCGCGCAAGATTTCGTTGTTGCGCACGCTGAGCGTGGTCTTGCAACCATTCGAACAGTGCGTGCAGGGATTGGGAACGTATTGCATTTCCCACGGGCGCGTCTGGTAGCGATAGGTGCCGCTGGTGAGCGCGCCGACTGGGCAAATATCAATGCACATGCCGCATTCTTCGCAGGCCAGCTGGCCGGGCTCGTTGGGAATGATCACGGAATGAACGCCGCGCGCGCCGACGCCGAGCGCTTTCACGTCCATGCCTTCATCGCACACGCGCACGCAACGGAAGCACATGATGCAGCGCGGAGCATCGTAATAAACCAGCGGCGACCATTTCTCTTCGGGATAGTGCAGCTTTTCTTCGGTGAAACGGCTGTGATCGAGGCCGTAGCGGAACGTCATATCCTGCAATTCGCACTCGCCGCCTTTATCGCAAACGGGACAATCGAGCGGATGATTCGAGAGCAGGAACTCGATCATATCTTTGCGCGCTTTGTGAACTTGCGGCGTGTCGGATTTCACGACCATGCCTTCAGTGGCGACCAGAGTGCACGCGGTTTGCAGCTTGGGCATCTTTTCTACTTCCACAAGGCACATGCGACAGGCGGCCTGTAGAGAAAGCCCCGGGTAATAGCAGAACGAAGGGACTTCGACGCCCTGTTTTTTGGCCGCTTCGATTACCAGCGTGCCGGCGGCCGTGACGACCGGCTGGCCATTCAACGTGAAAGTGACTTGCTTTTGTTCCGCCATGCGTTTCCTAGTGAGCTCCCAGAATCATCTCGGCGGGCTTCAGCGCGCATTTCCCGTGGAGATGATCTTCGAATTCGTTGCGCCATTTTTTGACGATGCTGATGGTGGGCAGAGCCGCGGCATCGCCAAGCGGGCAGAAAGTGCGCCCGAGCATATTTTTGGAAAGCTCGTCAATCAATGGAATATCTTCCGCGCGGCCGCCGCCATCGTGGAAACGGTCGAGCATTTTGCGCAGCCAGGTGGTGCCTTCGCGGCAGGGAATGCACCAGCCGCAGGATTCGTGCGCGTAAAAATGCATGATCCGGCGGGCGAGATCCACCATGCAGGTGTCCTCATCAATTATCACGGTGCCGCCCGAGCCGAGCATGGAGCCGATCTTGGCGACGGAGTCGTAATCCATGTTGACGTCAATTTCGCTGGCGTCGAGCAGCGGGCAAGAACTGCCGCCGGGGATTACGGCTTTCAATTTTTTGCCGTCGCGCACGCCGCCGGCCACGTCTTCGATGAGCTGGCGGAGATTGAATCCCAGCGGAAGCTCATAGATGCCGGGCTTATTCACGTGGCCGGAAATCGAATACAGCCGCGTGCCGCCATTTTTCGGAGTGCCCAGGCTGGCATACCAATCGCCGCCCGCGCGAATGATGGCCGGCACGGTGCTGAGCGTTTCGACGTTGTTGATTACCGTGGGGCCGCCGTACAGCCCAACAACAGCAGGGAAGGGCGGCTTGATCCGCGGATAGCCGCGCTTGCCCTCGAGCGATTCCATCAGGGCAGATTCTTCGCCGCATTCGTAGGCGCCGGCTCCGGTATGGGCGGCAAGGTCGAAATCAAATCCGCTATCGAGAATATTCTTGCCGAGGAAACCCTTGGCGTATGCCTCGGCGATCGCGGTTTCCAGAATGTCAATGATGTAGCGATATTCGCCGCGGATGTAGGCGTAGCCCTGATTCGAGCCGATGGCGCGGCCGGCGATCACCATGCCTTCGATCAATTGATGCGGGTCCATTTCCAGCAGCGGGCGGTCTTTCGAGGTGCCCGGCTCGCTCTCGTCGCCATTCGCGAGAACGTATTTGGGCTTGGGAATATCCTTGGGAACGAAGCTCCACTTCATTCCGGTGGGAAATCCCGCGCCGCCGCGTCCGCGCAGATTCGACTTCTTCATTTCGTCAATAATCTGGTCGGGGGTCATCTGCTTCAGCGCTTTTTCGAGAGCTTTGTAGCCATCGCGCTGCATGTAGGTTTCGATGGAGCGCGAATTGGGAATGCCGAAATTCTTGCTGATGACGACTACTTCATTCGGATTGCGTTCGTGCAGCGCGCCGGAAATCACCGGGACGGGCTTGGGCCGCTTGCCGTCCTGCAAGTGCTCGAAAATCACGTCCACTTTTTCGGGGTCAAGGTTCTCGTAGTAGTCGAAATTTACCTGCATCGCTGGCGCGCCGGTGCAGGCGCCCATACATTCGACCTCTTCCAGGGAAAACGTGCCGCTGGGGGAGACTTCTTTATTGCCAATGCCCAGGCGCTTCTGCACGTGGGCGTAGAGTTCGTTCGCTCCGCGCAACATGCAGGAAATGTTGGTGCAGACCTGAATGTGATAGCGGCCGACCGGTTTGCGGCGCAGCATGGAGTAATACGCGAGGGTCTCGGTGACCTGAGTCATGTTCAGGTCCAGGCGCTGGGCGATGTCAGTGAGCAGCTCGTCGCTGAGGTAGCCGAAATAATCCTGCGCGTACATCATCATGGGGATCAGCGCGGAACGCTTCACGGGGTAACGTCCGAGCAGAGTTGTAAATTTTTCTTCCAGTGCCGGTGGCAATTGCATAAATCCCTTTTTCCGCTGGAGCCTAGCGGTCCACTTCTCCCAGGACGATGTCCGTTGTGCCGATGCAGGCAACCACGTCGGCGATCAGGCGACCTTCCGCCAATTTTGGCAGCGACTGAAGGTTCACGAACGACGGAGCGCGAAACTTTACGCGATATGGCTTGGCTGAACCGTCGCTGGCAATGAACACGCCCAGTTCGCCGCGCGGCGATTCAATGGCCTGATAGACTTCGCCCGGCGGTGGCGCAAAACCTTCGGTAAAAATCTTGAAGTGGTAGATCAGGCCTTCGATGGACGTTTTCATTTCCTCGCGTGAGGGAGGAATGATGCCCGGCACTTCCGCGCGGAACGGCCCTTCGCTCGGAATTTTCTGCATGGCCTGCTTCACGATCTTGATGCTCTCGCGAATTTCGGCGACGCGCACCTGGTAGCGCGCGTAACAGTCGCCGGCGGTCTGCGTCTGCACGTTGAAGTCGAATTCGTCATAGCTGGAATACGGGAAAGCCTTGCGCACATCATAGGCAACGCCGCTGCCGCGCAACATTGGTCCCGAACAGCCCATGGCAATAGCGTCCGCAGCGCTGATGATGCCGACACCCTGAGTGCGGCCCAGCCAAATTTTGTTTTTGGTGAGCAGGTCCTCGTACTCATCAATGTGGCCGGGCAAGGAATCAACGACGCGCTGAACTTTGTCGAGCCAGCCGGGAGGCGGTTCGAGCGCGAGGCCGCCGATGCGGAAATAGCTGGTCATCATGCGCTGGCCGGAGAGATATTCGAAAATCTTTAGGATTTCTTCGCGCTCGCGGAAGCTGTAGAGGAAGACGGTCATCGCGCCCAGGTCAATGGCGTGCGTGCCGACCCACACGAGGTGCGAAGCGCAGCGCGTCAGCTCGGTGAGCAACACGCGGATGTACTGCGCGCGCTTGGGAACTTCGATGCCGAGAATTTTCTCCACGGCGAGGCAGTAGCCCAGGTTATTCGAAAGAGGCGCGAGATAATCAATGCGGTCGGTGAGGGTGATGCATTGCGAATACGTCTTCGCTTCGCAGGACTTTTCGATGCCGGTGTGCAAATAACCGATTATTGGCTCGGCTTTCACGACGTATTCGCCGTTCAGCTCGAGGACCACGCGGAGGACTCCGTGCGTGGACGGGTGCTGCGGTCCCATGTTCAGGACCATGGTTTGCGCGGCGCCGATAGGAGTTTCGATGGTGGTGCTCATCGGTAACCCTCCGTCGGATAATCCTTGCGCAGCGGGTGGCCTTCCCAATCGTCGGGCATCAAGATGCGCCGCAAGTCCGGGTGGCCCTCAAAGCGAATGCCGAAGAGATCGTAACTTTCGCGCTCGTGCCAGTTGGCGGTGGGCCAGACGCCGGTTACGGAATGGACGATGGGATCGCTGCCATTCAATTTCACTTTCAGGCGCAGGCGTTCGCGGCGGTCAAGCGACACGATGTGATAGTTGATTTCGAAGCGCGGCTCGATGGGGAAGCGGTCCACGGGCGTGATGTCCGAAAGAAACGAAAAGCGCAGGGACGGTTCAGCTGCGAGATATTCGGCGATGCGGAGCAGGTGCTCGCGCGGCACCACCACGGTGATTTCGCCGCGGAATTCCAGCACTTCCGCGACCGCTGAGGCGTTCCACTCCCTGAGTTTATGCACTACTGGATGCTTGTCTGTTTCCTGTGGTTCCACTATGAGTTCGGTTCCCGAGGGCGGCAGATTAGTGAGTCCAGTCGAGCGCGCCCTTCTTCCAGAGGAATATGTAACCGGCCAGCAGAATTATAATGTAAAGCAGCATCTCCACAAAGCCGAAGACTTTCAGGTCGCTGTAGATCAGCGCCCAGGGGTAAAGGAAAATTGCCTCGATGTCGAACAGAATAAAGAGCAGGCCGACCATGTAAAATTGCACGGAAATGGGCTGGCGGGCGTCGCCGGTGGGCCGCATGCCGCACTCGTACGGCTGGTCTTTCTCGCGCGAGCGCTTGTGTTTGCCGATGATGGCGGATGCGATGACCAGCGCTCCCGCCAATCCGCAGGAGAGTATAAACATCAGCAACAGCGGGCCATAGTTGTCGAGGTAGTTGCTGTTCATTTTGGTGGCGCTGTTATAATAACGACCCGAGAGCAGCCGGTCAAATGAACTCTGTATTACTGCGATTTCGCATTGTACGGTGCCGGTGCGTGGCGAGCGCGGGGAAGCAAGATTTATGAGCTCTGGCTTCAATACGGACGTCAAGGTGGGAGAACATGTCTTCCACGTACAGACTGAAGACCGTGGGCCGAACCATCCCATCATTGATACCGTGGTATATCAGCAAGGCCGGATTCTGCACCGGCGCGCGTCAAACTATGAACAGGGCGCGGACGCTGCACCCTTCAGCGCGGAAGAATTGCGCCAGCGCGTGGAGGAGCAGCATCGCTCGGTGATTGAAGCGCTGCGCTCGGGCGGTTTGGATGCGGAAATTGCTTCGGCGGAAGCTGCTGCGCAGGCTGCGCGGCCCAGCGGCATTCAAGTGCAGCTATTGAATCCCGGATCGTGGCTTTCGGCGGGAAACGTTTCGTTGGAGCTGGAAGTTTCGCGGAAAGCGGACCGGCAGCCGCAGGCCGGCGCCGCGGTGAAGGCTGTGATCGAAGGCGCGCTGGCCGAGGGCGCCCATTCCGGCACCAGTGACGATCAAGGGCGCGTGCATATTCATTTTCCGCTGCCGCCGCTGGGAAAAGGCGACCTGGCTCTGGTGATTCAAGCGCAGGCGGATGCTGGGAAGGATGAGATTCGCTTTGCGATGCGAACGCGCGCGCAGAATCCCGCGGCTGGCACCGCGCAATGACGGTGACGATCAATGGCGAGCGCCGCGAGGTGCCCGATGGCATCGCGGTCTCGGCGCTGCTGGAACATCTGGGAATGCCGCGGGAGCGCGTGGCAATCGAACGCAATCTGACAATTTTGCCTCGGGCGGATTGGAACGCGACGCCGGTGCAGCCGAACGACAGCTTTGAGATTGTGCACTTTGTCGGCGGCGGTTAGTGGCTTCCGTTTGCTGGGGCCTTACTTAGGGGGCGCGTTAGCCGCCATGATTTTTCGCGCTGGGTCGTTGTCGCTATAAACGCGCCATTCGGCCACGCGTCCGTCCTTTACTACTGCTTTCCACGCGGCTGGAACTTCCCACAAATTTTCTCGCGTCAGCTTGCCGTTAACGGCGAAGGTGCCGCGCGCTTTTCCGAACATGGCCACTACGTCGCCACGGCTGAATTCGTCGGCTACTTCGATGGCGTAATCCGGGAACATGCTGAAGTAGAACTTCCAACCCTGGCGCAATTGTTCCACCCCGCGGAATGAATGGTCGAGGGCGTCCACGAAGAGGTGGTCGGGAGTCATCAGCGCGACGAGGCCGTCCACATCGTGCGCATTGATTTTACCGACGAACGCCATCGCGACGTCTGCTGGGTTTCCTTGGTTCATCGCTCTGCTCCCCCTTTCCCGAGAGGTGTTGCGAGCGCAAGGATATTCAATCCGGGGGACGAAAGGCCAGCGATTTGCGATTGTTCGTCCGCGCCTAGTTCGCCACGGTTTCGGCGAGAGGGAACTACAGGCCGGCGAGCAGGTGGCCGAGCTTGTCTTTTTTGGTGCGCAGGTAGGAGGCGGAATGTTTGCTGGTGCGCGGGCGGCAGGGAACGCGTTCGACGACGCGGATGCCGGCGCTTTCAAGCTGCGTTACCTTGTCGGGATTATTGGAGAGGAGGCGCACGTCGCGAATGCCCAGCGCCTTCAGAGCTTCGGCGGCAAATTCGTAGTCACGGGCGTCGTCGGCAAAACCGAGGCGGCGATTGGCTTCCACGGTGTCGAGGCCCGCGTCCTGCAGCTCGTAGGCTTTCAATTTATTGATCAAGCCGATGCCGCGGCCTTCCTGCGGGAGGTAGAGCAGCACGCCCGAAGGTTCCTTGGCGATCTTACGAAGCGAAAACTCCAGTTGCGCGCGGCAATCGCAGCGTTCGGAGGCGAAGACGTCGCCGGTGAGGCATTGCGAGTGGACGCGCACAAGCGGAATTTTGCGCGGGCGCGCTTTCGCGGTGGCGCGCGACGATCCGTTCGCGCTGCTTTTCAAATTGCCGTGCTGGATAGCTACGGCTTCTTCTCCGGATTTAAGTCCTTCGATGCCGAAGATGCGGAAGGAGCCGAAGCCGGTGGGCAATTGGGCGGAGGCGACGACGCGCGCTTTGGCGGATTTTCCGGATTGTTTTTTGCGCGGCATCGAAACTGTGATTATAGCAGGATTCGTAAAATCGGCTTGAGCGCGCGCGATCGCGGAACTTAGCGTCGATTGATGGCATGAACATGCGGGGTCATTCGGCGTTGTAAGGGTTTGACTATAAAATCAGTGGCTAGTGATGAGTGGCTAGTGGCTAGAAAGCGGCGTTAAGGGCGATTGCGAACGCTCACGTCCCTTTACATCGCTGGCTGCTTTGGCTAACTTAGTCCGTGCGCTGCGCAGGCGGCACTCCTCGAGCAAAATGAATACATTTTTTGGCGCACAAGAGTTGATATTCGCGCTGGTGCTGAAAGTAGGCTTCGCGGCATCGCTCGCGGCGCTGCTGGTACGTTTCCGCTCGTTCCGCAATTTGCTGTTCACCGAAATCCGCGATTCTGACCAAAAAGTGATGCTGCTGCTATTTCTGACGCCGCCGCTGGCGATTGGCGTGTTTCTGCGGCTGCTGGGCGGCTACCGGTTTTTCGATCTGACGCTGGAAGGCTCATTCCTGATGGGGCTGATCGGCGGACGGGTCGTGGGTTTGCTGGGCGGATCGCTGATCAGCCTGCCGGCGTTTGGCAATCACGAATGGCTTTCCAGCCCGATTGCGGCGCTGGCAGGGCTCATAGGAGGCGTAGTACGCGAGTCCATGCCGGAGAAAGAGGATATCTGGCATTTCGGCCCGTTTCTTTTCCTCAGTGTGCCGGAGTGGATCTGGAAATTAATTCGCTACCGCAAGGGAAATTGGGCGATGTTGCCGTTGTTTGCGTGCGTCGGCGTGACGGTGGCGGAAATTGAATTCGCTGACTTCGGTCGAGTACCGGAGAGATGGCTGTATTCTTATCGCCCTACCAATTGGGGCTACTCGTTGCTGGTGGTGATGACTTCGATGATGTGCGTGGCGACTGCCATAAAGATCTGGAATAACACGCGCATCGAAATGAACCTGGAACAGAATCAGCAGTTGCTGCTGAAGGCGCGCATGGATGCGCTGACCAGCCAGATCAATCCGCATTTTTTGTTTAACACGCTGAATACGGTGTCTTCGCTGATACGCTTCGATCCGGACATGGCGCGCGGCGTGGTGCTGAAGCTTTCCAACATTTTGCGGCGGCTGCTGCGCAAGCACGAGACCTTTGTGCCGCTGCGCGAGGAGCTCGAGTTCATTGACGACTATCTGGATATCGAAGTGATTCGCTTCGGGCGCGATAAGCTGCAGATCTTCAAGGAAATTGACAAAGAAACGCTGGAGACATTCGTGCCCAGCATGCTGCTGCAGCCGATGGTGGAAAATTCCATTAAGCATGGACTCGCGCCGCGCCTGGAAGGCGGCCAGATTCACCTGCGCACGCGGCAATCGAATGGGCGCCTGCTGATTGAAATCGAAGACAACGGCATGGGAATTTCGCCCGAGCGATTGACCGCAGTGTACGGCGGGGGAATCGGCATCAGCAATGTACACGAGCGCCTGCGCTTGCTCTATGGAGATCAGTTCAAGATGGATATACGCAGCAAGGAAGGGCAAGGCACGCAGATTCACATCGAGATTCCGGAGTTGGCCACCGCCGAACCTTTCGCCGGGTTATAATTTTCACATTTAGTTGCCGCAGCGAGACCAAGAAGATACGAATCTGGCGCCGCGCTGGATTGACTAAAGCCGACGCAACCGCAGCGCGGCGACTAACATCGTATTTGTGGGTGAAAACCGGGCGGCGCTTGTGCAGCGTTGGTGCCAGTATATTTTGCGACGCGCGCTGCGGATAGCGTAGAATGGCGAGGCCAAAATCCCTTTCAGCGAACAGGTGGAATGATCGACGACCAGGACAAAAGCAGCGCGCGGCCTGCAATTGTATTGCTGATAATGGTGTTCCTGGTAGCCGGCTTCACCGTGAAATACGGTTTGCAGACGCTGACCTGGATCGAAGGGAAACTTTGGGCCTCCGACAGTCCCTGGCTGGAAAATGTGCCGCAGCCTCTGGCGCAACCTTTAGCACCGCTGCCGCCACTTCCGGGCGCCGCTAAGCCGGCGACGGTGAAGGCGTACAACTACGAATTCAATTCCCCTTGGCCGGGCAACCCGGCCGTGAAGGGCTCGCTCACCTACACGCAATTCCTCTATGAGTCCGGGCCGGTGATCGTCTTTTTCGATCCAGATTCGCAGGTGGACACGATGCACGCGCTGAAGACTTCAAATCCCACCGAATATCAGAGATTCGCGGACGTGTTCGCCGATAAGCCTCTGAACACGAATTTCGAAATGTACCAGGCGCTGTATGACGCTGCGCCGTCGCAACAATCCCCGGTGATGAATGCGCGCGACGCGATGAGAATCAACGTGCTGCTGCTGTGGAAGCTCTCTTTCGGCCTGGATCTGCAGTGCGATGGGCAGTTTTATTCGTTCACTTTGGGTAACAGCAAAGGCTTTCAGTTCGGCGATCCGGGCAAGAACGTTCCGGTGGCGATTCGGGCGTTTAATGATCGCGATCACCAATTCCGATTTATTTTCACGACGGCTGGCGGAGCGGCGGGCAAGATTTCGCAGAACGACATCGACACGGTTATGCAGTCGTTGCAGGTTGTGCCGTTTATCGATCGTTAATGGTGGTGGCGTTGATGGCGGAAGCATTGAAGGCGCTGGCATTGAGCGCGTTTGCGGCGGGTTGTGCGGCCTGCAGCACCGCGAGGTAGTAAGCCTCGTACATCGGAATCACATCATTCGCGCAATACTTTGCGCGGGCGTTCGCGCGAGCTTGACGGCCCATACTGCGTCCAAGGTCGGGCCGGGTGAGAATTTCGAGGGCGCGGGCGGCGCCGGTTTCCACATCGTGGGGCGCGATCAGATACCCGTCCACGCCGTCGGTCACTACTTCCGGCAGGCCGCCAACGTTTGACGCGATTACCGGGACTTCGCAGGCCATCGCTTCCAGCGCCGCCAGGCCAAATGATTCTTCTTCGCTGGGCAGCAGGAATAAATCGGCCACGCCGAGTTTATCCTGGACGTTGTCCTGCTTGCCCATGAAGAACACATCCTTCGAGAGATCCTTTTTCCGCACGATGTATTCCGCGGCGCCGCGATCGGGTCCATCGCCCATCATCACCAGCTTGGCCGGAATTTTCTCACGCACCAGAGCGAAGATTTCCACGACGTCGGTGATCCGCTTGACCGGGCGGAAATTCGAAAGGTGCATCAGAATAGGCTCATTGTGCTGCGCCCATTGCTGGCGAGCGGATTGATCGCGGCAGCGCATGTACTGGTCGCAATTGACGAAGTTGGGGATGACTTCGATGGGGCGCTTGATCTCAAATTCGCGGATGGTGCGTTCGCGCAGGTAGTTGGAGATGGAAGTGACGCCATCGCTCTGCTCGATTGAAAACCTGGTGATCGGCAAATAACTGCGGTCGCTGCCGACCAGCGTGATGTCCGTGCCGTGTAGGGTGGTGATGAACGGCAGCCTTTTCGGCATAGCCATCATGCGCGCCAGCAGGGCGCTGACGGAATGGGGAATGGCATAGTGGACATGCAACAAATCGAGCGAGGCTTGTGAGGCCACTTCGAACATTTTGGTCGCAAGCGCCAACGTGTAAGGCGGGTGGTCAAAAAGCGGATAGGACGTGACCTCTACTTCGTGGAAGTGGATGCGTTCGTGCGTGGAGCTTAGGCGGATGGGCATCGCGTAGCTGATAAAATGAATTTCGTGCCCGCGCGCGGCGAGTTCGATGCCCAGCTCGGTGGCTACGACACCCGAGCCTCCGTAAGTTGGATAACAGGTGATTCCGATTTTCATGGGACCTCCCGGCACTGTAACAGTCATCCCTGGCGAGCAGCAAGCGTAGCCGGGCGCTTGCAGTGGCTTGCACCAGGCGCGGCCGGATGCTAGATTCGCGCCTTCCGTCTGACATTAGACGGGCCAACAAGGCATCTCGATGCTACGACTTTCAGGCAAAGTGGCGTTCATTACCGGCGGAGGAACCGGCATTGGCCGGGCGTGCGCTTTGGCGTATGCGCGGGAGGGCGCGCAGGTGGCTGTGGTGGGGCGTCGAAAGGAGCCGCTCGACGCGGTGGCAGCGGAAATTGCGGCGGCAGCGGCGGGCGGCGGTGAATCGCTCGCGCTATTGTGCGATGTGACGCAGCGAGGCTCGGTGGAGGATGCGCTAGCGCGGGCGGAGAAGCATTTCGGCCGGCTGGATACGATTGTGAACAATGCCGGCGCCGTGGTGGTGGCGACCGTGGAGCACACTTCCGATGCGGATTGGGAACGGGTGCTCGCCGCGAACTTGACCGGAACATTTTTTGTGTCGCGGGCCGCGCTGGCACCGTTGCGGAGAGCCGGTGGCGGCTCGATTATCAATATCGGGTCGGTTTTGGGCCTGGTGGCGCACAGAGATCGGGCGGCGTACTGCGCGGCTAAGGCGGGAGTTTCCGGGCTGACGCGCGCGATGGCACTGGACCATGCGCGCGAGAAAATCCGCGTGAATTGCATTTGTCCGACGCTGGTGGAGACGGAGTTGGGGATGCAGTCAATTCAACAGACGCCGAATGCGCGGGCTGAAATCCAGAAGCGCATCGCGGAAATTCCGATCGGGCGGCTGGGCAAGCCGGACGACGTGGCGATGATGGCGGTGTATCTGGCTTCGGAGGACGCATCATGGGTTACAGGGGTGTCGTTCCCACTCGATGGCGGCCTGACGGCTTATTGATATGACGTACTCGCAATCTCAATCTCGATCACAATCCGGATCGCGAAAATCCAAATCCCTAGAGCGCCTGGCTGCCGAAGAGATGCGTCGGCGCTTGCGCCAAAATCAAATCACCAAACATCTTGGATTTGCGCTGATCGTGGCAGAGCGCGGCAAAGTCGTGCTGCGGATGCGCGTCGGCGAGAAACATTTGCAAGTACACGGAGTGGTCCATGGCGGCGTGCTGGCGGCTCTGGCGGATACGGCGGGAGGCCTCGCGACTTACATGACGGTTCCGCGCGGCACGCGAGTTGCGACCATCGAGATGAAAATAAATTATCTGGAGGCGGTGGAGGGAGGCAGCGTAACCGCGGGAGCGAAGGTGGTGCGCATCGGGCGTCATGTCGCCGTGGTCGATTGCGATATCACCGACGACGCGCACCGGCTGGTAGGCAAGGCGCTGATGACTTTTTTTGTGGGACCGTTCAGGAAGAACCGCAAGAAGCGGCCGACGTAGCACGCACACGGGACGCCAAGCCGCGTCCCAGTGCGCGCCAAATTACAATTAAATTTTCACTAACGGACGCTTATTCGTCCGAGCCGCCTGAACCATTGCTGCCGTTTGATCCGTTCACGCCGCCCTGCGCCGCATCTTCACCCTCTTTATAAAGGTACTTGATGCAGTGCTTGTAAACGAGGAGGTTGGGACTGCCATAGCGGGTCAGCTTGATGCAATCCCTGTCGTACCATTCGACGCTGCCGCGTAGGACTTCGCCGTCGGTGAGCACGACGGCGACTGGAGTTCGCGATTGCATCTGTTTTACGTAGTAGAAATTCTCCGCGTGTGTCTGCTCGGGCGGCGCGGGCTTCTTGCGTTGCGCTGCTTGCGCCGGGACGGCTTGAATAGGACGGACCGGGAATTGTTCCTTCACGTCAGTAAGAGTAGGACGAAAAAGCTTACGATTTACCATGGATGCTCCTTCCAGTTGATGCTTCCTGTTATGACTGCGGAAAAAGGTTTTAGGTTGCAGTCAATTTGAAAAAAGACAAGAATTCGTGCGGCCGCACTAGCGGCTGCTCAGTGAAAGAAGAAGCGCGTCCAAACCCAACTGGCGGCTAATATTCCGCTTCAGGCGGTTTTCCAGGCGATCCAGCCCATGAGTAGCCCGCGAGATCCACGCGAAATCTATTTTCCTGCTGAGTGCTTCCAATTCACGGCGTAAGTCGGGATTTCGGGCGAGACTGCTCTTCGGACCTTGGGAAAGTTCAAGAAGGTCTGTGAGCAGACTATAGAACAGCGTCAGAATATTTTCAAACGATTCCTTTTCCTGTTTGGCGAGCTGCGCGGTTGCGGCGAAAATTTCCCCGGCTTTTCCGCCGTTGATGGTTTTTTCCAGCAGGCTCAGAACGCCGCGGCGCAGGCGCGCGGATTCTTCCAGGTCCAGCGCGAGAGCCATGCCCGGGCTGCCGCTGGAGAGTTGCGCGGCGAGCTTTCGTTCCGGCGCTTTGGCC
Organism: uncultured Acidobacteriota bacterium; assembly: GCA_963821765.1. GTDB lineage: Bacteria > Acidobacteriota > Terriglobia > Acidiferrales > UBA7541 > Palsa-295. The sequence goes on from CAWGFF010000016.1 coordinate 199,403, forward strand.
TCGGTGCGCGCGGCGAGAAACGTTTCAATTTGCTCGACGGCGACCGGCGCGAAATGGAATTGCAGACAGCGCGAGCGAATGGTCTGCAGCACGGAATCGGGAGTGGGCGCGAGCAGAATCAACGTCGCGCTTTCCGGCGGCTCTTCCAGGATTTTCAGGAACAGGTCGGCATCGTTCCAGCGCATGGTGTGGGCGTCGTCCAGAATGAAAATGCGGCGGCGCCCTTGCGGTTTGAAATACGCAGCGCGTTGCACGGCGCGCAACTGGCCTACACGAATCATCGGGCGTGCGACGGGCGCGAGCCGGCGCACTGGGTCTGGCACCAGCAGCCACACGTCGGGATGAGGCTCAATGATCAGCGGCACGCGCTCGACCATCGAGGCGTCCGCGGATTCGCCGCGCTCTGCGAGGCCGGCCGCAATTAACGCGGCGGGATCGGTTAACGGCGCCATGCGCTTGCAGGATTCACATTCGCCGCAGAAATCATCGTGCAGCCGCTCGCAATTCGCGGCTTGCGCGAACATGCGCGCGAGAGTGTATTTGCCAATCCCGCGCGGTCCGGTGAAGAGCATGGCGCCGGGCTCGCGATCGCGGCGCAGCATCCCGCGCAGGGCGGTGACGATGCGTTCGTTGCCGAGAAATTCGTGGAAGCCCATGGGATCAGCGGCTGGCGTGCAGCGCGGGGAACACGCGCGCTTCAATCGCCGCCAAAATCTCCTTATGAATTGCTTCCGGGGCTCGCAGTGCTCCGGCCTGGTCGTCGTAACATTCAATCTTCACCCAGTTGGGTTGGCGCATAAGCTCGTCGTAAACCACCGAAGCGGCGCGCAGATGCGCCAGGTCGGCTTCCAGCAGGTCGCGGCGCAGTTCGGTGTACTGGCGTTTGGCTTTTTCGCCCACCAGGCGGTGAGCTTCTTCGGCGGGCACGCGCAGGTAGATCACCAGGTCTTCGGGGGGCAGCTCGTACACGCGATACTCCAGCTCTTTGAGCCACGCCAGAAATTCGCGGCGTTTTGCGGGCGGAACGCGGGCGCCCTGATGCGCCAGATTGGATGCGATGTAACGGTCCGCGAGCAGAGCTTTGCCCGCAGCGAGATCCGATTCCAGCGCTGGACGTGATTCGCGGCGATCTTCGGCGTAGAGCAGCGCGGAAAAATGCGGGTCAACGGAGTCCAGCGGGCCGAATTCGCCGTTGAGAAAGCGCGCCACCATCTTGCCGAAGAATCCGTCGTAGCGCGGGAAGCTCACTTGCGTGACAGCGATGCCGCGCGACGAGAATGCGCGCGCGATCATTTCCAGCTGCGTGCGTTTCCCGGAGCCGTCAATACCTTCTAGCACGATGAGTTTGCCGCGGGCAGGCATGGAGTTGAAGGACAGTCTAGCATAGGGAGGCGTTTCCGCAGACGCGGCGCGCGTCGAGTGATTGGCAATTCGTGAGTGGCGATTAGTGATGAGCAAGCCGCGAACGGCGCGCAGCGCGTCAGATCGAAGAGGGATCTTTCGTCGCTGAGCTCCTCAGGATAACGCCTCGGCGGGCGTCGTCGTTTTCGGCGTGCTAGAATCGCGGCGATGACGAACTATGCTTCAGCGGTTGCCGCGAACTTCGCGCAAATTCAGGAGCGCGTTGCGCGCGCTGCCAAGCGCTGCGGGCGACGCGCGGACGAAATCACCATGGTGGCGGTGTCGAAGACTCATCCGGCCGAAGCGATCGTGGCGGCTTATGAAGCCGGGCTGCGGCACTTCGGCGAAAATCGCGTGCAGGAATGGGAAACGAAGCTGCCGAAGGTGGCGCACCTCGACGCGACGTGGCATCTGATCGGCCACTTGCAGAGCAACAAAGCTCGTCGCGCCGCGCACATTTTTCGGCGCGTGGATTCGCTGGACGATTTGGCGCTCGGGAAGAAACTTCACGCCGCGGCGGACGCCGAGGGGAAGTGCCTGCCGGTGCTGATCGAGGTACACCTCGGCGGTGAAGAAACCAAGAGCGGAGTTGCCGAAGCTGACTTGTTATCGCTGGCGACGAGTATTGCGCCGTTCGCGCATCTGGAATTTGTCGGATTGATGACTATTCCACCGTTTTTCGATGAGCCCGAGCAGGTGCGGCCCTATTTTCGCAGGCTCCGCGAATTGCGCGACGACTTGAGCCGGCGGCTCAGCCGCGCGCTTCCGGTGCTTTCCATCGGCATGAGCCATGATTTCGAGGTGGCAATCGAAGAGGGAGCCACGGAGATTCGCGTCGGCACTGCGTTGTTTGGGCCGCGCGGTTCTACTGCCTGATGCCTCGTGCGGCTCCGGGCGCGCCACATTCGTGCTGCGCGGCTGAGGCGCGAATCGTCGGAGGGGACGAACGACAGTTACCTACGTCTTATTGTGCAAGCCGGGACGGAAATTGCGGGACGAAATGGAAATAGTGGCGAATGATGCAGGCGTATCGTTTTACGTGCGGGTGCAGCCGCGAGCCAGCCGGGACGCTATCGAAGGCGAACACGGGGACGCGCTGAAAATTCGCCTGACCGCGCCGCCGGTGAACGATCGCGCGAACGAAGCGCTCGTGCAGCTGCTGGCGGAGCGTTTGAACGTGCCGCTGGCGGCTGTTAGAATCGTGGCGGGCGAAAAGAGCCGCAGGAAGCGCGTGGTCGTTGCAGGCGTGAAGCGCGAGCAAGTGCTGGCGCTGGCTGCAGGGGTAAAACGCCCGGCGAAGAAAGCCAAGGACTGACGAAATGCCCGATATCAAGGCTATTCAAGCTGCATTGCGCGCGGCCAAGCTCGACGGCTGGCTCTTTTGCGATCACCATCATCGCGATCCTATTGCGGGGAAAATCCTCGGACTCGATCCGAATGGCATGGTCACGCGGCGCTGGTTTTATTTCATCCCCGCGAAAGGCGATGCGCGCAAGCTGGTGCACAAAATCGAGCAGGGCACGCTGGATTCGCTGGAAGGCAAGAAACTCTTATACGCGGGCTGGGAAGAGCTTCACAAAATGCTGCCGAAGCTGCTTTCCGGCAGCAAAACCATCGCCATGCAATATTCGCCGGACAACAATATTCCCTACATCGGGTTGGTAGATGCGGGAACCATCGAACTGATTCGCAAGCTGAAGAAAAAAGTGGTGAGCTCCGCGGACCTGGTGCAGAAATTCGAAGCGAGCTGGTCGGAAGAACAATTTCAGGGGCATCGCGAGGCTGGGAAAATCGTGGACCGCATCACGCGCGAAGCGTTTCAACGCGCGGCGAAGTTCGTGCGGGAAGGGAAGCCGCTGACGGAATATGAGCTGCAGCAGTGGATCGTCGAACAGTTTCGCGCTAGCGGGCTCACGACCGCCGAGCCGCCCATCGTTGCCGTGCAACCGAACAACGGCAGCCCTCACTATGAACCGCAGGCCGTAGGCTCGCGCCCCATACGCGCCGGAGATCTGCTGCTGCTCGACATCTGGGCGAAGCTGAATCGGCCGGGCAGCGTGTATTACGACATTACCTGGGTGGGCTACCTGGGCGAGCGCGTGCCGGATTCCTACGCCAAAATTTTCCGCATCGTGAAGAACGCGCGCAACGCCGCGATTGAATTCGTCAAGGACGCGGTGGCGAAAAAACGCGCGGTGCACGGCTGGGAAGTGGACCGCATGACGCGCGAGACGATTCGCAAAGCCGGTTACGGAAAATATTTCGTGCACCGCACCGGGCACAGCATCGGACAGGAAGTGCACGGCAACGGCGCGAATATGGACGGCCTGGAAACGCGCGACGATAGAAAAATCGCGCCACACACCTGCTTCTCGATCGAGCCAGGAATTTATCTGCCGGAGTTCGGCGTGCGCAGCGAAGTAAATGTGTACGTCGGCGAGAACGAAGCGCGCGTCACCGGCGCCATCCAGGAAGAAATTCTTCCGTTGCTGGCTTAGGTGACCTTGAACGAATTGCCCGGAAACGAAGCTACGCTCCGCGACGCGCTAGTAAACCAGGAATCGGGCAGCCACACGGCCGCTGGCGACACTACGGCACGTCCGTCGTCTGCCAGCTCGTTATCAGGCGATCAAGCTCCAACCAATCAAGTGGCCGGCAGCGAGACGGCGGGGCGTCACGCGTCTGACGGCCAAGGCGTCTCGGCAGTTCCGAAGGTGCAGCCGTCGCGGATGAGTGCCAGCCGCGCGGGGCTGACGCTATTCGCGGCAATTGCGGCGTGGTTCGTGCCTGGTTTGGGGCATCTTCTGCTGGGGCGCTGGGGGCGCGCGCTGATATTTTTCTGTGCTGTCAGCGGACTCGTCATCAGCGGCTATCTGCTTCGCGGCAATGTGTTCCCTCCGCACTCCGGCGATCCATTCGGCACGCTGGGTTTTGTGGCGGATGCGGGGACCGGAGTCTTCTATTATTTTTCGCGGTTTTTCGAGGCTGCCGGACCGGACGTTTCGCGCGCCGCGGGCGATTACGGCACGCGATTCATCGCGGCGGCGGGAGTGGTCAACGTGCTGGCGGTGCTGGACACGATCGAGATCGCCACGGGCAGGAGGAGCTAAGTGGATCGCGGCGCGTACCTACTGATCGCGAGTGCGCTGCGGCTTAGCCACTTTGGCGCCATGCTGCTGTTCGCGCTGCTGGTTTCGGTGGTGCTGGCGTGCCTGTCGCACCGGACGCGCGAGGGCGGCGTTAGATACGCACTGTGGTCCTTCGTATTGTTCGTGCTGGTTGGCGTCGGAGTCGCCTGGCTGATGTATCCCATCTCGCGTTGAGGGATTCGATGGCCGCGCACGCTGCGCAGATTTCGCGGCCAAAGTTTGACAGCTTTTTTGCGCCGATGTTACAGTCGTGCAGGCGCCGAGGTAGCTCAGTTGGTAGAGCAGCCGATTCGTAATCGGCAGGTCCCCGGTTCAAGTCCGGGCCTCGGCTCCAGTCTTCCGGCTTCCCGTGTTCGCAGGATATTGCTGCTCCGCCTTACGGCACCCCGTACAAAATTTCGCAAAATCCAGACCGTCGCGCCAGCCGCTTTGCGTATCGCGCACCTTTGTGACTCTGATATCTCGTGTCCGCGAACGCTCAGCGATAATCTGACGTCCATGTGCCAGGACTTCCGAGTTGCATCCGCCGCGTCTATACGTTTTGGGAACCTGTGTACCACGCATCAGGTTCACGGAAAGAATCGCAGGCTTAACATTGATGGGGATGATAGCGGTCGGTAATCAGGCAGTCATCCGGAGGCGGGAGCGATGGCATTCTTGGTGCTTGGAGTTGCCAGCTTGGGCTGGGCGGGCTTCAGTCTGTTTACCGGGAAGCGCTATTACAAGCGCTGTCCGCCGGGCGGCTTTGATCGCGACGAGAATCCGTTTAATTTCTGGATCCCGACATTGATCATAATGGGCATCGAGATTGCCATGATTCTAATCTTTCTGGGATGGATTCCGTTGCCGCAGCGGGCGCCGCACGGCTGATCTGGCCCTGGACTCAGCGAATTTCACCCGGAGCGTCCCTTCGCGCTTCAGGTTCGAAGAATTGCCGCGCGTTTCCATGGCCGCTTCTCCTTTGCAATCGCGCGCAAATAAAAACGGAGCCGCCGCCGTTAGGCAACGACTCCGTAAGGGGTGGGGGCCCCTTTTTGCTGCAAACCGGTCGCTGCAAATCAGAACAAGAGCTTCAACCCAAATTGTATCTGTCGGCCCGGATTAGCTGACTGTACCAACCCGAATGTGCCGGCCGTGCCCGTGCCGCCGCCGCTGGGGCCCGGCGTGATTATGCCACTGCACGATGGCGCGCAGGATCCGTTCGGTGCAGAGAATACCGGCGTGTTGGTCAAGTTGATGAATTGCGTCATGAATTGCAGGTTGAACCGCTCGGTGATGTGGAAATTTTTTGTGATATTGATGTCTGCAGTCGAAAGTCCAGGTCCGCGGAATGAGCCCACTCCGCAATTTCCAAACGTGTGCGTTCCTGGCAAGGTCACGGCCGCGGGATTCAAGAACTGTATGCCGATGTTTCCCGCGATGTTCTCCAGAACGCCGCTGCCTTTTTGGTTGACGCCCGCCACGCAGTCGGGCCGGTAAGCGGCGCCCACACCGCCGCCGGTGTCGGACTGATCGGGTGCGGATGGATTGATTGCGAACCCGGAGTGAACGTTGAATCCCGTCGCGACTTGCCAGCCGCCGATGATTTGGTTGACGACGCTGCTCACGCCGTCGCCAAATTTCTGTCCCCGGCCAAACGGCAGATCGTAAATCACGTAGCCGTTGAACGCGCTGGCAATGTCGCTGATGCAGCGGCCATAGTCCGCCATCTGGTCATAGATGTTCTGGAAAAAGAAGTATCCGCCGCCGGTTTGGCTCACGCCGATGCCTTCTTCGTCGCCGTACTGGCCGAAATAACCGAGCGAGTTGGAAAGGCACTTTGACCAGGTGTAGTTCACCTGAGCCTGCACGCCGTGCCAGGGGCGTTCGATCAGCGTGAGTTCCAGAGCGTTGTAGCGCTGGATGGCGCTGGAATCGTTGTAGCGCACGTTCGCGCCGCCCGAGACGAGCGGCGGTGCAAACGGGCTAGGCGTCAACACACCACCAGAAAGCATTTCCTGGTTCAGCAGGTAGATGTCAGACATATGGTCAATCTTATTGCCGACGTAGGCTGCGGAAACCGTCGTGCTGTTTCCGAACTGGTGTTGAATGGTCACGTTCCACTGCTGGTCCACAGCCGGCTGCAGGTTTGGGTTAGTCAGGTGCAGCGTGGTCGCGGAGATGCAGTCCGGCGAGAACGCCATCAGCCCCGCGGCTGTGCACGGAGCGCTGGGGAAAGCCGTATAGCCCTGGTCCAAAGTGAAGGGGGGCAAGGCCAGTCCCGTGTTATTCGCTTCGCGATTTACCACGTAGGGAGGATTTACGACCGCGAGGTTGTTTACGCCGTTGCCCTCCATGTAAGTGGAAATTCCGTACGCTGCGCGAATTACCGTGTTGGGCATAAAGCCTGGCTGCCACGCGAGACCGATGCGCGGCTGGAAGTTATCAATGCCGGTGTAGGTGTTGTAGTTCGTCCCGATCTGCGGGGCGCCTGTGAATCGGTCGAAATTAACGTTGTTCAAGCTGTTCTTATCTCCGCGAGGTGTGGTCAGCTCGTAGCGCATTCCCAGGTTCAGCGTCAGGTTTTTAGTGATGCGCCAATTATCCTGCACGAACGCCCCGAACAGGCTGTTCCGCAGATTGAAATTCAGCGGCGTACCGAGCGTCACGTCGCTGGGAAGTCCGAGCAGGAAATCGGCGAAACCGTTGCCCGGCACCGTTCCAGTTGCGCTATTGCCCGTGTACTGCCCGCTGAAGGAGAACGAACCGGCCACGCCTTCATTGCCCGGGTAAATATCGTTCATGATGTAATGAAAATATTCAAACCCGAAGTGGATGGCGTGGTTGCCGTGCGTCCACGTGGCAACATCTTCCAGCTCGATGGTAGTGTCGTGGAAGATCTCCACGCCGTCCGTGCTGCCCAGGCTGGTGTACGTCCCGCCGTTACAAGACGTACCAGCGAAGGTCATACAGGGAAGAATGGTGGTCGGAACGCCTGGGATACCAAAGCTCTCGGGCAGGTTGATGCCAGTCGGGTTCGTATAGACCTGGTCGTTCGCTGGAAAGTCCTGGAAGCCCACGCGGAACTCGTTGAGCCACGAGGGCGAGAAGGTATGCGCGTAGTCCAGCACGAAATTCTTCAACGGGTATTCCCTGGTGAGGTCCGGGAGTAACTGGATGCTGTTGGTGGTGTTGTTGATCACGTACTGCTGCGACCAACGTCCCATGATGTGGTCGTTCGCGGTTGCTTGCCAGTCAACTTTCAAGTCACCTTGGTACGAATCAACGTAGCTGTGTTGCGTGTAGCTGGTCGTGTTCGGGGCCGGGAAGAGCGACGAATTGATCATATTCTGGGCAGCGGTGCTGAGGATCGGCACCTGGTTGTTCAGAAAGGGTGTTCGGGTCGCCGGATTCGCGCTGGAATTGGGATTATACAGCTGCTGGGAAGGAGTTGTGCAAATGCCAGCGGTGAAGCCCGTGGTGCAGAGCGACGAAAAATCGCCGGTGCGAAATGCCGCGGGCACCGCGGCGAAGGGCACCGAATTCGCGGGCGTGTTGTAGAGAGATTCCTGGTAGTCCATGAAGAAGAACAGCTTGTTCTTGATGATCGGACCGCCGAACGTAGCGCCAAAATCGTTCCACTGCGGCGGATTGCGCGGAAGGATCGCGCCGCTGCCGCCGGGCAGCTGATTGAACTGCGAAATGGCCTTGTTCTGCCAAGTGTTGGCATTCAGGTCGGTATTGCGCAAGAATTCGAAAATGTCGCCGTGATACTGATTGGTGCCGGATTTCAGAGTTTCCACCACGACGCCGCCGATGTAATTGCCGAAATCCGCCGGAGCATTTCCCGCGATGATGTTGAATTCCTGCACCGCGTCCACGCCGGGCACGTAGCCGACTTCGTTGTTATCGGCCTGGTTGGTGTCCATTCCATCCAGCGAAAAATTGTTGTCTTGTTCGCGCGCGCCATTCACGTACGGGCGTCCGGTGCCGAACGTGGCTTGCGGGGCCTGAAACGCAAAAATGTTCGGACTGACGACCCCTGGGGTCAGCAGCGTCAACTGGTTGACATTGCGCGTGGACAAGGGCAGCGCGGTGGTGGCAGTCGAGTCCAGGAGCGTGCCCAGTTCGGTTGAGTCCGTTTGCAGCAGGGGCGGGGCGGCCGTCACTTCCACGGTCTGCGAGACGTTGCCGACCTTCAGCTGGAAGTCAATGCGCGCGATTTGATTCAGAATCAGCGTGAAGGGGGGTGGACTTCTTTGGAGAAGCCGGAGGCCTCCACCGCCACTTCGATATTACCCACCGCCACTTGAGGAAAGGTATAAGCGCCGGAACCGTTCGTCTGCGTCGTCCACGTGGTGCCGCGGTCAACGTCGCGCGCGGTGATGGTCGCGTTAGTGACAGCGGCCCCTGACGCGTCGGTAACTGACCCGGTGATGGAACCGGAAGCCTGCTGGCTCCAAGCCTGTGGGGCCGCGGTGACCAGCCCGATTAGCAAAATAGCGCAAAAGAATACTGCCGTGGCCGTGCAGCGCGAATTCTTGATCACGAAAGCCTCCTGCGTGGATTCTGTGCGGCGAAATGCCATAAAAACCCCCAAGCACCCTAAAGATGGCAAGAGCTATATAGCGGAAAATATAGCTTGTCAAGAGAAGAATGAATATGTATAAGACTTCTGACAGATTTTTCAACTAAGCTCTATAGCGGATATTGGCGCTCTATAGCAGCATGTTTGCACTTTGGAGGCTGGGCCTGGCGCCTTTCCGTGGCGCTGAGGCCCTAACCTGCTAGACTCTCAGCACTTTCCGGAGCTTTCATGACACCGATCGGCCGTAACGGCGAGCCCACGTACAAGCGCATCCAGAACGTAATCCGCAAGCGCATCGAATCCGGCCAGCTTCGCCCCGGCGACGCCGTTGCTTCCGAACGCGAGCTCGCCAAGATGCACAAAGTCAGCTTGATGACCGCGCGCCATGCGCTCGCCGACCTGGCCCGTGAAGGCATGGTGGAGCGCCGCCACGGTTCCGGCACGTTCGTCGCGCCGCCAAAAATTCATTTCAACAAGCTGATGAGTTACACCGAGCAAATGGCCAGCAGGGGATTGATGGGCAGGTCGAAAATTATTTCCTCCAGCGTGCTCGACAACGAACACGAAATCGCGGCGCGGCTTTCGCTGCCGTCGAACAGCCATTTGTTCATGCTGGAACGGGTGCGGCAGGCGGGCGATGAACCATTCGCGTTGGAGACTTGCTATTTGTCGGCTGACGAATTTCCCGCGCTCGCGGGGGGAGAGCTGGAGCGCGGCTCGCTATTCGTTACGCTCGAGCGTGAATACGGAGTGGAACTGGCCTACGCCGACGAGGAAATTGACGCTACCGCTGCGGATTTGAAAACCGCGGAACTGCTGGCCGTGCCACGCGGCAGTGCACTCCTGCGAATTCGCCAGCTGATTTTCACCACCAAGGGTAGGGCTTGCATGTACGTGCTAGGCCTCTACCGCTCAGGCCGCCACACGCTGGTGATTCGCAGATTCCGCTGACGGCCTGCGAATGCGTCTGGTACCCAGGTCGGCGTTGCCTGCCCGCCGTACGAGAATAAAATTGCGGCGGACCGCGGGACGAGCAGAGGAGTCGACATGACTAAACATTTTGTTCTAGTAGCGATGTTTACTGTGCTCGCGGCCCAAACTCTCGCGCCGAGGAAAAAAGACGTCATCTATCCGACACCGAGAACGTCTGGCGAGGGACGAATTTGGCTAGGCTGGAACGCTGAGCAGCGCGTGAGCTTCGTCACCGGCTTTCTCTCGGCGTACGCGATCGCTTTTCGGTCAGGATGTCTAGAATATTCTTTCGCGGATCCGCCGAAGGATGCGCTCGATCTCAACAAAAGCCCACTACAAAAATGCATGCTCCAGCAACTCAGTTTTTCGAAACTGCCAGACAATTACGCGCGCGAAATTGCGTCCTACTACGAGCAGTTTCCTTCGGACATCGACCTCCCGACGTCTTGGCTCATTCTGGCGTTCTCGGACTCGGAGAACAAATCGTTTGAACATATACACGAGGCATGGACAAGGCACGCTAATCCGTGAAGTAACGCTCGTTACCGGGACCGGCGCATTCAGTCGCGTCACGCGGCTGCGACGCTTCGAATCACTCTTTCCGGCGAGCCGTGGCCGTGGCTTAATTCGCGCGACATTTGCCAGGCGCAGAGCGCCGCCAGCGTGGTGAGGCAAATTCCCATACTCCATTTTTGCATGAGCAATTTGCCGACCCCGAATAGCGCGCTGTACACCATCACTGTGCCGAGGATCCAGCACCACAGATTGCGGCCAAGATCGTGGGTCGCAGCAGTTTCGGGAGCCAGCGCAGCGATGGTCTTCCATCCCGTCACATCCGGGCGAACTTTGCGGTAGAACGAAAGCAGAATGCTGTTCGGCTCTGGCGCGGTGAGAAGAGTCACGAGGATCCACACCGTCGTCGTCACTACCGTCGTGGTCAGCACGTTTTTTGCGAACAGCACCGTCGCCGAGCCGGTGTAGAACGTCGGCCGCCCAATCAGCGCGTTCCACAATCCTTCCGAATTCAAAGCCAAAGTCAAAACCAGCGCGGTGATCATGGAAGAAATTTCGCTCCACGCGTTGATGCGCCACCAGTACCAGCGCAGCAGATACACGCTGCCGGTTCCCGCGCCCACTTCCAGCACTGCTTGCCAGCCGGAACGAATCGAAGCGAGTTGCGCGGAGACATAACCGCTGGCGATCACCAGCAAAATCGTGACGACCTGCGAAACGCGCACGTAGTGGCGCTCGGAAGCGTGCCGCACCAGAAAGCGCCGGTAGAAATCCTCGACCACGTACGAAGTCCCCCAGTTCAGTTGGGTCGCGATCGTGGACATGAACGCGGCCAGAAATCCCGCCACGATGATGCCGCGCAGCGCGTGCGGCACATGGTCGTTGACCATCAGCATGTAACTGGTTTCCGGATGCGCCAGGCCGGGGTACAGAACGATGGCTGCAAGTGCGGTGAGAATCCAAGGCCACGGACGCAGCGCGTAGTGCGCCACGTTGAACCACAACACGGAGAGCAAACCTTGCCGCTCGTCACGCGCGCTGAAAATCCGCTGCGCGATGTATCCGCCACCGCCGGGTTCTGCCCCCGGATACCAGAACGCCCACCATTGCACGCCGAGGTACACGCAAAAAGTAATTACCGGCAACGTCCAGAGCGTCTCGCTCGCAAATCCTTGTGAAAAATCAGGGAGAAACGCGAGCGGATCGGAACCGCCATTTTTGGCGCGCAGCGCGGCGATCTGGCTGATCATCGAGCTCATGCCGCCGGCAGCTTCCACGGCGTACCACGCGATGGCGATGACGATGCCCATTTTCAGAATGAACTGAAATAGATCAGTCCACAGCACGCCGGAAAGTCCGCCAAGCGAAACATAGAAGCCGGTGAAGGGAATCAGGAAAAAAATGCAGATAATCAGCGCATAGCCGTCGGTGCCGGAAAAAACCGGGCCAAAAATTCGCGTGAGGCTTACCGACATGCTCTGCAAGAAATGCCACTGGCTAATGGTGACGCCGAGCGTAGTGCCCACGATGTTGATCATCGCCTTCGTGACCCAGCCGAGGATCAGGCAGTTCATCAGCACGCCCAGATAAATGGCGCGAAAGCCGCGCAGAAATGCCGCGGGCTTGCCGAAATAGCGCATCTCCGCGAATTGCACGTCGGTCATCAGGCCGGAGCGGCGCCACAAGCGCGCGAACAAGAAAACCGTCATCATCCCAGACGGCAGAAACGCCCACCAGATCCAGTTTCCGGAAACTCCCTGGGTGTAAACCAGCCCCGCGACCAGCAACGGCGTGTCCGCCGCGAACGTGGTGGCCACCATGGAAGTGCCCGCCAGCCACCACGATACCGTCCGACCGGATACGAAATAATCTTCCGAGCTTCTGCCGGCGGAGCGGCGAAAATAAAGTCCCAGCAGGAGCGTAATCAGCAGGTAAGCAATAATCGCGGACCAATCCAATAAAGTGAATGTCATGGCGGGGCGGATTTATGGCACACTTCGCCCGGCCGAGGCAATGGGAAATCGCGGCGAAGATTTTCTTTGGCGGCCGAATTTGCCGGCGACTTGCTGAAAAATGCTGCGGATTTCGCGACAGAGCGTGTTATTTTGCGTTGCTCTTGGGAGAGACGTGGGCGCTCATTCTGGAATCGGAAAGCACGCAGTGCACTTCAGTTACCTACTGGTAATGATGTTTTCTCTGATTAGTTCCGCTCTAACAGCGCAGGCGCCGCAAGTATCTCCTGCTATCAATGTGATGCCGATGCCGGCCACTGTGACGCTCAGTACCGGCCGCTTGGTGGTTGCGCAGACCTTTTCTGTGGCGATTGCTGGCTACGATGAACCGAGGCTGGAGCGCGCGGCGCAGCGATTCTTGCGCGACATGGGCCGGCAGACGGGATATTTCGTGAACGACCGGATTGCTGACGCAGGCCACGCGACTCTAGTAATCCACGCCGATCACGGCAGCGCGGCCGTTCAGGATTTGGGCGAAGACGAGAGTTACATTCTGGACGTAAGCAGCGCTCGCGTCAAACTGACAGCTCCGAACCCCCTCGGCGTGATGCGCGGGCTGCAAACGTTTCTGCAGCTTGTCGAATTAACGCCCGACGGCTTCGTGGCGCCCGCAGTTCATATTGAAGATTCGCCGCGTTTTCCTTGGCGTGGGTTGTCTATAGACGTCAGCCGCCATTTCATCGCGATGGCAACTCTGAAGCGCAACGTGGACGCGATGGCCGCCGTAAAGATGAATGTGCTGCACCTGCATCTGTCGGACGATCAGGGCTTCCGTCTGGAGAGCAAGGCCTTTCCGAAGCTGCAGAAACTAGGCTCCGACGGCATGTACTACACGCAAACTGAAATGCGCGAGCTGATAACCTACGCCGCCGACCGTGGCATACGCGTCGTGCCGGAATTCGACATGCCAGGGCACAGCACGGCGTGGTTCGTCGGCTATCCGGAGCTTTCGAGCGGCGCAGGACCATACCAGATCGAGCGCCGCTGGGGAATTTTCGATCCCGCGATGGATCCGACGCGCGAATCCACTTATAAGATGCTAGACAAGTTTATTGGCGAGATGGGTACATTATTTCCAGACCGCTATTTTCATATCGGCGGCGACGAAGTGAACGGCAAGCAGTGGGACGCGAACGCGAAAATCCACGACTTCATGCAAGCGCACAATCTGAAGAGCAATCAGCAGCTGCAGCAATATTTCACGGATCGAGTGGAAAAAATTGTCAGCAAACATCACAAATTCATGGTCGGCTGGGACGAGATATTGACGCCCGGAATGCCCAAGGACATCGTCATCCAATCGTGGCGCGGCCAGGATTCGCTGGCCGAAGCGGCAAGGCAAGGTTACCGCGGAATTTTATCGAGCGGCTATTACCTGGACGCGATGGCCCCCGCGGCGCAGCATTATTTGGTTGATCCCCTGGCGGGTGCCGATGCGGCCCTGACGCCCGCGCAACAGCAACTGATTCTCGGCGGCGAGGCGTGCATGTGGGAGGAGTTTGCGTCCGATGAAACGATCGAATCGCGCATCTGGCCGCGCGCTGCGGCGATTGCTGAGCGCCTGTGGTCGCCGCAGCGGGTGCAGGATGTGAATTCGATGTATTGCCGGATGGCGGCGGTCAGCGAGCGCTTGGAAGAACTGGGCCTGAGACACCGCTCGAGCAGCGCTGTGATGCTGGCGCGCGCAGCTGGAACGGATGATATCGCTGCGCTCGAGGTGCTGGCGCAAGCGGTGCAACCGGCGAGCATCACGATTCGCGAGACGGAAGCAGAAAAGGCCGGCGGGATTCAGACCAGCGACGTTCCGCTGAATCGGATGGTGGATGCGATCGCGCCGGAAAGCGCAGCCGCCAGGAGATTCTCATCCGCAGTGGACCAATTTACCGCGAGCAATTTTCAAGATGCCGCGGCGGAATCCTACATTCGCGAACAATTGACGGAGTGGCGCGATAACGACGGCGCGTTACAAGCGTTGCTGGAAAATTCGTTCTTGCTCAAAGAAGTCACGCCGGTTTCGCAGAATCTCGCCGCGCTGGGTGCCGCGGGATTGCACGCACTCGACAGCATTGAGGCGCGGAAACCCACGCAGGCGGAGTGGAGGCAGCAACAGATCGCGATGATTCAGCAAGCAATGAAGCCGACAGCGGATCTCGTTTTGGCTGTCGCGGCTGCCGTGCAAAAACTCGTCGAGGCAAGTGCTGGCGTCGCAATCTCGCGATGAGCGCCGCACTCGGCTCGGTTCAAACTTACGGATGAACCTCGGGAGTTATTTCCGGACGAACTTTCGGACGCGGATCCGCACGAAGTTCAGGATGAATTTCAGGACGAACTGCAGGACGAACTGCAGGACGAACCAAGCGATGCAGCCATGGCTGCGCCCGCACATTCCCGAATCGCCAGATCGGCGCGTGCCCTGGCACGAAGGGCGCGTGCGGCCATATCGGACGCGGTGGCTGCCAACGCCATGTTACGACTTTCTTGAATGGCACGTCGGTTCCGGAGATTCCGTTGCAAGCGCCGGCCAGTCCGACGTAGGTGACGTATAGTCCGCCGTCGGGCAGCAGTTGTTCGTTCGCATCCGAGTTGCTGGCGATAAACGCGACCACGTTGCCGCTGTTGTCCGAGCCATACGCTTCGATCACGTCGCCGCTCGCCATGCTGGATCCATACGTATTCGCGAGCGGCGTGCCGATGGTGAGATTCGAAAAACAAACCGGCGCGCCCGTTGCCGGCGTAATTGTGCCGGTGACGTTGAAATTCCAATCGGTTTGCAGCCCCATCTGCACGCTGGCATTCGATCCGCCCGTCGTGGATTCGAACGAGCCGGCATACATCCCGTTCACGGTTGGAAATAAGGTCGCGGTGAAAGCTCCTGAATCGCCGCCCATGCAACTTCCCGTGGAAGAAAAAGTCCCCGAAAATTGGCTGCTGTTCGAGGAACTCGTCCCGGTGAAAGTAATAGTCGCGCCATTATCAAGCGCCACGCTGATTACAGCACTGTACGTGCCGGAAGGAAGATAACCGGTGGTGGTAATGCTGGTCACGTTTCCCGCAGCCGAGCAGCTGGAATTCGTAAACGTATTCGCCAGCATGATGGTGTTCGTTCCGCCGCCGGAAATCGTGGGAGCGTGCCAGTCGGTAGTTATGACCAGCGGGTTGTAGCAATTCGGATTCGCGTCGCCGGAATTATCGGGGCTTTGCCCGCTGCACGGGTACGGATTTCCGTTGGCGTCGGTTAGTGCCGAGGCATTCGGCGCGGACTCGCTGGTGGTCACGATCGTCCACTGCTGCGATTGCGGCACGTACGAGACGAACGTCCACGATTCGATTTTCTGGCTTGCCGTCAAGCCGCCCGTCCCGCCGGTGAATCCCGCGTAGGCCAAATTTCCGCCGATGATCGCGGGAATATTAATCGGCCAGCTGTGCGTGAAAGTTTTATTCACCACGGCGTCGGTGATGGTCATCGTCAAGGTCGTGCCGTCGTAGGTCACGTGCACGGCCATGGTGTCGCCGCTGTGCAGGTCAATGCCGGACGAAGTCAAATCCACAAACGGCGTGGTCGGCGATGCGCCGTTGGTATAGAGGCCCGTCGAATCGTCGCCTTCACCATTGTTATTGTAGAGGTCGAACTTGATTGCAACGCTCGGCACAATCCCGCCCGAGCCTCCGATGGTGTCCGGCCCGTAGCCGAGCCCCCCGCCCCCGGGACCAAGCGCCTTCGCGCCTGCCGCAGAATTCTGCAGCGTGAAAGTGATGCCATCGGCGCTCGCGTCCGACAGTTGGAAAGTGAAATCTGTGACGAATCCACGCACGTCCACCTGCGTGGTGCAAAATGCGCTGCCGGCTTCGTTGGCTGCGCCGTTGGTCAGTTGCAGCCGGCTGTCGTTCAGTCCAGTGCTGCCATTCATCTGCATGCAGCCGGAATTGCTGAAACCGAGGCCGAAGTTGATCGGCGTTGTTCCGTTGGCGGTGATTGTGAACGCGCCGCTGACGACAGAACTGTCGCTCAGTCCCGCGGACGAGGCGATGGCCTTGATGGTAGCCGTGGTACTCACCGCGATGGGGCTCGAGTAAATCGCCGAACTGTGCGTGGGCGCGTTGCCATTTGTGGTGTAGTAGATCACAGCGCCGGAAGTGTCGTCTGTCAACGTCACGGATTGCGCTGAAACGTAGGTGCCGGCAGCCGGAGAAAAATTAGGCGGCGCGGTCTGCGAGGCGATCACGTAAGCCGCGGTGCTTTCCGTGCTTTGAATTGAGCCGTCGGCGATGGCGATCGCGTTAATCGTGGTGGTTACGGTGAGCGTGACCGCGCCAGAATATAAATTCGATGCAGTGGAAGGCGCCGAGCCGTCCGTGGTGTAGTAAATCGTCGCGTTCGGAGTGGCGCTGGACATGGTCACCGAAACGCTGCCCGCATAGGATCCAGCCGGCGGAGTCATGACCGGCGCCGCAGTCTGCGGCTCGCTGCCCAACAGGCCGAAGACGTCCACTTCCCTCTGCGCCCCCACATATACTTTGCCGTTCGTCACCACGGGCACCGCAAATTTCACCGCCGGTCCCAATTGATCGCGGCCGCTGGTGAGGTTGGAGCCATACAGCAGCGTCGAAACATTCCCAGCGTTATAGGCGCGAAGAATTGCCGGACCGTTCGACGTGTAAGCATCGCTTTCCACCGCCC
Source organism: uncultured Acidobacteriota bacterium (assembly GCA_963821765.1). Classification (GTDB taxonomy): domain Bacteria; phylum Acidobacteriota; class Terriglobia; order Acidiferrales; family UBA7541; genus Palsa-295. Next base: position 216,695 of record CAWGFF010000016.1, read on the forward strand.
ATACGATTCCGTTGGCGGTGCCGTTCGAAGACACCGCCGCCGTCGAACCCGGGAATCCGCTGGACTCCGCCGATTGCGAAGTAGGCGAAGTGGACAAACGTCCGGCGCTCAGCGTGAATGCTTTCAAGTGATCGCCGTTGCCCCATGTATAGACGTTGCCATTCCAATACGTGGGCATGGACCACAATCCGCCGATGCCTCCGACGCTTTGGATAATTTCCGGATCGCTGCTGCAGCCATTGCAGTAGTGACTGCCATCGCTGGTCATCTTGTCGCGATTCACTACATAGATTTGGCCGGTTTTTCCCGCTTCGAGCAGAATGTGCGGGTAAGGGCCACCTTGATCCGGCGGAATTAATACGCCGCCCGAGCCAAGATCAGCGTCCGAAGAATCCAGGCTTGCCTGATTGTAGGGAGTGAAGTAATCGGTCGGCGTCGGATTTCCGTTCGTCAGACTGATGCGCACGATGCTGTCGCCGTAATCAATGGTTTTCGAAGGAGGCGGCGCAGGAATCGTCACGGTGTCATCGCCATTTCCGGTGGAGACATACGCATTGCCCTCGGTGTCTGCGGCAAGTCCTGAGCCGGCACCCCAAATACCGTTGCCTTTTCCGTTTGGCGAAGTGTTCCAGATTCCCGTTTGCCGCAAAGTGGTGGCGTTGTAGCCCAAAATCCAGCCATGCCATGGCCCGTTATCGCCATGCGATGCGAATCCGATGAAAAGGTATCCGCCTTGCAGCAGCAGGCCGGGCCGCTGATTGGCCCATTGCACGTTGAACGGCACGCTGGTCCCATTTCCATCTGGAGCGGTTCCCGGCACCGAGCCGCTCAGCATCACGGGACCGCCAAATTTTTCAGCGCCGGTGGTTATGTCCAGAGCGTGCAGGCGATAGATGAGCGCCCCGCTTTCCTTGGTGTTCACCACCACGTACAAAGTGTTGGTCACGGGGTCAATCACGGGCGTGCCGGTGATGCCGATTTCAGGATGGATGTCCTGGGTGTTGCCCACGTCAGAAGTGGAAAGCGTGGTCGCGCCGTTCACGAGAAACGTCACGTACCACAGCGGCGCGCCGCCGGTGTCGGCGTCAAATGCGTACAACGAATCGTGTTCGGTGGCGACGTACAGAACGTTGTGGGCTCCCTGGCCCGGTACGATTACGCCCGGAACGTACAAGGGCTGCGCGTAAACGTATCCATCCACGCCGAGCGCGAACAATTTGCCGAAGGTTGTGGAGTTCACATTCGCCGGAGCTAAAATCGTCTCGCTGATGTTCTGCCCGGTGCGCGCGTTGTCGTAGTGCTGCGTCAGAATGCTGGTCTGCGCGTACAGAGAAAACGGGGCGACGACCGTCGTGAGAACCATCAGGCAGAACGTGACCACAGCCTTACGCATCTTTGTTTTCTCCGCAGGCAGAAACGCTCGAGTCGTTCGCATCCGGTTGCCATGTACCGAGGTGCCGGCGCGCCATTACTGCCGGAAAACTAGTGCTACTAAAGTTGCAGTACTGCCATGGACTGCCACGAATTCCGGCATCGCCTATAGAGAGAAGGTGGCAATTGCGGGCCCAGGAAACGTGCTCCCCAATGTCTGCGGAAGAAAAGTAAGTTCTCTAAATACAGCGGCTTCGGAGAGGGATGCAGCCCGGAGGAGCCAGGCATGAAAATGCAAGGGAAAGTGTTTTCAAGTTTAAAGAAATTCGCAGCCCGCCGCGCGGCGATCAGCATTCAGCGGGCGGAATCCTCCCTGCGATGCTTCGTGACTGCTGATGGGAGTACTAGGAACAAAGCAGGTGAACGATCCACCTGATTCGAATGGGCGGCGGAATTCGCGTGGCATTCGCCGCAGCCATGGCCTGATGCCAGCCCGGTCGGCGATGCGCGTAATCGTCATGCGTAACTTCCAATAGCAAGGGAAACGTGGCTTCAGAACTTTCCACGGCGCGGACAATTTCCCGCGTAATTTGATCGGAGGGCAACGACCGCGGCGAAATTACGATGACCATCGCCTCGCAGTCTGAAATGGCCTTGTGCGTTTCCTCGAAGTAATCCGCGCCGGCGGGGCAGTCCCGCTCGTAATACTAGCTGCTGTAGCCTTGGGACTCCAGCCCCGCGGCGATTTCGTAAGCCACGGCGCCGTCGTCCTGCACGTAGCTGATGAAAACTTTCTTGGGCAGCGATCCCATGCGGTACTCCGAGGGGCGATGCCGGTGCATGCGCCGCTACTGAGTGCGGCATATTCTCTAATACCCCGCGAGAAGATTGCAAATCCAATTGGTGTTGCAATCGTTAGTCGTGGTGGAAATAGAAGATATTCCCGTCCAGATCTTTTACGGTGAACTGGCGCAATCCCCACGGTTTTTTTTCCAGCGGCTCCGCGATGTTCGCGCCTAACGACTGTAGTTCCTGATACGTCGCATCGATATCTTCGGCAAACACCCAATGAACGGCGGGTTCGAACGGCGGCTTCCTCTTGCGAAAGAATATCGGCACTTTGCCGCCGCGCGACACGGCCCCAATCTCTCCGCCTGGGTAAAGCCATCCGATCTCAAACCCAAGTGCATCCCTATAATGCTGTTGTGCGCGCTCGACATCTGCGACGGGCAACTCCGGCACTGGCTGGCCAATCGAGGTCAATTTCCCGTTTGCGCCCATAGAGGCCTCCTTCGCTCTCCTTTATGCAACAAGACCGCCGATGCGTCAATTTAGGACACTACCCACCCGCGCAAGGTCTTGTCCGTCTCAGACCGCCATGCTATAAATAAATGCCTGGCGCGAAGTTGCTCCGTACGCGGGATTCGTATAGTGGTAGTACGCGACCTTGCCAAGGTCGAGGCGAGGGTTCGATTCCCTTATCCCGCTCCACTTTGTGGCGAGCAACCGCCAGACTCCTGCTAGCTGTCCGTTTCACCTCATGTTAGAGTCCCACCCGCCCAACCCCGATGCTTGCGTACCTCAGTGGACCTATCGAGTATGCAGAAGACGGCGGCAGGCTCTGGCGCCGCAAGCTTGCGCCGTATTTGCGCGAGCAGCTGGGCCACCGCGTGTACGATCCCGCGGAAGATGAACGGAAAAACCTTACCGCAGAAGAAGCCGCGCATTTCCGCGAGTGGAAATCCACCGACATCGAGCGTTTCCGCCGCGTCGTCCGAAAAATTATCGCGTTCGATCTGGACATCATCGAAAACCACGCCGATTATGTGATCTGCTACTGGGACGCGCAAGCCAAAAGCGGCGGCACGTCGGCTGAACTCACCATGGCGCATCGCAAGGGAATTCCGGTGTATTTGGTGACTGCGCTTGTGCCGGAAGAAATCAGCGGATGGATGCTGGCTTGTTCCGACCAGGTGTTCGGCTCCATCGAACAACTGAAAGAATTTCTTACGGCGCGTTTTGCCAGAGAAAAACAGAACCATCTCTGGAAAGATTGGTAGAATTCGCCGCGCATGGAGAAAATCCTGGTCGCCGTCGGCAGCACGCGCCGCCCGAAAGTGAATGCGGTCAGCGAAGCCCTGGCCGCCATTCGCGCCGTATCTGAATTCCTGCCTTCGTTCGAAATTGTGGGCGTCGAAGTGGAAAGCGGCGTTCGGCACACCCCGCTGAGTCGCGAGCATTTAATGACCGGCGCCCGCCAGCGTGCTGAAGCGCTGATGAAAATAGCCCGCGCGCAAAATGAACGTTGGAAATATTTTGTCGGCCTCGAAGGCGGCTTCGACGTAATCCCGGGGCTCGACGTGATCCCCAGCCTGGACGTGATGCCCGAGCTTGACGTGGTCAGCGAAGCCGGCAATCGCTGGGTGTTCCTGGAAAGTTGGGCGTACGTTACCGACGGTACCGGCCGCGGCTCGTTCGGCCGGTCCGGCGCGGTGCTGGTGCCCGAAATGCTCGCGGAGACCGTGGTTGACGCTGGCGTTGAGTTATCCCAAGCGATTGATGCCTTCGCTGGCGGCCACAATATTCGCGATGCCGAAGGCGCCTGGGGAATCCTGACGCGCAATTTGACCACGCGGCAGGATTCTTTTCGCACCGCAGTGATCAACGCCTTCGCGCCATTTTTCAATCGCGAATTGTATGCAGCAAGCGATCACAAGGCCGGCGACTGAATTTTCGCATTCGTATGTGTTAGCCTAACGCGAAGAGGTGAGAACGCGTGGACATCGTCAAGGGCAACATGGGTTGGATCGAAGTAGTCGTGGGGCCAATGTTTTCCGGCAAGAGCGAAGAGCTGATTCGCCGCCTGCGCCGCGCCGAAATCGCCAAACAGCGCGTGCAGATTTTCAAGCCCGTCATTGACCAGCGCTACGCAAAGAACGGCATCGTCTCGCATTCCGGCCTGGAGCTCGATTCCGAGCTGGTGAAAGACGGGGCGGACATTTTGGCGAAAGTCGCGCCACGCACCGAAGTGGTCGGCGTTGACGAAGCGCAATTCCTGGGCGAATCGGTGGTGGATAGCTGCGTGAAATTGGCGGATATGGGCAAACGCGTGATCGTCGCCGGCCTGGACACCGATTTCATGGGCCGCCCCTTTGAACCGATGCCGCGCCTGTTGGCGGTCGCTGAGGAAATCGTCAAGCTGCTAGCCATCTGCATGCGCTGCGGCAATCCGGCCGTGCACACGCAGCGCCTGGTGGCATCCGAAGAACTTATCATCGTTGGCGCGGGCAATATGTACGAAGCCCGTTGCCGCCGCTGCTTCGAGCCGCACCTGGCTCACGAGAAGGTCGAAGAAGAAAAGGCCGCCTCCAGCGCGAAAGTCCGCGCCGCCACCAGTTAACAGCTAATTTCAGCAGGCTTTACTCTTGGCGGATCGCGCTGCGCAGCTCATAGCGCGGCACAGGGTCGGGCGCCTCTCCCAGCGACGCCTACCGCTGCAACCTACCGCGCCCCCAGCGAATCTATATTCACGTAATACCCAAAACGCAATAGAATAGGCGCAGGCGGACCGCCATGTACTTCCGGACTACCATCGTATTGGCCGCAGCGCTGGCTCTGGCGCTCCTGGCCGATACCTCCGACGTGAACCGCTACCGCACCCCGATGCTGGCGGGCGCGCCTGCGTTGGGCCCATTGTCCGATCCCGGCCCGATGCCCGAAATTTTCGTGACCGTCGTCCAGCAGACTTCCGGCAAACAGGCGCCGCTGCAGCCGCAATCCCGCCTGGAAATAGTCCGTTACGTTTCGGGCGAATTCGCGAAAGTTACGAAGCCCATTCCGGCAGGGAAGAAAGGGTTCAAGGTGGAAGTCGGCAAGAAGCTGGATGACAAAGAGCTGCAGAGCGCGCTCCGCTCACACGGGCTGGCGGCGAATCCCGGCGATACCGTGCAAGTCACCGGCATCGAATTTCGCGCCAAGGAAATCGTGGTGGAAATCAACGGCGGCGGCAAGAGCAGCTTCAATATCCGCGATCATCTACAGATCGGCGTCGGCGATACCATGCAGACTCCATTGGCAACTTCCGGCGAGCACAAAAATAACGGCGGCACGCTGGTACTCGATTTCGGCCACGACGTGCCGGACATGAGCGCGGACGACCTGATGACTGATCTGCAGGTTTTTCTCGACTTCACCAAAGAGCATTCCGGCGCCGTCAATTGGCTGGACACGCTGCCACCGCAATTCAAGGAAGCGATCCAGGATCATCAGGTCCTCGAAGGCATGAATCACGACATGGTTTTGGCCTCGCTCGGTCGTCCCGGACACAAAGTCCGCGAGCGCGATCCGGATGGCAGCGAAACCGAAGACTGGATCTACGGCACGCCGCCGGCGCGCACCACTTTCGTCACGTTTATTGGCGACAAAGTCGTGCGCGTGAAGGAATTCGACTGATCGCGCGTTGACTTTTCTCTCGCCAACCCCTAGCATTTCTCGACCGATTAAAATGGTTTGCTAATGCTGTGCGCGATGGCGCCAGCTCCAATCCCCGGAGGATTCATGGCAATTAAAGTAGGCATCAATGGTTTCGGACGCATCGGCCGCAACATTTTCCGCGCTGCCTTGGGAGATCCCGCCATCGAAATCGTGGCCGTCAACGACATCACGGATTCAAAAACACTCGCTTACTTGCTGAAGTACGATTCGATTCTCGGCAATCTGCCGAACAAAGTTACCCACACCGACGATTCCATTGCGGTGGACGGCAAGAGCTTCAAAGTTTTTCGCGTAAAGGACCCCGCCGAGCTGGACTGGTCTTCTGTGGGCGCGACGATCGTCGTCGAATCCACCGGCCTGTTCACCGATGGCGCGAGCGCCCGCAAACATATTCGCGGCACAGTGAAGAAAGTGATTATCTCCGCGCCCGCCACCGATCCGGATACCACGCTGGTTCTCGGCGTGAACGATAAGACCTACGACCCGGCGAAGCATCACGTCATCTCCAACGCCTCCTGCACCACGAATTGCCTGGCGCCCGTCGCCAAAGTGCTGTCCGATACTTTCGGCATTAACGCCGGCACCATGACCACCATTCACTCCTACACGAATGATCAGAAACTGCTCGATCTGCCGCACAAGGATTTGCGCCGCGCGCGCGCCGCTGCGCTTTCGATGATCCCCACATCCACCGGAGCGGCCAAAGCGCTGCAGCTGGTGATTCCGGAACTGAAAGGCAAGCTCGACGGCTACGCCATGCGCGTCCCGACGCCTAACGTCAGCGTGGTGGACCTGACCGTGTTCACCGAGAAGCCAGCGACTGTGCAGTCAGTAAACGCTGCGTTGAAAGCCGCCGCGGAAGGACCGATGAAAGGCATCTTGGAATATTCGACGGAGGAACTTGTTTCCGTGGATTTTCGCGGCAACCCGCATTCCTCGATTCTGGATGCAGGCTACACGCGCGTCGTCGGCAATAATTGCGTGCAGATCCTGGCTTGGTACGACAACGAGTGGGGATATTCCTCGCGCTGCCGCGACCTGATCAAATTCCTGAGCAAGTAGTGGTTCGACGAGTTCACGAAAGCCAGCGCGAAGTCTGCAAGTAATGGTGTGGTCGGCGTCGCGCTGGCGCACAAACATGTCGTCCGGCGAATTCTTTTCGATGGGTGAATTCCGAGCGCTATGAACAAACTCTCCATCCGCGATTTGCAGCTGAAAGGCCAGCGCGTTTTTATCCGCGTGGACTTCAATGTTCCCACTTCCGACGGAAGAGTGGGCGACGACACGCGCATCCGCGAGACGCTACCGACGCTTCGTCTGGCCGCAGATCGCGGCGCGCGCCTCGTGCTCGCATCGCATCTCGGGCGGCCCAAGGGCAAAGTTGATCCGAAATACTCGCTCGCGCCGGTGGCCGCGCGCCTCCAGGAATTGCTCGGCGGCAAGCCCGTAGCCTTCGCGTCAGACTGCGTCGGCCCGGAAGCCGAAGCGAAAAGCAAAGCCCTGCGCGATGGGGAAGTGCTGTTGCTGGAAAACGTCCGCTACCATCCAGAAGAGGAAGCCAACGATTCGCAATTTTCGCGGAAGCTGGCGACGCTCTGCGACGGCCTCTTTGTGTGTGACGCATTCGGCTCTGCCCATCGAGCGCACGCATCGGTCGTCGGCATCACGAAATTCGTGCGCCAATCCGCCGCTGGGCTGCTGATGGAAAAAGAGCTGGCCTATCTCGGTAAAGCGATTTCGCATCCCGATCGGCCGTTCGTCTCGGTCCTGGGCGGCGCGAAAGTTAGCGACAAAATCGAAGTGGTGCAAAATCTGATGAAGCTGGCCGACTCGATGCTCATCGGCGGCGCGATGGCTTACACCTTCTTGAAATCGCAGGGGCTGCCGATAGGGAAGTCGCTTGTGGAAAACGATAAGCTCGACCTCGCGCGCCAGCTACTTGCCGAAGCCGAGCGCCGCAAGTTCCGGCTGGTGCTGCCCGTGGACCACGTTCTTGCCGAGTCCATTGATTCCACGGCGACGCGTGTGACGGATATAGCGCAAACTCCCGAAGGCTGGATGGGACTCGACATCGGCCCCAAAACGATCGAATTATTCAGCCGCGAAATTTCCGCCGCGCGCACGATTGTGTGGAACGGCCCGCTGGGCATGTTCGAAAAGCCAGCCTTTGCGCAAGGCACGCTGGCAATCGCCCGCGCCGTGGCAGCTGCATCCGGCAAGGGCGCTACGTCTATTGTGGGCGGTGGCGATTCCGTCGCGGCTGTGGAACAATCCGGCCTCGCGTCGCAGATTTCGCACATTTCAACCGGCGGCGGCGCTTCTCTCGAATTTCTTGCCGGCGAAAAACTTCCCGGCGTCGAAGCGCTGAGCGACAAGCCATGAAGCATACAATCGCACCAGCCGAAATGCCCGACTTCAGGAGAATCCCTTGCGCCGTCCAGTAATCGCCGGAAATTGGAAGATGTACAAGACGCAGGAGGAAACTCGCGCGTTTTTCGCTGCGTTCAAACCGCTGCTGCCCGCGACTCCGGAATGCGACATCATCGTCGCGCCGCCATTCACGTCATTAGCCGCCGCCGCCGCGGCCGCGCAAGGCAGCCCGATCACCATCGCCGCGCAAAACGCCTACTGGGAACGCGAAGGCGCCTTCACCGGCGAAATTTCAATGCGCATGATCGCCGACGCCGGCGGCAAAGCCGTGCTCATCGGCCATTCTGAGCGCCGCCAATTCTTCGGTGAAACCGACGAATCCGTAAATCGCAAAGTAAGAGCCGCGCTCGAAGCCAAGCTCACCCCCATCGTCTGTGTCGGCGAGAGCCTCGCCCAACGCGAATCGCATTTGACGCATTCCATCCTGAAACGCCAGTTTGAAGGCGGCCTGGACGCGTTGACCGAGCACGAGTTCTCGCGTATTCTCCTAGCGTACGAGCCGGTTTGGGCGATAGGCACGGGCAAGACCGCCACGCCCGAAATGGCTGCGGACGCTCACCGCTACCTCAGGGAACTTGCTGCCGCGGTTTTTTCGCCCGCGCAGGCCAATGGAATTCGCATCCTCTACGGCGGCAGCGTGAAGCCCGACAATATTAAGGGTTTGATGGCGCAAGCGGAAATTGATGGCGCGCTGGTGGGCGGAGCGAGTCTGGACGCGAAGTCGTTTGCGGCCATCGTGAATTTCTGAGCGTAACTTTAGGATTTAGCAGGGATTTTAGAGTTGCGGGTGCGTCCCGAATCTGCACCTCGCGAACAGGGAGTTAGCAATGCCGTCGTGGGCAAAATGGGGTTTAGCGCTGCTGATCGCGGTTGGACTGATCGCCGTCGGCTGGCGCGTGTTGTTTGTACTGGTGACGCTGCACATTTTGGTGTGCTTCATATTGATCATCGTCATCATGCTGCAGAGCGGTTCGGCCGCTGATCTGGCCGGAGCGTTCGGCGGCGCAGGCAGCCAGACGGCGTTTGGTCCGCGCGGCGCGGCCACTTTTCTTTCGCACGCCACCACCTGGTGCGCCGTTGTATTCATGATGACGTCGCTGACGCTTTCCGTGAAGCGCGCCCCGAGCGAAGTATCCAACAGCACCGGCTCGGTCCTGGAACAGACGCAGAAGTCCGGGACAGCTCCCGCGAAGCCGGCGCAGAGTGCGCCAATCCAGATTCCGCTGCAGCCAACGCAACAGCCGGGACAACAGCCAGCACCGGCTCAGCAGCAACCGGCGCCGAGCCAGCAACCCGCGCAGAACCCCGCTCCTAAGAAATAGCGGCTTCTGCTATACTTCGTTTCGTCCTCGTCAGAATGCGGTCGTGGCGGAATTGGCAGACGCACCAGCTTGAGGGGCGAATTCAGCCCCTCTTGCAACTTCAATACCATCAGCGCAAGTCGTTGAAACCACTCAATTCTATGTTGGCCGTCGTTGGTGCAGATTTGGCGCTATTTGTTTGAATTGGTCGCAGAATGGTCACAGGCGCGAACAAATCGAACGCCGCTGAGGAGCGCCGAAGAATTGTTGGCGTTTTCGGCGAGTTCGTAGCGAATCACGCTCCACTGCCCACCAGAATCGAAGACGAGTCGGTGTTGCCGTTTCCCAAAAAAGTGATTCTCGAAGCGATCCTGCTAGAAATCGTTCGGCACGGGGAAGCACGCACCGAGCCCCATCGGAATTGCGCACGGTGCCTTGCACAATTCCAGCGTGAAGTCGGCCCCGAAGCGCTCGAACTGACTGGAGTCGATCTCACAACATTGAACCTGCCGTCCGCTGAGGATAAGGCGGCCTGGATTGCGCACGCGACTCTCATTTCAGAAGCCGCAGAGAGCACGCGAACTACTTCGGTCTTTCTGTCCCGAAGAAACTCCATCCAGCTTACCTCAGCTATTAAAATCTCGAATGGAGTCGAAGCTCGAATCTCAAGAAGGCGAGCGAGATCAGCATTTTCAAGTCGCGGTCCAAGCTGGAATAGCTCGGTACTTTCGAGAAATATTTTCCGAGGGACTGACACGATCTCCCCTGCCGGATGCTAGTCCGAGTCTATCACTTCTCTTAACGGTTATCTGGTGGTAGTGTCACCGCACGGCCACCCAGCCGCCGGTGCCGCAGCCGGGTGACCATGAAACTCTCCGACGGGTTGCTAAGGCACAAGCTTTTCGATGAACTTCACGGCATCGGGGCCCAAAGCACCAACTCCGACGAGAGCTATGCCGATTTTTCTAATCACTCTTCGGCGGCGAACGACATCGCGCGTAGCCAATGCGTAGACTGGACGTTGAACGATGGGCCAGATCAGATGGTGCAATAGTAGCGTGAAGAATAGAACGAAAAACGCAGACGCCACTAAGCCATCGAGCAGATTCGAAGCGGCCAACGTCGCGAGAAAGCTTTGATGAGAATTAGCTGTGCCTGCGAGATAGTTCAAGGTCTGGACAATCTTGCCGCTTCGAATGACAGTCGGGACGACCCCGACGCCCCAAGCCCACGACAGAGGAACGACAACCAAGAGACACGCGAGCATGACATTTCCAATCATCAGCGCGAGAATCTTCGTCAGATTATCGAGTCTTGAACCCAATCTCAGCAGCCAGCGAGTCACGGCAATGAAGAGAGTATCTGATGCGATGGTGATGGCAATAAAGACTGCGTAATAGTAGTACTCGGCATTTTCGACAGAAATGAGTTCTATTCCTTCGCCCATCTGTACGGGTCGATACAGTGACAACGAAAATGCAATAAGCACCAAACCGAATCCGACGCACAGCCATCTAACGATGTTCACGAGTTCCAATTTCATGAATTGAAATGACCCGCTTGAGTGTCGGTGGGCCCGACGAGAGTCTAGCATCGGCTGGCTCATAACGTAACTTTATGCTATACGAAACCTGCGGAGCATCAAGCTCGCCTGTGGATTCCAAGGAAGGTGTCACATGTCCGTCGAAGAAAATGTTGTTCTGATGCGTCGGTGGTTCAAAGAGGTGTGGAACGAAGGGCGCGTGCAAACGATTTACGATCTGATGGCTGAAAACGCGATTGGCGTGGGACAAGACGAGCCGGGTAAGGTGATTCACGGCCCTCGCGATTTCGTGGCCCTCTTCAATCGGCTTCACGGCGCGTTTCCAGACATCAAGATTACAGTGGAAGACACATTCGGAGCGGACGACAAAGTTGTGGTGCGGTGGTCTGCGGACATGACCCACACGGGCGACGGGCTTGGATTGCCGCCAACGAATAAGCGAGTCAAGATCACCGGCATTACAATCGCACAGATCGAGCACGGAAAGATTGTGCGAGGCTGGGACAACTGGGATCAACTGGCGATGCAGCAGCAGCTTGCTATGGCCGCCGCCGCTAGCACCTGAAAGTTTTATTTAACAGGGCATTGTAGATGCATCCAGAAGATTGGCGGAGTTATGCTCGTCACGAAGCCGCGCATGCTGTGATATGGATTCTCCACGGTTACGACATTCTATCAACGACCATCGCAGTAACACCCGAGCAGATTGCACAGGGCATCCACGGGCAGACGGTTCACGGCGACTATATGGGGCCCGGTGACCGCGGCTCGCGGGCTCATGCAGTCGCGTGGGTGATTGGTATGCTTGCCGCCGGAGAGTATGAGGAAAAGCTAACCGGAACTCCGTCAAACGGATTGTCCAACGACTTCCAACGTATAAACGAATATTTGAAAAATCACACGCCGAAGAAGAATGCCCGGCTCGTGTGCGAATGTTACGACAGGCTGGACAATCTATTCGACACTGAAGATGTTTGCGCGGCTAGCTGACGCACGGATTACAGAAGATCGCACGCTTTCGAGCTAGAGCTTCTTCCCGCTGCGCTTCCTTATGCGCTTTCGGGTATGCCGGGCGAACGCGCGTCACGAGCCACAAGATGAAAGAGGGTACGACTGGTACTTTTGTACTGTTGCGGAGTTATCGGTTCACGTTGTACCCTTTCGGCGTATCAAGAGTGGGCGTACAGTTCGCGCCCCGGCAACCGAGCTAGAGACAAGGCCACGGTGCCAGCCTCCAGAGTTTGGAGGGATATGGCCTTGTGTAGGGGCAAAAACCACCTTACAGCCTTTCCCCGAAATGCAATTCGTCTGGCGGCTTTCTCTGATACACGGAGAGAGCGAATGCCGAATCGCACCAGAATCCACAATTCATCAATAACTGAACTCGATTTCGAACTGGAAAATCACGGTTCCCTGTTCCTGCTGCGCCCGTTGAATTCCGCAGCTACCCAATGGGTGCAGGATCACCTGCCTGTAAACGAGCCCGAAACTCAATTCTGGGGTGACGCAATCGTCATTGGGCCTCGGTATGTCACTCCGATAGTGGATGGAATTGTCGGGGATGGACTGGTGCTCCGATGACTACCGAACCTAACAGCACCACCGAAACGCGAATTCGAGAGAATGCCCACTTTGCCCGCCTGCTGCGCCAGAGACTAGAGAGCCGCCACGGAAATGGCGCACTGCGCGAAACGCTTGCGCGCATGAGCGATTCCGAATTGATAGAGGCATATTTGAACAATGAGAGATTGGGAAGAGAGCACGCGAAACGTCGGGCAGAGAAGGTGGGCGAATGACTAACGCCGAAAAACTCGCACTCGCTCGGAGAATCGCCAACCACAAAGCACCGCCGATACATTTGACGACGGAGCAACTAGGCGAGGCTGTGATCGAAACCGCGAAGCATATGAATCCGGTCGAGAAATTAAAACTGCGCCGGGAACTGCGGAAGAGCGTGGATCGCTCCCTCTTGACGAAATCAGCTTGCCGGTTGCAGCGTTGCGAAGACACGCTCATCGGAATGAAATGCGATCCGAGGCCCCAATGACCAAACTCTTGGTTCGAAAAGACGATCCCGAGCAGCGCATCGAGTTGGTGCGCTGGCAAAGTATATCGCGCGGTTGGTGGGGAATGACCGCAACGATGATCACGAATCGTCGCACACCTTGCGTGTTTCCACGCGACACATGGAAGGAAATTTCGGAAGCGGGAGGCACAAATTGAGCGCGAACCACGGCCACGACGATGATGTGCTGCGCGAGGAGGAACAACCCGTGTCTAAAACTTTTAGAGGGTGGAACGAGCCGCATCCTCCGCTGCGGCAAAACTATATCCGACTACTTTCGCCGGAGGGTTACACCGAAGATGTGTGGAAAGGATATTTGGAATCGGCGCTCGAAGGGCTGTCGGAGCCTCATGATATTTTTGCGTCTCAACGCGCTTGGGACGCGCACGTTCGGTGGAAACGTGATCGCGCACTACTCGATCTTCCCTGTTCGGAGACTAAGAACTGAGGCGTGCGCCTCGTCGCACTAATGAGCGCCACCGTTCGATAGGCGAAGTCCTAGTACGGCACTTGATTGCATAACAATGTCGGCCCCCTCGACTCGAGTGGGTTTTTGTTGATAGGCTCGGGAAGATGGAGCCGGAATTCGGTTCGCACGCGGGAGAGCTCGGTACCGGACATGGCGTGAACTAGAACGCCGCGCACTTGAATGGGCATCCCGCTCCCTCACGAGAGGGAGTTCGAATAACTAATCATGGTCTGAAGTTTACGATCGAAGAGATGTATGGGTCGGACTGAAGCCGACCGCTAGATTACGAACGAGCCGAATTCGTAAAGGCCAGCAAGAAAGATCTCGCAGGAAGCGGAAGAAAAAACTCTTTTAAGTGATTGGAGAGGTCTGCTCAAAAATGGTTTGACAGGGCCGACATTGTTAGAGATGCAGTGCGCCGGGATCCGGAACTGCAGCGGTTCTACCGGCGCAAATTAGTGCAGAAGGGTCTGGGGAAAGCCCGAGTTGCCGCCGCGCGGAAACTGGGGATCCGGTTGTGGATCATGTTGCGAGATCAGATTGATTACCACGAGTTCTGTCGTCGTGGACAGATGCAGCAGAGAAGCGGTGATGCCTGTGCGGGGATGCCTGGACGGCGTTATGGTGCGAAGAGTCACCGTCTGATTGATTAGGCGACCCGCCTCCCTACGGGGAGTTCGCATAACTCATCATGGTCGATGGTGACCGAAGAGATGTTTGGTGGGCAACACCGAATCGATGAAGCGGAACCGGCCCGAACTGTTAGGGGTGATGCAGGTGAAACAACACAGCCACCGAGACGCGATTCGCGTGCCATGGGAAAGGTGTGTTCGTGCCCAGGAAAAATACGAATAAAATCTCTTGAAACGGTCGGCGTCGTTAGAGATAACGCCGTAATCGTACAAGTGCCGGCGGGGTTTGAAGCGCGACGGGGGCGTCACTTTTTTACTTTTCGTGCGGGTAATTCCAAATTATGGTCAAGGACCATGCTTCGACCAAGGAGTAATCGTGCTTGCTCGACTGCTTCCGTCGCGCCGATCTTGGCTCGTGTAGCCTCCGGCAAAAGTAGAAGTGCGCCGACAAGCGACCAGATGGAATTTTCCAGATCCACCATTCGCTTTGCGATCTGAGGTCCGGACGTTTGAGCCTTGATGATTCTGTCTAGCTCGATTTCTCCGGGGACCTGTTCCATGACCTGCTCGATTGTCGCGGTGTCTTCATCGGCCCTTGGAGGCTGCGCGGTCGGAAACATAGGAATCTTGTCACTCATCGTAATTTTCCTTCTTGCGAGATATTACCATTTTTGTGCTTCGAGCAGAGTCGTACGCGCAAGTCCTGATTAACACTGCGTAACCGGACATTGACCGCTACTTTCCGTTGAATGCGTTAATCAGCACTTATGGACCGTCTTGGAAGAAGCTCCTCCTAAGTTCGACGGCTTGGTGGAGAACAGGCACTACTTCGCGGCGCTGTGCTTCGGGATCTTGCTGTTGAGCAGCGAAACCAAGCCCTTGGCTCCGGCTGTCGGTTTCACGGTATTTCCCAGCACTATATCCCGCGCACTGGTTTTCCCATACAGCCTCCCGTTGGCATCATCATCCGGCGAGAGCGAGGCGCCGCTGAGCGACATGCCGGCGAACAGTCCCGAGGCTCGGCCATAGCTCAGAATGTCGGCACCGCCTACCGCACCGGTCGATGTCGCGCCAGGACCTGCCGCTACGGCCATGTCGCTACCGAGCTTGGTCTTGCCCTCCAGCACTTTGTCCACGGCCCCCGGCGTCATAATAAGGAGAACGAAGTCCCTGGCTGTGCCACCGACTTGCAAGCCGACGCTGGCTCCGCCGATGCTGTACATGGCGGGTGCCCCCCATCGGCCAATGAAATCCCTGCCACCGCGGCAGATCATCGGGCCGCGACCTCCGGTTCCTCCTACGATAAAGGCGCCCTTCTTCACGCTCGGCAGAATGATGACGCAATCCGCTTTCGCGAGCAGGCTTGCCGGAACGCTGTTGGCATCGAGCATGGACCGCAGCACGGTCGCGGCATTCCCGAAAGTCTGTTCGTCTTTGGCAGTGTCGTCGGCCCCGACAGGCACCGAAAAGAAAACCAAAACCATCAATACGAGAAAAAAGGCTCCTGCTATCTTCATCTTGGGCATGGGACTCTGAACTCCTTTAGTTCGGCTAACAGCACCGTGTGCTCACGCCGCTGCTGCAGCGCAGGACGCTGAAGTGGCTACTGTCGCTTTCGGAAGCATGATTACCAGGAGTCCGTCTTTAAACGTGGCTGTCGCTTTTGAGCTGTTGATTTCCGATGGCAAATCGATGACTCGGATCAATTGCTTTGAGCATTGCCCCTGATAAATTTCCTCTCCCTTAGTTTGTTCTTCTTTGGTTTCTTTCTCGCCACTGATCGTTAGTTGCCAGGGTTCGAGACTAACCGCCAGGTCGTTGGGGGTAAAGCCGGGCACTTTCGCCTCAACGGTTAGAGAATCACCGCTCTCCCTCATTCGGAGATCGAACGGCGGCAGAATTTCGGACTCCGCATTAAACCAGTCTTCGAGGTCGTGACCGAACTTCCGCCCGTTGTTTTCAAACATTTCGTAGGCACGATGAGAGATTTCTTCGGATAGTTTGTTGCGGCGTGCATCCAAAGTGTGAGGTTCGACGATTTTCACTCGCTCGGTTCCTAGTGCTGTTTTCGCCATGGTCATTTTCTTACTCCCTTGCCGGCCTATCCGCTTGCCAATCGGAGGTCGAACAGAAGCCAACTTATCTCTTTTGATCCGATTCGCTTGTGGCGCAGCTCACAGGTCACCGTGATCCCGGTCACAAGCCGGGCATTCTCGGCCAACTCCCAATTCCGTCGAGCTTCCGGACATCTTGGTACCGGGACCCACTCCTCCGCTCACAGCGTTTTTCGGTACTAGCAAGAATTCGTCCCCCGGCCGGAACGGATACCCAAATAATTCCCAGCGGCTATCCAAATACAAATTTGTGAGCGAAGTTACATTGCGCTGTATCAACCGTCACGTCGCTTCGTCTCCCACAGGGCTAGCCTACCGATACTTTGGGGGATTGGAGAACCGGATGAGGAATAAGAAACGAGTATTGGTTGTAAGCGAGGACCTCTTGAGAGCCAAGGAAATCGGCGCACGACACTTTAAAGAAACAGGCTGGGAAGCGTGCGGCGAAGCCGTCTCAACTGGGCCAGCTATCGAGAAGATTTTGGAAATGCAACCTGGCTTCGTAATACTCGACGCGAGCAGCGCGACAGCGAGCTTTGCTAGAGTCGCCGACGAAATACGCCGGGCCGCGCCGTTCATCAAGATTTGCCTCGTCAGTCTCTGTCTGCGCGGCCGCGATGCCCTAAGTCCTGACTAACAGCTTGTTGAATAATTCGATTTTTCGAATTTTTCGTTCTGAAGTTTTGAAGTTTCGCTGATTTGTGAAGGAGTGATTTAGGTTGTTCTATCTGCTCAGCCGATCCGAATCGAAACTTCCTTCATGCTCTGGCCATCAGGTTTCGCAATCGGCACAAGTTGTAGGCGGCTCCGGTGAAAGTAAACAGCCATCCCACCTTCTCGATTCCTCGCAACTTCACTTTTCTTAGCATCCCCACCATCTTCATCCACCCGAACGATTGCTCCACTCGTTTTCTCTTCCGCTGACTCACCTCATACCCCGCATGCCGCGTGGTCCGCTCATCCACCGCACTTCTGCGATTGCTCGTGTTCTGCGCCACGTGCGGGGTGATGTTCATCCCCCGGAGTTCCCTTACGAATTCCTGCGTGTCGTACGCCTTGTCCCCTCCCATGGTCACTCGCTTTCCTGGCGGCAGGGCTTCAGCCATCAGCAGCGCCGCATCCCTCTCCGCTCTTCCGTTCGCCTCGCTCAGAAACGTCTGCAGCAACAGTCCGTTGCGGTTTTCCATCAATACATGCCCCATATAACTCAGCTTCGCCTGGCTTCCTCGGGACTTCGTCCACAACCGGGCATCGGGATCCGTGGTCGATTCATGGGTCTGGTTCTTGCGCTTTTCCCCTTTGAAGTCGACGTCTCCTCCCGGTCCAGCAGGCTTCCCACTCCCATCCTTTGGTCGGAAACTCTTCTGACTGGCCCACGCCTCCAGCAGCGTTCCGTCCACCGTGAAATGTTCATCCGACATAAACGGCCTGGCTCTGTCCAGCACCCGCTGGAAAAACGCCTCAGCGACCTCTTCATTCAGCAACCGCTCCCGATTCTTGCTGTACACCGCGTGATTCCACACCGCCTCGTCCATCTCCATTCCCACGAACCACCGGAACAGCAGGTTGTACTGTAGTTGCTCGATTAGCATTCGTTCGCTGCGGACCGAATAGAAGATCTGCAACAGCAGGGACCGAAACAGCCGCTCGGGCGCAATCGATGGTCTCCCCACGTCCGAGTACAGCTTCGCAAACTGCGGGGACATTTCCTTCAGAATCGCATCCACCATCTTGCGGATCGGTCGCAACGGATGATCCTCCGGGACTCGCTTTTCTGGCGAAACGTAACTGAACATTCCTTCTTGCTGATTATCGTCTCCGCGCATTCACTCGCCTCCTTGACCTTCTTACTTCAGACGAGTTTTTCGACACAAAGTTGCAGAAGAAAGGGGTTTTTCAACAAACTGCTAATCGGGAGTTAGCCGTCTGGGACAGAGTCGAAAACTCGCTAGAAGGTCATTTCCCAACATATATCCGGCTGGCTCTCATGTGGGGCTTAGCGGTCACCGCTAAGGGCGAATTCAATTGCAGGACCCGTCGTCCACAAACTGGCCACTCGCCTCCATTGACGCCAGCGAATGTCCACAGCTTACGAGGCGCTGATTTAAACGGTCATTCTGGAGCGCGTCCCGCGAAATGTAAGTCATGTTGGCGCGCATGACGACATATTTGTCGGACAATTTCACCATATTCTGAAATGCGTTGGTCAACAACTGATAGGCTCTGCGATCCGATTCGGTCGAGACCGCGACCGAGACCAGACGCTGTTTGGTAGCCGCTTGAGCACGGTACGGCGCAAGCATGGCGGCTGTCACCGGGTATCCATTTTCAATGGCGCTCGCGAGCGCTGTATGCCATTCCCGCAGGGTCGCCATTTGCTCGATACCTGCGTTCAGGAATCCCTTTGAAAAGCCGGAGTTCGATACTGGGGCCGGCGCCGACACTGGCGCTGCAGCGGCAGCTGGTGTGGCGGTTGCGTTGCCGAGAGGCACACTCAACGCGATCTGACCTCCCGCAAAGATGAGCGAACCGTTTAGCGCGTTCGCTAGCCCCTGAAGATCAACGTAGGAGCGGCCGTTTACTTGGATCACGGGAACCTGTGTTGATCGGCCATTGACGATGAGTGCGGGGCTCTGGATTGTGTCTCGCGACAATACGGTCCCAGGCGCAAAATAAAATAGTGCCGAGAGCAGGCATGCTATCGATTTTATTCTTCTCATGAATCTGCTCCTGGGATTCAGTATGTCGCAACTCATCGCATGGGACCCAGTTTTCTCGATTGGGTGAATCCTAAACCATCATGGTCGAGAAAGTGTACACCACCCCAGCATCTGGATTTAATTTGCAATCGTGTACTTCGATTGGACTCTGGCGAATGCCTCTCTCCACAAAGTTTTGATTAACGCGCTTACCGGAGATGTGGAGTACTAGCCCGGAAGATGTCCGGTTACGCGACGCAATATAAAAGGGCGCCCCGATTGGAGTAGGTTTTGAGTGTTCGGCTCGAACCTAGCTCAGAAAGGAGCGCCCTCTATGGATAGCGTGAAGTATATCGGGATGGATGTGCACAAGGAAGCGATCTCTGTCGCGGTTCTAAACACCTGGGGCAAACTGGTGATGGAGTGCACGATCGAAACCAAGGCCAGCACCATTCTGGATTTTCTCCAAGGCCTGCGCGGAAGTTTGCACTTAACTTTCGAAGAAGGTACCTGGGCCGCCTGGCTGTATGACTTGATCAAACCGCACGTAGCCGAGCTGGTGGTATGTAATCCCCGCCGCAATGCTTTGCTCAAGGAAGGCAGCAAGAGCGACCGCATCGATGCGCGGAAGCTCGCCGAGTTGCTGCGTTCGAACATGGTGCGCTCGGTGTATCACGGAGAGAATGGCGTACGGATGCTGCGCGAGCTGGCGCGCAGTTATCTGACGATCAGCACGGATCTCATCCGGGTGATGACGCGCGTGAAGGCGATCTACCGCAGTTGGGGGATTCCCCGCAGGGGAAAACAGGTTTACGCAGAACCCCATCGAGCCGAGTGGCTGGGCAAGATCCAGGAGGCCGGCGTGCGTCGCCGGGCGGAGTTCTACTACCAGCAGTGCGATGCATTGCGGGCGCTGCGTCAGGAAGTGCGGCGCGAGTTGCTCGCCGAAGCACAGAAGCATGATGCCTGGAAATTGTTACGCGAGATTCCGTTCATCGGCCCGATCCGGGCGGCGCTGCTGATCGCTCTGATGCAAACGCCGCATCGTTTCCGTACCAAGCGGCAGCTCTGGAGCTACAGCGGATTTGGGATTGAGACGCACAGCAGCGCCGAGCAGAGGTTCGTGCAGGGAGAGCTGCAGCGCGCCAAGAGGCCGGCTTCGATTCGCGGGCTGAATCGCAATCACAATCACGAACTGAAGAATCTTTTCAAGGGTGCTGCCACCGTGGCCGCTGCCAAGGCTGGCCCGTTCAAAGAGTTTTACGATGCGTTGCTGGCCAAGGGAATCAGGCCGGAAATGGCGCGGCTGACGTTGGCGCGCAAGATGGCGGCCATCACCTTACTCGTCTGGAAGAAAGGAGTGCGCTTCGACGCCCAACATCTGAAACCACAAACAGCTTGAATGTCTCCGGCCAATCCGTTCCATCCTGGAATTTCTTCCGGTGGTGGCGAGTCGGGTTCTGGAGACATTCGGGTTCGAGGGCGAGTCTCAGCTGATTAGTCAGGCGCGGCGTGCCTCGGGCAGGCCGAGTCTCTCACGCGACCCTAGTCCCCCTCGGACAACCCGAAAAAGCTATGGGCCACGAGTCCCCAATAGAACCATGGTTGGCACCTGACAACCGCGCTGCTTGTGGTCTCCGAACGGACTGGCTTCGTCGCACGAGAGCGATGAAAACCGCTGACAAGGAACACCAAAAACGCTGGCTGAATAAAGCAGCGTCCCGAGATCAGGGAACGGAAGGCAAGACAATCCTGCTCAACGGGGCGGGCTGGACGGCAACAAAAAATCCAGCCGAAGGAGAAGTCTTTTCTCCTTGACTCCTTTTATAGAACTAACCAGGAGTTGGCCGGACCGCAATATGTTTGCCTCTTGTGGGGAGGCTTGGTCTTGACTCGAAGCAAATCGCGCACGCCGAAAGACCCGCCGTCGTGCGCGGGATCGTGACGGCATTCTGTTTAGGCTGGCTATTGCTTGAAGACCAACGGAGGCCCGCTGACTCGCTTGGCCTGGAGGTTGACAGTCACCTCGACGCGGTCGGCGATCTTGATGAAGGGAATGCCGCTGTTCATACCGTAATCCTTGCGGTCGAACGCCATGGTCCCTTTAACCACCCCCTGGCCTGACCCTCTCTCGCCGGAAACCACTAGCGTCAGCGTTTCGGGCTTGGACACCCCGCGAATAGTAAACTTTCCGGGCATCTCAAAGGTGTTGGGGCTAGTCTGCACAATATTGTCTGAGTGAAACGTGATGTACGGATCATCCTTGGCGTTGAAGAAGTCTTTGCTCTTTAACTTGTCGTTCTTCATGTCGCTACCGGTGTTCACGGAGTCGGCTTGGATCTTGATATCCATCACGCCGGTCGTGACATCCGTGGATGGAAACGTTAGAGTCGCGTCCCACTTTGCGAATTTGCCCTCGATGGCAACCGAGGCCTTAACGAAGAACTGAACCGTGCTTTCTTCCGGAGTAATCTTGAATACGGGGGCCTGGGCCCGGCTTACTGACGGCAGCATGGCAGAGACCAAGAGGCAGAGAAAAGCTAATCGCATGGGAGTCCTCCGTAAGCGTGAAGCTCGCGACGACATCGCGTTCTCCTAGGTTCCCACTCGGGGACGCTGATTGCTATCGTCAAAACTGACATAACGTGTGGCGCCACAGAAGCGGAATGTGCCTCTTGGTGAAAACCTAGCAACCTGACGTGCTGAGTTCTGATTAGCGTTAGAGATCGTATCAACAACAATGAGCACCTGTATGCAAATCCCCGTTTGCCTATGTCGGGGATTCCGGTAGAGTCTTTTCGTGACGGGGGCGAGAATACGTCTAGGCGTGAGAGTGAAGCAGGGCTTCGAGGGAGGTAGTCAGAACGATGAGGAAGCCTTATCTTCTGATTTCGGCGGCATGGCTGCTCCACTTCGTCGCCTGGTTCCTTCCCGTAATTAAGCCTGGTGAGTTCCGCCCGGCAATACCCGGGTGGCAAGCATTTCGCTATGCGGCCTGTGGAGTTTGGGCTTGCAAGCGCGTCCAATTCGACGCTTGGTACTTCGCGGCCCTTTCAACCATAAGCGCGATAACGACGCTATTTTTTATTTTGGCTTCACCGTGGGTTGTGTTGCGCGGGTCGCGCTCACTTCGAAGGGGATTTGCATGGGTTGCGGCTACAGCCTTCATTTTTAACGCTCACTGGATTGTCATTTTTGGGTCTGAGAGGTCCGAACTGACAACTGGATACTTCCTCTGGTGGTGTTCGTTTCTGCTTCTGGCGATAGGTTTGTTCGGTCTCGCAGGGAGAAATAGGACAGAGGATGCCCAAAGGCGAATTGCACCACTTTTCCGATGGAGGATTAGACAATGAAAAGGTGGCTATCGATCGGTTTGCTAGTGTTTTTTCTGATGCCTGTATCGGCGATGGCACAGAGTGCAATCGACGGTACGTGGAAAGTAGACATGAGCAAAGCCCACTTTCCCAACAAGCCGGATGTCTACCTTCTGCAAGCCGGCATGTATCACTGCAAGAGTTGTGTTCCCCCCGTTGACGTCAAAGCTGACGGCCAGGACCAAAAGGTCACCGGACATCCCTACTATGACTCCATGAGCATCAAGATAGTCGACGATCACTCCATCGAGGAGACCAATAAGATAGATGGCAAAATCGTCGCTACTTCCAAATGGACCGTCTCACCCGATGGCAACACGTTAATCATCGAGTATTCCAACAGCAGTGACACAAATGCCGCCTCGGTCTCGGGCAAGGGCGAAGCTATTCGAGTTGCCAAAGGTCCTGCCAATTCGCACGTGATATCCGGGTCTTGGCGAGAGTCAAAAGTGGAGAACCTGTCGGAAAACGCGCTACTCCTGACGCTAAGGCTAGAAGGCGATACCCTCAGCATGAACAATCCTACCGGGGCGTCCTATAGCGCGAAACTCGACGGCACCGACGCACCCTACAACGGCGATCCCGGCATAACAAGCGTTTCGGTCAGGCGCGTGGGAAAGGACTCCTTCCAAGAAACCGATAAACGCGATGGCAAAGTGATCAGCGTCGCCAAGATTACCGTAGCTCCCGACGGCAGAAGCATGACCATTGCCGTCACCGACAAACTCCACGGAACGACGAGCGAGTTTCAGGCATTGAAACAGTAAGCGGGCATTTGATAGGGCCGACTGCGTTGCGGATGTCCGATCACCGGGGACTAACAGGTTCTTCGCACGGCTCCTAATCAAACGTCAAAAAGTCCATTACTCAAGAGGCGGATCTGTCGCTTGGAGAGATCGCGGGCGAAAGCTGATGCTTACTTTGGCCAGCCCGTCCAGTAATACTGCCACGCCGCAGAGACGTTCTGATAGTTTCCACCAAAGATAATATATGTGCCATTGCTATAGCTGATTTTGATTGATTGGTGTTTGCTGATCGGGATTGAGGCCGTGCCTCCGATGCGCGAACCGGTCTGCTTGGTCGCCAGGTTCCGTATGCCGCTCAAGCTCGTGATGCCGCCCGTCCAGAAGTTAGCGTCCAGTGACACCCAAAAGCGCTGCCTCACGTCGTAGCTCAGATGCCCCTCCAGAGCGCCGATTGGCGATTCAGTTTGTGGTTTGCTGACCGGGCCATCGTAGAACGCCGAATTTGTGGTGTAAAACCAGACTCCAGCATAGCCATCGAGCACCCAATGGCCCCATCGTTCGGAATACCCGACTTCCGGTTTGAAAGCCCAGCGATTACTGCCCCAATTAATCAGTTTCGCGCCGCTGTATTGCCCGGTGGGAGCAACCATCTTCAGACTCAGTCCCAACAGCCTTTTTTGCTTCCACTTAGCAAATTCCATCGGTTGCATCGCCGGGCCGCCGATCACGTTTACGGAAACGCGAAAGCTGGAATCCAGGAGGCCCGAACGGTAGACCGATCTGGATTGCCCGGAGAGGTCGCCCTGAAAATTTCCCACCCCGTAGGGGAGCGAGGCCGTGAAGTTTGCCGAGCGTCCAAAGAAATTCAGCGAGTGGTAGTAGGTGAAGATCGATACGTAGTAGGTCCCTCTGGCATTGCTGACCGGTATTGTTCCATTGAAGTTCAAGCCTCCATCATAGAAGGCCCAGGTGATCGTAGCCGTGTTGGAATGCACTGGCGTTATTACATAGGCGCGAGGCGCGAGGTCCTGCGCGGACACGCGCGCGGTCCCGGCCAAAAGTGAAACTAGAAACACTAGAACGAAACGAACTCGCATGAACCGCCAACGAGGCTGACTTAGAAGCACATGACATCGTAGTCGAGTCGGCGCTCGCGCCGCAATTGTCACAACATACAGTATCGACGCGGTGTTCGGGGTGCAACCGCAAACTAAGGATCCAAGTCCTGGTAAACGCCCAAACCGGAAAAGTTAGGCACTACTAAAAATCTCTGGTTCCCCGAATCGCATATCCACACACGATGACGATGATGCAGTAGAAAAGAAACGTTTCCATCATGACCTCCCGTTCAACAACACGGCGAGCGTACTACTGGTTCTGGGCATATAACCTATGACGGCCGTCACCCCTGGTAGTAATGCAGATCAAAAAAAACTGTATGGCAATTACTGTAGCCCGAACCCGAACTCTCGATTAACGCGCTTACCGGAGGAGTGAAATCGGGGCGAATTCACTCGTACGGAAACGCGATTTATCGGGAGTTGGCCTCTCGTAAATCCACTCCCCGCTGCACCATTGGCTGTATGATCCTTCAGCGAATACGGCAAGCTCGGAGGCGACACGATGAACGCTCCCAAATCCAGGTCGAAACAGAGGGTCTACCGTGAAGTGAAGGATTTTCTCTTTATCACTTGCTATCTGTGGGTCGTCTTCGCCTTGTTGGTTTTATACAAGTCGGTCATTTTGTCCGAGCAGCATATCTCCCATGCCCTACAGGGATTCGCGCTACTTAACGCGCTGGCCCTCGCGAAAGTGATGCTGGTTGCCCAGAACCTTCATTTTGGTGAATGGTTCAACGAAGCGCCGCTCATCTACACGACTCTTTTCAAGTCCTCCACATTCGCTTTTCTCTTGTGTTGTTTCAAAATTCTAGAGGATCTTTTGATTGGTTTGTATCACGGACATTCTTTCAACGAAAGCATTAGCGCGGTCAGCGGCGGTACGCTCAGCGGGATTCTCGTACTGATGGCGATTCTGGCCGTCCTTCTGATGCCTTTCTTTGCATTCACCGAGCTGGACAAAATCTTCGGCGAAGACAAATTGAAGCAACTCTTATTCACCTCGCGCCACGTCGCGCGCGGTTCCTTTTGAGTGCACAGCTCCTTGCCGGCCAGACTTCTTGCAGGTGGTTTCAAGCCAAGGTGGGTAAGATTCCTGATAAACGCATGCCGCGGACACTTCCGTTCAGCTACGCGGGCGTCCCGCACGGCGAGAAATTCTGGCGGTGAGCTGGAGCGGTCACGATCTGCTGTGCGTGATGAGGGCGGCTCTCCCCGCTGCCGGGGAGAGCCGTTTGTGCATCTAGAAACGTGCGCGACCGCGGATTTTGCGGTCATGCGCGCCGCGTTTTTTCAACAAGTCTTCCCTCAACTGGTTCAGGCGCTGAAAGACGCGATTATGCTGGGGCGACTCTTGCCGCTACCTTGGTTGCGACGAAGTTCCTGATGAGACGTCGCGTCCGTTCCACAAACGCGAGCTTGTCTGCCAGGCAGCTCTCCAGCAAAACACCAACGGCATAGTGTCCAGTCACGTCGGCTGCTGCTACCAGCGCTACGTACTCGGCAATCCGAAGATGAATCAGGTGGTTAACCTTGGCCAAGACGAAGATGTGCTTTGCAATGGGGTTCTGTATCTCCGCCAGTTCTCTGCGAAAGTCCTCAACAAACACTTCTAGAAGACGGCCGCTGAGTGTCACGGGCTTCTCGCCGATCAGTTCGAAACACCGATCGATGGCGTTCAAGTCCTTTCCTGAGATCCAGGCACGTGATTCCAGTGCCTCTTTTATGTCTGGATCCTGAGCGGCTTGGCTGATCTCCTGATAAATCTTGGCCGAGCGCTCGGTGTGGTGTCACACGGCACTGAGTAGCATTACGAATAGTTCTCTTGGATTTTTGACGGTCATAAATTTCCCCTTTACCGGCGTGTACTGCTCGCCGGTCTAACGTTGATTGTTTTCCGAGAATTTGAAATTAGCTTCCTGCGATGGTTCAATTGGCCAAAATCAACGGCATGACCCGAATCGCGAGCGGCTCGGCCCGCTATCCAAAACGGCTCTTTTCGAGGCACCGTAAAGGCTCGATACGAGGTCACCATCCCTACCTCGCAGTCCGCGGAGACCAAACAGCTGGTAAAACTTCCAGTGGCCTTCCGGGCTCTGTCTCCTACGCCCGCGATGTTGTCACAAGGAACATTCAGATGCAGGAACGTACGTCACTGATGGAAGTGACCGGCATCACATCGAACCGGGGAAATGAAAAACACCCCGGCAATCGGCCAAGTCATTTTGATCTCTGAAGCAATTCACATGCCGGGTTAACGCGCTTACCGGAAACTGACCGCTAGTTTCCGGTAACGCGACGCAATATAAAAGGGCGCCCCGATTCAGACTGTTACGAAACTCGGTTGACCGTCCGAAAATAAATGAGAAGATGCCTCGTGAAAGCGAGGGCATTTTTTTATGGGCTATGTGCAGGGCGAAGGCCGGAGCCAAGCAACCCTCTTTCCGGTCACCTTGGAAGAGTTGATTCCGGACGATCACGTGTGCCGGGTCATCGATGCATTTGTCGCTCGGCTGGACATGGCGGCTTTGGGATTTGAGCGCGCCGAGGCGGCTGAGACGGGGCGGCCTGGCTATGATCCGCGCGATCTGCTGAAACTTTATCTGTACGGCTATTTGTAGCAGATCCGTTCCTCACGGCGGTTGGAGTCGGAGTGCCGACGGAACATCGAGTTGATGTGGTTGCTGGGACGGCTAGCGCCAGACCACAAGACGATCGCCGAGTTCCGGCGCGTGCATCGCGAAGGCGTAACCGCAGCGGGAGCCGAGTTGGTGCGGCTGGCACGCTCGGTAGGCTTGGTGAAGGGTGAGTGGGTCGCCATTGACGGCTCGAAGTTCCAGGCTGTTCGCAGCGTGAAAAGTGTGCGCGAGCGTGAAGCGCTGGAACGCTACCTGGAACAGTTAGAGCGGAGTGATGAGCAAGACGAGGTGGTCATCGACCCCAGTGCTGTGGCCAGTGCGCTGGAAAAATTGCACCGGCACCGGGAGCCGGAAGTTGCCTTCATGCGCACCACGCAAGGCTTCCTTCCTGCCTACAACGTGCAAGCCGCCGTCGATGCCGAACACGCGTTGATCGTGGCGCAGCAAGTGACCGTCCAGGCCGGCGACAATGGCAGCCTGCAACCGATGGCGGAAGCCGCGCAGGCTGCGGCGGGCGGGCCTAGGCAGCCGATCAACGTGGTTGCCGATGCGGGCTACTCGAATGGAGCGCAGGCCGCAGCCTGCGAGGCTAAGGGCATCTTGCCGCATGTGCCTGCCAACCGTGGCGTGAACAGTCGCGGAGATGGCACGCTGTTCGACCGCACGGAATTTACTTACCAACCTGAGAGCGACACGTTCCTGTGCCCGGCCAGGCAGACTCTCGCTCGCAAACAACTAATGCGGAAAGATC
Source organism: uncultured Acidobacteriota bacterium (assembly GCA_963821765.1). Taxonomy (GTDB): domain Bacteria; phylum Acidobacteriota; class Terriglobia; order Acidiferrales; family UBA7541; genus Palsa-295. Next base: position 244,441 of record CAWGFF010000016.1, read on the forward strand.
GTGCGGTGCTCTATGCAGCACAACCCGAAGTCTGCCGAGCCTGCCCTCTGAAATCGCGATGCACCGTGTCGTCGCGACGGATCGTTACCCGTCACTTGCACGAAGAGGCGCTACAGCGCATGCAACAACGGGCTACGCCGGAGGCCATGCGGCTGCGACGAGCCACCGTGGAACATCCATTCGCCAATTTGAAATACCGCATCTTCGGACATCCACGCTTCCTGCTGCGTGGACTGCGCGGAGCGCAAACGGAAATCAGCTTGGCCGTAGCCGCCTACAATCTGAAACGCATGCTAAACATTCTCGGCGGACGCAAGCTGCATGTAGCCCTGCAGGCCACCTGATCCCGCTCCCACCGACGATGACGTGAATTCGCCTCCCCCAAAACAAAAAAGCGATGCTCCGGTACTTGGAACATCGCTCTCGTCTCTTTTATCGTCCTCGTTTCGTAACAGTCTGCTTTTGGAGTAGGTTTTGAGTGTTCGGCTCGAACCTAGCTCAGAAAGGAGCGCCCTCTATGGATAGCAAAAAGTATATCGGGATGGATGCGCACAAGGAAGCGATCTCCGTCGCGGTTCTAAACACGTCGGGCAAGCTGGTGATGGAGTGCACGATCGAAACCAAGGCCAGCACTATTCTGGATTTTCTGAAAGGCCTGCGCGGAAGTTTGCACGTGACTTTCGAAGAAGGCACCTGGGCCGCCTGGTTGTATGACTTGATCAAGCCCCACGTAGCCGAGCTGGTGGTATGTAATCCCCGCCGCAATGCTTTGCTCAAGGAAGGCAGCAAGAGCGACCGCATCGATGCGCGGAAGCTCGCCGAGTTGCTGCGTTCGAACATGGTGCGCTCGGTGTATCACGGAGAGAATGGCGTACGGATGCTGCGCGAGCTGGCGCGCAGTTATCTGACGATCAGCACGGATCTCATTCGAGTGATGACTCGCGTGAAGGCGATCTACCGCAGTTGGGGGATTCCCCGCAGGGGAAAACAGGTTTACGCAGAACCCCATCGAGCCGAGTGGCTGGGCAAGATCCAGGAGGCCGGCGTGCGTCGCCGGGCGGAGTTCTACTACCAGCAGTGCGATGCATTGCGGGCGCTGCGTCAGGAAGTGCGGCGCGAGTTGCTCGCCGAAGCACAGAAGCATGATGCCTGGAAATTGTTACGCGAGATTCCGTTCATCGGCCCGATCCGGGCGGCGCTGCTGATCGCTCTGATGCAAACGCCGCATCGTTTCCGTACCAAGCGGCAGCTCTGGAGCTATAGCGGATTTGGGATTGAGACGCACAGCAGCGCCGAGCAGAGGTTCGTGCAGGGAGAGCTGCAGCGCGCCAAGAGGCCGGCTTCGATTCGCGGGCTGAATCGCGATCACAATCACGAACTGAAGAATCTTTTCAAGGGTGCTGCCACCGTGGCCGCTGCCAAGGCTGGCCCGTTCAAAGAGTTTTACGATGCGTTGCTGGCCAAGGGAATCAGGCCGGAAATGGCGCGGCTGACGTTGGCGCGCAAGATGGCGGCCATCACCTTACTCGTCTGGAAGAAAGGAGTGCGCTTCGACGCCCAACATCTGAAACCACAAACAGCTTGAATGTCTCCGGCCAATCCGTTCCATCCTGGAATTTCTTCCGGTGGTGGCGAGTCGGGTTCTGGAGACATTCGGGTTCGAGGGCGAGTCTCAGCTGATTAGTCAGGCGCGGCGTGCCTCGGGCAGGCCGAGTCTCTCACGCGACCCTAGTCCCCCTCGGACAACCCGAAAAAGCTATGGGCCACGAGTCCCCAATAGAACCATGGTTGGCACCTGACAACCGCGCTGCTTGTGGTCTCCGAACGGACTGGCTTCGTCGCGTCAACGTAATGAAAACCGCTGGCAAGGAAAACCAAAAGCGCTGCGTGAAGGAAGCAGCGTCCCGAGTTCACGGAACGGAAGGCAAGACAATCCTGCTCAACGGGGCGGGCTGGATGGCAAGAAAAAATCCGGCCGCAGGAGATGTGTTTTCTCCTTGACTCCTTTTATAGAACTAATCAGGAGGTGGGCCATCGTCATGACGATTTCTCCCGCGCGTATGTGCGTCGGGAACTGCGGCTGAGCCAGTCCTTCAAGCAGCTCGCCGCAGTCCCCTCAGCTCTCATCGTTTGCGCCTTGCTCTAACTCAACTAGAACCGGAAAACAACTCCAGCCTGGTACCGGAAGTTACTCTGGTTATTGTTGCCACCCGTGAAGGCATTGCCAAATCGCGTCAACAAGTAGTCAAACTCCACTGGCCGGATCGCGACGTGTTCGTTGACCGGTATGTCGATACCTCCGCCAATAATGAAGTCAAACGCGTTGTTGCTCGGAGACTTGCTGGCGACGATACAGCCAGCAGGGCCGCAGTCCTTGTAAAGATTCCCGTAAAAATTGCTGTGAGCTCCCCCGAAAAGAGCCTCAGCAAATGGCTCGAAATGCTTCATGCGGAACTTAAAGATCGGGCCAACGTTGTAGGTGAACAAATTGCCTTGCGCCGTAACGACGCAATTTGACTCTGAATTATCACAATAGGGACTATTCGCAGGGATTGTAACCGTGCGCGTATAGCTGCCATAGCCCTGGAACTCGCCAAGGATCCCGACGTACTTGCTGAAGTAGTACGCGATTGACCCACCGCCCCCGTTCAAATTGAACGTGCCAAGATAGTTGTTGTTTTGCGGATTGGCGTGAACAAATGAATAATCAACTGCAACTTCGACCTTTGGTGTATCTTGCGCGAAGGCAGCGCTTCCGAAAAATAGCACCACCGCAACGAAAAGTATCTTCTTCATCTCAAAGTCTCCTGTTAGCTAAATTGGGCATCGAGGATGCCTGAATTCTCAAAACATTCTTCTAATTCCGGTCTGGTGCCTACCTTCCGTATAATTGATAGCGGATCGGATTGGAAATCATCTGTGACCCTCGTCATCTGAATACGTGACGCGTGTCACGGAAATCGCTGTGAAACAATCGGCGGATTAGCAAACTGGCCGTATCGGGCCTCGTGCGGCCCGATGCACGGCAGGTCAACTCCTGATTAACGCATTATAAAAGGGCGCCCGCTTGAAGTAGATTTTGATCGTTCGCATCAACATCTACGACAAGGAGCACCCTCATGAATGACGCCAAGTATATTGGGATGGATGTGCATCAGGCAACGATCTCCGCGGCGGTGCGGGATTCGAGCGGAAATCTAGTAATGGAAGCCACGCTCGAAACGAAAGCCGAAACCATCCTCGAGTTTGTTCGTGGTCTGCGCGGCAGTCTGCGGGTGAGCTTCGAAGAAGGAACTTGTGCCGCTTGGTTGCACGATCTTTTGAAACCCCACGTTACCGAAGTGTTGGTTTGTGATCCGCGTAAGAATGCCCTGTTGAGGGTTGGGAACAAGAACGATCGCGAAGATGCACGCAAACTGGCCGAACTGTTGTTTCTCAACAAGCTCCATTCGGTCTATCACGGCGAAGCAGGAATCCGCACTCTGAAGGAACTGGCACGCAGCTACCTGACGATCACCCGCGATCTGACGCGCGTGATGAATCGCCTGAAGGCGATCTATCGAGGTTGGGGGATTGCTTGTGCCGGCCAGCAAGTGTATGCACCGCGCTACCGTGCCGCATGGCTGGCGAAGATCACGGAAGCCGGCGTGCGCCGACGCGCCGAGATCTACTATCAACAGTTCGACGTCTTAGCGGCTTTGCGTCAGGAAGCGCGCCGAGAACTTCTAGCGGAAGCCCGGAAACATCCGGCCATGAGATTACTGCGGCAGATTCCTGCGATCGGCCCCATCCGCGCCGCTCTGTTGATCGCTCTGATGCAGACGCCGCATCGCTTCCGAACCAAGCGGCAGCTGTGGGCCTACTGCGGACTGGCTCTGAGAACTTACGATAGTGGGGAATATCGCTTCGTTGGGGGCCAACTCAAACGCTCGAAGAAAGCGGTGACCATCCGCGGACTGAACAAAAATCACAATCACGATCTGAAGAATATCTTTAAGGGTGCGGCCACACGAGCGGCTGCTACCGTCGGACCTTTTCAGAAATTCTACGAGGCTCGCATTGCCAGCGGCATGAAACCACCGATGGCGCGCCTCACCTTGGCGCGTAAGATCGCAGCCATCACTTTGCTCGTTTGGAAGAAAGGAGTTCGTTTCGACGCTAAACAGTTAAAGCAACAAGCAGCTTGAGCGACTGGTAAGAACTCTTTTCCTCGCTGGATTTAGGTCTGGCGGCGATCTGTCGGTTCTTCTGGCGCTCTGGTTCGAGGGTGAGTATCCATAAGGGCGTTAGCTGGAGAGTGTGCTTCGAGCACCATCCATCTCTTGATTAACTATATGCCCCCTCGGACAACCAGAAAAAGCTATAGGCCTCGAGCCTCAGATAGAACTATGGTTGGCATTTTTTGCGACCGCACTGCTTGTCGCATCAGAAACCGAAGGCCTCGTCACGACAGCAACATGGATCGGCGAAAAAAGAGAACCCCAAGAGCCTCCCAACATTACAGGGGCTGGAGAGCCTGGCAAAAATCTTTGCTCCTTCCAGTCGCCGGGGAGATTTTTCTCTTGACTCTCCCCTTTATAAACGCTCTTAGGCGGGCGTCCCGCACGGCGAGAGATTCTGGCTGTGAGCTGAAGCGGCCACGATCCGCTGTGCGTGATGAGGGCGGCTCGCGTGGGGGATTAAAATATTGTGAGCCGGAAGTGAACACACACATCTCTCATTGCTGACTGCAGGACCGGCCTGATTGCAGTTGCGGATACGGTTGTGCGTTAACCGATTCCGCATTTCTCTTGTTCTCTGCAGGGTAGGGGAATAATATTCCCCCGGTCAAAGTTTCGGACGGGACATCGATTTTTTGTGTGAGCATGAAGGCGAGGTGACAGAGCCGTGACGCGAAAATCCTCTCAATACAGGGGTTTCAGCTCGATAGTTCGGAGTGGGCTGGCGATCCTTTGCGCGGTTTCACTTATGCCGGGAGAGCTCGCTTTGCGCGCAGAACTGGCGCGGATGGCCGCTCCCGCTCCTCAGGACGAGGCCCCCAAGATTCCTAACGACGAATTGGACTCTTTGGTTGCTCCTATTGCGCTCTATCCAGACCCGTTGCTGGCCCAGGTGCTGGCGGCATCCACGTATCCGCTAGAAATCATTCAGTTGCAGCAGTGGCTAGGGCAACACAAGGATCTAAAAGGCGATGCTCTCGTGGCTGCGGTAGAGAAGGAGGACTGGGACCCTAGCGTTCAGGGAATGGCGGCGCTTCCGGATGCGGTCAAGCAACTGGCTGAGAACATCAAGTGGACAACGGACCTGGGAAACGCCTTCCTCGCGCAACAGTCCGATGTGATGGACGCGGTCCAGCGCATGCGTTTGAAGGCGCAAGGCGCAGGGAATTTGAAGTCCAGTGAGCAGATGAGTGTAGAAACGAGGGTTGTTGAAACCAAAACCGTCGTGGTGATCGAGCAGGCCAACCCGCAGGTTGTTTACGTCCCTTCGTATAACCCAGTGGTCGTGTATGGGCCGCCGGTGTACCCGTATCCGCCGATCTATTACCCGCCGCCAGGATATTACGCGGGTGCCGTCATTGGGTTCGGTGTGGGTATTGCGATCGGAGCCGCCTGGGGCGGAGGCTGGGGATACAACTGCGGGTGGGGCCGCAATAACGTCAACATCAACGTCAACAACAACTACATCAGCCACTACAACAAGACCAATATCAACAACGTGAATCGCAACAACATCAACGGTGGCAATCGGAATGGGAACAACAACTGGCAACACAATCCCCAGCACCGAGGCGGAGCTCCTTACTCGAACAAGGCGACCGCGAATCAATACGGCGGCACGACCCGCGGATCTTCTCAGGCCGCGCGGCAAAACTCTGCTCGCCAGCAACAAGCAAGGCAGCAAGGCGGCGGGATGAACCGTGGCGGCGCAGCCGGCCAGCAAGCTGGTGCACGTCCGAGTCAGGGTCAAGTCGGTGGCGGTCAAGGCGGCAACCGGCCCAGCCAGGGCCAGGTTGGCGGCGGGCAAGCGGGCAATCGCGGTGGCGCAGGCGGCCAGCAATCCGGTGCACGCCCGAGTCAGGGTCAAGGCGGCGCACGGCCGAGCCAGGGCCAGGCTGGCGGCGGGCAAGCGGGGAATCGCGGTGGGGCGGGCGGCGCGGATCGTGTTGGCAATCGGAGTGTTTCGACAAGCGCCAATGGTGGTGCGGCCAGGGGAAGCGGCGCTGGTGCGTTTGGCGGCAGCGGTGCCGCCGCTAGCGGAGGCGGAGCCAGAGCAAGCAGCTCACGCGGCGCCGCCAGCACCGGTGGCGGTGCCCGCGGCGGCGGTGGCGGGCGGCGGAACTGAGAAGGCCATGACCAAGGAGAATTCCATGAACACAAAAGCTTCTAACGTCATTGCGTCCAACACGCTTCTTGCGCTTCTTGCCATGGTCTGCTACTTCTTCTTGGCAGCCCCGTTGCACGCCCAACCGCAATCCGAGACGGGGCCGGAGGCTTTTACCACGCCCAAGCAAGCTGCCGATGCGCTCATTCACGCGGCCAGCGATTTCAATGTGCCGACACTGCTCGAGATTCTCGGTCCAGATGGCAAGGACCTTGTTGTTTCTGGGGACGCCGTCCAGGATAAGAATCGTGCCGCCGCATTTGCCGCAAAAGCTAAGGAAAAGACTGTGGTGGTCATAGATCCGAAAGACGAGGGATTAGCCACGTTCACTGTCGGCAGCGATGATTGGCCCGTTCCCATTCCCTTGATCCGAAAGAATGGAAAGTGGTATTTCGATTCCAAATCTGGCCACGACGAGATTTTGAGGCGGCGCATCGGAGCCAATGAACTTGACGTTATTTCAATCTGCCGCGGTTACGTCGAGGCCCAGGAAGACTACGCGCTGGCGATTCATGACGACTCCGGCGTGAACCAGTACGCGCAGCGAATCATCAGCTCACCGGGAAAACAGGACGGCTTGGCCTGGCAAAATGCCGATGGAACTTGGGGAGGCCCGGTAGGCGAGGGTGTGGCCGAAGCGATTGGTCAGGGCTATGAGAACCGCAGCGAGCCCTTCCACGGCTACTACTTCAAGGTCTTGAAGGGCCAGGGTCCCGCCGCACGCTTGGGAACGCTGGATTACGTCGTGGAGGGCGCGATGATTGGAGGATTTGCCCTCGCAGCTTGGCCTGCTGAGTACCAAGTGACCGGTGTACAGACTTTTATCGTGAGCTACGATGGGGTGGTGTACCAGAAAGACTTGGGGCCGGATACGACCAAGATCGCTTCGGCCATGGAGCGATACGACCCAGACAAGACCTGGCATGAAACCGATGACGATTGGCAGTAGGCCGCGTTCGGCAACCTGGTAGCCATAGGGATTATCATGGATATCTTGTTCTAACTGGTACCGTGCCACTCAGTGCATCCCTGCACAGCCTTGCTGGTTGCATCACTTTTTATTTGCGTTCCCTACGCGGTGTCCAGAGCATGAACCGCAGGCCGGGCGCGGAGGACGCGATAGAGATGCCCAGCAGCGAGAAGCATTTCAAAGTTTTGTTGTTCCAAAAAAAGGTCAACTCCTACGAAATCGCATACTCCGGAAAAGTGCCGGTCACCAGCTGGAAACGGCGTTGGGGGAAATAGCTCCTGCCTTGCCGCCTAGTGTTTACTGATCGCATTCGAGCGGACGGTTTCGCAGTCATCGGACTCCAGTCCTGGTAAACGCCGTTACCGGAGAAGTGAAGTCCTAGTTCGTCAAATGTCCGGTTACGCGACTCACCAGGATTTGGCCGCATTTCATCTAGGTCTGGGTGTGCTGTCGAGAAGGAAACTGCTAACTCGCGCTCGTTACCACTCAAAACCGAGCAACGTCCTGGACGGCGCTTACAGACTGCCTCCGGTGAAAACGGTGCAGTGAAATCGCAGCAGTCGGTGTTGTAGCTTGCCTTGCTGAGGCAGGTCAAGGGCCAGGGCCTGCGATTCTGGCTACCGCAAAACGCGCCAATTTATGGAGCTTAACTCCGGTCCGCATTGGTGATTGGTGGCCCGATATTGCTCGAGTTTTACATGTCCACTTTCCACGTACCGTCGAATGCGCTCTGCGCTATCGCCGATACAGGTATCAGGAAAAACGCAGCAAACCAATCCATAGCAGCTTTTTCATTGCCTTTCGATCCGTTGCATCAGTCTCCGATTCAGATTTCAGCCGAGGAGACGTGCGGGAATACAGCACTATAAAGAACTCCACGATTCAAGTCTCTGTACCAGCACAAGCGGTCGCATCAAAGTAAGAACTGACTATCACGCTGCTGCGTGCATGCTCGGCGCCCCCCACAGGCTAAACGTCGCGCAACCGGACATTTGAGGCAGCACTTCCCACTCCGGCGTTGTCGCGGGGGCGCAGGTAAAATTGCTGGCGACTGGGAGGCGGAATCCTGCCCGCAAGCTGCTCTCGGAATCTCAAATCTGAAGGTTCGCAATTCGTCAAGCTCGGGGAGACAACCCTTTCCATCAATTACCAAGCTCTCGCAGATGTGACGATTAATCGTGCACAATTTTTTGCCCCGTCGGCCTGAATACCCACCTGAATCAGGGCGTGAACAGCGTATCGCTTTGCTGTCTGTCCGATGTGACCGTAATGCCTTGAAAGACGAACCAAGGTCAAGAGACTCCATCCCATGATCATAGACACAACAGAAAGGACACGGCACTTCATGTATGCTGTCGCCGCTTGACGTGCAACTGCGCCAAGGAGCGAGCCAGCGAGGCGTTGATGTAGGCGACTTCTTCGTCGGCGAGTTTATCTTTGAGCCGCGCTTCGGCTCGTTGTCGAGCTTCTTCCGCCTTGGCTTCGTCAATCTTGTCGGCTTGAATCGCCAAATCAGTGAGAATCGCGACGCTGGTGCCTCTGACTTCGATGAGTCCTCCGCCGGTCGCAAAATAGATGTCGCGGCCGTCTTTGCGCACGATCATTTCGCCCGGCATCATCTGTGTGATAAGCGGGACGTGTTGCGGGTACACGCCGAACTGGCCGGTGACGCCCGGCAATGTCACCATCTCCACGTCCTCGGAATATGCCGGGCCTTCCGCAGTGACGATTTCAAGTTTTAACGTGTCGGCCATGATTCAACTCGTTTTGACTTCGTCAATCCCGCCTTTCATGTAAAAGTCGCCTTCCGATACAGCGTCGTGTTTGCCATCGAGAATCTCCTTGAAGCCACGCACCGTTTCGGCCACCGGGACTTGTTTGCCTTCGCGTCCGCTAAACACGGCCGCCACGGTAAAGGGCTGGCTCAGGAATCGTTGAATCTTGCGGGCGCGCAACACCGCAGTCTTGTCCTCGGGTGAGAGTTCGTCCATGCCCAGAATCGCGATGATGTCTTGTAGATCCTTGTAGCGCTGGAGCAGGCGCTGCACACCGAGCGCGACATCATAGTGTTCCTGGCCCACAATTTCCGGCGCGAGCGCCCGGGAAGTGGAGGCGAGCGGATCAACCGCCGGGTAGATGCCCAATTCCGCTATTGATCGCTCCAAAACGATGGTCGCGTCCAAATGCGCGAACGTGGTGGCCGGTGCTGGATCGGTCAGGTCGTCGGCCGGTACGTACACCGCCTGAAACGAGGTAATGGATCCTTTTTTGGTCGAGGTGATTCGTTCCTGGAGCACGCCCATTTCAGCAGCAAGAGTCGGCTGGTAACCAACGGCGCTGGCTGTGCGGCCAAGCAAGGCCGACACCTCGGATCCAGCCTGAGAAAACCGGAAGATGTTGTCGATAAAAAGTAGCACATCCTGATTCTTCTCATCGCGGAAATATTCGGTTATGGCAAGGCCGGACAGTGCGACACGGAGGCGCGCGCCGGGCGGTTCGTTCATCTGGCCATATACGAGCGCGATTTTTGATGCGCCGAGATTGCCTTGGTTGATGACTCCGGCTTCCGACATCTCTTTATAGAGATCGTTGCCCTCGCGGGTGCGCTCGCCGACGCCGGCGAACACCGACACGCCGCCGTGGAGCTTGGCGATGTTGTTGATCAGCTCCATGATGATAACGGTCTTGCCTGTGCCGGCTCCGCCGAATGCACCGACCTTGCCGCCTTTCAGGAAAGGACAAATCAAGTCGAGGACCTTGATGCCGGTAGCAAGAACTTGCGGTGAAGGTGATTGGTCCACCAGCTTGGGCGCCGGGCGGTGGATCGGGTAATACTTTGCTGTTTCGACCGGTCCGCGCTCGTCGACCGGGTTGCCGCACACATCCAACACCCGCCCCATCACTCCATCTCCGACGGGCACGGAAATGGGCGCGCCGGTATCAATGACTTCGTATCCTCGTTTGAGACCTTCGGTGCCGGACATGGAGACGGATCGGACCCAGTTGTCTCCGAGATGCTGCTGCACTTCGAGTGTGAGTTTAAACTCTGCACTATCGACTCTAAATTCGACAGTCAAAGCGTTGTAGATGGCCGGCAGGTTTTCCGTGAATTCGACATCCACGACCGGACCGACGACTTGAACTATTTTGCCTTTATTCATGGGGCACTCTTCCGCTAGTCATTTCCGAGTTGGCCGCCCGCGATTTCGAGCAGCTCCTGAGTTATATTGCCCTGCCGCAGCTTGTTATATTCGAGGGTCAAATCGTTAGTTAGCCGTGTGGCGCTGTCCGTGGCGTTCTTCATGCCTACCATGCGGGCGCTTTGTTCACTGGCTTTGGCTTCCAACAAAGCTCTGTAGATAAAAATGTTGAGGTAATGCCCCAAGAGATAGGAGAGAACTTCCTCCGGACCGGGTTCCAAGAGGACATCGCTTGTGTCGGAGATCAGAGCCGCTTCCGATTCCGCACCGGGGATCTTCATTTCTTTGATTTCGCCAATAGGCAGAAACTCCAACACGGCGGCCTTCTGTGACAGGGTGTTAATGAATAGCGTCACAACGACCTTCACTTCATCCACGTCGCCCTTCAAAAATAGATCGCGAGCAAAGTTGGCAATCGGCCGGGCTTCGCCGAATCGCGGTGAGTCTCCGAACACAAACTCGGCAGCCAACTGGCGGTGAGTCCGTGCGATAAACTGCGCTGTGAGCTTGCCGGCAGCAATGAACACAGTCGTCGCGGGATCAAACTGTGCTGCTACTCGAAAAAGGTTAGCGTCGAGCGACCCGCACAACCCTTTGTCCGTGCCGATGAGGATCACCGCGCGCTTACGCACGGCACGCACTTCCAGCAGTGGATGGGTGAACTCACTGGCGCGCGTCGTGGCGTACCGCTGGATCCGGTACAGCAGTTGGGCAAACGGCCTCGTCTTCAGCGTGGTCTGTTGGGCCTTGCGCATCTTCGACGACGCCACCATTTGCATCGCGCGGGTGATCTGGGCGGTGCTGGTGATCGACTTAATACGTCGGCGAAGTTCACGTGGGCTGAGCATGTTTCACCATTGCGTGTTCATTTCCAGGTCTGCTTGAATTCTTCGGCGGCCGCCTTCAGCTCGGCCTTCAACTCGTCGCTGAGTTCCTTTTCCCTTCCGATCTTGGCCAGCAACTGGCCTTTGCGCGTGGTGAAGTATTCCGTCAACTTGTTCTGAAACTCCTTCACCCGCGCCACGGGCACTTGATCCAGGTAACCGTTTTGCGCGACCCAGATCACGACCACTTGGATCTCCACAGGAATCGGGTTGTATTGCTGCTGCTTGAAAATCTCCATGATGCGTTTACCACGATCGATCTGCCCTTGTGTTTTTTCGTCGAGGTCGGAACCGAACTGAGCGAACGCCGCCAGCTCCCGGAACTGGGCAAGATCGCCCTTGAGTTGTCCAGCCACTTGCTTCATGGCCTTGAGTTGCGCCGCCGAGCCAACGCGAGAGACCGAGATGCCGACGTTGATCGCCGGCCGCACACCTTGATGGAACAAATCGGTCTCCAGAAAGATCTGCCCATCGGTAATCGAGATGACGTTAGTCGGGATGTACGCCGAAACGTCGCCGGACTGCGTTTCGATGATGGGCAAAGCCGTGAGCGAGCCATTGCCATACTTCTCGCCGACCCGCGCCGCGCGTTCGAGCAAGCGACTGTGCAGGTAGAACACATCGCCGGGATACGCCTCGCGACCCGACGGGCGCTTCAACAGAAGCGAGACTTGCCGGTAGGCCACAGCCTGCTTGGACAGGTCGTCATAAACAATCAACGCGTCCATACCGTTGTCCATGAACCACTCGCCCATCGCTGCGCCAGCAAACGGCGCGAGATACTGGTTCGCGGCGGAGTCCGACGCCGGGGACGCCACGACGATCGTGTATTGCATCGCCTCGGCTTGTTCGAGGACCGAGATAATCCGTGCGATGGTGGACTGTTTCTGGCCGATCGCGACGTAGATGCAGTAGAGTGATCGGTAGTCCTTGTCGCCAGCCGATTCGGCGGCTTTATTCAGCCGAGCTTGACTGATAATGGTGTCGATACAGATTGCTGTTTTTCCGGTACCACGATCGCCGATGATCAATTCGCGTTGGCCGCGGCCAATCGGAATCATCGCGTCAATCGGCATGATCCCAGTTTGTACCGGTTGGTTGACGGAGCGGCGGCGAATAACGCCGGGCGCAATTTTTTCCACCGGATAGGTCTTATCGCTCTCGATTGGCCCTTTACCATCGATGGGCTCACCCAGCAGGTTCACAACGCGGCCCAGCAGCCCCTTGCCCACGGGTACTTGCAGAAGCTTGCCCGTGGTGCGTGCTTCATCGCCCTCTTTTAGTTGCGTGTAGTCTCCGAGAATTACGACGCCGACCTCGGTCTCGTCGAGATTCAGCGCCAGGCCGGTAACGCCGTTGCCGAGGTCGATCATCTCGTTGAGCATGGCGTCGCTCAAGCCCTCGATCTTGGCCACGCCGTCGCCAACCTCGCGGATAACCCCCACGTTTTGCTTCGCAGCCGTCATCTTCGCGCCCGCGATTTGCGCCTTAATTTCGCTTAGTAGGTCTGCCATAGTCACCTTAATTCAGAAGCTTTTCTTCAACGCATCCAGTCCGGCGCGCACGCTCCCGTCATAAACATCGCATCCCACTTGAATTCGCATCCCGCCAATCAACTCCGTGCGCTGTGCGAACGCCGTAGTCAACCCGAGCCCGTAACGGTGCGCCAACTCGGTGTTTACGATCGTCTGCAAGTCGGCCGGCAACGGAGTGGCGCTCTCGACGGCGGCAGTGTGTTGCGCACGGTCGAGTTTCACTAACCGCAGAAAATGCGTAAGGATGGGCAGGCAATCCCGCTCACCCGTGGCGACGACGCGTTGCACCACTTGGCGTGCACGGCTCTCGTCGAGCAATCCATTCGGCAAGCAAAAGCGGTACAGTCGCTTGGCTTCGCGTTTCGCTTTCTTGGTGATTTTCATCGTTAAACCGCGATCTGTCTGGAAGTTTCTTCGGCTAAGCGTCGCTGGTCTTCCGCGGTAAGAATCTTGCCAGTGACCGTTGTCGTGGCCTGGACCACTAAATTGCCGACCTCGTGTTTAAGCTCGGCAAGCATTCGATCGTGGTCCTGCGCGGCGGCTTCGTGCGCCTTCAAAATGATTTGTTGGGCAGCTGCAATAGCTTTCCTGGTTTCCTCTTGCTGCACGCGGCCCGCTGCAGCCCGGGCTTCTTCCACGAATTTAGACCCTTGAGTGTGGGCCTGAGCCATCACTTCTAGGCGCTGGCTTTCCGTCTTGTCTAACTCCGCTTTGATTTTCTCGGTGTTAGCGATCCCCTGCGCGATTTGTTGACGCCGCTGTTCCAGCATCGCGAGAATGCGCCGGTAGGCGAATCTGTGCAGGACGACGCACACGATCGAAAAACTGATGATCTGGGCTCCCAAGTGCGGCCAGTCTACGCCGAACGTACGGGCGACCTGCGTGATCTGGTTATCGCCCTGGGCGGGGATCAAAAAAACAAAAGCATTCATGGCTCTGCCCCCTCCCGGTCGTTATTGCTTCACTAGGAACAAGGTGTAGAACACGATTGCTTCCGCGAAGGCGATGGCCAAGATTGCCTGGACCATAATCTTCGTTGATGCGCCCGGATTGCGTCCCACCGCTTCAGAAGCTTTCATGCCGATCAACCCCACTGCCAGCGCCGCGCCCAACGCAGCCAAGCCAACGTGGATACTTCCGCTTATGTCAGGCGTCAAAATGAATGTAAACATATCCCGTACCTTCCTTTGATATTTCGCCGGCTCCCGCGATTGAACACGGTCAGGCTGGCGGAATTCTTTACTCGGTGGTGGGTTCCATCACCGGCGTTGTTTCCTCGTGCTGACAAATCAGCAGCGTGAACACAGCGCACAACAACATGAAAACCAGCGCCTGCACTAAGCCCACCAACAACTCCATGAAGTAAAACGGAATGGGCAGCAACCAGCCGAGGCCAGGCTTCAGCCGCGCCATGGTCTCTAGCATCGTCTCCCCAGCGAAGACGTTGCCGTAGAGCCGAAAACTAAGGGAAATGGGACGAAACAGAATGGAAATCACTTCCAGGCATCCGGACGCGAAAAACACCACGATCATCAGCACTTTCAAAAACCCGGTTGTCTCACCCTTCGGCCCAAACAATTCTTTTACGAAACCGATCGGTCCAACTTCCTGCAAGGCCCAGACGATCCAACACGCGAAAAAGATGATTGCCATGGCGAACGTCAGGTTCAAATCGGCGTTCGCCGCGCGGAAGAGCGGTTGTTCAACCTCGAAACCGTTTGGAGTCTGGTGTCCCCAGCCAATCGTGCCAACCCCTGGAATGAGGCCAAGCCAATTTGCCGTCAAAATGAAGATGAAGATGGTCGCCAGAAACCAAAACGCCCGTTTGACCAACTGCGGGCCAATGATGCTCTCCAAAAAGTTGTACAGGCCTTCGATAAGCCATTCTAGGAGGTTCTGGGCGCCGCTGGGAACGCCTTTCATGTCTCGCGTCGCAACTCTGGCGAAGATGATCAAGGCGATCGCAACAACCCAACTGACGACCATTGAATTGGTGATGAAGCCGCCCCAACGTTCGATCTTCACGGCGGACTGCGGCAGGCCGTGTTCCGGCTCCGTGGCTAACAATGTGCCGGCTGGCGACAGCAGCATCAACAACAACCAACGTTGGAGTGCAGATACCATCAAGCAGTACTCCCAGATTGCGCAAGCTTGCGCTGCGTACCCGGACCTTGAAAAGTTTAACGACTGCCCATCTCGCAAGAGAGACTAGCTTTGACTCGATGTCCCCACAACTAGGGGAATCCCTAGGATGTTCTGCGAGTATTCGGTCTACGCATATGAGCGCGTTGCACCGCTGAGGCGTTAGGGGAGTACTACGGGTTCGTAATTTCCCCACCGCTCAAACATGCGCGGATGGCCGAGTTCAACGTCGGATAAGCCTTCACGTTTCGCGTTTCTTCTCCGAATTTTCGAGATTCTGCCCACTGATTCCACTCTGCTTTGCGCCCGGCCGCTGCCAAAGTTATGCCACGGCTTTGCAGCTCATCCGCCAGTTCTTGCCCTGTCTGCAGGCCAGTGGCATCAATCATGGTGATTGGAATCATGTCCAACACAATCCATTTTGGAGGAATTGCCGCGGCCTTAACTGCTTCGAGAACTCCGCTTTTGAAGTAAGGAGCATTGAAAAACACGATTGGCGCATTGAAACGAAGCACGAGCAGGCCGGGAATCGTCTTGGCTCCTGGATGACGATCAAGCGAGTGATAACCGGGCATGCCCTCCACTTTTCCCAGGAGTTCAATTTTCGGTCGTGCCACGAGACGGACGAAACGAAGAGTCGCGAGGATCACCACAAATAGAATCGCTTCGATCGCGCCAATCGCTACGACGCCGAGGGTCGCGAGAATCGAGAGCGCGAATTCTCGGCGGTCGATTCTGAAAATCAGTTTGAGTTCCTTCAGGTCGATCAGCGAGAATCCGGCCTTCACCAGGACCGCGCCGAGCGCAGCTACCGGCACAAAACGCAGCTGGCCGGTAAAGAATAGAAGGACGACAGCGATCGTTCCGGCAGCAACCAGCCCGGTGACCTGCGTTCGCCCGCCGCTTGCATCGTTCATCGCAGTGCGTGAGTCCGCTCCGCTAATCGCAAATCCTTGCGAGCAGGCGGAGGCAATGTTTGCCATTCCTAATGCCGCGAATTCCCGATCGGCATCCACATCGTATCTGTTTCGGGCCGCGAAACTTCTCGACGTCAGCATCATGCTGGAGAAAGTCACGAGCGCAAGGCCTGCGGCATCGCCGAGTAGCGCTGGGATGAGCTCCACGGAAAAGGTGGGAATATGCAGATGGGGCAATCCCGCCGGCACGTCGCCGACGATTTTGACGCCAACAAGTTCCAGGCCAAGGAGGCGTACGACTAACGCACTCAAAACGATGGCAACCAGCGCCGCTGGCACGCGCTTTAACAGCTTCGGGGTGACCAGGAGGACGACGAAGGTACCGAGTCCAATGGCCAGTGTGGGCCAGTGCGTTTGACCAAGCTTCGCAATGAACTCCAAGAGCCGCGGAACAATCCTGCCTCGGTCAATGGTAAAACCGAATATCTTGCCAAGCTGGCCAAGGATGACGCTCAAAGCGATCCCATTCAGGAAGCCAACCAGGATTGGCTTCGACAGAAAATCAGCCATTACCCCAAGCCGCAAGAAACTCGCGCCGATGCACAAGACGCCTGCGAGGAAACATAGGGTTACCGACAAGGACTCGTAGTCCTGCGAATTGCCCTTTGCCAGTGGAGTGACAGCCGTTGCAATCAATGCGCAAGTGGCCGCGTCGGGTCCCATGATCAATTGCCGCGAAGTGCCAAACACCGCGTAGGCGACAAGAGGAAGAATGCTGGAGTAGAGCCCAACCGATGGATTGAATCCGGCCAGTTGTGCGTACGCGACGCCAACGGGCAACGCCACCGCAGCCACGGAAAGGCCGGCGATCAGATCATGGGAAAAATTCGAACGATCGTAAGGCCAGAGCGCGCGCAAACCTGGTGCGAGCTGGAACAATTTGGCGCGCCAACTACTTGTCTCGGGGTTAGAAGGAACAGCCAATGCCGTTCACCTCAAAACACTTCGGGAACGAATTTCCTTCTTTTTAGAAACTTGGTGTCGTCATAAGCGTCCTTTTTCAAGCGCTTCAGCAATTTCACTTTCTCACGGGGCGTTTTCTTGTGGGGAATCATGCTCAAGAAATGAGAAAGGCAATTCAGGCGAGCTTTGCGCTTGTCATCGGAATGTATGAGATACCAGGGGGCATGTTTGGAATCCGTCGCTTGCAGCATGGCGTCACGCGCGCGCGAATATTCATACCAGCGGCGGAATGATTCCAGATCCATTGGACTGAGTTTCCACTGGCGGAGCGGATCGCTGAGGCGCGCTTCGAAACGGCGCTGTTGTTCCTTCTGGCCAACCTCGAGCCAGTATTTAAGCAGAATGATCCCCGCGTCCACGATGTATTTCTCGAACTCCGGACAGAGGTCGAGAAATCTCCCGTATTGTTCTTTGTTGCAAAAACCCATCACGTGCTCAACGCCGGCACGGTTATACCAACTGCGGTCGAATATCACGATTTCACCGGCAGCCGGGAAATGTTGCACATAGCGCTGAAGGTACATCTGGGATTTCTCGCGGTCCGATGGGGCAGGAAGAGCCACAAGACGGAATACACGGGGACTGACACGTTCGGTGAGGGCGCGAATGGTACCGCCTTTTCCGGCAGCATCCCGGCCTTCAAACACTACGATGACTCGAAGGCCTTTGTACTTTACCCAATCCTGCAATTTGCAAAGTTCCGCCTGAAGGCGACGAAGCTGCTTCTCATATTTCTTGCGCTTAATCGAGCCTTCCTTGTCCTTATCTTCTTTCTTCCCCATCGGAACATCTCCTTCGCTCACAGCGTTCTATCGGTATACTTCCGCCGTGCTTCGGCGGCGTAGACATTCAATTCTCCATTCATTTACCCTGATTCAGGCGGGCCAACTACTAGGGAAATCCCTAAGTGAGCTCAATTGCTCCGCGAGCGAATTTCGACGGCTCAAGAAGAACTGGGGGTAGAAACAGATGCGACGAATCAGTTAGCCAAAGCCACCAGGATCTTTTCGTCCTTGATTCTTCAATTTCCGGTCGGCATCAACAAGAGGTGGCACGAGAAACAGCTTGAACAGCGCTCCGTTGCCCATTGCCTGGTCAATTTCCTTGAGCACCAAATATGATCCGACAACCAGGCTAAACACCAGGACGATGCCCAGGGCGCGATCGAGACTTGCGTTCGCAATTACGAGTCTAGTCCCGCCCCGAAGGCTGCCCGTCTCGCGAAAACCGTGAAAAATCTTCTCAGCGATCAAAAGTACGGTAACAACGAGGCCGTAGATGAAGTTTTGCAGAGGATCACTACGGCCCGGCGATGGGTATTGAAGCGGTAGCGGGATTGCGCCCATTCGAGCGTCGGTATCACTTTGCCCAGAATTAGCGCGGCGAGTGCAGCTTTGCTGACCGCGGAGAACTCGATCGAATATTTCGCGGCGAAAAACTTGAATACGAGAAAGATCAGGAGGAAGGCGATGAAAAAGAACAACACGACAGGCGCCAACTCGCGCACTAAACCGCTCAGCCCGTGCGCGATGGCAACAGCGGCGGTTGAAAGTCGCTCCCGAAAGGTACGATCGGTCACGTTAGGTCATGCACTCGCTTACTTGTAGACAGTTCAGCGGAATTCTGTAGGTGCGACGTTTCGCACTCTCGCGCCGTAAGCGCGAGGGACACTACGCCAATGCTTCCTGCGTAGTCTGGCCAAGGGCCTTGCGACACGGAACCGCTCGGACGGCTCGTGCCGTTGAGGTGCGCGCAAGATCCGGCCGGAAACCTACTACGGGCCCCCGAACCACTTGTCGTAGATTTGTTGATACGTGCCGTCGTCGCGAAGCGCGACCAACACACGGTCAATCCTCTTGCGTAGGGGGCTGTCCAACTGTACTTCGATGGCGACCGGCCGACGGTCAAATTCGGGACCGACCGCCTTAACCAGCCCCTTTCCCTCATGCGCCGCATAGTAAAGGAGCAGTGGTGCTTGCATGACCACGGCATCCACGTTCTTGTTCAGAAGGGCACGAAACACTTGATCAGCACTCGGGAACTCCTGCACCTGTGCTTTCTGCTCCCGAAGATAATCAGTTGCAATAGAGGACGTTATCGTGGCGACCTGTTTACCAGGCAAATCGTCCGGCCCCTCGATATCCCCGCGAATCTGCTCGACTGTCAAGGTCGTCGTTAATTGTGCTGTATACGACGCAATGAAAACCACGCTGGCGAACATCCACAAAATTGCCAGACCGCGCGCTATCCATTGCCGAGGCATTGCCTCCACCTGTGCCGCCAGAGTCGCTAGGCCCCAATAACATGCCTCAAAGATGCCAGGAAAGTAGTTCCGGTTTGAAATCACGCCGTCTTGTTGCCGCCGTTCGAGAAACCAGATTATATGAGCCGGGATGAGGACGAGCAGCAGGCCTACGCCGAGCCATTCGATAGTCGTTCGCGAAAACAGCAGACGGAGCATGTCCAATACGGGGGTTAGGTGGCTTGCGGTCCCCCGCGTTGCGCCCGTCTCTCGCACCATAATTTGTAGGCCTGTTTCCAATGTTGGATACGAAAAATCGAAAACCTCATCACGTGCTGACGTTATGGCGAGCGCAGGGGTGAGGTCGGCGCTTTTCGATCGCATCGCCTCCTCCACGGCTCTTACGTCAGGCATGATCTGATAGCTCGTCTTTACCTTTAGCCGCGTGGCAATCGCATTCCAAAGATCGATGCTGAATCCGGTCAACGACCCGTTCTGTTCCATAACCATCGGTGGAGCAATGAAAACCGCTACACGAAGCTCCGGGACCTCGCCTTGCTTGGCAGGCGCTTGGGCGAGTAGGGGAACCAGAGAACTCAGAATGACGACCAACGCCAAAGCAATCGTGCCGATGGTCAACTTCTTTCGTTGAATCGCACCATCCCCAGCCATGGATTTGCTGCGGTCAACAAGTCCCCGATTCATCGTCCTTTTCTCGGAAACAACGGTGTTATTGAAAAATTTATTGCGACGCTTGGAGAGCCCGCCGGTGCAACAGCATACGGAATTACCCCGAAACTGAGGCTGACGGGCCGTCCCTGGAATTTCGTCACTTTGCTGATAGATGGCTGAACCGGCACCGTCCACCTGTTCCCACGCGAGGCCATTGAATCGTATGTTGACTCAACATCGACGCCCACTGTCCAGCCATCCCCCCACGTATAATACAGAACTGGTTGTAAGAACGTTGAACTAACATGGCCGCGATTCTTGTCGCCGGCAAATGACCAGACATGATAAGCAGCTACCCCGTAGGTCCAGTGCTCGGTCTGCTTGATAATTGCGAATGCCGGTCCAAGAGTCCACTTGCCCGTTCCGAGGGAAGCACCCGAGGAGGTCGGAATTCCCAGAACTGGACCGAGGCCCCAGATGAACGGGGTTTTCTTGTCAGGTGAAAAGTAAAATTCTGTGACCAAGTCACTCGCACCGGTGATTCTGCCCATGCCGGAGTCGGATTCAGGCACGCTAATCACACTAAAACTCGACCGCGTGATGAGATTCCAACCGTCGTTGATCTTGATGGGGATGATGGGCTGGAGTGTAATTGCGTACTGAAGGCTATTCCCTGGGGCTCCACCGAAGCCGAATTCGTTCCCAACTTGAACCTGTAACAGATCGGCAAATGGATTTTTCGTCTGTTTCGCCAACTCCTCGTCGCTCGGAGCGCTCCCCTGCTGACTGTTGCTTGTTCGCTGTGCACTGTTCCGGATGGGTGATTGATCCTGAGCTCTCAATGGAGACACCGGCAGAAGCAGCGCCGTGACCTGAAGGACAAAAATCCAGTGGCATCGGCGGCCGGAGACCTTCTGAAGCAAACCACAGCTGTTTCCAGCACAGGTAACCGTGGCCCCAACCTTCGCGGAGTGCAAATTTAGAGAGTGGTCGTGAGTCACTATTTCCCGTACCCGTTCAACGATCTTATCGGCTATCGTCAAGGCGGTTTTACAAGAATCGCCGGCATGATGAGTTAAAAGCATCCTATCATCAAGACGAAATAATGGTTTTGATTCGTGATTAGTTCTATAAAGGGAGAAGTCAAGAAAAAACACATCTCCTTCGGCCGGAATTTTTCTTGCTTCTCAGCCCACTTGATCGAGCGAGATCTGTTCTGACCTACCGCGCCATGTGCTCGGTTGCGGGGCAATGCGACCCCGTGGTTTGGGTTTTCTCTACCAGCGGTTTTCATCACTTCTTGGCGACGAAGCCTGTCAGTTCCGAAACCAGCAAAGCAGAACGGTGGTCAGGTGGCGACCATAGTTCTATTTGGGACTCGTGGCCCATAGCTTTTTCGGGTTGTCCGAGAGGGCCTAGGGTCGGATGTGAGACTGGGTGCCCGAGGCACGCAGCGCCTAACTAACCAGCTGAGACTCGCTCTCGAACCCGAGTGTCTCGAGAACCCAACGGCCACCGCCAGAGAAATCCCCAGAGATGGAGCGGACTCGATCAGAGACACTCAAGCTGTTTGTGGTTTCAGATGTTGGGCGTCGAAGCACGCTCCTCTCTTCCACACGATCAACACGATGGTGGCAATCTTCCTGGCCAAGGTTAGACGCGCCATCTCCGGCCGGATGCCCTTGGCCAGTAATGCGGTGTAGAACTCCTGAAACGGACCGGGTTTGCTCGAGGCCACGATCGCCGCGCCCTTAAACAGATTCTTCAGATCGTGATTGCAGTTTCGGTTAAGTCCGCGAATGGAGCTCTGTTTCTTCGCTCGTTGCAGCTGTCCGTCGACACTACGGTGATCGGCGCTGCTTTGTGTCTCGATGCCAAAACCGCTGTACGTCCACAGCTGCCGCTTGGTGCGGAAACGATGCGGGGTCTGCAGAATGCCAAGCAGTACGGCTGCCCGGATCGGACCGATCGAAGGAATCTGGCAGAGCCGTTTCCAGGCCTGGTGTTTCTTGCCCTCCGCCAACAGCTCCCGCCGCACTTCCTGACGCACCGTCCGCAGCGCATCGAGTTGTTGGTAGTAAAACTCGGCCCGCCGGCGCACTCCCGGTTCGCTGATCTTCCCGAGCCACTCGGCACGATGGCGCGGTGCATAGACCTGCTTGCCGGTACAAGGAATGGCCCAACTGCGATAGATCGCCTTCACCCGCGACATGACCCGTCCGAGATCTTTGGTGATGGTGAGATAACTGCGCACCAGTTCCTTCAGGCTTCGTAGGCCGTGTTCACCGTGATAGACCGGGCTGGAGATGATTGAGGCGCAGCAGCTCGGCCAACCGGCGCGCGTCGATCTTGTCACTCTGGTTGCCTTCCCTCATGGAGGCATTCTTTCGCGGATCGCACACCACCAATTTCGTCACGTGCGGTTTCAGCAGGTCGTACAACCAGGCGGCCGAGGTTCCTTCTTCAAACGTGACGTGCAAGTCTCCGCGCAGCCCATCGATAAACTGCCAGAATCATGCTGGCTTTCGTCTCGATGACGCATTCCATCACGATCTTTCCTGCACCATTCATCACCGCAATCGAAATGCTTTCCTTGTGCACATCCATGCCGATATACTTTTTGCTATCCATAGAGGGCGCTCCTTTCTGAGCTAGGTTCGAGCCGAACACTCAAAACCTACTCCAAAAGCAGACTGTTACGAAACGAGGACGATAAAAGAGACGAGAGCGATGTTCCAAGTACCGGAGCATCGCTTTTTTGTTTTGGGGGAGGCGAATTCACGTCATCGTCGGTGGGAGCGGGATCAGGTGGCCTGCAGGGCTACATGCAGCTTGCGTCCGCCGAGAATGTTTAGCATGCGTTTCAGATTGTAGGCGGCTACGGCCAAGCTGATTTCCGTTTGCGCTCCGCGCAGTCCACGCAGCAGGAAGCGTGGATGTCCGAAGATGCGGTATTTCAAATTGGCGAATGGATGTTCCACGGTGGCTCGTCGCAGCCGCATGGCCTCCGGCGTAGCCCGTTGTTGCATGCGCTGTAGCGCCTCTTCGTGCAAGTGACGGGTAACGATCCGTCGCGACGACACGGTGCATCGCGATTTCAGAGGGCAGGCTCGGCAGACTTCGGGTTGTGCTGCATAGAGCACCGCACGATCTTTCCGCATTAGTTGTTTGCGAGCGAGAGTCTGCCTGGCCGGGCACAGGAACGTGTCGCTCTCAGGTTGGTAAGTAAATTCCGTGCGGTCGAACAGCGTGCCATCTCCGCGACTGTTCACGCCACGGTTGGCAGGCACATGCGGCAAGATGCCCTTAGCCTCGCAGGCTGCGGCCTGCGCTCCATTCGAGTAGCCCGCATCGGCAACCACGTTGATCGGCTGCCTAGGCCCGCCCGCCGCAGCCTGCGCGGCTTCCGCCATCGGTTGCAGGCTGCCATTGTCGCCGGCCTGGACGGTCACTTGCTGCGCCACGATCAACGCGTGTTCGGCATCGACGGCGGCTTGCACGTTGTAGGCAGGAAGGAAGCCTTGCGTGGTGCGCATGAAGGCAACTTCCGGCTCCCGGTGCCGGTGCAATTTTTCCAGCGCACTGGCCACAGCACTGGGGTCGATGACCACCTCGTCTTGCTCATCACTCCGCTCTAACTGTTCCAGGTAGCGTTCCAGCGCTTCACGCTCGCGCACACTTTTCACGCTGCGAACAGCCTGGAACTTCGAGCCGTCAATGGCGACCCACTCACCCTTCACCAAGCCTACCGAGCGTGCCAGCCGCACCAACTCGGCTCCCGCTGCGGTTACGCCTTCGCGATGCACGCGCCGGAACTCGGCGATCGTCTTGTGGTCTGGCGCTAGCCGTCCCAGCAACCACATCAACTCGATGTTCCGTCGGCACTCCGACTCCAACCGCCGTGAGGAACGGATCTGCTACAAATAGCCGTACAGATAAAGTTTCAGCAGATCGCGCGGATCATAGCCAGGCCGCCCCGTCTCAGCCGCCTCGGCGCGCTCAAATCCCAAAGCCGCCATGTCCAGCCGAGCGACAAATGCATCGATGACCCGGCACACGTGATCGTCCGGAATCAACTCTTCCAAGGTGACCGGAAAGAGGGTTGCTTGGCTCCGGCCTTCGCCCTGCACATAGCCCATAAAAAAATGCCCTCGCTTTCACGAGGCATCTTCTCATTTATTTTCGGACGGTCAACCGAGTTTCGTAACAGTCTGAATCGGGGCGCCCTTTTATATTGCGTCGGATAGCGATTTGCAGCGAGTCGCGCAAAGCTAGGGATACCCCTAGTTGTCCCAGAATGACGCAAGTCCTACATTAGCAACATTCCAGCTGGAGCTGACTAGCTGAGATGGGAGAGAGAACGCAACCTGGACAAGCCAAGTTCGCCGGGCGGCCAGGTTTGGTCCATGGGTTCCTCGCTGCGTGTGCCGCATGGTGCAATTCTCTCCTACCCGTCTGCTCGCCCAGCGTGCATTTCGAGTCTTGCCAGACGGAGCAGTAAATGAGAATCCGGAACACCCTGCTGGTCGAGGCAAATCTGACTGAACCTAAAGGGAAGGATGTGTCCCGCGTTGCAGCTGGGTTGCTGCTATTCAGTGTCTTTCAGCTTGCTTCAAGAGCGTACGAGACTAAAGAGTACTCGGTCATTACGGCGTTGAACACGCTTTGCGTTCTTGCCGGCGGGATTCTGTCGCTCATCGGACTGCATCTGCAGGATGCGGGGCGACCGAATGTTCAGAGCATCAGGTCCATGTGGGCGAAATGCCTGTGTGTGCGAGGACCATGGTATTTGGTAGTCGTTCCTCTGCTCTTCGTGACTGGCTGCGGCCATCCGGCGGCCCCTGCTCCTCTAGTCCTTCCTCAGGGCGAGTGGCATACATTCGAAGGTACTTGGTCCGCCACAGGTACCCGACAGACGCTTAACCTCGGGACAAATCACCGCGC
Organism: uncultured Acidobacteriota bacterium; assembly: GCA_963821765.1. Lineage (GTDB taxonomy): Bacteria > Acidobacteriota > Terriglobia > Acidiferrales > UBA7541 > Palsa-295. Next base: position 269,354 of record CAWGFF010000016.1, read on the forward strand.
GTCGATCTCCGATCTTACCGGATCGCTGTTACTCACAGGGGACCGTGGGCTAGGAGTCGGGTTCCAAGCGAGGTCGATAGGCTTCAACGACAATCTTGTCGGCATGCTGGGCCGGTGTGTGTGGACTGACGAGCACGGTGACAAGGTCTACAGCGAATTGAAGGGTGAATCGGTGGAGGCTGCGAACCGCATCGAGGGCACCTTTTTGGGAGGGACCGGCCGGTTCGCCGGTTTGATTGGGCAGTATTCCTTCCGATGGCAATACGTTGTTGAGTCCGAGGGCGGTGTATTGAGTGTACGGGCCGTCGACCTCAAGGGTCGAGTGCGGGTCAGCTCGACAGATGCTACGCCTATTGGAGAACACAGCCAATGAGCACAGCCAAAGGTAACTTCCGGACTCATCTGAAGCGAGCCCTCCCGTTCGTCCTGGCGTTTGGCATTTGGCTCTGGCCGATTCCAGCAGGTCTGACGAAAGAGGCTTGGCATCTGTTTGCGATATTTGCGGCTGCCATTGTCGCAGTGATCTTCAATTCATTTCCCCTGTTGACTGCCTCGCTGATTGCCGTAGCGGCTGCTGTGCTTACTCGCACGGTCGATCCCGCAAAGGCCTTCGCTGGCTTCGCCAACCAAAGCGTACTGCTGGTTGTGGTGGCGTTCCTCGTAGCCAACGCGGTGGTGAAATCGGGACTCGGACGGCGCATCAGCCTGCTTGTGGTCAGTGCATTCGGGCGATCAACACTGGGGTTGGGCTACAGCATTTTTGTCACTGATGCGTTGATCGCTCCGGCATTCCCGAGCAATACAGCACGCGGTGGCGTACTCTACCCAATCATTCTCTCCCTGGCTCAGAATTCCGGCTCCAAACCGGAGGACGAAAAAAATCGCCGAATGGGCGGCTACCTTATGTTTTGTGGAATGGCCAGCCTCAGTGTGTCGTCAGCGCTCTGGCTTACCGCCACGTCCGGGAATCCAATCGCGGTCTCATTGGCAGAGCACTACGGCGTGAAAATCAGCTTCGGCTCATGGATGGTGGCGGCCTCGATTCCGGTGTTGACGATGATCGTATTGCTACCCGTCATTCTTTACAAATTGTTTCCACCCGGCGTTACCAAGACGCCCGATGCTCCGAAGGCTGCAAGCGAGGCCTTGCGCAATATGGGAGCCCTCTCGCGGGACGAATGGGTCGTTGCAGTGGCGTTCGCATTCATGGTGACAGGATGGGTGATGGCGGGAAGCTTACACTTGAGCCTCGCTGCCGTGGCCTTTGCTGGCCTAGGTGCACTCCTTGCAACCAATGTCCTGACCATCGAAGATATCAACCTGCAGGGAGGGACGCTAGTGACCTTTATCTGGCTAGCAGCGCTGTTTGCGTTAAGCGGCCAGTTAAACGAACTCGGGTTTATGGGTTATGTGGGAGGACGATTGACGTCGCTGCTGGGTGGTATTACCTGGCCCATTGATTACGTCATTCTCCTACTGCTCTACGTATTGATGCACTACTTGTTCGTCAGCCAAACCGCACAGATCCTGGCTCTTTTCGACGTCTTCCTGGGCGTCGGTGTCAAGACCGGAGTTCCCGTACCCCTAATGGCTTTTGCCTTGCTGTTTGCGAGCAGCTACTTTTCGACAATCACACCACAGGGAGGGAGCCAAAACGTGATATTCGTAGGCAGCGGCTACCTCACTCAAGCTGAGCTCTACCGACTTGGTTTGCTGACCACGATTTTCTGTATGCTGGTATTTCTGGTGATCGGAACGCCGTGGGTGCTTTTCGTGATGCGGTGACGCTCGGGGTTCAAGAGGGATCTGCGGGACAGCGTGCCCATCCTTGGCGACATATTTTCCAACAATCGATACAGTAAATGGAGATTATGACTTGCAGTCCCGCATCCTTGATCTCGGTTCCGCATAGTCGTAGGATTCATATGACACAGCAAAGCTACGGCGTCATTCCCCTCCTGGTAGCTAGCTCAACCAGCGCACCCGAACACGCGTTTGGACGGCCTCTCGGCGGACGTTTAGGGCGTGACAAGGAAGTGATGTGCTCACGTTTGTTACAGAATTGCTCTCGTTTGTGAAACGCGGAACGACCAGGAACAAATCCCCACGAAACGTGGCGGGACGAGTGCAGCTTCTCGCTATCGTCCCGTGACGTGACTTGCGGTTGATCGCGGATCATTTCTCATCCGGATCCACCTTCACGAAGCTATACTTTGCACTGAATTGAATGCGTGGCGCATTCGCTGACTTGCCATTTTGCTCCATGGTCCAGCCGTACAAGAACTCTGCGCCGACATGGAGCGACCCGTAGGGATTCCAGATCAAGTTGGTGGCGGTGTATGTAGCATGATTGTAGGTTTTTGGAAGCGCCAAGTCGGTATTGTTCACCGCGGCGTAGGAGTAGACCAAATTGGAACGCAGTCTCTTTAGCCAATAATGCTGGTAGTCTGCCTCCACCCCCACCGCCGGCGTTGCTTGCAGATGAGGGCTTGGAGTTGAAGTTGGCTCGGCATCAATCCCAAGTCCCGAAGTATCCTGGATATATCGCGAAATTCCGTGTCCAGCAGCGACCGCGAAGATCACATGGTCCTTCCCGAAGGTTTGGAAACCGAGTGAAGTGTTTACGCCCCAGCCAAAGACGGAACCTGTTCTCCCATCGGGGAGAAACGCTGCGATGTCACGAAATATTGCGGCAACCTGGAAATGTCCGCGTTCGGATTCCTTGCGCAAGCGAATTATTCCATCGGGGGCAGGAGAATTTGGCTGTGCTGCGCCTTGCGGAGTCGTGAAGAGGAAATCTGAGCTAGGCTTTTCCGCGGAAACATAGAGCGTCGTGGTGGGACTGAGCGCGAATCCATAGCGGAACTGCGGATTTCGAAGACTGACCATTCCGTTAGCCCCTTGGAAGTCCAAGGTATCTGCAAATGCATCCGGGTCCATGAAATTTGTAAAGGTCTGGCCGAGCAGAAAATTCGCTACTTGAGCATAAGCGTGGCGCAGTCTTGGTGTGGTCGAATTTGTCCCGAAAAAGTCGCTTTCTACAAAGAAGCGTACCTCACCGACCTTGGTGGTTGGAACCCGGAAATCCAGATTTAACCGTGTCGGGCGGATGGAAATGGTTGCATTGTTTACCGAAGTGATTTGTGGAATAGGAAACGAAGACGGAACGAAAGCATCGGTGTTCCCCGCCGGTTTTAGGTCATAAATGAAGTCCGTCTTAAAGTAACCGCCTATTTTCAGGATATCCTGAGTGCCCGGAACCCGGAAAAATCCGTGGTACTTTGGGTCGAGCGGCACGTTGTCGAAGCGTGGGGCTGCAACCTTGTCTTCAGCGAACTCCCGGTACTGCTTCGTGGCTTCCCCAACCTGAGGGGAGGTTGTTCCTTGGAGCGGCGGTTGTGCAGCTTGGATGGCGCCGTCCTGTTGCGATGGAGGGACCCCGGGAGCAACTGTTGGCTGAATTGATGGAGTCTCGGGCTTCGTGCCCTTCAACTGGTCGATCTCGTCCTGCATCTTGCTCATCTGCGCCTGCACCTGTTCGACAAGTTTGCGCAACTGCTGAGCCTCATCGTTCGACCTCTGCGATTGAGCGAGCGCACGCGGCGGGAGAATCGCGACAAACAATAGGCTGGCAACAACAAGATAGAGCTTTTGCCTTTGCTTTTTCATTTCTGTTCTCCTTGCTCCCCTTCAGGTCAGAGTTCGTCAGGACAGCAAGATAATAAGGACCATGCCCCATATCGTGAGCAGAGTGTTGCCGACGGCGTAGGTGACGGTATAGCCGAGCGCTGGAACCTGGCTCTGGGCCATGTCGCAGACAAGTCCGAGCGAAGCAGTCGTCGTGCGCGCTCCGGAAACGATTCCGAGCAACAGCGCGTCGTGGAAGCGGAAGATGTACTTGCCAACGAACATGCCGAGGACAACGGGCACTGTACTCGCCGCCGCGCCCCACAGAAACAAGCTGACGCCCTGCGTCTTTAGCCCGTTCACGAAGCCCGGGCCGGCCGAGATGCCGACCACGGCGATGAAGATATTGAGACCGACCGAGTTCATGAACCAGACGGTGGGGGAGGGAATCCGCCCGAATAGCGGGCGTACCGAGCGCAGCCAGCCGAACACGAGGCCAGCGATGAGCGCGCCTCCGGCAGTCGACAAGGTCAGAGGTACTCCGTGAATCTTCAGGACCAGCGCACCGAATAGCGCGCCGATAGTAATAGCTCCACCGATGAATGCGACATCGGCGACGTCCGTCGGCCGATCCGCGACGCCCAGCAGTTTGGCCGCGGCGGTGGTGTCTTGCGTGCGGCCGACGATGGTGAGGAGATCACCACGGTAAATCTGGGTGTTCGGCAGGATGGGGATATTTGTCGCGGTAGCACCTCGCGTGATTTTCCGCAGGAAGACGCCGCGCGCCGCGGGGAGTTGGCCCAGTTCGGCCAGTGTCTTGCCGTCGACGGCCTTGTTGGTCACGAGGGTGTCGACGCCTTCCACCGGTACGCTCAACAGTTCCGGGTCCTCTACTTCAATCCCCCCTTGCCCGACGACTCTCAGGAGCGCCTCGCGAGCGCCCGCGAGGGCCACGACATCGCCTTCACTCAGTTCGGTGTCCGCAGTGGCATCCTCGATTACTCCATTGTGGCGTACGCGCACAACGAAGACGCGGGCGTCTGGTAGCATGGCCTCGGCTTCGACTGCCCGGAGGCCAATGGCCTTTCCACCGGGCTTCAGGCGGAACGCACGGACTTCCCAACGGTGCCAGGCCGATCCTTGCCCGCCGAGCTCCTTGCTGCCGCCCTGCTTTTCCTCATAGTCCTTACAGGCGGTGGCAAGGTTTATGCGCAACAGCGCGGGGCCGAGCAAGGCGATGACCAGCGCGGAACCCACGGTTCCGAAAATGTAGGTGACGGCGTAGGCGATCGGCATCGAGTCCAACAGGCGCTTAGTTTGATCAGCAGCCAGTCCGAGCCGGTTGATGGCATCCGTCGAGAGACCCATCGCGGCGGATATCGTCTGCGAGCCTGAATACAACCCTGCGGCATAGCCCAAGTCGTAGCCAGCCACCTTCGCGATCCCGACGGGGACTAGAAGGCAGAACAGGCATTGGACCACCGCAAAGATGGCTTGCGGCATGCCGTCCTTGGCGACGCCGCGGACGAACTGCGGTCCGACGCCATATCCGACGGCGAACAGGAACATCAGGAAGACAGTGGACTTGAGGGGCTGGGAGATGGCAATACCGATTTGCCCGATCAGGACGCCCGCAAGCAGTGTTGCAGTGACCGAGCCCAGACCAATTCCCTTGAAGGTGAACTTGCCGAAGTAATAGCCAAAAGCGAGTGTGAGGAAGATGGCAATCTCCGGGTATTGTCGGAGTGTCTGGAAAAACCAGGTCACTATGAACATCGTTTATCTCCTTATTCCAAATCTTGGTGTAGTGCCACGTTCTAGGCGGACGCCTGGGCCTTCCACGCAGTAACTCCCGCCTGCACTACCGCCTCCAGTTGCTCGCCGATTTTGGAGTACGCCGCGTCCGGCAGATTGGCCAACGACACTCTTATCGACCAATCCGGACCGGCAAAGCCGCTTCCATTGAGAAGGACGATCGAGAATTTCTCCGCCAGCGCGAACAGAACATCGAACGGGTGATAGTTCTTCTTGAGAAATTCGACAAAAGCCGGGCCGTGAGTTTTTTCGGCCCACACCATGATGTCCAGGGTCGCGTAATAATCAGCACGCATCGGATCTTCGTGGAGAGGCACATTCATCCCAGCCCAAAGGGCTTTCAACCGGCGTTGAACAATTTCCTTGGTGAGTTTTTTGTAGCGGTCGTCCTTGTCCAAGAGAGCAAAAAGAGAGAACAACGTCATCTGAACTTGCTGTGGCAGCGACAGGCCTGCGGTGTGATTGAGCGCCACACAACGGCTATCCGCCACCATGCGATCGATGAACTTGATGCCTTCCGGATGAAGCGTCAGAGCCCCATAGCGAGTGTTCAATTCCTGGCGGGCTGCCTCAGGAAGCTTCGCGATTGCTTGGTCGAAAATATTGTCCTGGTGAATCGCGACTACCCCGAGGCGCCACCCGGTACAACCGAAATACTTAGAGAACGAGTACACGCCGATGGTGTTGTGTGGAACTTCGGCCAGCAAAGAACGGAAACCGGGCACAAAGGTTCCGTAAACGTCATCGGTGACCACGATCAGATCCGGACGGACGTTCTGAATTAGACTGGCCAAGCGCGCCATGGACGTGGCGCGCATAGCAACGGACGGAGGATTGCTTGGGTTAACAAAGAACAGTGCTTTGATGGATGGATCTTTGAGTTTGTCGATCTCCGCATCCGGATATTGCCACGTATGTCTTACATCGCCGGCAGTCACCTCACTGGCATTTATCTCCACGATGTCAAAATGGAACCGGTCGAGATGACAGATCTCAATATATGGAGTAAACGTCGGGACAGCGAGAGCTACTTTGTCTCCTCGATGTAGCAGGTGGTTCACAAGGAGCGAATCGAAGATGTAGCACATTGCCGCCGTGCCGCCCTCGACCGCGAAGATGTCGAACCTGCCGTTTGGCGCTCTGCCGCCGCACATTTCCTTGGCCAGGTATTCGTGCACCACACGTTCGGCATGGACCAGCATGCGGTCTGGGGACGGATATTGGTCCCCGATAATGCTGTCAACCAACTCGTGGACGAAAGCATCCGCGTTGAACTTGAGTTTCGTTACTGCATATTCGATGGCTGCGTGAAGCAGGCTGATCCCTGGTGCATTGGGGTGTTTGGCGACAAATTCCGACAGGCGTTTTGCTATGCCTTTCTTCTGTGGCATTCCGCCCAGGTCGGGCTCGTCCCACACGCGTTTCGATTCCTGGACCGCGAACGTACCTAGTGTGAAAAAAGCATCGCGGGGAGTCGTTGCGATCCAGTTCGGATTGCCGCGACCGGCATTGAGCATGGTCTGATCGCTTTGTCGAGAGGCTTCGCCAGCCAAATGGATCAATTTATCTTTCAGTTCGAATGGACTGAGCTTTTCAAACTCCTTTTGTTGTTCAAGAGTCACCGAAAGCCGACGTACTGCCGCAGTCGCCATAACCATCCTCCTCGGACGAAACGAATCGCCTTCGTTTCGAATTCGATTCGTGCAATCCCGTTACTAGGAACTATTAAACTGGTCGGCCCCAGCACTGAATTTCGCTCTGCGAATTGCATCACGCTATGCTTCGAGGAGTCGGCCCTTTCTGTTATTTCGCGGCTTCTTCCTGGGACCGACCGGCAAAGCTTAATCAGCCGAAGCTGGACGCGCGGCCTTCTTTACCTGCTTCGCCGCATCTGCAGATTGGTTGCCCGGAGCTTTCACGGCGCGCAGGAAGGCCGGATTGAGAAGTTTCAAACCGAGCGCGGCGCTGAATCCGTGGATTTCTTTAACGTCGAGTTTGCGCATGAACTCAATCGTTTGCGCATTGATGACTTGCCCCGGCACCATAATGGGGAATCCTGGGGGGTACGGAATAACAAAGTTTGCCGAAACCAACTCCGGACCCTCCTTCAAGCGTTTATCGATTTCCGGACTCGAGAGCTTCATGTGTTCGCATTGTTCCTCGTGGTATGCCGCGAAGAATGCGGAGCGCATATCGCCTTCACTTGTTTTGCTGGAAGGATCCTCGCGGAATCGCTCGAAGAAGCAGCTGAAATTCGGAAGGTCGGGCACATCGGTCATCAGGGCCTTCACGCGCGCGTCAAACGCCTGCCTGGCCGCGTCGCCGCCGTCCGCAAGCTTCTTCTCGATGCCCTGTGAAATCTTGACGAGGACTTTAGTCAACTGGGCAATATCACTGCGCGTATTGTTGATGTTCGTCTGCAACAGAACGCTGTTGCGCGAAGTCTTGTTCAGCTGAATGTCATAATCTGCCGCAAGCAGATTCTTGAATTGCGTGCCGTCAAATCCCGCCGAGCCGCAAACCAGTGTGAGCCGTGTTACATCGAGTGCGAATTCGTCCTCCCTCATAGCCTTCACGCCCGTGGCCAAGTTCACGCCTGGAGTCAGATAGTCCACAAAGCCCGAATTCCGGAACTCAGCCGGAATCATTTCGTCGGCGCCGAGGATTCGGAAATATTTCGAGATTAGCGGGTGCGTATTGACTTCACGACGCAAATCCAGCGCCAATTGGATGGATCGGTTCACCAATTCATAGCCCTCCAACTCCATCTGACGGCGTGCTACGTCCAAGGTAGCAATGATCTGAAGGTTGGGTGACGTCGAAGCGTGCGTAAAAACCGCCTCGTGGAATTGCTCCTCGACGGCGTGGTAATCGTGATCTTTGACGAGCACCATGGAGCCCTGTCGCAGGCAGGACATCGATTTGTGCGTCGAGTTGGTTTGATAAACGCGCAGACGAACCTTGTCCGGGTTTGGAAGCAGCCGAGTGTCGAGCAGAGTTTTTTCGTCAGCTTTGAGCTCAGCTCCCAGCTTCTTTTCCTGTTCCTGATAGGCCGCGCGATAAGCGGGATCCTTGAACTTGTTCTCCAGAATTGCAGCGGCTCCCATCGCAGTGCGCCGGCGATAGAAGGGGCTCCACCTCGCGAATCCAAACCACGCTTCATCCCAAAGGAAGATGAGATCAGGTTTGATCGCGAGGCACTCCTCCATAACCCGCTCCGGATTGTAAATATGTCCATCGAAGGTGCAATTCGTGAGTACCAGAAGCCGTGCACGATCGAGTCGCCCTTCGGCTTTCAGATCGAGCAACGCTTTCTTGATCGTTCGGAGAGGTACGGCGCCGTACATGGAATATTGCGTGAGGGGATACGCTTCGACATAGAGGGGATAAGCACCAGAGAGGACCGCACCGTAGTGGTGCGACTTGTGGCAGTTGCGGTCAACCAGCATGATGTCGCCGGGGCCCAGTAAAGCCTGCTCCACCATCTTATTGGAAGTGGAAGTTCCGTTGGTCACAAAGAAAACGCGGTCCGCGCCAAACGCGCGAGCCGCCTTGTCTTGGGCCACCTTGATGTTCCCGGTGGGCTCCAGAAGACTATCGAGGCCGCCCGTAGTGGCTGAAGATTCGGCGAGGAATAGGTTGATCCCGTAGAACCTGCCCATATCGCTAATCCAATTTGATTTAATGATCGATTTTCCGCGAGCCACGGGAAGCGCGTGAAACGTTCCGATCGGACGTTGCGCGTATTTCTGCAGGTTATCGAAATACGGTGTATCAAAACGGTCGGCCACCCCATCAAGAATGCTCAGATGCAGTTCCAAGGGTTCTTCAACCTGGTAAAAGACCCGGCGGAGGAAATCCGCGTTGACATCCCCTGCCACTTTCTCCACTTCCCGATCGCTTAGAAAATAGATATCCAATTCGGGCCGCAGCTGCTTCAATCCCCGAGCGAGGGCCATACTGAAATCTGCCGAATTCGGGCTGATTCCGCTGGCGGCTAAATGGCTGGCGAGAACTTCACGCAAAACCGGGCTGTTATGTGATGAGCTGAGCGAAATTCCCTCGTAAACAATCACCGCTTCAATGCCGCCGTTTAAAATCGTTGCCAGTACAGCGTCCTCAAATGAGGATACAAACACCAGTTCATAGATGAATTTGTCCTGTGGTCTCCGCAACTTTCGGAAGTCCTGCGCCAGTTCCTGCCAGGCTGTCCGGCGTGCAGGACTCACCACAAGCACTTCGAAATACGGCGGGTGTGCCGCTCCGTCTTCACCGGCAACAGGCACGCGTTCGACGAGATTGATGTTTGCTTGATCCTCGCTCTCCCAATCGGCAACGTTCGTGCGATAGGAATGAGTCAGTAGCGCGTTGCCTATCGACTGAATCAATCGAGTCGCCCCTGCAGCGTCGCCTGAAACGATGCGTTCGTTGAGGGAGGTGAGCAATTTTTGTCCAGGATAGGCAAAGAAATCTTCCCACTGAAGTAACTCCTGAAAGGAGTCGGTCACAGCCTCGCGCCGCTCGGCCTTGCTAGGATCCTGCTGGCTGGTCGACAGGTCCCACAGCCGCGATGCTTGATGCAAGGCGCGCCAACGATCGAATCTTGCCTCCGCGCCCATAAAGAATTGGTCTACTCGAGAAGCTCCCGGTTTTGCTGGGGTATTCATGATTTCCTCCACGTACGTTTACCGGCGTCCGCCAGTAAGGGAGATATCAACCGTTCACTGAAACTTGAGAAATGCGCTGCCGGTTAAATCTCGTACTCGTACAATTTTTAGCAGTGCCGAAGAATCGCAACAACTAGGGAAAGCCCTAGCTTTGGAGCGCCAACTGGGCGAGATAGCGTGCCAGGACTGGAGGAGTTCGTAAGGACTTTGTAGTTAGGTAGATACCCGATCTCGTTGGACACGACCTGTTCGACTTCCCAACCAATTTCCAACATGTTTTGACAATAGAAGGCCTAAGCGAGGACTCGTTTCGGGTCGTTGTATGGGGCTCCATCAAGGCTCATAAAATTCTGCGCTAAACCCGCAGCGCGGTTCCTCTACGGTTTCTCCGAACATAGGTCATGGCGCCGGAGTCGGCGTAGCAGCAGGAGTCACAACGCTGCTTGTCCATTGCGCATCCGTCAGATTCCATCCACCACCTAGCGCACGATAGAGATTGACCACAGCTACCTTGCGACCCAGGTCATAAGTGACTGTTGCCGTATCCGCAGGATACGCTTGGATCATGGCATCAATTATTTCAAAATAACTCGCAAGTCCGCTATCGTAGCGAATCGTCGCCAGTCGTATGGATTCGCGATACGCATCAGCGCTGGCCATCTGTTTTCGATAGGATTCGGCAAGTTCCTGATGCGCGGAAAGAGAGATGGAAACTTCGCCGAAAGCTCCGGTCACAGCTTTTTCAAAGGATATTTTGGCCTGTTCCCGTTGTGCCAACGCGGCCCGATACTGGTTTTTCAGACGGCCGGCTGTAAAAAGAGGTCCTGCGAGGTCTCCGGCGAGACTCCAGGCTTTGCCGGCACCAGTAAGTTCAGAAAGTTGCGGGCTAACTCCGCCCAGTAAACCGCTAAGCGAAAGCGTAGGGAAAAAATTCGCCTTGGCGACACCGACGTTCGCATTCGCAGCGATCAGGTTCTGCTCCGCTTCACGTAAGTCTGGCCGTCGCTCTAGCAGCGCAGATGGCAATCCGGCAGGAACCTGCGGCGGGTCGTACTGGTCGGTTAATGCGGCTCCTCTTGTGATGGGCCCCGGATTGCGGCCAAGAAGAAGGTCCAGCGCAGCCTCCTGAGCTACGATTTGTCGTCTTAGGTCAGGGATCGTGGCTTCGACGTTCAACAGCGCTGCTTGTGCACGAGCCACTTCGAGTCCGGAGGCATCACCGCCTTCGAATTTGTGCTGAAAGAGGTCCAGAGTCTCCTGAAAACTCTTCGAAGTTTGCCGTGAAATTTCAAGTTGCGCGTCGAGTGCGCGCAGTTGGAAATACCCCTGGGCAACTTCCGACATTACGAGAAGCCGCACGTCGCGCCGAGCTTCCTCCGTAGAAAAGTAAACCGCGCGTTGAGCCTCATTCATCCTGCGAATACGCCCAAATAGGTCGATTTCCCAGAAGGTGGTAAAGCCGTACGAATAGTAGGTGTGATTCGCAACAATCGGAAACGGCAACTGCTTCCCCGAAATGTTTCCATCGTAACCAACCTGCGGGTAATACTGCGATTTAGTGACCCCGAGCAAGTCACGTTCCTGATCCACGCGTGATACCGCCAACCGCAAGTCGTAATTGTTCGCGAAGGACTCGCGAATCAAACTCTGGAGAACGGGATCCTTGAACAATTCCCACCATGCAAGATCGGCGGCGGAATTGTTCGAAGTTTGCTCTTCAGTGTAGAAGTTGGCCGGAGGATGAAATTCCGGCTTGTTGTATTTCGGTCCTACCGTACATCCGTCAAGAAGAAATACCAGGACACCAACGACAAGCAGGTTCTTCATTGGTTGTGACCTCCCTCAAGCACTGCAGGTTTGGTCACTTCCACATGTGGCTTCTTATTGGAAATGCGCTCAACCACCACAAATAAGACAGGTACGAGAAAAATTCCCAGAATTGTAGCGGCCGACATGCCGGTGATAACGGAACTCCCCAAAACTCTTCGACCGATTGCTCCCGCACCTTTGGCGGTCCAGAGCGGCACGCATCCCAAAATGAAGGCGAAAGAAGTCATCAGGATCGGTCGCAAGCGCAAACGGGCTCCTTCGAGCGCGGCTTCGACAAGCTCTTTTCCCCTAGAGTGCTCTAATACGGCGAACTCAACGATCAGGATGGCGTTTTTGGCCGTCAATCCAATCAGCATGATCAGCCCAATCTGCGCAAAAATATTGTTATCGAATTTGCGCAGCAGCAGTCCTCCGTAAGCGCCAAGAACGGCGACGGGGACCGAGAGCAGTACGCTGAATGGCAGTGACCAACTTTCGTACAGCGCTACCAGGATCAAAAACACAAAAACGAACGACATCGCGAAAACCATGGCTTGGCCACCTTCGGCTTTCTTCTCCTGATAAGACATGTCGCTCCAGGCGTAGCCGAAACCTGCGGGCAGAACCTCGTTGGCGACTTGTTCCATCGCGGCCATGGCTTGCCCGGAACTGTAACCGGGCGCAGGCGAACCATTGATCTGGATACTGCGATAGAGATTGAAGCGAGTGGTGTATTCCGGGCCAGACACCCTTTTGATGGTCACCAGAGAAGCTAGGGGTGTCATCTCGCCCTTGGAGCTTCGCACATAAAAATCGTTGATTTTGTCGGCGCTGGTGCGATACTCCGGCTCTGCCTGAAGATAGACCTTCCACTGGCGTCCGAATCGATTGAACTGATTCACGTAGGATCCACCGAGGAAGGTTTGTAGCGTCTGGTAAACTTCCGCAAACTCCAGACCTTGCTTCAGCACGCGATCCTGGTCCACTTCCACATAGAGTTGGGGTACGGACGGACGGAAGGTGCTGACCAGTGAGGCAATCTCAGGCCGTTTTCGAGCCTCCAAAGTCAGCTTATCCAGCATTTCTGAAAGTTGCGCGACGGTTCCACTACTGCGATCCTGCAGCATGAAGGTGAAGCCACCGGCGGTGCCAAGTCCGGGAATGGCGGGCGGCCCGAAGGCGAAGGCGATGGTCTCCGGGATCTCCTTTCTCATTTTCTGGTTGAGGCTGCGCATAAGCCCATTGGCGGAAAGTTCCTCAGTCACGCGCTCTTCCCAAGGCTCCAGTTGCAGAAAATAGAAACCGGTGTATGAGGCGGAGGTGTTGGACAACAGGCTGAATCCAGAAATTCCGCTGAAACTCTTGATGCCGTGGGTGTGAGCCAGCATGTCGTCAAGTTTGCGCATGACTGCGTCGGTGCGCTGGAGTGAAGCGGCATCCGGCAATTGCACCTGTAAGAAGGCGTAACCTTGATCCTCTTCTGGAATAAAACTGGTAGGAAGCTTCTTTCCCATACCTCCTGCGACGACAGTGATTCCCACGAGGAGCAACAAGGCAATGCCCCACCGGCGAATGAGCACGCCGCTCCAGCTTACGTAGCCACTTGTCATTTTTCCGAACCAGCGATTGAACCAATCGAAAAACTTCCCCAGGGGACCTCTGGCTTTCTTGCGTGGACGCAGCAGAAGTGCAGAGAGTGCTGGCGACAGCGTCAAGGCGTTGAAGGCCGAGATCAGGACAGAGATCGCGATGGTAACGGCGAATTGCTGGTTGAGCAGACCCTTGATGCCACCCATAGCGGCCATTGGCACGAATACCGCAGAAAGAATCAAGGCGATACCGATGACCGGCGCTGTGACTTCTTCCATGGCTTTGAATGTTGCGTCTTTGGGCGATAAGCCATGCTCGATGTGGTGTTCAACTGCCTCGACCACGACGATAGCGTCGTCCACCACGAGCCCGATCGCCAGGATAAGACCAAAGAGAGAGAGCGTATTGATCGAAAAACCAAGCAGCGGAAAGACGGCGAAGGTACCGATAAGCGACACTGGGACCGCCAACAAAGGAATCAAGGTGGCTCGCCAGTTCTGGAGAAACAAGAATACAACAATGATGACCAATACGATCGCCTCAAGCAGTGTCGTAATGATCTCTTTCATCCCCTCTGTGATCGGAAGGGTCGTGTCCATGGCGACGGTGTATTCCAATCCGTCGGGGAAGCGCGATTTCAGTTCGTCCATTTGCGCCTTGACCTGTTTGGCAACGGCTAAGGCATTGGAACCGGGGGCCTGGTAAACGCTAATAATCACCGCGGGCTTACCGTTGAACCGCCCGATTTGTTGATAAACGAGAGATCCTAACTCAATGCGCGAAACATCCTTGAGTCTCACCGTTGAGCCATCCGGGTTTTGACGGACGATGATGTTGCCAAACTCTTCCGCATTGATGAGCCGGCCAGCCGCGCGGACTGCATAGGTAAACTGTTGGCCCTTCGGGGCAGGCTCCGCGCCGATCTGACCGGCAGGGTTAACCGCGCTCTGTTGCTGAATAGCATTCGTCAGATCAGAGACGGTCATGCCGAGCTTGGTCAGCTGGTCCGGATTGACCCAAATGCGCATGGCATAATCCGAGGCACCAAAGTTGGTAACCTGCCCGACGCCGGGAACGCGCAAGAGTGCATCGTTCACATTGATCGTGGCATAGTTCCCTAGGAACTGCCCATTGTAGGTGCCATTCGGCGAGTAGATAGCAAGCACGAGAAGCGGCAGGCCCATCAATTTCTTGACCGTAACGCCATACTGATTCACGGAGGTGGGAAGATTCGGGCTGGCCTGGGATACGCGGTTCTGTGTGTTCACCTGGTCGATGTCAACGTTGGTGCCGACATCATAGGTAACCTTGAGCGTCATCGTGCCGTCATTGGCGTTTGTAGACATCATGTAGAGCATGTTGTCCACGCCATTCATCTGCTGTTCCAGAGGAGTGGCAACCGATTGTTCGATGGTCTGAGCGTCTGCGCCAGTGTACGTCGCCGATACGCTGATCTGTGGAGGGACGATATCTGGCAGTTGGGCAATCGGCAGTTTCGTCATGGCCACCAGGCCGGCAATGACCGTGAGCAGCGCGATAACGATCGCGACATTTGGACGATTTATGAAGAATTTAGACATGGTTACTTCTCATCACTCACGGCGTTGGCCTGAGTGTCTTTGTAAGGTGTGGTTGCGACCGTTATGCCGGTCTTCACGCGCTGCAATCCGTCGACGATCACGTTTTCTCCTGGTTGGAGTCCAGAGTCGACCACCCACATATCGCCGTATAAGGGACCGAGTCTCACCGTCTTAATCGACACTTTGTTGTCCGCATCAACGACTCCCACTTGGTAGACACCTTGCAATTCCGAAACTGCCTGCTGCGGGATTAGAAGAGCTCCTTTGCGCAGCTCGGTAACAGCTCGAATTCGCGCGTACTGCCCGGGACGCAGCACGTTCCCTGGATTCGGGAACTCTCCACGCACCTGGATGGTTCCCGTTCGCGAATCCACTTCGCGATTCACAAAAAGAACCTTGCCTGGAAGGGGATATGCGGTACCGTCTCCGAGAATCAATTCGAGATTTTGCCTCGTTGTGCTATTCGATTTTTCGCGCGTGAACCGCATGTAATCCTGCTCCGCAACACTGACGTCAACGTAAATCGGATTCACATTCGAAAGCGTAGTCATGACGGAAGTCGGGGTCATCAGGTCTCCGATGGCCACTTTGGCCACTCCCGCAATCCCTGAGATGGGAGCAGTCACCGTTGTCCAACCCAGGTTGAGTTTCGCGTTGTCTAACACCGCTTGGTCAGCGTCGACGCTCGCCGCCGCAGCTCTCTCGGCACTCTGCGCCTTATCGAGCTCTGCTTGACTCACTGCCCTCTGAGCCACCAACGGAGTGTACCGGCGCACGTCAATCTGCGCCTGCGCTAATCCGGCGCGGGCGCGCTCCAGACTTCCTGTGGCTTGTTCCACCGCAGCCTGCGCCTGTCGCTTATCAAGCTGGAACAGCGGCTGCCCTTTCCCGACGAAGGAACCTTCCGCGTACAGGCGAGATAGCAGGTAGCCTTCCACCTTGGGACGGATGTCCGCATCCACGTTGCCGACCATCGTCCCAACCCAATCCTGGTGGATGGCCACGTCCTTCTGAATCACAGAAGCGATGGTCACTCCAGGAGGTGGCGGAGCTGGGTTTTCTTCCTTGGAAGCGCACGCACCGAGACTTACAAGAACGAGCAGAGAAGCGCACAGCAATTGACCGGTAGCAGTGGGTTTGTTGATTGGTCGCTCACGGACGGCAACGGAAGTTACGGGCGACACTTCGCGGCGCCAGCCGACAGGAATGCCGCATCCGAGTTTTTTACCCATTCGATTCGTCTCCAAACCGCATTGTCGTTGTCTCCCGAACACTCCAAGCCGGTAATCCGCGGAATTCGAAAGCCACAGCTAAACGCTGCCCATGCGAATCGAAATTCGGTTCGTTCAAGGAGAACGCCCTTACTTTCAATGGCCCGCTCACTGTGCAGAATCAAATTCAGAGATAAATGTTAGGTGGCAAAGGGGTTCGACACCACTAGGGAAAGCCCTAGGCTATGAAAGTCACTGCGTAATGGCAAGAAACCACCGGACATCCGAGAGACCACGCTTACTGGCCGGAAAGCGGATCAACTGGAGGGCACGTGACGGGGTACTCCAAGCCCTTGCCGATCTTCTTTCAACGCTTCGACTCTTTCTTCGCCATCAACATACGAACGCGCGATCGTAGCTTTCAATCGCCCACTCCAGTACAGAACATTTGCGCGGCGTTCTCCGGGTACAGCCCGGGCCAGATCCGCAAGAAGGGCATTCATGCGCCGCATCACCTGTACACTGGTAGCACCATAAGCGGAAATTTCGTCGAACGACAACCGAAGGAGATCGTCCCATGAGGGAAACGGGACGACGAGTCGCAATCTGCCGTTGCTGTCGTGATACCTGCCAATTTCCAGATGCCGTCGGCCCATGCGCACTAGCAGGTCTTCGATCTGGTCAAGCGCTTGGACCGCCGTTGTTGGATCATTAATTGCCGGTGATAACGCCTTGATAGCAATATCCACCAACAGCCGGATCGCGTACTTCGGATCTTGCTCAAATGTACGTTCCTCGCCAAGTTCAACGCCGTCCCGTAGCTTCCGTTCATCAACGGGCGCTTCAGCTGCGTACACGTGCAAAAGGGGGGTTGATTCCAGAACCGTATCGCCAACCGCTCCGAGCATTTCTATGACTCCATCAGACGCTCTCGCGATATTCACTAACCAAGCGACATCGAGTGCTTGTATGGTGAGCGGTCGCCCATGATGAATTAGTGTTTGCGCAGGAGGCAATCCACCAAAATCGACTGCTCCGGTTACGGCCTCAGCCTCATTCGAAACCGGATAGAGGGCCGCTATCACCTTGCGTCCTTGCTCGCCTGTGAAAACCAACATGCGGTTAACCTGGAGCAAGCCAATCCTATGAATCAAAGCGATGAACATGCCCACGCTCGCCAGAAGCAAACCAGTTTCAATCCAAGCACTGACAAATGGAACTTTCCCCGACCCGTTTCGGTCCACCGATGCCAGCGCTGCGATCGCGAACAAAAAAGTGGCTGTAAACATTCCGAGGGCATGCGACATCACCCGATCACGCGCTATCCACAGCACCAGGCGTGGAGAGTAGGCAGTGGCACTGAA
Source organism: uncultured Acidobacteriota bacterium (assembly GCA_963821765.1). Taxonomy (GTDB): domain Bacteria; phylum Acidobacteriota; class Terriglobia; order Acidiferrales; family UBA7541; genus Palsa-295. The sequence continues at coordinate 287,017 of CAWGFF010000016.1, forward strand.
CTGCACCATCACAAAGGTCAAGGAAAACACAATTCCCGTAAGGGCTATCATGCCCGAGGCGATCGCCGAATAGATCGCCGACGCCGCGGAGATGCTCAATGGGGAGATAAGTCCGGGGAAAATACGACTTTCAAACCGTGGAAACGTAAATCCAGCCCCGATTGCGATTACGGCGTAAAGCGCGGGTATTGCCCATGAACTCAGCTGATGTTTGTATTTCCTGAATTTGGAAGAACCCGCTCGGAATGACCTGTCATTTTTTCGATATTTAGTCACAGTGCTGTTCCTATCTGCACTAGAAATCGCGCAGTAGCTAGTATTTCTCCGGGATAAAGTGTCTGCCCTTGAGCGAAGCTTGATCGTCGTAACCGACCTCGTTTTTTCGCGCGAGGAATTTTTCTTTTTGAAGTATCGTCAGGCCAATTGCAACGCCCGGGCCTATTCTTCCTTCTGAAACAACCTTAGTTTCTATGAGATGTCGGCACAACTAGGCGAAACCCTAGCAACCCGATTGACCGCACCGTACAAATTTGGCAGTTTGCGGTGGCTCGAAGTGCAGACTCTCGCTTTGCCGAAAAAATTGCAAGCCGACTGCCTAACGAGGCATAATCCCGCTATTATCGCGTCGTTGTTCATATCAACACAAAGTTACAGTGCTCGGGACGCATCCATTTGAGGAGACCCCTCGCCTTGACAATTTGGGCATTCAAGCGCGCTCGGCGGAGTTGGCGCCTATTGTTCGCGCTTGGGCTTGTCATTTTCACCCCAGCGTCTCAAGCGCAGGTCAGAAAAACAATTCTTGTGATCAATGAGTTCGGACAGTCCGCTCCTGTTTCGGTGATCGTGGCCGAGCAGATCCGTTCGGCGCTGCAATCCGACCCTCGATTCCAGGTCCAGTATTATTGGGAAAATCTGGACGCGGTTAACCTCTCGAATGATTCACTGAAAGAACAACGTGCTTCGGTTGCACGAAGATATCTCGGACAAAAGCTGGACCTGATTGTGCTGGTTGGTCCGGACCCGCTCGGGCTCCTGACAGATCGGTCCTTGGCATTTTATCTCGATGTACCCATCGTTTTTTGTTGCGCCGCTCAAGGTCAACCTGCCCAACCCGTCATTGATTCCCGATCTACAGGATCGTGGTTGCAGTTCGAGCCCGCGAAAACAGTGGATGCTGCCCTCCGTCTTCTGCCGGAAACGCGCCAACTCTTCGTTGTTACTGGGCAATCCAGATTTGACAAGGGCGTCGCCTCACTAACGAAGGCGGGGCTCACTTCCTACGAGGGTAAGCTCGATATCACCTACTTAACCGACCTTCCCATGGGGGCATTACAAGAAAGGCTCAGACATCTTCCGAACCATTCTATCGTTCTGTTTCTTACCTTTTTCAAGGATGCGGGGGGGCGGGAATTCCTCAGTACAGTGGACGCTCTCCCCATGGTAGTGGCGGCGTCGAATGCTCCCGTTTTTGGTGTTACTGACACCTACCTTGGCCGTGGCACTGTCGGCGGATTCGTGATCAGCATAGAAGGGCAGGGCAAAATCGCGGGCCGCGATATCCTGGAGATCTTGGGTGGAAAGTCGCCTCCGGACATTCCCGTCGTGCATGGTCCTAGCTATTACATGTTCGACTGGCACGCATTACGGCGATGGGGTCTAGATGAAAGCAAGCTCCCGGCCGGTAGCATTATTCTGTTTCGAGAGCCTACCCTTTGGGAACGATACAAGCTCATCGTCCTCGCGGGATTGCTACTCATTGTGAGTGTGGCCTTGCTGAACCTCTACCTCCTCTACAAGCAGCGGCGGCTGAGACTGGCCCCGAATGCTCCAGAGGAATTCAGCGGCATGCTGATCAACGCCCAGGAACAGGAGCGCCGCAGAATTGCGTCCGAAATCCATGACGATTTTAGCCAGAGACTTGCGACGCTTACGCTCGGCATGGAAACCGCCGCCCAGCTGATTCCGGTGTCACCCCATGACGCGAATCTTCAGATGCAGGAACTCTCGAGCGCAGCCATTGACCTTGGCGCGGACCTTCATACTCTTTCGCATCGCCTGCACTCGGCCACTCTCGAGAACCTGGGCCTTACGCCGGCCATTAGCGCGCTGTGCAAAGAGTTTTCCGCCCAACAAGGTATTAAGATTGAAAGTACACTGGATCCCGTTCCCCGTTCGATCGATCGCGACACAGCGCTCTGCGTTTTCCGGATCGCGCAGGAAGCCCTTCGCAACGTCAAGAAACATAGTGGCGCAACCAGCGCTCAAGTGCGCCTCCAACTAGAGGACAACACGATTCATTTGTCGGTATGTGATCAGGGTGTGGGCTTCAATCCCAAAGAATCTCCGAAGGGCGAAGGACTGGGCCTCCGAAGTATGGAAGAGCGCGCACGATTGCTGGGCGGGCGGTTTAAGATTCAATCCAAAGCCGGAACGGGCACGGGGATTAACGTTTGGCTACCATTGCAATCAGAATCAAAAATATCGAACGCTTAAGGTTCGAAGAGATACATTCCACGCGCCGCTTCAGCAGTCAGTTTTAGGAAGCATGAAGGGCATCGCGCTCGACCGAGATGAGCCCTTTTTTGATGGCGAACAAGACAAGATCTGAATTTGCCATCAGATGGAAAGCTTCCATGATGTGGTGCTTATGAAATTCGATCGTCTTCGGACTCAGGTCCAGACGTGCGGCGATCTCTTTCAACGAATAGCCTTCCGCGAACAGTTGCACAACATCGCATTGACGGGGAGTCAGATCTTTAGAGAATTGCACGACTCGGGAGCGTTGTTCCACCCAGTCCTTCGACCGTAGTTTCGGAGAGGTGAATGACTTTCCGCGCCACACCTGCTCGATCGCTGTCAGCAACTCCTTGGCTGCCGAATGCTTTAGAACGAAACCGACGTTTCCCATCTCCATCGCTGCGGCTGCTAGGTTGGGATCGTCCTGCATTGTCAGGAACACGATGCGAATGTTTGGAAGTTGCTTCCGAACTCGGCACGCGGCATCGAGCCCATTGAGGAGTGGCATGCCGACGTCGACGATGATCACATCTGGCTTCAGCCTAATCGCTTCGGCCACCAGTGCGCGACCGTCCGTCACCGAACCAATCACGGCATAGGTCCTTTCGAGAAGAACGCGGAGGGCGTCCGAGAAAACGGCATGGTCGTCAGCGATCAGAATGGACGGGTGCGACTTTTCACGAAGAACTGTCATGTGACACTCCTGGGTCAGGGACTAGCATGCGAGCTCATCTCATCAAGCCTTGCGAGTCGCCGCCGTGACGTGCGTCACGTCAGCCCGTGACGGAAGTCACACTTGAACTTCGTCCATCGTTCGACAGGACTTGATAAATTAGTAGGCTGGCAAATGGTTTGGGTGCGCTGCTTCTCGCGTATCCTATCACTCGCAAGATGTGCCGAACTGCCGATCTTTGTATTGTCAAAAATAACAATCTCGGTGGCTGACACCCTGATACTGCAGAGTTTGTCTACCGTGCGTCGCCCCAGGTCCTTCCCTTGGCCTCTACGGCGGTTGCTGTCGTTGGGGAAGACCTGGTAATCGCCATATTCCCATCTATGCTCGCGCGATTTTCGAAAGTAGTGGAGAGTTTGTCGACCTACCCAGGACTAGCCGAAGCGCTAGCTTCCCAGCCAGCTTCCAAATCGCTTTAGCTAGGGATTCCCCTAGTTCCCGTGGTCACGCCGGCGGAGCATTCTCGAACTCTAATTCAGCGCGGACAACCCGTGAACCGTGCACGCATTTTGTTAGCTGACGACAATGAGCTCCTTCTGGAGCTCACCGCAACCATGCTGGCTACGACATTCGACGTCGTAGGACTAGCGCGCGATGGACGAGACCTGATTGCGAAGGCACGGAAGTTCACTCCAGACGTCATTATCCTCGACATCTCCATGCCCCTCATGACGGGAATCGAAGCGGTACATGAGCTTCGACAAGGTGGGTCAATCGCGAGGTTTGTATTCCTGACCGTCCACCAAGAAGGTGAATTCATTCACGCGTGCCTGGAAGAAGGTGCCCTGGGCTACGTCATCAAGTCCCATATCAAAGCTGACCTTGTTCGGGCTATTCATGCCGCCATGGCAGGCACACGGTTTGTCTCGCCTTCTCTTTCGATGTCGGAGGACGCTCCGTGAACTGCGCGAAACGCCATTAAAACACGATCGACGGGTTTCGCGATCGATTGGCCATCGCGATTGAAAACCTCAACCACGAGAAACCTTAACTCGTGGAGTGAACGGAGCTGACGAAATGAATTCTGGGGAAGCCTCCAGGAAGCGCCTGGTCCAGGTAGATTCTCTTTCTTCCGAAACTTCGGACATTGAGGAGACTCAGCGGTCTTGGTTCGGCGCAATAGCGCCTCGCTGGAAACTATCAGTTGTGATGGGAAGACTTTTTACCGGCTGGGAGACTTACCACGTCAAGGGCTCACCTGTTAATCCCAATCGCCCTTACGCGTCGCAGTCGAGCGGCTGGTTCGGACAACTCTAGCGCTCGAGCGACGGCGACAAGACTTGGGACACGCCCGGCGGGGAAGTAATGCCGAAGCCGGATGCCACGCTTGTGGCGAAGAGGAACAAATTCGTCTATGACACTTCTCTCCGCGCTCGCAAGCCGCTCACTACCCACCAGTCGTGCGACGGCACACAGCATCGCTGGCGATTCAAGCGCGTTTGGCACCTCGAACCATCGCTGACCGACGCAGACATTGTCTGTGCCGGAGTGGAAGACGCCGGATTGAAATCACAAACTGCTTGAAAGTCTCGAGCGCATCCGTTCCATCCTGGAATTTCTTCAGGTGGTGGTCCGTCGGTTTCTGGACACATTCGGGTTCGAGGGCGAGTGTCGGCTGATTAGTTAGGCTCAGCGTGCCTCGGGCAGGCCGAGTCTCTCACGCGACCCTAGTCCCCCTCGGACAACCCGAAAAAGCTATGGGCCACGAGTCCCCAATAGAACCATGGTTGGCACCTGACAACCGCGCTGCTTGTGGTCTCCGAACGGACTGGCTTCGTCGCGCCAAAGCGATGAAAACCGCTGGCAGAGAAAACCAAAAGCGCTGCGTGAAGGAAGCAGCGTCCCGAGTTCACGGAACGGAAGGCAAGACAATCCTGCTCAACGGGGCGGGCTGGATGGCAAGAAAAAATCCGGCCGCAGGAGATGTGTTTTCTCCTTGACTCCTTTTATAGAACTTACCAGGCACTGAGACGAAGATTCTGATTAACCAGCAGGTGCAATTGTCCGTGCGTGCCTATCGCAGCTTGGCGTATTCGGATTTAGCCGCGATGAGGATGGGAATGTCGGGATCGCCGTCTTTCCAGAGCGTGAGAAAATCCTGATAAGCGGCGCGCGCTTTAGTGGAGTCGCCTTGAATGGTATACGCCCGTGCAAGGCCGAGATGCGCTAGCGCGGCCGTAGGACAATTCTGGACCAGGCCGCGATGATCCAACAATTTCTGAAACTCCGCCGCTGCGGCCGGCCCTTGTCCACCAGCCAGGTACGCTTCGCCGCGAGTATACGCAGGATAGATGCAGGCGTAACTGAGCTGGCTGACGGTGCCCAGTTCGTACGGTATCGCCGTCTGAAGTAGCTCGACCGCCGAGGAAGGAGCCTTGCGATTGAGGTCGAGTTGAGCGCGAATCGTGGGAAGCCATACGGATTGGGTTACGGTATTCATGGGGAATTCTTTGCTGAGCTCACCCGTGAGCGCCCGTGCGCGGGCTGCGTCGCCGGCGATCGCCAGCGCCAATGCGGCCTCGCTTGCAGCGTCGCGACTTCCCGGCGCGAGGCTTAACGCCGCACTGGCCCGCTCCCGAGCCGCAGCGCCATTGCCGAATAGCGCTTCCCAGAGCGCCTCCTCGGCTAACCACAAGGCCGCCGATTCTTTGTTCTGCGCCCTCTCGGCCGACTCTACTGCTTGGCGCATCAGATCGTTTGCTTTGTTGAGGTGCCCGAAATAGGCCTCTGTAGCCGATTCCAGGCCCAGAATCTCGTTCTCGACCTCTGCCTTCCCCTCGAACCAAGCTGCATGGTGAGACATCCCTGTGGAATCGCCCTGAAGGAACGCCAAAACATAGAGATTCGTGTGGAGAATCTCTTCGTCGAGCTTGCGCGCTAGCGCCTGATCGGTGATATCTCGCGCCTCGGGGTAGCGATTCAGCGCGAGGTAGAACGTTCCGAGGTTCTCGTAGGCAGTCACGTTCTCCGGATAGAGGCTCAAAGATTCGCGGGTTGCTTCCACGGCCTCTTCGTATTGTCCGATGCTTGCGTAAGCAACACCCTGGTTGAGAAACGGCAGCCAGTCACGCGGATAAGTTTGCCCCCACAAGGTAAAGGTCTCGATGGCTTTCTGTTGCTCGCCGGTGACGAATAAGTAGTACGTAGAGGCAATGTGTAACTTATCTCGCTCGCTAGAATGCTCGCGCATCTCGAAGGCTTTTGTGAGGTACATATTCGCCCGCTCGGGTTGTCCGATATTGCGGTACGCGACTCCCAAGCGTGTGTAGGCAGCAGCAAAGTTCGGGTCCAGCTCGATAGCGCGCTCGTAGAAGGGGATGGCTGCGGCACTGTTTTGTTTTCTGCCGAGGCTGTAGGCCTTCAGGGCTTCTAGCGAGGAGGTCGTGGCCTGCTCAAGGGGCACATCAAATTTCTTCACGGAGCGGAGCGATTCACCCAGCTCACCGCGTAACTTTGTGGCCGCGTCGCCAAGTGTGTCGATCACTTTCTCTTTACCCGCGGCTTGCACTTGTTGCCGGACCAGCGAGTCGCCAGTGGCGCAATTGACCGCGTTCAACCCGATGACATATCGATTTCCCAGACTCGCGATAGAACCGCTGATAAATGCCTTGCTCCCCGCCCGCTGGCATACTTCACGTGCGGTTTCCTCGGTGAGCCGGTCGCTGGGCGAGTGGGTCATCTGCCGTAACGTCGCGCGAACTATTCCATCCGAGAGGACGTTCAGGAAAGGCGATTGACCTAAGTCCACCGCCAGAGCTTGCTTTAAAGCATCGTCGAATACTGCATCGCTGGTGCGGTTGGCAAAATCGGCGAGCACAATGGTGTCCTTGTCGGTCAGCGCATGCGCGTGGCGCGGCAGAGACAACCACGAGCCGACAGCGAGGGCCGCGAACACTGCAGTGCCGACGAGGGCGACACGCCGAGAGCGTAGGGCTGAAAACCGATTCCCCACGTCCACTGCAGGCCTGCGGCCTGATTCCACGGCGGTCTTCAAACCTCGCAAATCCGCTAGGATGTCCGCAGCCTTTTGGTAACGGAGCTTCCTGTCTTTCTCCAGCGCCCTGGTAATAATCTGTTGTAATGCAGATGAAGCGCCGGGAATCAGTCGTCGGAGCGGCGTCGGCGTGCGATTCAGAATCGCCTCGGTGATCACTCCCGACGTGTCCCCGGAAAAAGGACGTGTGCCCGTGGCCATCTCGTACAACACCACACCAAATGAAAACAAGTCGGTGCGTGCGTCGAGTTCTTCGCCCCGCACCTGTTCGGGCGACATGTAAGTGACAGTTCCAATTGCCGTTCCCGGCATCGTGAGTTGGTCTGGGCTCACGCCTTCGGTCGCGTCAATAGTAAGAGTGGCATCTGCATCTCGTTTCGAAGCTAGTTTGGCCAAGCCAAAATCCAGAATCTTGATGTGCTGTCGCTCGGTGACAAAAATATTGGCAGGCTTAATATCACGATGCACGATGCCCTTGCTGTGAGCAGCATCAAGACCATCAGCAATCTGGACACCCAGGGCCAAGACTTCTTCGAGAGGCAATCGCTTGCCGCCGATCCGGTCCTTCAGCGTCGTGCCATCCATGTACTCCATGGCGATGAAGGCCTTGCCGTCTTGTTCGCCAATGTCATATATCGTGCAGATGTTGGGATGGTTGAGTGCTGACGCGGCCTGCGCCTCACGTCGGAACCGCTCCAACGCCGCGTGGTCGTGGCTCATCTCCTCAGGAAGGAATTTAAGTGCGATGAATCGGTGGAGTCGGGGATCTTCGGCCTTGTAGACCACACCCATTCCCCCACCGCCCAGCTTTCCGACGACGCTGTAGTGTGAGATCGTCCGGCCGATTAGAGAGGAGGAATTCAGCATAGCGCGCGTATCTTAGGTTGCACCAACAGCCAAGTCAACGGAACGTGACCGCTAGCGAACTCAGTACCGGTAAACGCACTACTCGGACAACTGGACTGCTACTTCACATCTCTGGTTACCAGAGTCGCATATCCGCACGCGATCACGATGATGCAGTAGAGAAAGAACGTTTCCATCATGACCTCCCGTTCAACACACGGCGAGCGTACTACTGGTTCTGGGCATATAACCTATGACAGCGGTCACCCCTAGTAGTGATGCTGATCACAAAAACCGTATGGCAAATACTGTGGCCCGAACCCTAATTCCTTCCATGAGAAGGCCGGTTGATGTCAAGGCACACTTTGACTTTCTTCTTTCTTAGAATCAGTTCCTACTCAGCCAAGCCGCCCCTGTCGCCATCCTTCCATCCGCACTCTTTGTGAGCGATATTCGCTCGGTGCAAGGTGGGTGTTCTCGATTCAGTAGGTGCTGCTACCTGATTGATGTCATAACGACGTCGGCCTCGCTACGGCCCGAGTAAACTGTTCGGTGTTCACCCCAACAGTGCTCGGATCGAAGGAGGCCGAGATGCGGATTATAGGATGTGACTTGCATGCTCGCCAGCAAACGTTGGCGATTCTCGACACCGCGACGGGAGAAGTTGTGCACAAGACTCTCACGCACGAAGGCGAAAGTGTGCGGGAGTTTTATTCCGCGCTTCCCGGTCCGGTGCGTGTCGGCATCGAAGCGACTGGGTCGATGAAATGGTTTTTGCACCTGATGCAAGAACTCGGAATCGACTGTCAGGTTGGTCATCCAGCGACGATTCGAGCGGCCGAACCGCGCCGACAGAAACATGACCAGCGCGATGCCGAGCTACTTCTAAAGCTGCTGGTAGAAAACCGTTTTCCATCGATCTGGCAGCCGTCGCAGGAACTGCTAGATTTGCGAGGGTTGCTCTTACACCGTCATCAGTGGGTACGGCTGCGCACGCGGATACAGAACGCGTTGCAGGCGATCGCACTGGCGAATGGTTTAAGGCGCGGGAGTTCGCTTTGGAGCGATAGCGGACAACGGGCCATCGCATCGCTATCACTGGCAACACACACCGCTCATCGGCGCAGTGAGTTGCAGGCGATGTACGTCAGGTTCGAAGCGGAGATCGAACAACTGAATCAGCGAGTCCTGGAGCAAGCAGGCCGACGACCCACCGCCGAGCTGCTGATGACTCATCCCGGGGTGGGACCGATCACGGCCCTGGCAACCGATGTCTTTCTGGGCGATCCGAAACGATTCAGCGACGGCAAGGCGCTGGCCAGTTACATCGGGATCATTCCCCGGGAACACTCCAGCGGCGGGCGACAGAAGTTGGGAGGACTGACCAAACAAGGTAATCCGCTTTTGCGCTTTCTCTGGTGTGAAGCGGCGGCACATGCGGTGCGCCGGGATCCAGAATTGCGTCGGTTCTATCGGCGCAAGTTAGTTCAAAAGGGTTTGGGGAAAGCCCGAGTTGCCGCCGCGCGAAAACTCGGGATTCGGTTGTGGATCATGTTGCGGGACAAGATTGATTATCACGAGTTCTGTCGTCGTGGACAGATGCAACAGAAAAGCGGTGGTGCCTGTGCGGGGATGCCTAGAGGGCGCTATGGTGCGAAGAGTCACCGTCTGATTGATTAGGCTACCCGCCTCCCTACGGGAGTTCGTATAACTCATCATGGTCGATCGTGACCGAAGAGATGTTTGGTGGGCAACACCGAATCGATGAAGCGGAAACGGCCCGAGCTAGTTGGGGTGACACAAGTGAAACAAGGCAGCCACAGCGACGCGATTCGCGTGTCATGGGACAGGTGTGTTCGTGCGCAGAAAAATAAGAATAAAATCTCTTGCAAGGGTCGGCGTCGTTAGAGATAGCGTCCTCTCTTCTCACCTTTTCGGTGGGAGTTGGGCTCCAGGACTTAGCCGCAGTCACCTGGACTCGGCGGTCGAGCTCGGCGGTCCGGATCGAAACTCTAAGCCACTGCCCGCATCGCCTTCTGACTATTGCGCAGTGGTTCGTACACCTCTCCGCCCACCCACAACCGATGCAGCAGTACTGCCAGCTTTCGCGCCACGGCCACTACCGCTCGCTTCTTGGCATTTTTCCCTCCTCGCTCCGCAAGCTTTAATCCCCATCTCCGCAGATCACTGTCTTCGCCAAACGGCCCCAGAATGTAGTGCGCTCCCTGCACCATCATGGTGCGCAGATACCGGTCTCCTTCCTTGCTGATTTTCTTCTGTGGCTCGCTGTTCCCAGAGTTCCTGCGTCCAGGTTTTAACCCCAGAAAACAGCCCACCTCGCGACTCTTCGCGAACCGATACGGGTCCTCGATCGTCAGGATATAGGTCAGCGCGATCTGCGTTCCTACACCCTTCACCTGCTTCAGCAAGAACACTTCCGGGTACACTTCCTGGGCGATTTTCTCCATCCGTTCGTCGTACTCCTTAATGTGCTCGTTCAGCGATTCGACCTCTCGCAACAGTGGCGCCAGGACATCACGCAACTCCGCGCTCACTCCCTCGGCCAGTTTCTCGTTCACCTGATACGTGCCACATTTAGGTAGTCGTTCGCCATAAGATTTCACTAACCCGCGGGCTGCGTTCACCAGGGCCGTTCGCGCACTCACCAGTTCGGCTCGCGCCCGGATCACCGCCAGGTGAATTTGCGCCTGGGCACTGCGATGCCGCACCGGCCCCAATAGCTCGGGATCGATGCGCGCCAGTTTGGCCAGCGTGCGCGCGTCGTGTCGATCATCTTTTCGGTTGCTCTTGGTGATCAATTCCACTTTTTGTGCGTGCGCCACGAGCACTTCGTGCCCCAGCTCCGTTAGCAACCGGCTCGCCCAGGGCGAATGTGTTCCGGTCTCCAGGGCGATGAGACTTCGCGGTATCTTTGCAAACGTCTGCTTCATCGCTTCCGCTGTCGTCGCTACTTTCTGTTCCAGAATGATTTTGCCCGCTTCATCCAAAACACAGTAGAACGACCAACGATCTCCCAAATCCACACCGATGGTTAGCTTTTGCTCCTTCAAAATTTCGTTCCCCAATACCTGCACAGTGCTAATCTTCTTCATCGCCGGTCTCCTTTTTGCGCCTAGAGCGCGTCGTTCATTGGGAGCGTATCGCATCCCGCTGGAGACCGGCCTTCTCATCCCATCTGATTAACGCGGTGATCTCAATGGGTCGACGCAACACTGAGCTTCAACCCACCTAGCATTGAAAACAAAAGCCAAAATCGCCAGCCAGGGTTAGACCACCCTCGGCGCTGTCCTGCTTAGGTTTTGGCCCCGTACCGCGAAACAGATGATTCTCCCGCGAAAGCATTGTCGAACCAATACACTAGAAGGTGTTGCATCGACCGGTTGAGCCGGCAGCCCTTACCGGACAAGTGAAGTGCTGCTTCATATCTCCGGTAACGCTGGGTTTGTGTCGGGCAGAGCAATACAGGCGCGTGGTGAAGGAGTCTCGGGGCGTTTTTTCTACGATAGGGATTCCGGGCGTAGGTACACATTTTTCAGGTCGGCGAAATTAATCGTCACCAGTTCGTAACAAAAGACTTGCGTGAGGGTCGCCCAGCACCGCGAGGAAACGGGAGTCTTGGGGGCTTTGGCCGACTTGCGGTGATCCCAAAAGGGTCCCGCCCGGCTTTCCCGCCGCGAAAATTCTTGCAGCGCATCGGCGATCCGTGCTCGAAATGGTTTTGTACTTCGGTGATTTCAAATCTGCTGTGGGGCTGATGATAGAGCGAAAATCGGTACCGAAGTACTATTGATGTTATGCAACATTACTTTCTATAGTTGCATCGTCGGAGGATAAAGCCAATGACCCCGTCAGTTGAACGCAACGTAATCCGAATGCCGAAGCAGCGAGCGAAGCAAGTCCGCTCACGCATTTCGTATTTGTCCAACGAGCAACTGGAGCGTTTCCTTCAGGCCGCGAAGGAATATGGTCCGCGTGAACACGCGATGTTCCTGTTCGCGGTGGCGCACGGTGCGCGAGCGCAGGAGATCGCCAATCTGCGGCTCTCGGATATTAACTTCAAAACAGAACAGGTACACATCGCGCGGCTAAAGGGCTCACTCGACTCAACGCAGAACCTGTTGAAGGTCAAGGGCAATAGCTTGTTCAACGAAGCTGCTGCGCTCAAGGCGTGGCTCGACGTTCGCCAGCCAGATGCCGACAGCTTTGTGTTCAACAGCCAGAAGTCAACTCAGTTGAACCGCGTGACCGTCTTCAAATTGTTCAAGGCCATCGCCAAGAAGGCTGGGCTCGGTGAGACGCTCCAGCATCCACACGTTCTGAAGCACACAGCCGCGATGCTGATGGTTCAGCAGGGATGCAACGCCTTCATGATCCGCCAGCACCTCGGGCACCGCTCGTTCGACTCGACGCTGAGTTACGTGAATCCCAGCGACTCCGAAGCGTCGGCAGCATCAGCCAAGGCATTCAATCAGGTGTTTTAGCAGATAACAAACGCGGAGAGAGCATGAAAGAGCCTTTCCTCTTCATGTTCGCAACGGCATTCGCGGTCTTCCCTTGGCTACCGAAGACCCTATATCGAGGCAGGGGCGCGCAGCCGTGGGAGAATCAGTTACGCGCGAGAGTGGGCTTTTCTGCCATAGGTGTCGCGCTGTTAGTTCTGTGATTCTCACTTCGGTAGGCTACAGAATAGCGGTATTGTTGCATTTCGCCCTCTTTCGCCCCTTCTAATGCGGTGAAAAGGGGGCGAGTTATTTTCGGGCAGAAAAATGCAGCATTACTTTTCAGGGTGATTTTGAGCCCACCTAACCTCCGTCGAGTCCCCCACGCCATCCGCCCGGTCGCAACTACCGCGCTCCGCCCGCCATCACTTTTCCGACTGCCGCCCGCGCCGTTCGGCTTCGTCACCATCACATCACGGAAAGCCGACAGAACGTCATGTTTGAAGACAGGAAAACCCCCGAAAATGATGGAAGCCTCGACGGAGCACCGTCAGAACACTGATCGAAACCAACGTAAGTCAGTGATTCCACGATAGTAAGCAATATAATTAACATTTTCGTTACTATTTTCAGGCGATTTTGATCATCTGCGCGTGAAACGCCCGAGTTGCTTGACGCTCCCTATGACTTTTCCCGTAATTTCGACTCGCGTTTTCCGTGCTCCGCACGCGCTGACCCCTCGAAACGCACCCATCACCGTCAGCACTCGCGCTCGAAATGTCATGATCCGCACCCTGATAATTTCGACTCGCAGGTCACTCCAGAATTTCGACTCGCATCACTCTGGCACCGCTTCGATCCCAGCCTCCAGCTACCGCCTTCTGTTGCCTGTTCTCTGTCTCTCCTGAAAGTTTGTATCGTCCTTTCCTCTGGACGCTGGTTTATCCCTTGTACGAGTTCGACACCGATCCTTGGGCAATGCAGACCGTCACGGGTTGCGGACCGCTTTGAAACGCAGAGTCCCCACGCTATGGAACCGCTACTCTCCCTGACGCCATACGCCCCCAGCGCAGCTTCCGCGAACCGCTGCCAATCGCTGCCGCGATCCGGCGCGCCGCACGGAGGCCGCACGCTGCGAAATGTAATGATTGGTGCGCGGTGGGAAAGGCGATGGTAGTCCCGGCCTCGCTGGCCTCGCGCACGATCCGTGATCACGCCAGCACCCCGGATTCGCGCCTGCGGAGCCTGCCACGGCTTTGAGTTCAGGTATTAGCCACTCTGCTACCCCTGAGCCTCGTGCAACCTTGCCAGCCGTGCCTGCTCTTTGCCACGGGCCATTCCTGTAGAGGCTCGGGCTGCGGGCAAAACAAATCCCAATTGGCTGAGCCCCCGCCGCGTCAAGGCTTCCTTACAGACGCGCAGTATGACGCATTGCAACTGCACGCAAAGCATCCGTGGTTGAAGGCACTTTTGGCGATGGCGTATACCTTTGGATTCCGGCGCGCAGAACTGGTCGGACGGCCTCAACGCAACCACCCGCCGATGCGCGTAAAGCAGGTTGATCTGCAAAACCGCACAATTCACTTGTTTGCTGGTGAAACCAAGAACGACGAAGGTCGTGTGGTCAAAATGACGGACGAAGTGTACAATCACCTGCGTGTTTGCGTTGAAGGGAAGAAGCCCGAAGATGCAGTTTTCACTTGGTCGGACGGTCGGGCAGTGAAAGATTTTCGGGGTTCTTGGGACACGATGACGAAAGCTGCGGGCGTTTCGATTCTCTTGCACGATTTTCGGCGTTCAGCCGTACGCAATTTAGATCGCAGCGGGGTGTCGCGTGATGTTGCCAAGAAAATCACGGGACACAAAACAGACAGCATGTATTCGCGCTACAACATCACCGCTGAGGCTGACCTCGCAGACGCAGCGGCTAAACTCGAAGCACGTCGAAAGAAAGTCACTGAATAGTCGCAGAATGGTCACAGAGCAAATTCGCTCCTCGTAAGTTCAATGCGGTCGTGGCGGAATTGGCAGACGCACCAGCTTGAGGGGCTGGCGGTAGCAATACCGTGGTGGTTCGAATCCACTCGACCGCACCAAAATTCAGGCCCAGGATTCACCGCTCCGGGCGACGTTCATACTCTCCGCACAAATCTAGTCTCTCCCTCCGGTTTCGCAAGCTGCACAGTCCGAGGTAGGTCAGTTTCCAATTATGCGATTGCCCAGGAGTTAGAAAGCGACGCGTCATCCGCCAGCGATGGCGCCGACGATGAGGAGCGGTTCCGTTCCCGCGACAACGGCCTCGGGCAGTGGGGTGTCCGGCGTTTCATGTGAAAGATCCTCGCCACAAGCGAAGAAGCGCAGGAACGGTCGGCGCGTTTGCGTGACGTGGTCGCGGATCGTACCGCTCAGCACAGGGTACCGGCTCTCGAGCGCGTCAACCACGGAGCGTTGTGTGACCGGGGCCTGAAGATCCAGTTCCACTTCGCCGCTGATGCGCGCAAGTCCGCGGAGGTGCGGCGGGAGAACGACGCGAATCATGGCAGCGTCTGCACCTCAACCGAAAGCACCGCTGGAAGATCACGCACAATGGGCGACCACGTGTCTCCGGCGTCGGCGGATGCGTACACCTGCCCGCCGCTGGTGCCAAAATAGACGCCGCATTTATCGAGGGAGTCCACGGCCATGGCATCGCGGAGTACGTTGACGTAGCAATTGGCTTGCGGCAGACCCTTGGTGAGCGGTTCCCACTCGTTGCCGCCACTGCGGCTGCGATAGACGCGCAGCTTGCCATCCGGAACGAAGTGCTCTCCGTCGTTCTTGATGGGCACGACGTAAATGGTTTCCGGCTCGTGCGCGTGAACGTCAATCACGAAGCCGAAATCGCTGGGAAGATTTCCGCTAACTTCCTGCCAGGAATCTCCTGCGTTGTCACTGCGCATCACGTCCCAATGTTTCTGCATGAACAAGACGCCGGGACGAGCGGGGTGCATGGCTACGTGGTGAACGCAGTGGCCGATCTCGGCGTTTGGGTCGGGTATGTATGGGGAACGGAGGCCACGGTTGATGGGCCGCCACGTCGTGCCGCCATCGTCTGTCCGGAACGCGCCCGCCGCCGAAATCGCGATGAACATCCGCTTCGGGTCCTTCGGATCCAGAATAATCGTGTGCAAGCATAAGCCGCCGGCGCCGGGTTGCCACTGTGGCCCCGTGCCGTGGCCGCGGAGTCCCGCAATCTCCTGCCAGGTATGAGCGCCATCCGTGGAGCGGAACAATGCGGCGTCTTCAACTCCGGCATAGACAACGTCCGGATCGGTGAGCGAGGGTTCGAGGTGCCAGACGCGCTTGAACTCCCAGGGATGCTGTGTGCCGTCGTACCACTGGTGGGTGGTCAGTGGCTTGCCAGCGGGGGAAGAAGTGTCATAAACGAATTTATTGCTCTCCCCTGCAGGCGGGGCGCCCGGCGTCGGCATCACTTCCCCTCCGGGAGCTTCCCAAGTCTTGCCGCCGTCGTTCGAGCGCTGGATCACTTGTCCGAACCAGCCGCTCGACTGCGATGCATAGAGGCGATTGGGATCAACCGGCGAGCCCTTGAGGTGGTAAATCTCCCAGCCGGCAAAAAGTGGTCCGCTGACATCCCAGTGCTCGCGCTTTCCGTCCGACGTCAGGATGAATGCGCCCTTCCGTGTTCCCACCAATACCCTCACGTTGCTCATCGGTCCCTCTCGCTTGGGTTTTCTGCAGTGCTTATTCCCCAACATCGATCGTACAGCGGCGTTATTTTCGCACACTCGCGACGCGCAGCGGAATCCAAACATTTCCGAAGCGCTCGTCAACTCCAACGCTATCTCGCGCGGACAACCTGCTGGCCACTAAATATCCCGTATTCGCGTAGGGCTAGCGAACTTTACTTGTGTCCCCTGGAGTCGCGTAAACATGTGCGGGATTGACGCCGGAACCTTCGAACTGGATTTTCGCACAACTGTTTTTATGTCTATTGTAATCAGTAACATGGCCGGATCACGGCAGAATTTCTCAGCGGAAGCCGGCTACAGCGAACATTACCGCTTGGTGCCTAGCGCGAAAAATCGCCGAAGCGAGGGCTCGTCGAACCGGCATGCGCAACTAATTCGGCGAACCGGGGTTTAGGTTCGACCGCACCCGGGAGAGCTACGATAACCGACAGAGGAAGTTGATCAGTAAGGGGTTTTCCCACACCCAAGTGGGGCTGCAAGAGGTGACGACATGGACCTGCCCGCCCTTAGGCCCAACATTGCTGGACTGACGTCTCCGGTGCAACAGGCTGAGATGGCCGTACTTCTGGCCGGTCGTTGGCCAGCGCTCAAGCCATTGCCGATTTTTAAGTTTGAAACAGACGAGTATCGCGCGACCGTCGAATTCGACAAAACGCGCGGCGAATGGGTCTGCCGCAAAACGTCGTTACCTTCCAACAAGATCAAGGAACTTCGCGGCAGCCTGGAAGAAGTAACCATGGCGTTACCCCGAGGTCATGAACAAGTCCCCGTCGAAACTGGCGCACCAGAACAGCAAGAACAAGAAACGGAGAAGGAAGCCTGTCGTCGGCTGCAAGCCATTCTCGAGTGGCGAGAGAATTCCGAAAACGGCGCACTCTATTCTGGCCTGCAGCGATATCTTTCCAAAAGTCAGCAAGAAGAAATCAACGCCAGCATACGATTGACTCTCACCGCTCGCCAACTGCAATTCAACTCGAAGAATGTTGCAGATGTTTTTGACGCACTTTTGCAGGCGGGCGGCAAACTAGCAACACTCATAGAAACTGCGCAGCGGAATAAAGCAGAACATCGAGCAGACGCAGTACCAGCGGAGATACGGGCAGAGCCGCCGGTGATAGCGGGAACCGCCGCACCCAGCACCGAACGCAATTTGTTGGTTGAGACGATTCAACCCCCACTCGATCGCCGCCTTCAGATGCGCGCCACGCTCACCACCAGCGCGTACACCGCGCTCGATGAAATCAATGGCGGCGTTGTCCTCAATATAAGTGAGACTGGCATGGCCGTTGCCGCGACTGACGCACTTTTAGTTGCTGAATACCTCCCGCAAGTTCGCTTCCGATTGCCGAACCTCGAGCAGCGAATCAAAGTCTCCGCGCAGGTCGTGTGGCAAGCG
This sequence comes from uncultured Acidobacteriota bacterium, assembly GCA_963821765.1. GTDB lineage: Bacteria > Acidobacteriota > Terriglobia > Acidiferrales > UBA7541 > Palsa-295. Next base: position 304,715 of record CAWGFF010000016.1, read on the forward strand.
GAATCGAAGAAAAAAGTGGGCATCCAATTTGTTGATCTGAGCGCCGAGGCCCGCAATCAGATTGCAAATTGGATCGCGTCCGAAAAGCTCTCCCCGGAATTTGCAGGTTTGATGGGGGCGCGTGCCGAGAGCCTCCTTCCCGCACCCTTTGAGTGCGCCCCAGAGGAACCAAAATGGAGTGACGTTCCCGAACAAGACCAACACTTCGCGCCTGAACTGATTTCGCGCACGGCATGTCGACCATCGGAGCTCGTGGCGCCGGAGATTCGCGATGCAAGCCCGGCAGTCTTTATCGATGATCTCTCGATAGAAGCAGAGCACGGCTCTTTCGCCCCCGGGTTTGGACCGAAAATTCGAACCGACAGAGCCGAGTCCTCAGTGAATCGCACCGAAGACTCGCCGTTACGCTCGTTTGTTCGTGAATTGTCCGGACTCCAGCTGGCTGCGCTGGTATTTTTGTTTGCGTTCATCACCCTGGCCCTGGGGCTCACAGCTGGACGCAGTGCGCTCGGATTGCTCCGCCGCGACACTGAGAAATCATCGACGGTTACTGACCATACGTCACAGGCACTCCTCAATCATCTACACGAAAGGACCTCGCAATCTTCGACACCGCCGGCGCCAGCTGCCTCTGCTTCACCTGCAGTAAGTCCGCCCGCCCCCGCGCCAGTGACGGCAGAATCGCACTCAGAGGACGCCGCGCAATCCCTCAATGTCCGCCCGGAAGATTCAACACCGAGCGTGGCGCCGATCAGACCATCACCGGCAATAACGACTCCGCCGCTCCCTGATTCCGAAAATTCCGAAAACAGTTCGGAGCGCGACCGCTCAACCGAACTACGCCCGCAGATTGCGCCGCCACCCGAGGATTTCCAGCCCGCACCGCGGTCCAGGGCGGTCATTCCGAAGAGTGCTGCGCCGGCAAGTCCCTCACCACGTCACGTAATGCCCGCGACACGCCCAGCGCCGCGTCTGTCACCGCCCTCCACAATCCTTTTCACCGCCCGAAGCGAAGGCGGCAAACCATTCAGACTAATTCTCCCGGAAAGACCGCTCGCCGCCTCGTCTTCGTTCGCGATTTCCTCCCAGCTTTCTGTTCTTGTCGCACCTGATCGCGGACGAGCACCAGCTCAGGAACCTGCTCGATTGCAAGCAGGCGAGCTTGTTTCTTTCGCTTGGCCTCGTTATCCAAGACCGGGCGACCGACATGGATCATCGGAAACCGTAAAGGTGCGCACCACCATCGGAGAATTCGGCCAAGTGCTGGACGTAAAACGCGTCAGCGGATCGTTCTCGCTCCTTCCCGCTGCAATCAGCGCCATTCGCCTCTGGCGTTTCAAGCCCACTCTCTTGAACGATCGGCCTGTCCAAGCTCAACAAGATGTCACCATAGAATTCCGATCGCCAAGGCGTGTGCCGCGCACTCCCACCCGATATTCTGCGCAGCGCTAGAGCCGCTTGAAGCACATCTAGACGCCGTTACCACGCAGCGCGTTTTGATCGGCTAGGTTCCCCTGACTAACTTCCGGCTAACTTCTAATTGACGCGCTGGCCGCGCACAAACCGCTCCCCACAATCCTCCTTGATATTCGTGCCGCGTTGTATATGATGTGCTGTTTTGAAAATGAAATCGGCCCGACGGTCCTATCGAACGCTTTTTTGCCTACGTCGTCAGGAGAGCAAGAGCGATGCGGATCAGGAAGCATAATAGCGGTTCTGCAGCAACCCCGGCCCTGCTTTCGTTAATCATCGTAGCGCTCGTGGCCATCACCGTTTACGTTTTCGCGTCGAATTTGCCCTGGGCAGCCCGGCCGGCTCCCATCACCGCCGTGGGTGCCGAAGTCGATCATCAATATGATCTGACCCTCGCGGTGGCCGGCACGGTTTTCATTCTCTCGCAGCTCGGCCTGGCCTTCGCCATCTTCCGCTTTCGTGATCGCGGCCAGAAAGCGCATTTCTCGCGCGGCAGCAACACCCTGGAGGCCATCTGGACCACCGCCACCATTGTCCTTTTCCTCGGACTGGGACTGATGGGCCACAAAGCCTGGGCCGAAGTCCGCTTCACCCCGGCCGCACCCGACGCGATTCCCGTAGAAGTCACCGGCAACCAATTCGTTTTCAATTTCCGTTATCCCGGTCCCGATGGAAAATTCGGCCGGCTCGATCCCAAACAGATCAGCGCTTCAACCGGGAATCCGCTGGGCATCGATGCCAATGATCCCGCGGGCAAAGACGACATCGTGGTTCCGACGCTCACCGTTCCAGTGAATCACGAAATCAATCTGTTGATCCGTTCGCAAGACGTGATCCACAATTTTTACGTGCGCGAATTGCGCATCCAGCAGGACGCGATGCCCGGCATGGTGATTCCGCTTCACTTCACTCCGTCTGTGATTGGGCAGTACGAAGTGGTCTGCACACAGCTTTGCGGCCTGGGCCACTCGCGCATGCACAGTTACCTGAACGTAGTTTCCGACGCGGACTACGAGACATTCCTCAAACAGCAGGCGGCGGGCCAGTGAACCTATCCATAATGACCCGACCCAGGATTCCTTCCACGAAACACCCAGTAAGCCGGACCCAATTTCCAGGAGGCCACGCATGAGTTCGCACGCGCACGCCGGTGGATCCACTGTGCATGCTCCGATGGCGGAGCCCAGCGGTTTCGTCCGGAAGTATATTTTCAGCGTGGACCACAAAGTCATCGGCATTCAGTATTTCCTGCTGGCGCTGACGGCGGTGGTGGTAGGCATCGTGCTCTCGCTGCTGATGCGCTTCCATCTGGTGTGGCCCAACGCCACACTGCCCTTCGTCAGCGGCGGCCAGATGTCACAGGAACAATACCTCGCGCTGGTGACCATGCACGGCACCATCATGGTTTTCTTCGTGCTCACCACCGCGCCGCAGGGCGGCTTTGGCAATTATTTTCTGCCCATTCAAATCGGCGCCCCAGACATGGCTTTCCCCCGCTTGAACATGCTTTCGTTCTGGGTCACGTTTCTGGCCTTCGTATGCATCATCGCCGCGTTCGTCGTTCCCGGCGGCGCGCCCATCAGCGGCTGGACGGGCTACTCGCCGCTCAGCGGCCTCGGCGAAATCACGGGTCCCGGTGAAGGTTGGGGACAGACGATGTGGATCGTCAGCATCTCGCTCTTCTGCCTAGCTTCGCTGCTCGGCGCGTTGAATTTCATCGCCACCACGATTGACCTGCGCGCTCCGGGCATGAGCCTGATGCGCATGCCTCTCACGGTGTGGGGCTGGTTCGTCACCGCAATTCTGGGCTTGCTGGCGTTCGGCGTGTTACTGGCCGGTGGAATTTTGCTGCTGCTGGATCGTTCCGCGGGCACGAGTTTTTTCATTCCCGCGGGCTTGGTGGTCAACGATCAGCTGCAGGCGCACAGTGGCGGCTCGCCGCTACTCTGGCAGCATCTCTTCTGGTTCTTCGGGCATCCCGAGGTTTACATCGCGATTCTGCCCGGCATGGGAGTCGCGTCTCACGTGCTTTCGACTTTTGCGCGCAAGCCGGTTTACGGTTATCGCGCGATGGCCTATGCGATCTGCGCCATCGGCTTCCTGGGATTCATGGTCTGGGGCCACCATATGTTCGTCAGCGGCATGAGCCCCTATTCCGGCTTCGCGTTTTCGGTGCTGACGATGTCCATCGGCGTGCCCTCAGCCATTAAGACTTTCAACTGGCTCGGCACTCTGTGGGGCGGCAAGATTCAATTTAAGACGCCGATGCTTTTCGCGCTCGGTTTCGTTTCGCTGTTCGTTTCTGGCGGCTTGTCGGGCCTGTTCCTCGCGCAACCCGCGGTGGACAACATGCTGCACGCCACCTATTACGTGGTCGCGCACTTTCACTTAGTGATGGGCGTCGCCGCCATCTTCGGAATTTTCGCCGCGACGTATTTCTGGTTCCCGAAAATGTTCGGCCGGATGATGAGCGAGCCGCTGGGCAAAATTCATTTCTGGTTCACGTTTGTCGGCGCCTACTGCATCTTCATGCCCATGCACTTCATCGGCATCGCGGGCGGCATTCGCCGTTATGCGGACGCTTCGGCGGTCGGCTTCCTCGCGCACTTGCAGCCCGTACACGAATTTATGACCATCGCCGCGTTCGTCACCGGCGCCGCACAACTATTTTTCTTATTCAACTTTTTCTATAGCCTGAAATTCGGGCCAAAGGCTCCCAAAAATCCCTGGAACGCCACGACTCTGGAATGGGACACGGACTCGCCGCCGCCCATTGATAATTTTGGCGGACACTATCCCAGCGTTTATCGCGGCCCCTACGAATTTAGCGTTCCCGGCGCGGTGGACGATTTCATACCGCAATGGCTGGAGCCGTCGCAGGTAGCGCGCGTAAAGTAATGCAGCAGGCGTCCCGCGATACACGACAGGATTTGTCTCGGGCCGAGCAAGCATGGGAGCAACGCAATGCCAAGCACGATCGTCACCGAAGAAATCGAGCTGATTCATTCAGAAAAGGGCCCCGGCGGCGGGGGCTTCTCCGGCGACGGCGGCAATGGCGGTGACGGCGATTCTTCCGGCGGAGCTGGGGTCCCGCAACGCGCCTACATCACCGGGATGTTCATCGCGCTTGCGGGCATTTTGATGTTTTTCATGGCGTTCGTCAGCGCTTACATCGTCCGCAAGGACATGCCCAACAGCGCATGGATTCCGCTGGATATTCCACGCATCCTGTGGCTCAACACTTTGATCTTGATCGCCAGCAGTTTCACGCTTGCACGCGCGCACGGCCGCTTTACAGCGAAAGACGACGAAGGTTTCCGCCACTGGTGGGCCACCACCACGTTTCTCGGCGTACTTTTCGTCGCTGGGCAAATTCTCGCCTGGCGCCAGCTCGCCGCGCAGGGAATTTTCCTGGCGTCGAATCCCAGTAGCAGTTTCTTTTATGTTTTTACCGGCGCGCACGGCGTGCACCTGCTCGGCGGAATCCTGGCGCTGCTTTACGTGCAATTCCGCGCCACGCGAAAAGTGACGCGCGGCACCGCGATCGAGGTTGTCTCGATGTACTGGCACTTCATGGATGGGCTATGGGTCTTCTTGTTTCTACTCCTCTACCTGGGAAGGTGAAGCGTGAGTGATACGGAATTCGAAGGCATAGTCGAATCGCCGTGGTCCGGCGGCGCGTCGCCCTTCGCCATCAATTCGAAAAAGTTGGGCATGTGGCTGTTCATCATTTCCGATTCACTTACGTTTTCGGCCCTGCTCATCAGTTACGCGTACGTTCGGCTGGAGACACCGAACTGGCCGCGCCCGTTTGAGATTTGGCCGGCCATCGCCAAATCTTCATTGATGACTTTCGTGCTGCTTTCGAGCAGCTTGACCATGGTGCTGGGCGTGAACGCCGCGTTCAACGGAGACCGCAAGAAAACCGTGCGCTACCTGATCGCCACGATCGTTTGCGGCATCGCCTTCGTTGCAATTCACGCCACGGAGTGGGTAACACTTCTTGGCGAAGGCGTCACGCCGTGGTCCAACCCTTTCAATCCTGCCGCGCCGCTTTTCGGCGGTACTTTTTTCGGCCTCACCGGCTTGCACATGCTGCACGTAACCATCGGCGTGGTCTATCTCGCGATCATCGCCTGGGGCTTCGGCAAGGGGAAGTACACCGCCGAGCACGTGGAAGTCAGCGGCCTGTACTGGCACTTTGTGGACCTGGTCTGGATGTTTATTTTTCCGATGGTGTATTTGTTGAGCGTCAACCCGAAGTAACAGCGGTAATAAGGAGCGAGCGAACCGATGAGCGCACACGGACACACCGCCGAGCTCACGCACGAGCACGCCGTAGGCACCACCAAACTATTCGCCACGGTTTGGGTCTGGCTGCTGCTGTTAACGATCGTGGAAGTTTTTCTGGCGTACCTACGCCTGGAAGTCCATCTGATGATCACGATATTGGTCGGACTCTCGCTCATCAAGGCCGCTCTGATCATTTCTTATTTCATGCACATGCGTTTTGAACGGCTGGGGCTGTTCTTGCTGCTGATTCCTGCCATGGTCTTCTGCATTTGCATGATGCTGATCATGTTCTTTCCGGATAGCATCCGTCTGACGCACCTGCGGCCACATTGACGCTGGTCTTGGCGCTGTCGGCGAGTCCGCGCGCGCGATCCAGTACTGGCTTTGCATCAACGATTTGAATGACGCGGGGGAATGAGTTGAAGAAGGAAATTTTAATTCGTGTGGCGCTGCTGCTGAGTTGCTGCGCAACCCTGATCGCCTTGCCCATCACGCACGTTTTCGCGCAGAGTTGCGCCATGTGCTACCAGAGTGCGGCTGCGTCCGGCCCGCAAGGCGGCGCAGCGCTCCGCCACGGCATTTTGATTCTGTTCATACCGGCCATTAGTCTGTTCGTCGGCATCTTCGCCCTGATTTACCAGCGTCGCAACGTCGCCCGCTGATTGCGCACCATCCAACGCGGCTGGCTGCAGCAGCGGATGCCGAATTCGCTTGGCATCCGCGCCGCAATTCCCGCCGTATTCCGCACGACTAGCTTTTAAGCTTGTGCAAATCGGTGCAAATGGCTACAGCGCTGTTCGGATCCACCGCGCCGTCACCCTGCTCCACGTGCTGAATTTTTCCTTCCTTGTCCACGACGATCGTGGTTCGCTGCGCCCATTCGTATTTGTCCCCTTGCACGTCGTACGGTTTCAAAATTCCATACGCGGTGAGGACTTTACGGTTCATGTCGCTGAGCAACGGAAAAGTAACTGCGATCTGTTTTGCAAATGCGGCGTTGGCCGCGGGGCTGTCAATACTAATTCCGAGGACCACCGTGTCGCTAGCTTCGAGCTTGGCCATATCAGCCTGATAGGCCTGCAATTCTTTCGTTCAGCCACCGGTAAACGCGAGAACGTAGAACGCAAGGATCACGTTTTTCTTGCCGCGGAAATCACTCAGCTTCACCGGCTTCCAATCATTCGCCAGCAGCGTGAAATCCGGCGCCACGTCTCCCACTTTCAAGTTCGTCTTGGCAATGGCATCTTCCTGCGCCGCCGCGGAAAATTGTCCCGCGAGCATCAGCAGCAGCAGAAGCCCGACGACAGCAGTGACGATTCTTTTCATCGGCTATCTCCTCTTGAGTGTTGCAAACTGCGCATCATGATTATAGGCGCGTTCTGCTATTTGCTTGTAACGGCGATTTAAACTCTGCGCCAGTAGCGCACCACGGATTTTTCTGTTCCTTCCCCGCTCTTTCCCTATAATTCGTCAGGCATGCCGGAGGCCGCAACGAAGTGTTCGCCGATCGCACCAACTGGAACCTGAAAGCCAATCCTCTCAGCGAGGCTCTCGCCCGGCATCGCGCGCAAGGAAAGCCCCTGCTCGATCTCACGATTTCGAATCCCACCGAATGTGGATTCGATTATGACAGCCGCGCCATCCTGCAAGCTCTTGCGAATCCAGCGAGCCTCAGATACGACCCGGACCCGAGAGGGCTGCTCAGCGCGCGGCAAGCGGTCGCCGCATACTACGCCGAGGTGCGCGCCACCGATGTGCCGGTTGAGAGTGTCATCCTCACCACCAGCACCAGCGAGGCCTATTCCTTCGTCTTCCGCGCGCTCTGCAATCCAGGCGATGAAATCCTGATCCCCGAGCCCAGCTATCCTCTCTTCGCGTTCCTCGCCGATATTCAGGATGTAAAGTTGGTGCGTTATCCGCTCGACTACGATTACGGCTGGCAAATTAATTTTCACGCTCTGCAGCAGGCCATCACTGCGCGCACCCGCGGAGTGATCGTTGTGCATCCCAACAATCCCACCGGGCATTTCACCAAGCCGCACGAGTTGGAAAAACTGAATGAAATCTGCGCGACGCGCGAGCTGGCCATCATCGCCGACGAAGTGTTTCTGGATTTCGCCATGCACGGCGGCGCGCCGTTCAGTTTCGCGCAAAATTCCGACGCCCTCACGTTCACCATGAGCGGCCTATCCAAAATTTCCGGCCTCCCGCAGATCAAGGCCGCATGGCTCATCACCAGCGGCCCCCAGCAACTGACGTCACAAGCTCTGGCGCGCCTGGAAATCATCGCGGACACCTATCTTTCAATGAACGCGCCGATCCAATTGGCAATCCCCGCGCTGCTCGAACAGCGCAATCCGTTTCAGAAGCAATTGCTCGCGCGCGCCCATAAAAATCTGGCGGAACTGGATCGGCAACTAACAACGCAGAAATCCTGCGCTCGGCTGGTGGTAGAAGCCGGATGGTACGCCGTGCTGCGCGTTCCCGCCACCCGCTCAGACGAGGAACTGGCAATCGCGCTTCTAGCGCAAAAGAATGTGTACGTCCATCCAGGCCATTTTTATGATTTTCCATCGGAAGGATTCTTGATCGTGAGTCTGATCACGCCAGAAGAGGATTTTGCGGCAGCAGCGAAACTGCCGCTATCGATGTTTTAGCGTTCAAGAAAAACTGCAAATGAGCCAGGCCTTAGCGCAGCCGCCCCGGGGGATCGGCCGTCTCCGGGATCCCGATTTTCAGCTCCGGCCCCTTGCTCTCTTCTTTCTTCGAAGGCGTCAACTGCGGGATCCCAATCCCGCGATTCATGTCCAGATGCTCTTTGGCGCAACGCGGACAGTAACCCTTCCCGTTCTCGTCATCGCGCTGGCTCGCCAGCTCGTAGCAGCCGCATATACAGTCGCAATATCCGGTGATCGAAGCTGTTTTGATAGGTATCAGGGCCATGAAAACCTCTCCCGTGGTTGTTGCGAGTGAATCATACCCACGCGCCGCGCGTCGCGCAAGACTGCGGAAGGGAACTGCGGAAGGGAACTGCACCATGCGCCGGACAAGGACACAAAAGAACAATCAGACGCGCTCCGTCTGCGCCATGCGGAACGGATCGCCGATGTTTTCGTGTAACTCCATCCACACCTGGTCCGGATGGGAGAGAAATACTTCCACAACCTTGGGATCGAACTGCTTTCCGGCATACTTCTGAATCTCCGCACGCGCGGCGGAAATCGGTAGCGCCTTGCGATACGGCCGGTCGGAAATCATGGCGTCCAACGTGTCTGCCACCGCGAAAATTCTGGCGCCCAGCGGAATCTGCTCGCCTTTCAATTTTCGTGGGTAGCCGGACCCGTCGTAACATTCCTGGTGCGACAGCACAATCTCTGCAGCTTCCTTCAAGAAGGGAATCCGCTCTAGCACCGAAAACCCGATCTCGCAGTGCTTGCGCATGATTTCGCGCTCTTCGTTGGTCAAAGGTCCGGGCTTGCGCAAAATGCTGTCCGGCACGCCCATCTTGCCGATGTCGTGTAGAAACGCGCCGCGCGCGATCTGGCGCAATGCTCCCGGATCCACTCCCATCGACCGCGCGATCTTGATCGTGAAAGCCGTCACGCGCTGACAATGCCCTTCGGTCTCCGCATCTTTCGCGTCCAGCGCGCCGCCCAGCGCCTCCAGCGTGTAATCGTAGGATTGCTCCAGATCCTGCAAAGCGATGGAGAGCTGTTGCGTACGTTCGGCTACCAGCTGTTCCAAGTCGCTCTGGTAAGTGCGATTTTCCATCACCAGCCTGCGGTGTTCGAGCGCGCGCCGCACGCTCAGATGCAGCTGATCCTTTTCGAATGGCTTCAGGATGTAGTCGTAAGCGCCCGCGCGAATGGCCTGGAGCGCAATGGAAATATCGTGCATCGCGGTGACCATAATCACCGGCACGTCGGGATCCTCGTTGCGAAGTTCGGCCAGTAATTTCAGCCCGTCCATCTCGGGCATCACGACGTCGCTTAAAGCCAGGTCGAAAGTATCTTTGCGAAAAGCGTCGAGGGCCATGCGCCCGTTCGAACAGACGGTGCAATGGTAGCCCTGCGCTTCCAGTAAAGTCGAAACGACCTCGCGAATCGCCTCTTCGTCATCCACTACCAGAATCTTTTCCGTTTCCACGATGGGCTCCCGGGAGTCTCCATTATAGGGCCTGCCCACGCGCTGGAAATGCCTAATTGCCGAATCGAATACCCGCGTGCTGGATTGCACAATAGTAGGTTTTCATACGTAACCTTCGCCGCAAGCCCGAGTACAGCACACAATTTCCATTTAATCCGGATCCACCGGCGATCGCTTCCTCGTCTGCGGGGAACCGTCGCCCGCGGACGCGTCTAATCGCGCCATCCCGGCCTCGATTTGCATCGAAAGATTCCCGACCAGCTCGGTGAGTCGCGCCAGCCGATTCGTTGATCGCAGTCTTGCCGAATGGATCTGCATCAAAGCGATCCGGTAATTAACGCGGAAGCGGAAACGCGGCCCCGCGGACTGGATTTGCTGAATCCACGGTTCCGCGGGAGACATTCCTCGGAGCACTCTCATCAGGCGCTCCAGACGCCCGAAATCTTCCGCCAGTCCGGACAAAAAGCTCTCCACAATGCGCCGGCGCTCCTCGCGCAAGTGCCGCTCGATTTCTCCCGCCGCTTTTTGCCGCAAGTAATCGGCGTCCAGCGCTGCCAGCGCTTGCCGCAGCTGAGGAAAATGCTGCGCGTGCAGCGCCAGAAGATCGCCCATGCGATCCTGCCGGCGTCCCGCCATTTCTTCCGGCAGCGGGCTCAGCGCCGCCCACCCCAGCTTCATCAGGCCAATGGCGCCGGCGGCCACGCCGCAGATCACCAGCAGATTCATAGGACAAATCGCCTTCCGCTTTTTTTCGTCTTACCCGACCCGCTCGTATAGTGCCATTTACCACATTGTTGTTGACGCTGACGTTCACTAAGAGTAACATCCGGCTCATTGCGATGGGCTGGGGTGCGGTCGAAGCTACCGCAAGTCTGGAGGGCCGTGGCGTGGAATCACTCGAGCGCTTCGCGCAGAATCAGCGAATCATCGAAGAGTTCGTCTCTCAGTGGCTGGTCTCCATCCCCACCGCGCTGGGCCGACTCGCGTACGTCGCCATGCTGCGCGACATTTATACCGGCCGCTATCATCACCCCATTCTCCAGGACGCTTACTCCGAGCCCGCCGTTCATCAATCGCTGCTCTACTGCCATGAAGAACTTTTCGAAAAAGTCCTCGAGAATAATTTCGAGCAGCAGGAGTGGGATTTGCGCATGTGCTTTGCGAACATGGAAGCTCCCGCGGCCGAAATCGCGCGACGCTGGCTGGAGGTGGAGCTGTTCCGTTTGTTCGTTCCCTTCGGAACTCCGCCGTATCTGCGCGATCTTTTCTGCTCCAATTTGCGCGCGATCCTGGGCCTGATCGTCTCGGAAACTCTGGTCCATACCGCGGCGTAACCACTTAGCTCTGCCCGCACAATCTTTTGGAAACCTTCCGCCCGTTTGTTAGCATCGAATGATGGTGAATACGCCGCTGGGTGCATGGTTCCGCGATCCTTTCAAACGATTGCTGTTCGAAGTGGGCGCCGGCTACTACGCGCGCAAACTCGCCACTGGCCCCGAGGCCGATCTGCGGCGCGAATTTCTCCATTCCTTGCAGTTGCCGGCTTCTGGCAACGGGCACGGCACAATCAGAGTTCTGGACGTCGGCTGCGGGCCCGGTCACGTGGCTCGCGAGCTCGCTCATAGTGGATACGATGTCACCGCCGTAGATCGCAGCCGCAGCCTGCTGCGAATTGCCAGAAAGCTCGCGACCCTTGAACGCAGCGCTGTGCGCTTCCATTTATCGCCCGTGGAAAAACTTCCATTCCCGGATTGTTCTTTCGATTATTGTTACGCCACCGGAGTGGTCTATTGGGTCGAACATCTTGCCGCTACTCTCGCCGAAATGGTCCGCGTCACCCGTCCGTCCGGATTGGTGGCGTCGCTCGATCCGCATGCCTCGATGTCCGTCACGAAAATTCTGGCTTACGCGCGTGAAAAATGCCTCAGCGCGCGCGACACTCGCAAGCTGGTCGCCTGGGCCACTTCCGCGCAATGCAATCGCCGCTTCGAAGAAGGCCATCTCCGCCGCTTGCTCACCGATGCCGGGTTGCAGAGTCTCACCTTAGAGCGGCGCTTCGGCGGCATGGTCTGGTTCTGGAAGGGGACCGTTCCGGCGCGAGCGTGATGTAGTTTCGTACTTGCGCGAAAAACCCTCGGAGGATTGGATGAAATTGTTTTGGCCCGTGCGGCGTCTGATAACAGCCAAACGGTTCGCCGCTCTGGCGCTGTTGCTCGCGTGCGGCGTGGTGTTTGCTGCCCAGCGGCCGGCCGTTTCATTCAAATCGCTCGCATCCGCGCAGCCCAAAATTTCGTCGCAGACCGCCGCGGCCTCCACCCCCGAATTCATCAAAGCCGCCGACGAAGTTCTGGCGCAGATGAGCAAGATCCTCGCGCTCCCGATCAAGGAGCCGCTGAAGAAAACTCTCCGCTCCAAGCAGGAAGTCCGCGATTATCTGATTCGAGAAGACAAAGAAGACAAGAACGAATCCGAACGCTACGCCGACGACAAAACGCTGGAGGCTTTCGGCCTGATCCCCAAAGGCTTTCCGCTCGATTCTTTCATGCTCGACGTCTTGACCGACCAGGTCGCCGGCCTCTACGACCCCAAAGCCAAGGAGTTTTACATCGCGGACTGGATTCCGGTGGACGAGCAGCGCACGGTGATGTCACACGAACTCACCCACGCGCTCGAAGATCAATCCTTCCACATTGATTCCTGGATCAAAGCCGCGCGTCCGAATGACGACGCCGAACTTGCGCGCGACGCCGTCAGCGAGGGTTCCGCCATGGCCGCCATGGTGGACTACGAAATGCTCGACCAGAAGGTCAGCGTACGCGACGTTCCAGACGTCACTTTGCTGATTCGCGCCAGCGCCCTCAGCGAAATGGATAAAGATCCCAACCTCGCGAAAGCTCCCGTCTATATTCGCGATGAACTTTTATTTCCATATCTCGCCGGCACCGGTTTTACGCAACAATTTCTGAAGGCGCACACTGGCTGGCAAGACCTGCATCTGATTTTTCAGGATCCGCCGGTATCCACGCAGCAAATCCTGCATCCGGATTTGTACCTGCACGGTGTGAAGCCCGAACCCGTTACGCTGCCGGACTGGAAACCGCTAGTCCCGGCCGACTGGAAGCTGCTGGAAGAAAACACCATGGGAGAATTCGGCGTCGGGGAAATTCTGAAGCAACTGCTCGACGAAAACCGCGCGGAATTGCTTGCACCGGCATGGAAGGGCGACCGGTACGCTGTGTTCGAGGACGCCAAAACGAAGACCACCCCGCTGGTATTCCGCCTCGCGCTCGATAATCCCGATGACACGGCGCATTTCTTCGGCCAGTATAGCGAAGCCCTGGAACACAAATACAAAACGCGCTCAGAACTCTTCCGCCGTACCAATTTCTTTCAGTTCCAGTCGGAATCCGGCGGTGTATTCCTGCGTTGCATGGGCACGCAATGCCTCACCGTGGAAAGCGCGTCGCGTGAAACTTTCGACAAAATCAATCACGCAATCGGCTGGGACCCAGCGCCCCCGGAAGTGAAGGCGCCTGCAGCGCCAGAAACCATCACTCGGCAGCCTGCCCGGGTCGAATCGGTCCACATCAGCGCGGAATAGCTGCGCGCACTGCACACTCAATCATTCAGCGAAAGCTGCACCGTATCCGCGCGGTGCACCACCATCAGCGTCTGGTCATCGGCCTGTTTGCTGCCGCTGGAATAGCCCTGCACGTCCTTCATGCACGCCGCCGCGAGTTCCTGCGGCACCCATCCATGCCGCTCGCCCGCGACACTGGAAAGCCGTGCCGCGCCGTATTCCACGCCCGAAGCATTCACCGCTTCGGAAATCCCGTCGGTGTAGAGCAGCAAGCTATCGCCGCGCTCCATGCGCACGCGTTGAATGGTGTAGCGGCTCTTGGAAAACATTCCCAGCGGCACGCCCGTCGCACACACCTGCCGCACTCCGTCTTTCGCGATCAGCAAGGCCGCCAGATGTCCCGCGCTGCCGATTTCGATTTCGCCGCGCTGTCCCGCGCGTCCGCAAATCAGAGTGGCATACTGGCCGGCGATTGTGCTCTGGCAAAATACGCTATTCGCCATTTCCAGCAATTTATCGAGCGTCAGGTCCACGCCTGCCAGGCTGCGGAACATCGCGTGCAAATGGGTCATCAGCAGGGAAGCGGCCACCCCTTTTCCCGCCACGTCACCAAGCAAGAAAACCAGTTCGCCATCCGCTGCCGCCGGTGGAATCAAATCGCAATAATCGCCGCTCACCATTCCCGCGGGCTTGTACTGGTAATGCACCAGCCAGTCGCCATGCCGCAAATCCGTTCGCGGCAGCAATCCGCGCTGCACGCGCGAAGCAAGTTCCAGATCGCGCTCCAGCGCGCGCTGCTCGTCGCTGGTCAGGTGATCCAGGCACAGCGTCACCAGCGGATCCGCCAGCAGCCGGTCTCTTTCCACGGAATCATGGCACTCGGTGCAAATTCCGTACGTTCCGTCATCCATCCGGTGCAAGGCGGAGTCCACTTCGCCCAGCAGCGCGAGCAAAGACGCCGCCGGAGCCGACGGCGCAGGCGATGCGATCACGGCATTCAATTCCTTGCGCCGTTTTTCAAGCTGTTCGCGAATATAGGGGTCGCTCACTCCGCTCATTTCCTTGGCCTCCACATCCGAACTTCGCGCCATGCCTACGGCTGCGCTATCCGTTTCTGCCATGGGAACTCCCTTTGCCCCGTTCCGTCGAATTCCTCGATATTGGATTCCTACTCCCGCGTCCGCGACTCCGCTTAAATCGCGTCCAGCAGGCTTGCGCCGCCCGTACTGCCGGGGCGCGTTCTACGGTCCAAGCGCAGCAACCGCCGTTCGAAATCGCTTCTGTAACGCCGCAGTAGCGCTGCGCTTAGCCCGGCGGTCCGATTCGATGGCCGCAACTCAGTCAAAGCCTTGCGCACCAGCACAGCCGCGCGCTGCGGCTCGCGCGCTTGATGCTCGTAATGAATCGCCAATTGTTTGTAAGCTTCCAGGCCTTCGCGCGAATTCCCCACGATGCTCTCCCACAATTTCAGCGCGAGCGGCATATCCCCTTCACGTTTCGCCAGCCGCGCCAGAGAACGCCGCGCAGCCCGGTCGGTTTCCGCAGGCAGCACCGCATCCAGCGACTGCGCGTAATGTTTCCGCGCGCGAACCATATTGCCGCGCCGTTCACAGATGCGCGAAACTCCAAATAATTCCAACCCGTCCGCGCTGTCCGTCTGCGGATCAGCCAGCACCGCGACAATTCGGCTGGCAAGTCCCGCCAGTCCTCGCAGGTCCATTTGATTGTGCAAAAAGATCTGCACCAGCGGTTCCGGCGGTCCACCGCGCAAATAGTCGAAATAGAATTGCGGAATCATCTCCGAAATCAGGTCCGCGCCGCGATGCCATCCCAGCACATGTTTTTCCAGTTCCGCCAGGCGCACCGATCCCAACCGCACGCGCCACAAATTTCGCGCCGGATGCAGAAAATCCAGATGCGCACGCGGCTCGACGGCCCGGATTTTCCGCGTCATGCGATAACGCGTCTCCAGCAGCGGCCAGTCAAACGATTTCCCGTTGAACGTTACCAGCACCGGGCGCTCGGCCATGCGTTCCGCCAGAGTCAGCAGCAGCGCATGCTCTTCGCTAAGCTCGCGCATGAAGAATTGCTCCACTTCCAGCCCGCCCGCATCCCACCATGCGATACCAACCATGAACGGATAAGTCCCCGTCCCGCCCATCAGCCCCGTCGTTTCCGTATCCAGAAATAACCATTGCCGCGGGTCAGCTACCTCCGCGCAAGCTCCCGGCGCCAGCAGCCGCAGCGCCTCCAAATCCACCGAGCCTTCCGGCGGCGCGCACCCGATAGCCTCAGAAAACCATTTGCGCACGGCCAGGTGTTCGCCGAACTGGTTGCTCAGCGCCTTCGCCCGCAACATTTCGGCAAGCCGCTCCGCGCCATCAGGCAACGCAGCCGAAAATCCGCGCCCGCCGCTCGCGATACTCTCAACCGCGACATCGCCGGCTTCAACCCGCGCTTTTCGCGCCGGCCGCAACGCCGCCAAAGAAGCCAATCGGTCCCGCACATTCATCGCTGATCAATCTCCTGCTGTCCCGTGTCTTCGCCTCTATCAGTGTTCATCTGCGTTCATCTGTGGTGAATTTACTTTCTCTGATGTCATGAGAGATGCGCCTCCTGGGGTGGGCGTTGTTATGCTCACCCGGAACCGGTTGGCATCGGTCGAAACAGGAGGCGCCAATGGCAGTGTACATCGGAGTGGATTTGCACGTCAGAACCCAAACCGTTTGCTGGATGGATACCGCCGACGGAGAAGTGCACGAGCGCGAGCTCGATCACGAGCATGACGACGTCGCGGCGTTTTATGCGCAGTTCCCACCGGGAGCCATCGTCGGTGTCGAGGCTTCCGGCTACGCGTTGTGGTTTCATCGCATCATCGAACAGGCCGGGCACCAGCTGCGGGTGGGTGATGCTCTGGCCATTCGCCAATTCGCCCGCCGCCGGCAGAAAAACGATCGCCGCGACGCGCAGCTCTTGCTCGATCTGCTCGTGCACGATGATTTTCCCGCCGTGCACGTTCCTGCTCCCGCCAGCCGCGACGTTCTGGCGCTGCTGCGCTATCGTCATCGCCTGGTCCGCATCCGCACCATGCTGCGCAACGGCCTGCAGGCCGTCGCGCTCAATCATCGCTTGCGGCTCGGACCGAAACTGTTCACCGCGCGCGGCCAGCAACAGTTCGCCGCCTTGCCCCTGGACGGCGCGTTCGCCACACAGCGGCAACACTCTCTGCTCCTGCTCGCCTCGCTGGCCGAACAGATCGCAGTCGTCGAAGCGCAACTGGAACAGCGCGCGCAAAACGATCCGCGCGTCATCCGCCTGCGCACCCATCCCGGCGTCGGTCTGCTGACGGCCCTGGCCGTGGTGCACACGCTGGAACCGGTCACCCGCTTCGATCGCGCTCGCCGCATCGCCGCCTACTGCGGTCTGGATCCCAAGGAACATTCCAGCGGCGACACCCAACGCTTCGGCCACATCACCAAGCAAGGCAATCGGCTGCTGCGCTTCTTGCTGGTCGAAGCCGCCCGCACCACCATCCGCGAGGACGAAGATCTGCGCCGCTTCTACTTCCATCTGGCCGCGCGCAAAAACTCCGCCATCGCCATCGTGGCGGTCGCGCGTAAATTAGTGTTGCGTTTGTATCGCATGCTCCGCGAAGAAATCGATTACGACCAGTTCCGGCGCCGAGGTCGAGACGCGCGACGTGCCCGCGAGGACACTAGCCAGGCTACTACTGGCTGAGCCTCGGATGGGGCCGTCGGCCTGTCCGGCCTCGTGCCGGACAGAGCGAAGCCGTCCTCACGAGCCACGTGCTCGAATAGATGAGTGATCGCGACCCGGCTTCCCGTGTCGTTGATCGATACCCAGAGAAGGACGAATCGCGAACTCGACCGATGCCAACCGTTCCCGTTCCTCTTCGCCCTCACCGGCGGTCTCCCACCGCCCCAGGAAATCCCTGTCAAAAAAACATCCTTGACCCCGGCGCATCTCTCATAGATGCTCTGTGTAGTCTGATTTTCTCTCCCTCTGTGATGCCATGAAGGCGTCGGCTCCTTGCGAACGAGTACACTTGGCAGTGCTAACCGACCAAGCCTCGGAAGAAAGGAGCCGAGCCATGTGGATTATAGGTTGCGATTTTCATCCGCGCTATCAGCAGGTCGCAGCGATGAACCAAGAGACCGGCGAGTTGGTCGAACGGCGGCTGAGCCACCAGACGCAGGAAACCGCAGCGTTCTACGAGTCGTTGCCTGGCGGAGCACGCGTCGGGATGGAGGCCAGCTGCACGGCGCAGTGGTTCGAGCGGTTGCTCGACCGCTGCGGGCACCACTTGCAGGTGGGCGATCCAGCCACGATTCGTGCTTCCGTAGTGCGCAAGCAAAAGACGGACGCGCGCGATGCACGGCAGTTGCTGGAATTGCTGCTCGCCGATCGTTTCCCCAGCATCTGGATTCCCACGCCGGCCGAACGGGATTCTCGTCAACTGCTGGTGCATCGTCACAAGCTGGTGAGCTGGCGCACGCAGGTGCGCAACCAGTTGTCGGCGCTGGCCCGCAGTCAGGGAGTTTTTCCCGGCACGCGCTTCTGGACCCAGGCCGGAAGACAGAAGTTGCAATCAGTGCCACTGGACCGCTGGGCGGCGCAGCGCCGGCAAGATCTGCTGCGCCTGCTGAGCGATCTGGACACGCAGATCGCCGAGCTCACCCGGCATATCGAGCAGCAAGCGGGCGCACGCAGCGATGCCGTGGCGTTGATGCAGCAGGACGGTGTCGGTCCCATCGTGAGCCTGGCCTTCGTTCTGACGCTGGGAACCGCACGGCGTTTTCGCCGCGGGAAACAGGTGGCCAGTTATCTGGGCCTGAATCCCAGCGAGCGCAGCAGCGGTGGCAAGCAGCGCTTCGGCCACATCAGCAAACAGGGCAACCGCATGATGCGCTGGTTGCTAGTGGAAGCGGCTTGGATCGCCGTGCGCAAAGATCCCGTGCTGCAGCGGGTTTATCAACGTCTGGCCTTCCGCCGCGGACGCAAGATAGCGGTCGTAGCGGTGGCCAGAAAGTTGGCGGTGAAGTTGTACTGGCGATTGCGGGAATTCGAAGCAAAAAACACCGCAACCGCCGGCTCCCATGCAGGGCAGCTCGGGCAGAGGCTGATGCACTCATCGACTCTGTGATTGGGCACCCTGCCTCCCTCCGCAGCCGTGGAGGGAGTTCGCAGTGAATCATGGTCGCAGTTAGGACCGAATAGATGGCTGGTGGAGCAAATCCACCGCAGGATTCGAAGGAAGCGAGCCTTGGTCGGCCAGCGAAAAGATCCTGTGCACCACACAACGAGTCAAAAACTCGCTAGCGCACAAGTGTCTCTTGACTCCGCCGACGCCTTCATAGACGTCTCTGCGGTAAAAGTTTTCGAATTCGCAATCACGCACACAACCTCTCCAAAATCGCCAGCGCCGCTTCCTTCGTCTTCTCGCATTTCTCCCCCGCAGGCCCCACGCAAGAAGGGCACCCGCTCTCGCAAGGACATCCCACAATCAATTCCCGCGTCCGCCGCAACAAAATATCGTGCACCCGAAACAGCGGTTCGCTGAATCCAATCCCACCGGGATAAGCATCATACAAATACAAATTCGGCTCAAAAAACTCCTTCACCTCCGCCGCATTCGCAACCGCCGCTGAAAATTCCTGCCACTCGGTCTCGATCCCCGGACTAGCGGGCCGTTCGCCCACCGCGGTCCCCAGATCCCGCCCATCGCACATGAGCAGCAAAGTAGCCATCGAAGCCATCGCATGCAGTAATCCCAAAATTCCGTTCTGCCGGTCAGACAACGCATAAGGCAGCTCGGCCAGCAGCTTGCGTTCCAAAGTGATCCAGAACGCCGTCGTGTGCATCTCGTTTTCCGGCAATTCCAACTTGCCCGCGCCAATATTTTCATTGGTGAAAAATTTGATCTTCTTGAAGCCCACCACCTGCGAACGCACCAGCACGTCGCCACGCGCGCGTGCCGCGGGACCCGCGACCTGCTCTTCTTCTGCAATTTCCAGCACGCGCACCTGCGCATAGCGAATCGCGTCCGTGTAGTAATCCACGTTGACGCTTTTCACATAGGCCTTGCGCTGCTCGAAATCCAGGCGCTCCACGTGATATTGCTGCCCCTGGTGCAGATAAATCGCCTTGGGATGCACTGTCGTCAGCGCCGAAGAAAAATCCACTTCGCCAATCACCTCCGGCTCGCCGTCCTCGTCTCCATTCGTCCCGCCAGTGGTATCAATAATCACGAAATTGTCAGACGTCACCGAACGCAAGCTCACCGTATCCGCTGGATAAGCTTCCTGCACCCAATGCCAATTTCCGCCGCTGCGGTGCAGGAATCCCGCCTCGGTCATCCGCTCGCAAAGCCCTTGTAAATCCACATCGCCGAAGCGCTCTTCTGGCGCAATAGGCAGTTCGAACGCCGCGCACTTCAAATGGTTCACCAGAATTTCCAGATTGTCCGGCTGCACGTAAGCATGCTCCGGCGAGCGCCCGAAAAAATAATCCGGATGCTGCACGATGAACTGATCCAGCGGCGCCGACGACGCCACCATCACCGCGCAAGATGTCCCGCTCCGCCGTCCAGCCCGCCCCGCGCGCTGCCATGTAGAAGCGATTGAGCCGGCATAGCCTGCCATCACGCTCGCGTCCAGCGATCCAATATCAATCCCCAATTCCAGCGCGCTCGTAGCCACCACGCCGCGAATCTTCCCATCGCGCAACCCACGTTCGATCTCGCGGCGCTCTCCCGGCAAATATCCCCCGCGATACCCGCGAATCGGCTCGGCCTCTCCAGGACCCGGCCGGTTCGCCTGCTGCAAGTAAGTCAGCAGCACTTCCGTATGCAAGCGGCTGTTCGCAAATACGATGGTCTGCAGCTTGCGCGCGAGCAGCTCCTTCGCCACGCGCGTCGCCTCGTTCAAATAGCTGCGGCGAATTCCCAGATTGCGATTCACCATCGGCGGATTATAAAAAACAAAAAGCTTTTCCGCCGCCGGCGCGCCGTTTTCTTCCACCACCTGCACTGGCTCCGCGATCAGTTGCGCCGCCAGCTCCCCTGGATTCGCAATGGTCGCCGAGCAGCAAATAAATTGCGGCTTCGACCCATAAAATTCCGCGATTCGCGCCAGCCTCCGCAGCACATTCGCCAGATGACTGCCGAAAACTCCCCGGTACGTGTGCAATTCATCCAGCACGATGTAACGCAAGTTCTCAAACACGCGCGTCCACTTGGTGTGGTGCGGCAGAATCCCGGTGTGCAGCATGTCCGGATTCGTCAGGATCACGTGCCCGCGCTCGCGGATTGCCCGCCTCGCGTCGCTGGGCGTATCGCCGTCATACGTAAATACGCCAAAGCAATCATCCAGCCGCTTCGCCAGGTCGTGCAATTCCGCAAGCTGATCCTGCGCTAGCGCCTTGGTAGGGAAGAGGTAAAGCGCTCGCGTATCCGCGTTTTCCAGCACCGCATTCAGCACCGGCAAGTTGTAACAAAGCGTCTTGCCCGAAGCCGTCGGCGTCACGACCACGAAATTCTTCCCGGCGTGCGCCAGTTCCGCCGCCGCAGCCTGATGCGTATAAAGCTTTTCGATCCTCTTGGCGTGATAAGCCGCCGCCAGCTCCGGGCGCACCCACGCAGGAATCGCGCGGAACTGGGCCTCGCGCGCGGGAATGTGCCGTACGGCTGTCAGCACCTCGTCCGCACGATAACGCGCGACCAGCGCCCCCAGCGCCTCCTGCACCGTCTCCAGGGTCGTGCGTGGCCGCACTGCCAGTCCTCCTGCCAAGCCTCCGAGCCCTTGTTGCGATGCGGCCATCACCACCTCCCGCGGAAATTGCCAAGCTCTCGCCCATCCACGAGCTTTCGCCTTTTATTCGCTGAGGCTACCACGCAGCCTCGACCCACGCAACAACAGTCTTGCTCCATAATTTCCGTGTCTTTGCCTTTATCTGTATTCATCCGCGCCCATCGGTTAAGCCGTTTGACCTTCCGATCCGCGCATCCGTTTCAGTTTTCCATTTTCTTTTTTCCATTTTCGTCTTCGACTTTATCGCCCCTAGCCATCCCCCACCAATCTTTGCTATACATGAAGCATGGCCCATGACTTCCTGATTTTCGATTTCGGCACCAACGAAGAAGTAGCGCAGCAAGCACGCCACAAAGTAGAAGGCTGGACGCAAGGTTTCCGGCTGGGCAAGAAAATGCTCCTCAAATTCGAACGCGAAGCCGCCGACGGATCGTCCGAGTCCGAGTCCGAAACCGAATCGGACGCCAGGAAGCCCTCAGCCTCCAAAAAGAAATCCGCCGCAAAGGGCGAACCGGCCGAATCCAGCGCAAAGGTTCGCGTCCTGGTCCGCCTCGATTTTTCCGACCACGAAAAGCTCTCACACCAGCGCTGGCTGGATCGCATTCCCACCGAAGAGCCGTTCAAATCCGCGAAAGCGGAAATCATCCGCCAAGGCCAACCGGGATTCGCCGAAGCCGCGGAACTCTTTGACTCCCTGTCCTAACGGCCACCTGATGCCTGTCTATTTTTCCAGTTATCCCAGGGCGATTGCGGCGCGCGTTTTTTATCTCCGCGCTCCCGGTTTGGCTATAATGGCCTGTACCTAATTCCCGCGGCAAGCCTCTAAGGCGAGAGTGCCCGATGGCGACCCAGACAAAAGCGAAATTAGCGAGCTACGATGCGTCGAAGTACCACGGCCTCGAGCGCGAAGCCCTCATCCGCGTCTATCGCACGATGTTCATGTCTCGCCGTCTCGACGATCGCGAGATCCAGCTGAAGCGCCAGAATCGCCTCTTCTTCCAAATTAGTGGCGCTGGCCACGAAGCCGTTCTCGCCGCCGCCGGGCTGCTCCTGAAGCCCGCCTACGATTGGTTCTTCCCGCATTATCGAGACCGTGCGCTGATCCTCACGCTCGGCGTCACTCCTTACGACATGCTCCTGCAAGGAGTCGGCGCCAAAGCCGATCCCGCATCCGGCGGCCGCCAAATGCCTTCGCACTGGGGCAATCGCGATCTGAACGTCGTCACGCGCTCATCACCCACCGGCACCCAATTCCTGCAAGCCATCGGCGCGGCGGAATGTTCTGCTTATTTCGAAAAATTCCCCAAGGCCTTCGATCAAGCGCGCAAAGCTCCGGCCGGAGCCAGTGTCTCGTTTCATCGCGACGAAATCACTTACGTTTCCGCCGGCGACGGCACCACCAGCGAAGGTGAATTCTACGAATCGCTGAATACCGCTAGCACCAAGCGCCTCCCGGTCCTGTATCTCATCGAGGACAACGGCTACGCCATTTCCGTTCCAGTCGAAGTGCAAACTCCCGGCGGCAGTATTTCGAAACTTGTGCGAAATTATCCGAACCTCTACGTCGAGGAATGCGATGGCACCGAACCTCTTGAAAGTTACGCCGCCCTCCGCCGCGCCGTCGAGCACTGCCGCGTGCGAAAAGGCCCCGCGCTGATTCACGCGCACGTCATCCGCCCCTATTCGCATTCACTTTCCGACGACGAAAAGCTCTACAAATGTGAAGCCGAACGCTCCGCCGAAGCCCAGCGTGACCCGCTTCCGAAATTTGCGTTGTTCCTGGTGCGCGAGGGTATCCTGGAAGAAAGCGAGATCGAAGCTCTGGAAGCCGAAGTGGATCGCGAGATCATCACAGCCACCGATCGCGCGCTGGCCGCCGAACTTCCGTCGCCTGACTCGATTTACAAATGGGTTTACTCGCCCGACGTGGATCCCGCCTCCCGCGATTTCGAATCCAATCCAAAAAAAGAAGGCCATCCCAAAACGATGGTCGAAATGGTTTCCATCACTTTACTCGACGAGATGAAGCGCGACGAGCGCATCGTCGTATTCGGCGAAGACGTCGCCGACTGCAGCCGCGAAGAAAGCCTGGCCACCGTAAAGGGGAAGGGTGGTGTCTTCAAAGCTACCGCGGGCCTGCAGCGCAAATTTGGCGCGCAGCGCGTCTTCAATTCACCCCTGGCCGAAGCTAATATCGTAGGCCGTTCCATCGGCATGGCCATTCGCGGCCTGAAACCAGTCCCCGAAATTCAGTTCTTTGATTACATCTGGCCGGCCATGATGCAACTCCGCAATGAAATGGCCACCATTCGCTGGCGCTCGGCCGGACATTTCAAGTCGCCCGTCGTGATTCGGGTCGCCATTGGCGGCTACCTGACGGGTGGCGCGATATATCACAGCCAGTGCGGCGAAGTTACGTTCACGCATATTCCCGGCCTGCGCGTCGTGATGCCTTCCACCGCGCTGGACGTATGCGGCCTGCTGCGCACCGCGATTCGCTCCGATGATCCCGTCCTGTTCCTCGAGCACAAGCATCTCTACCGCCAGCCCTACAATCGCTCGGAATATCCGGGGCCGGATTTCACCATCCCCTTCGGCAAAGCCCGCATGGTCCGCGAAGGTACCGACGTAAGCGTGATCACCTACGGTGCGGTCGTGCATCGCGCGGAAGTAGCCGCGGCCGAACTCGCGCGCAATGGAATCTCCGCCGAAATTCTGGACCTGCGTTCGCTTAGCCCCTACGATTGGGAAGCCATCGCCGCGACAGTCCGCAAAACCAATCGCGTCCTGGTCGCCTATGAAGACACGCGTTCCTGGGGCTACGGCGCCGAAATCGCCGCTCGCATCGCTGATGAGCTATTCGACGAGCTCGCCGCCCCGGTACGTCGCGTAGCCGCCACGGACACGTTCGTCGCGTACCAGCCGAGGCTCGAAGATGCCATCCTGCCGCAAACCGAAGACATCGCTCGCGCCATTCGCGACCTGATGACCTATTAGCCCGTGTGTGAGGGCCACGGAGTTTCGTCAGGGTACGGCTCCAGCCGTACCGTAAACGCCGCGAAAGCAAAGCCGCTTTAGCCGCTCAGAGAATGAAACCTTTCCATCACTCCGTTCGTATAGCTATAGTAGGCGAATGAGGCTCGGGCAGAACCGCTCGGGAGGGTAAAACCATGAATTGCCAGCAATGCCACAAAGAAATCGCCGAATATTCGAATTTCTGCTATTACTGCGGCGCAAGGCAGAACAACGCGCCCAGCGCCGCGCCGCGTCCCCAGAAACGCCTGATGCGCTCCTCTACCGACTGCAAACTGGGCGGCGTCTGCGGCGGCATCGCTGAATATCTGGATGTGGATTCCACCATCGTTCGTCTGATCTGGGTGGTGCTGATCCTTTTCCCGTTTCCGCTGATCCCGGCGGTGCTTGGGTACTTCGTCGCGTGGCTGGTGATCCCGCAAGCGCCACCGCCGATGCCAGTGGAAGTGGCGGCGCAGCCCGCCGCGCCGAGCGCGCCGTCCGCGCCTGGACACGGCTCGGCCCAGACCGCCTAAGCGTTCCCGGAAAATTTCAGCGTGGCCCGGCGGCGAATGCCGCCGGGTAACTTAATCGCGTTCTTTGCCTTTCGCTCTACGCGAAAAAGATCCGCGCCGGTCGCCATAAATCGCCTGGTCAACTGATATCAATCCAGCCCCCAGCGCCGCTAATGCGAACGCGCCCGCAGCCATCATCAGCGGAAATTGATAGCTATCCACTTTCGCTGGATTCGAAATCAGTCCGTGTACCTTCACCAGCGCCACCGCCATTTCCCCCGCCACCAGCAACCCCGCAATCCGCGTAAACAACCCCACTATCAACAGACACCCGCCGAAAAATTCGATCACGCCCGCGATATAAACGAAGTAAGGAGGGAATCCCATGTGCTCGAACCCCTGCATGGTTTCGTGCGTGTGCGTAAACAGCTTCGGATAGCCGTGATACACCAGAATAATTCCCAGCGCCAATCGCAGCAGCAAAAGGGCCAGCGGCTTCAGTTTTTCCAGGCTCTGCATTCCATTCCTCCCGCGGTCTTCCTGCAATAATCGGCGCCGCGTGCCCCGCATTGTACCAGAACTGAAAAAGACTCCCGTGCCGGCTCATGGAAACTTTCCGCAGACCGCTTGCAGGGGCGCGTAGGGAGATTAGTGTAGAATCTCTAATTACCTGTTTCGGACAATGCCACGCTCCGCGCCTATCGATATCGAAACGAATCACCATAGCGCGCGCTGCGCCGTGCCAATTCCCTTCGGAGAATGTCGGTGATTCGGAAAGTGCTGTTGGGCTCCGCGCTGCTGATGGTCGTGGTGGGGGCGCTTTACTTTCGCTTCCATCATTCCACTGCGCCCCTGGAAACGGCCTATGCCGGCAGCCGCACCGTCACGCTGTACAGCACATCGGCGCAAGTCCGCGAACCCGTCGTCACGGTGAGCTTCGGTGATCGCCTGGAAGTTCTGCAGAGATTTCAAAATCAAGTGAAAGTACGCACGGCCGCCGGAGTCGTCGGTTGGATCGAAGAAAACGATTTGTTGTCCGCGGACCTGTGGGAAACCCTCAAAGACCTGGAAGCAAAGTCGGCCACTATGCCCGTCGTCGCGCGTGGCCACACCAGGGTTCTCAGCAATCTGCATATCGAACCGGGGCGCGATTCGCCTCGCGTCCGCCAATTGAATAAAGACATTCCCCTGGACATGATGGCGCGCCAGCCGAAGTTAGTCGTACCCGCCTCCATCTCAAATGCCGAACCGGAATCCGCGGACGAAACTCCGGTGCCAGACGACCGCAAGTTCAACGCCAAGCGAGATACGAAGCCTGGCGCGAAGCCGGATGCAAAGCCCGATGCAAAGCCCGAGCCGAAAAAAGAAGACTGGTGGCTCGTTCGCGCTCATATGCCTGACCAAACCATCCTGGCCGGATGGCTTCTGGGTCGTTTCGTCGAACTCGACGTTCCGCCGCCCCTGCCGGACTACGCCACTTCCGCCGGAATGCGGATCGTGGCCTGGACCGAGTTGAACCGCGTCGCATCCACGTCCGGAAAACCCATGCCGCAATATCTGGTCCTCGGCACGCACGGGCCCGAAGGCCAGCTCTGCGATTTCACTTCGCTGCGCGTGTACACCTGGGGCAAGCAGAAGGACCGCTACGAAACCGCGTTCGTCGAAAGCAATGTCTGCGGCAAATTTCCCGTGCAAAAATCGCAGGCTACAGGCCCCGAAGGGGACCTCACCTTTAATTTTCTGGATTACAGCAATGGAGCGCTAGATCGCCGCACCTACCAGATGCATCAGACCATCGTTCGCCTGGTGAGAGATGGCAACGCTGCGAAACCGCGCAAGCGCACCCATTAATCACCGCGTTTCATCCGCCATCATTTGCAGCCGCGCCAACCGCCGATTGCGCTAAATTTGTTAGATGGGGAATCGTTCGGTCATTTTGAGCGCAGCTTTCCTTCTTTGCTCCACCGTGGCGCTCTCCGGCTGCTCCCAAGCCACATCCCAGCCCGTGCCTCCGCCGCAGATCCCCGTGGCGCCGACTCTGCACTTCATCGGCCAGTGGGGCAACCCCGGCAACGGCCCGGGCCAATTGCAGCAGCCCTCCGGCATCGCCACGAATTCCCTGGGCGACATATTCATCGTGGATTCCGGCAGCGCCTTCATCTCCAAATTTGCGCCGGAAGGGAAACCACTGCTCTCATTTCAAGAAGATGGTTTGAACCATCCGCAGTCCATTACCGTGGATCGTGGCGGCGCGCTCTACGTCACCGATCCGGTCCGCAACAGCGTCTTTATTTTCATGCCCAACGGCGATCACTACCGCGAACTGCGCCTGCGCACGCGTCCGCTCGCCGGAAACCCGCTCAGCGCGGCAGTGGGTGATGACGGCCTGATCCACGTGCTCGACCCCCACGCCGGAAAAGTTTTCAGCTACACGCCACGCATGCGACTGGTGCAAACCTGGGAACCGCGCGAAACTATGCCCGGCACCCAGCCTTTCGGTCCGCTCGTCGCGGGTCCCGATAATCTTCTATACCTCGGAACGCCCTCGGGCGGCATCATGAAGCTCACGCGCGAAGGCCATCTGATTTCAGAGATCACTCCTGGCGCGAAAGGCACCACATGGAACCCCGGCTCGGGTTTTGCGGTGTGGAACAATTGCGTTTTCGTCATGGATTCCGACGGGCGCATGCTGCACATCGCCGGCACCACCGATGGCGCCGCAAAAGCCGACATAGATCTCGCGCCGGAACTTGGCCAAGCCTCGCGCAAAGCTCCAGCTCTGGCCGTCAGCCCACACGGAGAATTGCTGGTGCTCGACGCGCCCGAATCGCGCGTCCTGCGCTACCGCATCACCTTCTGACATTCCCCCTTCACGCGCTATGATTGCTGTCCGAAATAACGAGGTGTGCCCGATGGCCCTATTGCTTTCCGAAGCGGACGTGCAGCAAATCCTCACGATGCCCATGGCGCTCGCAGCCGTCGAAGATTCTTTTCGCCGCCTCGCCGACGGCTCCGCGCTGCTCCATTCCCGTCAGCGCCTGCACATTCCCGGCAAGAGCTATCTGCATTACATGGCCGCCGCCGATGGCGCCGGCAATTACATGGGAATGAAGATTTACACCAGCGCGAAGGTAGGATTGCGCTTCCTGGTCCCGCTCTTTCAGGTGGATTCCGGTGAGTTGCTGGCGCTGATCGAAGCGGATTATCTTGGCCAAATCCGCACCGGCGCGGCCAGCGGCCTGGCAACGAAGCTGCTTGCGCGCGCCGACGCCAGCAAAATTGGAATCATTGGCACAGGATTGCAGTCGCGCACCCAGTTGCACGCCCTTGCGCTGGTGCGAACCATCACCGAAGTTCGCGCCTTCAGTCGCACACCCGAACGCCGCGAACGTTTCGCCAAAGAGATGACGGAGCAGCTCGGCTCTCCGGTTGTAGCCGTGACCTCGGCACAGGAAGCAGTTCGCGGCGCCGACATCGTCGTTACTTCCACCACTTCCACCGAGCCAGTTCTCGACGGCGGCTGGCTCACCCCCGGCATGCACATCAACGCCATCGGCGCCAATTTCCCGCAGAAGCACGAACTCGACGGCACGGCCGTCCGCCGCTGCGACATCATCGCCGCCGATTCCCGCGAACAATCCAAAATCGAAGCCGGCGACCTGATTCAAATGTATGGCGACGACAAGCGCCGTTGGGACAACGTAATCGAACTATCCGAAATCGTTGCCGGAAAAGTTCCCGGCCGCACCAATCCCGAACAGATCACGCTCTTCAAGTCCAATGGCATCGCGATCGAGGACATCGTGGTAGCCGGCAGGATTTACGAGATAGCTGTCGAGCGTGGAATGGGGCGGCAGGTGCCGCTGTGGGAAAAAGATGCCCGCACCGCAGAAGCGCGCGGCGTCTAAATCTCGTCCCGCAAGTGATTAAATCGGAAGGGCGGGGCTTCAGCCCCGCCGAAACGGCATGCAAAACCTGGGGCTTTAGCCCCTGAAGCCGCGTCTTGTGATCGGAATAAAAACTGCGGAGGGGTTCTACGCTCGCGGCCCGGTGCGCAGCTTATTCAAATGTTTGAAAAGCGCGTCGCGGAGCCGCACCCGCGTATCTTCCGGCAAAGGTGCAGGCTCCGAATTGCAGAAAATCTGAATCGTCTGCCTGGTAGTATCCACTACCACCCGGCAATCCTCGCAATTTTCCAAATGCTTTTCGATCGAGGACTTCAGCGATGGCTCCATCGCCTCTTCCAGGTAGTTTGAAATCTCCTTCACGATGTTCTTGCAATTCACGAATTCTCACCCTGCCTAAAATAACGGTTCAATTTCTGGCGCAACTTCAAGCGCGCGCGCAGCAGCCGCGACTTCACTGCCGGAATCGAAAGTCCCAGTGCCTCCGCGGTCTCTTCGGTTGACAATTCTTCGATGTCGCGAAGCTGGAAAACGATTCGGAAAGGAGGCTCAAGTTCCGCAATTGTGCTGCTCAAAATTTGCCCTAGCTCGGCCTGTTTGTAGCGTTCCTCAGGCGAAGGACCCCAGTCCTCCACCTCGCGCGGCATGGTATCTTCCCCGGTGTCCACCTCTTCGTCCAACGACACCTGGTTCGGCCGCCGCTTACGCAGCTTCATCAGTGCCTGGTTCACCGCAATCCGCACCAGCCAGGTGTAAAAACGCGAATTTCCCTGAAAGTCTCCCAGATGCTGGTAGGACTTCAGAAACGCTTCCTGCATGACGTCTTCGGCGTCTTCCTTGTTCTGTGTGATGTTTTGCGCCAGACGGAAAATTTTGCGCTCGTAGCGGCCCACCAGCGTCTCAAACGCGTTAATGTCGCCGGCCTTGGCAGCCGCAACAAGCGAACCTTCGTCGTCCTTCACGACCTGCGAAGGCAGTGGCGTGCGCGGCTGCAACGGATTTAATTTCGAAGCGCTCATATAAGTTCTACAGCAGAGTAGCATAAATCGCGGCTCTGCCG
This sequence comes from uncultured Acidobacteriota bacterium, assembly GCA_963821765.1. Lineage (GTDB taxonomy): Bacteria > Acidobacteriota > Terriglobia > Acidiferrales > UBA7541 > Palsa-295. Next base: position 334,528 of record CAWGFF010000016.1, read on the forward strand.
CGCGGCAGCAACCTCCCGAGTCGCGCAAATCCCCAGATTTCAGTGGCTTAGTCCTGTGAAAATCTCCTTGCCTTCGCCAATTCCAAATTCACAGGGTCCCGGGCCAGGCAACACTCGTTCCGCCAAGCTTGCGGATTGGCCAACGGCTGACGGATAATCGCTCCGTTAGCTCACGCCTCGGCAGGCCCGGCCCGGGCGGCAATCCAAAGGGACGAATGCGGACACTTCCGGATTATCTTCGCAAGGGTATGAAAATGATTCTTGTCGGCGCCAATCCCGGCGACCGTTCCGCGCGCGTCGGCCATTACTACGCTGGCCGCGGCAATCAGTTCTGGCCGATCATGTATGAATCCGGCGTAATCCCCGAACCGCTCAGCTACGAAGACGATCGCCGCATTCTGGAATTCGGAATCGGTATGACCGACCTGGTGAAGCGTCCCACGCGCGCCGTCGAGGAAATCGAGCGCCAGGAATTCGCCGAAGGTCGCGTCCTTCTCGCTCAAAAACTGGAAGACCTGAAGCCGCGCGTCGTCGCCTTCAATGGCAAAATGGTGTACGAAAAATTCACCGGCCGCCCCTGCAAGCTCGGCCTACAAAAAGAAAAACTCTACGGCGCGCAGGTTTTCGTGCTGCCCTCCACCAGCGGCCTGAACGCCGGAACGGAGCGTGGCGTGAAAACCCGCTATTTTAAGAAACTTGCGGCTGTGCTGAAGTCTCTAAAGGATTAGGGAGACCGAAAAAGTATGGGAACCACTTCACAGTCGGCCGTGGCCGCTCCGCTGGTAATCGAAGAACGTAACGGCGCGATCACCTTCATCCGTCTGAACCGCCCGGAAAAGCTCAACGCTCTAAACCTGCAGCTCGCTCGGGAGCTTGTGCACGCGTTGCTGCGCGCACAAGGTGATCGGGCCGTCCGCTGCGTCGTTCTCACCGGGGCAGGCCGCGCCTTCTGCGCCGGCGGAGACCTGGAATTGCTCCGCGACGCCCGCCAGCGCAAAGCCGCCGACGAAGTGGAGGCCCTCGTGACGGCCGGCAAGGAAATTTGCATCGCCATCGCCACTATGCCGAAAATCGTAATCGCCTCCGTGAATGGCCCGGCCGCCGGCGGTGGCATGAACCTGGCCCTCGCAGCCGACATTCGCATCGCATCCGACCAGGCGCGTTTCGCCGAATCCTTCGCGCAGATTGGCCTGTTTCCCGATTTCGGTGGAACGTATTTCTTGCCGCGCATCGTCGGCCCCACGCGCGCGGCCGAATTGTTCTACACCGCCCAGATGCTTTCCGCGGACGACGCTTTGCGCCTGGGCATCGTCGGCCGCGTGGTTCCCGCCGACCAGTTGGAAGCTGAAACCAAAAAGCTCGCTGAAAGCATCGCCACCGGGGCTGGGCTTGCGCAGCGTGACGTGAAACATCGCATGAGCAGCGAACAGCGCAAGGACCTCGAAGCCGCGCTCGACGAAGAAATTCGCCTACAGCGGCATTGTTTCGAATCGCATGATTGTCTGGAAGGCCTGAACGCGTTCTTCGAAAAACGTAAGCCCAATTTTGACGGGCACTGATGCCGGCATTACGCTTGAATCTGACCGGCCGGCAAATTTCCGCGATGCGTTCGGCGGTACAGCACGGGGGAAATTCTACAGCACGCAACGAATGGTTTGAGAGGACTGGGCTGCCGTTCGCAAAAAATCAATTCAGCCGAATCCTCGCTATCGGCGAGTCTTGCACAAAATGAACAGGGCGCAATCCTGATGGTTCGTTCCGAAACCAATCTCGCCGCGCGTCGCTACACTTTCGGCGAACTCATGGTAGCCGCCGCCGCGCGCGAAATCGGCGACGGCGAACTCGTCTTCGTCGGCATGCGCCTGCCGATGCTCGCTTTTCTCGTAGCCCGCCGCACGCACGCCCCCAGCGCCGTCGGCCTCTTTGAAAATGGCATCCTTCGAGAAACTCCCTCCACCGAGCTTCTCTATACTATGGGCGATCCACCAAATCTTCGCGCCGCAACGCAATGCGGCACAATGCTCGACGTGATGGGTCTGCTGCAACAGGGCCGCGTGGACGTAGGTTTTCTCGGCGCCGCCGAAGTGGATCGCTTCGGCAATCTCAATACCACGTGGGGCTATCGCAGCAAAGAAATGCAGCGCCTGCCCGGCTCCGGCGGAGCGTGCGACATCGCCTGCCTCGCCCGCCGCACCGTGGTGTTGCTAGCTCATGACCGCGCGCGCCTCTGCGATCGTGTCGGCCACATCACCTCGCCCGGATTTGGCAATGGCGAAGGCTGGCGTCGCGCGCAAGGTCTGCCGCCCGCGTCGGGTCCGTCGGCTATCATCACCACGCTCGGCGTCCTGCACTTCGGCCACGATGGCGAAGCCTTTCTCGCGTCCGTGCATCCCGGCATCAGCGTCGAAGAAGTGCTCGCCAATACCGGCTGGACTCTCCGCGTTGCGGACGAGCTGATGGAAACGGAGCCGCCCAGTGACGCGGAATTGCGAGTGATGCGCGAACTCGATCCCAACCATTTCTGGACGCGATGAAATAAAATGCCCTCCGAATCCAAACTGCTCACCATGCGTGACGCTATCGCGCGCCACGTTCCATCCGGCTCGATGGTCCTGCTGGGTGCGCAGCTCGAGCAAATGATTCCGTTCGCCGCAGGCCACGAAATGATTCGCCAGAGCCGCCGTGATCTCACGCTCGTCGGCCCCATCTCCGATATTCTTTTCGACCAGATGATCGGCGCAGGCTGCGTGTCTCGCGTGATGGCCGCATGGGTCGGCAACGTATCCGCCGGCGTCGGCTATTGTTTCCGGCGGGCAGTAGAACGCGGCATTCCGCGGCGCCTGGAAGTAGTGGACTATTCGAATTTCACCATGGCGCTCGCGCTGCATGCCGGAGCGCTCGGCGTGCCGTTCCTGCCAACCTATGCGACGCTCGGCAGCGACCTGCTGAAGAAAAATGGAAACCTGCGCGAGTTCCCGTCGCCGGTAAGTGAAGAAAAATTAGTAGCCGTGCGCGCACTGCGCCCCGACGTCGCCATCCTGCATGTGCAGCGCTCCGACGCGCAAGGAAACGCGCACCTCTGGGGCAGCCTGGGAGTAGCAGTGGATGGCGCACGCGCAGCTCGAAAAGTAATCGTAGTTGCAGAAGAAATTGTCGAGCCGAGCGTGATCGCATCCGACCCGAACCGCACGTTGATCCCCAGTTTCCTCGTCGCAGCAGTCGTGCACGAACCCGGCGGCGCGCATCCCTCGCCCGTCCAAGGCTACTACGGCCGCGACCACGCGTTTTTCACCGAATATCACGAACAAACTCGCCGCCTCGAAGACTTCGAGGATTGGCTAGCCCGCTGGATCATGCAAGTGACCGATCGCACCGATTACTGGAAGCACCTCGGTGCCACCCGCGTCGAGGCCTTGGCCGTGAAAGAAAACGCTTTCTCCGCACCCGCGGATTTTGGATACTAATGGCTGCAGACCCCATGGCAAATATCGAAATCACGCCGCGCGAGGTGAAAGACCTTCTCGCGCGCGACCCCAAGGTTCTTTTCGTGGACGTGCGCGAGAAGTGGGAATACGATACCGCCCGCATCGCCGGCTCGGTGCTGATTCCGCTGGGCGAAATTCCCGCGAATTTACAGCGCCTGGAGAGTGCCGGGCGGGTTGTGTTCTTCTGCCATCACGGCATGCGCAGCCTGGACGCGGCCGCGTGGCTTCGCTCGCAAGGCGTCGAAACAGCCCAATCCATGACCGGCGGCATCGAGCGCTGGTCCACTGAAGTTGATCCCAGCGTGCCGCGCTACTGACGGGAAAGAGAATATGACAACGAAGAAGAAAGCCACCAAGCCCTCATCAACGGCCAAGAAAAAAGGGAAGTCTGTGCAATTCCTGCAGAAACCCACCTGCACTACTTGCCGCAACGCTCGCGCCTACATGGAAAATCGCGGCTTCGATGTGCATTTCCGCAATCTCGATAAGGAACGCCTCAGCTCCGCCAAACTGGAAAAATTAATCGGCGATCGCGATCACCGCGAATTTCTGAACACGCGCAACGAGCTCTACCGTCGGAAAAACTTGAAGCTAAATCCGCCGACCCGCGCCGAAGCGATCCGCATGATGGTAGGCGAGCCAAATCTGATCAGGCGTCCAGTAATAGTCGCGGGCGGCCGCGTAGTCCTCGGTTTCGATCAGGAGAAAATCGACCGGTTGTAGCGGTACGCGCGAAAGCGTATGGGCCAAGGTTTTGACTCCGTAGCGGCCACCTTCGGGTGGGCGCCGTTGACGTTGCTTTTGAATTCAGTAGCGCCGGCGTCCCGCCGGCTCTGTTGCTCTCGCATTTGCAGTTGTAGCGGCCACCTGCATTTTAGGCCGGCGCCGTTAACTCTGTTTTTGAATTCGTCAGGAGCGTTCAGGTTTGCCGCCGATCATAGACATTCACATCCACATCAACCCCCACAGAATGGTCAATCCTCCCGCGCTCGAACTCATCAAACGCGGCCGCCGTGATTACGACGACGCGGAAAAATACGCCGCCAACCCCGCCGAATTCCTGAAATTCATGGACTCCGCCGAAATCGAGCGCGCCGGCCTGATCAACTACGTCAGTCCCGACGTAATCGGCTTCACCGCCGAGGTCAACGACTGGATCGCTAAATATTGTTCAGCCGATCCCAAGAGATTGCTCGCATTCGGCTCGGTCCATCCGAAATACATCGAAGACGCCGCCGCGGAAGTGGACCGTTTGAAAAAACTAGGCATCCGCGGCCTCAAAGTCCATCCCTCCCATCAACTCTTTGCCCCGAACGAATATCGCAACGGCCTAGGACCGCTGCGCGCCATGTACGAGCGCGCCCAATCCCTGCGCCTACCCGTGATGATTCACACCGGCACCTCGATTTTTCCCGGCGCTCGCAACGTGTACGCTCAACCCATCCTCGTCGACGATGTCGGTGTAGATTTCCCTGATCTGGTAGTGATCCTCGCCCACGGCGGCCGCCCTCTCTGGATGAACGAAGCCTTCTTCCTCGTCCGTCGCCACCCTAATTTGTACATGGATATTTCCGGCATCCCGCCCCAAAAACTGCTGGAATCGTTCCCGCGCATCGAAGAAATCGCCGACAAAGTATTGTTCGGCACGGACTGGCCCGGCCCCGGCGTTCCCAACATCCGCGGCAACATCGAAAAGTTTCGCGCCCTGCCGATTTCATCCCAGGCGCAGCAGAAAATTCTGTACGACAACGCCGCGAGGCTTTTTCCTGCGCAGGCTTAGGAGCCACAAAAATCACATGGAAGGGAACACATGGAAGTAAAAACAATTGGCGTAATCGGCGCCGGCGCCATGGGCCGAGGCATCGCCTACGCCGGTGCACTCGGAGGCTATCGCACCGTACTCGAAGACGTGTCGCCGGAAATGCTCCAGCAGGGAACAGCCTATATCCGCCAGGCGCTGGACGAAGGCGTCACCCGCGGCAAAGTTACGCCGGAACAAAAGACCACCGCTCTCGCAAATCTCACCACCTCAAGCTCCCTCGAAGACGTCTGCCGCGAAACCGACCTGCTAATCGAAGCCGTCCCCGAAGAAATGGAAGTGAAGCTCGAGATTTTCACCATCTTCGATAAATTCGCCCGCCCCAACGCAATTCTCGCCAGCAACACTTCGTCGCTGTCGATCACCGAACTCGCCGCCATCACCTTTCGCGCCGCAGACTGTATCGGCATGCACTTCTTCAATCCCGTGCCAAAAATGAAGCTGCTCGAAATCGTGCGCGGCCTCGAAACCTCCGAAGCCACAGTCCAGGCCTGCGCCGCAGTTGGTCGCCGATTGGGTAAAGAAGTCGTGGTGATTCGCGATTCGCCCGGCTTCATCACTAGCCGCATCAACGCCATGATCGGCAACGAAGCCTTCTACATGCTGCAGGAGGGGATTGCCTCAGCCGAAGATATTGATAAAGCGCTGAAGCTGGGCCTCAACCACCCCATGGGCCCGTTCGAGCTGGTTGATTTGGTGGGCCTCGACGTGCGCCTGAACATCCTGGAATATCTGCACAAAACACTCGGCGAAAAATACCGCCCGTCGCCATTGCTCTTGCAGTACGTGAACGCCGGACGCTTGGGTCGCAAATCCGGCCGCGGCGTGTATGATTACAATAATGACGGCACGAAAAAATAATCGCGCGGCGCTCCAACAGCGGCAAGCCGCGCGCCGCATGAGTCGAATGCGTTCACTTCTATGCCACCCAAAATAAGTCTCGCCGACCGCATCGAAATCCTGCAAGGCGACCTCGTCGCCATGGACACAGACGCGATTGTCAACGCCGCCAACAACGATTTACAACTTGGCGGCGGCGTGGCTGGCGCAATCCGCCGCAGCGGCGGCCCGCAAATTCAAAAAGAATGTGACGAGATCGGACCCGTCCCAGTCGGCGGCGCCGCGATCACCTCCGGCGGAAATTTGAAAGCGCGCTATGTAATCCACGCCGCCAGCATGCAACTCGGCGGCCGCACCTCGGCCCAGTCTCTGCGCAGCTCTACCGCGCACGCCCTGCGCATCGCCGCCCAGAAAGAACTCACGACCATCGCGTTCCCGGCCGTCGGCACCGGCATCGCCGGCTTTCCTATGCGCGAGTGTGCCGAAATCATGCTGCGCGAAGCGGCCAAGCACCTCGAGGGCCCCACGTCGCTGCAAAAAATTTATTTCGTTCTCTTCGACCCGGAAGCGCTCGCGGCATTTCAAAGCGTCCGCCCCGAACTCGAATCGAAAGTGTAGTCGAGGCCCATGACCCAGGATCTACTCGAAAAAGTTCAATCAGAGTTGGTCCGTTACGAGCATCCGCTGTTCGATTTCGCCGCGCGCTCCGCCGAAGAAGGCGTCGAAGTCGAAATCCGTTACAAGCCTAGAAACGCCGACATCCACGATTACACTTTCCTGCTTCGCCCGCGCGAAATCGAACACACCCAATTTCCCTGGACCTTTCAGAAGCAGCTCTACGATTGCCTGCACGACTACATCATCGAAATGTTCACGCGCAATCCGCAGCGGGTGAATTAACGCGCGCCCGTGAGCACCCCCCGCCCCATTCGTGCCGACCGCACGCCGCTGGCGATCACGCTCGCCGAGCACATTCGCGCCTGGGGTCCCATCACCTTCGCAAAATACATGGACGCCTGTCTCTACGATCCGCAGCACGGTTACTACACCCGCGCCGAACAATTGCCGCGACGCGATTATTTCACCAGCGTGGATGCCAGCCCCATCTTCGGCCGCCTTCTCGCCCGCCAATTTCAGGAAATGTGGGTTCAGCTCGGCTGCCCCGCGGAATTTCTGCTCGTCGAACCCGGCGCCGGTTCCGGCGCTCTGGCCGCACAGATTCTGGACTTCACTGCCGAATCGTTTCCTGAGTTTTACGGCGCCCTGCGATACGTGGCAGTCGAGCGCTCCGCCGTTCGCCGCGCCTCCGCTGCCGGCACGCTCGCGCCACATCGTGCAATCAAACACTTCACGATGATGTCAGACATGCCCGCACAGATTCCATGCGGTTGCATATTCTCGAATGAACTCTTCGACGCGTTGCCGGTCCATCGCCTCGTTCGCGAGGGCGAAGAAGCGCGCGAAATTTATGTCGGCTGCGGCTCGAAAGGTTTGTGCGAACAATTCGGCCCGCTTTCTTCGCCAGCGCTGGCCGAATACCTCGCCGAGCAACGAATTATGCTGCAGGAAGGACAGCTCGCGGAAGATAAGCCTGGAAGCCTGCGCGTGGATTGCAGAAATGGGCGCGCGCCTGGGTCGCGGTTTTGTGCTCACGATTGACTACGGCCACGAAGCGCCGGAACTCTACGACCATCGCCACATGCGCGGTACCCTACTGGCCTACGAAAATCACCGCGCCAGCGAAAATTTCTTTCGCGCCCCAGGCCAGCAAGACCTCACAGCCCACGTCAACTTTACGGCCCTCCAACGCTACGGCAACCGCGCCGGACTGCAACGAACCGGCCTCACATCGCAATCAAGTTTTCTGTTGAGCCTCGCGCGCCACAGCAACTTCGCCGAACTGCAATCTCCAGCCATGACCGAAGCCCAACAAACGCGAGCCCGCCTGCTCTTCAAAATGCTGATCTACCCCGAAGGCATGGGCGAAACATTTCAAATTCTCATCCAACACAAAGGCATCGACAGAGCCGCAGCATATCCGGCCTCGACCCCCTGTAAAAAATACCGCCGCGTTTCAGAATTTTAGAGGATCGTCTCGCCTGCAGAACGCAAGCGCTAGCGCCCGTATTACGGCGTGCCCGGTGAAGGCCGCTTCAGAGTCGGTTTGCTCGGATCCGCCGCCGGTGCGCTAGCGGCAGGAGCAGCAGCCGGCGTCGTAGGAGCAGCCGAAGCTGCTGCGCCGGCCGGCGCAGAATCATCACCCGTGTAAGGTTTCTGAATGTATCGTGCCACTTCCTGCTGCGCTCCCGCCGTATCGTCGCCCAAGTGCGCCGCCAAACTATATTCATTCACTGCGCGCTCGCGCTGCCCCAACAAGTCATAAATCTTGCCGATGTAAATATGGCTCCACACTTCCGTCCAATGCGGATCCGCATCTCCGCCCAAAGCCGCGCGAAACGCATTCGCCGCAGCCTGGTAATTCTTCTGGTAGAACATCGCCTCGCCCATCCGGAAATGCGCCAGCGAATTGCTCGGCTGCGCGTCCAGCGCCTTTTGATATTCCTGGATCGCTTCGTAATATTTTCCGACTTCCGCATATCCTTCGCCGCGCGCAATCAACGCATGCACTCGCAAACGCGGGCTGGATTTCAGCAAATTATTATTCGGATCAATCAAAATGCCGTTCGGCTTCGGCCGTCCGAATGTGTCAATCTCAAAAGGTTGCGTTGTTCCGGTGACCAGGATTGTCTTTGTCTCCGGATTTCCTTCGGTGTCCACGCGAATTTGCACCGGCATCCGAAAGGTATCCAGGTCCTGATGAATCTTTCCAACCACCTTAAACCCCTTCTGCGTGCGATAGACGATGTACTCCATCTTGAATTCCGGCACGCCCGTCGAATTCAGCCACTGCGAAAAAAACGAAACCAGATTCACCGGCGGCTGCCCCTTCGCCGGTGGCGGAATCTTGGTCATTGCCAGCTTCTCGAAATCGTTCAGGCTGACGTTTTTGCCTTCATATTTCTTGTAGAAATCGCGCAGCAGCGCATTGAACGCGTCATCGCCGAGTTCCGTCCGCAGCATGTGAAATACCAGCGCGCCCTTGTCCGCCACCACCGAACGCCATTCATTCGACAACGTTGACAAGCGCGCGGCCTGCGAAATCGGCGCGGTATCCTCATACATCAGAGCGCCAACCGCAAAATCTTCCAGCGCCTTGTGCAATCCTGCGCTGCCGTCACTCTGCTCCGCGTACATCGCCTCCGCATAACGCGAGAGCCCGTCCGTGAGCCACACGTCCGAAGCGGTCTGCGGCAGCACGCGATCGCCCCACCACTGTTCCGCCGCCAGTTGCGAAAGCAATCGTTCGTTCGCCCGCGCGCCCCATTGCCGCGCGCTGATCAGCATCACTCCCGGCGCCGAGAATCCCGACACGGTTCCGTCCGGCAGTTGCGCAATCGTCAGCGGCGGATCATTCTCTTTCATGTCCAGCGGGCCGAACACGTCGGAAAAATAACTCACAATGTGCGCCAGCGAAGTCGCATACGAATTCGCCGTGTTGGCTTGCGCGGGAGGCGTAAACACTGAAACACTGAACCCTTCCGATTGCACGGGTGCCAGCTGCAAATTTCCCGCTACGAACGTCCCCACGGGCCCCGCATGATCGCAATGAAATACATAGGACGCCGTTCCCGGCGCTCCCTTGCCGATTCCGGGCGACATGGTGGGCGGATCGGCCTTACCGGTCCCGGCCACCGCAAAAGTATCCGGCACATCAATTTTGAATTTTCCCGTGTAGCGGTTCGTAGGATAGTTCGTCAGCGGAAACCAGCGCGCTGGCAGCAGCAGGTACGCCCCGGTCTTATCCACCGAAGCAAGTCGCACGCCGCGCGTCGGGCTGTCCTCTTCACTCGATACCGGTCCGGTATAATCGAAGATCAGAGTGACCGTTTTTCCCGGCGACACGACATCAGGCAAGCCGACGGTCAGCAGCAGTGGATACCGGTTGTCGCGTTCAAATTCGAGCGTGCCGCCGTTCAGCAGCTTCACCGAATTCACGCGCAGATCCTGATGCAGTTCCACCACCACGGTGCGCCCAGGCTGTTGCGCGATGAATTCCACCTTCGCTTGCCCGGAAATGGTTTGGTCTTCGGGATGCAACAGCACTTCCACTTCGTAATATGTCGCGCGGAAGGGAAATCCTTGCGGAGTCTGCGCGCGCGCGCCGCTCGCGCACATCAACGACGCCATCAGCACTACCAGAAAGGCCGGAACCTCAGCAGAAAGCCGCTTGTACTTGGGCAAGAATTTGAACAAGAAAGGTACCTCGCTCGTAAAGGGACAGCCCCAATCCATTCAGATACCAAATAGCCGCGTGTAGTTGCCCCTCACAAAAGGTTACATCATCCCGGCAAAAATGTCCGCTGCACGCTCGATCGCTCCTCCCGGACCAAGTTTCGCGCGCACTTCTGCCAACCCCGCGTTCGCCTCCGCGCGCACATCCGGCGAATCCAGCAGCCGCCGCACCTCGCGCTCCACCGCTTCCGGCGTGAAATCTTCCTGAATTAATTCCGGCGCCACCATCCTGCCCGCAATCAAATTCACCATAGCGATAAACGGCGTGCGAATCATGTGCCGCAGAATGGAAGCAGTAACCGGCGCCACGCGATACACCACCACCATCGGCGTCCCCAGCAGAGCCGCTTCCACGGTCGCCGTGCCGCTCGCGACGATCGCGCAGTCTGCCGCAGCCAGCGCGTCGTATGTTGCGTTCTCCACTCGTTTGATCGCGATAGCAGCCCGCGCATACCGCGCGAAAAATTCCGCGCTCAGCCCATGTGCCGCCGCATGTACGAATTGCACATCCCCCGCCCGCGCAATTCGCTCGCACGCGGCGATCACCCGCGCATAGTTCTGCGCAATCTCGTTCGGCCGGCTGCCCGGCAGAATCGTCACAATCGGCCGGCCCGCATCCAGCCCTTGCTGCGCAGCAAATTCCGCGCGAGACATCGTCGCCCGCACCGTATCCACCAGCGGATGCCCCACAAAGTTCACCGGCACGCCCGCGTCCTGATAAATTTTCTCTTCGAACGGGAAAATCACCACCATCCGCTGCACCAGCCGCTTCACCACGCGCACGCGCCCCGCGCGCCAAGCCCAAACCTGCGGCCCGATAAAATATCCCACCGGAATTTTGATTTTCTTCAGCCGCCGCGCCACGCCCAGATGCGTCCCCGGCGAATCCACCAGCACGGCCAGCACCGCGCCGCGCTTCGCTGCTTCCCGCGCCAGGCGATTCTGCGCTCCAATCACCGCGGGGATTTTGTGCAGCACCTCAGTGATGCCCACCACCGCCACTTCGTGATAATCCGCGATCAACTCCACGCCCGCTTCGCGCATTCGCGGCCCGCCCATCCCGAAAAACTTCGCGCCCGTCCGTGCCCGCAGCGCCGTCGCCAGCCGCGCCGCGTACATGTCACTGGACGCTTCGCCAGCCGAAATCAGCACCTGGCGCTCGCTCATCGCGCCAGCTCACGCTCGTATAGCGAATAATTTTCAGTGGACTGAAAGCGTAGCGCAGAGCTGCTCAGCGGAAAAAGTGGAAGTTCTAGAGGCAGCGAGAGGGTTTGAAAATCTTTGTAGGTCGTGGCTTCAGCCACGACATAAGCTAGACGAAATCGCGCGGCTTTAGTCGCTGAAGTACAGATTTTGCCGTCTTCCTGCAGGCTCGATACCGTGAGAACCGCGTCCGACCCACGCCCGTCAGTCATCGGCAGGCAGCGGCTGCGAAAATCCCGGCGCGTTCCCACTGGTTAGAGAAGCGATCAACTCCTGTTCCTTATACTGGAGCTGGTACAAACGATAATAAATCCCGTGCAGCGCCAGCAATTCCTGATGCGATCCCTGCTCGCGCAGCCGCCCCTTATGAAATACCAAAATACGGTCCGCGTGCTGAATCGTGCTCAGCCGGTGCGCGATCACCACCGCCGTTCGCCCCTTCAGCAAACGGTCCAGCGCCTCGCGAATCATCAGTTCGGTCTTGGTATCCACGCTGGAAGTCGCTTCATCCAGAATCAGAAATTTCGGATCGTGCGCCAGCGCCCGCGCAAAGCTCACAAGTTGCCGCTGTCCCACTGAAAGGGTCGCACCACGCTCGGTCACAGGTGTCGCCACACCAGCCGGCTGCGAGTCAAGATACGCGCCCAGTCCCACTTCGCGCAGCGCGCGTTCGGTTCCCGCCCGGTCAATCGTCTCCGTACCAAGCTTTACGTTCGTTTCCAGCGTGCCGGTGAAAAGGAAAGGATCCTGCAGCACGATCCCAAAAAGCCGACGCAGATCCTGCACATCCAGCTCGCGTATATCCACGCCATCCAGCAAAATCTCGCCGCGCTGTATATCGTAAAATCGCAGCAGCAGTTGGATGATGGTGGTTTTCCCCGCACCCGTGTGCCCCACAATCGCCAAAGTCTGCCCCGGCTCTACGCGGAACGAAACATCCCGCAGCACCCACTCATCCTCTTTCGGAGTCGCCCCACCGTGATAGGCGAACCACACGTTGCGGAACTCGATTTCGCCGCGCGGCGCAGGCAGCGCATGAATCTTCGCCGGCGAAAAAATCGTCACTGGCTCGTCCAGCAGCCGGAAGATCCGCTCCGAAGCCGCCATGGCGCTCTGCAAAATATTGAACTTCTCACTCAGGTCCTGAATCGGCCGGAAAAACCGCTGCGCGTACATCATGAACGCCACCAGCACGCCGATCTGCAATGTCCCGGCGATCACCCGCACTCCCCCAATCCAGGAAAGCAGCGCGATGCCCGAGAAGCTCAAGAATTCCACGCCCGGATAAAAGAACGCGAACGCGTCAATCGCATCCTTGTAAGCCACCATGTGCGTGTGGTTCAGTTCCGCGAATTTCGCGCGCGATTTCTCTTCGCGGTTAAAGAGTTGCACTACCGCCATGCCGCTCACATGTTCCTGCAAGAACGCATTAATGCGCGCAATCGCCGTGCGAATCCGACGGTTGGCGTCGCGCACCCGATTCCGGAAAAAATAGGTAAGCAGAATCATGAACGGCAGCGGCGAAAAAGTCGCCAGCGCCAGCATCGCATGCCACTTGAATAGAACCGCGGCCATCGCGAAGAGCAGCACGAAATCGTTCAACATTGCCACCACACCGGAAGCAAATAGATCGTTCAGAGCGTCCACGTCCGTCGTCGAACGCGTCACCAGACGCCCGATCGGGCTGCGGTCGAAGAAACTCATCGGCAATCGCTGCAGGTGCTCGAAAATTTCCTTGCGCAGGTCGTACATCGTTTCCTGCCCCACCCACTGCATGATCCGCACCTGCACGTACTGCAGTCCGAAACTCGCCAGAATCGAGCCGGCATACGCCGCCGCGACCCTTACCAGCCCTAAAACCGCGGCCGTTCGCGCAATCTTGCCGTCGAATCCCGGGATAATGTAACGGTCAATCCCCACGCTGAAAAGGAAAGGCCCCAGAATTTCCAGCACCGTGATTCCCAGCGTGAACGAAACCGCCAGCACCACCTGCAGCCGGTACGGACGCAGATACTGCATCAATCTCCGCGTCAGCTGCGAATCGTACAGCTTGCCTAATTTCTCTTCTTCGCGGAAATCGCTCATTCGCGTTCCAACTCTTCTTCCAGCATCTGTTTCTGATTCAAATCCGCGTAATAACCGCCCAGCGCCAGCAATTCTTCGTGCGTCCCGCGCTCAATGATCCGCCCTTCGCGCAGCACCACGATCTGGTCCGCATTTTTCACCGTCGAAACGCGATGCGAAATCAAAATAGAAGTGCGCTCCCGCATCACCTCGCGCAAATGCCGCAGGATGCGCTCTTCGGTATCCGTATCCACGCTGGAAAGCGCGTCATCCAAAATTAAAATTTTCGGCTGGCGCAGCACTGCTCGCGCGATAGACGTCCGCTGCTTCTGCCCGCCCGAAAGCGTGATCCCGCGTTCGCCTACCATCGTGTCGTAGCGCTGCGGGAAGCTCTGAATCTCGCCGGAGATGCTGGCAATCTCCGCGGCTTCCAAAATGTGCTCTTCCACCGCTGCGTTTACGCCGAACGCGATGTTTTCGCGCAGAGTGTCGCTGAATAAAAACGTATCCTGCGGCACGTACCCGATTGCCCGCCGAACTTCCGCCAGCGGATAATCGCGAATCGAGCGGCCATCCAGCAGCAAAGTTCCCGGCGGCGCATCCCACAGCCGCGCGATCAGCGCCGCCAGCGTGGATTTTCCGCTCCCCGTTGGTCCCACAATCGCCAGTGTCGAGCCGGCCGGCACGTGGAGATTGATATCGCTCAACACGGGACCGCCGCCAGTCCCATCCTCGTTCCGCGATGTCGGATAGGTAAAAGTCAGATGCCGAAACTCAATTTCGCCGCGAATCGAAGATTCCGCCGTCGCTGACGGCGCGTTCGTCGCAATCACCGCTGCCTGCGCCGAACCACCGTTGCGGCCCGCGGCCGCAACAGCCCCGTTCCCACTCGCCTCCGCCGCGTCAGCAAAATCGCCAATCCGCGCCTTCGCGTGCAAAATGTAATTCAACCGCCCCATCGAAGCCGCGCCGCGCTGAAAGATATTCGTCACCCAACCCAGAGCGATCATCGGAAACACCAGCTGCCCCAAAAACCAATAGAACGCCCACATCGTCCCGACCGTGAAGCGATGATCAATCACGTCGCGCCCGCCCTTGCCCAGCAGAATCACAAAAGTGACGCCTATCAACGCGGTGAGAAACGGGAAGAACAGACTCCACGTAGCAATCAGCTTGATGTTGCGATCTACATAATCGCGATTCGCCAGATCGAAAGCCGCAATTTCCGGTTTTTCCTGCGCATAGGCGCGAATCACGCGAATGCCTGTCAGGTTTTCCTGCGCGCGCGTGGACAAAGTCCCCAGCGCCGCCTGAATCTGCTCCGAAAGCCGGTGAATTGTCTCGCCGAAATAGCGCACCGCCAGCGCTACCACGGGCACAGGCAGCAGCACCCAAAGTGTCAAGCTCGCCGACAGCTTCACCATGAAAAATACCGCGACGATCATCGTCACAATCGTCGTGGCGCTGTACATAATCCCCGGGCCCAGCACCATGCGCACCGCGTTCAAATCGTTCGTCGCGCGCGACATCAAATCCCCGGTGCGATTCCGCACGTAAAATTCCGGCTCCAATTCCACCAGCCGCGCCAGCAAATCATTCCTCAAATCGTATTCGATCTCGCGCGACACTCCGATCAATATCCAGCGCGTCCAGAACGAAAGAAATCCCTTCACGAACACGATGCCAACCAGAATCAGGCAGAAAAGCCCCAGCGCATGCCGGTTCATCGGCACATAGAGTGCCAACAGCGGACTCATCGCCGCGCGCGCCGTGCCGGTCAGCGTTGAAAGTGTGTGCGCGGATCCGCTGATGCAATCCGTAATCATCCCGATAATCAATTGCGGGAACGCGCCCACCAGTCCCATCAAAGTGTTGGTCAGCAGCCCCAGCGCCGTCATGCTTTTGTAACGTCCAACGTACGGAAGCAGCGTCTTCAGATGGTCCCAGCCCGACGCTTTTTTCACTGGGCGGGCGGCGACGTTTACTGCGGCGGGTTGGGCGATGGCGCTCACAGCCGAACTTGCGACTCCGGAGTTTCCAGGGCAGGCAGCTCGTACAGAAAATTCTCAAAATTGCGGTCCATGGATTGATACCGTTTCACCTTCGCGTTCCAGCGCACTTCCACGGGCAGCGCCCGCGCGCCCTTGGGATTCGCGGCCGGCGTGAAATAAAGCAGCAGCCCCTTGTCGTTGTCCTGTTCGTACTGCACGCGCCATCCATTCACCGGCGCCAGCGGAATGTTGCCCAAAAAGCCCTTGGGATTTTCCAGATGCTCGTCGCAGCGCAAAATTTCTTTCCACGTGCCGCCGATGTTTTCCAGGATCACTCCGCGCGTGATCACCGTGCCCGGCATCGCCACCTGCGGCGTCCCCTTCATGCGATTCACCGCCAAAATTTGCCGCGATCCGTTTTTCGCCAGGTCGCCGTACAGCAGCACCTCCGTATCGGAACCCAGCGCCGTTTCCGCGGCCTTCTGTATTTCGTCCGGCACCCCTGGAGTGGCAGGCGCGCTGGGCGAAGCGCCCGGCGAAGCAGACCTCGCCACCGCGCCATTTTGCGCTGCCTTGTCGCCGGCGCTTGTCCCGTTCGCCGGCGCCTGCGAAGAGCTGCCGCACGACCACGCGCCCAGCGCCACCGCTCCCAGGACCGCGCACAAAATCAGTTTTTTCATGAGTTCCCGTTAAAGGCTTGAAGCCGCGAGCGTGATTTCACTAACCGTTTGCCTAGCAGCGTCGCAGGACACTTCCATCACCTGCGGCACCTCCGGCTCAGCCCAATCAAATGTGTATAAATATAATTCTAACTTGTCGCTGCCCTTCACGGAAGGGCTCCGCGATTCCGGCTTCCCGTAAATTTCTTCGATCCGCCCGCACGCTTCGCCGCCATCGTCGCCGCGCTAACGAGCAGCCAAAATCTCCTCGAGGCGCGCCTCAAAATTTTCCTCGCCTTCCGACCACAACTTCACTCGCTCCACCGTCGCCGCCTTCTCGATCCGCCGCACCCAATCAAACAAACTCTTGATATTCTCCTGCGTTTTTTCCTTATACAGCAGTAGATTCGCCGGCTTCGCCATGGATTCCAGAAAATCGCGCTCTTCCTCATTCTGCGGCGCAGGCCGCGCGATCTGCCGTATCCCCAGCACGCCTCCATGCCCCGTGAAAAGATGTTCGAATCCGAAACTCACTTCCAGATGACCATTATCTTTCCAGAATCCATCATCGTAATTTTCGCCATTGCACAAAAGCGACAGCGGCTGCGGCAATTTCTGCGCCGTCAGCGGCTCGCCATCAATCACCCACAAATCCCAGTGCGACCGCACATCGCAACTGCAATCGTCATGCACGTAGTCCTTCGCCAGCTCGATGATCCCGTCCGAATCCAAAGGAAAAGAGCGCAGGTCCTGCTCGTAAACAGGAGTTTCCGTCGAATCCACCGCGCGAATTTCCAAATGAGTGAATCCCGGCTGCTTCTCGGAGAAGGGAACCGTCCCCAGAAAATCGCGGAACTGCTCCAGCATGTTCTCTTCACGAAATTCTTTTAGCCAAATGCTCAGATAAGCCTGATTCGCCATGCCGCCATTATACCGGAGTGCGAAAAAGCAGACGGTAAAAGGAGCGCTATAAAGTGGAGTTCGGCAAAGGGAGGAGTTACTTCTTCTTCGGAGGAAATTCGTCGTCTGGTTCCGGACCAAAATCCGTGGAAAGCCCCAGCAGACGCGCTTTCAAGGTGTCGCCCATCGTCCCCAGCACTTCGGAGCAAGTCTCGCGCAAACGCTTTTCCGCGGCCTTGGCGATCGTATCCAGCACAGTCTGCGAATGTTGCCCCAGGGTCGTCGCCGAGGCCAGCAGCCAGGAATTCGAAGCGTTTTCCAGCCGTGATTTATAAAGCTCGATAGCCTCGTCGTTCGATTTCTTCAGCTGCTCCATCCATACCTTTTTCTCGGACTCCCGCTGCGACTCCCACTGCTCCAGCAGCGGCCCCAATTCCGATTGCAGATGCACCCGTGCCTGCTCCACTCCCAGCATCATGCGTTCGTCAATCGTCTTCTGATATTCCAGCAGCGAGCCTTCGCGCCCAAACTCCATGTCCGCGCGCGCTTTTTCCAGCGCCTCGCGCGAAACCTGCTCAAAACGCCGCAGCGATTCCGAAGTGACGCGATGCACCTGGTCCGTAAATCCTGCGGTAGCCATCTGCGCCGTCTCGCTCATCTTGTCGCGCTCGCGCGTCACAATCTCTTTCGCGGACTCGTCAATCTGCGCCGTGCTGTGTTCCACATAAGTCCGCCCGTAATGATCCAACTCCGAAGCCAGCAAACTTGAAACTTCCGCCGCTCGGTCGCGCAGCTGGGTCGAAGACTGCTCGACCATTTTCTCCATCGAACTCTGCATCGTGCTGTGCGCTTTTTTCTGATACCACTCCGAAGCCTTCAGCAGCGCCTCATAAGTCGCGTGCTGCGTCTCGGTGCTACGCTGTTGAATCTCTTCTTCGATTTTTGAGGCGGATTCCCGTACTGACTTCTCAATTTCCGCCGGCACTTTCTCGGCTTCCGTGCGCAGCCGCGCCACCGATTCCTGTATCGCCAGCTCCGAAGCGTGAATCGTCTGCTCGCGCACCGTATCGTGCAGACGGTCGGCATGGTCCGTCGCCTGCTGCACCTGCTCCAAGATGGAATTCTGCAATTGCGCCACGCGCTCCGCAGCTTCGCGCACCTGCGCCTGCACGTTTTGCTGCAATTCGCCCACGCGCTCTGACGCCTGCCGCGCCTGTTCGTGGAATTGGCTCTGCGTGTGCGCCGCCTGCTGCTCGGCCTGCTGCAGTTCCGTCGTTAGGCGCTGCGCATGATCCAGCCGCGGCGTCAGTTTCTGTTCCAGCTCGCGAATCGCGCGATCCAGCATCTTTTGCGCCGATTCTTGCAGCGCGGGCTCGATCTGCTGCACCCGGTCGGCAATTACGTGGTCAGCCTTGCGGCTCATTTCCTGCTGCTGCGCCGCCAGCAACTCATCGAATTGCTGTCGCGTCTGCCGCAAAGCGTTCTGCGACGCTTCCTGTAATTGCGCCCTGGTCTCTTCAGCGCGATGCCGTTCCTGCTGCAACCCCGCGCCGAGCGTTTCAATCGTCGAAGCGGCGGTATTAATAGCTTCGTCCAGCGACGAACGCAGCGTCTGTGCCTGTGCACTCGCCTCTCGCTCGGTTTGCGCCAACACGCTACGCGCTGCCTCATCCAGTGACGCCCGTAACGCCGCCGCACGCGCCGCCGCATCCTGCCCCGCCTGCGTCAGCGCGTCGCGCGACACTTCCGTCAGCTTCTCGCCCAGTTTCTGCGACGCTCCGGTAAGCGCTGCCTCGAATTCCGCATTCCACTGCTGCGACGCAATCAATGCCTCGGCTTGCGTCTGCTCGATCGTCTTGCTCCGTACCGTCTGAGCCGTCTCTTCCAGGTTCTTGCGCCATTGCTCCAGATGGTTCTGCGCAGCCTCGGGCGAAGAAAGAATTTCCAGCGAAGGCGTCGAAGCTTCGCGCTCCCGCAGCGCGCGCTCCACCACTTCTTCCACCGATTGCTTCAAAGTCAGCGCCGCCGCTTGCTGCGCCGCCTGTTGTGCCGCTTGCTCAGCGGCATGGCTCACCGCCTGTTGAACGGCGTTGCGCACTTTTTCATCGAGCTGCGAAGCAGACGTCTCGCTCGCCTTCCGCGCTTCGTCCACAATCTCTTTGGTGCGGTCCGCTGCCTGCTGCACCACTTTCTTCACCGCGGATTCAGACACGCGGTCCATCGAAACCTTAATCGCTTTCTCTACAGTGTCGTGCAGCTGCGCGTCCAGCTGCTGCCGCACCACCGTCATTTCTTCGGTGATCGCTTCTTCCGCGCCGCGCCGCAAAGTCTTATCCAACGTCTCTTTCGCATCCGCCACCATCCGCGCCATTTGCTTCGCCAGCGCTGCCTGCGTATCCGCGGTCACAGCCGCAGCCGGAGGAGCTGGCACCACGTGGATCTTGTTGTCAGCCGACGATCCAGCGGACGGCACAGAAGTGGCGGGCGGAATCACGGGAGGCGTTGCGGGAGCCGAAGGCGCAACGGGAGGCTGTGCAGGTGGCGCAGCAGGCTTCGCCGCCACCACTGATGGCGCAGCCGGCGTATTGACTGGAGTTGGTTTTGCAGGCGGAGGCGGCGTCACCGGAATCTGAAACGGCGGCGCTTCAATCCTTTTCTCCGGCGTAGTCGGAATCGGCGTTGGCGGCGGCCCAATCGGCGGCAGCGGCTGCGGCGAAATCCCGGCCACCGGCTCAACCGCCAGCAATGCCTCGGCCGTCCCCGTCAGATCGCCAGTCGGAATGTCCACACCCGACGCCCAATCCTCCGGCGGAAACGCAATCCCCCAGAAATTTCCCGGAACTTCAAACTCCAATCCAATCTGAAAAAGTTCGCGCACCGTGCGCGGACGCTGCACCCACACCACCCGCCCCTGCGTGTGAAACGGCCCACCCTCAGGACGCGGAATATCCAGCGTGACCATCGAATTCTTCGGAACGTAATGTTTCGATTGGTATTTACACCCGTGGCAATTCACCATCACCGTCGTGGTGCGCTCTTTAAATGGCTGCCCGAGCGCGTCGGTGCCCGTCACCGTAATTGGCACGGCTTGCACAATGCGCGTGCTGCGGCGCTTTTGTGTGCCGGGATCGGCGGATTGTAGGGAATCGGTCACGCACTCCTCCCAGGGGCGATTTCTTAGGGTAGCATCACAGCGCAACGGCGTGTGTCGGCCGCGCGAAAAAGTGCGAAAAGGTTACTCGTATCGGTCCCGAAACCGCCCCGCTTTAGGGCACTGGTAGTCGCCTCATAAATGCGCGACCGGGAAGGGCGGGGCTTCAGCCCCGCCGTCAAGCCCAGCACGGACAAGGGCTTCAGCCCCTGAAGCGGCGTTTGTCGGCCGCGGCTGGATATCTCCGAGATGACTTCTTCTCTGGGATGCAAGAGCAATTGCATTTCCGAATCCGCTCGGCGTCAGCGCGCCGCGGTTGACCGGTGGGAAGTCCCGAAGATTGCGTCCTTTATCTCCTTGGCCACCCATATCGGGCCAACCAAAAAGTAAATCAACCCCTGGAAAAATGCCGGTTTATTTCCCTCAATCCTGTGCCCAGCCAACAGCAAAACCCACCCTACAACGAACATTACGAGCCCAATCTTCCAGTGCGTCAAAACGGCCAGCACGATTCCCACGATGATGATCGGAATCCCGATCGCGTGCATCACCTTGTTCCAAACATTAGTGTGTTCGTGGTCATACTGCGCCATATATTTTTCCAAACCCGGCATCGTCCACCTCCCGGCTTAAGCCCCTGTATACCGCGCCAAGGTCGGCGACGCAAGAGCGCTAGCGCCCGTTCTTGCGCAGGCGGTAGGGGCACGGCTATGCCGTGCCCGCTCGTGCGCAATCATAAACACCCTCGCCAACTCACATCTTGCCGCTCTGCCTAAAACGAAACTAGAATGAATTCAAGACCCCATGAAGCCATTCATCGCAATCTGTTTCTGCGCCCTGGCGATCCCGCTAACCGCCCAAACTAATCCGCAAACCTTCACCAGCCCCCACGGCGATTTCCAATTCAAATACTCCCCCGCGCTGATCCACTGTACCCAACGCTCATTCCGGAACGGCGAGCTCGGCTGGATCGAGGATCCCTGCCTAAGCCAAGGCGACATCTGTGACACCGACGCCGCCACGGGCGTCACCTTCGTGTGCCTCGCTTACCCCAAAGACAAATTGAAAGACAAGCCTGGGTTCATCGCCGCCGTATTCTTCGTGCGATCGGTCCCTGAGGGTACGACGCAAAATGCTTGTCTGAAAGGATCGCAAGACTGGTCGGCTGATGTTGCTCATGCCACAAAAATCAACGGCGTCAGCGCCAAACTATTTCATACGACCGATGGATGGGCGGGTGGTTCGAACTCCGCAGAGGTTTATAGGGTATTTCACAACAATAAATGCTACGAACTCGGCAACGTGGAAGGAGATTCAAATGAAGGAAACTACGATCCTGGGACGTTCAAGCCGTACACTGCGAAAGACGCAGCCCAAGTCCACGCAGCCCTCCAACAACCGCTAAAATCTTTCAAATTCCTAAAATAATTCCGCCAGCGCAAAAGCAAAAAGCTACAAATCCCGCCGCCCTTCCATCGCCTTGCTCATCGTAACTTCATCCGCAAACTCCAAATCCGACCCCACCGGAATCCCCATCGCAATCCGCGTCACATGCACGCCCAGAGGCTTAATCAGCTTGGACAAATAAACCGCCGTAGCCTCGCCCTCAGCCGTCGGCGAAGTCGCCACAATAATTTCCTCCACCGTCCCGCCCTTCAATCGCTCAATCAAACTCTTGATCTTCAGCTGATCCGGCCCAATCCCTTGCAACGGCGAAAGCGCTCCGCCCAGCACGTGATAAAGCCCGTCGAACCCGCGCGTCTTCTCCACCGCCTGAATGTTCGTAGCCTCTTCGACCACGCAAATTATCTTCTTGCTTCGCGAAGGGCCCGTACAAAACAAACAAGGGTCCGCGTCCGTAATATTGTTGCAGATCGAACACTCGCGCACTTTCTCCTTCGCGTCGCGAATCGCGTCCGATAGCGCAAACGCCTGCTCCGGATCCACGCGCAACAAATAAAATGCCAGCCGTTGCGCGGTTTTCTGGCCAATCCCCGGCAAGCGCTTCAATTCATCTATAAGTCGTGTGACCGAAGGGGCAAAATCAGGCATGGAACTCCATTCACTGAATGAAATCTGAAGTAGAAGGGAATCGGAACATTCAAAGTTGCAACAACCGGAAAACCCTGCAAGAATTCAGCGTTCACTATCTCGTCAAAACAAATCGTCCAGCCGCAACCGCCGCTCAGAACAATCCAGGAATCTTCAATCCCGCGACCCCAGGCAAGCCGCCGGAAATTTCTTTCACCTGCTTGGAAAGCTCTTCATCCACACGCCGCGTTGCTTCGTTCACCGCACCTTGAATCAGATCCTGCAGCATCTCCTGATCCTTGCTCTTGAAAATGTCCGGTTCGATGCGCACTTCCGTCAGTTGCTTCTGGCCGTTCATCTTCACCGTAACCATGCCACCGCCCGCCGACGCTTCCACCGAAAGCTCGTCTATCTGCTTCTCGAGCTTCTCCTGCACTTGGCGGAACTGCGAAAGCATTTGCTGTAGCGCTTTCACTTCCATGGTTATTCCTCGCTTGGGCGCTTGACGTTGGAAATCTGGCCGCCGAACTTTTCAAGCATGGCCCTAACGATCGGATCCTCTTCGAATCGAGCGCGCAATTCCGAACTGCGCCCCGCCGGCGCTGTTGCCCGGCTGGAATCCAGTTTAACACAGACGCGCAGCGGCTGGCCCACCACTTGATTCAGCACTGTGCGTAATCGTTCCATCGGATCGCGCGCCTGCAGCATTTCAGCCAACGACCGGCTTTCGCTGGGGAAGAAAAGGCGCAACTCGCCATTCTCCACCTCCCAGCGCGTCACCGCATCCAGCATGGACCACAGAAATTTCTGCCCGTGTAGCGCAGCTTTGATCGCTTCCACTTGCGCAGAACCAATTCCATTTACCGGCACTTCCGCAGTACTCGTCACAGCACTCGATTCGGCAATCGGAACGGCTATCGGCGTGACTGCCGCAGCGCTTGTCGGAGCAGATGTCGGCGCGGAAACGGAAACGCTCTCTGCACTCGACGCAGGTCCACGCCCATTTCCGGATTCAACGTCTCGGCTCGAATCAGGCGTCCCAGGTTTTGCCGTTGCAGCAGGCGGAATCGCGGGAGAAACACCCACCGCGCTTGCAGATGAATTCGCAGAAGAATTAGTCACCGGCGCCATGCGCACCGCCGCGCCAGAAGAAGTCACAGGCTGCGCGCCAGATACCGCCGGCATCGCGCGAGCCGGAAGGGAACTCGCCGCAGAACTCGCCGTTCGCGCCGCCCCACTGCCCCGAACATCCTCGCCACCACCACTGCCGCGACCTTCTCCACGCAGCCCCGCGAGCACTTCCTCAATCGGCGCCAGTCTCCGCGCATTAATCAATTTCAGCAACCCCAATTCCAAATGCAATCGCGGATCCGGCGCCCTCCGCAATTCCGCATCCGTCGCCAGCAAAGTATTAAAAAACCGCGTCAAATCTTCCTCGCTGAATCGCGCTGCCTGCTCCGCCAATCTCGGCCGCTCATCTTCCGGCGCCGCCACCAATTCCGAATCCGCGCCGCACACTCGCGCCACCAGCAAATTCCGGAAATGCCGAATTGCCTCACGGCAGAAATGCTGCAAATTCTGTCCATCGCCAATCAACCGGTGCACCAAACTCAAAGCCATCTCCGCCGACTGCTCGGAAATCGCATCCACCAATGCGTCCAGCACGCTCTCTGCGACCACTCCCAAAAGTTCCCGCACCTGCGCGTCCGTAATCGCCTCGCCGCTGTAAGCAATCGCCTGTTCCAGCAACGAAAGCCCGTCGCGCAAGCTGCCCTCAGCCGCCCGCGCCAGCACCGCGACAGCCCCCGGCTCAATCGTCAATTTCTCTTCGTGCGCGATCCGCTCGATCTCCTCTGCAATCTCCTTGAACGATAGCGCCCGAAACTGAAACAGCTGCGCCCGCGACTTGATCGTCTCCACCAAACCTTCCGCGCGCGTCGTCGCCAGAATAAATACCACCCGCTCCGGCGGCTCTTCCAAAGTCTTCAGCAGCGCGTTCGATGCTTCGTCGGTCAGCTGGTGGGCTTCATCGAGGATCACTACTTTGTAGCGGCTGGAAGCCGGCGCATAACGCACCATCTCCCGCAGTTCGCGTATCTGATCGATGCCGCGATTCGACGCCGCGTCAATCTCCAGCACATCCAGCGATGTCCCCGCGGAAATTTCCAGGCAAGAATCGCAAGTCCCGTCCGGTTCAGCCGTCGGCCCCTTCACGCAGTTCAGCGCCTTGGCCAAAATCCGCGCGCTGGTGGTCTTTCCCACGCCTCGCACGCCCGAAAAAATATACGCATGCGCCACGCGATTCGAATTGATCGCGTTCGCCAGCGTTCGCGTAACGTGCTGCTGCCCCACAATCTCGCTGAATGTCTGCGGCCGGTATTTCCGCGCAATAACTTTGTAGGTCATGGAATGTGTTCTGGAGCCTGCTCACTCACTCGCAGCGACTAGAGGAACTTCGGGTACTCCGCGGCACACGAGACTGACCCGCTACCGTTGCTCCCTTCCGGGCCTGGCGGGGTTTGCGGGGAATCGTTGCACAGAGCCCGAAGTTCCACCCATCGGCAGTCACCGCGCGCAAATTTTCCGCGCACAAAACTGCTCCGCGAAGTCTAGCACAGCGCCCCACCTCACGAAAGCCAGCTGCACCTCATGCCTTCACTCATCATCTTCTCATGCACCCGAATCGCATTCACACGACGTTCGACTTCCACTCCCCAACCGGAGTATCCTGCCGCGCCAGAAACAGTGTCCCAAGGGATTTGCACCGCGAATGAACTCGCATGCCTCACGGGAGCAGCCCCAATCCTTCCAAGACGGCCGCACACCGCCCCTGACGCGTAATCAAATCCGCGGCTTCTGGGCCTCCTGGGGTGGCTGGACGCTCGACGGCATGGACTCCTTCATCTATGCCCTCGTCCTCGTCCCGTCGTTGCGCGAACTGCTCCCGCGCTCCGGCATCGAAGCCACCAAAGCAAACATCGGCTTCTACGGCGGTCTGCTCTTCGCAATTTTCCTGCTCGGCTGGGGTCTCGCGTTCGTCTGGGGTCCGATTGGAGATAAATTCGGCCGCGTCCGAACGCTGATGTTCACAATCTTGTGGTATTCCACGTTCACTCTGCTCAGCGCGTTCGTGGTCAACGTCTGGCAACTCGCCATCTTGCGCCTGCTCGCCGGTATCGGCATCGGTGGCGAATGGGCCATGGGCGGCACATTCGTCGCGGAAGAGTGGCCTGAAAGTTGGCGCGTTCGCGGCGCGGGATACATGCACACCGGCTACTATGTCGGCTTTCTACTGGCAGCGCTCGCAAACCTCAGCATCGGCAGCCATTTCGGCTGGCGCCAAATGTTTCTGTTCGGTGGACTTCCGGCGCTGCTGCTCGCATGGATCCGTTACGGCGTCACCGAACCAGCCCGCTGGCGGCAAAAAGAAAAAGTTATTCAAATATTGCCCTGGTGGCGACCGCTAGCAACGCTCTTCAATCCCACCTGGCGCCGCCGCACGATTTTGAATTCCTTGTTCATGCTCGTCTCCATCTGTGGACTGTGGGCCGGCACAGTGTACGTTCCCACCGCAGTCACAGCCCTCGCCGAAGCCAGCGGTCGCACCGGGCCGCAAGCAGCGCATTTTGCGTCTTACGCCACCATGCTCGTGGCTTTCGCGACGATCCTCGGCTGCCTCGCCATGCCTACACTAGCGGAACGCTTCGGCCGCCGCGCCACGCTCGCCTTATTCTTCGCGCTGATGTTGGTCTTTATCATGCTGACTTTCGGAAAGGTGTTCTATCTGGGGACTAACCCGCTGCCGTGGTTCTTCGTCTGCCTCTTTTTCCTGGGACTCGGCGGCGCCAATTTCTCTGTTTACACTCTCTGGCTTCCAGAGCAATATCCCACCGAATGTCGCGCCAGCGCCTTCGCCTTCTCCACATCCTTCGCCCGCTTCATCGGCGCCGGAATCACATTCTTCGTAGGAGCCGGTGTCCGCCACTTCGGCTCAATTGGCACGCCAGTAGCGCTGACAGGCATCGCCTTCGCCGTCGGCCTACTGCTAACTCCGCTAGGCGAAGAAACCCGCGGCCGCGTCTTACCGCCATAACGTTGGAGGAAGCTTCGTTGAGAATTTGACAAAGAATCGTTGGGAGCTAGATGTGTAGCGGTGATTTAAGAATGGCTGAAGTGGAAGGGCGGGGAATACGGAAGGGCGGGGCTTCAGCCCCGCCGTAAAGTCGCTCAAGGAGGAGGGGCTTTAGCCCCTGAAGCCTGGGCGTTCGATCGTTGCCAAGAAATATCAGTCTGATTCTAGTTCGCCCCGCCTTGCACCGGATGCGCAGCGTCATGCTTCAACGCCACTCGCGCCGGTGGCGCCGCAACCGCCGTCTCCACGCGCTCATCGCTGATTGCTGCCAAAGTCTCCAGCGTCTTTCGCGCATCCGCGGCCTGTCCCGCCTTCGTCTGCGCCTCCGTCAGCAATTGCAACGACAACGGATTGTACGGATCTTCCTGCAACTCCGCGATCGCCCCCGCATAATCTCCCTGCGCAAAAAGCACGGCCCCATTCGCCGAGTGATACGCTTCCTGCACCGGAGTGCTGCGGTTCGTCTGCGCCATATTTTCCAGCAGTTTCTCCGTAGCCTGCGCCGCGTCAATCTTTCCAGCTTTCACTGCGATGAACGCCCGCGCCTGCAGAATCAAAGCCAGCTCGTTGTCGCGGTCGCCCGGCAATAGATTGCTCTTGCGCGAATTCGAAAGATCCCCTCTCGCCTCGTCCAAATCCTTCAGCGCGCCCACCGGATCGGGATTGAAAAGCGCCATCGCGCGATGAATTTCCGCTTCCTGCACCGTCAATCCCGCCTCGTGCGCTTCCGTATCCACCTTCTCGAATGCCTCGCGCGCCAACCGCGGCTTATTCTCGCGGTAATAAGTCATCGCCCACAAAATCCGGTAATTGATCTGCGTGGACCGTTCCTTCGTCCCCTTGATCGCCACCAGATATTGCGTCCGGGCCTTCGCCTCGTCGCCCATCAAAGCGTACGTCGAAGCCACGCCCACCTGCGAAGCATTAAAATGCGGATTGATCTTGAGCGCGTCGTTGTAATGTTCCAGCGCCGCCGGATAATCGCCCAGCATGCGCATGATCTCGCCATAAGAATCCTGCGGGTTGGGCTCGTTCGGCAACGCCGCCACATACTGCTCCATCAGCGGCGGCGCCAGTTGCGGCTGTCCGCTCAACGCGTAGCAATACGCCAGATTGTTCATCGCCGGATAATAGTGCGGATCGTATTTCAGCAGGCGCACCAATATAGCTTCGCCGTGCTCGAAAGCCCCCTGGTTCGAGCATAGCCATTCCGCGGCCATGTTCGCGAGCCGCTTGTCGGTCGGATATTTCGCCAACAGGTCATTCATCGCCGAAATCGCCGCGACCGTTTCACCGTTCTTCGTGTCGTTCATCCAGTGAATCAGCAGCTGCTCCTCCGGCGCTGCCTTATCAATATATTTCAACGCCAGCGCGCTTTCGTCCTTCGCTTCCTTGGGATCGGCCGTGAAATAACCCAGCGCCGCGTGCCCCAGCGCAAACTGCGGATCGGCCTTCACCGCCTGGCGAAAAAATTCCAGGCCTTCGTCCACGAACAGCCGGTCTTCGCGCTGCACCAGCCCCATCTCGTAAGCGTTCGCGGCCAATGTGGATTGCGTCGTCACCGGTACCGTGGCGCTCGCGGGCGCGGATTCCTGCGCTCGCGCCGTGCCGCCGGCAAATAAAATGGCGATAGCCATCCAGGGGAAGAGGTTTCGGGTTTTCACGGTTTTCCTCGCATGGGATTTTGCAGTGCTCGCTAACGGCCCTTCAATACGTAGCCAGGATCGAAAGGCTGCTTATCGTCAATCTTCACTACTTTCACGCCGCCCGTGATGTTGTACACATCAATCACGCCGATCGCCCCGGCATTCCCGCCGACGATTCTCATCACTTCCTCATCGCTCTCGGCGAAAACCACCGGCACTACGTTCCTGCGGCCCGGATCTGTCAGCACGGACTTTTCCTCGTCGAACGTTCCGCCCAGCACCTTGTCCAGAATGAATTTCGTGCCCGGCGAACTGGGGTCGCGCAGCACCAGCGTGATGCCCTTGCCATCTGGCCAGATCGTCGTCTTAGCCTTGAAAATCTTGCCCAGTTCCACTAGGCTCAGCGCCCGCAGGGGATTGGCAGGATTCACCACAATCGCGTAATCAGTCCCAAACGCGACCGACGCGACACCTAAAATCAGCGCACAGACAATCAGCAACCTGTTTCGCATGGCTCTGGTACCCATTTTTCCAATTCCCTGGAGTTCGCCTATTTACAAAATAGCACTCCATGAAAATCATGAGCCGCCGATTTCCCGACGCCGTGTCGCGCCAGTAAACTCGTAGTGCCAAAATCCTCCACTACACAGGGTTCGCCGCTGGTTCGCCTCTGCTGTACCCCTTTTCATCACATCCGAATTTGCAAGACGCGTTGCACCGGCGTCTCGCCGGCGCTCTGCGGTTGCCGTTGACTCTGTAGCGGCCACCTTCAGGTGGGCGCCTTTGACTTGGCCTTCGTCGCTACCCCAACAGCGGCACGCATCCAACGCGAGCCCACCTAGCAGGTGCCATTCAGGAACGCCCCCAGCTCATTTTTCAGCATCCTTCCCCACCCCGGAGTATCTTATCCACCGAGTGCATCCTCCGCACTCCACCGCGGCGCCAGCGGTACCCCCACGAAACGGGGATAACTCGGCACGTCCGAGCCCTCCTTCGCGGGAACGCTTCCCGGTTCCCGCCAAGGATCACGGAGGATCCATGAAGCGTCTCGTTTCAATTGCAGCACTCTTGTCAGCCATGCTGTGGCTGACTCCCGCCGTACACGCGCAGGCCAATCCAGCCGTAGTTCAACCCGGAACACAGGTTCGCCTCACCCTGGTCTCAGGCCTCACCACTTCGGTCGCGCACGATGGCGATCCGTTCACCGCCATCGTTGCCGAGCCCGTATTTTCCGGCAACCAATTGATCCTGCCCGCCGGATCGAAAGTCCACGGCACCATCACCAGCGTCACGCGCCCCAAATGGTTCGCCATGGAACGCGGCGGCGCCTCGATGAACCTGGTTTTCAATTCTGTCGAAGTGCAGAGCCGCATTTTCCCGGTGCAGTTGAGCATCCTTTCGCTCTATAGCGGCACCCCCGAAGACTCCAAAAAACGCAAAGACCTGAAAACCACGGAAGGCGTCGTGATCGAACAGAAGCGCGACATCAAGGGCGACATCATGCTGGGCAGCCTGGGCACCGGAGCCGGCTCGCTCGTAGGCGTCTTGTTCAGCAACGTCACCCGCGGCACAATCTTCGGCCTGGTCGGCACCTCGGCCTACATCTGCACGAAGAAAGGCAAGGACGTCGAGCTCCCAGCGCAAACCGGAATGTTGGTCCGCATGGATTCCACGATAACGTTGCCGCCGGCACTGCTCCACAGTGCACCAACAACGACAGACTCCGCCGGCAACTAACGCCGAGCGAAAACCGAACCACGCAGAGCAAACAACCCGAAGGGGCCGGCGCCGCGATTACCGCGACCGAGCGAACGCGTCAGTCCGCCCCGGTGTTGGTAGCGTAGGCAATCTTGCCTGCGCAGGAGAGATCGAACCCGTCGGCAAGTTGCCGAATGGAATTAACCGCGTCTCATCCCGAACGAAGTCCCGCGCCCGTCCTGCGACCGAGGGACGGGCGCGGAAGACGCAGAAAGGCCTGCCTGCCGCAGGCAGGGATCGTTTTCTGCAGAACAATTCAGATCGTCAGGGAATCAAAGGTTGGAAGTCCTGGTAACCCGCGAGGCGTTCGTCACTGAGGTACCGCTATCGCTTTCGAGACTGTCAAATAACTCCGCAAAGAATTAATCGTGCGCCGCCGCCCCGCGATGCCCGTCCAGACTCCCCATCGGCCAAGAATCCTCAGCTCGCAACTTCAAAGCCCCCAAGGTCCATCCACTCGACCCGCGCTCCATGTGCGCCACTTGAAACAGCACCGGCGCCGCGCCATTCCCGCGCTGATCGTAACGTTCGATCACCCGCAAAGCCACCACTGCCTCGCGTTCCACTTCCGTGCGCAAATAGAATTTGCATCCCCCATCGCTCACATCGCTGGTCTCCGATCGCTCCGTGAAGAATCGTCCGCAACGGTCGAACCCGCAAACTTCGATGGAGAACTGCGTCGCTGTCCGCTCCGGCCGCAGCGAACCGAATTCTGCAAGTGTTGTGGACAAATTTGACGACACGGTCTGTCTGCTCATGGTCCCGTCCTGTCCGAAGCGTTCCCACTCATTCCGATTCATTCCGCCGGCGCCCACCCGGCCGCCGCATGCCATTCGCGCCAGCGACTCCGTCCGAATCGTCAGGCCGCCCCCCGTGCCGCAACAGATTTCGTCGGCCGGTCGGAGCGCTTCAAAAAACGATACAAGCTGGTGCGGCCGATCCCCAGCACCTGCGCCGTGCGCACCCGGTTGCCGTTGCACATCTCCAGCACGCGCTGAATGTGCACGCTACGCACTTCGTCCAGCGGCAGTGGACTCCACACCGTGGCCGCCGAAGCAGAGTGCCGCCGCGAGCGTTGCAGATGCTCCGGCAAATCGGCCACGTCAATGAAATCAGAATTGGCAGTAATCGCCGCGCTGGCAATCACGTTCTCCAGTTCGCGCACGTTGCCCGGCCAATCATGCTGCAGCAGCACGATATGGGCCCTGCGCGTCAAGCCCTGGAACGGTTTCCCGTAAGTCTCGCCATATTTTTTCACAAAGTGCTGCACCAAGATCGGAATGTCCCCAGGACGTTCCGCCAACCCCGGCACGCGCAGTTCAATGCTGCTAAGCCGGTAAAACAGATCCTCACGAAATCGTCCAGCTAGCACCTCCGCTCGGAGATCGCGGTTGGTAGCCGCGATCAGCCGCACATCCACCTTCCGCACTTCCGGCGATCCCACTCGCTGAATTTCCCGATTCTGTATCACGCGCAGCAATTTCGCCTGCATCTGCAGCGAAGTCTCGCCAATCTCATCCAGAAAAACCGTTCCGCCATTTGCATATTCAAATAATCCCGGCCGCGTTTCCGTCGCTCCTGTAAACGACCCGCGTACGTGTCCAAAAAGCTGGCTCTCCAGCAGCGTATCCACTAGCGCCGAGCAATTGCACACCGCAAAGCGCTCCTGCGATACCGGGCTCATCTGGTGCAGCGCGTGCGCCACCAGCTCTTTCCCCGAACCCGTCGGCCCGGTAATCAGAGCGTTCGTATAATGCCGCGCGATTTTTTTCGCCAGTTCGAATACTTCCAGCATCGCCGGGCTGCGACCCACAATTCCGTGGAACAATAGATTGTCCAGGAGTTTATCTTCCAGGTCGCGTATCTGCAGCCCGCGCGTAAATGAATCCGTCAGATCATCCAACGTCTTCAGCAGCCGCGTGTAATCAATCGGCTTGCACAAATAATCGTAAGCGCCATGCTTGATCGCCTCGATCGCTGAGTCCACCGCATAAAATCCCGTCACCAGAATCACGTACATTCCCGGATCGCACTGCAGCGCTTTTTCCACGAACGCCAGCCCATCCATTCCCGGCATCTTCAGGTCCGCCACCACCACTCGGCAGCTTCCCGAACGCACCTTTTGCAGCGCTTCCTGGGCGCTCGTTGTTCCCGACACCGGGAACCCCGCCGCTTCCAGCCGCTTTGAGGTCAGTTCAACGTGGTCCGCCTCGTCGTCCAGTACGCAGATCGAGAGATTCTTGCGCGACAACTCCACAAGTGGTCTTTCTAGCAGGGTGCTCATAGTAAACAAACTCAGGCAAGGTTGGGGCCAGAGCGGAACTACAATTCGTCTTTTCTGCGATCTTGCTTTGCGACACGGATCGAATTTCGCAGCTCACCTAACGCCAACCGTTCCTTCGCGTTACTGCGAAGAAAGAAACAATCCGCTGCCAAGACCCGTACTTTCCGTCCGCCGACGCGCCCCCACTGTTTGTGCTGGTCGCGTACCAATCTGGTACCGCAACGTCAAAACAGGATTCGCTCTGGCCCCATGCCTGTTCCCATCCCTCGCGTCCGCGCCGCTCCTGGCTAGTGTTTCAAGCTGCTCTCGATCAATTTTTCGAGCGGATCCCTCACGCAGTCGTTCGCGCCATTACGCGGCTGCAGTTGCTCCAACCCCACGTCCTTGCAGGTTGCATCTTGGTCTCGTTCTGCCACTCTCACCGCCCGATGCGGCACCGGAAAATCAGCTCCGCCGCCCAGCGGACGCAGCAGCCGCACAAACAGCACACTGTCCACTCGCACCGCCGCATGCAGCGTCACTGTTTTCCAATCGCGTTCCTTCCAGTCCAGTGAAGTCTTCTCAACGAAGAAATTTTCCTTTGCGTCCCATCCCGATACTTCCACGCGGTAGCGGTGGCCAGGGCTCGCCGTCGTTTCCACCGCTTGAGTCTCCTCAGATCCCCGCGTCATGGTTCCACCTCACGCCGATACATTGCATAAGAGATACCAACAAGGAGGGCAGACTTTCATTGACGAGGAAGGATTTAACCTAGCGATGCAGCCATTGCAAAATGCTCTCACTGTTCCGCAAGCACCGCTAGTGCGCTAATGGAACGAGATACACACGAGCGGCACTGGCTCAATTCCTAACGCAAATCTCGCAGTCCTATCCCCAGGCGGATCCCGGGTAAAGCATCGCCAGCGCGAACCGGAAGATGTAGGGAAACAATTTGTCGTAGGCGTACCACGCCACGATCAATCCCAGCATCCCAAAGCCCTGCGTGCGTATCCAGTGCTGGAATCGCAGCGCCGTTCCTTCGCTCATCAGTAAAGTCACGCCCGTCACTCCATCCAGCGGAGGCACCGGTAGCAGGTTAAATGTCCCCAGCAACAAATTCAAAAGGAAGACGATGCTCAAAAACGTCGCCGCGAATCCCGCGATTCCGGGAACCAGTGCTTCCGTGATATGCGTGAAATCCGCCGACTCGGGCACGCCGAATATTCCAAAATGCATCCCGGCGCGGATCGCGATTGCCGCCAAAATCACCAGCGTAAAATTCGCCGCCGGGCCGCCCAACGCCATCGCAGCCGCGCGACGCGGATAGCGTTGCTGCCACGCCGGATCGTATGGCGCGCTGGCCCAGCCAATCATCCAGTGCGCCACAAAATACGAAAGGATCGGCACCACGACTAGCCCAAACGGCTCGCGCCGGATGTGCGGCCACGGATTCAGCGTCACCTGCCCGCCATGGAACGCCGTCGGGTCTCCGCCAATCCGCGCAATCAGCGCGTGCGCTCCTTCATGGCACGTGGTCGAGAACAGGAATACGATGTACCAGATAACTCCAAGCAGCAGGAATTCGGGTGTCATTCCGCTCGACAGACTAAAGTGTCCCGGCCCATTGCGCAAGGCCCGTCGCCCCAGGCCCGGCTGCGCCAGAGGTGTTGTCGAAATTTCGCCACGCCCATCGCCTCCTCGGGAACATCGTTTCCGCCGCGTCTCATTTCGCGAAGATCCCGGCGAGCGCCACAAATATTCTTGACAGCCCGTACCGCGAGGTCTAGGCTCCCAAAACAAGGTTTCCACGCGGTATTTTTAAGGGGTGGTGTCGTAAGGAGGGGCCGTGAGTCTGAATCAAAGGAATCCTACCCAGGCCAACGTCTGCTCCGAGCAGGAATTCGAAAAGCTGCTCCGCCGCACCGAAGAACATCTGAAATCCCAGCGTTCGGGCGCAGCCAATCCCGAACCGCTCCCATCGAACTCCCTAAAAATTGTTCCACCGCTCCGCCGCCGCGATTCCGCCGCCTAAGCAGTGTCAGTTCGTTCTGGGCCCAAGGACAAGATTCAGGCCCGCAGCCTCGGCGAAGGCCCTGAAGTCGCGGTCACGCGTCAACAGGAAAATGCCTCCGTCGATACAGCTTTGGGCGATCAGCGCGTCACCGAGACGTGCCTTGCGGTGCTTTGCCAACACTTTTGCCCGCAAGCCTCCTGCTCTTTGCCAATAGCCAAATGAAATATCCATTGAGGGAACTTCGGACAGGGTTTCCGCTACGCTGACAGGAAGTTTCGGGTCACTCAGAAGTTCAGTGAGCACAGCCGGGACCATAACCACTTGCCGGTCTTCTACAGCTCTACGCAATAGTTGCACATCTTCGCCAGCGCCACCTTCCAGGAACGCAATCCAAGTGCTTGTATCGGCGGCGATCACCTGTCTGCCTTCAACTCTGCCAACGTTCGCGAGAAACGAACCTTTCCTTGCAGACGGAGTATGCGAGCATACGTCCGCGATGCAGCAACGAGCTGCAGCCCCGCACGGACGGTCTGAGTGACACCGGCACCGCTGGCTTCTTGTGCTTTCTCAAGGAGGTCCTTCGGTACCTCTACAGTAATCTTACGCGCTGTCGCCATAAGGACTCCTTTTTACCATACTGAAGACCAGCATCTAATATGGTATCGCTGCTGGACCAAATTGGCAAGATGCGTGCAGAAGAGCTTTTCTCTGAGTTGGGGCGTTCGCACGTCTCGACGCAAGCAGGCAAAATTGCAATCTCTGAAGATTGAAGCAAACTGAGAGGTTGGCTCCGGGGCCTGGACTCGAACCAGGATAACCAGCTCCAAAGGCTGGCGTGCTACCAATTGCACTACCCCGGAATCGGGTACAAAAGTGTAGCAGACCTCCCGCCGATTTGTTACCACAGGCGTTAACCTGAAATTCCCACAGCTCGCCCCGCTGTTTGCCGCCGCGCCCTCGATTTGTTACGCTGCTAACGATCTATGTCTCAGCGGAGAGGTGTCCGAGCGGTTTAAGGAGCACGCTTGGAAAGCGTGTGTAGGAGAAATCCTACCGTGGGTTCGAATCCCACCCTCTCCGCCATATTCAATATTCCCTCGCCCATCGCGAATCGCCAGAAAAACGCATGACCTGTCCCAAGTGCAACGCGCCGCTCGTCCCCAAGCCCGTACCCGGCGCGCTGAAATTCCCGCAACGCCTCGAGTGTCCCTTGCACGGCTGGCTGCCCGAGCGAATCACTCCGATCCGCATGCGTTTTCACAAAGACCGCCCCAACTGGTAACCGCGGCTTGTAACCGCGACTGGTCATAATGACGCCGCGAATCCGCCGCCCGCCGGCAATAAAGCGTAGAATGAAGCGATGCCCACTGTGCACGAACTCGAAAGAACCCGCCCAGCCCAGCTCGCGATCATGTGCCAGCGAGTTGCGGACAATCCCGGTGCATATTTGCACGACGCGGCCGCTGAAGCCTCCAAACTCAAAGCGGAATGGGATTCTTTGCAGACTGTCCCGAACCCAAACTACGCCGTGCAAAAGAAGATCGAACAGCAGAAAGACCACGTTGCCAAACGCATGATCGAATTTCTAACCCGCATTCTCTAGCCCAGCCGCATTTCCACCCGCATCGCGGCGCAGACGTTTCTAGCCACTAGCCACTCATCACTAGCCACTGCCTTTTTCCCAAACGCATTTGAGCCACTCAAAGCTTTTTCGTTTTCCCAGGAGGATTCAGCGCCACCGCAGCCTCACTCGTCAGCAGCAAGAATGTGAACGACTCCTGCAGATACAGCTGCACCCTCGTATCTGTGTGGCTCAAATAACCGATCGAAACGTCCTGCCCAATGTGCAAATCGAAATCCCCGCCGCGCGTCGTCAGTACGAATGCCCCAGCAATCGCCGGCGCCCAAATGATTTGATCCTTCACCAGCCGCTTCACGTGCTCTAGGACGGGATATCCGTGGTCGCTCGTTTCTGCCAGCGCCGTGTAGGCATCCGCGCCCAGCAGCGCCGCGTACGGCCCGTTGACGCCCACCAAACGCAGCTGGCTCAACCCTTGCGCAATCGCGTCCGGGTACTCGCGCACATCGGCCGGCAGCGTCTTGATCGGATTGCTCGTCCCCTGCCGCACGCCGCCAATCCCGGCTGCCGCATAGCCATCAAAAATCGCGCGGTCCTCTGCGAACGCAATCTCTCGCGCCGCGTCCTTCGCCGGCTGCCAGTTCGAGTCTTCCGCGCCGCGTTCCACATCGTCAATTCCTTGGCGATCCAGCTCAAACGGCACGCGCAACTCCACAAACGCTTTCACCTCGCGCTGCCGCGCCAGAATTCCGTCCGCAGGAGACGTGATCTTCCGCAGGTGTCCTGTCCCTACACAACCCACAGCGACGCCGCCCGGTCCCTGCACGTCCACCACACGCCGTCCCGCGAGATATCGCTTCAGCGTGCGAGTTGTTTCCTCTTCAATGGACGCCCACGCCGCGTCCGAAATCGGTGCCAGCTCGCGATGCAAATTATTCATGACCAATTTCTCCTTTCAATGATCCGATACTCAGCGATCCGCCCTCGTTTGGCGCTGCCGATTGTCCCGTTTCATCTGTCGAGGGCGCGCCTGACGGGGACTCGGATTGCGAATCGGCCGGCGCGCCAGAGGCCGCCACCTCCGCAGCGGCCGCTCCATCGCTCACGTCCTCCAAAAAACTCGCGGCCGGAACAAAAAATAAATTCCCAGTAACCGCCCGGCTGAAATCCAGCAGCCGGTCGTAATTTCCCGGCGGCCGCCCCACGAACATGTTCTGCAACATCAACTCGATCGTGCTCGGCGACTTGCTGTACCCGATAAAATAAGTCCCGAACTCCCCTTGCGTCGGCCGTCCGAAAGGCATGTTGTCGCGCAGGATCTTCACCTCGACACCGTTCTCTTCGATCGTGGTCAGCGAGCTGTGCGAGCAGGTCGGCTTCACCGCCGCGTCCAATTCAATATCAGATAATTTCTTGCGCCCGATGATTCGTTCCTGCTGCTCCGTCGAAAGCGCCTCCCACCCCGCCATGTCGTGCAAATATTTCTGCACGATCACATACGTCCCGCCTTCGAACTCCGCATCCTCCGCGCCGATGGTCACCGCGTCAATCGCTTGCTGCCCGCGCGGATTTTCCGTCCCATCCACAAAACCGATCAGGTCGCGATCATCGAAGTAACGAAAGCCGTGCACTTCATCCTCCGACGAAACCGCATGGCCCAGCCGTGTCACGATCTGTGTTGCCAGCTCGAAGCACAAATCCATACGTTTCGCGCGAATGTGAAACAATAAATCGCCAGGAGTCGCCACCGCGTGCCGCCCGCCAGAGCGAATCTCCTTAAATGGATGCAGCTCGGCCGGCCGCAGCGTCC
Source organism: uncultured Acidobacteriota bacterium (assembly GCA_963821765.1). GTDB lineage: Bacteria > Acidobacteriota > Terriglobia > Acidiferrales > UBA7541 > Palsa-295. The sequence goes on from CAWGFF010000016.1 coordinate 372,226, forward strand.
CGAACAATCTGTCCCACGCCCCCGACCCAAATCCCATCACGCACGATAGCCCCGCCTCAATATCGCGAAATTCTACCGCGCGAATCAGCGCCGAAAGATCGGCGCAGAACGACCTCACCGCCGCCCGGTTCTCTGCGCCAGGCTTCACCGTCATCACCAGAAAGATCGCGGCGCGCGACAATGCAGCCGCGATCGGCTGTGCCAAAGCGCGCACGCCCCGCGCCGCGTCACCCGTGCTTTTGGGATCGGGTTCCATCGCTGCTCGTCCTGTCAGTGCGTGCTGCGTTCCGCCCCTCAAAATCGCGCGCGCGCCACCTGCAAATCTTGGGGCGGCAAGCTTACCATCGGCTGCCGACAAACGTCCACAGCGCTGCTGCACGGCCTATCTCCAGCATATGTCGCTGCTTACGCCCGCATCGTATTGGTCGATCCGCCCGGTTTCTCCGGTCCGTCCTCGCAGCTATCTACAGTAATTACCCTATTTCAGCGGACCGCGCTCTGCCACATCATTACACCTGTGAACGCAGCGCAAGCTGCGGGTCCCTAGCCCTGGCCGCGCTGGCTTTTCGTCTCTCTCCAGCGCCATTCGCTCCTGCTCGGCAGCGCTTGGAGGTTCCATGGCCTGCTTCACCGCATTTCTGACCAGCGCGATTCTACTCGCGGATGTTCCTGAATCGGCTAATTCGTCTCTTCTTTTCCTCAAGATATTCATTTCTATCGTCCTGCTCGTTTGCTTTGCCGTACTAGTGCTTCGCACATTCGGAAGATTGCTGCTGGAACTCATGGGCATTTCGGATGGACGCGCGCCGCGCTCGAATGATCGTTATGCGTGAACTTGAACTCTCGTCGTCTCCGCAACACTCCGCCGCTGCTCAATCAATCCCCGCAGCCGCCAAACGGTTGTGCCCGTATTGCCGAAGTGTTGAGATCGCGCGCTCGCATCGCCGCGGCCCGATCGAGAAATATTTTCTGCGCGCGATCCGTGTCCGCGTTTACCGCTGCGACGATTGCAATTCCCGTTTCTATGGGTTCTCGCGCTCGGAAGCTGCCGTGCCATTCAAGAACCAGACCGCACAACAGGATCGCAAATTGAGACACACGCCTGCCATTGAGTAGTAGAATGGATCAAAGCCGATGAGCGAAATTCTGACAGATGTGTGTGGAAAATGCGGCGCCGCGATTGACTCGAATCGCCGGGTGGACTTCACTCTGAAGGACGGAACCCGCGTCTGCGATTCCTGCTTCGTGCGCGAAACCCCGCGCCCCAAATCTGATCGCACCGACTGACTGCCACCGGGGAATGCCAGTTTCTCGATAGACGTTCCCCAGACGCCGTTCCCCGCGGCGCTGCTGTTGCACATGCGAGCATCGTATCCATTGACGTTCCACACCGCGAAGTCTAGGATCGAATTGTAATCCCCCTTCCTGCTGCCGCGTTCGTTCGCACAGCATTAACCCAAAAATTATCGCTGGCACCGTCTGTGGACGAGCCACACGCCACGCACAAGGACGTAGCCTTGACCATCCCCGAAGTCCCGCAAGAATCGCCGCGGAAGCTGAACATCCTTCTTGCCGAGGACAATCCGGTCAACCGCGTCCTGGCGCAAAAACTTCTCCAGAAACAGGGGCACACCGTCACTTTGGTAAACAACGGCATCGAAGTCCTGCAACTCTGGGAACAAAGTCAAGCCCGCCAATTCGACATCATCCTGATGGACGTGCAAATGCCGGAAATGGACGGACTGCAAGCCACTACTCGCATCCGCGAACGGGAAGTGGGCACGGCTGCGCGCATTCCCATCATCGCCGTCACAGCCCACGCCATGAAGGGCGATCGCGAACGCTGCCTCGCCGCCGGAATGGATGACTACATCACCAAGCCGATTAATCCCGCCGAGCTGGCGAAGGTAATCCAGATAACTGTCCCGTCCGGCACAGAAGTTGCCACGGTTCCCGCCGATCCCATGATCAAAGGGCCGAGCAATGCCGAACTGCTGGCGCGTTTCGATGGCGACAGCGAATTATTGAAAGAGCTTGCGGGAATATTTCTTCAGGAGTGCCCCAGAATGGTGGATGAGATTCGCGCGGCCTTGCGCGCTGGCGATTCCAAAGCCCTGGAAAGAGCCGCACACGCCCTGAAAGGTTCGGTGGGGAATTTCGCGATGTCTGGCCCGCGGGAAACCGCCCAACGCCTGGAGTTGCTCGCCAAATCCGGCCAAATTTCCGGCGCCCAGGAGATTTTTACCATCCTCGAGCAGCAAATCTCCCGGTTCAACCAAATCCTCGCCAGACACACCGCCGAACCCGCGCACCAACCCCTGTGAGGTGCGACGAGCCACCACGAAATTATTCTAACGGGAAGGGAAGGCGTCGGAAGGGCGGGGCTTCAGCCCCGCCGTCACCATCCGCGAAAATAGTGGGCTTCAGCCCCGGAAGCCATTTTTCTTGATCGTCGTGTGAGAAATGCGCAAGAGCGGATTAACCGAGAATATTCTTCGCCGCCATCAATTCCGCGTTCAAAATTGCCGCACCCGCCGCGCCGCGAATCGTGTTGTGGCTCAACAACACAAATTTGTGCCCCAACACCGGACAATCCCGCAAACGCCCCACATGGGTCACCATTCCGCCGCCGCGCTCCACATCCAATCGCGCTTGCGGACGATTCGCCGCCTCGTGGTAGATAATCGCCGGGTTCGGCGCCGTCGGCAATTCCAATTTCTGCGGCTCGCCGGAAAATTCGCGGAACGCCGCCAAGATTTCCTCGTGCGTCACCTTCTTCTCGAATTCCACTGAGACGCTTTCGGTGTGCCCATTAATCACCGGAACGCGCGTGCTCGTAGCGCTTACCATCACCGGATGCAGTTCCACCGAATCCGCAACGAACCGCCCCAAAATTTTCCGCGTCTCCGTCTCGATCTTCTGTTCCTCGCCGTCAATAAACGGAATCACGTTCGCCGTAGCATCGAGTGAAGCCACGCCCGGATATCCCGCGCCGGAAAGTCCCTGCAGGGTAGTAATCAGCACGCGCCTTGGCTGAAAAGTGCGCAACGCAGCGAGCACAATCGCCAAAGGCATCGCCGCGCAATTCGGATTCGTCACGATCGTCCCGCTCCAGCCCTTCGTTTTCCTCTGCAGCGGCAGCAATCCCAAATGTTCTGGATTCACTTCCGGAATCAGCAGCGGCACCAGCGGATCCATGCGATGATTGCGTGAATTGCTCACCACGATGTGCCCCGCCGCGGCAAATTCCACTTCCGCTTCGCCCGCAATCGAAGAATCCAACGCCGAAAATACCAGCTGCGGACCCGCTCCCGCTTTCAGCGCTTCCACCGAAAGCCGCGCCGTATCCTCCGGCAACTCCGTCGGCAAACGCCACGTCAAATCGCCGTAGCGTTTTCCCGCCGAACGTTCACTCGCCGCCAGCCAGGTAACGCGAAACCATGGATGATTCCCGAGCAGCGCAATGAATTGCTGCCCCACGGCGCCCGTCGCGCCCAGAATTCCCACATCAATTTTCGCGGACCCCGGCCGCCACGCGCTCGCGTGCTCCGATGTTTGCACCCCCGCGGTTTTAGCGGGCACCGGCCGCAGCCACCTTCTGTGTTTTTCGCTGATGATCGAGCAACGTCAGCCCCTCGAGCAAATCTTCCACCAGGTCTTTCGCATTTTCACAGCCCGGCGACAAACGGATCAGCGAATCCGAAAGCCCCAGCTCCGCGCGCGTTTCCGCTGGAATCGAAGCATGCGTCATGGTCGCCGGATGGCACAACAGGGCCTTCACGCCGCCAAGGCTTTCGCCGAGTGTGAAATATCGCCGCGACGAACAGAACGCTACAACTTCCTCGATTGTTCCTTCCAATTCGAAAGATACCATTCCCCCGAATCCGGTCATCTGTTTTTTCGCGATCTCGTGTCCAGGATGTTCCGGCAGCCCCGGGAAATAAACCTGGCGCACCAGTGGATGCCCCGTCAGTGAATTGGCAATCGCGATGGCGTTTTCTTCATGCCGCTGCATTCTCAGTTCCAGCGTTTTCAGTCCGCGCAACGTGAGCCAGCAATCGAATGGCGACGGCACCGCGCCCGTCGCGTTCTGCAAAAATTTAATAGGCTCGAATACCGCTGGATCTTTCGCCAGCGCCGCGCCCTGAATCGTGTCCGAATGTCCGCCCAGATATTTCGTCACGCTGTGCACCACGATGTCGGCGCCCAGCTCGAACGGCTGCTGGAAGTAAGGCGTCGCGAAAGTATTGTCCACCACCACCAGCGCGGATTTCGCATGCGCCAGCTTGCAAATGTCCGCGATGTCGTAAACCAGCAGCCGCGGATTGGTCGGCGATTCGATCCAGACTAGCTTGGTGCGCTCCGTAATCGCGGCTTCCAATGCGCTGCGATTCGAAATATCGAACTGCTTAACGGTCACGCCAATCGGTTGATACACCTTATTGAGGATGCGGTACGTCCCGCCGTACACGTCGTTCGGAATTACGATTTCATCGCCGGGACGCAGGTACGCCTGCAACACGGCGTTCTCCGCCGCGAGTCCGGACGCGAACACGGCGGCGTGTTCCACGCCTTCCAGTTCGGCCAGCACCGTTTCCAGCCGCTGTCGCGTGGGATTGTTCGTCCGCGAGTAGTTGAAGCCCTTGTCCTGTCCGGGCGCGTCCTGCTCGTACGTGGAAGTCTGAAAAATGGGCGCAATCAGCGAACCGGTTTCCGGTTCCGATGGCTGCCCTGCGTGAATCGTCTTCGTCGCAAAATTCATGGTCGTGCTCCTTAGCGTATGCGCTTTCTTCCTTCTGTTTCTAGCTTCTGTTTGTGTTCGGCCCGTTTGTTACTTAAACCTTTTGTGTCGCTGCCAGCAATTCCGCCGAGGTTCAATCCGCAGACGCCGCCGCTCTCGCTTCTTGCGGCACGCGCGCGGCTTCAATTGCAAAATGTGAAATGCGGCTACTCGGCGCCGTTTCATCCACGCTGCGAACCACCAGCGGCAATCCCGCTCGCGCCGCCGCTTCAATCGCCCGGCCCTGTACCAGGTCACACCCATCCGCTGCAAGTTGCAATGCATGTTCGAAAGTTAAGTGCGGAATATGGCTGGCGGAAAAATCGCGGTGCGGATCGGCGGTGAAATACCCTGGAACATCCTTAATCAATTCGCAACGACAAGCGCGCAAACCCTCGGCCAGCAACACCGCCGTCAGATCCGACCCGCCGCGCCCCAGCGATACGATCGCGTTCGCGGGATTCGCCGCTAAAAATCCCGGCACAATTGCAACCGCAAATTTCGCCAGCACGCCGCGAAGGCGTCCCGCGTGCAATTGGATTCGCCCAACTTCGTTTTCTGTTTCCGGAACCGTGAGGCCAGCTTCGTGGATGTTCAGCGGTGCAGCAGAAACGCCCAGCTGTTGCAAATGCAACGCAAGCAGCGCCACCGATCGAATCTCGCCCGTGGACCACAGCAGATCCAGAGCAGCGCGCGCCGGCTCGCGCACGATTTTTCTCGCGCCGCGCTCCAACCGGTCCGTCGTTCCTTCCTGCGCGGATACCACCACAACCAATCGCTCGTGCGGGGCAGCCTGCAGCGTGTGCCGCACAAATTTCGCGGCTCGGCGATACGCTTTGGCGCTCGTCAAAATCGAGCCGCCAACCTTGATAACCGCTATTGCTCCATCCACTGCCGTTCTCTGCGACATCTACTTTCTCCCAATCTCGCGGAATGTGCTCCGCCGCCGCGTCATGGTCTGGTTCAGGCCCGTAGAAAATGTGTAGAAATAGGCCCTGACCAGCGCGCCATGCGCTGCGAAAACGATTGCGAGCACTCGCTTGTGCGAATGCAGGCTTTAATTCGACTTCAGCTTGGGAGTTGAATCTTCAACGACCGGTGGCCGGTCTATCGAGGATCTTATCTCTCCCCACTGGGCAGGAATTAGCACCTTGGCAGTTGCACCAGGTTGCTGTGGCGTCGCAGGGCCTGTCCCCTCAACCACTCTTGATAAGCGCTGCTGGTAAGGCAGCCCCCGCAGAATAGCAGAAAATATCTCCAGGTCAAGAAAAGATTGCGTGGATTTGGCCGCAGCGTTGAGGCCGCAATGCAGGCTGGCGATTGCGCCGCCAGTCCGGTTTTCTCTGCGAACTCTGCGTCTCGACGGTGAGTTATTCGTCTGACTCAACCATCCCAGCAAAAGTCCGCGCGCGACCGCTCGCGTGCTCCCGTCCGAGAGACCCACACCGGAACTGTCCCAGCGAACAGGGTGACATCCAGGTGGCACGCGCAATCAAACGTATAGACAGGCCCTTCGGGTATCCCTCAGAGTTATAGAGAAAGCGGGCAGGGCAGTCCTTCGTCTGGGGGAAAGCGACGATGAAATATATCTCTGTTCTATTAGGGGGCCTGCTGTTAATGGCCGTAAGTGTGGGAGCGCAGTCGAACTTTGGCGACTCCGTTTCGCTCGCTTCTCCTGCTTTCATGGCCTACGCGGTTACACCGGCGACGCCAGCTGCGCCCGCGAGCCCGGCAGCGGATTCCCCAGCGATATTCCCGGCCCCGGCGTTTGCTACTCCAGCTCCTGCGGCGCTACCTGCTGCGATGCCACAAGAAGTGCAAGGCGTCTTTAACAAGTACAGCTGGGACCTCTATGCAGGGTACACATTCTTCCGGTTCTACGAAGTTCCCGGCGTCAACTCGAACATGAACGGCGGGAATATTTCCGCGGTTTACTACTATCGGGATTGGCTCGGCGCCGACGTGGAAGGAATGGCTGTCTATGGCAGCCAACCGGGGCAGAATTCCTGGTTGGTGTTCGGCGGCATTGGACCGCGGCTTCGCTACGTCGGACCGAAAGGCATTGACCTCTGGACCCATATAATGATCGGAGGAATGTGGATCACGCCGCAGACGCCGTACGGCGGCCAAGCCGCGCTGGCGGGATTGGGGGGCGTGGGAGTGGATTTGAACGCTCATCATCGTCACGTAGCCCTGCGATTGGCCATTGATGGTATCGCCAGCCGCTTCTTCAACACGTACCAGGTCAGCCCGAAAGCTTCCGCGGGCATCGTGTACAAATTCTAGTAGTCGCGAAGCCTTCCGATTCGGTGCATGCCGCCTGCGGAATCTTCGCTCGGATCGAGCATGCATGCGGTGCCGTATTGCCACTTTCCCGGCAGAAACTCTCCTTTTGCAGCTAATGTTTGGTGCGCAATGCAGCGGCGCGCGCAGCGGTCTGACGCAAACCCACTGTTGTCCGCGGGCGAATCTGAATTTGCCTCGCGCGCGAAGCTTATACGATGGAAATCGGCGTGCACGCAGAGACCTAATTGGTTGAGCCGCATCTAACGAGTAGGCGGCCAATCAAGCGGCCACGAGCGCGTGCGATTATCGTGAAACGAGATCTCCAGTGCTGATCAACTCGTTCCAACAGGCCAAGCGGTTCGTGAAGGTACTCATCGGATTCACGCTGCTCGCGTTGGGAATTGTGATGATCGCGACTCCTGGACCAGGCTGGCTCACCATCATGCTCGCTCTGGGCATCCTGGCAGCGGAATTCGTCTGGGCGCGGCGCTTGCTCGATCGCCTGAAAGAGCAGGGCGTGCGGATTCGCGATACGGTGATGCCGCGCGAGAAGCCCGACAGCGTCTGAACCGCTGCTCGCAGACCTCCCTCCGTAACGGCTTTCCGATTTGAGCTTTCATCCCAGGTAATCCTTCAGACTAGCCGACTCGAATAACGCAAGCCTCGCTGTGATAGAGTTTCGGTCAGTGGCGCTGAGCACTGGTCGTTGCATGATCGGAGGATTTCGTGGCGGAAAAGTGGCAGCAGGAATGGCGGGGCAAATGGGCGCTTATCACTGGTGCGAGCGCGGGGATCGGGCTAGAGCTGGCCAAGCTCCTGGCGGCGGGCGGCGCGAATCTGGTCCTCACGGCGCGGCGCATCGACCGGCTGCAAAAGCTGGCTGCTGATCTGGCGTCGCAGCACGGGATTAAGACCGAAGTGTTCGCGGCGGACTTGACGTGCCCGGAAGCGCCCGGGGAGATTTACGCTTTCACTGCCAACAAGAAGATCGAGCTCGAATTTCTGATCAACAATGCGGGCTTCGGCGCGTACGGCGACGCGTATGAGATTCCCGCCGGAACAATGTTGGAAATGGTTCAGGTGAATTGTTCCGCAGTGGTGCACCTCACGCGGTTGTACTTGCCCACAATGGTCCAACGCAAACACGGCGACGTGATGATCGTGGCTTCGCTCGCGGCGTTCCAACCGCTTCCATACAACGCTTGCTACGCGGCCACTAAGGCTTTTGATCTGCTGTTCGCCGAGGGAATTGCCGAAGAAGTGCGTCCGCTGGGCGTACGTGTGTGCGCGCTGTGTCCGGGTTCGACCGTGACTGAATTCCAAGAAGTTGCGCGCCAGCCGGACCGCGCTTTCAAGAATGCGGAAACCGCGGAGAAAGTGGCTCGCGTCGGACTGGCAGCGCAAGCGGCGGGGAAGCCGTACGTGATTTCCGGCTTCATGAATCGCCTGATGAAGGAAGGGCAGCGCCTCGCGCCCCGAAGCCTGGTGACCAGAATGGCCGCAAAGATGATGAGGTCTGATAATTCGTAACGGAATTCGAAGAAATTTAGACTCGCGGCGCGAAAATCTCGCGCCAGCGCTTGCCCCGCATCACGGAGGCACCTGCGTATCGAACACGCCTGTTTCGATGGTTCCGCCGCGCTTCATTTGGACGAAGAGGCGGTACCGGCCGGCTTTCGGAAATCCGTAAGGAAAGGAAACTTCTGCGGAGCGTGGGCCCGTTGACATGTCCATGCCGGCCATGCCGCCGCCTGCGTTCGCTCCCGCCGGCGCGTCGGTGCTGGGGTTTCCCGTTGCTGGATTTTTCTGCGTGAGTTCGAGTGCGGCCATCGCGACCGAGCCGTCTGGATGGATGTGCGCGAAGACCGAGCGATCGGAATTTACGATTTCTGCGTGTCCGGCCATTCCCATGTACGGTTCGGAATCGTTGACCGGTTTGCCATACGGAGTTTCGAGGCGAAAACGCAGCCAGACAAAATGATTGGCGGTGAATGGCGCGGTGCCCCGCACCCAAATCATTTTGTAGCCATCCGGGAGAGTCGCTGTCGCGCCGTCGGGAGTGATGCTCGCCTCTTCAGCTGCTCCGCTCGCGCCGCCTGCGGCGTTCGGGTCGCCGTTGTCGTTTGCTTTCGCGGCGTCGGCGGAAAGCGGCGGGGATGCGGCTGCGGAATTGTCACCGGTGAGCGCGACGCCGGGAATATCGGGCAAATTAATTTCCGCGATCATGGTGTCGGGGAAGCCGGACTCGCGCACCACGTCAGCAAAAACCTGATAGCGGCCTGCGGGAATCGCGGGTAACTCCGTTTCGAAGGAAACTCCCGGGTTGGCGTGCAGGCCCGGCTCAAGCGGAACTAGCTGCGGATGCAGATGGTAAAAGCGATCCATGCCGGGCTCGCGCAGCAGAAAAAGATGCATCAGGTGGCCGTGGTCGGGCATGAGATTGGTCATCACGGTTTCGGGGCGATTGCGGTGCCACGCGGATTCGCCCATTTTCAGCAGGAGTCTTCCGTTCGGCTCGAGAGAAACGTCGAGCGGCGGCGGTTTGTAAATCATCTGGCGGGCTTTAGCACTGGCCTCGGAATTCCACCACCAATTTCCGAAATATAAGATTCCGAAAACGACGACGGCGGTGCCGAGCATCATCCAGCGGCCGCGGCGGGATCGTTCCTCGGAAGGAAGTTCGCCTGGCGGCAGCGTGGATTCGCGGCGCGCCGCTCCCACAATCGAAATAATCGCGACGACGAGCAGCGACATCAGCGCGAGGAGCAGAATGCCGAGCGATTTTTGCATTGGCAGCGTGCGGCGCGCAGCGGCGGGCACCGGCACAGCTAGTTCGCCATTTCCTTGCGCGCCTTCCACCTGTACGCGCACTTGCCACGAGCCGGATTCCATCAGCCAGATTTTGCCCGAGAAATATTGCGGATCTTCTGGCGATTGGGCCAGCAAGTCGCCCACGGGCGGATATTTCGCGCCGGGTCCGACGATGTAGAGTGGGACGACAGTGATTTTTGAAATGCCGGGAGTGGCGCTGAGAATTTCCACGTCCGCGGTGCCGGGAATCATCTGCGGGGTGCGGATGGTGATGATCAGGTGATAGGAGCCGGCGGCGCCTTGAAAATACACGTCCGGATTTCCGACGTGCGCCCAAGCGGGCACGATCAACAAAAGTACGGCGATCCACGCCAGTGCAAATTCGCGGGCGCGCGAGAAGATTCCACTCCGCCACATGCTGTTCACCGGCGCAAGCCGCGCAATGCGTCACCCGCGGCGAGGCCGATGCGCGAACCGATGATGGAAGTCGCTAGCGCGATGCCCATGCCGTACAGGAATTGTCCAGTGGTGGGAGCGAGATCCCCGAATTCCCAGTTGAAGTGATAGTCGGAGGGCGATTCCATATACGGAAAATAATTCTGGCCGAAAACCCAGTTGCGCGCGGCCGGCGAAATCAGGAAATCACCGAGCGGCCAGTGCACCAGCAGCAGCACGACGAGATACGCAGTGCCGAGCATGAGGGCGAGAGCCCATTTATTTTTATTGGCATAGCGATTCAGCAGAAAATCCAGAGCAATCGCGGGAACGATGATGAGCGTGGGAAATTCCAGCGGAACCATGTGTGTGATGTTAGTGAACACGGGACCAAGTTTCGGCGTCGCGGGAAATAATGGCAACAGCCAGAGCTGGCCCAGGACCCATGCGGTGTAAATTGCGGCGACAGTAGTGGCGCCCCAGCGGTAGCCCCCGGCGCGAGACAGCGCTATGAGGATTATCGGTACAGCAAGCGAGAGCGCGCGATAGAACGTAGGGCTGTGCATCTGGCTGCCGTCGGTGTATTCGGAGAGCAGCACCCAATGGAGCGACAGAATTACGCCGCCGAGGAGGAAATACATGCGGCGGAGGCGGGTTTGGGCGACGCCTTCGGCGCGATTCATCCAGCTGACGAGCAGTAGTAGCGCGCCGATCGCGACGGCCAAAATCCCCACGCCCAGGACCATGTGCGGCGGGCTGACGATGGCGACATCGAGGCCGAAGGAGTTGTGCCACCAGTTATCGAAGGGCGCGGAGGTGACCATGACGACGCCGCCCCAGCAGGCCAGGAACGCGCCGAGAGGGCCGCGGAATCCCCAGACTCCAATGGAAGCAGCTTTGGCCGCCGGATTATTTCCAAAGGTGGTGGAGATAATCAGATAGACGCTGGTGAGCGCGACCAGAATTCCGCCGAGCTGGATGGCCATGTGGGCTGGCGTCCAGAAAGTGTCGCGGCCGATGCTCATGTGCCAGGAAATGTCCCAGTAGAGGCCGAGGACAATGGAAGTTGGGCCGAGAAGGCCGCACCAAATGTACCAGGGGACGGAGGCGCGCGATCGGTCGCGGGTGGCGGAGTAGGGGATTGTGGGAGCAGCGGATTGGGCCATTCGCGCTACCTCGGTGAAGTCCTTCGCGGAAAGGATAACAGCATCGCGGCGCGTGGGCTACCGTTGATGGGTGTGGACGTCAGCAGTCTCGCGGATGATGGCGGCAGATTCCGCATGGTAGGTGTGGAGCTGGAGCCAAAATGCGCGAAAAATGTGCGATTAGAAAAGAGGTTTGCGGTGATTCTGCGGGGGTTAGGTTGATTCCTAATAATTGCGCTGTCGATTAGAAATCTGCGGAGCGGGTTGGAATGGCCGGGCGAGCCGGGAAAAATGCGACAAAAACTAGCGATTGAATTGGGTCGCTGTTGAATGTTCCCAGTGAGTTGCAGGGGTTTTCGATTAAGTTTCGCTAGCGATTGAATGTGGGATGAGGAGTGATTGGACAGAGGCGAGTTGTGAGCGGTTGCGGGCAGAGACCGGGGAGCCGGCCGGCGCGAGGCGTTAGTCGCGCCCGGCGTGGTGCAGGGGCCGTTATCATGAGTTGGCGGCAGCATGGCCTAGTAACGATTATATCATAGGTAGGATACGGTAATCAAGGGGGTGGCGGGTCGGAATGCCAGTTTTGGAAAAGCCAATTCAAAGGCGCTCGCCTGAGGGCCGCCGCTGCAAAGTCAACCGCGAAAGAGGCGGCGGGACGCTGGCGCTACCGGACGCAAGGGCAGCAGAGCCAGGGGGGCCGGGCCGGGTTGCTTGCCCCTGGATTGCTATGTCTGCTATGGTCTGGCTGTTTCAAATGTTGGTCCTGGGGGCGCTGAACTTCGATGACCGGACTGCTGCAACGGCTCTTGCCGCGCGAAGAAGGGTTTTTCGATCTGTTCCGCAAGCAGGCGGAAAATATTCATCGCGGGGCCGAGGCTTTTCAGAAGATGTTGCTGCACTACACGGGGGTGCCCGAGCAGGTGCAGCACATCAAGGCGATCGAGCACGTCGGCGACGAAATCACGCACCAGACATTTCGCATGCTGAACAAGACGTTCATCACGCCGTTTGACCGCGAGGACATTCACGAGCTGGTCAGCACGATGGATGATGTGATTGATCTGATTGACGCGGCGGCGAGCCGATTTGTGTTGTATCGCGTCGAGGCTCTGCGGGTAGGGACGCTGGACTTGGCGCAGGTGTTGGTGGCCGCGACGAAAGAGCTGGCCGCGGCGATTCTTGCCATTGAGAAGCCGGACACGGCGATGAAGCACTGCATCGAAATCAACCGCTTCGAAAATGAAAGCGACCGGATTTGCCGGACGTTGATCGCTCAATTATTCGATGAAGAGAAGGATCCGGTGCAAATCATCAAGTGGAAGGAAATATTCGAGGTGATGGAAACCGCGGTAGATAAGTGCGAAGACGTAGCGAACGTCATCGAAAGCATCATACTGAAAAGCGCCTGACCCGTGAATAGCTTCCAGGTTCTCCTACTGACTGTCGGCCTGACTCTGGCATTCGAATTTTCCAATGGGTGGCACGACGCCGCCAATTCCATCGCGACCGTAGTCTCGACGCGGGTGCTGACGCCATTTCGCGCGGTGGCGTGGGCGGCATTCTGGAATTTCGTGGCGGCATTTGTGTTTGGCACGGCGGTGGCGAAAACTTTGGGCAGCGGCATGGTGCATATTGACATGGTGAACCAGCGCGTGCTGCTGGCGGGGCTGGTGGGCGCGATTTTGTGGAACATGATTACGTTGATATTGGGATTGCCGACCAGTTCTTCGCACGCTTTGATGGGCGGATATGGCGGCGCGGCGGTGGCGCATGCGGGGATGAGCGCTTTGATTCTGAGCGGATGGACGAAGCCGATCTTGTTTCTATTTCTCTCGCCGGTGATCGGGATGTTTTTGGGATTCGCGACGAGTATTGGCACGAGCTGGGTCGTGCGCAAGATGCGTCCGCAGAAAGTGGATCGCTGGTTTCGGCGGCTGCAGTTGGTTTCTGCCGCGGGATATAGTTTGGGGCACGGAACCAATGATGCGCAGAAGGGGATGGGGATTATTACTACGGCGCTGGTGGCGGGAGGGTTGCTGAATACTTTTGCCGTGCCCTACTGGGTGATTATTTGCTGTCATCTGGCGATGGCGGGCGGGACGATGGCGGGCGGGTGGCGGATTATCAAGACGATGGGGCAGCGGATTACGAAGTTGACTCCTTTCGGGGGATTTTCGGCGGAGACGGCGGGCGCGGTGACTTTGATTTCTACCGCGCATTTTGGGATTCCGGTGAGCACCACGCATACGATTACGGGAGCGATTGTGGGCGTGGGCGCGGCGCACCGCTTGACAGCGGTGCGTTGGGGAGTGACGCGGCGGATTGTGTGGGCCTGGGTGTTGACAATTCCGGGCGCGGCGATGATGGGGGCGGGATTGCTTCACATTATGCAATTGTGGTGGCGGTGAGGCGTTGGCGGACGTGAGAGGGAGCGCGTAAGTAGGCGCAGCTGAGGCGAGCGCGCCGTGGCGTGGTACACTTCAGCAACGTGACCTTTGAACGCAAGATCGTGGTGGGGCTGGAAGAGATTCGCGCGATTACGTTTGAATGCCATCAATGCAAGTCGCGGCTCACGGTTTCACCTGACGATATCCGCGATATTCCCACCGCTTGCCCGCACTGCAATTTTTCGTGGAGGCTACCCGAGGACCCCCAAGCGGTTCCATCAGCATCACCCCCGAAGAATTTTGCGTTTGGGATCAAGGAACTCAAGATACGTTTTGGGGCGGATGTGATCGGGTTCAAGATTTTGCTGGAGTTTGACGAGCCGCGAACGGGCACGCTGTAGGCGCCGCGAACTGCCACGATTTATTTCAGAAGATGACTTTTGGGTGTACTGGTGTGTCCGCTAGCGAAGCAGGGACGAGAGGGTGCGGAAGAAGTCGGCAGGGGTAGCGATGCGCAGGGCGGTGCGCTTGCCTACAGCTGGGGTGAAGTGTTTGGTGTTGTGGGTTAGCAGCCAATCAGGTTTGCTGTTGATGACTGAGAGCAGGACCGGAACTCCCGCGGCGTGACGTATCAGGTAGCTGCTTGCGCGCACTTGCGCTGGGCTGGGGTAGGGGACCAGCTCGGGGTGGCTGAGCGTGATCAAGCGACGGTAGTTTTCGATTAATTTATCGCTTTCGCGTGCTGGCACGCGCTCGGCGTGATGCAGGAGATTTTCTTCCACCTCGTCGCGGACGTATTCAGCTAGAACTAATTTACAGAGGCGGGCGGCGCAGAGCGAGAGTGCGGCTTTGTCTAGACCCCACTTCGAGACGATTCCTGCCAGTAGGACATTCGAATCAAGGAAGAGACGGATTCTTTTTTGCTGCGGCACTGTGGCTTACATTTCGCGCTGGCGGCGGGCAGAGGACTTCTTTGATCGAGTGGGCTTGCCGTAATGACGGGAGTAGACGCGTCTGCGGGCTTGGGGGAGCGTGGCGAGCAGATCTTCAGAAGTGACGCCGAGGGTTGTCAGGGCTGCGCTTACCTTTTCGCAGAGGTGGTCGAAGCGTTGTTGTTCTGGGAGCAGGACCAGGCCGTCGCCGAGACGCAGGACTGCGAAGGGAGCGCCGATGCCCAGGCCCAAGTCTTCGCGGAATTGCTTTGGGACCGTAAGCTGGCCTTTCTCGCCGATTTTGGTGGTGGTTAAGTATTCGAGAGTGGTTTGGCGCGTTGCCATGGGTTTACCTCTGGTAGGAATATCCTACCACGAGAGTGCACAGGGATGCAGAGGAATTTACCGCAGAGACGCAGAGGGCGCAGAGAAAGCGGGAGAGATCCTTCGTTGCGCTCAGGATAACGACGCGAGTCGCGTCATGTGGCGCAGTTCGAGAACTGCACGCGCGAAGATGGCCGCGGGCTATTCTTCGTCGTCGGCTTGGGCTTTCAGTAGGCGCTCGATTACGGCCATGTCTTCTAATGTGGTGGTGTCGCCGGTTACGGCGCCTTTGGTGGCCAATTCGCGGAGGAGGCGGCGCATGATTTTGCCGCTGCGCGTTTTGGGGAGAAGGTGGGTGAAGCGGACGTCGGCGGGGCGGGCTATGGAGCCGATGGTGTTGGCTACGTAGTCCATCAGCTCGGCGCGCAATTCTTTCGAGGGTTCGTGGCCTACGCGCAGTGCTGCGAAGCAGACGATGGCCTCGCCTTTGATTTCGTCGGGGCGCGCGACTACGGCGGCTTCGGCTACTGCGGGATGACTTACCAGCACGCTTTCGATTTCCATGGAGCTTAGGCGGTGGCCGGCGACTTTGATGACGTCGTCCACGCGGCCTAGCACCCAGATGTAACCGTCTTTATCGCATTGGGCGGCATCGCCGGCGAAATAGACGCTGGGGATTTTGTTCCAATACTCGCGAGCGTAGCGTTCGTCGTCGCCGTAGATGGTGCGGAGCATGGAGGGCCACGGTTTTTGGATGGTCAAGTAGCCGGTCTCGCCGGGGCCGACTGGTTCGCCTTTCATGTTGACGACTTTGGCGATGATACCTGGGAGCGGCAGCGTGGCCGAGCCGGGTTTTGTGGGCGTCGCGCCGGGGAGCGGAGAAATCAGAATTGAGCCGGTTTCCGTTTGCCACCAAGTGTCCACGATGGGGCAGCGATTTTTTCCTATCGCTTCGAAATACCATTTCCACGCGGCGGGATTGATGGGTTCGCCGACCGTGCCTAGCAGGCGCAGGCTCGTTAGTTTGTGCGGCGTGATCCAATCCATGCCCCAGGCCATGAAGGCGCGGACGGCGGTGGCGGAACTGTAAAAAATTGTGACCTTGTAGCGGTCAATAATCTCCCAGAAGCGATCTTTCTGCGGGAAATCCGGCGCGCCTTCGTACATCACGATGCTGGCGCCATTCGAGAGCGGGCCATAGACAACGTAGCTGTGGCCGGTGACCCAGCCGATGTCGGCCGTGCACCAGTAGATATCGTCTTCGTTCAGGTCGAAGACGAGCTGGGTGCTCCAGGTGCATTGCAGCAAGTAGCCGGCGGATGTGTGCAGGACGCCTTTGGGTTTTCCGGTGGTGCCGCTGGTGTAGAGGATGTAGAGCGGATGTTCAGAATCAAAGGGCGCGGCGATATTTTCCTTCGCGGCTTTTTCTTCCAGGTCGTGCCACCAGAGGTCGCGGCCCTCTTGCCAGGCGACTTCTTCCTTGGTGCGTTGCACTACGATGCATTTTTCGATGGTGGGGCAATTCTTCATGGCGGCATCGGCGGTTTCTTTTAGTGGCAGAATTTTTCCGCGACGGAAGCTGCCATCGGCGGTGATCAAGATTTTGGCTTTGCAATCGGCGACGCGGTCGGCAATAGCGGTGGCGCTGAAGCCGCCGAAAATCACGGAATGCACGGCGCCGACGCGCGCGCAGGCGAGCATGGCGATGGGCAGCTCCGGCACCATGGGCATGTAGATGGCGACGCAATCGCGGGGCTTGACGCCGAGAGAGCAGAGCACGTTAGCGAATTTGCAGACGCGTTCGTGGAGTTCGGCGAAGGTGTATTGGATCGTTGAGCCGTCTTCGGCTTCCCACATCAGCGCGGGCTTGTTGGCGTTCTTTTCCAGGTGACGGTCGAGGCAGTTGTGGGAGACGTTGAGCTTGCCGCCGACGAACCATTTGGCGTGGGGAGGATTCCATTCCAGAACTTTCTTGGGAGCTTCGAACCAGTGGAGGAGCTTGGCCTGTTCGCCCCAGAAGGCTTCGGGATCGGCTGCAGCGGCGGCATAGATTTCGCGGTATTCCTCGAGCGAGCCGACGCGCGCTTTCTTGCTGAATTCTTCTGGCGGCGGAATGGGCTTCTCTTCCAGGACATGCGGATCGAATTCCTGCATGGTGGCGAATCCTCCATGATTCGTGCGCGGCGTGCGCTGCGGCAAAGATGGCTGTTTGTTCGCCCCTACGTTATTGAACGGGAGGGGTTTGGTCAAGGAGGGGATTGAGGGATGGGTATCCAGCGGTGGTGCTTTGGGGCCGAGGGGTTATGATCGCCACAAAGGACCGGCGTCAGCAGACAAGACAATGCGACGCCGCGGAAAATTGGACGCCCGGGCAAGCTGGGGCGCAGCAAGCAGCGCCCCTACCGGCCGCGGACGGAGCCTGGGGCAGACGGCCGTTACAATCAACGGCAGCGGCAAATTCGATCTGTAACTGTCGCGATCGGGGCTCGCTTATCGGGCGACTAAACCCCCACCCTTCAAAAACCGAAGGGTGGGGCACCCACGCGCTGTGATCCTGGGTTTTTCTGGAACTTTTCTGGGGGCCGGGCGGAATATGTAACGAGAGCTGCGCCGGGCCGTCCAATTGGCTGAGATGAATAGGGGCATTGAAACCATAGATGAGGGGCTGCTGCTCCGGCGGATGGTAGCCGGGGACGAGGCTGCGTTTACGCTGCTGTACCGGCGGAAGCATCCGGCGATATACCGGTTTGCGCTGCACATGAGCGGGAACGCGGCGATCGCCGAGGATGTGACGCAAGAGGTTTTCATGACGTTGATTCGCGACGCCAAGCGGTTTGATCCTGCGCGCGGGACGCTCGGCGGATTTCTTTTTGGCGTGGCGCGGAATCATTTGCGGCGGCGTTGGGAGCAGGAACGGAATTCAGTGCCGCTGCCGGAATCGGCGGACGAGTTGGATGCGATGATGGCGCGCAGCAGTCCCGGGCGCGTCGGCGGGAAGATCGGGACCCCTGCTTATGCGAACGGCAACGGGAACGGAAACGGCAACGGTCATGCGAACGGAAACGGTAAGGGAAACGAGGCGGGCGTCAGCGCATATATGCTGCATCGCGACGATTTCGCTTCGCTGGAAAATGTGACGCGGGTGCGGCAGGCGATTGCGACCTTGCCGGAAAATTATCGAGAAGTGGTGGTGCTGTGCGAGCTGGATGAATTGAGTTACGAGGAAGCGGCGGCGGCGCTGGATTGTCCGGTGGGCACGGTGCGTTCCCGATTGCATCGGGCGCGGGCCATTTTGGTGGAAAAATTGCGGGATGCGCAACCGGTGCGGCGCGCGTCGGCGGTGGGCGAATGAAAGAGGACCGCGGCAAGGACATTTTTACGGGAATGAATAGGGCGAATCGCATGGACTGCGCGGAATTTCAGGAAGTGCTGCACGAGCTGGACCGGC
The DNA here is from genome assembly GCA_963821765.1 of uncultured Acidobacteriota bacterium. Classification (GTDB taxonomy): domain Bacteria; phylum Acidobacteriota; class Terriglobia; order Acidiferrales; family UBA7541; genus Palsa-295. The sequence continues at coordinate 390,774 of CAWGFF010000016.1, forward strand.
CCGGAAGCGAGAGCGAGGCGTTGTGCGAGCGGGCATTGGCGCATGCCGAAGGCTGCAGTCATTGCGCCGCGCTGCTGATCGAGGTCGAGTCGCTGGATTTTTCTTTGCGGCAGGCGGCGACGGAGTCGGCGGAGCTGCAGGCGCCGGCGCGACTGGAAACTTTGTTGTTGCAGGAATTCCGGCGGGAAAAAGCGGCGACGGCTTCGCGCGGCGTGCGCTGGCAATTGGCGGCGTTTGCGATTGCCGCGGCGGTGCTACTGGCGCTGGGGATTTCTTTGCACCGGCAACATTTGGTAACGCCGGGGAGCGTGAATTCGGCGCAGAGCTCGTCACAGGGTGTTGCGCAGACGCCTGATAATTCGGCCACGCTGAAAACTGCTGCTGCTTTGCCGGATAACAATTCGCAACAGGGCGTGAGCAATGCGCCGGCGGCTGTGGCGGATGACAACGAATATGCCACAGCGTATATGCCGCTGCCGTACGCCTATGATCCCTCGGGCCTCGAAGGTGCGGCGGTGGTGCGCGTGGTGTTGCCGCGGGCGGCGCTGGTTTCTTATGGTTTGCCAGTGGAAGGAATGGGCGTGCGGGACGAGGTGACGGCGGACATGGTGGTGAGCCAGGATGGGACGCCGCAAGCGATACGGCTGGTGGCGCAGTCCGACGCTAGTTCTGATACCGATTCGGATTTTTAGAATCTCGATTGATTTCTGTGGAGGAACTTGAGATGAGGCACAAGGCGAAACTGTTTGCGATGGCGGCAGTGGCGATGATTCTGCTGCTGGCCGGCGCTCGTGTACGGGCGCAGGATGCGGCGTCAGCGCCACCCCCGCCGCCACCTCCTGGCCACGGATTTGGGCACGGGCCGGGACGGGACGAGATCCGGTTTTTGGGCTTCGAAGCGGGGCTGGGCGACAAGGTGGTGACGGGCGCGCCTTTCAGCGCGAGCTTCACGACGGAATCCACGGAGACTTTGGCCGATGGAAACCAGATCAAGCACACTTCGACTGGCACGATTGCTCGCGATAGCCAGGGACGCACGCGGCGCGACATGACTTTGCCGGCGTTGGGACCGAACGCTGTCGCGGGACAGGCGCCGCACGTCACGTTTGTGAAGGATCCCGTGGCGGGAACACGTTACATTCTGGAAGCGGATAAGAAAACGGCGCGACAGATGCCGACGCCTCCGGATCGATCTGAGTTCATGCAGAAAGGCCACGCGGATGGACCCGGCGCGGGAGCAGCAGCGGCGGATAAGGAAGTAGTGACCACCTCGTTGGGCACGCAAACGATTGGAGGCGTGACGGCGGAGGGCACGCGCTACACGCGCACGATTCCCGCGGGACAGATTGGGAACGTGAAGGCGATTGTGATTGTCACCGAACGATGGTATTCGCCGGATTTGCAGATGGTGGTGATGACCAAGCGCAGCGATCCGCGTTCGGGCGACACTGTATTTCAGATGACTAGTATTACGCGGACGGAACCGGCGGCGACGTTGTTCCAGGTGCCGGCGGATTACACGGTGTCGAAAGCCGGGCCGCGCGGTGAGTTTCGTCACGGTGGGCCGGGAGCGCCTCCTCCGCCGCCGGAAGAATAGCTATTATTTAGATTTAGTTTGAGTTTGCACGGCCCCAGTAGCTCAGCCTCAGCTTGCGGGCGGAAAATTCCCCCACGATCCGCCCGCAAGACCCCTTTCTGATTATTCCAGTTCGTTCCGCGTGCGCAGGAGTAAGTGCGTTCCGAGAAATGCGGGCGGCGACACATGAAAATCAAATGCGGGCACGGCATTCCTTGCCCCGACGGCTTCGCGCAGGTGTGAAGGTCCGGGCGAGCTGAAGCGCTATTCACAAATTCAAATACGAAACCAAGATGCCCGGTTCGTCCCGAAAACCGCGGGACGAACCGGCCGCTACACGGGCAAATTCAAGGACAACGTCAGAGTCAAAAACGCCCGCCTAAAAAAGCAGGCGGCCGCTACAAATTCAACTTCTAATGCACAGGCAACAGAGCCGGCGAGACGCCGGCGCTACGTGAGGGCGCGGTCGAGGAGTTCTACTACGTGGAGGACTTCCTGGTTGGTGTGGCGCATCGCGGCGCCGGCGCGGAGTTGTAGGATGCAGCCGGGGTTGGCTGTGGCGATTATTTGAGATTTGGTTTGCTGCACACTGTCCATTTTGCGGTCCAGGAGTTCCAGGGAGGTTTCGGTTTCGGTTACGTTGTACACGCCCGCGGAGCCGCAGCATTGGTCGGCTAACGGCATTTCGACGAAATCGAGGCCGGGGATGGCGCGCAGGAGTTGTCGCGGAGCTTCGCGGATTTTCTGGCCATGGACCAGGTGGCAGGAGTCCTGATAAGTGACGCGGACGGGGAGCGAGCGCAGTGGGGCGGTGACGCCCAGGTCCACTAAAAATTCGCTGATGTCGCGCATTTTCGTGGAGAATTTTTCTGCGCGCGAGTGCGAAGTGCTGTCTTCGTTGAAGAGGTGCGCGTATTCCTTCAGAGTGGAGCCGCAGCCGGCTGCGTTGGTGATGATCGCGTCGAAATCATCGGATAGAAAAGCGTCGAAATTCTTGCGCGCTAGATCGCGGGCGGTGTCGCGGACTCCGGCGTGAGCTGCCAGAGCGCCACAGCAGGTTTGCGCGGTTGGGACGACTACCTCGCAGCCGTTGGCTTGCAGGACGCGGATGGTGGCGCGGTTTAGATCGCTGAAGGTGACTTGGGCGACGCACCCGGCAAAGAATGCTACGCGAGCGCGGCGTTCGCCTTTTGCTGGGAACGTCTTGCCCAGCTCGCTGAAGAAAAAATCGGAGTCAATGCGGGGGAGGAGCTTTTCGCGGTCTTGCAGGCCGAGCAGGCGGAGGATTCCGGTGGCGCGGGCTACGGCTGCTAGTCCGGAGCGCTGGTAAATTTTCAGGGCGCGGGCTGCGGCGGCGATTCTGCCGGGATAGGGAAGCAGGCGGCGATAGACGAAATCGCGGGCGATGCGCGAGGCGAGCGGGCGTTTGTATTTTTGTTCGATCTGCGCGCGGGCGAGTTCAAGAATTTTTCCGTATTCCACGCCGGAGGGGCAGACGGTTTCGCAATTGCGGCAATTCAGGCAGCGGTCTATGTGCAGGACGAAGGATTCGCCCAGTTCCAGGCGCCCTTGATCCACCAGGGCCATTTGCTTGATGCGTCCGCGGGGAGAATCGGCTTCGCGGCCCCAGAGGCGATAGGTAGGGCAATTATTGGCGCAGAGGCCGCAGTGCACGCAGCGGGAATAGTCTTCGTACTCGGGTTTATCAATCGCGGAGAAGCCGCTGAGCGTGAGTTGAAATTCGCGCTGGGCGGCATCGTGCGATTGCGGCGGCGCGGCGGCTTGCGCGGGATTTGGCGGCTGCGGTTCGGAAGCCATTGGGTTGAGGGCCTCGGGTGTATTGAATGCAGCCAGTATCTTACGGTATTCGCGGGGCGGAGTTGCGTTGATTATGGTTTCCGGGCAGTTCGGCCAATGCTCTATCGGGCAACGAACGCGACAACTAGAGTTAGCGCAATGAGAGAACAATAGATAGCTGTGAACGCGATGCTTTCCCTGCGCGTGCGAGGCGTGATGGTGAGAGAAACATCTATCGGCCCGAGTTCGATTCCTTGCCTGTACATCTTGAACCAGTCGGTGAAAAGCTCCTTGCCGCGTCCTCGAAAAACCTGAACCACCATGTAAAACACTCCGAACATGAAAGCCGATGCAAACGAGAGCCATAGAAGAACAAGCATCCCGTCCGATATGGCACGGAAGATTGTGGCACTCAACCGGCTGCTCAACACAGCAGTGAGAATCGCCAACCCGAAGAACGACAAAATCATACCGAGCATGCGCATCTGATTTCGCTGAAAGCGGTCGAGAACCATTCTTTGGTAGTAGCCTTCAGCCCCTGGTGCAAGAAACACAAAGAGCATCGGATTCCGCATAACTGAGAAACCCATCGCTGCAATGCCGGAAGTAATAAGTAGAAGGAACGCACTCGCCAACATCGTTCTCCAGCTGGATCTCTGGCTCGGATTGTATCGATTCGGCAATCCGGAATCGAGGGCCTGTTAGCTAAAGGACGCCCCAGCTCTTAATCAGGCCGCTTGCCGAAGAGGACGAGTAAATCGAAGTTGGTGGTGGTACCGCGAAAAAGTGCGAGACCGACGGTGGTCTCACGCTGCGGGACAGCCGTTACAGATTCGGGGCGAAGCGGCCGGGGCTTAGGATATTTTGGGGGTCGAAGACGGCCTTTACTTTTTGCATCTGGGGGAAATCCTGGCGTTGGGGGCCCCAGATTTGCAGCGTGGATTTCCATTCGGCGGGGGCCCAGGGGATTGTGGCGTGGCCTGCTAGTTTGGTGCAGGCTTCTTGAATTGACGTGGTGGCATTGGCTACGCGCTGGCGGTATTGGTCGCTGTGCTGACTCGGCAGGATTGCGAAATAAATTATGCCGAGTCCGCGGGCCATGGCGGCCCAGCGCAGCTCGTTGATTTCGGCTCCGTTTTGCGCGGCGGCTAGCGCGTCTTTCATGTGCGTCGGCAGCACACTCATTTTCACGATTGTGGTTGCGGGCGAGGATGCTAGCGCGATGGGGATGAATTCGACCTTGCGTGTCCAAGCGGGGGGAAGGCTTTCGGCGAGGATGGTGAATCCGCTGGCGCCGGATTGTTCAGCCATGTGCTGCAGGTCTTTCGCGATTCGTTCGAGCGCGCCGTCGTTGCCCGCGTAGCCGGTGGAGAGAGCCCATTCGCTGTTGGAAAGCACGTTCGTCGGCATGGGCGCGCGTTCGTAACGCGAGGCTGCGTCGCTGCCAAAAAGTTCGGCTACGCGCGGACTGAGAATTTCCATCGTCAGCGGCGTGAGCGCTGACTGCGCGATGCGCTGGCGCATGTTCAGGGCGCTTTCGGCAGTGCGGAATCGCGCGACGAAGCCGCGGGAGCCGAGCGGCATCGGGAAAGTCTTGAAATTCACGCGCGTGATTACGCCGAGGGTGCCGAGGGCACCGATCATTAATTTGTGGATATCGTAGCCGGTGACATTTTTTACCACGCGGCCGCCACTTTTCGCGGCAATCCCTTCCCCGGTGACAAATTCCATGCCGAGCAGAAAATCGCGCGCGGTGCCGTAAAACTGCCGCAGCGGGGAGTCCACGCCTGACGCGATCGTGCCGCCGATTGTGGTGCGCGCCGAGAAGGGAACCGCGAGCGGCAGAAATTGATGATGTTCGGCGAGCAGCTGCGCGATTTTTGCGAGGGGGACGCCGGCTTCGACGCTGAGGGTGAGGTCGCCGGGGTCGTAGGCGATTATTTTGTTGAGACGCGTCATGTCGAGAGCGAGATCGTAGCGGGTGGGCGCGTACCCGATGCCTAATTTAGTGCGCGCGCCGGTGGCTACGAGCGCCAAATTTTCTGCGGCGGCAAATTTTACGATTTCGGCGACTTCTTCGCTGGTCGCGGGACGTACCGCGGCTGCGGGGAGCTTGCGATCAATTTCGTAGGTGGCGAGCTGCGCGAAGTCGCCGGCGACGTTTGCGGCGCCGACAATTTCGTTGAGGCGCGTGGTGACGCTGGCGCTGATGGCGGAGGCGTTCATCTTGTCATGCGGTCGGTGCGCTGGGCGCGCCGGCCAAGGGCAGCGGGCGGACGTGAATTTCGCCGCAGCCTTTTTTCGATGGGAAGACTTTCTCGGGGTTCAGCAGGCCCTGCGGATTGAAGGCGTCGCGCACGCGGCGCATCACGTCGAGTTCCGCTTCGGTGAAGAGCAGGGGCATTAGGCGATCTTTTTCCATGCCGACGCCGTGTTCGCCGGTGATGGAGCCGCCCATTTCGATACAGTATTGGATAATTTCGTCGGAGGCGGCGATGACGCGGCGGAACTGCGATTCGTCGCGCGCGTCGAAGAGAATTAGCGGGTGGAGATTGCCGTCGCCGGCGTGAAAAATATTGCCGATCTGGAAACCGTATTTTTCGCCGATTTCGGTGATGCGACGGATCGTGGCGGGAAGTTTGGTGCGGGGGATCACGCCGTCTTGCACGTAATAAGTGGGCGAGAGGCGGCCAACGGCGCCGAAAGCGTTTTTGCGGCCTTTCCAGAGCAGGTCGCGTTCGCGGTCATCGCGGGCCACCCGGACTTCGCGGGCGTGATGCGCGCGGCAAATGTCGGCGACTTCTTCGGCGTGTGACTGCACGGTTTCCGCGAGGCCATCCACTTCGAGCAACAGCACGGCGCCGCAATCGAGCGGAAATCCGGCGTGGACGTAGGCTTCAACGGCGCGGAGCGTCCAGCCGTCGAGCATTTCGCAGGCGGCGGGCGTGATGCCGCGCGCGGTGATTTCCACCACGGTTTCGGTGGCGTCGTCGAGCGTTTCGAAAATTGCGAGGAGAGTCTTTACGGCTTCGGGGTTGCGTGTGAGTTTCACGGTGATTTCGGTGATGAGCGCGAGCGTGCCTTCGGAGCCGACGAACAGGCCGAGGAGATCGTAACCTGGCGAATCGAGCGCGGAGCTGCCGATGCGGATCAGTTCGCCGGTGGGGAGAATGGCTTCGAGCGCGAGCACGTGATTGGTGGTGACGCCGTACGCAAGCGTGTGCGGACCGCCGGAATTTTCGGAGACGTTGCCGCCGATGGTGCAGGCTTTCTGGCTGGAAGGATCGGGTGCGAAATGCAGGCCGGCGTGGGCCACGGCGGCGCTGAGATCGGAATTCACTACGCCGGGTTGGACCGTGGCGCGCTTATTTTCGATGTCAATTTCCAGGATGCGATTCATGCGCGAAAAAACTGTGAGGATGCCGCCTTTGCGGGCTAGCGCGCCGCCGGAAAGGCCGGTGCCGGCGCCGCGTCCGATGAGCGGAGTTTGATATTGGTTCGCGAGTTTCACGATCGCTAGCACGTCGGCGGTGGTGCGGGGGAAGACGACGCAGGTGGGACGCGCGATTTCGACCGAGCCGTCGTATTCGTAGAGCATTATTTCCTCGGCGCGGTGGAGGACGGCGTCGGGGCCGAGGGCCGCTTTCAGGTCGTGGAGTAGTTGCGAATCCATGCGCGATTGCGAAGCGGCGTCGTTGTCGTGCGAAACGAATTGCGCGCGCTCTGACGGCCACTATAGCCGTGTGCGACGATGGGCGTCAACGCGTGCGACTAGGCATGCCGCGGTGCTAGCCGAGGCCTCGGAGTTTTCTGATGCGTTTGATGATTTCTTTGGCTGTGGCGTTGGCGGCGGCGTCGGGAGTCCAGCGGCCGTCGCGTGCGAAGGTGAAGAGTTGGGCGCCTGCCGGGTCGAAAACTTTTGTTACGGAGGCGCTGGCGGCGGCTGGGCCGTAGGGAGTCATGACTGGGCCGGCGACGCCGTAGGCTACGCGGTAGTCATATCCATTTTCCACCAGAACAAACTTGATGTTATGCGGCGCGGCGCGCTCGTTCAGCTTGGCGAAGAGCAGTTGGCGTTCCATGGGCGTGGATTGGATTTTTACTTTTAGCGTGAGCTGGGCCATGGCCAGCGGGGCCATGCAGCAGCTGAAGAATAGAAGTACGATGGTTCTTTGTAGCCGCGTCATGGGTTTTCTCCCGACAGTATTTTATCGCGGTGTTGCGCGACTCCAAATTCAAGGACAAAGTCAACGACGCCCGCCTAAAAAGCAAAAGCAGGCGGCCGCTACAAATTCAATTGCAACGTCAACGACGCCCAGCTAAAGAGTATGTGTGAGGGCCGCAAAATCGGCGCATCAGCGGCTAAAGCCGGTTTCGTAGATCGGAATGTATGTCGTGGCTGAAGCCACGACCCACAAAGACCTTCGAGCTCTTACACGGACTCTTTAGTCCCTCGAACCGGCGCTGCCGGTTCTCAGGATGGATCGCTCCCGTTCTGCGGGGCGATTCACTAATTCGGCAGTATATGTTACAAAATCTGCGCAGGGATTTATTGCGAGGGGTGCGTTGACCAAACCGAAAATACTCTCGACGCGGCCGCTTTTTCCGGCGGCGCGGGCTGTGTTGGACCGACACTTCGAGGTGGAGTACTGGGCTCCGCCGGAACGCATCTCGCGTGAAGAGCTGTTGAAGCGCGTGGCGGATAAAGACGGGCTGGTTTGTTTGCTCACCGAAAAAGTGGACGAGGAGCTGCTGGCGCGCGCGCCGAAATTGCGGATCGCGGCTACGGTGTCGGTGGGGTACGACAATATAGATGTAGCGGCTTGCACGCGGCACAAAGTGGCGGCGACGCACACGCCGGGAGTGCTCGATGATACTACGGCGGATTTTGCGTGGACTTTGCTGATGGCTATTGCGCGGCGGCTGCTGGAGGGCGACGCGTGGATGCGCAGCGGAACGTGGCCGGGTTGGGACTTGGATCAACTGGTGGGCGGCGACGTGTGGGGAAAAACTTTGGGCGTGCTGGGATTCGGGCGCATCGGTCGCGGTGTGGCGCGGCGGGCTTTGGGGTTTAATATGCGCGTGATTTATAGCGATGCGGTGCGGGCGCAGGAAAGCGTGGAGCGGGAACTGAAGGCGGAATTTGTGGATCGCGACAGGCTATTCCGCGAGTCGGACTTTATCAGCTTGCATGTGCCGCTGCTGCCGGATACGCGGCATCTGATTTCGCATGAGAACCTGGACAAAATGAAGCGCACGGCGTATTTGGTGAATACTTCGCGGGGGCCGGTGGTGGATGAGGCGGCTTTGGCGGAGGCGCTGGAGAACAAAAAGATCGCGGGGGCGGCGTTGGATGTGTACGAGCACGAGCCGCTGGTGCATCCGGCGCTTTTGACGCGGCGCGATGTGATTTTGGCGCCGCATATTGCGAGCGCGTCATTGGATACGCGGACGAAGATGGCGGTGATGGCGGCGGAGAATGTGGTGGCGCTTTTTGAGGGACGGCGGCCGCCGAATGCGTTGAACGCGGATGCGTTGGGATTGAAATGACGAGGAGCCGCGCGGAGAAGCTTCAGCCACGAACAAACAAGTGCGGCTTCAGGGGCTAAAGCCCCTTTTTTGAGCGAGCTTCACGGAGGGGCTTCAGCCCCTCCCTTCCGTCTTACTCAGAACTACAAAAGTCATGAAAAAAACAGCTGAACACGTTTTTCGACACACGCTTGCGGCGATTGGTATTTCCGCGGCGCTGGGGAGGAAGCTGGACCGGCGTGGTTCGCTGATTTCTGCTGGTAGCTCTTCTGAGATTGACCTGCGCGGGTTTCGCGAGATTGTGGCGATCGCGTTTGGGAAGGCCGCGCTGGCTATGGCGCGGGGTTTGCACGAAATTTTGACACCGGAATTTCCTCCTGAAAGCATTCTCGTGGTTCCTGCGCCTGTTTCATCAACGCTGCCCGGTTGGAAAACATTTGTGGGCGGGCATCCTCTGCCCTCGGCGGAAAGTTTTGCGGCGGGGAAGGCGATACTGGAGCGATTGGCGCGTTGCGATGAACGGACGCTGGTATTTTTTTTGATTTCTGGGGGCGGCTCGTCGCTGGTGGAGCAGCCTTTGGATCCTAGCGTGACGCTCGGGGATTTTCAGATTTTGAATTCGGCGCTGGTGACGTGCGGCGCGCCGATCGAGGAAATTAATGTGGTGCGCAAGCATCTTTCGGCTACCAAGGGCGGGCGGCTGGCGGCGGCTGCGGCGCGGGCGATGAAAATTACTTTTGCGATCAGCGATGTGCCGGAGGGGCAGGAATCCGCGCTGGCTTCGGGGCCTACCGTGCCGGATCCGACGACGGTGGATGATGTAGAACGCATCGTGAAGAAATATGGATTGCTGGCGAAGTTGCCGAGGACTTTGCGCGCAATGATCGAGGGGCGTGGATTGGTTGAGACTCCCAAGGAAGGCGATGCGGCGTTTGCGCGGGCGCGATTTGAAATTTTGCTGGGGGAGCATGATTTGTTGCACGCGGCGCATCATTGTTGCGAGGCTGAAGGATTTTTCTGCATGGTGGATACCGAGACGGATAGTTGGCCGCTGGAGAAGGCCACAGAACATTTGCTGGGACAGCTGGAAATATTGAAGAAGGAAAACCCGCGGCGGCGCGTGGCGATTTTTGCCGGAGGAGAGGTGAGCAGTCCGGTGACTGGCGATGGGATCGGCGGGCGGAATTCGGCGTTTGTGCTGGCTTGCGTGCCGAAAATCGCGGGGAAGAGGATTGCGGTTTTGAGCGCGGGGACGGATGGCGTGGATGGGAATAGTCCGGCGGCGGGGGCTGTGGCGGATGGCGAGACGTTGGCGCGGGCGTCGGCGATGGGGATGGAGTGCGAAGAGTTTTTGCGGCGGTGTGATGCGCATGGATTTTTTGCGCGGTTGGGGGATGCGGTGGTGACTGGGCCTACGGGGAATAATTTGAGGGATTTGAGGATTTTGTTGGCGGAGTGAGGGAACGGCGCAGGATCACCGCAGAGACGCGGAGGGCGCAGAGAAAACCGGCGCTTCGAAAATGCTGACGGCTGGGCGCGCAGGGGCGCAGCAAGCAGCGCCCCTGCCGTGTATTTGCGAGCGTAGTTGGGCTGACGCGGGCACGGCGTGCCGTGCCCCTACGAAGTCAAATGCGAAGAGCCGGCGGGACGCCGGCGCTACAAAACCAACGTCAACGGCTATCGCTGAGGCTTAGATGTGGTTCGCGAGGCAAGCCTCGCTGAGTGAAAGCGGCGGCAGGCCGCCGCACTCCATATGAGCTCGCGTTCGGCTTACTTCTTCTTGGTTGAGCTGAGTTGCGATTCGATCTTTGCGAGGACTGAGTTTACTTCGTCCATTTGTTGTTGAAGTTTTTTAAGCGCGTCTAGGGTGTTGTCCGAAGTGGCTGCTGCTGACGACGGCGGCTGATTCGAACTTGCGCTTTGGCCTGCGCCCGCCCCGCCGCCTGCCCCCGCGCTCGCCGCGCTGCTTGATCCCGCAGATGTACCGGTGCTGGCTCCTGTTCCCGCACCGGTAGCTGCGCCTGCGCTCGCGCCATTTGGGTTGCCCGGACCGGCTGGGGGTTTGCCCGCGGATTTAGCTTTTAGCGCGTCAATTTGCATTTCGATGTAGGGAGCTGCGCCGAGGCTCAAATCGCCGGATTTGAGGAGAGCTTCCAGGGGGGCGATGGCGTCGGGATCGCCGCGTTTGGTTAGCGCGAAGAGGGTGGCGTATTTGATGTCAATGTAGGGTTCTTGCAAATAGGAAATTAGCGTTTTGGTGATGGCTTTGTTTTTAGTGTCGAGGGTGGCGACTGCGGCGATGGCGGCACTGCGCGAATCAAACGGCTTGCCTGGCGCGGACCATTCGAGGAGCAGCGGGACGGAGCGATCGTCGGCGAGAGAGCCGAAGCCTTCGAGCGCGCCGTTGCGCAGCGTGTCGTCGGGTGAGTCGAGTTTGACCGCGGCGGTGAGCACGTCGTACGCGTTGGGCGCTTTGATATCGCCGAGGGCATTCAGCGCGGCGGCGCGGACGCGATAGGCTTTGTCGTTCGCGGCAATTTCGGTGAGCTGCGGGGCGAGCGACTTGTCGTCGGTGAAACCGCCGAGCTCTTGCACGGCGGCTTGGCGCACCCAGGGCTTGGGATCGTTCACGGCGGTGAGGATTTGTTTCTCGGATGCGGCACCGCCAATTTTCCCCAGGCCTTTCAGCGATTCGACGCGCACGCCCCAGAAAGGATCGTGTTGGCCGGCGTCGCCGAGAGCGGCGATGACATCGGGATTGTCTTTGATGGCGCCGAGCGCGACGGCGGCGTCGGCCCGATCGGGGACTGTTTCGGCGTTTTTCAATTGATAGATAAGCGCCGTGGCGTCTTTTTTGAATTCGAGAGTTTTTAAAATGTTGTCGCCCTTGTCGAACAGCACCATCTGCGGGGCACTGTCGGCGGGCAGCGTGAAAGTTTCGTCGGCTTGGCTGACCTGAATCGTGGAGGTCTTGCGCCCGCTGGCGGTGGCAATTTCGACTTCGACGGGCATGTCGAACAGGTCCACCATGCCTTCGACTTTCTGCGTTTGCTTGACGTTCAGTTTCACTTGATGCGCGGCGTCGTCGTAGGTGTAGCTGACTTCATATCTCGGCGCGCCGGCCCGCCAAATCCACTGATGGAAGAAATGGTCAACGTTTGTTGAGGTGGAATGGTCAATCGCTTTTTCCAGGTCGGCGGTTACGACGTTCTGACCGCGATTGGTTGTGAGGTAGTAATTCAGCCCGCGGAAAAAATCCTCGTCGCCGAGTTTGGTGCGAAGCATTTTCAGCACCCAGCCGCCTTTGTCGTAAACGTTGCCGGCGTATTCGATGCTATCGGTGAAATTGCGCGTGACGATCGGGACGGGATAGAGGCGCTTCTGGCGGAACCAGCTCGCTTGGTCGTGCCAGAATTCATAGGCAACTTCATCGGCGCCGTAGCGCTGTTCGGCCCAATAGTGTTGGAAATACGTGGCGAAGCCTTCGTTAAGCCAGATGTTGGCCCAGTCTCTGCACGTAACCAGATCGCCGAACCATTGGTGCGCGAGTTCGTGGGAATCGAGATCGTCGGAACCGCGACGTAGTTCAGGCGCAAGGCCGGGAGCGACGAGGCCGCGCGTGGTGAGTGTGGTGGCGCTGGTATTTTCCATGCCGCCTTCGACGAAATCGTTCACCGAGGATTGCGCGTACTGCGCCCATGGATACGGGACGCCGAGCTTGTCTGAAAAGAGATCGAGCATTTGTCGCGTGCGGGAGAAAGTGGAATCAATGGTGTCTTCCTGGCCGCGCGGGACTACGTAACGCACAGGAATTCCGCGCCAGATGTCTTTCTTTTCGACGAATTCACCTGCTACGGCGCTGATTAGGTACGTGGAAAGCGGTTCGGTTTGCTTCCAGTCCCACGTTTTGGTGCCGTCGGTTTCAGCTTTTACGCCGACGAGGCTGCCGTTGGAAATCGTGAGCCACGTAGCCGGGACGGTGAGAATCATTTCGGACGTGGTGCGATCGTTGGGGTAATCGTAAATGGGGATGTAGTAGCGCGTGTCTTCAGCTTCGCCCTGGGTCCAGATTTCTTTGGGGCGATTGGGATAATTTTTATCGGGGGCGACGAAGTAGAGGCCTTTTTTCGGCTGGCCGTCGTAGCGGATGAAAACTTCGTGGTGCTCGCCCTGGCGGGAAGGGGCGGGCAACGGGACGATCAGGGCTGTGGCAGTGGTGGAAAATTTCGCTTCCTTGCCGTCCACGGTTACGGCTGCGATTTTCAGGTCCACGGAATCGAATTGGATTTGGGTGAGGCCGTCGCGCAACATGGCGATGGTGTGAGTCACTTCGCCGCGGACTTTGCGCTGGTCGGTATCGAACCAGAGATGCGTTTTCACATTTTGTAGATTGTAATCGCGGCTGCGGGCGTAGGGCTCATCGGCGCGTCCGACGACGGGAAGCAGCAAGGCCAGCGATAAAATTACGGCGCACAGGGCAGCGGGCACAAGCGGACGAAAGCGTCCGGAAATCTGAGTCATTCTTTTCTCCTCTAGCTCAAGGCGATACAAAGATGGCGGCAAAAGTAACCAGTATATAACGTGCTGCGAGGCTTTTGCGTTTCGCACTTCTGTTGCAGGTCAATTTATAGAAGCCCTTTCGTGCTACCGCCGTCCACGGCGATGGTGGTGCCATTGATTGAGCTGGCGCGCTCGGACGCTAGAAACGCTACCAGCGCGGCGAGTTCATCCGGACGCGCGAATCGCCCGATGGGCACGTTCGCTGTGGATTGCTTCAGAATTTGCTCGTAGGCGACGCCTGCATCTTGCGCGCGTTTTTCGAAAAGCTCGGTCAAGCGGTCGGTGAGCGTGTAGCCGGGGCAAACGTTATTGACGGTGATGCCGTCGGCGCCGAACTCGTTCGCCAGCGTTTTGGCCATTCCCGCGACGCCGGCTCGCAGAGAATTAGATAGCATCAGGCCGTCAATCGGTTGCTTCACGGAGATGGAAGTGATGGTAAGCAAGCGGCCCCAGCGGCGGCGCTGCATGCGCGGCAGAACTTCGCGCGCGAAATAGACGCTGCTGAGCAGGACGAGATTTACGGCGGTGCGCCATTCGTCGAGCGTGATTTCCATGAATTTTTTGGAGGGCGGGCCGCCGGTATTGGTGACGCAGATATCAATGCGTCCGAATTTCTTTTCCACGGCGGCGACGAAATCGCTCACGCCGTCGGCGTTGGTGACGTCGAGCGCGCGCCAGAAGATTTCGCGGCCGGCGGTCGCGCCGATTTCCTGCGCCGTGCGTTCGAGGTCTGCGGAAGTGCGGGCGCAGATGGCTACTTCGCAGCCTTCTGTGGCTAATTCCGTGGCGATGGCGCGGCCCAGGCCTTTGCTGGCCGCCGCTACGATGGCAACGCGCCCTTTTAGTCCGAGGTCCATGAGTCAGTCCTTTTTGAGTTGCGGGTCTTTTAATTGTGGGTCGTTGCGAAGGTAATTGTCCGTTTTGTTGATCCAGTCTTCGCGGCGTGGGGCGAAGAAGTCAATGTCCACGGTGTCTTCCAGGGCTTCGGCTTTGTGCGGCACGTGGGCGGGGATCAGAAGCATTTCGCCGGCATGGACCACCGCGGTTTCGCCATCGTCGAAGAAAAATTTCAGCGCGCCGGAGATGATGAGGGAAAACTGCTCGCTGCGGTGGGAATGGCGCGGCACGATGCCGCCTTTTGCGATGAAGACGCGGGCCAGCGTGGCGTCTTCGCCGTTCATCATCTGGCGGGAAATGTGCGAGCTGAGTTTTTCGTGTTCTAATTTTTCGAAGGATGTAGCTGCGGGCATCTTGCACCTCTTCTTGCGTGATTACGCGACACAGAATCCTCTACTGAAACCGGGGAATCGTCAATGGCTGGCGGCTGCAACGAAAAGATTGTGGCGCGGGGCGCGGTTCGACTAAGATGCGCGCGTTGGGGATCCCTGGGCTGGCGCGCGACGGGGGAAGTTCGCGGGCTCGACTAATTCTTGGGAGGTGCGGCATGCGACGATTCATGGTGTGCGCGGCGATGGGCGTGATGTTGGTGATGATTATGGCGGGCAGCGCGACGGCGCAGATCGGGAAGAGCGTTTCGGTGGCGGCGGGCACCCCCGAGGATAAGGCGTTGACGGATATTTACGCCGCGACGGATGGGCCGGACAAGCTCGCGCTGTTGGATAAATTCATGACGGATTTCGGCAAGGGCGATATGGAGCTGCTGGGCGATCAGTTGTACGTGCAGACTTATCTGGCGCAGAAGAATTACGCGAAGGTGTACGAGTACGGCGACAAAGTGCTGGCGCTCGATCCTGATAATTTTTCCACGGCAGTAATTATGGTTCATGCGGCGGAGGAACAAGGTGACAGCGCGAAACTTTATGAGGCGGGCCAGAAAGTTGCGGCGATCGTGGCGCGCTATAAATCGGCGCCGCCGCCCGAGGGCACGGCGGCTGATGCCTGGAACGCGCAAAAAGCAGGCGTTCTGAAAACCATCGAAGGCGATTTGGGTTACGTGCAATACGCGCTGCTGAACGCCGCGTACAAAACGAAGGACGCGGCGGCGCGCGCGGCGCTGCTGGAGCGCTACGCGACTATATTTCCGGATTCCACTTACACGCTGAGCGCGCGCGAGCAAACCGCGATTGCTTACCAGCAGGCGCAAAATTCGGCAAAGATGGTGGCGGCGGCGCAGAGTTTGCTGGCTTCGAATCCGGATGATATTTCGATGCTGATTTTGCTGGCCGACACCTGGTGCAACGATACCAAGAATCTAGATAAAGCCGCGGCGTACGCGCAACATGCGCTGGATCTGCTGGCGCAAGCGAAAAAGCCGGACAACGTGGATGACGCCCAGTGGCAGAACCAGGTGGCGCTGCAAAAAGGCTTGGCGTACTCGTCGCTGGGCGAAGTGAACGTGAACAAGAATCGCAATCCGCAGGCGATTGACGCGTTCAAGCAGGCTGCGCCGCTGCTGAAGTCCGATACGTTCAGTTATGCGCAGAATCAATACCGGTTGGGATTCACTTTGGCGAAAATGCAGCGGATCCCGGAGGCGCGGGTCGTGTTGACGGAAGTGATTGGGTTGAACAGCCCTTATAAATCGCGGGCGATGGATACGCTGAACAAGATCGGCGGGCCAGTGGCATCCGGAAAAACCGCGAAGAAGAGTTCGTAGCGCATTTCCTGGCTGAGGTTTTCAGGAAGGAATTAGAAAAACACTTCCGGGGAAACCTTGAACCGTTTGCTGAGCCGCTCGATGTGGCGGCGATTAAGTTCTCGCCGGCCGCTGAGAATTTCAGAAACGATGCTTTCTGACCCTAGCGTGGACGCGAGGTCTTTTTGCTTGAGGTTGTTGGCGGACATTAGCTCTGCCAGGACCTCGACCGAAGAAGCCGCGCGAATCGGGTAGTGCCTTTCCTCATACGCTTCGATCAACAAGGCCAAAACCTCAGCGTACTTTTTCTCAGCCGCGGTCAAATTACTCCGGCGCTCCATTTCCAAGAGCGCGGCGATGTATCTTTCATTTTGCGCTTCGGATGTGATCGGTTTTGGAGTATCGAAACCGGCGAGCGTATCGCCTTTAATTGCAGTCGCAATCATGTTTCCATCCACCCTTGTCGTACTCGACGTGACTTACAATATGCAAGATGTAAACGATCCGCGCCTGATAATTAATATAGGAAATCAGCCGGCAACGATTGTGGCCAATATTAAAGACCACGCAAGATCCCGCGCGATCGGCATTGTTTAACGTCTGCCGGACGGCGGAAAAATTGTTCCACCTTGCTGCCTTTACGATTCGATACCACCCAGTCAACGACGCGTCCCACTCTGCGTGCAGCCCGCAAGCCTCTCGGATTTTTCTGCGGCTTATGACGCGCACAATAAATCTTCGCATATTGCGAAGATTGTGCCAAGCAGTTTTTGTGGATGCGCTATCTCGCGCTGCGGTACGAGAAGCCTTTGCAGGTGAGGATGGTTCCGTAGTGCGGCTTGGGCGTCCATTCGGACTGAGACCGTCGATATCCGACGGGTTGAGCTTCAGTGGCTTGAGCTGGATACGAAGCGGAAGGCGTCTTCGACGGTTTTCAGGCCGGCTTTCGAGCCTGGGGCCATCCCGCTGGATTCGACTGTGGAGAATTGGTAGCGGCGGCGCGGAGAGAAGTTCGCAGGATCGAAAGTGCCCGGCGTGAAGTGAAACACCCAGACGTATTGCCGATGCGCTTTATCCGCGTCGGATACGGACATCAGCTCGGGGTCCATGGCGGTCATCGCCTTGAAATCGGAGAATCCTTCCACCTGGTGGACCGGCGTGGGCATGGTGGCGCTGAAGAAGTCCACGTCATGGGTAAAAATGATCACGTAGTCCACTTTCGAAATATAGGGCGCGGGGCAGACATTGGCGAAAAGTTTTTTGCGATTTTGCTCAATCCACTTCATCTGGCTGGGCGCGAGGCCGTAGGCGGAAAAATAATTCTGGCAGGCGGAGTCAGCGCTTTCGTTTTCCGGTTGCGCAGGGGGCATGTCGTCGCTATTGGCGACCAGCTTCGCCGCCGAAGGAGCAGCGGCGCTGGCCGCCGCCCGGGGAGTTGCCGGCGGATCGGCCGGCGCTTTAGCTGAAGTATCCGCGAGAGGCTGGGGATCGGCTGCAGGATTCATTTCCGCGAAGGTATTGGACGGCGCCACCGTTTCGCTGGCAGCCTGCTTTTTCTCGCCGGCGTTTTGCTGCTGAAAGGCGGTGACCGAGCCAGCATTCTCCGAGGCAAGGCTGGGAGCCGGAGCTTCGCGATTTTCAGAAGTTGCAGCGCCGGCAAATAAAGTGGCCGGCACGTAGCCTTCGACGCCATTTTGTGCGCGAATTTTTACATAATTCTGCACGCGGCCAATTATTTCGACTTGCTCGCCGCACTTCAGCTTACCTTCGACGCCGCGCGTGCTCAGCGAATCATAGACGGAAATTTGATCCTGGCGCGAAACGCAGCGGACAGTGGCGGTGTTGGCGGACGCAGACCCGGCTAGAAGAAAAGCAGATCCTACGCCAGCGAGGATCAAAGAGAATCGCGCGGTTCCATCCATTTGGCCCTCCCAATCCCCTTGCTCGAAGATCAACACAGCAGCCGAACGCTCTCGGCGAAACGAGCAACCGTCCGATCAGACGGGTAATGGACCGGTCCCGGCTGGGTGCCGAGGCCGGAATCGTGCAACGGCGAAACGGTTCGCGCAAGAAGAATCTTGGGAAAAAAACTGTACGCAGCTCCGGGACTTCTCGCGTTTGCCCGCCGTGTGTTCCCAGCTCGTATGCCGGGGAAAGCGTACTCGCAGTCGGAGGACCAGCCAAGTACCGTTTACGCGGTACTCGCACGCTAGACGTACCAGTACGCTGTTGGTTTGCGGCCGTGGTTTGGGGGAGCTCGGAGGCGAAAAAAAGTCAAAAGGATGGCTCAGACGGCGGCATTGGGATGATAATTTGCAACGAAGCGGTTTTCGGCGCGGTGGGGGCGTTGATCTTCCGCGTTGAGAAGGTATCGGCGATGCAGAAGCAGCGAGATTGCTTTGGGAGTATGCTGATTTCTCTAGGTTTGTGGCTGGCGGTCGCCGGCTTCGCCGTCCCGTCGCGATCCATGGCCCTTCCGGTGTTGCCGCAGTCTGCTATTGCGTCGCGAATCTCCCACTTTCTGAAGGAACTGGCGCGGGAATTTTCGATTGAACATACCGTGCGCTGGAAACACAGCGCGCCGCATTTTGGCGATGTGACTACGACGATGTCTGTCGCGCCGATCAACTTCGATGGCTGCACGATCGCTTGGAATCAAATGCAGGAAGGGACG
Source organism: uncultured Acidobacteriota bacterium (assembly GCA_963821765.1). Taxonomy (GTDB): domain Bacteria; phylum Acidobacteriota; class Terriglobia; order Acidiferrales; family UBA7541; genus Palsa-295. The sequence continues at coordinate 409,506 of CAWGFF010000016.1, forward strand.
GCTGCCGGACAGCTGATTTACATTGATACGCACCGGTTTGAGGTTCCGCTGGCGACGATGGACGCGAAGAAAATCACCGTGGAAGCGGTGCACGCGGGGCAGGGCGATCATCCAGGCATCGAGGCGGGTGATTACTACATAGTTTCTCTGCAGTCCGTGGATGGAAATAAAACTGTGAACGTGGTGGACCAGAGTACCGTGTTCAACGAAAAGCGGGGACCGATTTCTTCCGCGGAGCAAACGAATGATTCGGGCGCGTGGGTGAGGGTGCGCACGGAAGAGAAAGCCGAAATTTTGAAGATGCAATTTCAGGGAGCGATTGGGGCGTGCGCGGCGACGGAGAAATGATGGATGGCAGGGAGGGTGGGATTTGAACTCAAGTGCGCGCGCTGTCGGCCCCGTGTTTTCAGTATCTTGTGATTTTTCAATACCAAAACGTGACGGTAAGCCAAGCGTTACGCCCGTAAGAGGTGTATATACGATCGGGTCGAGCTGCGAAGAGAGAGCCCTTAAAGCGATTCAGCAGTGTCCTCGCTCTCATGCGGAGGACAAGGAAAAACCAACATCCCGGCTCTTACTGAACTCTTGATTGCTCCACGACTAGTTTGTACGCCACGTAATATTTGTAGATGTTGCTGACGTACTGAACCGTTTGTTGCCCAACGTCTTGGGCCACGACGAGTTCGACGTTCCCGAACCATCGGTTCGGATCCAGGCCTTCACTCGCCGCCTTTTTCCGCAGCTCCGCAATCCGGCTGGGGCCCGCATTGTAGGAAGCGAAGGTCAGGAGAGTCTTGTTCAATGCGTCCAATTTGTCGTCATTGAAGTAGGTGTCCGCGATGTTGCGCATCATCTTCGCGCCGGCGTTGATATTGTCTTCCGCGATCTCAACGTTGGGAATACTGATGGGAGGAGCCGCCGCAAGGCTGGGGATCACCTGCATTATTCCCACTGCTCCGCTGGGATTTCTCCGACTTTGATCTAGTCCAGATTCCTCATACCCTTGCGCTACCAACATCAGGTAGTCAAAATCGTATTCAGCCCCATATTTCTTAAAGTACTGGATGTAGGTCCGAAATTTTTTCAGTTCCTCAGCCGAAGTGGCGTCTTTGACCCACTTGGTATTTTGTAGATAACGCTTGAGCATGACGTTCCCGAACACAGTTCCTACCTGGCGGTCTTTAACAAAATCGTCGAGAAGGTGAATCAACTCTGGACTGTCCTTGCGCGTGGCCCAAGCCAGTTGTTGTTCCTCCGCCAAGAGGATATTGGGATGAAGAGTAAGTTTCGGAAAAACCTTCGTCCAAAATCCGGCTCGTATGTTAATTGTCACCGTGGCAGGAAGTAACCCAGCACCAACCATCTGCAGCAGGTCTTCATCCGTCAGATTGGGATCGGCAGATCTCAGAAGAATTGGGGCATTCCTAGCTTTTTGGAGTGAATCGCTCACTCTCTGCAAGTTGTGGTAGTAGGCCGTCAGCGGGTTAACATAAACTTCTTTCCCACTCAAGTCCTCGAGACTCGTTATGGGAGGAGACTTCGGTCCGGTCACGAGCACTTGCTTCACGTGTGAATCAATCGGTGTGGTGAACAGCACCTCTTTCTCGCGCTCCGGCGTGACGATTACACCAAAGGCTATGACGTCACCGACGCCGTCCTGGAGAGCGCTTTCCAGTTGTTCAAGTCGCACCGGAATATACGTGACATTGATCTGCAGGGCGCCGGTTCTGAACCTCTGATTCACGAAGCGCTGAAAATCGGACAACGCCTCGTAGTAGATTCCCTCCGGTTGTCCCGCGTCGTAGAAAAAACCGGAACGGCTGTAGACAACCAGAGCCCGAATCTCACGCCTCTTGACCATGTCATCCAGATCACCCGTGTGCCGCTGAAAATTGAGAGGCAACGTGAGGGAGCCAGAAGAGGCTTGCTGCTGGCCGGGCGAAGATTGTTGATTCGATGCCGCGAGTGCCTGGCTCAAACGGGCGGCTACGTTCACGGGCTGCCGGGCTGCCGACGGAAGTGACTTGTCTTGACCATGGAGGCTTGCCAACGACACGAGGAACACAGCCGGAACTAAGAAGTACGAAATTGAGCGTGAGGTCATGTTTACCCTGAACGCCGGACTGCTCGGATTTTGTTCTGATTTTGAAAAGGGTTTGATTGCCGCGTTGAAGTCATCGCAAATATTGCTGACTCTGCATGATTGGATTGGCGGAGAGGGTGGGATTTGAACCCACGGTCGAGTTTCCCCGACACTCGCTTTCGAGGCGAGCTCTTTCAACCGCTCAGACACCTCTCCGCGGTCGTTGCACATGTAGCTTAACAAACGTGGTGCGGGGTCACAACTGCGAGTGGGCGGGTTCGTGCATGCTGAAAAGAGAAGGCGCCGGCTCGTTTCGCGAATGGAAGTCAAAGGCGCCCGCCTAAAGGCGGCCGCTACAAGTTCGACGGCAACGGCGAAAGCTAAAGAGCCGGCGGGACGCCGGCGAGACGCCGGCGCTACGCGGATCCGGGAATTTCGGCGGCGTCAATCCATTTCAAACGTGACGTAGAGGAGTTTTCCGTCGCGCTCGACCTGCAGGACGCCGGGCGCGCCAGTTGGCAGCGCTTTCAATGCTGCGCGCAGTTGTTCCAGCGTCTGGAGAGGTTTGCCGTTGAGCGCGTGGATCACGTCGCCGGGTTGCAGGTCTGCTTCCACGCCCAGAGAATCGGCGGCGAGGGCTGCGACGATTACGCCGGTGGGTTCGCGCAAATCTTCGAGCTGCTTCGCTAGTTGCCCATCAATTTCCACGCCGTAAATTCCCAGCTTGGTGACTAGATCTTTTTCGGGATCAACGAGGTCGCCGAGCTGGTCCACGTCGTTTTTTTGCTCGCTCACTGGAATCGTAAGCGTGAGGCGTTGCGTGCCGCGCAGGACTTCAGCCTGCATCACGGCGCCTGCGGGACGCGTGGAAATAATCATTTCGGCCAGCGGGACGCTGCCCATCGCGCGGCCATCGAGGCTCAGGAGAATATCCTGAATCTGCAAGCCCGCTTTTTCGGCAGGGCCTCCCGGCTCGACGTCTGTGACTACCACGCCGCGTTCTTTTTTCAGTGAGAGGCCGGCGGCGAGATCGGGCGTGATGTCCTGCAGTTGCGCGCCGATGATGCTGCGATGCACGCGGCCGTATTTGCGCAGCTCGTGATATACGAATTCCACCACGCTGCTGGGAATGGCGAAGCCCAGACCCTGGCTGCCGCCTGATTCGGTGAGAATAAATGTGTTAATGCCGACCAGCTCGCCATTGGTATTCACCAGCGGGCCGCCGCTGTTGCCGGGATTGATCGGCGCGTCGGTCTGGATATACACCGACGGCTGGTCGGGGTCGGCCTGGCGCGCGACGGCGCTCACTACTCCCATGCTGACGGAATTTTCCAGGCCTTCGGGGCTGCCAAACGCGAGCACCAGCTGGCCTTTTTTCAGTTGCGTGTAATCGGCGAAGGCCATCGCGGGCAAATTTTTCTGTTCAATTTTCAGCAGTGCGAGATCAATGGTGGGCGCGATGCCGATGATGCGCGCGTCGGCCGGCGGACTGTGCTCGCCCAGGCCGAGGCTGGCGCGGACTTGGGAATCGCTGGCCGTGGCGGGAGTGAGGATCACGCGCACGCGCTGCGCGCCTTTTACCACGTGCGCGTTGGTGATGATGTAGCCGTCGGGATCAACGATTACTCCGGAGCCCAGGCTGCGTTGGCGGCCGATGGTGCTGGTGTCGGTGTCATTTTTGTCGTTGAGCGCGCGGTAGCCGGTGACTTGGACCTGGACGATGGAGGGCGAGACGCGCGCGGTGAGTTCTTGCAGCGATTCGTTGAATTGCGCTAGGAGGTCTTTGCGGGTGACCTCGTCCGAGGTCTGCGCTTTTTGCGGATTGGCCGCGGTTTGCGCGGGCAGGGAAATGGCGCCAGCCAGAAAGGCCGCGACGACGATGAACCAGCGCATGGGGCGCGTGCCGTTCCGCCTAGTATTGCGAGTCATGCTTACGTGCATTCGAATTGTTCCTTCCTATGATCATTAATATGTAGTGCGGTATCAGAGCGCGTTCGTTGCGCCGTAAACGAGTGTAACAAATCCTTCGTAAGTGGCGAGAGGGCAATCCAGTTCTGAGGCCGTCACGATAACGTTATCGTCGGGCGGCGAAGAAATCTCTGAGCGCGGCGGCTGCGTCTTCGGCAAGGACGCCGGCGGTGACTGCGACGCGATGATTCAGCTGCGGATGATCAAGGACGGCGAAGCACGATTGCACGGCGCCGCCTTTCGCGTCTGGCGCGCCGTAAACCAGGCGCGTAATGCGGGCTTGAATCATGGCGCCGGCGCACATGGCGCAGGGCTCGATGGTGACGTAGAGCGTGGCGCCGGCGAGCCGGTAATTTCCGATACGCTTTGAGGCTTCGCGCAGCGCAATTACTTCGGCGTGCGCGGTGGGATCGCAATCGGTGATGGTGCGGTTTCCAGCGCGCGCGATGAGCTCCTCGTTCAGTACGACCACCGCGCCGACTGGGACTTCGCCACGTTCAGCTGCGGCGCGGGCTTCGTCCAGCGCGGCACGCATGAAGCGGGCGTCATCGTCATCGGCTGTAACATGATCGAGTGGGCTCATTTTTTGCAGCATAGCATGGAACCGTTGCGTCCTTTCACAGCCGGTCGTGACGCGTCTATTGACATCCACCAGCAGGGAAGTCACAATCCACGCGATGAGAGAACTTCTGCGGCGCGTCTTCCTGGTGGACCTGTTCAAGGGTATGTGGGTCACGTTTCGCTATCAGGCGCCGAAGAATATTTACACCGAGCAGTATCCCCAGGAACGGCCGATGGTGGCGGAGCGCTATCGCGGCGCGCCGCGGCTGAACATGAATCCGGAGACTGGGGAGTCGCTGTGCATTTCGTGCAATCTGTGCGCGCTGGCTTGCCCGGAAAATCTGATTGTGGTCGGCTGGCTGCGCGACGATGCTACGCGACGCAAGGTTCTGACTACTTTTACATACGATACTTCGCGCTGCATGTTCTGCGGATTGTGCGAAGATGCTTGCCCCACGGATTGTCTGGAATTGACGCAGGATTTCGAGATGGCCAGTTACAGCCGCGAAGGCGCGATTTGGGATCGCCATCGGCTGGAAGCTGGGCCCACGCCCACGCATTACACCCGCTAATCACGATTTTATAGCCGCGCACTTCAGTGCGGAATCGTAATCGCGCCACAAACCCATCGTGGTCTGAAGACCGCCGCTACGAAACCTGTGTCGTTATGTTTTGCCCTCCTCAACTGCCACGTTATAAGATGACGCATTTGATTTTGCAGCTTGAGGGCTGATGGAACTTCGCAAAGATCCGATCACGCGCAGTTGGGTGGTGGCGGGGCATCCGGAACGCGAAAAAGTGCGGCCGGATCCTTGTCCGCTGTGCCCGGACAATCGCATCGAGATCCATTCGCTGCTGGATTTGCCTGCGGGTGGGCCGTGGCAGGTGCGGGTGTACCCGCATTTCCGGCCACTGTATCGGATCGAAGGCGAGCCGGCGCGCACCGCCGAGGGAATTTACGATCGCATGGCGGCGGTGGGGGCGCACGAGATCGTCGTTGAGACGCCGGAACATACGCGCACGCTCGAGCTAATGAGCGACGAGGAAATCGAGCGCGTGCTGGATGCGTGGGCGCGGCGGATCGCCGATCTGAAACGCGATGCGCGTTTTAAATATGTGACCGTGTTCAAGAACCAGGGCGCGCAGGCGGGCGAAGAGTGGCCGCACGCGCATTCGCAGATCACCGCAACTACCTTTGTGCCGCGGCGGATTTTGTACGAGCTGCGTTCGGCGCGTGAATGGTTTCGCGAACGCGAACGCTGCGTTTTCTGCGACATTCTGCGCCAGGAAATGCGTCAGGCCAAGCGCATGGTGGATAACGCGGGCGATTATCACGCGCTCTGCCCCTACGCTTCGCGCGTGCCTTACGAAGTGTGGCTGATGCCGCGCACACATAATCATCAATTTGAAGCGCCGCTGCCCGGAGAAAATCGCCGGCATCTGGCCGCGTTACTAGGCCGCACGCTGCGCCGCCTGCTGCAGGTTGCGCCGGGCTATCATCTGGTGGTGCACACGGCGCCGAACACGCTGCAGACCAAAGGCGACCTGCGCGAATATTGGCGCACCATCGCCGAGGATTATCACTGGCACATTGAGATTCTGCCGATCGTCGAGCAGCGCAGCAAGTCCTACAGCATCAAGGAAGTTTATTTCAACGGGACTTTGCCGGAGTACGCCGCCGAACGCCTGCGCAAGCTGGACGCGGGCATCCAAGGAAAATGACCAGCCTCGCCGCCACGCTTTTCGCCGAACCGGATCCCCAGCGCGGTGGAATCATCTTCAAGCTGCTGTTCCTGATATTTTTCGTGGTGTTTCTGGTGATTTTGTATCTGGTGCGCGTGCCGCTGCTGCGATTTGCCGGGGAATTCTGGATTGTGGACGATGCGCCGGAAAATTCGGACGTTATTGTGGTGCTGAGTGGGGATAATTTTGATGCGGTGCGGGCTTCACGGGCAGCGGCGCTATTCAGGTCGGGCATGGCGCCGCGTGTTGTGGCGACTGGCAGGTCGTTGCGTTCGTATGCCAGTACGACTGACCTGATGAAGCGAGATCTGGTGGACCATGGCGTGCCGGCCGCGGCGATTATTCCGCTGAATCATCGCGCGGAAGATACGCGCGAGGAGGCTTTGGTAGTAAGTGAAATGCTGGCTTCGCACGGCTGGAAGAAAATCCTGCTGGTTACTTCGAATTATCACACGCGGCGCTCGGAATATATTTACGAGCGCACTTTGCCGCCGGGAACGCAGCTCCGCGTGATTTCCGCGCCGGATAATGATTACGATCCGCAGAGTTGGTGGCGCACCGGCGAGGGCGTGAGGATATTTTTTCACGAGCTGGGCGGCTACATCGAAGCGATGTGGGAAATGCGAAATAGCGACGTGCGGACGACTTGAGCAGCGGGGCGGTGGTGATGGATTCGCAGCGCGTTGTCACTTAAGTACGGCGCCCTCTATCGTTCGTACGCGTGTCTGTACTATAGTTCGGGCATCACATCAGGACCCCGCCACCCCCCGCGGGAGTCTCGGCGATACTGGGGGAGGAACCCATATGTGGAAGCGAACTGAAGAACTAAAGCCATCTGCCCCGGGAGCAAATGCAGCAGAGCCGGCCCCAATCAGTAAGAATTTCAGCGCGCCCGCGGCTACGCGTCCGGAAACTGTGACGTCTTTTGTGCCCGCCTCGCCCGTTGCACCGGCATTCATATCCGGGCCGGCAACGGCGGCGGACGTGACCGCGGCAATTGCTTCGGTGTCAACCATCGCCGCGGGCTTGAAAATCCGCGGGGACATTTCCGGCGATTGCCATCTGATCATCGAAGGCGAAACGCACGGAAAAATTCAATTGGCCAACGGGCGCGTCACCGTTGCCCCGAACGGCCGCGTGACTGCGGACATTGCGGCGCCGGAAATTGTGATCGAGGGCAATGTGCAGGGAAATTTGCAGGCTCGTGATAATGTGCGCATGGGTCCCGCGAGCCACGTGCAGGGCAGCGTGCTTGCGCCGCGCATCCGGATTGAAGATGGCGCGAGTTTCCGCGGCAAAGTGGAAATGACGCGGCCCGGTCACGCGGCTAAATCTTCCGGACGCGGCACGCCGGCCGAAGAAGTTGAAGTGTCCAGCACCGCCATCGTCGGAACGCCGAGGGGTTAAAGCGCTTCATGGACTGGACGGCCAAGCAAAGACTGAATTCCACCACCGCGACGGCCCGCGCGCCTGTGAAACCAGGGCCGGAATCCGCGGCGGCTGCTTCCGCCAATATCCGCGTATCGAACGGACTGAAAGAATTTTTGTGGCTGATCAGCGATAACGGCCAGGGAAAAATTCTGGACCTGGGCGCCGTGTTTCAATCCACCGTGATGTTTTTCATCGAGAAGGGCTTCCGGCTTTCCACCGAAGACCTGCTGCGTTCCTGGAAGGAATTTTTGCTGGCGGAGGAAGAAAGCCTGCGCAAGGCGCCAGTGGGAGACGGAAGCGCGCGCGTCTCGCAAGGAATGCTTGCGGCCAAATTTCTGGAAACGTCGCTGCAATATCCGGAAGATCATTTTCACGGCGTTCTGGCGTGGGACCTTTTTGATTATCTCGACGCCGAGCTGCTGCCGCGGGTGATGGAGCGGATTTACACGGTGATGCGGCCCGGGGGCGCGGTGCTGGCTTCGTTTCACAGCCGCGCGCCGGAAAGATTTAATCGTTACAAAGTAGTGGATTCACAGACGGTGGAATTGGTGCCGACTCCGACGCTGGCGGTTCATGCGCGCGTATTTCAAAATCGCGAGATTCTGGATATTTTCGGGAAGTTCCGCTCGTCCAAGACTTTCGTCGGACGAGATCAGGTCCGCGAAGCTCTGCTGCTGAAGTAACCCGCCGCTTCCGAGTTTTCCAATTGCCTTCGCATACGCCGCAGGAATTTCTCACTCGCTCCAAGATTCTGTTCGCCCGATTTTCCAGTTGCAATCAGCAATACGCGGGAGTAGAAGGGAATTGTAGTCGCAGCGCACGGGAGGAATTTGTATGACTCCACCGGGCAGAGCAGTTTGAGATAGACGCCGATTTCACACCGCTCTTGCGGTGCGCGCCACCAGCGAAGCCTTCGGCATCGCGGCGGCCATGGAAGAAGCAAGCGGGGGAGCCGCCAGGCTCCCCGCTTTGCGTTTAAGCGATTTGCCGACGAGCGAGCGGCGATACGACAGGGACCAGCCACCGGATTTTTCCAGACGCCGGCGTGCATCGTGCGCTCTTTCCACACGACGTCGCGCGGAAGGCCAACGTTCACCGATAGCAGCCGAGCCACTCTGTTCGGATCCCTCTCGCATGGAATTCCTCCTCGGCGAAGGGACGCTCGATTACCTCAGTAATTTGCCGGCGAGCCAGAAATCAATGCTGAACTTTCCCGGACCGGAGCAGATCAGCCAGATAAAGAAGAGCACGTACAGAACTTCCGGAAGGTAGAGGAAATCGTCGAGCCAGTTAAGCGGCGAAAGTCCCTTCGGCAGGGTGGAAAGCGAGTCGGTCAGGACCGCGACAACCATATCGATCAATAAAGCAACGCAGGCCGGGCTCGAAAGCAACCCCACGGCCACCAAGGATCCGCAAACGAACTCGACGCCCGCCACGAAATAAGCCGTCTGGCGGGGAAACGGGACTTTGGCCTTAACGAGCGTGTCGTAAACAGGCTTCGTGCCGCCGGCGACAAACAATTTGTTTGCCCCGGAGATGGCGAAGAACAGCCCGATCGAAACGCGCACCGGCAAGATGGCATATTGTTCCAAATCACTGCTACCCAACAGCGCAAACCGGACCAAATCTTTCCAATCCACCTCGCACCTCCAGACTAAGTGTCCATCCGTTCGACCCATTTGGCGCGGAATGCGGGAGCCGCAAATGGATCCGCAAAGTACTGCGTTTCCCGCGCAACTTTGTCGCCCTTGAACTCCATGATGCTCACGGTGTAGGAAGGCTTGCCGTCGTATGTCAGGATGAATTCGGTGACCCAAAGCTCGCCGCTGCCAACAATTCGCCGGATAGAAAACCGTTTTTTGTTCGGCTGACTTTCGCGCTGGCCCTGTATGTTGGCTCGGCCGCGCGTTAGCTCGCCTGACTGCGGGTATTCCAGCACCGCGTCCTCCAGATAAATGCGGTGCTCCGTTTCAAAATCGTTGGCATCGGACGCCGCCCAATGCTGATTCAGTGCCGCACGGATCTCTTGATCTTGCGCTCCAGAATCTTGCCGCTTCTGTTGTTGACCGTTCATCTTCAGCCTCCAATTTGACGAGAAGCTAAATGCTTTAGCGGAATCGAAATGTGATACTCGTCGAGTCGCGCGATTTCCGGCGCCTTTTCAACTCGATGTCACTGCGAGTGACTGTTCAAGGCAAAGATCGGCAGAAGCGCGACGACGAGGCGCAGAGTCGGCATCCTATTCGCGACAAGCGTTAACCGTACTTGAGATTGGTGCTCTGTCCAACTTCGATAATGTAACCGTCAGGATCCCGGATATAGCAGCGAATCTCGCCGTACTTGGGGATGGGCGGCGTGAGGAACTCCGCTCCGCGACTTTTCCACAACTCATAGCACGCCTGAATATCCGCGACGCGGAAATTCATAAAGCTGTTGATGTGATTCGGATCGGGGACGCTGAGCGTTACCGTCGGCTTATCCGGCGTGGGGCCGCCCCCTACGTTCAAAATCATCCAGATATTCGCAAGCTGAAGGTAGGGAGGCGCGTTGCCGTCACCCATGGTCAGAATGCGAGCGCCGAAGACCTTTTCGTAGTAGCGGGCGGATCGCTCGACGTCAGCGACAGTAAGAAAATGCGCGATGCTGATCCCCTCTCGCGGGGGCATCTCGTAGCTCTTCTGCTCGACTTGTACGGCGTTCATCGATGGCTCCTTTCGATATAGTGCGCAGAACATGCTTAAACATCACTACAAGCATTCGAAACGTGTCCGCCAAGCTTGGCTTCGAACGCATCCCATCCTCAAAGTCCAGGGGATGAGAATCGCGCCGGGTGCCGGCCTAGCGCTCCATTTGGCCCAGGTAGTATCCGAGCCGATTTTCGACATCCCCCGGCTTCTGGAAGCCGCGCGCCGTCAGCGCTTTAATCCCTTCCTGGGCGGCGGGGCGACCGAGCGAAGCGATGCACGCATCCCACCCGGCGCCGATCTCGACGTCCGGCGGCAGGCTGGTGTTGACGAGGCGTTTGGTGTTAGCGATCGCCCATTTGTCGAACTTGGCGATCCGGGTGGCGAGCGCCTCTACGTACGCATCCAGCTCGGCGTCGGGCAGCGCGCGATTAATGTAGCCGTAGGCCTCGGCCTGCTCTGCCCTGATATCTTCGGAACTCAAGAGCACCTCGAGGGCGCGGTTTCGGCCGATCAGTCTGGGCAGCCGGGCCATGGGGCCGCCGCCGGCGACCATCCCGACGCCGACCTCCCATTGCGAGATGATGGCCTTCTCGCGGCTGGCGAAACTCATGTCGCAGGCGAGCGTGATCTCGCTCCCGTTGCCCGTCGCGCGGCCCCGGATGAGGGCGATGGAGGCGACTGGCAAGCGCGTTAGACGCACGAGAAAGTCCGGCCACGCCTCCAGGCCGGTGGGGCCTTGAGGAATGCTGGTCAGGTCCTCAAGCTTGGTCGTGAAATCGGAGTGATTCAGGAAGTAGTCTTCGACTGCGCTGTCGAAGACTACGACCCTGACCTGCTCGTCGGCCTCCAGAGCGTTGATGATTTGCTGAAACTGCTTGACCATTTCCGGGCCCATCACGTTGAGCGGCGGGTTGTCGATCGTGACACGCCAATAGGCGGGCGACCTCCGGGTCATTCGGACCTGTTCGGGCTTCGTAAGTGCGCTTGCTGTTGTCATGGCGTTCTCCTGTTTATTTATTTGTCTCGGAAACCGGTTGATTGTCCCAACGCCTTCTCGAGGTTTGGATCATTTGTTTCCTACCGGCAGTGGGCCGAGTGCTGCCGCGCCTGCTTTGCTGACGATCTCGTCCTGGGAATCTGCGCCTCCCGAACAACCGATTGCGCCGATAATCGCCCCCTGTTCGATGAGTGGGATGCCGCCTCGAGACGCAATGATCCCATCGAACGCGAGCAGATAGTTGAGATGCATAACGTTGATACCGACCTCGAACTCCTTCGTTGGGCGCCGGAAGGTCGCGGCTGCTTTGGCCTTGTGCTCGGCAATCTGAATGGAAGCAAGCATCGCACCGTCCATCCGTTGAAAGGCGACGAGGTTGCCGCCCGAATCAACCACCGCTACGTTCATTTTCCAATCCCGTTTCCTCGCCTCTGCCACCGCCGCGTGAATAACCGCCTGGGCACGGTCTAGCGATATCGGTGGACCATACGGAGTGTCGAAAGGAATTTTGTCGGGCACAAAATCGAGGGGATTTGTTTGCGTGGGCTGCATCGCCGGACTTGCACCAGCGGCGCTGCCTGTTTTCTCATCTGACATACGTCCTCCTTCAATAATCGCAGTGCAGTTCGATCGCGGGAATTGTGAGCCAAGAAGCAGCCATGCGCGCTTGCAGGCCGCCTAAGGTTGGCACCCGTCCGCCATCCATTTTGCGAATAGCTCAATGCGAGATTGAGGCCAAGGACCTTCTCCTCTTGGCGGTGGCGGCGGCAGTACCGCGCCGCCGATTCCCCGAATGCGGTCGTAGATGGCGGCCGCGTGCGCTTTGACTTCATCATAGCTTGCCAGGTTGAACCCCTTGATCATGCCTTGAATATCCCGCTCCGTAAAAAGCGGGCGAATGTCCGCTTGAAAGCTCGTCAGTTTCGCCATTGTTCATGCCCCTCTCGAAATAAAACCCGGAATGCCGGTTGTCACCACTGGATTCAGCCTCTGCCTGATCTGAATGCGATTGATTTGCTCGAGCGCATCTTGCGGAAGAGCAGAGATGTCGAAATTCTCTCGCGCGCGGGCCGCAGACCTGGGCGTGGTTAGCACAGTCGAGCCGCGCTGCACCGCCCAGGCAAGCAGGACCTGCGCGGGCGTCTTCCCCACTCGAGCGGCGATCGCCGCAATGACGGGATCCTCGAGCAGCCCCGGTTTCATCCCGTGGCCTAACGGCGCAAAAGCCAAAAACACAATGCCCGTTTCCTTACAAAATTCCAGAAGCTCGGTTTCCGGCAGATACGGATGCGATTCTACCTGGACCACGGCTGGCTTGATTCTCGCTGATTCATAGATCGGCTTCAGTTCGTCTAGACCGATGTCCGAAAGTCCGATGGCCCGGCATTTGCCATGATCCACGAGAGTTTCCATCGCTCTCCAGGTGTCGAGCAAAGTCACGTCGTGGTCGTAGAGGACATTGCCATTTTGATCGCGCGGATCCTGGTCGTCCCCGGGTTGAAATGCAAATGGAGTGTGGATGAGGTAGAGGTCCAGATACTGGAGCCTGAGTCTCTCCAGGCTCGCCTCGAACGCCGGTTCGACGCGCTCTGGCCGGTGGTTGGAGTTCCACAGCTTGGTGGTGACAAAAATGTCTTCGCGCGTGACGTTTCCGGCGGAAAGTCCCGCCTGCAGCGCCGTGCCTACTTCGCGCTCGTTGCCGTAGCGTTCCGCGCAATCGAAGTGTCGAAATCCCGCATCGAGTGCGTCCCGGGTCGCAGTTATCGTCACGGCTGGGTCGGGAATTAAGGTGCCAAAGCCGAGTGCGGGAATTTGGCCGGCTCCGTGGATAAGTGGAATTCTGGTCATCCGCAGTTCTGCAGGCTCAACCACGATTACACCTCCAAATGCGCGAGGCTAAATATCGCGCGTCCGCCGCCGAAGAAATCGCCTGGCATTAGTTTGCCTGCGGCTGCGCCTTTGACTTGGATGAGTCAGGCTTTTGCGGCGCGGGCTTGGGCTGCGGTTTTTGTTGCTGGCTCGGCTTAGGTTGAGGCGCAGGTCTTTGTTGTGGTTTGGGCTGCGGCGCAGGCTTGGGCTGCGGTTTTGTATCCGGATTTGGCTGCGGCTTGGGCTGTGGCGTAGGTCGTGGTTGTGGTTGCGGCTGCGGCGAAGGCTTGGGTTGCGGTTTTGCATCAGGACTTGGCTGCGGCTTGGGCTGCGGCGTAGGCCGTGGCTGTGGTTTAGGCTGCGGCGCAGGTTTGGGCTGCGGTTTTGTATCCGGATTTGGCTGCGGCTTAGGCTGTGGGTTCGGCCTTGGCGTTGGATTTGGTTTTGTATCCGGATTGGGCTTTGTACCCGGGTTCGGCTTGGTGCCTGGATTTGGCTTCGTATCTGGACTCGGCCTTGTATCCGGATTCGGCTTCGTACCTGAATTTGGCTTTGTATCTGGATTCGGCCTTGTACCCGGATTCGGCTTCGTACCTGGATTTGGCTTCGTATCTGGATTCGGCCTTGTACCCGGATTCGGATTGGTGCCTGGATTTGGCTTCGTATCTGGATTCGGCCTTGTACCCGGATTCGGCTTTGGCTTCGGCGGCGGATTTGGATTGGGTTTCGGCGGCGGCGGAGGATTGTTCGGGCCCCAAGGCTTGCTATCCGGTGGCCGGTTGTACGGGCGATTCGGCGGCCGATAGTTCGGCGGATGATAATGCCAATCTCCGCCGTATCCGGGACGGTTGTCGTAGTACACAGGACGCGGGCGATACCAATAATTCGGCGGACGATACGGATTTCCCCATCTCACCCAGACGGTGTGATTGTAATAAGCGTGGCTCGATCCCCAATTCCATCCCCAACCGCCCCAGCCCCATGGCTGGTTGCTCGCGATCATCGCGCCAATGGCGATGCCCGCGCCGAAAGTGATCAGAGTTGCGGGGACGACGTTGGGCGCAGGAGCGACGTACACGACGGCGGGATTGTAAACCGGAACATAAACCACTTGCGGATTTGCGGGCTGGACGACATAGATTGTCTGACTCGGGGCGGGCTGCTGCACTTCCACCTGAAATTGATCGTTGCTCCGCAACGCGCCTGACGCATAGGCTTGAGCGCGCAACCGCTGAATTGAAGCGGTGACTGACGCCTGGTCCGCAGAAAATGCCTGGCCTATCGAGGCGTAATCGTCAATATTCTCCGCCATCATGGTTACGACTTGCGGAAAATTCACCAGCGCCACGAACGCTGGATCGAATCCCGCAGCCTGCGCTGCATTGGTGAGCGCTTCACCGCTGAGATCGGAATTTTGCAGCAGCCAGTTATCCACATCGAGAATTTCCTGCGGATTGGTGCTGGCCGTGGTGATCTGCGCGAGCAGGGAATCAGGATAGAGGGCGACTGGAGCGAGCAGCTGGTCCAGTTCGCCGGGAGTGGGAAGCGGCGCGTCTTGCGCGCGGATCAGTGGCACAAAGTCTTGAGAAAATAAAAGTGCGAATAGCAAAACCACCGCGGTGAAGGCGCGCTTGCGTAGCATGGAATTCCCCTTTGAACCGCGAGGGCCGGGATGCGCGGTTATTGTAGCACCAGAAATGAGAGCCGTTTTGTCGCGCAAAGAAAATTTAGTCTGGCGGTCGGTGTCAGGCTGAGTCGCTACTTGATTCCCATCACCATTGATTCCGGGCCGAGCAAGTGCTCGACGCGAGCCTCGCGGAAGCCGGCTTCCTTCATCCAGCCGATGCAATCTTTGCCGGTGTAGTCGAATCCGCCGGGCGTTTCGATGAGCATGTTGAGACTCATCAGCAAACCGAAAGCATTTTGCGAGCGGTCATCATCAATAATTGATTCGTAGATCACCACAGCTCCGCCGGGGTTTAGCGCATCATGGGCCTTGCGGAGAAGCATTTTCTTCTCGTCAAGATCCCAATCGTGAAGGATGTGACCCATGGTGATGACATCCGCACGGGGGAGCGGGTCCTTGAAAAAACTGCCGGCGTGAAAACGAAGGCGGCCGCTGAGTTTATTTTGTTCTACATACTCCTCAAAGATTGGCCCCACTTCTGGAAGGTCGAATCCGACGCCCTGCAAGTGAGGATTTGCCAACGCGATTTGCACAGCCAGGTCGCCCTGCGCGGTTCCCACGTCAGCAAATGTGCGGTATTGCGTCCACGGCGCTTTCTTTGCGATCAGCTGGTTTGCACCATGGCTGATGCCCGTCATGGCTCCCAGGAAGTTCTTCAAGCGGGCGGGGTCTGCGTAGAGCGCCGCGAAAGGAGATTCGGTCCCGCCGTCTCTGGCTTCATTCTGTTGTTTGCCAGTGCGCAGCGCCACGGTGAGGTGGCTCCAATGTCCATACAGGCGCTGGTTCGCCATTTCCAGCATGCCGCCGATATAGGTTGGCTTGTGCTTGTCGAGAAATAAATCAGTCTCGTGCGTGTTCGCATACTTGCCGTCCACGCGACGCAAGAACCCGAGCGCCACCAAGGCATCGAAAAAATCGCGCGCGGCTCGCGGATGGATCCCGAGGCGGCCCTGAAGCGTGGCCAAGTCCTCCGGCCGTTTTGCCAGTTCCGTGAAGACCTCCATCTCCACCGCGCTGAGCAGAGTCTTCGAAGCCCAAAATCCTAATCCCACTTGCATGATTTGTTCCGGGTTGCGGCCACTGCCGTCAGTCATCAATGAAATCCTCCGTTGGGAATCGGGAAGGTGCGCATTCTAGCAGTCCCCGGTGCCGCTGGGAATGTCTGGCGCGAGAATCCATAGAGCTTGTCCACGCGCGTTGCGCGGCACCTCCCTCCGATCATTCAGCACGTGATGCGCGCAGCGTTCGACGAAATTAGAAAAAAATAATAAATCTGGCGCGCATGGGCGCAGCCGAAAACGGCAACTTCGCTCGACACCGAATGTCTGCTTTCTGAAGATCGCTGCTCGGCACCGTGCGCGCATTCGGCACACGCGGTTTGGCGTGCGGTCCATGCCGCTCAAACCAATCGCATTGAGCAGGAGGCTTCACGTCACTCCAACGTGCATGGCAAACGGCCACACTCGTGCACTTGTAGGAGTGTTACGCGCCCGTCCGTGGCACCAAGTGCGTGTATGCGAATGCCCAGGAGCAACAATGAAGAGGACACAGAAGGGTTTTTCCCTGATCGAGCTGTTAATCGTAGTAGCCATTATTTTGATCATTGCAGCCATCGCGATTCCGAATTTACTGCGCGCGCGCATCGCGGCCAACGAAGCTTCGGCCGTCGGTTCCGTGCGTACGATTGTCACCGCCGAAGTCACCTATTCTTCCACGTGGGGAACTGGATTTGCTGCCAGCATCGCAAATCTGGGCGGTGTGAACCCCTGCGTCGCATCAGCGGCGGCGGCTTGTTTGATTGACCCAGTCTTGGCTGCGGGCAACAAGAGCGGCTACAAGCTGGCAGCGCCGGGTGGCGCGGCTGTCGGTGGTATCGTTCCGACGTTCGCCGTTAGCGCCGTGCCGCAAACGGTTGGTCAGACGGGTCAACGCGCGTTCTGCTCCGATGAATCGGGTGTCGTGCGCTTCAATGTGACGGGCTTAGTCGTCGCAGCGACAGACGTTGCCTGCCAAGCTCTTACACCACTTCAGTAATATTGGCGCAGTTCGAGACCACAAATGCGCGCCATGCGTTCCCGGTGCTGATGGGAACGTCTGGCGCGCGATTGCGTTTAGCCAGCGGGCGGATCTTTTCTGGATAGCTCGCGATACTTAACGTAACCGGAAACTCGAAATCGAGCGGTATTGCTCGTCGAGATGAGCGGGCAGTTTTTGAATCGCAGCTATACCCGGATTCGCCGCGCGCTATTGCGGCTCATTTCGATCGGGCTAGCCGAAATTGGGGACCTTCCGCGGACGCTGAATCGGCCCCGGGTCTGCGGAGCCACAGCTCTTTAGCGCTCAAGCCGGCCAAAGGTTTGACGCGGTTTTTCGCGCGCCGCAGGGTTTGGTTGATCCCTTCATGAAACAGAATGACGGCAATCCCGAAAACGAGGATTGTCCCCATCAGGCCTGCGAGTAGGAGTAGCACTCCGAGAAATTCATGGATAACGTAGATACTCATTTCAAACCCCATTCGATGATTCCTCTTATGACAGTTTGAAATACGGTGGGGAATTGTCAAAAGTGCCAGTAGGCGTCAGTTTGGTCCGGGTGCAGGCGCGGGGGACGTTTCGCCGCTTGTTCGGGGGCTGGTCTTCTTCAGCTCTGGCTTGCTGCAATCAGACGGCGATCTTTTTGGTGCGGGCCTTCCATGCGGAAATGATGGCGGGAAGCAGGGAAACGATAATTACGACGGCCAGGACGTAATGGATGCGCTTGTCAATATTCGGCACGTGGATACCGAGCGTGTAGCCCAGCAGGATCATGCTCCAGACCCAGAGGAATCCGCCGATGATGTCGAAGAGCAAGTAGCGCGTGTAGCTCATTTGCGCGGCGCCGGCTACGGGCGGGCAGAAAGTGCGGATGATGGGCATGAAACGCGCCAGGATGATGGTGCGCGAACCGTACTTCTCGTAAAACGCGTGCGCGCGCATCACGTGAGTCTTCTTGAAAAAGCGCGAATCTTCGCGCTGGTATAGGCGCTGGCCCATGGTGCGGCCGATCCAGTAGCCGAGCTGGTCGCCGACTATCGCGCAGAGCGTTACCAGCGGCAGCAGCCACGCTAGCTGCAGCCCCGAAGCCTTGTCTGCAGCGACTACCCCGGCGGTGACCAGCAGGGAATCGCCTGGCAGAAAAAAGCCGACGAACAAGCCGGTCTCGACGAAAATGATCCCGCAGACCATGACCATGCCGCCGAGCGCCACGATGGCGCGGACGTCGGAGAGACGGTGCAGCAGCTCCTTCAATAGCTCGACCATTAAGTGTGGAGTCCCTCGTTCTACGGATGCCTGACGGAAGCCCTGAAAACCCGCCAAACGGCTGTAAACACAATAACAGAAAAGCCTTTAGCCGCCAGCCCGAACACGCGGCAAATGCCTAGTACTACCCGCCTACTGCTTATAGCCCGCTGTACCATTGGCCGCCTCGGACCTCTGCAGGAAACTGTACTTGTTCGAGTAAGGTGAGTCTCACGAGGGGGAGACCGATGGTCGGAGGCTACGGAATCTGGATGGGGCAGTCGGTGATTCTCCGGGTAGTAGCAGGGAACTTGCGAGTGCCGCTGCGCGGGCGGCTGGTTTCGGAAACCACCGAAGTCGTTCGCTTGCGTATCGCGGATAGCTGGGACGTGGACATCTTCAAATCCATGGTTCTAGCCGTCGAACACGACAACCCGGTTTACGTACTGAATTAGAGGGGCGGGGCATGAGCACTCTGACGAACACATTTTGGAAATCGCACAGCAGCACCGGTTCAGCAACCGCCCACGCGCTGCCTTTTCCCGACGCCTCGGAGGGTTCGGTTATGCGCCAGCGAGCAATCGCGCTTCGTGACACGATGATCGTTATGGCGATTCAACTGGTGTTTCGCGCGACGATGGCGATGCGCCGCTGGAATTACTAAGCGCGTCACGAATTTAGAAGAGTTCTCGGCCCAGCGTCCCTCACCCCCGTCCCCGGGTCTGCGCCCCCAGACCCGGGGATTTTTTTGTTCCGAGTTTTTTCATTTCGCACATAAATCCCCAATTCTCACGCGCCGGCAGCGTTTGGGGCATTTTTACGAGTCGCGCGCTCGCCCGGAGCCCCGGGGGGCCCAAACCGGCTAGTCACCACTTTTGTAGTATTTTACAAAAACACTGTGTTGATATTGGCCATTCTCGCGATATTATCCTTCGGAACCACTTAAGCCACCAAACCAGGAGCCTATTCGATGAGGATTGCCAGCGTCGCGAGCGCCTTTCCAGAGTACTACTACAAGCAGGAGATTTTGACGGAGGCCCTGAAGAACGACTGGCGCCATCGGCTTTCGAATCCGGATATTCTCGATCGCCTCGACGAGAGCATGCAGGTCGAAGGTCGTTACCTGGTGGAACCCATTGATTTCTACGAAGGTCTGACAACTTGGGGACAAGCCAACAATGCCTGGATCGCGCACGCGCTGGAACTCGGCGAAGAGTCGCTCTGTAAAGCGCTGCACAAAGCAGGAATCGGGCCCAAAGATCTCGGCGCAATTTTTGTCACGTCGGTCACCGGCATCGCTGCGCCTTCGCTGGATGCGCGGTTGGTGAATCGCATGGGCCTCTCGCCGAACATCAAGAGAATTCCAATTTTCGGATTGGGATGCGTCGCTGGCGCCGCGGGAATTTCGCGCGCTGCGGATTATGTGAAGGCCTATCCGGATCAGGCCGCCGCTTTGCTTTCGGTGGAATTGTGCTCGCTCACTCTGCAGCGCGACGACCTTTCGATGGCGCACTTGATTTCCGCGCTCCTGTTCGGCGATGGCGCCGCGGCCACGGTGATCACCGGTTCCAATCGCAAAGCTGACGGCCCGGAAATTCTCGCGACGAAATCCAGCTTCTATCTGCACAGCGAAAAGGTCATGGGCTGGGACATCTCT
The DNA here is from genome assembly GCA_963821765.1 of uncultured Acidobacteriota bacterium. Lineage (GTDB taxonomy): Bacteria > Acidobacteriota > Terriglobia > Acidiferrales > UBA7541 > Palsa-295. The sequence goes on from CAWGFF010000016.1 coordinate 429,467, forward strand.
GAGAAGGGCTTCCGCATCGTATTGTCACCGGAAGTGCCGGAGATGGTCACCAAGCATCTGGGCAAGGATGTGGATGCGTTCCTCGCCGAAAATGGCGCGAAGCGCTCCGACATCAAATCCTGGATCATGCACACCGGCGGCCCGAAAGTTTTGGAAGCGACGGCGACCGCGCTGGGAATTACGGCGGACGATTTGTCGGCATCGTGGTCTTGCTTGCGGCGCGTGGGAAATATTTCTTCCACCTCCGTATTGCTGGTTCTGGAAGACGTTTATTCCAACCGTCGTCCGGAGCCGGGCTCGTTGAGCATCCTGGCCGCGATGGGTCCGGGCTTTTGCGCGGAGTTAGTTCTGTTACGGTGGTAGAAGCGGGGGCCAGTGGCCACAGGCGCGGAAGTCCTGATCGTCGGAGCGGGGCCAGCAGGGATCGCGACGGCGATAGCGGCGAGTCAAAAGGGACTTCGCGCGACGGTTGTGGACGCGCGCAAGCCTCCGATTGACAAGCCCTGTGGTGAAGGCCTTCTTCCTGAAGGCGTATCCGCGCTGCGGCATTTGGGCATCTGGCTGGACTCCTCGGTAGCTTTTCCAATCGCTGGTTTGCGATTTTCCGATGAAGCGTCTTCCGTGTGCGGCAGAATTACGCGCGGGGCGGCGTTCGGTTTGCGCCGCAGCGTGCTCCACGAATTGCTGGTGCGACGGGCTGCGGATTTGGGCGTTACGTTTCGTTGGGGCACCCGTGTTACCGAATTAAATTCCTCGAGTGCTCGTCTGGATGGCGCGTTGTTTCCTTTTCACTGGCTGGTGGGCGCCGACGGCCAGAAATCCATGATTCGCAAATGGTCTGGGCTTGGCCCGCGGCGCGTCCGCTCGGCGCGTTTTGGGTTTCGCTGCCACTACGCGATTACTCCGTGGAGCGATTTTGTCGAAGTGTATTGGGGCGAGCATTGCCAGATTTATGTGACGCCGACCGGGCCAGATGAAATTTGCCTGGCGGTGCTGACCAGCGATCCGCAATTGAGAGTGGAACCCGCGCTGCGGCATTTTCCAGTAGTGGCGCGGCGCTTGGGCGGTGCGCGGCGCACTAGCGAAGAAACGGGCTGCCAGACTGTGCTGGAATATCCGCGCGGCGTGGCGCATGGGAATGTTGCGCTGGTGGGCGATGCTGCTTTTTCCGTGGACGGAATCACCGGCCAGGGCATGAGCCTCGCGTTTCAGCAGGCGGTGCTGTTGGGCGATGCGCTGGCAGCTGAAGATCTGGCGCCGTATCGTGGGGCGCATCGCCGGTTCATGCTTGGACCTGTGCGCATGGCGCGATTGTTGCTGCTGCTGGATCGGCAGGCGTGGCTGCGGCGCAAGGCGCTGCGCATGTTCGCCGCGAATCCCAAGTTATTTGCACGGATGATTTCCTCGCACGCCAATTGTCCGAAGCCAGCGCCGATTCGCGCGAGCGAAATGTTCGATCTCGGATGGCAGGTTTTGCGCGCGTGAAGTTCGTGCGTGCGCTGGCGATGTTCCTGATCGCGTGCTACGCCGTTGTGGCATTTGCTCCAGCTGCTTGCGCACAGGCATACGTAGTCAAACTCGACCCCTCGCAGACCAAGATCGAATTCACTTTGGGCACCACGCTGCATACCGTTCACGGAACCTTCCAGCTGAAAGGCGGGCAAATTCATTTCGATGCAGCCAGCGGCAAAGCCAGCGGCGCGATTGTGGTGGACGCACGCAGCGCTGATACCGACAACAAATCCCGCGACAAGAAAATGCATCAGGAAATTCTGGAGAGCCAGAAGTATCCGGAAATCGTGTTCACGCCGCAGCAGGTACATGGGACGTTCGATCCGCAGAAAGCATCGCAGGTGGATGTTGCAGGCGCGTTTCGCATTCACGGGCAGGATCACGACCTCACGATGACGATTGCGGTGCAACCAGTGTCACTCGCGCGGCTGCAGTGCGACACACACTTCACGATTCCCTACGTTAAATGGGGCATGAAGGACGCCAGCACGTTTCTGCTGCATGCGGACGACACCATTAATCTCGAAATCCACGCGGCGGCCCAGATCGCTCGGGAGCAATCTTCGCATTAGTCTTCTCTGCGAACTCTGTGCGCCTTTCTCTGCGTTCTCTGCGGTAAATCTTTGCCCTTTCCGTGCCGCGATTGCAGGCCGCTAACTCTCTTTATCGCTGAACAGCAATTCCTTCGCGCGCTGCGAAGCTTTTACGACCGCTTTGATCAAAGTCACCCGCAGTTTGCCCTCTTCGAGTTCTAGAATCCCGTCAATCGTGCATCCCGCGGGCGTCGTCACCGTGTCTTTCAGCAGCGCGGGATGGTGTCCGGTTTCCAGCACCACCTTTGCGGCGCCGAGCATGGTCTGCGCCGCGAGCAACGTGGCCAGTTCGCGCGACAAGCCCATCTTCACGCCGCCTTCCGCCAGCGATTCCAGAATAATATAGAGAAATGCCGGGCCGCTGCCGGAAAGTCCGGTGACCGCGTCCATGTGCTTTTCATCCACCACCACTGTTTTGCCGACGGCGTCAAAAAGTTTGCGCGCGAGTTCCAAATGCTTCGCGGTGGCGTGTTTGCCTTTGCAGATCGCGGTTATGCCTTCGCCGACCATCGAAGGAGTATTCGGCATGGCGCGCAGCACCGGCACATTTCCACCCATGCGAGTTTCCATGTATTCCGTGGAAACCGCCGCCGCGATCGAAATCACCAGCTTCTGGTCGTTCAGCTCCGGGCGGAATTCATCGAGCACCGCGCCCACCGCCAGCGGCTTCACGCAAATCAAAATCACGTCGGCATTTTTTGCCGCCGCCCGATTGTCGGTGCCCAGCGTGATCTGCGCGCTGGAAATGCTGCGCCGCTCCGAGCTGGTCTGCCGCACAGTGGCGAAAACGCGTTCGGGCGCAATCAAGCCATGCTTCAAGAACGCTTCGATCAGAATGCCGCCCATCTTGCCCGCGCCAAGAACCGCCAGCCCCTTCGGTGTGGAAATATCGGTCACGTTAGCTTCTCCCCCGCTTTTTTAGCTCCATCCGAATGCGTTTTTGTGGCCCGTCGTTCTCCCGTCCTGCCAATGTAAGATCATCGGGCAAGCCGGCGAGCAATTCGAACGCACGGAGCATCACACCCTTCTTCTCGCGCAGGATGATTTCGTCTCCGCGCCGGAAGATTTCTAGTTCCTTGCTGCTTACGCGAAATTCCTTCGGCAGCTTGACGGCTTGGCTGTTTCTCGACCGGAAAATCTTGGCGGTGGCCATATGGAATCGCTCCAGTTATATCCATCAAGTATCCACACATCCGCGCTTCCTCCAAAGGAATTAGGCAACCTGGGACTCAAAACGATCTCGCGGTGGCCGCATTTGACCGCGACTTTCAGGGCGCAGCGGGCATCGTATGTTTCGCCAATGGTATGATTGGCCTGCAATATTGGATTCACATTCTTGAGTCGGTCTTTCAGGCTCGCACGCCGAGGTATTCCCTGTGGTCGAAATACCGCATGAATGGTTGGACGGAGTTGTCGGCATACTGGAATCGCTGAATCAGGGCGTGCTGATAACCAACGATTGTGGCGAGGTGGTTTTCGCCAACGCGTTGTATCTGAAGATGTCCGGGTATTCCGCGGACGAATTCGTCGGCTCGAAAATCATGAGCTGGTATCCGCCCGAAGGCGCGCAGGAGCTGCAGCGGCAAATCGAGCGCCGCCAGAAGGAAGGCAGCAACCTTTTTGAGTTTTACGTGCCCTGCCGTGACGGCAGCCGGCTGCCGGTGGTAATCACCGCGCGGCAGATTGAGGATCCGGATGGACAGATTTTTTCCCTGGTAACCCTCACGGACATTTCCGCGCAGAAGCGCGCCGAGAACGCGTTGCGCGAAGTGAACGTCCAGCTCGAACAGCGCCATCGCGAAATTGAAGAAGATTTGTTGCTGGCCGCGCGCGTGCAGCAAAGCCTTGCGCCTGGAAGCCTGATGTGGGGAGGCGCCGCGGTGGAAACTTTTTACCAGCCGGTGCGCACCATCGGCGGAGATTTCGGGTTAGTCGCTCCGCGCCCTGATCATTTGTCGCTGATGATCTGCGACGTCTCGGGCCACGGCATCGGCTCGGCGCTCGTGGCGAATCGCATTTACACGGAAACCATGTCGCAAATCGAGCGTGGCGCCGGACTTGCCCCGATGATGGAGCATCTCAATCGTTTTGTGATTGGCAGCCTGCGCAGCTCGGTTTTTTATTTCACCGTGGTGGCCGCGCGACTGGATATGGCAGCGCGCTCGCTGGAATTTTTCGGCGCCGGACATCCGCCCGCGATGATCGTCAAGCCCGGTGAGTCCCCGCGGCTGCTGGAATCGCTGACCCCGATCCTGGGCCTGATGCACGACGCGGTGGACACCGGATCTACGGTGAAAATTCCCGTCGCGCCGGGCGATCGCGTGATTCTGTACACTGACGGGTTTACCGAATCCTTCAATAAGGGCGACGACATGCTCGGCGTCGAAGGCCTAGCGGAAATAGTGCGCGAAACTTCCCAGCTTCCTCTCTCCGCTATGACGCAGGAAATCGTGAACCGCGTCGCCGCATTCCGCCACGGGCCTCCTGCCGACGATATGTCGTTGGTGGCTGTCGAAATTCCTTAGCCGGAAGCTTGCCGCGCCGGCTTCACGCGACCCGCGCCGCGTCATTTCACTCTAGCGGCTTCCAGCTAATTGCTTTATGCTCCAGAGGCGAATGGTGTTGGAGGGCTCGGATGCGCCGACTGAGAAACATGTCCGCATGGCTGAATGAGTACAACCTGAAGGCCGCGCTGGTGGCTGGCCTCGCGCTTTTCACCATCACCTATGTCGCGGATGCGGTGCTGTATTACCTGGGGATCGCTGCAGCCGAAACGATTCTGGATGACGCCGCGATTGCCCTCGCCGGCGCGGGCATCCTGCTATTTTTCCTGGCGCAGAGCCATAGGAACCAGATGCTCGCCCGCGCGAAGGAACGCGCCATCATGGTGGCGGAGATAAATCATCACGTGCGCAATGCCTTCACGCCACTCGCGCTGATCATGGCTTCGCCAGACACCGGCGAGAGGCTGCGCGCCCTGGATATGGCCACTGATCGTGTGGACCACGTGCTGACCAATTTGTTGCCCACCGTGGGAACCACGAGCAAACCGCGGTTTTATTAGTGCTTCAGTTTGAGCTTAAAATTTCCAGGGCCGCGACGGCGCAGCGTCTGTTCCTGTTTCAGGTGCAGCACCCAAATTTCCATGCGCCCTCCCGGTGTCATGATTGACTTTCGCCGCGAAACTGCGGCATTGGAGGACAAAATGGGAGCCGCAAAAATCTTGATGCTTGTCGGTGATTACGTTGAAGATTACGAAGTAATGGTGCCGTTCCAGGCGCTGCAGATGGTGGGGCACACGGTGCACGCCGTTTGCCCGGACAAGAAGGCCGGGCAATATGTGCGCACTGCGATTCATGATTTCGAGGGCGCGCAAACTTATTCCGAGAAGCCTGGACACAACTTCACTTTGAACGCGACCTTCGCCGAGATTCGCGCTGAGGATTATGACGCGCTGGTAATTCCCGGCGGGCGCGCGCCGGAATATTTGCGTTTGAATCCCAAGGTGCTGGGAATTGTGCGGCACTTCTCCACGGCCGCCAAACCCATCGCAGCGCTGTGCCACGGCGCGCAGATTCTGGCCGCGGCGCGCGTTATTTCCGGCAAACGCGTCAGCGCGTATCCGGCTTGCGCACCCGAAGTCGAGCTGGCCGGCGGAATTTACGCTGAGATCGAAATGACCGACGCGGTGGCGGACGGCAATCTGGTCACTGGACCTGCGTGGCCGGCGCATCCCGCATGGCTCGCCAAGTTCCTGGTCGTGCTGGACCGCAGCCTCGTCGAAAAATCCGGCGCGAAATCGGCTGCCGGCAAGGCGTCGGCGTAGGCGTAGGCTCAACGCGCCTTTGCATTTCGTAGGGGCGGGTCTTAGACCGGCCCCTACCGTCTCACATTGTTGGAATGCGGCCGCTTGCCTCGCCTGCCTTTGATTAGCATTTCTGAATTGGTTGCGTTTCAGAAAGATGGAAGCGTCCCCACGGTGAAAATTCTGGAAACAGAAAGGCTGGTGCTGCGGCGTCTCGCTCTGGACGACGCCGCGTTCATCCTGGAACTTCTGAACGAACCGGCGTTCCTGGAAAATATCGGCGATCGCGGCGCGCGCACGCTTACCGATGCGCGCCGTTACATCGCCAGAGGGCCCGTCGCCAGCTACCGCAAATTTGGATTTGGCTTGTACCTGGTGGAGCTGAAAGATTCCGGCGCGCCCATCGGCATCTGCGGCCTGCTCAAGCGCGATTGGCTCGAGGACGTGGACATCGGTTTCGCGTTCCTGCAGAAATACTGGTCGCAAGGCTACGCGCGAGAATCGGCAGCTGCGGTGATGCACTACGGCTGGACGACTCTGCGCCTGAAGCGCATCGTCGCCATCACCAAGCCCACCAATCAAGCCTCCGTCGCGCTGCTGGAAAAACTCGGCCTGCGCTTCGAGAAAGTCATCACGCAGCCAGACCACGGCGGCGAGAACAAACTCTTCGCCGCCAGCGCCCCGGAAGCCAGAATGGGGCGAAAAACTAGCGATTAGAAAATATTTTCTCATTTGTTTTGAGCGAGTTAACTCGATTTTTAATATTTCGGCGACTAGCGATTAGAAATGGTGTCGTAGGCGTGTGGCGGGAGGCGGCAGCAGCTATTTGGACGCGCCTCCGAGCCACGGCGCACGAATTGTTATGTCGCAGCGCCAGTGCGAATCCGCCTTCATCGCGCAAATTCTGCAAGCGCCCCATTTTTTCGACTCCCGCCCAAAGCTAACACGCGCAGGTTGAAAGCACAGCTGTACGTCTGGACAGAATTGGGACAGAACTAGTACTTACTGGTCAAAAAGTGACCGATAGCGCGGTCGGCTGCTCTATCTCCTACAAATCGATTTCAACCAGCACGGGAACATGATCACTGGAAGAATGCCATTGATGATGAGAACCAACTTCTACGTTTCTCAGTTTGGATAACAGCGGGAGGCTCAGGAATGCATAGTCGATGTGGTACGGAGCGCCGTTCTTGTTATTCCAGTGCGTCGGGCGTTTCTCTGCCCCTTGGGATTCTCCAAAGAATCTATGATAGGCACTTTCCAATCCGAGCTTGTGGAATCTGCTAACGGCAGCTGTGTGGCTCTTTAGCCCGTAGTCGCGGTCCCAGATTGAATTGCTGTTGAAATCACCAGCCACGATTGTGAATGGCGGAGAGAGGTGTGGTCAATAATGTCGAGCAGAAAGTGAACTTGTTCGATGTATTCCAGGCCGGAAGTCGTGTCCCGGTGCGCCCAGACCGGGAACAATTCGATGGAGGAGGGACCATCGATCACCACCCTGCCTGCCCACTTCGGTTTCAGGGCACGCATTTCGCGAATGGTCCAGGGCGGTTTCACCAACACGCCGAGCGCCTTCTCGCGCGGAGTGTCGCCAAACCAGGCTGAAGACCATCCTTCCGAACGATTGGCCTGTTCGAGGTTTGGCCGAGAGCATTCTTGAATCACCATGATGTCGGCACCGAGGGTGACCAGTCGCTGGTGCATATTGTGGAGCGCTGCCCGGCAGTTCCATGTCACAAGTTTCATTGGAGTCCTTCTTACCTTCGCGTCGCTTGGACTTTAGCTTTCGCGACCAACCGCCCGAACGGGAAATTCACGAGAACAAAGCACCGAGCACAGGCAGGATTGCCTATGCTACCGCTATCTGTTCAGGCGGTGGGCACTGGACCAGGGCCATTCTTCTGGTTTCGCGACGAGGCCCGCATTCACTGGGTTTCTGGCGATGTAGCGGCGGATTCTTTGGAACTCGGAATCGTCGCGACACCAATGGTCGTAGGATTCCTGCTGCCAGAAAGGTTGTTTGGTGCGATGAAGGATTTGATTGCAGAAGCGAGCGGTGATGCCCTTTAGATTTCTCGTGATCGTTGGAGTTCGATTTTTGGACGCAGAAGCACGTGGACATGATTGGCCATTACTACGAAAGAGTACAGATCGTACTGACGGAATTCGGAATCGCCGAGTTCGAGGCAATGGCTGACGCACTCGGCGATGCGCGTATCTTTTAGCCACAGGGGGCCTGCCGTGGTGTGATCGAGATGCCGGTCGGCTCGTGCGAATTCCTGGCCTGCCGTCAGGGCTTTTTCTGTGCGAAGTTTTTGCAAGATGCATGCGGGTAGTGAGCCGTGCAGGCGCCAAGTCAGAAAAATTGCGGGGCCTTCGGGTAGCCAGTGCGGCAGATTGCGACGGTAATCGGACAAGGGAGCATGGGTTTAGCATGGGGATGTGTTCTGGCACAATCCGGATCACTACGGATAGCCGGTGGGTAGCATAGGCAATCTTGCCTGTGCTCCTTCTGTTGACTTTAACGTTGACTTCGAATCTTCATCTCACGAACAGAAAGCAATTCAAAAGCTAAACAGCACAGGCAAGATTGCCTATGCTACCTTCGCTCATTTGGGCAAGAAGCGGTCTGCGCCGTACACCAGGCCTAGGGTTAGGAATGCGATGACCACTTCGCCGACGGCGCCTACGGCGAAGGGGCGCCAGCCTTGTTTGCCAAGGGCGCGGATGTTGGTGCGCAGGCCTACGCCGGCGAAGGTGAGCAGGAACGCCCAGCGGGAGAGGTTGGCCAGGCTGCCTAATTGGTCTTTGCTGAAGAAGTGGGCTGTGGCTATGGCGCTGATCAGCAGGAAGCCCAGGACGAACTTGGGGAATTTGCGCCAGAGGAATGCGGCTTTGTTGGTGACGCCTTCGGTGTGTTCTTTGCGAGCCCAGTGGATGGCGTAGCCGAGGACTACGAAACCGATCATGGCGTTGCGCGCGGTTTTCGCGAGGACTGCGACTTTTCCGGCGGCGTCGGAATAGAGCGCGCCGGCGGCGGTGGCTTCGGCGGTGTTGTCAATGCCGAGGCCGGCCCAGAGGCCGTAGCTTTGATCGCTAAGATGCAGCCAGTGGCCGACGAGCGGAAAAATAAAAAGGCTGATGGCGCCTAGCGAGAGGATGGCGGCGATGGCGTAGGAAGCGTCTTCTTCGTCGGCGTCAATCGCGCCTTGCGCGGCGATGATGGCGGAGACGCCGCAGATCGAGGAGCCGACGGCGAGCAGCGTCGTGAGTTTGGGATTCAGTTTGAAGGCGTTGCCGAGGGCCGTCATGAACGCCAGCGAGACTGCGATTTCGACTACGACGAGCGCGAGGGCTACGCCGCCAAGTTTGGCTACGTCGCCGAGCAGGAAGCGCGAGCCGAGCAGCACGATGCCAGTCTTCAGCCAGAATTCGTAGGTGGCGACGCCCGGTTGGAAAAGTTTGGGGACGCCGACGGTGTTGCCGATGACCAGGCCGAGGATGATGGCCCAGAGTACGTACTCGATATTCGGCAGCGTGAGGTGATGCGCTTTGCCGTAGTTGGCGATGGAGCGCTCGATGATTCTGCCGGCGTAGCCGACCGCGGCGAGGAGCAGCAGGCCGGGGATCAGGCTGGCGGCTTGTTTGAAGATGTTGTCCGATGCGGGTGCGTGCAGTGCGATGGAGCTGGCCATGCTGTGTAGTCCTCCTGAAATTTTTGGCGCCGTTGGTGGTGGCAACGGCGCGACGAAGTCAAGTGCAAATTCGAATTCAAAGACGCCCGCCTAAAAAGAAAAAGCAGGCGGCCGCTGCCCTTCGATCCCGCACTGCGGGATCTCAGGATGAATCGCGCTGCAGCGCGATTCACAAATTCAAAAACGACGACAACGGCAACGTCAAAGGCGCCCACCTAAAGGTGGCCGCTACAGAATCAACTGGTCGGCCGCGATTCACCACGGAACGTGTTTGATCCAGCCGATCCAGATGGCTAGCGAGAGGGCTAGGGCAAGGATTACGGCCCAGCTGTCCAGGGACAGGGCTGGCGATGGTTTGGTCGAGTTGCTGGTGCGTGTGAGTTCTTCGGCCATTTGTGATTCTCCCTTGTAGCGGTTGCTGCGAAATTTTGTGGTGTAAAAACAAAAAGCCCGCTCGACGGTGAGGCTGTGAGCGGGCTTGAAATCCGGATTAGAGGATTGCTAAAGGATTCGGATCGCAGCTCCGCGCTCGCCGTTGGAAGTACAACAACACGGCGTACAGAGTTGCGCGTTGGGGCAGCGATTCATGTAAGGGAATCCTATCTTGAATGGATGCGTTCGCAAAGGGAAAGATTCATCGTGTCGCCGCAAAGTGAGAATGTCCGGTTTGTGCAAAGATAGAAATGTCCGGTTTCAAGGGTGGCAGAGAGGCCAATGGAAACGGAGCGCATCGGCTTGAACCAACGAGAGCGGGAAGAGTGAGGGTGTTGCACGAGGTACGGAGAAGAGCTGACGCAGCGGGCAGGCGGCGCGGCTGAAAGTGAGCGACAGCCAGGTGCGGCGAATGTTGCTGCGGATTGCGTAAGCGCGGGGATGCTGCCTTGGTCACGGACTACGGGGCCGGCCCTCGAACCGCAAGCTGGCAGCGCGGTTGGAGCAGAAGATTTTGGCGCGGCTACGTCAGCGTTATAGCGGATTTCGGGCCCACGCTGGCCGCCGAACATCTGGCCCAGGATGGTTTTCCGGTGAGCCGGGAGACGCTGCGGAAATGGATGACCCGAGCGGCCTTGTGGCGCCCGCGCTCCCAGCGCGCCAAAGCCGTGCATGTGTGGCGCGAGCGCAGAGCCAGTTTCGGGGAGCTAGTGATGCAGGATAGCTCGCCGTTTCGCTGGCTGGAGGAGCGCGGTCCGGCTTGCCATCTGATCGCGCTGATTGATGATGCCACCAGTCGCATCTGGGGACGGTTCACCGAGCACGACACCACGGAAGAAAACTTGCGCACCCTGCAGGGATGGTTACGGCGCTATGGACGTCCGCTGGCCCAGTACACCGATAAAAACAGCATCTTTCAAAAGTCCGGCCCTGCGCCGCTTCCCGAACAACTCCGGGGAGAGCCGCTGCGAACGCAGTACGGGCGGGCGTTGCACGAATTGGGAATCGAATGGATCGCGGCCCAGAGCCCGCAAGCGAAAGGGCGTATCGAGAGGTTGTTTGAAACTCTGCAGGATCGTCTGGTGAAGGAGATGCGCTTGGCGGGGATCGACAACCTCGCAGGCTGCGAATCACTTTTTGGAGACGCGCTTTCTTCCCCAGTGGGAGCAGCGCTTCACCGTGGCGCCACGCCACCCGCGCAATGCCCATCGACGGCTGGGAGCGGAGCATCGCTTGGAGGAAATCTTGAGTGTGCGCGCAGCGCGCCGGGTGGCTCAGGACCACACCGTGAGCTGGGACGGAAATCGCTGGGGAGTCGTGCGGGAAGAAGTTTGCGCGGGACTTCGTGGAGCTGCCGTAGAGATCGAACGACGATTGGACGGAAGCCACTGGTTGCGCTACCGCGGCCGCTATCTGCGTCTGCGCCCCTGCCCCGAACCGCCGCGGCCACCCGCAAGTCCTTCCGGCCTACGGCCTGCAGGACTTGCGGGACCAACACCGAAACCCACAAACAAAATCAAACCCAAATACCATGTGCCAACCGAGCACCCTTGGCGAAGACCCTGGAAGCGGACATTTCTATCTGGCGAAAAACCGGACATTTCTACTTTGCGTTGACAGGGAAAGATTCATCGAAGGTGCGCGGCTAGACGGCGCCGGAAGTGCGCGCCGCCGAGCCGCTTTGAGTGCTGATTGTTGCGTTTACTTGAAGTCGAACAGCTCGAACAGGTCGCTGATCGCGGGACCGTTCACAGGGACGTAGGGGTTCTTGCCTTCCGTGATCGGGTTGGGGAAATTATCCCGACTGCGGTAGGTGACCGGGTTCAGGTTCCAATTCCTCTCGATGAATTTGAGGATGGAGACGTGATCCGAGTAGTTGTGCGTAACATTCCCGCCCTTGGAGTACTTGGACACGACGATGCAGGGAATGCGCGTGCCGTCGCCGAAGAAGTCCAGCGGCTGCACGTAGCCGGAATCGTAGTAGCCGCCGCCTTCGTCGAAGGTAATGATGATGGCGGTGTCCTTCCACAGGTCCTTATTGGCCTGCACAGCGTCCACAATCTTCTTCACGAAGCCCTCAAACAAATTGAGTTTCGAGGATGACGGGTGGCCGTCCACGAAACCGCTGGGCTTGACGAAGGAAACGGAGGGGAGGTTGCCGTCGGCGATGTCCGCATACAGGTTCAGCGTGTCCTGGATGTGAGCCGCACGGACTTTGGAATTGGCCATGATGGAGGTGTCGTACTGGAACGGGTTGCAAATGTTGCAGTACTCGTCGGCGTTGGTGATGTGCTCGCCAAGGAAGTTAGCCGAGCCCGCCGCTCCGTAGTTGATTTGATATTTGTCTTCGGGGATGTAGCAGTTTTTCACCACTGATGGCGGATTGCAGAGGGGCTGATTCGGGTTCCCAACGCCCGCATAGGCATTCCACTGATCGCCGTAATACTTCCACGAAATGTCCTTGGCGATAAGTTCGTCGCCAATGCTGCGCCTGGCGGACGGCGGAATCGTAAATACGGTGTTGAATCCGGATTCGTCGGCGAAAGCATTTTCGCCCTGGCCGAAATAGCCGGGGTTGTAGTTGTTCAGCAGGTAGTAGTGGCCGACTTCGCAGTGCGGATCCACTGGATGCGGCAGCGATTGGAGGTATTTCACAACGGCGGAGACTCCGTGTTGCGTGGGGTCTGCGCAATTGCTGTAGGAGCCGCCGCCGTAGGAGGCAGAACCGAAGGAGCCGCCGCCGTAGCCATCTTCTGAGTACCAGTTGTTGGTGCCGGGCGCCGGATTGGGATTCTCAACTTCATCTACCACGCCTGCGTTCGAAGTTCCGGGGTCAACGGTCACATTGTGGGGCGGTTCTTTGGCATGGCCGTTGCCGTCGGTGAAGAAGATGGCATCGCCGTGGCCAAGCATGATGTGATTCGCGCCGGTGCCGCCTTGAACCGACTGGTGGAAGTTGTCGCTCATGGAGTAGTTGTCGGCGAGAAGCTTGAAGTAAGGAGCATCGCCCTGTTGCACGTTGTAAAAGCCGAGGGCGGTTGAGCCTTCACCGGTGGTGGCGGCTCCGGGCAAGTAGTTGATGTCGAAGTCGGCGGGTTGCGCCAGGCCGTTGGTGCCGGCGCCGACAGTGACTTCTACCCAGGAGAACAACTTGGCGTTGCAGCCCGAGCCGTTTTCTTCGGTGATATGTTCGCGGGAGCAATCCAGCTGCTGCCACATCTGGTAGAAACGGTGCACTGGGCTGGCGGCGTAGGAGTTGTAGGTGAAGAGGCTGCCGTTGGTCAGCTGAAAGGGGCCAGCGGGCAGCGTGTTGACATTGGTGATGCGAGTATCCGGAGTGTGCGAGGTCAAGCCGGTGCCCCCGGAGACGAGATATTGATAGTAATCAGCGGGCAAGCCGTTTTCGGATGCTTCAGCCAGGCTGATGCTGTCGTTGGGGATGTAGGAATCCTTCGCGCCACCTACCAGCGGGGCAGGAAGCACATCGCCGCCGAAGTCAAGTTTCGGCGGGCTCATCAGGAATGGATCGCCGCCCTTTTTTTCGCCGAGGTCCACGGCGGCGCGCTGATGGGCTTTGTCAAAGTTGGGTCCAGGCGTGCCATCAGCTTTGACGATGCCTTGGGAAAGCAAGTTCCAAACTTTTTGATTGCCCTTGGGGACGTAGGTGGCAAAAACATGGTCGAAGCTGCGATTTTCACCGATGATCACGATGACGTGCTTGATCGGTGTGGTGGTTTTGGAATCATTGTCCGTCTGGGCCTGCGCCGTGCTGGCCAAGGGACCGCCGAGCGAAAATTGGAACAGAGCGAGCGAAGTCAATCCGACGCGCAAGCAGTGCATCGAGTTTGCAGCGAAACGCTTCAAGGACATGCAGCCTCCTGTTTTTTTTTAATTCACGTGCTACTGGGCTTGCGAGTAATAGCGGCTTATTGTTGCGGGGGAATTTTTATTGTGTGAATGGTGGGAGACAACCGGAGAAATGGCGCGGCGAATTTCATTTCTTGCGCCGGATCGGGTGTCACGCGGAGTAGCGCACGAGTTTTGCGGGATTTTTTCCGGCGCTGCCGCGGTTCAACGCAATTTCGTTTCGTTGCTCGTAGCGGGGTGAGCAGGCGAGGCCTTGGTTCTAGCACTGGGAGTACTTTTTTCGGAGGCGGGCGCGGCGTCGGAGGGTTCAACGCGGATTACGCCCATCATGCCGGCGTCTTCGTGCTCGAGGAGGTGGCAGTGATAAACGAACGTACCGACGGTATTGGGGTCGCGAAAATCCATGCGCAGGCGGACGCTGGGATATTCGAGGTCCGCGCCGCTGTGGAAGGGCACGTTGATGGTGTCGCGCAGGAACGGCTCGTTTATAGGCACGCCATCCCAAGCGACTAACATGAAATGCAGTTGGTGGATGTGGAAGGCGTGCAGTTCCGTGGAGCGATTTTCGATGATCCAGTCTTCGACGTCGCCTTGTTTTGCGACTATGTCTGGGACTCCGGATGCGGGATCGAACGGCTTGGGCTCCTGGCCTTCAACGGTGATGTAAAAAGTTGTGGCGCTATTAGGATCGTTGGGATCGAGAAGTTTTTCCGAGAAATAGAGTTTGCGGATGCGAACCGGAGCGACGTTTCCCAGCGATGGTTGGGTGGGTGGCGGAAGCGGCACGGGCGACGACGCGAGCTTCGAGCGAGGTTCGGGGGCGTCTTCGGAGGCTGCGATGGTGGCGAGCATGCGGTTCGGATCGTTTTCGCCGCCGACGCCGGTGTCCACGGTGCGCGTCACGAGAAGTCCGGGAATGCCAGCGGAAGGGCCGGTGATGATGAATTCCACGCGGCCGCCGGGCGGGATTCCGATGTGATTTTGCCAGCTGATGAAGTCGCCGCTGGTTCCGTTTGCGTTTAGCGGAACGCCGTCCAGAGCGACGATGCCGAGTTGTTGCGGCGCGTGTTTATAGAGGACTGCAAGATTGAGGTAGGTGATCGCCGAGGCATTCAGCACGCGCCAGAATTGGCGCTCTTGCGGCTTCATCTGGATGGTGGCGGGCGGGTAATCGGGATAGGGAACCGGGACGAAATTTATGGAGAGATCTTTCGCTGGTTTGCCGAAACCAGTGCCGTTGTTGGCGGCGTCGCCGTCGTGGTCCACCAGGAATTTGGGCAAGACGGGCTCGGATTTCGCCGGCGGGGCGTTGGGATTCAGCAGGTCTTGATCGCGGATCACCAGAACACGTTCGGGCAGGCCGGCAACCTCCTGATTCGCGCGTTCGATGCCTTCGATAATCACGGCGCCGGATGCGCCGCCGAGAACTTGTGACTTGCTGAAGCCGTGAATGTGGGGGTGATACCAATAGAGGCCGGGCGGCTCGTTTTCCGGGATGCGGAATTTGTATTGGAAGGGTGGGTCGCCGGGTTGAATGGAAGTTTTCAGGACGTCGTCCTGATGGCAGACGGCTGGGACTGTGAGGCCGTGAAAGTGGAGATTGGTGGAGGTTAGCGACATGGTGGTGCTGCCGCACGGGTTGGAGTTTTTTTCTGCGCCGGCATTATTGTGGCTGTGATTGTTGCTGGTGCCGGAATTATCGGCGGGCGAATCCGTTAGATCGTTTTTCAAATTTAGAATCAGCAGGTCGCCGGGGCTGAGGCGCAGGGTGGGGGATTGGTTTCCTGCGGCGTCGAAATAGCAGAATCGTTTGGTGCCGTCAGGCTCTGTGAAATTGCGAACGGTGAGGTCAACTTGTAGCACACCGTTGTGGCTGCGCAGATCTTCCGGCTCAGAGACCGTGGCACCCGGGGACGGACGAGGACAAGAGGAGTTCGGATTTTGCTGTGCGCAGAGAACCGCGTGCCCATGGGCGAGCCACAAGCCGGCAAACACCACCAGGAGAAATGTTTTCGTGATGATTCTCAATGCGCGAACAACTCGCTCCGGAAGCCGGGTTCCGTTTTCGAACTTCTGCGGAATTTCCGCGATTTGACGATTGCGATTTAACTTCCGCTGCCAATTTTGCTGAAGAGCCAGAACAGGCTCGCGGCGAGGCAAATGGATGCGGGCAGCGTCAGCACCCATGCCAGGGCCAGATTGCGGACCGTGCTCATTTGCAGGCCGGAATGGTTTGCGGCCATGGTGCCGGCCACGCCGGAAGATAAGACGTGCGTGGTACTGACCGGTAAGCCGAACCAATCGGCGGCGCCGATGGTGACCATAGCGGTGATTTCGGCGGCGGCGCCCTGCGCGTAGGTGAGGTGGTCCTTGCCGATTTTTTCGCCGACCGTGACGACGATGCGTTTCCATCCGATCATGGTGCCCAAGCCGAGCGCGAGAGCCACGGCGACCTTCACCCAAGTGGGAATGAATTTGGTGGCGTTATCGATGTGTTTTTTGTAATTGGCGAGCACCGCGGTGTCGGCCGGGGAGAAAGCCGGCTGATGCGTCCTGTTCATCAGGCGCAGGGCTTCGCTGACGACGTACATGTCGTTGCGGAAGTTGCGCACTTTATCTTGCGGGACGGCTTTCAATTCGCGGTACAGGACCATTTCCGTGCCGATGCCGTTGACGAGTTCGCGCAGGGCCAACATCGTATTGGCTGTGAACTGCTTGGTGCGAATGTAATCGGTGACTTCTTCGCGCGCGTCGCCAATGACCGCCGCGGGATCAACATAATGACTAAGCGTGGCGGCGGTCTGCGTCGAAACGGCGACGAAATCCTGTGTCTGCTGGTAGGTGACGGCGTGGTTCACGGCATAAGCCGTGGGCACAGTGCCGATGAGGATCAGCATAATCAAGCCCATGCCCTTTTGGCCGTCGTTCGAGCCGTGAAAGAAGCTGACGCCGGTGCAGGTTATCATCAGCAGTACGCGAATCCAGAATGGCGGTGGCTCGTTGCCTTTCGGCGCTTGATAGAGCTCCTTGTTGGGGATCAGTTTCTTGCTGACCATTAGCAGAAGCGCCGCCATCACGAAGCCGATGATGGGAGAAAGAACCAGCGACTTGCCGATGTTCGTGGCCTGTCCCCAATCCACGCCGCTGGTGCCGGTCTTCACGGACATTAATTGGTTGGCGATGCCGACTCCGATGATCGAGCCGATCAGCGTGTGCGAGCTGGAAGCGGGGAGACCAAGCCACCAGGTGCCGAGATTCCAGATGATCGCCGCGACGAGCAAGGCGAAGACCATCGCGAAGCCGGCCCTGCCGCCGACTTGCAGAATTAATTCCACGGGAAGCAGCGAGACGATGCCGAAAGCCACTGCGCCGCTGGAGGTCAGCACGCCCAGGAAATTCCACGCGCCGGACCAGACCACGGCGACGTGCGGCTCCATGGTGTGCGTGTAGATCACGGTGGCGACGGCGTTGGCGGTATCGTGGAAGCCGTTTACAAATTCGAAAGCCAGCGCGGTGAGCAGCGCGACCCCGAGCAGCGCGTAAGGGAGCCAGCTTTCGGCGTGGAGTCCCGAAAGATCAGTGAGCAGGTGAGTCGCGACATAGAAGAGGCCGATAAGCAGCACCACGCCGAAAATCAGGATGCCGATTCTTCCCGGCGCGGCCGTCATCTTGGAGTCAAGAACTGAAGTTCCTGTTGCGATTCGGCACCTCTGGATTTGGCCCAGATTCAGGTGGCGAAACTACCGGGGGATTGTTACGGAGGCGTGACCGCGCGGTGAACAATTCCGCAAGTCGAGTGAGTGGTGAATTTCGCGCGCGTGAAGTGGCGAAGCGGTCGTGGTGCGGCGGCGAGCAGCACGAAGAACTCTCTTCGTGACCAAAGTGCCGAGGGGAGCGAGTTCGGGTAGCGCTGGATTACATTCGCGTGCTGATTTTGCGTTCCCAGGTCGTCGAGAGCTCTTGCGGACGCCGTTCTTAGCATGACTATCGAGATCTCGTCGTTGTGGCAGCGGTTTTCTGAACTCAATGCTGACGCCCATCGGGGGCGATCCCGAAAGTGTGCAAAGTTGAACAGAAGCAGGGGGTGCCGTTGTTGCAGTCTAATTAAAATTGTTATCGACACGCGTCGCAAGTCGGAGTTACAGTTTTCATGAGGCTGAAATAATACTGTTCGTTGGTTGATTTATCTTACGCGAAGCAGGCAGGCTCGATACTTTAGGAGACTAATATGGCAACTTCAATGCCGGCGCCCGAACTTTCATTAATACCAATTTTCATTGCGAGACTTGATCAGCTCAAGGCAATTGCTTCAGGTCTCCGTGAGTTACCCCAACCCCGATTGGACGAGCTACAGGCGCTACTGGAGCGAGCTCAGGAATTGGTCAAACGATGAACAGGGCTACCGATCGCGTCTGATTTCGAAACTTGACTGAAACCGTAGCACAGCCCGCCAAGGTTATCCGTTGCTGTCCGCTTGCCGGTCGCCTTTCGTGCTCTTTACCGCGTAAGCCAACGCGAATGCGATTCCTGAGATCATGAGCAGCGATGTGGACGGCTCAGGCGTGTTCATCGGAGGAGGATCGCTGAACTCCAGAATTCCATAGGCGAAATAATCCGGGGTTGCTGGGAATGCATTCGAAATGATGTACATGGCTGGATCGTTGCCAGGCAAATAGAACACGACGGAGCCAGGAAGCTGGGGCGGAGTGCCCGTCAGCGGATACGGTATGTTGCATCCGTCGCAGAAGTAAACCGGCTCCGAGGGCGAAAAATCCTGAAATGCTTCCGGCGCACTGGGCGCACCAGCAGCGGGAACAAAGCTGAATTCAAGAATCGGGCCATTGAAGGGATTGCTCACCAGGGTGCCGGTGCCAAAGGATGGGGTGGGAGCAATCGCGGACTCTTGCAGAACGTCGAACGTGATCGTGTACTGCGAATCCGCACGGGCGAGAGGTGCAAAAAACAGCACTGCAAAAGCCAGGGCTAATTTGACCTTCATGGAGCTTACTCCTCAGGCTGGTAAGCCTATTACCTGCACTCGAACATCCAATTCCGACGAAGCTTGAAGTCGCTGTAAAGTCACGTGTTAGCCTTCCGAGGCTCCCATTGCGGTCCGAATTACGTGCCGGTTATGTGCAATTGCCTTCTTATCCGAGGACTAGGGCACCAGTCTTTCGACGTTGGCCGCATGCAGTAGTGAAGCAACCATGCATCTCGTTTCACCCTGAATTTTGCGGCAAATCTGCTTACTCACGCTGGCGGTCCGAGCCGGCATCGGGCAATGGCGTCACGTGGGTCGAACGTAAGCTGTTGCGGCGCCGCGGAAGCGCCGATTTCAAAAATGTTGTGTTGAAAGGAACGGTGATGCGGCGCTGGAGTCTGTCAGCGCGCGGGCGAATTTGATTTGCGGGGCGCTGTTGAAGTCGCGGGCTGGGTATCGTAATCTAGTGGGAACGCATGTGTTGTTTCGGCGGGCCTGTAGCTCAGCTGGATAGAGCACCTGGCTACGAACCAGGTTGTCGGAGGTTCGACTCCTCTCAGGCCCGCCACTTTCGCTGAAATTCACGCCGCAATCAGGCCCACACGTTTTTCGCAACGGCGCTACAGTGTAGCGGTCAGTGTTGGGCTAGCAGGAAAGCTGCGATCACGGCGACGGCGATGAGAATAATTACGGCGACGGCGCGCTTGAGCCAGGAGGCGGGGATCGGCGTCAGCGGGCCGCGTTGCTTCTTCGGCGGCACCGGCGGATCGAGCACTCCGACGCCGGTGATTTTTCGCGGCGGAAGGCCTCCACGCGAACCAGATGCTTGAGCTTCCGGTTCATAATCGCGGTCGGTGAATTCGTACGGCATTACCCGCCATGCTACTCCCATTTCCAGAATCCCGTCCAGCATTGCAGATTGTCACAGCGAGAAGCAGATTCCTGGGGCAAACTGCGCCCTCGGAATGCCATCGTTTGCGAAAATACCTGGAAGTGTTCAACGGTATGAGCAGCGAAAAATGTCTGATTACGCTGGTGCGCCAGTTGAAGATTCCATGCCGCTATGTGAGCGGGCATCTCTACCATGAGGACAAGGCGCATGATCGGTCGCCGGCGGGCGCCACACATGCGTGGGTGGAAGCTTATTTAGGCGATCTGGGATGGGTCGCGTTCGATCCCACGAATAATTTGCAAGGTTGCGAGCGGCATATTCGCGTGGCGGTGGGTCGGGATTATGCGGATGTGCCGCCGACGCGCGGAGTTTACAAGGGCGACGCGTCGAGCGAATTGAGCGTGATGGTGGCGGTGTCGCCGATGAATGCACCGGAGCCGGAGGAATTGCCGCCCACGACCGTGATCCGATCGAAGCCGCTGAGCGCGGAGACAATGGCGGAATTTGCGCTGCAGCAACAACAGTAACGCGACAAAGGTCGGCAACTTGCCGCACTTCTTCGGAGATTGCAACTGCCTCGTTTGCTGCTTCTGAAGTATCCTTACGGCTGCTCGTGAAAGCAGGAGTTCCGTTGAGGTAGGTGCCATGCGCCCGCAGCCACTGATTTGTGTCACGGATGTAGAAGCCAGCAGCCAATGGTATCAGCGCCTGCTGGGATGCCGCAGTGGGCACGGCGGCACGCAATATGAGCAACTGGTGAAGGACGGCCGGCTCATCCTGCAATTGCACAGCTTTGAAGTCGAACATCATCACGGCGCCATCGGCAATCGCGCCGACAAGCCCTATGGTAATGGTGTGCTGCTGTGGTTCGAAGTGGATGATTTTGACGCGTTAATGCAGCGGGCTGCTGAAATGAGCGTCGAGATGGTGATGTCGCGCCATCGCAACCCTCCCGATGGCGAAGGCGGCCCCAACCACTGGGAGTGTTAGCTGCGCGACCCGGACGGGTACACCGTGGTGGTTGCCAGTCCTTATGGAACCGCGGACGGTGGTTGGCGGCCCGGGCCTGAGCTATTCACGTAGGAACCCACAGCAAAGGCAAAACCAACAGCAGCCGCGAAACCAAGATGCCCGCTTCGTCCCGAAAAGCGCGGGACGAAGCGGCCGCTACATGATTCAAAAACAAAGTCCAAGTCAAAGCCGCCGAGCTAAAGCCGGCCGCTACAAATTCAAAACCTAGCGATCCGGATGCGCGGCGTGGTGGTGGTGGCCGTTGCCATTGCCGTTTGGACTTGGTGCGGCGACTGCTGTGGCTACGGCTGTGGCTACGGCGAATAGAGACGTGTCGGTTGGCTGGGGGGCCGCGGTGGAATCGTTGTAGAGATGCGAGATGAAGTTTTTGCGCGAGTCGCGTTCCAGCAGATGCAGGATATTTTTTTGCAGGTGCGCGCAGATGGTGCGGGCGTCGACAGCGGCGTCCACCATTTGGAAATTGAATTCGGCGCTGAGGCGGTCGAATTCGGTGAGCAGCGCGGCTTGATAGCTGCAGAAACTGTCGAACATATCGTGGCCGGGATATAAATCCATTCCGGATTCCCAGTAATCGAAGCCGCGGCTAAAGACGACTCGCGGAAGCAGCTGATCAATGCCGAGGCGCAGGTAGAAGACGGCGTCAGGTTTGAGCGCGACGCTGTAGATGCTGCGAATCCAGCGTGGATCCATGCCGCGGACGATGGCGCGCGCCATGAGTGAATAAACGTAACGGTCGGTGAGAACGATGAATCCAGCCCGTAGCGCCGGCACGATTTCATTTTCCAGGCGATCCACGAAATCGGTGGCGTAGAAGAGTGCTTGCGTGACGCGGCCGAGATTATTGCCTTCTTTCGCGCGACGAATTCCTTCACCGGCGAGCGGCGAGCGGGTCATGCCGGTATCCACCACCGCGTGGCCGAGCTCTTCCAGCCACGGTTTCAGCAGGTTAATCTGAGTGCTGCGTCCGGCGCCGTCGGTGCCTTCGATGACGATCAATTTTCCGGCGAGATCTGCGAGGCGCATATCCGGCAGAAGTCTTCCGTAGGTTTCTCTCATCCTTGCACCCTCAATTCCTTGGCTTTGTCCAAGTGTGCTTTTACGATTTGGCGCACTTGCGCTTGTTGGACTTCGATGGGGAGCGTCGCGTCCACGACGGTAAGGCCGAATTCCGGGATCATTTTTTCGTATTCCGACAAAATGCGGCCCTGGAAGAGACGAAAACTTTCAACGGAATCGTCCGCCAGATTCAGGTCCATGCCTGCTTCGTAGAACTTGAAGCCGTCGCGTCCGTCGAGCAGGCGGTTGATGGCGGTCTCGAGAGGAACGCGAAAATAGAAAGCGATCGCGGGTTTTACGGCAAATCCGTAGAGGTCGCGCACCCAAGCGCGGTCCATGCCGCGGGCTACGTCGCGCGCGAATGCCGTGTAGATGTAGCGGTCGCAGAGGACCACGGCGCCGGCTTTCAGCAGCGGCAGAATGCTGCGCTCGGTTCGGTCGGCGAAATCGGTGGAGTGAATCAGGGAAAAAGTGGCGGGCGTGAGCAGCTTTTTCTTCTTGCCGTGCTTGGTGGTGTCTTTCACCAGCGGCGAGGAATTCCATTCGCTGAAAACCACGCCGTAACCTTTTGATTCGAGCCATTTGTGCAACAGGCTGAGCTGCGTGGATTTGCCGGAACCGTCAATTCCTTCGACGACGATCAATCGGCCGGGGAAGTGATGTTCGCCGTAGTGGCGGACCATCGAGACGGCGGGTTGCAGCGGAGCAAAAACTTCAAAGGGGCCAATACGCACGCCTGAACCGATTTCCATTTCTCTCCTTGAGACAATCGCGGCTAGCCGGTTGCGGGCTTGGATATTGCGCGCGGCAGCTCGGCGATCAATTTTGGGTTGTCGCCCACTGACGAGAGGCAGTGGAGGACGCCAGTAAAATCCTTCATCTGGAGGAAAGATGCAGCAGGTATTCGCGAAGAGTGTATCGAAATGAGAAACAAGCCTGGCGAGGTGGCGGAAGGGCGGGTGATTGACAATCGCAGGGGAGTGGTGGAGAATTCCTCTAGGCGAACAAAAAGCGAATATTGCGGTGCGCTTTTTGGACGCTGGCAATTGACCCGACCATGGCTGCCAACTTTGCCGCGCTGCGCTCGCAGGTGGAACTCGCCCTGGCGGGGCGCGTGGCTGCGCCGTTCAATTATCGCAACCGGCAGGAGGTGGTCACCGTTTCCAGCGGCATTCCGGAAATTGATTTATTGACCGGAGGATTGCCGCGCGGGGCGCTGACGGAAATTTTTGGGCCGTCGTGTTCGGGACGCACCAGTTTGCTGCTTTCGGCTTTGAGCGCGCGCACCGCGCAGGAA
Organism: uncultured Acidobacteriota bacterium; assembly: GCA_963821765.1. Lineage (GTDB taxonomy): Bacteria > Acidobacteriota > Terriglobia > Acidiferrales > UBA7541 > Palsa-295. Next base: position 452,629 of record CAWGFF010000016.1, read on the forward strand.
GAAGCTTGCGCGTTGATTGATGGAGGAGATGCGTTTGATCCGCATTCGGCGGAAGCGGCTGGAGTGGAGCTGCGAAAATTATTGTGGGTGCGCTGCCGGAATGTGGAGCAGACGCTGCGCGCGACGGATCTGCTGTTGCAGGGCGGAGGATTTGGATTGATTGCCGTGGACCTGAGCGATATTGCGCCGCGGCTGGTGCGGCATGTGCCGCTGGATTCCTGGTTCCGTTTTCGGCGCGCGGTGGAAGATACGCCGACGGTTCTGGTGCTGCTGGAGCAGGAATCGAACGCGAAGAGCTGCGCTTCGTTGGGATTGCGGTTGGAGGCAGGAGTGGCGGGGTGGTCACGGATGCCGGTGGAGGGCGCGGCAGGGGGTGCGGTGAATTATTCGCGTTTGCCTTGGGGATGGTTGCTGGAAGGGCGGAGCGCGCGGGGGGAAGTATCGCGTTCGCGCGTGCAGAAAGGGAATGCGGGATATTTTCGCGGCGGTTTTGCCGCGGCGCCTGGGACGGCCAGCGCGGGGATTTTTAGGACGCGGATGGATTGGGATTTCTTCAGTTTGCCGATTGCAGCCAAGCGGAAATAAATTTTGGCGGATGCATAGCGTGTTGCTGGAAATGCTCAAACCTTTCCTCAGGGGCTAAAGCCCATTGCAAGGCAGGACTTATTGTCGGAGCTAAAGCTCCGACCCCCTAAAGAAGTGCATTTTTCATGCTGAGTAGAGAGTTCCGATTGGTTCTCTATTCGTTGGTAATTGCGAATAAAAATATGTCGTTTGCTGCTATTCACGTTGCGAATTTCATGGTGCAGGCGGTGCTGCGCGCTGAGGTGGAATTGCGTGATGAAGTTGAGCTGAGTGGCAACGCCGTGGCGCTGGTGGATGGGATTGCGCCGCAGATTCATGTGGTGGCGGCGAACGACGCGGCCTGGCGCGCGGGGATTCAACGGGGGATGGCGGAAACGCAGGCGAAATTGTGCGGGGTGGAAATCCGGCGACGTTCGCGGGCGCAGGAAAAAGCGGCGCATGCGGCGTTGCTGGATCTGGGATTGTCCATGTCTCCGCGTATAGAGGATCACGCGCAGGACACAATTCTGGCGGATCTGGCCGGGCTGAATTCTTTATTTGGCGCGGATGAAAATATCGCGCGGGAATTTGCGCGGCGCGCGGCAGAGCTGCGTTTGCAGGCGTACGTGGCGGTGTCTGCAAATTTGGAAGTGGCTGTGTTTGCGGCGCGCGGGTTTGCGGGGATTACCGTGATTCCAGAGGGAGAAGAAGCGCGATATTTGAGCGGACTGCCGGTGCAGACGCTCGCGCCTTCGGCGGAAGCTTTGGAAACGCTGGAGCGCTGGGGCATCCGAACGTGCGCGGCGCTGGGAGCGCTGCCCGTGCTGGAATTGTCAGAGCGATTGGGGCAGGAAGGAGTGCGTTTGCAGGAATTGGCGCGCGGGGCGCACACACGTTCGCTGGTGCTGGCCGAGCCGGCGGAAATTTTGGAAGAAGAGATGGAGTTGGATGATGCGGTGGAGGATTTGGAGCCTCTGTCGTTTGTGCTGGGGCGATTGCTGGATCAATTGTGCGCGCGTTTGGCGGCGCGGGCGTTGAGCGCTGCGGCGATTCGAGTGCGATTTGATCTGGGGGATGCGTTCGAGAGGGAAGAGGAAGTTCTGAATGAAAAGTTTTCGGCGAAACGGTTTGGAGAAAAAATTGAAATTCGCGCTGCGGAGGCTAATGCCGCTGATGGCAACGGCCGGAGCGGAACTTCAGCGGCTAAAGCCGGACTGAAAATGCAGGCAAATGTCGTGGCTAAAGCCACGACCCACAAAGAATCCCGGATTAGCTCGCAAGCCCGGGATTTTTCTGCTTCCGTGAATTGCAAGGACGCGGCGAAAACGTATGAGAAGGCGCTGAGTCTGCCGGTGCCCATGCGGGATTCCAAGATGCTTTTGAAATTGCTGCGCTTGCAGTTGCAGGCGGATCCTCCGCCGGGCGGGATCGTGAAAATTACGCTGGGGGCGGACCCGGCGCGGCCGCGTTCGACGCAGCATGGATTATTTGTGCCCAATTCTCCGGACCCGGAAAAACTGGAGCTGACCGTGGCCCGGCTGGCAAAACTGGTGGGCAACGCGAATATCGGTTCGCCGGAATTGACGGATACGCATCGTCCGGGAGAATTCCGGATGAACAAGTTTTTTGCGCAGCCGAATGAAACACGGGCGCGGGGAAGAGCGGGCAAGGAATTTGTTGCTGGCGGCGATGGCGTGTCTGCTGCTGTGCGCCGGCCAGCGACGGGTTGCCGGATTTTCCGGCCGCGTTTGGCGGCGCGGGTGGAATTGCGCGAAGGGCGCCCGGTGAAAATATTTTTTCGCGGATTGTATGGGCGGGTGATGACGGCGTCCGGGCCGTGGCGGATTTCGGGGGATTGGTGGCGGGAGGATGCATGGCAGCAGGAGGAATGGGATCTGGAGATTTGGTTTGATGGCGGGGAGGCGTGCGGAAGCACGGGTAGAAGTGCTGGGGTGCATGCAAATGTAGCGGCGAATGGGCCGGGGATCGCGCCGGTGCCGGATGCGCCAGTGCCGGATGCGAAAGTGCAGATGCGCGCAGGTTTGTATTGCGTTTATTACGATGCGGCGTGCAAGAGCTGGTTTGTCCGTGGAATGTACGATTGAGGTGTGTGGCAAATTTCATTTTCATTGATGCCCTTTACCAGGCAGCAGCGTTATGTACACACACTACCTTTTGCATTTCGTCCGCCACAAGAGGATGATGAATCTGTGAAAATGTCGAAAACCACCAGCGGCCGCTCCAGCGCTCCCTCTTCAGCGCTCCCAGCCAGCCACCCCTGCGCCTCCGGCCATCCGAGCAGCATCGTCATCCTGCTTGCCCTGAGGCAATTCTCCGAAGGGCCTGCCCGAAGTGATTTTGCGAAAGGGAGGCCAGCGCCTTTGCCTCATGCCGGCCCTGCCGCAGCGGGGATCTTCCCTTCTTTCTCTGTGCCCTCCGCTTTTCTCCGTGCTCTCTGTGTTAAATCTCTTGCCTTTCTCAGCACCCTCTGCTCCCAAAACCACCAATTTCTACTCAATACAAATGAACCGCTCCTCAATTTTGCAACTCGCACAAAACAAACCACTTCATTTTTCCTATTCCATGCAAAGGAATGCCTTTCTCGCGCCTCCAGTCTTGCAATTCACACAAAACAAACTACTTCGTCACAAATCACCGCACTTTTTCTATTCGATACAAATGAACGGTCACAAATCACTAATCACCAATCACTACCCACTGATTTTTTAACGAGATGAATGCTCATGTACACGGAACTACATGCGCGGTCGGCTTTCAGCTTCCTGGAGGGGGCTTCGATACCCGAGGAATTGGCGGAGAGGTGCGCGGAGCGCGGGATGGCGGCGATGGCGCTGCTGGACCGAGACGGAGTGTATGGAGCGCCGCGATTTTATCTGGCGGCGAAGAAAATTTCCGTGCGCGCGCATATTGGGGCGGAAGTGACGTCGGCGGCGGGGTGGCGTTTTCCTTTGCTGGTGGCATCGCGCGCGGGATATCAGAACTTGTGCCAGCTGATTACGCGCATGAAATTGCGAGCGCGCAAGGGCGAAGGGCATGTGTCGTACGAAGAAGTGGGCGAAAAGGCCGCGGGGCTGCTGTGCCTGACGGGAGGGAAGGAAGGGCCGCTGGCGCACGCGCTGGGGCAAGGCGGCGTGGAAAATGGATTGGCATGCGTGCGGCAGCTTTGCGAAATTTTCGGGCGCGAAAATGTGTATGTGGAATTGCAGCGGCATTTTGACCGGGCCGAGGAAGCGCGCAATCACGCGGCGGTGGAAATCGCGCGGAAATTGGGTTTGCCGCTGCTGGCGACGAACGGCGTGTGCTACGCGCAGCCGGAGCGGCGCGAAGTGCTGGACGTGTTTACATGCCTGCGACATCACCGCACTCTGGAAACCGCGGGGCGGCTGCTGGGGCGCAATTCCGAACGTTATTTAAAATCGCCGGAGGAGATGGCGCGTCTATTCGCGGATCTTCCCGAGGCTATCGTCAATACGCAGCTGGTTTCCGCGCGCCTGCAATTCGATTTGCGCGATTTGGGGTACGAGTTTCCCAGGTATCCGGTGCCGGACGGCAAATCGCAGGCGCATTTTCTGCTCGAGCGCACCATGGAAGGAATGATTTACCGCTACGGGTTTCAGAACGAAAAAGCGCGCGCGCAGATTGAAAAAGAATTGGGAATGATCGAGCGGCTGGGGCTGGAAGGTTATTTCCTGATCGTGTGGGACATTATTCGCTTTTGCCGCGAACGAAATATTCTGGTGCAGGGGAGGGGTTCGGCGGCGAACAGCGCGGTCTGCTACGCGCTGCGGATTACGGCAGTGGATCCGGTGGGGATGGATCTGCTTTTTGAGCGATTTCTTTCCGAAGAGCGCGGCGAGTGGCCGGATATTGACCTGGATTTGCCGAGTGGCGATCAACGCGAGAGCGCGATTCAGTACGTGTACGAGCGCTACGGAAAATTGGGCGCGGCGATGACCGCGAACGTGATCACGTATCGCGGAAAGTCGGCAGCGCGGGAAATCGGCAAGGCGCTTTCATTTAATTCCGAAACGCTGGATCGTTTGACCAGCCTGGTGAGCGCATGGGAATACAAAAGCGAGAGCGACACACTGGCGCGGCATTTCAAGGATGCGGGGCTGGATTTACAGCATCCGCAGATCCGCAAATTTCTGGAACTGTGCGTGCAGTTTCAGGATTTGCCGCGGCACCTGGGGCAACATTCCGGAGGGATGGTGGTGTGCCAGGGGCAATTGGATTCGGTTGTGCCTCTGGAGCCCGCGACGATGCCCGGGCGCGTGGTGGTGCAGTGGGACAAGGAAGATTGCGCGGATATGGGCATCGTGAAGGTGGATTTGCTGGGGCTGGGGATGATGGCGGTGCTGGAAGAATCGCTGGAAATTATTCGCGCGAATTACGGCGAAGAAATTGATTTGGGACGCTTGCCGGCGGACGATCCGGTGGTTTACGAAACTTTGCGCCGGGCGGACACGGTGGGAATGTTCCAGATTGAAAGCCGCGCGCAGATGTCCTGCTTGCCGCGGCTGCGGCCGGTGCATTTTTACGACATTGTGGTGCAGGTGGCGATTATCCGGCCCGGACCGATCGTGGGGAAAATGGTGAATCCGTATTTGAAGCGGCGGCAGGGGCGCGAGCCCGCAACTTGTTTGCATCCGTCACTGGAGCCAGTGCTGGCGCGGACATTGGGCGTGCCACTTTTTCAGGAGCAGCTGCTGCGCATGGCGATGATTGCAGCGGGATTCAGCGGAGGCGAAGCGGAAGAGCTGCGCCGCGCGATGGGTTTTAAGCGTTCTGAAAAGCGCATGAAAGATATCGAGCTGAAACTGCGGCGGGGGATGGAGAGGAAGGGGATCACGGGCCACGTGCAGGACACGATCGTGCAGTCCATCACTTCTTTTGCGCTGTATGGATTTCCGGAATCGCATGCGGCGAGTTTTGCGCTACTCGCGTATGCCAGCGCGTATTTGAAATGCCATTACCTGGCGGCTTTTACGGCGGCGATGCTGAACAACCAGCCGATGGGATTTTATTCGCCGGCAACGCTGGTGAAGGATGCGCAGAGGCATGGGCTGCGGATCCGGCCGATTGACGTGACGTGTTCGGATCGGTTGTGCAAGATTGAAAAGGTAAGCGAGGAGTTAAGCGTGCGGCTGGGGATGCGTTACGTGCGGGGATTGCGCGGCGAGATCGCGGATGAAATCGTGCGCGAACGGAATGCGCGGGGGTTTCGTTCGCTGGATGATTTGAAATTGCGCGTTCCGGCGATACGCAAAGCGGAATTGACGGCGCTGGCGGAAATTGGGGCGTTGAATTTTATTGGTGGAGCGCGCGGAGGGCATCGCCGGGACGCTTTGTGGCAAGTGGAACGGGCGGCGCGCAGTGCCGGGCCCTTGCTAGAAAAATGCGGCCAGATGGATGGCGCCGCGAGCGCCGAGGAGGAGGCGGATTCCGTGGCAATCGTAAATTCACCGCTGCAACAGATGACGCCGGAAGAACGCCTGGTGGCCGATTTTCGCGGGACGGGGATGACTGTGGGCCCACACCCGATGAAATATCATCGCGCGAGCATGAAGCGGCAGGGAGTTCTGATGGCTAGCGAACTAAAACGCCTGCCAAACGGGACGCATGTGCGAGTAGCCGGCGGAGTGATCGCGCGGCAGAGGCCCGGCACCGCCAAAGGTTTTGTGTTCCTCAGCATCGAGGATGAAACGGGGATTGCGAACGCGATTGTGACGCCGCGCGTATTTGAAGAGCACCGCGTAACGATCGTGCACCAGCAATTTTTGTTGATCGAAGGCCAGCTACAGCATCAGGACAACGTGGTTTCCGTGAAAGTGGAACGAGTTCAATCTCTGTCCGTCACGAGGGCGGAAACCACGTCGCACGATTTTCACTAACTAGGTTGTTCAGGCGCTGGCGCTCTTGCGAATTGGGATGGGTGGCGTTTCAGTGCGTTGCGCGACAGGAGCTTCGGCTTCGCTCCGCGTTTTAAGTTGTTCTTCGGCTGCCAGCCAATCGGCCAGATCATGGCCAGGCTCGCCGCCGCGTTCCAGGAATATTTGATATGCGAGGAACTCGATTTCCGCTTGCGAGGGGACTTTCTTTGCTGCGTCAGACATGGGGTAACCTCCTCAGAACTATATTATACGCCTGCTGCAAAATAGCGGCGTACACGGAAGAAGGTAAATCCAGGGCGGATACCCGTTACCTGGTTTTTCGCGGCGTTGCTTTTGCTTTCGAACGTTTGCGCGCAGCGGACCTGCGACGAACCACTTTGATCGTTTTGCGCGCGAGGCGCTGGAAGCGGCGCGAGAGCCGCGTTTCCTGCTCGATGGAATGAATGGCGTTCTCGCTGATGTCAATAAATTGCACGCCGATGCCTACGCCGGGAAGGGAATAACGGACTTCGCCGCGCGCTTGCACTTCCAGCCCGGAAAGCGCGAGGCAAAAACTCAAGTTCAGCACGGCGCCTTCGGTGTAATTCCGGCTGGTGTTGATGAACATTCCGCTGGTGCTGACGTCCGGGACGCGGGAGATGATGCGTTCGTCGGTGCCTTCATATTGCACGGCGATTTGGCGGATGCTGTGGATGCGCAGAGCCAGGCGCGCGGTGTCCCAGTCTTTTTTTACTCTTTTGAACGTCATTCGTTTACCGCTCCTTCGGGAACCAGCGCGAGGCGTTTGCCTTTCACGGATTTGACATCGTTCCGTTTTTTTCCGCAGTGCGGGCAGAACAAGAATGCGGGGGAAAGTTCGCGGCCGCAAGAGACGCAGGAGATGGTGTTGACCGGCGCGAAGGGCACCACGCGCTGCACTTCTTCCAGAGTGGTGAGTCCGTCGCGAACATGCTCGAGAGCGTACTCCTGCATGAGTTTCATGCCGCTCTGGCGCGCGAGCGCGCGGATTTCATCGCTATTGCCGCCTTCGCGGATTGCGGCGCGGATGGGTTCATCCACCGCGAGCATTTCGTAGATTCCGATGCGGCCTTTGAAGCCGGTGAGATCGCAGATTTCGCAGCCGTTGGGCGCGTTGTGGAAAGGAGGCGGGTCCGGAATTCCGGCCAGCACTAATTGCGAAGCATATTCCGGTGTGGTGGGAATTGATTTGGAGCAGACGCAGAGGCGGCGGATCAGGCGTTGCGCGATGATCGCAGTGAGCGAAGTGGCGATCTGAAATCCGGGCACGCCGAGGTCGAGCAAGCGGGTGACGGCGGAGACGCTGTCGTTGGTATGCAGCGTGGAGAGCACCAAGTGGCCGGTCTGTGCGGCCTTCAGCGCAATTTCGGCGGTTTCCTTGTCGCGGATTTCGCCGATCATGATGACGTTCGGATCCTGCCGCAAGATCGAGCGCAAGCAGGACGCGAACGTCAGCCCGGCTTTGGTATTTACCTGCACTTGATTTAATCCCGCCACAGCGTATTCCACCGGATCCTCGACGGTGATGATGTTGATCGAGGGCCGGCGAATCAGCAGCAGTGAAGAATAAAGCGTGGTGCTTTTGCCGGAGCCGGTGGGGCCGGTCACGAGGATCATGCCTTGCGGCAGGCGCAGCATCGGGCGGAGCCGCTCTTCAATCCACTGCGGAAAGCCGAGCTTGGCTAAATCTTGCAGCGGGGCATCGCCTTCGAGCAAGCGCATCACGACTTTTTCGCCGTATTGCGTGGGCAGAGTGGAAACGCGCAGGTCAATGCGGCGTCCGCCGATTTTTACCAGGAAGCGGCCGTCTTGAGGAGCGCGGCGCTCGGCGATGTCCATGTCTGAAAGTATTTTGATGCGCGAAGCGACGGAATTTTGCAGGACTTTGGGAATGCGCTGGTATTCGCGCAGCATTCCGTCCACGCGAAAGCGGATGGCGGTGTCGTCGGAGTGCGGCTCGATGTGAATGTCACTGGCGCGGCGTTCGGCGGCGGCTTTAATCATGGAGGCGACGAGCAATACGGCGGGAGTGGTGCGCGATTTCTGGAGGAGCTCGGACTGCATTTCGCGCATGGCTTCGACGTTGCGTTCCTGCGAGCTGGAGGAGATGAACTCCATCTCAGCATCGGCGGCAGACAGCACAATTTCTTTCACCGGAACGACGGTGGAGGTCGCCGCGGCTGCTGCTGTGGCCACGGCCGCTGCGGCTTCCGACTCAACGGAGGCGTAGTTTATGGCAATGGCGGCTTCGACTTCGGCGCGAAACCCCAATCGCGGCGAGATTTGCTTGCCGGATTTGAAGCGCAGCTCGTCCAGAAAACGCAGATTCTGCGGCTCGGCCATCACCACGACTAATTTGTTGCCGATGGTTTCCAGCGGGAGAGCGCAGCAGTTGCGCGCCATGGTGGCGCTGATCAACTGCAAGGTTTCGGCGTCCACTTCGACGGAATGGCAGTCAAAGTAAGGAATGCGCGAGGTTTCGACAAGCGCGGAGACCAGATCCGCCTTGGACACAGCTCCGCGCTGAAGCAGCAATTCGCCCAGGTGCACGAGTTTGCCTTGCTGATCCTGAATCGCTTTATCGAGATTTTCGACGGAAACGTGATTCCGTTCGCGGAGGATTTCTCCGAGCCGCTTTTTCTTCATGGCGCGGGGGCCTCGCAGAGCCCGACGAATAGACGCAATTCCACAGCTGGTTGTAAGCGGAAGGGGTGAACTATCTCCTTTATAGCACAGGTTTTTGCGCGGTCGGCACAGCTTCGTGAACGTTTTGTGCGGAATTTCCAAAACGGCGCAGGGGTGACGCGCGGGTGAGCCCCGTGCTGTGATGTACGTAGATAACCGGAGCGCAGTTACGCGTTAATCCTGCGGATGGCTGATCAGCGTGGATTGGCTGGCGACGCAGAGCCACGTTCCGTTTTCTTTTACCCAGGAATCCGTAAATCGTCCGCGACGCGAGATCGCTTTGCCCTTTTGTGTGCCTTTTTCATGATAAATGCCGGTTACGATGGCGCTCCCGCCGTACATCTTCACGCTCAGGTTTTCATTGGTAATTTGATCGGCATCCAGACCGGCGGACTTGACGCTCGAGAGAAATTGCGTTTTGTTCATGAATGAGCCGTCGTAATCGGTATAGACCAGCGTGTCGGAAAGGAGCTGATCCAGCGCGCGCACGTCCTTGCTCTCTTCGGCCAGATTCCAGGCTTTCTCGAGGGTCAGAATCAGGGTTTCGTCCGGGCTCAAGGCGCGGTGGTCTTGCGCAGGCAGCAGCAGCGCGGCGGCCAGGAGCGCGAAGCAGACACGTGCGGCGATTTTCATGGAGAACTCCGAGAGAGGGCGATGGGCAATCGGCATCTACGATGCTTTGCTTATCGCATCTTGGCGGATTCGTTTCAAGAGAGATGAGCGGGCGTGGTTCGATGCGAGAGATAGCCCACGGAGATGGCAGACTTCAGATTTACGACCGCAAAGAAAGTTGCATTTCTCGCTGGCATTAGGAAGAAAAGCAGATCCCTCTCTGCGCCCCGCGCCCGCCAAAGTGCGGCGGGAAGGCAAAAGCGCGGGACTCCGTTCGGGATGACACTCGCCGGCTATTAAGCGCAGTAGCACGGATGCCGTTGGGTGATCGCCCGTAGCGATCGCGCGTCAGCGATTCGTGCCGTTTTGTTCGATGAAGGTTAGCGCGTCCATGACGGTGCGGAAACCGCCGCGAGAGCCGAGCATGTTCGTTTCGGCTTTGGAATAGATCGGGCGGCGGCGGGCGGAGAACTTCGCGGGATCGAATGCGCCGCGGGTTGTGTGGAATACCCAGACGTATTCGTGATGGCTCTTGTCCGCGTCGGAGGCGGAGATTTGCGCGGTGTCCACGGTGGTGAGCGGAGTCCAGTCGGAGAATCCATTCACGTCGGTGTGCACGGCGTCGGGCATGGTGGCGTTATAAAACGCGACGTCGTGAGTGAAGATCACGACGAAATCCACCTGTGCGGGAGAGGGCGCGGGGCAAACGCTTGGGAACGCCTTTTGCCGGTTCTGCGCTAGCCATTTGTATTGGTTGGCGGAAAGGCCGTAGGCGGAAAAATATTGGGTGCAATTGGCAGTGTCGTTGTTCAGCGCGTCCACCTCGGACTCGACGTCACCATCTGGATTCACGGGACGCTTCACGGCCGGTTTCACGGTGATGACTGGGGCGCGCGGCGGCGTGGCGTCAGCGACGGGTTGCAGAGTTGCGGTGGTCGCGGTGGTTTCGATGGTCATGCTGCTGGCGTCGGTGGCTTCGGAGGCCTCGGAACGTGCGGGCGCTGAGGCCGAGACGGACGCAGTTGAAACTGGCGCGATAGGTGCGGGATTGTTCACCGGGACTACCGCGGGGGCTTTCGTCGGAGTGACTACTGCCGCAGGCGCGGGCGCGGTAACTGCGACTGCCGGATTCGCGCGCGGAGCGGACACTGCCGCGACTGTTACTGGTGCAGGCTGTGCTGCTGGCGTAGGCACCGGTTGCGGCGCTGGAGCGCGCTCAGGAGTCTTGTAGGCAACATTTGCGGGCGCGGCTGGCGCCATATTTTCAGCGACGAGATTATTCGCGCTCGTAGCTGGACCGGAATTTTTGGCAATCACCGGTGCGGCCGGCGTTGTCGGCATTGTTGCCGCTGGCGCAGTTCGGACTGGCTCGCTCACTTCGCTGGGAGGCGCGGCGGCAGACAGCGTGACGGTAGTTTGCGGTGCGGGCTGGCTGGGTGCTGCCGGTTTCACAACGACTGCGGGCGCGGGACTGGCGACCACTGCGGCAGGCGCGGCGCTCGCGACTGTTGGCGGCGCGCCGGTATGTGTGCTGGAAGGCGTGCTAACTGAATTGTCCGGAGCTGGCACGCCGCGGCGAGCCGCGAAAGCAGCAGCTGCGGATTCCACGTCGTTCGGTTTCTCCACCGGCGCGGGAGGCAGCGCGGATTTCGGGAACGAAGTGTCCAGCACATAGCCCTCGGTGCCACTGGCGGTTTCGATTTTCACGTAGCCCTTCACGCGCTCGACGATTTGCACCGGGTCGCCGCACTTGAGCTTGGCGGCGACGTTGAAGTCGACCAAGGATTCGTACACCCACACGCGATCTTCGTTCGGCCCGCATTTGATGTTGACGGTGCCCCCCGCTTTTGCGGAGGGGACCGCGGCGACGACGAGAAGCGCGAAGAGAATTCCGGGCGTGCGAATCATTTTGCCTCCGAGACTGAAAACCGCGGCGTGGCCGGGCGCTGCGTGCATTGCGCTGCGAGTCCCGGCGAGAGATAGCGTTTGGGCGAATCATCTGCGGAGCGGCGGGACGCGGTTAGGCCGCGCAGCCCTGCGGCATACCGCTTTAGCAAGTGCGCGGAATCAGCCAGGAGTAGAGGTTCCACGGCGTTCCCCACGATCCACCGGTTCGAAAATCGTCCAAACCTGCGGTACCAGTATGGGGACAAGCGAAACTCGGGGACAACTGACCATACGTCTAGAAATGGGGCAGGGTAGGACAGTTCACCTTTTCATCGCCTGGGATTGAGAAAGTAGGAAGACACTGAGACAGCGGGTAATGGAGACGAAGGACGCATGGGCGTGACGGACGGCATGGGTCTTTTCAGCTAACGGTTTGCGGAAAAGGGCGCGAGGACGTCGGAGCGGTGCCCTTCAGACCGCCGTTGGTGATGGCTGCGGCGCAGATGACGTACTGAAGTGCGTCGCTACAACAGCAGAGTCAAAGGCGCCGGCCCGAAGGCCGCCGCTACAAAGTCAAAACCTGAGCCTGCGCGTGTTTTTCCGCAAGCTGTAAGAAGGATGCCCGTTTCGTCCCGAAAGGCGCGGGACGAAGCGGCCGCTACAAAATTCTTCTGGTGGCTGCGAGAGAGGGTGTTGTCACGGTTGCGCTGTTTCTGCGGCAGACTGTTGGCACCGCTTTGCGCGCTGTGATTTATTTTTTGTGGTGGCCAGCGCGGCGTTTTTTGTCGTAGCGGGCGAGGGCGGCTTCGATGACCGGGTAGGCTACGGCCGCAGGCAGGATTTCGTCCACTTCGACGATTTTTCCTTCGAGCTGTTTGTAATCTTGAAAGAATCTGCGGACCATGGCGAGTTTGTGCGGCGGCAGCTCGCTGGCTTCGTGGTAGGAGTTGTACTCGGGATCGGCGGTGGCGACGGCGATGACTTTGTGGTCAATCGTGCCGGAATCGATCATGGACATCAGGCCGATGGTGCGGGCGTGCATGATGGTGAGGGGAGTGACAGGCACCTGGCAGAGAACCAGGACGTCGAGCGGATCGTGATCTTCGGCGAGAGATTGCGGAATGAATCCGTAGTTGGCGGGATAGTACACGGCGGAGTAGAGCACGCGGTCCATTTTGATGATGCCGCTGGCTTTGTCGAGTTCGTATTTGACGCTGGAGCCGAGTGGGATTTCGATGATGGCCTGAAATTCCTGCGGAACGTGTTCGCCGGGACTGAGGTCATGCCAGGGATGCATCGAAATTCCTCCGGGAATTATTGTAGGCTAAGTTGCGAGAAGAAGGAGTGTGGAAATCATTTTCGGTCGGCCGCGAGTTGCGTGCGAGTCGTGTGTTGTGAGGAGGGCGCTCGGGAGTTGCTTGCGGAAAGCGCGGGACGGAACGATTTACCGCAGAGACGCAGAGGACGCAGAGAAAGGCAAAAGAGTTAACACAGAGAACACTAGGAATAGCGTACAAGACAGAGAAGTTTACGTCAAAAACGTCCACCCAAGAAAACAAAAGCAGGCGGCCGCTCAAAATTCAAAAACAAAGGCAACGGAGCCGGCGAGACGGCGGCGCTACTAAAAGCAGAAACTTTGATTAGGGTTGATGCGGGGCGCTGGGGGTGCCGCATTGAGCGTCCACTTGGGTTTGCAGTGTGTCGTCGAGCGTGGCGCCGGCGCGGGATTTTGCGGAGCATACCTGGTAGGCGGACAGTTGCAGCGCGCCGCGGAGGTCGGCGCCATCGAGATTGGTGTCCGTCAGATTCGCGCCGTTCAATACGGTGCCGTTGAAGTGGGCACTGCGCAAATCGGCGCCTTGCAAATCGGCGTTGATAAATATCGCGGTGGCAAGCTGAGCGTTCTGCAGATGCGCGCCGCTGAGTTTGCTGGACCACAGGTAGGCCTGCTGCAGGTCGGCGCGATCGAGGTTTGCGCCTTCCAGATGGGCTTCGCGCATATCGGCTTTTTCCAGATTGCCGCGAACGAGCGAGGCATTTTCGGCGTGCGCGCCGTAGAAGCTGACGCCGTCGAGCCGCGCGTCGAGCAATTCGGCGTTGGCGAGAGACGAATAAGAAAGATCGGCGCCGCGCAGGTCCACGCGCGTGAGGTTCGCGCCGTCCAGGGTGGCGCGGTCGAGATTGGCGTGATTCATTTGCGCGCGATCCAGCATCGCGAATTTCAGGTTGGCCTGGCCCAAATCAGCGCTGCGCAAATCGGCTTCGGACATGAACGCGCCTTGAAAATTTGCGCGGAACAAATGCGCGCCCGCGAGAAAAACTCCGTAGGCCTGGGCGTAACGGAAATTTGTGCCGTTCAGGTGCGCGCCGCGAACCTCGGAAATCTGGTCGTCGCTGCCGGACCAATTCGGCGGGCGCAGCGAGATGGACGCTTCAGTCAGCTCGGCGTAGGGATCGTAACCCGCCAGCCAGAGCACGCTGGGCGCCCAGCGTCGAATGCTCGCGGACGCATATTGAGGCGCGCGCCGCTGGCCATGCGGAACACCGGCAATGGTACCGATGGAGAAAAACGAGAGCAGAACGAAAAGAGCGATCAGAACGCTGGCGGGTTTCAGGCGTTTCAAGCGAGCCACCGCGGGGCTTTCGGGTTTGGATTGTTCGACCCATCGTTCAGCGGGACGGCCAGTGCTGGTGGTGCAGTAGAGGGCCGCGGCGACGCCGATCAGGATCAGCGCTTCCTGTAAAATTGTGCCGTGCATTTCCTGGAGGGTCAGATAACGCGCCCAGAAGAAAAGAAGCACGAGCGGAACCATCCAATAGGCGAAAAGCACTGAGAGGCCTTTTTCGATCAAGCGCGTCGAGGGGGCATCGGAATTCATCCAGCGGAAATGGGTGCGCAGAAGGCCGGTGACGATGCGCGGACCTTGTTGGCCGAGCGTGCGGCCGTCCGGGAAAACGGCGGGCAATTCGAGGACAGCATCCCAGACGCGCTGCAGGTTATAGAGAAACCAGAGATAAATCGCGAGCAGGGCTGCCGGAGCGATGAGATAAATTTCATCGGTGGGCGCGGCGGCAGCGGCGGCAGAAGAGTGCAGATACGGAATGATGGCGGAATCGGTGAGCAGCTGGACGTCTTTCGTTTTCCAGATGGTCAGGCAGGAGAGCAGGCTGACGAACAGCGTGGCGCCGAACAAGCGCGCCGCGGTTTTTGAAGTCTGCTGAAATTCCGCGAGGGCGTTGAATTCCAAAATTGTGGCGGGGAGGGAAGCTTCGTGGAGATTGGCGCCGGCCACCTGGCGGGGCAGCAGGCCCATGGCGGATTCGAGAGCGGCGCCTTCCAGATTTGCGCCTTCGAGATTGACGCCGACGAGGCAGGATTCCTGAAGATTAGCGCGCACCAGGCAGGCATCGCGGAGATCAGCAAGCAGCAGGTCGGCGGATTTCAGATTTGCATCTTGCAGATCCGCGTAGCGCAGATTTACGCCGATCAGTTCGCGGTCTTCGAACTGGACATTTTGCAGATCGGCTTTGCCGCCGGTGGCGCCGTGGGAGTCGAGCCACTCTTTGTGATTTGCGAGGGTTTCTTCGAGCGCCCACTCGCTGGAATCAACTTTGGGAGAGCGTGGCGCCGGGCTGGCCGCCGTAACTTCGGGGGCTGCGACGGCTTCTTGCTCGGGCTCGATCAGCTTCAGTTCGATCGGACCGACGTCCGCGTTCGCGTCCGGGTGAGCGTCCGAGTTGACGATTGAGTCGGCGTGCGGGCGCGCGGCCGCGTGTGGTGCTGGACTAGCTTGCGGAATGACGTCCGGGATTACATCGGCGTTGGAGCTCAACTCGGGAAGTGGGTTAGAAATGTGCGCATAGACAGGCGGTGGTTCGGGCTCGGCTGTAGCGGTTTGCGCGTAGACGGGTGGCGGTGTTGCTGTCGCCATGGCCGTTTGTGCAGCCTGCTCATCAAGCAGAAAATTCTTAAGCAGAAAATCCTGCAGCACGGCTTCGTCGTTGGCCGCTGGTGCAATGGATGGTTCGGCGGCCGGCGCAGTGGCGGCGCCATCAGTGAAAAAAGATTTCGGCGACGCGGGGCTCAGGTCGGCAGGCACTTCCGAATGGGGTTCGGGCGGAGGGTTGAGAACCGCGGTTTTGCCGCCGCCAAAAATGGACTTGAAAAGAGACTGCATCGGATAAACCACGCCCCCGAAAAAATGAGCCCGAGCGAAGGCGCAAATGCGGGAACTCGTCCCGTGCGCCCATTCAGTATTTTAGTCTGATTTCAAGGTCGCCAGAGCAGATGGTACCGCGAACGTTTCCGAAAACATGCCTGTCCGATAGTTCAAGAGCGGTACAGCTGACCGGAGGTTCCTTTGCGATTTTCCGAGTTTGTTCACCCACAATCCGGAAGCGCGGCTTCAGGGGCTAAAGCCCCTTACTCGGCGTGCTCGGTGGCGGGGCTGACGCCCCGCCCTTCCGGCGCGACCATAATTGTCGCGACCACGGCGGCAACTTCGAGGGGCGGTAAGGCTCGTGCGGCGCGGGACGAGGCATGCGTGTTTGACGGCTTTGGTGGGAACTGGCGGCTGCGCGGCGGCGGTTTCCGCAGTATCCTTACGTGTGCGGGCGTATATATAGTTGGGCACGGCGGACGGATTGCCGCCTGCGCGATTTTGAGGGGAGGGAACGTGGACGCTAAAGCGTCGCCGGCAGTGAAGGCGCAGACACGGATCGAATCGGACAGCATGGGGAAAATTGAAGTTCCCAATGACCGTTATTATGGCGCGCAAACGGCGCGTTCGCTGATTCATTTCGATATTGGGCGCGAGACCATGCCGCCGGAATTGATTCGCGCGTTCGGCGTGCTGAAGAAGGCCGCGGCGTTGGTGAACAAAGATTTGGGCAAGCTTTCGGCGGAGAAAACGACGTTGATTGTGCAGGCGGCGGACGAAGTGATCGCAGGAAAGTTGGACGAGCATTTCCCGTTGCACATTTGGCAAACCGGCAGCGGCACGCAGACGAACATGAACGCGAACGAGGTGATTTCGAATCGCGCGATCGAAATTGCCGGGGGCGTGCTCGGCAGCAAGAAGCCGATCCATCCGAATGACGATGTGAACATGTCGCAATCGTCGAACGACACTTTTCCGACGGCGATGCACATCGCGGCGGCGTCGCGCGTGGAGGAAGCGCTGATTCCGGCGGTGGAACGCTTGCGCGACGCGCTGGCCACGAAAGCCGGCGTATTTTCCGACGTGGTGAAGATCGGGCGCACGCATTTGATGGATGCGACGCCGCTGACGGTGGGACAGGAAATGTCGGGGTGGGTGAGCCAGCTGGACCGCGACGTCGAGCGGCTGCGCATGGTGCTGCCGGGGCTGTATGATTTGGCGATTGGCGGCACGGCGGTGGGCACAGGGTTGAATGCGCATCCGGAATTCGCGGAGCGCGCGGCGCGGAAAATTTCGGAACTGACGGGTTTGCCGTTCGCGTCGCACCCGAATAAATTCGCGGCGCTTTCGGCGCATGACGAAATCGTGTTTGCGAGCGGAGGCTTGAAAACGCTGGCGGCATCGCTGATGAAAATCGCGAACGATGTGCGCTGGCTGGCGTCGGGGCCGCGCGCAGGATTTGGAGAATTGATTCTTCCGGAAAATGAGCCGGGTTCTTCAATCATGCCGGGAAAAGTGAACCCCACGCAGTCCGAGGCAATGACCATGGTGGCGGTGCAGGTGCTCGGCAACGACGCCGCGATCGGGTTTGCCGGCTCGCAGGGAAATTTTCAGTTAAACGTTTTCAAGCCTGTGATGATTCACAATTTTCTGAATTCGGTGCGTTTGCTGGCGGATGCGTGCCGCTCGTTTGTGGACCATTGCGTCCTGGGCATGGAGCTGGACCTGGGGCGAATCGAGCAAAACGTGAAGAATTCGCTGATGCTGGTGACGGCGTTAAGCCCCAAAATCGGATATGACAAAGCCGCGGAGATCGCGCATACCGCGCATCATGAACATAGCAGCCTGAAGGCGGCGGCGCTGAAGCTGGGCTATCTGACAGAGAAGGAATTCGACGAGTTGGTGAAGCCAGAGAACATGACGCATCCGTGATGGAGTAAGTTGAGTTTTGCTCGTGGTGTGTTTCACAGTATTCATCACGAAGGCCAAGCAAGCAGGGCAGTAGCACGCAGAAGAGAAGCAGGTATCAGACTCTCATGGAAGAAAGACGCTATCGCGTCAGTTCGGTTGCGCGGTGGCGGGCGGTGCAGCAGCTCTCGGAGCGCCGGCAGGAGGGAAGGGAGAAGGCGTGGCGTCACTCGATGCGATTTCCTTCACCACTTTCGCCGCGAGCTTCTTGCTAACCGGGCAGGATGTATCGTTAATCCGGCATTGCGCCAGCGTCAGCGTGCACCCGCAGTCGCAAGTCTCGGAATTCATGCGCTTCAGGGCGAATTTTTTCTGCTCGGGATTCAGCCCCGTGAAATCCACATTCGGAAGCTCGGTCGCAAGCACGGCATTCTTCAGAAATATCTGGCCGGTATCTTCAAACGTCTCGATGCTGGCATCCACCGGCAATCCCAGCAGCAAACGCACCTCGGCTTCATACAGCTCATTGGAAAAAAGCCCTTCGTGCTTCTGCACCACGTTGCCATCGGGATTCACCACAAAGAGCGTCGGCAACGCCGGCACGCCGCCATATTCTTTCACGATCGCGCGGTCGGCCATCACAATTGGGTAGTTGATTCCGGCCTCTTTCGCGAATTGCTTCACGTCCGCGGGATCGCCGTCGTCCACTGACACGCCTACAATCTGCAAGCGATCTTTGTAACGATTCTGCAAATCAATGAGAATCGGAATTTCCGCGCGGCAAGGCGGGCACCACGTTGCCCAGAAGTTTACGAACACAACTTTGCCCTTCCACGCGGCGGTCGAAACGGGATTGCCGTCCAGATCGTTCACCAGAAATGCGGGCATCGGTTGCGGATGGGCCGCAAAGCGCACCACGTGAGCTTCGTCGGCATGCTCAGTAGTTTTCGCTCTGCTTGCGGCCGTCAATGTAGAGGACACGGATGACGCGGAGTGCGTGGCGGATCTCAGTATTTTTATCGCGCGCGGCGATTCCGAACGGCTCGCGGCCAGCCCAATCGCCAAACCAGCCAGTCCGGCCACCATCGCGAGCACCAGGATAAAAGGTCTTTTCATTCGCCGCTCTACACCGTGCACTTATTATGGGCTAGAGACGTGCAGCGAGCAAGACGGTAAGCCAGTGAAATTGCGCAAAAAAGGTGGTGGGACGAAAAAGAGTGGGGATTCAATCCGGGACGTGAATTCCCGAATCGGCACATCGCGCCGATCATGGTTTCACTCGGGCTTCATTTTTAGAAAGTTAAGTGCTTGATAATACGTTGTGTCGCACTTCTTGCCGTTCCGATGCTTGGGCACTCCACTTGCAATAAGTAGGGCGTGGGTCGCGCTCCAACACGATCCGCATCGTCCAGTAAGTGGGGAGGAAGGGGCCCACTTGCCGGATGGTATGGGTCGTTCCCACCTGCCTCTGAGAGGGAAGCTGGATGGATGACCCCATGGTTCGGTCACGCCTAGGCCGAATCACCGGAGCGCGACTTAAGGGACCGTCGTTCCCAAGCGGCGGTCCCTATTATACTTACGGGAAAGCCACGAACCACCCTGCCGCATCAATTTCGTACTGTTGACAACCACTGTTGCCAATGCTTCAATAATCCACGGCTTCTTGGGAGGCCATACGATGAAGGCAGCCACGGTATTCTTGGCGCGGGTTAGTGACGGTGCCGGAAAGTTTCCCTTCGTTAAGGTTCAGATCAAACGCGATAAGCCCATCGAGCCGAAGAATGCGTCGTCGTACTACGCTCGGTATTCTGGCGTCCGCAAAGATGGGAGCCGGGGGCGCATCGTTCAGCCGCTCGCATCGAATAAAATTGAAGAAGCCTATGTAGAATTCTTGAACATCGACACAGCTCAGCGGCAAATTCGGGCGCGGCAGAAGCCGACGTTCACGGGCATAGCCACTGTCGTGCCCTCTGGTGAAACGCTCCTGAACGACGCCATCGCGGAATACATCGAAAATGCGAAGGCCATCGGCAACGATCCCGACACGATAGGCTCGAAGACACGGACACTCCACAGTTTTCGTGATGTCTGCTTTGCAAACGGAGTTTCTACGGTCGAAGCCCTGCGGCAGCCAAAGACTGGACGGAAAATCCTGTTGGCGTACATGACGTGGATGCAAGAGAGCCTGCCGACAACGAGTGTTGACGGCGTCCGGCCAGAGAATACGCGGTACAGCCGGATGCGCCGACTTGGGGCGTTCCTCATTCAGCAGGGAATCAAAATCAAGAAGAGCCACAACGCCGCACCCAACGACGCGGGGCTGCTAACCCACAGTGAATTTCCGAAGTACAAGGGACGTAAGGCTACAAAGTACAGCGAGGAAATGATCGCCGCGTGGCTCAAAACTGCAACCGTCGATGAAGCCGATCTGATTTGGTTTTTTCTTTCGACAGGATTTCGTGACGAAGAAGCTGCCTATTGTGAGTGGTCGGACATTAATTTCAGCGACAAGACAATCAACGTCCATGCGAAGCCAAGGACTGCCACGCGAGCGTGGTCGTGGAAGCCGAAAGACGGCGAGAGCCGCTCGATTGATATTCCTCTGTCCGCCGATTTTGTTCAGAGGATGGAAGCACGCCGAAAGCGACACGCCGCCCAAAAATGCGCTCTAATTTTTCCCACGGGAGTGTGCAAGCCCGACAGTAACTTGTTGCGGAGCGTGAGGCGTGCCGCGAAGCGGGCAGGGATAACAGAGCGGATCGGATTGCACAAATTCAGGAAAACCTTCGCGAGTTTTGTCGCCCAGAAACACGGCATCGAATTGGCTCGCCAACTTCTGGGACACTCCGACATCGCTACGACCCAACTCTACTTGTCGGCTGACTCCGCAGACGTGCAGAAGATGAAAGCCTCGATTGACGACATGACGGCTGCTTTCACCCGATAGCTAGGATCAGAGTTGATACTTGAGGGGCGCAGTTCGACGGTCGCCCCGATAATTCACATCGCCCCCAATTTTTCAATAGTGTTGATCCTCTCGGCGATTTTTGCCCAGCCAGCCCAGTCTTCTTTTCCAATCTTGCCCTTAATTGATTTCAAACGCTCCGCTAAGGGGCGTCACAGGACGACAATACCATTGAGTTAACTTAGTTGGCGCTGATATGATTTCTAGATTACCGCCGTAAGTACAAGTTTCAGTGAGAGGGTAACCGACTGCACTTGGACGTATAGTCGCCTTACCGGACAAGTCCGGTACTAGAACTTCACATGTACGGTAAGCGCGTTAATCAGGCACTGACCGACATTCATTGAGGGTTACCTGCACCCAATGGTATGTTGTCGTGCATGGGCGTTACGATTCACTACGAGGGGCAGCTTACCAGCGAAGCGGCTTATCAAGATTTGGTCGGCTTAGTTTCGTCGATTGTCCGGGCCAAAGGTTGGTCGACCGGACCGATTGCATCTGGCGAAGTGACATTGCGGCGGGTCCGTGACGAAAAAGATTGGGACTATACAGGCCCCGTGAAAGGCATTGTTGTTTTTTTACATGAGGATTGCGACCCGGTGCGTCTAGAATTTGACCGTGACCTCTACCTCCAAGAATTTACTAGAACACAATTCGCTGGCGTTCAGGTTCATATCGAGGTGCTTAAATTGCTCAAGGCTATTGAGCCTTTCTTTCACAATTTGAACGTCGAAGATGAAGGTGAGTGGTGGGAAGGCGAAGACACTCAAATTCTGACAGAACATTTTGCTAGGTCTCAGAAGGCCATAGAGGCAGAGCTGCGGAAGAGCCCATCCTCCCGGATGAAAGTCAAGACTCCGAGCGGAAGAATCATGGACTTTATCGCGTAAAAGCGTCAACTCCTGATTTGTCGCGTAACCGGACATCTGCTTTTAGCTCGATTCCACTGGTCCGGTTTGGGCGTTATCTCTAACGACGCCGACCCTTGCAAGAGATTTTATTCTTATTTTTCTGCGCACGAACACACCTGTCCCATGACACGCGAATCGCGTCGCTGTGGCTGCCTTGTTTCACTTGTGTCACCCCAACTAGCTCGGGCCGTTTCCGCTTCATCGATTCGGTGTTGCCCACCAAACATCTCTTCGGTCACGATCGACCATGATGAGTTATACGAACTCCCGTAGGGAGGCGGGTAGCCTAATCAATCAGACGGTGACTCTTCGCACCATAGCGCCCTCTAGGCATCCCCGCACAGGCACCACCGCTTTTCTGTTGCATCTGTCCACGACGACAGAACTCGTGATAATCAATCTTGTCCCGCAACATGATCCACAACCGAATCCCGAGTTTTCGCGCGGCGGCAACTCGGGCTTTCCCCAAACCCTTTTGAACTAACTTGCGCCGATAGAACCGACGCAATTCTGGATCCCGGCGCACCGCATGTGCCGCCGCTTCACACCAGAGAAAGCGCAAAAGCGGATTACCTTGTTTGGTCAGTCCTCCCAACTTCTGTCGCCCGCCGCTGGAGTGTTCCCGGGGAATGATCCCGATGTAACTGGCCAGCGCCTTGCCGTCGCTGAATCGTTTCGGATCGCCCAGAAAGACATCGGTTGCCAGGGCCGTGATCGGTCCCACCCCGGGATGAGTCATCAGCAGCTCGGCGGTGGGTCGTCGGCCTGCTTGCTCCAGGACTCGCTGATTCAGTTGTTCGATCTCCGCTTCGAACCTGACGTACATCGCCTGCAACTCACTGCGCCGATGAGCGGTGTGTGTTGCCAGTGATAGCGATGCGATGGCCCGTTGTCCGCTATCGCTCCAAAGCGAACTCCCGCGCCTTAAACCATTCGCCAGTGCGATCGCCTGCAACGCGTTCTGTATCCGCGTGCGCAGCCGTACCCACTGATGACGGTGTAAGAGCAACCCTCGCAAATCTAGCAGTTCCTGCGACGGCTGCCAGATCGATGGAAAACGGTTTTCTACCAGCAGCTTTAGAAGTAGCTCGGCATCGCGCTGGTCATGTTTCTGTCGGCGCGGTTCGGCCGCTCGAATCGTCGCTGGATGACCAACCTGACAGTCGATTCCGAGTTCTTGCATCAGGTGCAAAAACCATTTCATCGACCCAGTCGCTTCGATGCCGACACGCACCGGACCGGGAAGCGCGGAATAAAACTCCCGCACACTTTCGCCTTCGTGCGTGAGAGTCTTGTGCACAACTTCTCCCGTCGCGGTGTCGAGAATCGCCAACGTTTGCTGGCGAGCATGCAAGTCACATCCTATAATCCGCATCTCGGCCTCCTTCGATCCGAGCACTGTTGGGGTGAACACCGAACAGTTTACTCGGGCCGTAGCGAGGCCGACGTCGTTATGACATCAATCAGGAGCTAGGGTTCACTTTCTTTCCAGTTGGGCTTCGGTGTGGGCAAGAATCTCATCCAACAAACTCGTCAAAGCTTCAAATCGAAGGTCGATGCTAATCTTTTGACGTGCGGTACGCACTTCGATGTACTTTTGTCGCTCGTAAAAGCAAACCCCGGAAATGTCAACCCACGCGATGGTTCGCGATGCCCAGAGGGTTTTCTTTGTTATACCCTGACTGTTCGTAGCCACGGAGCCGGTGGCGAGCCAAATTCCCAGCAAGATGAACACAATCGGAATCGTGACTAGCCAGCGGTCGCCTGGTTGAGACAGGTCGCGACGAAAGACGAATGTGAAAACTATGAAAAGTCCAGCGACGCCAAATCCCGCAAATCGGACTCGATTCCTTATGCCGTATACGTGCAAATCCTGAATGGTTTTGGGTGACTCGCCTGGTGGCGTTCGGAGTAGCCAGTAGGTTGCGCCGACTATCAACGAGACGGTTGCGACGCTCCATAAGAAGTTGCTGGCCTGTGGATTCATCGACGGTTTCTAGGTTGTGGCCTCGACGAGGATTTAATTCAGGCCACTTGTCCAAGCGTCACTGGTCGCTTTCCGGCGAGTATAAACTCAGCATGTAATTGGTCAAGCCGAAGTATCCAGTCGCTGTTGGAATCGAAGTGCCTGATAAGTCGCGTAATCGGAAACTTGTTGGAGGCTCTGCCCCTTTCTTTCCGATCATTCGTCCTTTCGGCACAAACCCATGGGGAGTGGTGTCAAAAAAATCAGGCGAACAAAGACGTACCACTGTCACCTCCGCCATGGAACTTGGATTGCCATGGCGGCGCACACGAAAAGGAGTCCTGATCATGGGAATTGCAGTTGGTGGAGGCAAACGCGGACCGGTTTCGGAGCCTAACATTGTTCCGTTGATCGACGTACTGTTGGTGCTGATCATCATATTCATGGTCATCACGCCCAGCGTACCTACTGGATTGCCCGTCCTCATTCCTACGCCGCAATCGAAACCCGAGCCAGTCGATCGTCGCATCGTGGTGGTTCAGGTGCTGCAAGGCGGAAGGCTCATGATTAATGAGGACCAATGCGACTGGGACGCCCTTAGCACTCGCCTTTCTGATATTTTCAAGGATCGCGCTGATAAGGTGGCCTTCTTGAAAGGTGACGAAGACGTCGCGTTCGGGCAGGTGGCGCGTGCGATTGATATGATGCGCGGAGCGGGGATCGATCACGTGGGCCTGATCACGCCTCGGGGCAATGTCCGAGGAAATGCTCTTTAACAGCCACCGGAAACTACGAAATTTCACTTTTCCGGTAAGCGCGTTAACCAGGAGTTAGCGGCTCGCAACCCGGGGATTGCCCACATTTCGCGCTCTGGCTACAATTCCGAGAGCGTTAAGGAGACTCCTTGGAAGAATGGCGGGCCAAAGCGTTCGAGTATTTCCAGGACTTTCATGACCTGATTGAAGAGGAAACCGGGCCAATTGGTCTCTGGATCGAGCTTCGTTACAAGCTCGTCAGAGCGTACGACAAAGAGCCACTCAATGAGGAATTCATCGGCAAAATTTATGACTACGCGTCGTGGTGTTTGGAGCAGCCCTCGACCGGTGATGCGAACACCGACCCGTCGAGCGCGGTAGCTGGATTCATTGAGGATATACCACGCGACGAGCGCATCTCCGACGATTTGTATCGTTGGATGTCCGCGGAAACTTTCGACGGCAGCGAAAATTTGTTTCGTTACAGTCTTTCAGACGAAAAATTTGAGAGATTCGCTGCCAACTTCCATAACAGAAAGAAAGACTTTAACGGTCCGTCGCGCTTGTGATCGCTCACAATTCCTGGTAAGTCGCGTTACCGGACAAGTCCCGTACTAGAACTTCACTTGTACGATAAAGCTGCCGTGTGCCGCTGCCCGGGGGCAGAATCGAAGGCGGCGTTTCCTTCGGCCAGTACAAGCGCATCACCAGATAAATCGTGTCGTCCGGTGCGGGCAGCCAGTTGGACTCTTTCGCTTTCCCCGGCGAGTCTTTCTGAATGTATAACGTCAGCGAGCCATCTGCGTTCTTCGTCATGCCCGACAGCATCGGCGAATTGATGAGGTACCGGTTGATCGGATTCTTGATCAGCAGTTGACTCTTGCCGTCGTACATCGTCACCGACCAAAACGCATTCACTGGCGGCAGCCCGCCCGCTGGAAACGTAATCGTGTAGTTGTGCTTGCTGCCATCGAGCGTTTCGCCTTTTCCATCCGTGCGAGTGTAGGGATACATCGCTTCGTCGGCGTTGTTACCGTAGAGCCCGCCCTTCGCCGCACCCGCGCGCATCACCCAATTCGTCTTGAAAAAATCGGCATCCCCAAAGAACGCACCAACGTTCCACCCATTAATATTCTTGTTCCCATTAGCCAGAAACTGATCTACCTGATCGTCGCCTTCCTTCATTCCCAGCAGGATCGCGGCCTTGTGTTCGGCGGAAAGCTGCTTGAACTCGAACGTCTTACCGGGCCCCACTCCAATGCTCGCCAGTTTCGCCCGAATGTCTTTTGTCTCCGGTGTCGTCGGTACAAACTCTAACGCGGCGCTGAGATACTCGAAAAAGTTGGCCTTAATGCCTGCCGTGTTGGCCGGAACGAAATCGATCTTTGAAGCGGCTGCTGGGGCGGCTTGTTTCAGAAATGCAGAAAGCGGCACCGCCTTGTAACCCGCTTGAATTTTCTCAACGTTCGGCATGTCCGCGACGTTGATAAGCTGGGTTCGGAAAAGAACCAACGCGAACGGTGTAGTCGATGCAAATACTTTCGTGATTCCCGCTGGCGTCGCGCCTTTCCAATCAGGCCCGACAATCAAATAGCTTCCGGGCATAAACCCGGTCGCGCGGCTGCCGATGTAGCCGAAATTATACGTATTGCCGTCGATCAGTTGCACCGAGTAGTAGCGCGGCTTTTGCACGGCGGGCACCGAAACCACCAGCGGCTCCGTGCGTAAATCCGCCCACAGCATCGAGTACGGCGTGTCGCTGTTCGGTGTGATCACCGCCGTGTCGTCAGGAGTAGCCACATGGTGCTCGTTCTTGATCTGGTTGAACGGCGCTTTGAACTGGCCGGAATTCGGATCGACAGCAAATTCGTTCATTACGGCGTAGTTCATCACCAACGGTAACCCGTATCCGTTCATACAAACGGGAGACATCGCTCAGTCCGACGGGAGTATTGCGGTGCACAGGCAAACTTATAGCGAGGCAGGATTGGCCCAAAGCCGCTTGTGGCCAGCGGGGACGGTCTGCATCACAATCGCGGCGAATATTGCACATTCAGCAATCCTGACCTATCCGGCTTGCTTTCCCGACAGCGTCGTTGGTGTCATTTCCGACGCGGATTTTTGCGGTTCAGAGTATCTGCAATATTTCGTTCAAACGGCCCGCGCTGATCTGGAGCAGTTTGCACCCGCGACAGCGCAAAAGAATATAAATATCGAAATCTTGAGCGATGTTGCCGTTCCGGTTGCCCCGTTGGCAGAGCAGAGCGAAATTGTTCGGCGTGTCAATGCACTTTTTAAACTTGCCGATACCGTTGACCGTCGTGTCACCGCAGTGACAGCGCGGTGCGAAAGACTGAGACAAGCCATCCTCGCGCGAGCCTTCCGAGGCGAACTCGTTCCCACCGAGGACGAACTCGCCCGAATCGAAGGCCGCACCTACGAAACCGCTTCTGATCTCCTCGCCCGCATCCAGTCAGAGCGGGGTGTCTTGACGGAGCGAGAAGGAACGCGCAAAAAATCGCGCCGCGCTGTAAGGGCAACGAAACGCAACGGGAAGGGATAACTGCCAATACGACGCGATTATGACGCTGAGAGTCCGCGCGGGCAGGCTCGTTCGTCGCGCATCGTATTAATTTGCCACAGACTTGGGACTCGAACTCCGACGCAGCGTCAAAATCGTCCAGACGATGGCCATCAGTATTGCTAACCCCCATGCCTGATAAATCGCCGAACCAAGGATCGAAGCAATCAACACTCGCTGGAATCGTCCTTGAGATGAGCCATAGAAAAACGCAGCGAAAATAACCACGACAAGCGGCATGCGCCACTCGCCCGTCACGATTGCGACAAACAGACTCGTGACACCTAGCACTGCACCAAAAACCAAAGGCGATCCACTGTGTTTAGAGGGCGGGGCATCTGCCACGGGCTCCTGCGCTTGACCACTTAGACTACGTTGACTGGGTTGGAATTCGTGGACGACTGGCGCGGCAATTCCTTTCTCAGCACACAGGTTGCGTGAGCGTGTTGTCACCCATTCTTTCCCATTGACCAAGAACCGCTTAGCGACGGGTCCATCGGTGGGGATTGCGTCTTCCAGTTCAAATCCAAACTGAATCCCTTTTGGCGCGTCGTTCATCCCAATAAACCCAACACGGGTAAGACCTTCTCGTAGGGTCAGTCGCATGTGCTCTGCGTCTTCCGCAAGCACTACTTGGTATAAGCCGCGTTCTGCGTTCTCGAAATAGATTACGACGGACTGCCAACCCCGTTTCTTTGCCAATTCTTGCGCCTCAGTTTGCAACGCAGATATTCGCGGGAGAAAGGGGTCTGTCGGACTTAAAGGGCCCAGATCGTGCGCCGCTTGTTCCTCGGTATTCACCACACGAAGTTTGACGGTCTCGTTGCCCCAATCGTCTGCGACCCTCGAATGCACGGTCGCGGACAGTAGGTGAACGTTGCCCGCAAATCTGGAAGCCTGCGATGCACCGATGTAGCCAATTTGTTCGCCAGTCTTCAGTTTCACGCGGATGGCGTTACGGTCATGAGGGTTGTGAGGGTCCGGCACCAAGTTCACGGCATCACCGATTGAACAGAGTTGTTGGGCATCCCTGTGACTCATGCCGTCGTCGCTTTGGTGGGTCACGCCTTTGACGAGGCAGTAGTGAATACCCTTTGAAGTGCGCGGGGCTTGCGTGGGCTTGGGGCTCGCTGTGCCCGGCCTCGATTCGGCGGAATGCTTCGCTGCTGAGACTGCGGCGACTGCGACCGTTCCAGCGACGGGACCGAGCACCTTAAAAATAGTCGCTCCAAGTTTTCGTTGCCGCCCGCTAGCCGTGAGCGGGATGCCAATTGCTCTGGAGACGCGCGACTTTGCCGCTGATATTCCAAGCAATCTTTTCCAAGAAAAGCCGCCGCGATTCATTGGCTTCCTCCGAGTTCGTTCGCCTTTTACTTTCGCGCGCCGTCGCGGATCAAGCGATGGTACTGCGTCAAATTGGTAACGATATCATTGCGGGACTTGAAGCGGTCGCATGGGCACTTTCGTCGATATCGGTTTGCGTTGTCCGCCGTCGAGATGAACGGATCACGTCTATATGGTCTTCTTTGTCACCAAGAGCATGGAACGGCAACCGAATGTCTCCGTGTTCACAGGGCGTATAATGGAGCAAGCACGGAGGTGCGATATGTTCAACGCATTGTGCGGGCTTTACTTAACCGCGTACGTTTGGCTGCACGGTAACGAGGTCCTTGCCTTGGGTTCCGATATTCAGAACGGGAAGTTAAATTCCGCCCACCTAGGACCAGCTTTCGCCATCGTAGGCATCGCATATGCCGCTTTTTTGGCTAGCAACAAGGTTTCTAACGCAGCCAAAATAGTTATAACCATTTTGGCACCGTTCGTTGCGGTTGGATTGATGCTGGCGACAGAGTAGGAGCACTGATTGACCGTCTTGGCCGCCACATTAGATTGTGAGTACTACAGTTCATCGATTACGTGTCTCGCAGACGCCTATGCGGCGAACATCTCTGACGTGGAAGCCTTTCTTTCCGCGCTTGATATTGAAGAGGAGTATCGAACACGTGATGTTTCCGTACTAGGCGATTCATATTTGGTGGAGCGGTTTCAATCGCAGTTCGGAAAACCCGTTCAAGTGTGGAGCAGCATTTGCTGGTTCCACCTGACACGAGTTCCGGCCAATTCGGATTTCGCCGAAGGGATTCTGCCGCTTGGGTTGGCGTTAGAAAAAATTTGGAAGACCCTTATATCGGAACAGATCGACGTCTGCAAAAGGGGCATTCTAGGTAAACTTCAAAAGACAGGCGTCCCAGACCGTCAATACAACCTAAAGGCCGGAGTCGCCCTCCACGATGGGCCGTACGCGATGCTCGTTAAAGAGTCCGCCTTCCATCCAGCGGTCATGGGAAACCACGATTATCTTCTGATGCCCGAAATCATCGAAGACATCTGCAACGGCTACAAACAATGCACTGGCGAATCTATTTTCGACGAAGTAGCGAATTCCCTTAAACCGTGCATCGTGAAGTTTGTGGATTACGATACGGCACCAGAGCTGGATTATCAAGATCGATTACGCCAACGGCGCGGGGTCTGGCGACATTCTTTGGCATCTTGGGTATCAGGGAGACTTCACGCTGGAAGGCGGGACGGATCCAACGGACTGGTTCAGCATGCAGCACGGCCCTTCATTCGTGACCCAAACCACGTCAGGGAGTTTCGGCCTGGCGGTGTTCGACAATGGAGACGCGCGCGTCTATCCCAGCGGAGAAACTTGCGCGGACTCTGGTTCGACAACCTGCCCGCATAGCAGCGTGGATGTGTTTACGGTTGATGAGATGGCGAAAACCGCGACGCTCACTTTTCTCGACAAACTCTCCAACTATTCGTTCTACGGGGGCAACGCGGAAGTCCTTGCAAACGGCGACATCGAGTATGACTTGTGTACGATTCCAACGACGCCGATATCCACTTCGGTATTGGAAGTGACGCCCAATTCGCCGGCGGAAACGGTCTGGGAGATGACGGTTTCGAACGCGAACGCGTACCGGGCATTCCGGCTCCCCAGCTTGTATCCCGGAGTGCAGTGGTAGGAGCGCCGCGATAGAAGAAAAGCGCCGCAAGTTCGAGCGGGAATGTGGACCGGATCGCGGCGAACCTGCCGAATTGAACGGACGTGACGCGGTGGTATTCTTCCGCGCGCATTTTGCTCATCCTTTATTTTTATTTTGCGCCTCGCTGGTGGCGGAGCTGCTGAATTCAGTGGCGTGGGGCCGTCCGCCCGTTTTCCGGAACTGTCCCGCTTCATTTTTCACGATGTTTCGTGATAGTTTCTCGCCATGACCACTTCCATGATTCTGTGTCTCGCCTTCGCGATTGGTGTCATCGCCGGGCTCCGCGCGCTCACCCCTGCGGCGGTGGTTTGCTGGGCTGCGCATCTGGGCTGGATCAATCTCCACGGTTCGCATTTGGCGGTCCTCGGTTCCACGGCGACGGTCGTGATCGTGACCATCCTCGCGATCGCTGAGTTGATCAACGATAAGCTTCCCGCCACGCCGAGTCGCACCACTGCTGTCCCGCTGAGCGTGCGGATCGTAACGGGCGCGATATGCGGCGCCGCTCTGGCTGTCGCGGGTTCGCAAGCCGTGTCGCTTGGGGCGATCATAGGGATTGTCGGGGCTCTGGTCGGAACGTTTGGGGGCTATCAGGTGCGGCACCAGATCGTGACGCAGCTGAAGGTGAAGGACATCGTCGTAGCGCTGACGGAAGATTTGATCGCGATTGGCGGCGCGCTACTAATTGTTACTCGGTTCTAGCTTGCGCAGCACCGGAATTCTGGCCTCGCGCAGGACGTGCTCGACAATATTTTCACGCAACCGCGAAGCGTCGTAATCAATGTGGAGGTAGTTGGTCTTCTCATCCACGCGAAAACCCCTCAAACCATAGGTGTTTGCGAATGCGCCCAGCGCGCGGAATTGCTCGGGCTTGAGGCGCCCTTGCAGTTCGTATGTGACCGTCATCTGTGTCATGCGCGTGATTATAGCAGGGGACGCGCGCGCTGCGAATTTACAACTTGGCGGTGCGGAGCCGCAGCGCATTCGTGATTACCGACACCGAGCTGAAGGTCATCGCCGCACTCGCGAGTATCGGGCTGAGCAATAATCCGAAAAATGGGTACAAAACTCCGGCCGCAATGGGGACGCCGAGAGAGTTATAAGCAAACGCGAAGAAAAGATTCTGCCGGATATTGCGCATCGTCGCGCGGCTCAATTTTCGGGCGCGTGCCAGGCCCCGCAGATCGCCCTGCAGCAGCGTGATTCCGGCGCTCTCGATTGCGACGTCTGTGCCGGTGCCCATCGCGATGCCCACATCGGCTTGCGACAGCGCTGGCGCGTCGTTCACTCCGTCGCCGGCCATCGCCACGATATGTCCCTCGGACTGAAGCTTCTTGACGATTTCGTTTTTCTGCTCTGGCAGCATGCCGGCGAAGACTTTTTCGATTCCCAGCCTGCGCGCCACGACCTCAGCAGTTGCGCGGCTGTCGCCTGTCAGCATCACGACGGAAATTCCGTCGCGATGCAGCTGGGCGATCGCGTCCGCGGTGCTGGATTTGATGGGGTCGGCCACGGTGATCAATCCCGCCGCTGTTCCGGCGATGGCGATAAACATCACGGTCTCGCCTTCAGCCTCTCGTTGCCGCGCCTTTTCCTCCAGCGCGTCCACTGGGATTTTTAATTCCGCGAACAGCGCGCGATTTCCCAGCGCCGCGACTTGCGCGCCTATTTTCGCCAGCACTCCTTTGCCCGTGCGAGACTGGAATTCGCTGCTCGCGTCCGGTCCGACCCCGCGTTCTTTCGCGCGCGCCAGGATTGCCGCAGCCAGTGGATGCTCGCTCGCGCGTTCCAGCGTCGCCGCAATTCGCAATACTGCCGGTTCTTCAAATCCGGGCGCCGCGAGGACGGCCACTACTTTTGGCCGTCCCTCCGTCAGAGTTCCCGTCTTATCCACTACGACCGTATCCACTTTCTCCAGCGTCTCCAGCGCTTCGGCATTCTTCACCAGAATACCCGCCGTCGCTCCGCGTCCCGTTCCCACCATGATCGCCATCGGCGTCGCGAGACCCAGCGCGCAGGGACAAGCAATGATCAGCACCGCAACGGCATTCAGCAAAGCGTGAGCCATGCGCGGCTGCGGGCCCACAAGCGCCCACACCACAAAAGTAAGCACCGCGATCAGCACAACAGCCGGAACAAAATACCCGGCCACGCGATCCGCCAGTTTCTGCACCGGCGCCCGGCTGCGTTGCGCCTCACTTACCATGCGCACAATCTGCGCGAGCAGGGTTCCGCCGCCGACTCGCTCAGCGCGCATCACCAGAGTGCCCGTTCCGTTGACTGTTCCACCAGTCACGCGCGCACCGGGAGATTTCTCGACGGGAATTGGCTCGCCGGTCATCAGCGATTCGTCCACCGAGCTTTCTCCGTCGGTGACCACCCCGTCCACTGGCACTTTTTCGCCGGGACGCACGCGCAGGAAATCTCCCATATGAACATGTTCGAGCGGCACATCCAGTTCCGTGCCATCGGTGCGCACGAGCCGCGCATTTTTCGGCGAGAGTTGCAGCAGGGAACGGATCGCCGCGGACGTCCGGCTGCGCGCGCGCAATTCCAAAACTTGCCCGAGCAAAACTAATGTGGTGATCGCCGCGGCAGCTTCGAAATAAACCGGCATTTCGCCGTTCGCGCGCTGAAACGTAGCAGGGAAGAGCTGCGGAAAAAGCACGGCGACCACGCTGTAGAGAAACGCCGTCCCTGTTCCCAGCGCGATGAGGGTGAACATATTCAAACTGCGATTCATCACTGACGCCCAACCGCGTTCGAAGAACGGCCAGCCACCCCAGAGCACCACAGGAGTCGCCAGCGCCAGCTCAATCCAGCCCATGGCACGCATCGTTAGTAAGTGCTTCAGCGGCTGCCCGGGGATCAGATCAGACATGCCTAGCACCAGCACCGGAATCGTCAGCGCGACGCTCGCCCAAAATCGCCGGGTCATCGAAACCAGCTCTGGATTCTCCGGCTCCTCCGCGATCACCGTGCGCGGTTCCAAAGCCATACCGCAGATCGGGCACGAACCGGGCCCTGGCCGCACGATTTGCGGGTGCATCGGGCAGGTATATTCCACGCGTGTCGCGGGAGCGGCGGGCAAGTCAGGCTCGAGCGCCATGCCGCATTTCGGGCACGCACCCGGAAAATCCTCGCGCACTTCGGGATCCATCGGACACACGTAAGCATTCGCCACTTCGAACTTCACCGCAGGGCTCGCGGCTGCTTGCATATTTTCGCGAGAGACGGCCAACGCGGGAACCGCACTTGCAGTACCGGCGCGGCTGAATTGCACCAGTGCGCCGTCGCTTCGGGTTGCAGCGGGCGGCGCTGCACTCAAATATTTCGCAGGCTCCGCGCGAAACTTGTCCGCGCATCCCGCGCAGCAGAAATAGTAGGTCTTGCCGGCGTACACCACTTGCGCGGCTGCTCGCGCCGGTTCCACCGTCATGCCGCAAATTGGATCTCGTTCCATCATTTCACCTTGGCTCGCGCCGCATCACCGCGCGTGTGTGTAAATCAGCTTCATCAATTCGTCGTAGGTCGCCTCTGTCTGCGCGGGGTTTCCCTTGCGGATTGCTTGGGCGGCGCAATGCCGCAAGTGATTGCGCATCAAGCCGCGGCCGACGGCACGCAAAGCCTCCTGCACCGAGGAAATCTGCACCATTATGTCCGGGCAGTAGCGGTCCTCTTCGACCATGCGCGCCAAGCCGCGCACCTGTCCCTCGATGCGCTTCAGCCGCTTCAAATTCGCCGACTTGATTTCGGGACTAACCCCCGCCGCCTTGCGCACCTCGCCATGCACCGCGCAAGCGCAAGCCGCGGGGCGGCTGCCAGTGGAGCCGCGTTGCTTCATGTTCATATACCCCCAGGGGGTATTATGTATTACAGAGGCGGAAATGTCAATTGAGACGGGTGGCGAGCGGTTATTGCGGCGCGCCTCGTCTGCGCAGTGCCCGGGGTGGCGTTACTTCGCGTCCAACAGTGAATCGAGGTAAACCGTCATCTCCGAACTGGTCCAATCTTGCGGCCCAACAATCTTGCGGTCGAGCTTGCCATCCCGCCGGATCACGTAGGTGTCCGGATACATGGATGTGCCGTACTCCGCGGGAATCTTCTTCGAAGTGTCGCGAAAGGTGGGAAATTGAATCTGATACGTCTTCAGGAATTCGTCGTAAGCCTGCTGATCGTCGTCCTCGCTTACGCCGAGCACCATGCCACCGCGCGACGCAATCCTCCGCTGCAGCTCATTCAATGAGGGGGTTTCCTCGACGCATGGCGGGCACCACGTCGCCCAGAAATTCACCAGCACCACTTTCCCGCGGAGGTCAGAAAGCTTCGTGAGTTTGCCGTCGAGAGCGAACGAAAAATCCGTGGGCGTCGAACCGCGCAAACTCGGCTCGCCCTGGCGATAATCCGGATGCGCAAATAGCACAAGGAGTCCCGCGATGAACGCGAGCACCAGGCCGGTATTCAGTTTCCGTTTCAGTCCTTTGTCCAAGCGTCCTATAATAACGGTATCTGCGAATCGAATGCGAGCGATTTGCAATCGCCAGAATTGCCCTGCTTAATGGCACGCAAGCCGGAGGTTGCATCATGAACGCCGGAACCAAGGCGGAGACCGCGACGACGACCAACGTCCAGCAAGCCGTGCCCTTTTTCGGGGTGAAAAATATCGCGGAATCGGTCCGCTACTACGTCGTAGGCCTCGGCTTCCAGATGACCAATAAATGGATTGACCAAGGCCAGCTGCGCTGGTGCTGGCTGCAACTCGGCGGCGCCGCGCTGATGCTGCAAGAATTCCGCAAAGAAGGGCACGATTCCTATGTGCCGGCTGGGAAAGTTGGCGAAGGCATTTCGATTTGCTTTCAGTGCCAGGATGCTCTTGCGATCTATCGCGAGGTCACCGCGCGCGGAATTCAAACCTCCGAGCCGTTCGTCGGCAACAATATGTGGGTCGTCGGGCTCAAGGACCCGGACGGGTACAGAATCGAATTCGAGAGCCCCACGGACGTGCCGGAGGAAACAAAGTATTCGGAGTGGAAGTCAGCCAGCGATCGCTAGCCCGCGGAGTGGCATCGCGACACCAGCCACCACCACAAAATTATGGTTTCCGCCATCATTCCGGCCCGAAATGAAGAAGCGTCCATCGCCCGCGCGGTTGAATCCGTCGCGGCGCAGCCCGAGATCGCGGAGATTATCGTCGTGGACGACCAATCCACGGACCGAACCGCCGCGATCCTTAACGAATTAGGCGCGCGCATCCCCAAGCTGAAAATCCTTCATGCGCGCGCGTTGCCACCGGGCTGGGTCGGCAAGAATTATGCCGTCACGCTGGCTGCGGATGCCGCGCAAGGCGATTGGCTGCTATTCACCGATGCCGATACGTGCCACATGCCAGGGTCCACGCGCCGCGCGCTCGCGGACGCCGTGGAGCACAACGCGGTGCTGGTTTCGTATTCGCCGGAACAGGAACTCGGCTCGTTCTGGGAGCGTGTGCTGATCCCTTTCGTGTATTGCCGCCTCTCCGCCAAATTTTCTTTCGCGCGCGTCAATAATCCGAAGCTGCCGGACGCAGCAGCCAATGGCCAATTTCTGATGATCCTTCGCGACGTGTATCAGAAAGTTGGAGGCCATGCGGCCATCGCGAGCGAAGTTCTGGAAGACGTCGCGCTGGCTCGCCGCGTGAAGCAGGCCGGGTACCAGATTTATTTCACCGCGCCCATCGGAATCATTCGCACTCGTATGTACCGCAGTTTTCGCGCGCTCTGGGAAGGCTGGACCAAAAATCTCTATCCGGTGATGGGCGGCACGACCAGGCAAGTGCTCACCGAACTCGCCGAGGTTTTTCCCGCGGCGGAGATCCTAGTGCTCCTATCGTTCTGGGCATTGCTACGAAAGGCGTATCAACCTTCGCTCTCGCTGCTCGTAGCTCTGCTGTTGCTTGCGATTGCCCTGCGCTGCGCTCGTTTTGCGGAGCAGCTTTACCGGAATCTCTACCCGCTTTCATACATCAAATACTATGTCCCCGGAATGTGCCTTTATAGCGCCGCGCTTATCGCGTCATGGTGGAAAAACACGCGCGGTTCGGTGCAATGGAAGGGCAGGACATATCCATCTGGCGCTCAGCCTATGGCGCAGAAACCCGTGCCGCAAAGGACGCGATGATTCGCATCACGCGCAAAGTTGAATTTTCAGCCTCGCACTTCTATCACAATCCGAGTTTCTCGGCGGAAGAAAACCGCCGCGTCTTCGGCAAGTGCAATAATCCGCATGGCCACGGGCACAACTACACGTTGGAAGTGACAATCGCGGGCGAGCCTGACCCCGCCACTGGCATGGTCCTTGACCTGAAAGAACTGAAAGAACTGCTCGAGCGCGAAGTGATGGATCGGATGGACCACGACATCTGAATTACGAGGTGCCCGAACTGGCCGGCAAAATTCCCACCTGCGAGAACGTCGCGATGGTGATCTGGCAACTGCTCGAGCCGAAAATCACCCGCGGCAAACTCGATCGCGTGCGCGTTTACGAATCGCCCAGTCTTTTCGCCGATTGCACCGCTGGCTCCGCGTCCACGAACGGTGCAGGGAAGCACGCATGAAGCTCTCCCTGACGCGGCGCTATGATTTCGCGGCCTCGCATCGGCTGCACGCGTCGAATCTAAGCGACGCGGAAAATCAGCGCGTCTACGGCAAGTGCAATAATCCGTATGGCCATGGCCACAATTACGCGCTGGAAGTCACAATCACCGGTCCCGTGGATTCAGCGACAGGGATGATCGCAAATCTCGGTGACCTTGATCCGTTCGTCGAGCGCGAAGTGCTGGCTGCATTCGACCAGAAGAACCTGAACGAAGAAGTCGCCGAGTTTCGCACAGAGGTGCCGACAACCGAAAATGTCTGCCGCGAAATCTTTCGCCGGCTGCAAAATTTTCCGGCCGCGCGCCTGGAACGCGTGCGGATCGAAGAAACCAGCAAGAACAGCTTTGAAATCGGTGCGGAAGAGTTCGCGTGAGGAGCAAATCAGACATGAGTGAAACAGCAGAAATCGTAGTCCCGGAGCCGGTCTCCGGAAAAATTGCCGAGCTAGTCCGCGAAATGCTCGTGCAGCTCGGCGAAAATCCCGATCGCGAAGGACTGCGCCGCACGCCTGAGCGCTTCGAGAAAGCGCTGCGCTTCCTGACCAGCGGCTACCGCCAGGATCCCGACAAGCTGCTGAACGGCGCGATGTTCAATGTCTGCTACGACGAAATGGTCGTCGTAAAGGACATCGAACTCTACAGCCTGTGCGAGCATCACCTGCTGCCGTTCTTCGGCAAGTGCCACGTGGCTTACATTCCCAAAAAGAAGGTTGTCGGCCTCAGCA
This sequence comes from uncultured Acidobacteriota bacterium, assembly GCA_963821765.1. Taxonomy (GTDB): domain Bacteria; phylum Acidobacteriota; class Terriglobia; order Acidiferrales; family UBA7541; genus Palsa-295. The sequence continues at coordinate 489,965 of CAWGFF010000016.1, forward strand.
AAGTTGCGCGCCTGGTGAATATGTACGCTCGTCGCCTGCAGATTCAGGAGCGCCTCACCAGCCAGATCGCCACGGCCATTCAGGAAAAACTCGATCCCGCCGGCGTCGGCGTAATCATCGAGGCCCGACACCTCTGCATGGTGATGCGCGGTGTGGAAAAACAAAATTCCACCACTACCACGAGCGCCATGCTGGGCGACTTCCGCGAAAACAAACAAACCCGCGACGAATTCCTCGCGCTGGTCGGTTCGCCGCGGCCGTAAACGCCGCGACAATCGCAAGAACGGCGTGAACGGGCCGCGCCAGGCGAAGCTCGCGCCCCGTCTGGCCGCCGAAAATTCCTTGGTACAGCAATCACTGTATGTTAGCATTTTGAAGTCGAAGAGAGACCAAGAGCATAGAGCAGGGCACGACGTTTCAGGAGGGGTCAAGTTGAGCGTAGCCAAACTGGCATTGATCGAGCAGTTCCGGGTTCACACCAAAGACACGGGTTCACCGGAAGTGCAGATTGCTTTATTGAGCGAACGCATCAGCTATCTGACCACTCACCTTAAGTCCCACGCAAAGGATCACGCCTCACGCCGCGGATTGATCATGATGGTCAACAAGCGCCGCAGGCTGCTGGACTATCTGAATCGTCGCGACCCGGATCGGTATCGCGAGATTGTGGAACGACTTAGTTTGCGCAAGTAGCGCGGATTTCTTGAGCGGCCCTTCCGGCCGCGTTTTTATCCACCGCACAAACCATCGATTTCAGGCGACATGCGGGCCGCGCGGCGCGTTGTCGCTCGTCGCAAATTTTCCCGCTCCGTTTTCTTCTCTGCTTTCTCCCTTCGCCGTATTTCCCGAGACTGAAATCTCGTATCTGAACCAAGCGTCCCCGGTGAACCGGGGCAAAAAGGATGTGGAGTGATGTTTGAAAAAGTTAGTTTGGAAGTTGGCGGACGCACCCTCAGCTTCGAGACGGGCAAGATGGCCCGTCAAGCGCACGGCGCCGTGGTGGCGCGTTATGGCGACACAGTGATTTTGGCAACTGCCTGCATGGACAGCAAAGCGGCCGAAAAAGATTTTCTGCCACTTACAGTGGACTACCGCGAGTACACCTACTCCGCGGGAAAAATTCCCGGCGGATTCTTCAAGCGCGAAGGCCGCCCCTCGGAAAAGGAAATTCTTACTTCGCGGCTGATTGACCGCCCGCTGCGACCCTTGTTCCCCGAAGGCTGGTCCAACGAGACGCAGATCGTCTCCATGGTGCTCTCCGCGGACAGCGAGAATGATCCGGACGTGATCGGCGTAACCGCCGCTTCCGCCGCGCTTTACATTTCGAAGATTCCGTTCACCACGCCGATCGCCGCCGTGCGCATCGGAATGCTCGAAGGCAAGCTCGTCGTGAATCCCACGGTAGCCGAACAAAAGACCAGTACCATGAATCTCGTGGTGGCCGGCTCCGATAAGGCCATCGTGATGGTGGAATCGGGCGCGCTGGAAGTTTCCGAAGACGCCGTTGCCGACGCGCTGGAATTTGCGCACGCGGAAATCCGCAAGATCGTCGCTGCCATTCGCGAATTGCAAACCAAGGTGAACGTGCCGAAGGTTTCCTTCACGCCGCCGGCATTCGATGAAGCGCTCTACAAGCAGCTGCAGCAGCAGTACGGTGAGAAACTGCGCGATGCTTCGGACACTGCCAAGTATCCGAAATCGGAGAGCTACGCCCGTGTGGATGCCGTCAAGGCCGAAATCTATGCGGCGCTGCCGCCCGAGGACCTGGAGAAGAAAAAGCTCGCCGCCCGCGCTTTCGAGCGCCTGCGCGAGTTCATCTTCCGCGACGATATGCTCACGCGCAAGCGCCGTCCCGATGCCCGCGCTTTCGACCAGGTCCGCGAAATCACTTGCGAGACGGGCGTTCTGCCCCGCGCGCACGGTTCCGCGCTTTTCACTCGCGGTGAAACGCAATCACTTTCCACCGCGACGCTCGGCACCAAGGAAGACATGCAGCGCCAGGATCTTCTCTTCGAGAAAGATACCTTCAAGCACTTCATGCTGCATTACAACTTCCCGCCGTTCTCGGTGGGCGAAGTGAAATTCCTGCGCGGTCCCGGCCGCCGCGAAATCGGTCACGGAGCTCTCGCCGAACGCGCTCTTGCGAACTTGATGCCCTCCGACGCGGATTTCCCGTACGCCGTGCGCTGCGTTTCGGACATTCTGGAATCGAATGGTTCGTCTTCCATGGCCACCGTCTGCGGCGGCTCTCTCGCTCTGATGGACGCGGGCGTTCCGCTCAAGTCCGCTTGCGCGGGCATCGCCATGGGTCTGGTCGTCGAAGGCGATAAATACGCCATCCTCACGGATATCGCGGGCGCCGAAGATCATTACGGCGACATGGATTTCAAAGTTGCCGGCACGCGGCAGGGAATTACGGCGCTGCAAATGGATATCAAGGTCGCAGGCGTCAGCGTCGCTATGATGCGCGAAGCCCTGGCCCAGGCGCGCAAGGCGCGCCTGCAAATTCTGGACATCATGGACAAGACGATTTCGTCCGCGCGTCCGGAAATTTCGCTCTACGCGCCACACCTCTTCATGCTGAATATTCCCACGGACAAGATCCGCGACCTGATTGGTCCGGGCGGCAAGAAAATCCGAGGGATCATCGAAGCTACCGGCGTGAAGATTGACGTGATGGACGACGGCAAAGTGCACGTCTTCGCTTCCAGCGGAAAATCAGCCGAAGAAGCGCTGAAGATGATTCGCGACGTTACCGCTACCGCCGAAATCGGCAAGACCTACCTCGGCACCGTGGTGCGCATTGCAGAATTCGGCGCGTTCGTGGAAATTTTCCCCGGCACCGACGGGCTGCTGCACATCAGCGAAATCGCCGAGGCGCGCATCCGGGCGGTTCGCGACGAGTTGAAGGAAGGCGATCAAATCCTCGTGAAGGTTCTGGCCATCGAGGGCAACAAGATCCGCCTGAGCCGCAAAGCGGTCCTGCGCGACAAACAGGGCGCACCCAAGACTGAAGCCGCCACCTAAGCGCACAATATGGAAACGTGATTCCCGCGAAGGACTCACGAGAATTGCTGATTCAAGAGACCAAACGGGGAGGCGAGCAATCGCCTCCTTTTTTATTCCTCGCGCCCGCTAACTCGCTCGATCTGCGCGCCCACGTCCTGCAACTTCAATTCAATCTGCTCGTACCCGCGATCAATATGATAAACGCGATCAATCCAGGTCGTGTTGTCCGCCACCAATCCAGCCAGAACCAATCCCGCGCTAGCCCGCAAATCCGAAGCCGTCACGGGAGCGCCACTTAAAGGAGTAGGCCCGGTCACCACGGCCACGCTGCCATCAATCGCGATGTCCGCGCCCATGCGCACCATTTCGCTTGCGTGCATATAGCGATTCTCAAAAATGGTCTCGCGCACTTGCGAAACTCCCTGCGCCTGCGTAGCCAGCGCCATGAACTGCGCCTGCATATCCGTAGCAAAGCCGGGATATTCCTCGGTCGTCACGTCTGCGGCCACCAATTTCTTAGCTGCCCGCACGCGCAACTTGCCGTCTCCTTCGCATTTAATTTCCACGCCGCAAGCGCGCAATTTCTCGATCACTGCCTTTAAATGCGCTGGCTCGCAATGGGTTAGCAGCAATTCGCCGCCGGTAATCGCCCCAGCCACCAAGAAGGTACCGGTCTCGATTCTGTCCGGAATAATCGCGTGCGTCGCGCCGTGCAACTTCTCCACGCCCTGAACGCGCAAGGTGGATGACCCTACACCTTCGATCTTCGCGCCCATCTTGATCAGCAAATCCGCGAGGTCCGTGACTTCCGGCTCCATAGCCGCATTTTCCAGCACGGTCTCGCCCTCGGCCAGCACCGCCGCCGTCAAGATATTTTCCGTGCCGGTCACCGTAATTTTCGGAAAACGCAAAGTGGTTCCGCGCAATCGTTTCGCGCGCGCCTCTACGTAACCGTGCTCGACCTTTGTTTCCGCGCCCAACTTCTCCAGCGCTTGAATGTGCAAATCAATCGGCCGCGCGCCAATCGCGCAGCCGCCGGGAAGGGAAACGCGCGCATAGCCAAAGCGCGCCACCAGCGGTCCCAGCGTCAGCACTGAAGCACGCATCGTTTTCACCAACTCATAAGGGGCTTCGCGCATCGAAACCGTTTCCGCTTGGATTATAAATTCGCTCGGCGGGAGGTCCGGGCTTTCCACGCGGCAGCGCATATGCGCCAGCAATTTCGCCATCGTGATGATGTCGCGCACATGTGGAATATTCTGCAGCGTCACTACGTCGCTGGTGAGCAGCGCCGCGGCCATCGCCGGCAACGCCGCATTCTTCGCGCCGCTGATCTGCACGGTGCCTTGCAGTTTTCGTCCGCCCTGAATCTTGAACCGGTCCATGTTATTTCCCCTGGCCTTTCGGGCTTACTTGCCTTTTCGGGTGCAACTCCAGCGCCTGGCGCGCATTGCCGCCGGATTTGCGCAACGACCGCCGCGCCGCGACGGCGTTCGCGCCTGTTTTCAACATCACCAGCGCCGCCGGCAAATCGTGTCCGGTCTGCCGCAATGCGTGTTCCGCCTTGGACGCGCTGACTCCCGCGGCCTCCGTTAAAATCCGCGCGCCCCGCCGGTGTAACTTCTGATTTGTCAGCGCGACGTAGATCATCCAGTTTTCATAAACTCTGCCGAGCCGCACCATCGAGGTAGTGGAAAGCATGTTGAGTACCATTTTCTGCGCGGTGCCCGCCTTCATGCGCGTGGACCCGGCAATCGCCTCCTGCCCCGTCTCAGGTGTGATCGCAATTTTCCCCATGCGCGCGAGCGGCGAATGCGGATTCGAAGTCACTGCCACTGTCACGCACCCGCGCCGCTTGGCCCATTCCATTCCGCCCAGAACATATCGCGTCGTTCCGCTGGCCGCGATTCCCACCACCACGTCGCGGTTAGTAACCCCGGCCTTCGCTAAATCTCTCGCGCCATTTGACGCAGAATCCTCCGCGCCTTCTACCGCGCCGCGCAAGGCCTTCGCGCCCCCGGCGATGAGCGCCTGCACCATCTTTGGCTGCGTGCCGAAGGTTGGCGGGCATTCTGCCGCATCCAGCACCGCGAGCCGTCCGCTGGTACCCGCGCCGATATACACAAGCCGGCCGCCACGCCGAAAACTTTTTACGATCGCGTCCACCGCTCGCGCAATTTGCGGCAATACACGGTGCACCGCCAGAGCGACGCGTTGATCCTCACGGTTCAGCACGCGCAAAATCTCAATCGTGGACTTGGTGTCCAGCCCGCGGGTCCGCGGGTTGCGCTGTTCCGTCCTGGTTGGTGTCACCGCGCCCTCAGTCGTCCATCGGCCTGCAAACAGTCTTCTATCAATTATACCGATAGGCGCCTTCCAGTATGGGGCTTGTGATGAATTCCGGCAGGCTATGTGACGAGGGAGTTATCGAGCGGTAGTGGAAGCGTTCGCCAGGCCCAACGCCTGCAGGATCGCATCATGAATGGCAGGGCGCACCTGGCGAATCTGCTCGTTGGCGCGCGTGGGATTCACGCGATTTGTCAGCAGCACCACAAATAGATCGCGCTCCGGGTCAATCCACAGAGATGTTCCAGTAAATCCAGTGTGCCCATACGCGGTCGGCGAAAGATAATGCCCGGCGGCGGAGTTCGGCGGCGTGGGAACGTCCCATCCCAGGGTTCGAGCCGAATCGCCGACGACTTGACGCGCTGTAAATTGCTGAATGGTGGCGCGCGCCAGCAAACGATGATGCGCATAAATGCCGCCGTTCAGCAGCATCTGCGCAAATGCCGCTACGCTATCGGCCGTCGAAAAAAGTCCCGCATTTCCCGATACACCGCCGAGTGCAAAAGCATTCTCGTCGTGCACTTCGCCGCGCAGCAGCCGTTTGCGGAAATCCGTATCCAGCTCCGTGGGCGCAATTCGCGCGCGCAACGAGGCCGGCGGGTTATACATCGTGTCGCTCATCCCCAACGGGCCGAAAATGTGGCCCTTTGCAAATTGCTCCAGCGACTCGCCCGTCAACCGCTCGATGATTTCTCCCAGCAGAATGAATCCCAGGTCGGAATATTCCACTTGCGTCCCCGGTTCGTGCACCAGCGGCTCTGCCAATATTTTCGCAAGTACCGGGTCGTGGCCGTTCGCTTCCTTGTAATAATCGCGGTGCGCCGGCAATCCCGAATCGTGCAGCATCAGCATCCGCACGGTGATTCGTGCCCGCCAGGAAGGGTTCGGGTCAGACTTCGCCGCCGCGGAAAATTCCGGCAGGTAACGCTCCACTGGAGCATCCAGATCCAGCCGCTTCTGTTGCACCAGCATCATCGCCGAAGTTGTAGTGACGATTACTTTCGTCAGCGACGCCATATCGTAAATCGTGTTCGCGGTCACCTTCGGCGCTTTCACGTCTCGCGTCAGAGCACCGAACGGATACACCGCCAACCGATTGTGGTAACCCACCGCCAACACGCCGCCCGGAAAAGCCCCAGCCGTCACGAAGCCATCGAGTAATCCGAATACGGGATGCAGCTGATCTTGCATCTCCGAAGACGCAGGTCGCAGCGTCATCGGATCCGCGGCCACGCGCAGTCCATCCCCGCGCCTCACCGTTCCCGGCACGGTGACCGGAATCTGTCCCTGCGTTGCCGCCTGTCCAAAAAGCGCCCGCACCGCCGCCATCTGCGACACTGAATTCGTTGAAAATTCCGCCAGCCAAGTCTTCGCGTCTGGAAATCCTTCGATCAAATATGGACTGCCGAACGCGATCACCACGACCGGTCTTCGTGCCGCGATCATCTGATTTACAAACGCCCGCTGCTCGTCGGGAAGCCCCACATTGCCCTTGCGATCGGCCACGCGCACAAACAGCGCCGCGATGGCTACGTCATAAGTATCAGGCGGCGGCAATTTGAGAGTGCTCACGTTCGCGAATTGCATGTCCGCGCGCATTGCCTTCAGCGAATCCACGCGCCAGCGAATTTCCGGCTCGATCGTCTCTCCCGGATAAGGATCGGCATCCGCCGAGAGCGAAACCAGCAGCACGCGCAGAGGCTTCGTCGCGTCCAAAGGCAACAAGCGCGCCGTGTCGCGCAATAAAGTCACGCCGCGATCCGCGATATTCTGCGCCTGCGCCGCAAATTCTGGCCGCGCGAACTTTTCGTCCAGGTGCTCGATGTCCGCGAGCCGATTGCGATCGAGCCCTAACCGCGACTTCGCCTGCAAAATTCGCCGAACCGATTCATCCACGCGCTTTTCAGTGATGCGTCCAGAGCGCACCGCGCGTTCCAGGCCCGCCATCGCCGCGTCCGGCACCGGCGGCATCAACAGCACGTCCGCGCCCGCTTCCACCGCGCGCACCGCCGCTTCTCCCGGCGGATAACGTGACGTCACACCGCCCATGTCCATCGCGTCGGTGACCACCAGCCCCTTGTATTTCAATTCGTCGCGGAGCAATCCCGTCAAAATATTTCGCGAAGTGGTCGCCGGCACGCTCGCATCCGGCTCAAATGCCGGCACCGCCAAATGCCCGGGCATCACCGACCCCACGCTTGCGCCAATCGCCGCGCGAAACGGCACGAGTTCGGTAGCCTCCAGCGCTTTGCGGTCCCCCGGTACCGTCGGCAGCGTCAGATGCGAATCTACGCTCACATCGCCATGCCCCGGAAAATGTTTCGCAGTGGCCAACCCGCCATTTTCTTCGATGCCGCGAATTTCCTGGGCCACGAATTCGCCCACGCTCTTGGGATTTTCTCCAAACGAGCGGATATTAATAATCGGATTATCCGGATTGTTGTTCACGTCCGCATCCGGAGCGAAAATCCAGCGCACGCCAGCGGCGCGCGATTCCAGAGCAATCACTTTGCCGATCTGATAAGCCAGTTTCGGATCGTTCGTCGCGCCCACAGCCATCGCCGATGGAAACGAGGTGCCTTCATCCAGCCGCATTCCCGTGCCGCTCTCAAAATCCGCACCGATAAGCAGCGGAACTTTCGCTCGCCGTTGCAGCTCGTTTGTCAGCTCTGCCGTTGGATAAACTTGGCTGCGCTCGATGCCCAACGGCCCGCGCGTGGTGCCCACGATAAATCCGCCCACATGATTTTCTTCCACTTCATGCACCAGGTTCTTGTAGTCCGCGCTTTCTACCGAAGTGAACACGCCAAAATAGTAGGGCATCAGCATCTGCCCCAGCTTTTCGCGCAGAGTCATTTTCTTCAGCGTGGATTCAACCCATGCGGAATTTGCGGCGGCAGGACCGGCAGCAGCGGTCTTAGCAGCTGAGCTTCGTGCTTTCGTTGCGGAAGTCTTCTGCGACCGGGCGTTGGCTGTCATTAAAAGGAGCAGGAGCAGCGCGGAAAGTCCGAGTTTACGCATCGCACCCATTCGGAAGCTTCCATGTTGACGCTCGCATCCCGCGGCTGTATATAACACACGGTCGCATGCCGCACAACGAATCCTCCTCCACCATGTTTCGTATCGGTTTTACTCTGATTTTGCTCGTCTTTGCTGGCGCCATCGGTGCGAGCACGGCTGCACTCCGGCCCGCGTCCCACGATATGGCGCCACCCACGCCGCCAACGTCGAAAGCCCCACCCGCGCCCGCGCAGGCCGCCGAACACACCCAGACGGGCATTGACGTCCTCGAACAACAGAATTTCACGCCACTGCGCGGCAAACGCATCGGCCTCATCACGAATCAAACCGGTGTTGATTCGCAAGGCCGACGCACGATTGACGTTCTCGCCCACGCCGACGGCGTAAAACTCGTCGCGCTCTTCAGCCCCGAGCACGGCATCGCCGGTCAACTCGACATCGCGAGCGTCGCCAACGCCACCGACGCTGCTACCGGCCTGAAAATTTTCAGCCTCTACGGCGACACGCGCCGGCCTACGGACCAAATGTTGCAAGGCCTCGATGCCTTGGTGATTGATATTCAAGGCGCCGGCGTGCGCTTCTACACCTTCGTAACCACCATGGGCTACTGCATGGAAGCCGCTGCGAAACACAAAATCCCATTCTTTGTGCTCGACCGGCCCGATCCGCTGGGCGGCGAGAAAATCCAAGGCCCGATGCTCGATCCTTCGCGCATCTCCTTTGTCGGATATTTTCGCCTTCCACTTATCTATGGCATGACGTTCGGCGAGTTGGCCCAGATGTTCAACGCCGAAAATAAATTGAAACTCGACCTGCACGTCGTCCCCATGAAGAATTGGCGTCGCAGTCAGACGTTCGACCATACCGGACTCACCTGGATTCCACCGTCGCCCAATCTGCGCACGCTCAACGAAGCGACTCTCTATCCCGGCATCGAAATCCTGCAATCCGCCGGAGTTTCCGTCGGCCGCGGCACCGACGCGCCGTTTGAACAACTCGGCGCACCCTGGATCCATTCCGATGTTCTGCTGAATTCGCTGAACGCGAAACAAATTCCTGGCGTGCGTTTCACGGCCGCCAGCTTCACGCCTAGCGACGGCCTCTACAAAGGCGAAGCGTGCGCCGGCGTCAAACTCGAAATCAGCGACGGCGTCGCGTTCGACACCATTCGCACCGGCCTGGAAATTGCCGATTCGCTGCACCGTCTGTACCCCGAGCGATTTCAAGTTACCAAGCTGATGGATTTGCTCGCCTCGCAGACCACCGTGGACGCCCTTATCCGGTATCAAGCGCCCGCCACGATCATCGCCAGCTGGGAGAGTGAGCTTGCGCAATTCCGCGCGCTGCGCGCCAAATATCTGCTCTACAATTGAGTCGCGTAAAAATGTAGGGCGCTGCGTTGCCGCAATCCGCGTGCGCGAGCGCTAAAAGAACTCCATGCGAATTGTCTCCCTGCTTCCTTCGGCGACGGAAATTCTCTACGCGCTCGGCGTCGGCGACCAAGTCGTCGGCATCACGCACGAATGTGATTTTCCGCCTGAAGCCGCCGGCAAACCCGCGCTAATCAAGCCGCGCGTGGACCCGACAGCCGCCCCCGCGGAAATTGATCGCCAGGTCAGCGAACTAGTAGCGCGCGGCGAAAGCATTTACTCGGTTGACGCCGAATTGCTGGTGTCGCTCGCGCCCGACCTTATCGTTACGCAGGATTTGTGCCACGTCTGCGCGGCGTCGCCGGATGATCTCGCTACAGCGCTCACCCGTTTTTCGCGGCCGCCGCGTGTGCTCACGCTTACACCTCACTCACTCGATGACGTATGGCAGGACATCGTTCGCGCTGGAGAAGCCACGCGCACAAGTCAGCGCGCTGAACAGCTGGCCGCCGGGTTAAAAGCGAGAGTCCAAGCAGTCGCTTCCACCACAGCCTCGGCAAACGCGCATGCGTTCACAGCCGCCGCACAAGCCGCCGCGGTCACAACGGGCACCGCCACACGGGAATCCGCCGCGCAACCTGCCGTCCGCCCGCGCGTAGCCTGCCTCGAATGGCTCGATCCGCTGTACGTCGGCGGTCATTGGGTTCCAGAGATGGTCGCAATCGCAGGAGGGGAAGACGTACTCGGCCGGGCCGGGCACCCGTCGTTCAAAGTATCAGCGGATGACGTCGCGCAAAGCAGTGCCGATATAATTCTTGTAATGCTCTGCGGCCACAACGCAAAACGCAACGCGCAAGAATTCAACGCCGCGAAAATTCCCCAAAGCTGGCAAAATCTCCCAGCCATTCGCGACCGCCGCATCTTCGCTGTGGACGCTAACAGCCACTTCTCGCGCCCCGGCCCGCGCCTAGCCGACGGCGTCGAACTTCTCGCGCACGTCTTCAATCCACAAAGATCGCAACTGCATCCTCCTGCCGACGCATATGTGAAATTGTAAGGTTCGCAATCAGCTGGCGCGCTCAACACTTCGATCTTGCCAAGCGCGATAGAACAAAAGACCCGAAAGTATCAACGCCAATCCGATAGAGGATCGCACCGGCCGCTCAATCCAAATGTTCACCGTCAGCGCCAAGGCCCCAGCCACAAAAAGGGCCGGAACCACCGGATATCCCCACGTCCGATAAGGCCGTGGCAAATCCGGCGCGATTCGGCGCAGGCGGAACATCGCCACCACCGATAACGCATAAAAAATCCAAGCCGCAAACACGAAAAGGGAAGTCAACTCTTCGAAAGTCCCAGTCAAAGCCATCAATCCCGCAAGCGTGCCCTGAAAGATCAACGCCCCGCCCGGCGTGCGAAATTTCGGGTGCACAATTCCGGTAACCCTGAAAAACAACCCGTCGCGCGCCATCGCATAGGGCACCCGCGCCCCGCTCAGCAGCGACGAATTCAGCGTACCGAGGGCAGCGACGACCATCGCCAAAGTAATCCAGTCCGCCGCGCCCTTTCCCGCGAAGGTGGCGACCACATCCGAGGCCACATGCGACGAACTCGCCACACTGGCAAACGGCAGCGCATAAAAACACACCGCGCTGAACAACAAATAAATCCCACCCACGAAAATCGTCCCGCCGATCAGCGCCAAAGGAATGTTGCGTTGCGGCTGCTCCACCTCGGAGCCCACGCGGTTCAAATCTTCCCAACCGTCATAAGCCCACAACGCGGCGCCCAAGGCCGCAAAAAACTCGCCGATCGTTCCAATCCCAGAACCCGCCGCCCAGAACGGATGAAAATGTTCCCAGCTCCCATGCCCAAACCAAAATCCCGCTGCAACGATCGCCAGCACCGAAGCAATCTTCAAAATCGTCAGCGCGATCTGCACGCGCCCGCCCAGTCGCACTCCCAAGTAATTGATGAACGTGAAAAGCGCGATCGCCGCCACGGCCAGCGGCTGCGCCCAAGTGAATTCGAAATCGTAAGGTTTGCCCGAGATAGGATTAGTGAAGTGCCAAGTAAAAATAGGCGCCGCAATCACCGGAATCAAAAAACTGGAAAACCGCGCGAAGCCCGCCGCGATGGACGCCGCCGAACTCGATTCGCCAACGGTCGAATGCATCCACCCGAAAAGAAATCCCCACACCGGCCCGAGCCCTTTGCGCAAATAAGCATACTGTCCGCCGGCCTCCGGCAGCGCTGCGCCCAATTCCGCAAACGAGAGCGCCCCAAAGAGCGAGAGCAGCCCGCCGACAATCCACGCGCCATAAACGACGCTCACCGACCCGCCCACCGCAGCCATCTCGCCGGGTTTCAAGAAAATCCCCGTGCCCACCATCGTTCCAATCACAATGGCGGCCGCGGCCCACGGCCCCAAGGCGCGTATCAGATCAAGCCGTTCACCCTTCTGTGCCAAGATTCCGATAAGGTCTCTCCCTCGCGCCGCAAAAAACTAACGCGGCACGGCGGCGCCCGTCACAGTTCCCGAACCACGCGCGAACTCACTCGCAATCGCGCCCATCGCAAACGTAACGAGCGTGCCAGCCAGCACATACCAAGTCCACGCCAGCGGCGTGAACCGATTCACCGCGATCATCGCCGCAAGCCCCGCCGCAAAACCCACCAGCGCTCCTGTCTCATTCGCACGCGCATTCCAGGTCCCCAGCAAAAACACGCCGAGCAACGCACCGTAAGTAATCGAAGCGATCGTCAACCCTGCCACCAACACTGGCCCCCACGGAATTAGCGCGAGCAGCCCCAGCACGACGCCCCAAATCAAAGTCATCTGCCGCGAACGCCCCAGCGACGCCACATCATTTCCGGAACGCCGCGCTCCCATATCCATCATGCTCGATGACGCCAGTGAGTTCAATGAGCCGCTGGCGTTCGACATCGCGATAGCAAAAATCGAAGCCAGCACAATTCCGGCTAGCCCCACAGGCATCCGGTGAACGATGAACGCCGGATAAATCCGATCCGCATCGTTTCCGGGCACAATCAGCCCCCCATTTCGCATGTACACGAAAAGCATCACACCAATCAGCAGGAACACAGTGAACTGCACCAAAATAATCACGCCACTCACCAGCAGCGCTTTTTTGCTGTCGCGCTCGTTCCGCGCCGCGAGCAATCGCTGCACCATTGTCTGATCCGTTCCATGGCTCGCCATGGTCAGAAAAGTTCCGCCGAGCAGTCCCGACCAGAACGTGTAGCTCTGCGTCAAACTGAACGCAAAATCGAAAATACGCAGTTTTCCGCCGCTCGCCGCAGCCACTTGAGTCACTTCCGGCCAACCACCAGGAATTTTGTGCAGCAACAAGAGGAACGCCGCGACCGATCCCGTCAGATACAAAAAGAATTGCACCACGTCCGTCCAGATCACCGCACGCATGCCGCCTTCAAACGTGTAAAACATGGTAAGCAGCGTGATAATCAAAATCGAAACGCGATCCCCGGTGCCAAACGCCACGCTCACTACCTTCCCGATTGCCGAAATCCGCACGCCTTCCGCCAGCGCCCGCGTCCCCATGAACACCACCGCCGCCACCGACCTCATCCTCGTGCCGAATCGCTTTTCTAGAAGCTGGTAAGCGGTATAGAATTCCCCTTGGAAGTATTGTGGTATAAGAACCACGCAGAGAATCACTCGCGCCAGAAGGTAGCCTAGAACGAGTTGCAGAAATCCCAGGTTTCCGCCGTAGGCAATCGCCGGAGTGCCGATAATGGTGAGCGTGGAAGTTTCTGTCGCAACAATCGAGCAAGCCAGCGCCCACCACGGCGCGGTGCGGCCGCCCAAAAAGTAGTCGCGCAGATTTTGTTGGCCGCGCCGGAAACGCGCACCAAAAAGCGTGATGCCCACGAGATAGAGCACCAGAATGCCGAGGTCAATTGGGCTGATCTGCATTGTGCTAATTTAGATTCCGTTCGCGGCTGCGAGTCGCGCGATGCTAACTGCCCGCTTTGAACGCTGTCAAGCATGGTGAAACGAATGAGTGAGCAAAATTCCACGCCAGAAACTTCTTTCTATCTCGGTTTCGATGGCGGCGGCACAAAGACCGATTGCATTTTGATGGACGCGGACGCCAATGTCCTCGCGCGCGCCACCGCGGGCCCGTCGAATCCGCTGCGCGCCGGTTACGCGAAGGCCTGGTTCACACTTAGTGACGCGGCTGACGTGGTCCTCGAGCGCCATCATCTGAAAGCCAGCGACATTCGCGGCATCTGCGCCGGAATTGGCGGCGCCGGCAGAGAATCCGTCGCGAAACGCATCGCCACTTTCCTTGAACGCGCTTTTCCTGAAGCCGTAGTCACGGTCACCACCGATCTCGCGATCACCTTGAATGCCGCCGTCGGCGAAGGCGAAGGCATAATTTTAGTAGTAGGCACCGGCTCCGCAGCATACGGTCGCGATGCGCAAGGCGACAGCGCACGCGCCGGCGGACGCGGCCCTTGGTTCAGCGATGAAGGCAGCGCATTCGACATCGGCCGCCGCGCGCTCGCCGCTGTGGTGCGCGCTGAAGAAAATCGCGGCCCGCAAACCGCTCTTTCCGCAAAAATGTTGAAATGGCTCGGCTGCAGCGAATGGACCCGGGTCCTCGACTGGGTGATAAAAAATCCAGACGACGTGTTCCCGCGTGTTTTCCCTCTTGTGGGCGAGCTAGGCGACAAGGGCGACGGCGTTGCCTGCGAAATTCTCACTACCGCTGCCGCATCCCTCGGCGACCTCGCACACAGCGTCATCGGAAAACTTTCCATGCAAGACCGCGAAGTCTCTATCGCCAAAGCCGGCGGCACCATCGGGCGCAGCAAATTCTTCGACGCGGCGATTGACGCGCGCCTGCACGAACTCGCGCCTCATGCCCACATCGTCGCATTGCGAATGAAACCCGCCGAAGCCGCGGCCAAAATGGCGATCAGTCAGGGGAAGCGCAAGGCTCATGGCTGACGAACTTTCCGCGCGTGCGGAAAATGCGCGCTCCGCCATCCGCGACGACCTGCAATCGTTGATCCACGAGCCGGACGAAGAAACTCTTCTCGCGCTTCTCGAAAATCCCCACATCGAGGAATCTCATATTTCTCAAATGCTAGAGCGCCTCGATCTTTCCGCCAACGTGCTAACCGCCGTCGCCGAAAAAGGCAAGTGGATTGCCAGCGAAGGCGTCCGCCTGCGCCTCGCGCGCCATCCGCGCACGCCACGCCGCTTCGCAATGGCGCTGCTCCGCCAGCTTATATCTGTTCGACCTGGTGCGCCTCAGCCTGCTACCTTCAACTCCCGCCGAAATCCGCCGCGTCGCTGAAGAATTAATGATCACCCGCGTGCCGCAACTCCCTGTCGGGCAAAAATTAACTCTCGCGCGCCGCGGCCCCGCTCGCGTGGTCGGTGCGCTTCTAGCCGAAGGCCATCCGCAAGCGATCAAACTCGCGCTGGCCAATGCTTTCCTCACCGAAAGCCAGATTTTGAAAGTCCTCGCGAAGGCCGGCGTGCCCGAACGCGTGGTAGCCGCCATTGCGCAACATCCGCGCTGGGCCGTGCAGTACAATGTCCGCGTCGCGTTAGTCCGGAACCAGCACACGCCCGTGCCCGTGATCCTGGCGTTTCTCCCGAATCTCACTCTGCGCGACCTGAAAGATCTCGCAACGCTGGAAGGACTCTCACCGCACGTTCGGCGCTATATTCAAAAGGAACTTTCGCGGAGGCCCGGCGCAAAGTAAAAGGCGCAACGCGATTCTCTCGTGCACAAATAAAGAGGCCCTATGCCACGTCGCAAAACCCAAATCCGGATAATCGTAAGCCTTGGCGCCGCCGTCTTCATCGGCGTCCTGCTCTACTCCTCGTTCCAACAGACCAAAAACGAATACGAAGTCTGCGTCACCTTCAAAGGCGCGCTGCATTGCGCCACCGCGTCCGGCGCCACTTCGCAAGAAGCCATCCGCAGCGCGCAGGGAATTGACTGCGAAATGCTTGCCAACGGCCGCGACGAAAATATCGTCTGCCTCGACACGCCTCCCACCAGCGAGCGCCAGGTGAAGTAGAACCATTTCATCGCATTCCGGTGTCTAATAAAGCAAGCGGAAGTGCGTCCCGCGACTTCGCCGGACGCGAATCCGCCGGGCGCCCAGCGGCCGACGCCGCACCGCGCAAATTGACACATAATCGGCCGCCTCATAACATCAACCCTTTGCAATACGGGGGACAGATTTCACGATGACGCGTTGTTTGAACTGTGGGGCTGAACGACTCAGCGACACCTGCGACGCCTGCGGCCTCAATTCCTCCGCCGCCGAATTTTCCCTGCGTCGCTCGCTGCTCAATCGCACCGCATTATTTTTGGTAGGCGCGATAGCCTTCATCGTCGCCAGCGGGCGCTACCCGGCCCTCGAGCTCGATGGCATCGTAATCTTCATCGGCGTGGTATTTTTTCTAACGCTCGGCCTCGCTATCATCGTCGAACGTCGCGCGCTTCGCCATCAGGAAGTTGAATCTCTGAAGCGCATTTATTACGGTCTGCTTCCGCTGCCATGGCTGCTCGCCCTGCTTCTCTACGCCAATGGCGCGCTAGATCGTTCCCCTACGCACATCGAAAAAGCCCGCGTAATCAGCAGATTTTCGATGACCGGACCCGTTCCCAGCCGCCGCCTCATCGTCACGTCCTGGCGCGAAGGGCATCGTTTCGAACGCATCCCGGTTGACCGCAGCGATTATGACCGCTTCACCAACGGCGACATCGTGGACATCCAGGTAAAAGACGGCCTGGTAAGCGTCCCCTGGGTCGTCGGCGTCTCACGCGATTAATCTTCGTGCCCCACAAACCCGCAACTACACCCTCGCCGGATTCTCTCTCTTCAAGAATTCCCCTGCGCCAATTTTGCCAACGAACTTGCCATACTCCACGATCACGCGCCCCCGTGACAAAACCGTCTTCGTCGCGCCCTTCACCCGTGTCCCCTCAAACATCGAATAATCCACGCGCATATGATGCGTCTTCACACTGATCGTCTGCTCTTCGTCAGCATCAAACACAATCAAATCCGCATCCGACCCTACCGCCACCGTGCCCTTGCGCGGATACAACCCAAACAATTTCGCTGGCGCCGTGGATACGAGTTGCACGAATCGGTTCGCCGAAAATTTCCTGCCATGCACGCCGCCGCTATAAACCAAACTCATGCGATGCTCGATCCCTGGCCCACCATTCGGAATCTTCGTGAAGTCGTCCTTGCCCAGTTCCTTCTGCTCCTTCATGCAAAATGGACAGTGGTCCGTCGAAACCACCTGCAAATCGTCCTTCGCGAGCCCCTGCCACAATTTTTCCTGATGCCACTTTTCCCGCAACGGCGGCGTAAACACATATTTCGCGCCATCGAATCCCGGCCCATCCAATTTTTCGAGCGACAAATATAAATACTGCGGGCAAGTCTCCGCATACACGCGCAAGCCGCGATCCCGAGCCTCGCGCACCTTCTCCAGCGCCTCATTGCACGATAAATGCACGATGTACACGGGCGTCCCCGCCATTTCCGCCAGCGCAATCGCACGCGAAGTCGCCTCCGCCTCCGCTGTCACTGGCCGCGTCAACGCGTGATATTTCGGCGCGCGTTTTCCCTCCGCGAGCGCCCGTTGCACGATCACATCAATCGCTCCGCCATTTTCCGCGTGCATGCAAATCATTCCGCCGCAGTCGGCCGCCACTCCCATGGCTTTGAAAATCGAAGCGTCATCCAGCATGAACACGCCCGGATACGCCATGAACAATTTAAATGTCGGTACGCCCTCGCGCACAAACGCCTTCATCTCATCCAGCTGCGCCCCCGCAATATCCGTGATGATGCAATGAAACGAATAATCAATCACCGCCTTGCCGTCGGCTTTCTTCATCCAAGTATCGAAAGCATGCCGCAGCGTCTGCCCCTTGTACTGAATCGCAAAATCAATCAGCGTGGTGGTTCCGCCGTAGGCTGCCGCTACCGTGCCCGATTCGAAATCGTCAGCGCTGGTAGTTCCGCCGAACGGCATATCGAGGTGCGTATGCACATCAATCCCGCCCGGCATCACCAGCATCCCTCGCGCCTCGATCACCTTGCCCGCGTCCTCCGCCGGCAAATTCAACCCGATCGTCGAAATCTTTCCGCCAACGATCCCCACGTCGCCAGCATAGGTGTCAGTAGCCGTAACAATCGTTCCGCCGCGAATCAAAGTGTCGAAGCGCATAACCCGGAATCCTCCTCACAATCCGCACGAAGCGTTGTAGCTTACACCGCTTCGGTGGTTCGTTGCAGGCGAACAATCGCGCGAGAGCACACTAGACCCTGTTTGACCATTCGGTGTAGAAGAGACCATGGGAGCAAAGTACAAGTTCGGCTGGATTACAGACGAGGACCATAGGTATGAGTATCAGGATGTCTTTAGCATTGAGAAGACTCCTCGTTTAGAGCGCCTCGTCATCGCTCCGTCCGCAAATCAAGTCTCCTTGATGCTTGAACTGCTTCGCGTCATGCCCGAACCATACGGGATCCTGTACGTGTTGGGCGTGCCGCGAAGTGAAGCAGGAAGATATCAGGCCGAGGATTTCAAGCCGAGAAATGAGACTGAGGGCTTTCTGAACAGGTTCAAAGAATTTTTCGAGAACGACGGACGCCACCACATCTGGATCGCATCGCCTCCCGGCCCTGACACGCTTGTGTATGACCGCCACAACGTCATATATGCATACGGCCAGCTGCCGGAATTCGAGAGGATAGTTTTGGCTCACGGTCTCTCGAGGGTTGAAGAAATCAAGTTTCCATCGCCGCATACTCACCATTACAACGAAGCATTTGATCGTGATGAAAAGGATTTGCTTCGCTGTTGGCCTTGGTTGCGCTCCCCGTTGCGAGAGAACGATTGCTGAGCCGGATGGACTACGCTTGCGAGGCTACAACAGCGACGCTTTAGCGTTCACTCTCTGTCGGTGGCGAGATGATCAATTCTGAGCTCTTCCGCGAATCCCTTGACCTTCCCCACAATCGCTAATGCTAGAATGGCGTCTCTTTTCCAGCCTGAGGAAATGACGGCAAGCTCATGACGCTGCGCGAGACGGCTCCCAAGCTTTCGCCCGAGCAATACGAAAAGAATTTCGCGGAAATTTCTCCGCGCATGACCCCGCGCCAAGCCGCCGTGGAAGCCGCCCGCTGCCTTTTCTGCTTTGACGCGCCCTGCACTATTGCCTGCCCAACGCACATTGACGTCCCATCGTTCATCAAAAAAATCACCACCGACAACCTTCGCGGTTCGGCCCGCGTAATTCTCGAAGCCAATATTCTTGGACACAGTTGCGGCCGCGTTTGCCCTACCGAAGTTCTTTGCGAAGGCGCCTGCGTGATGCACGAGAAGGAAGAAAAACCCATCGAAATTGGCCGCCTGCAGCGCTACGCGGTGGATCACGTCCTGGATCGCAACATTCAGCTTTTTCATGCCGGGGCTCCTAACGGCAAGCGCGTTGGACTGATCGGCTCGGGGCCCGCGTCGCTCGCTTGCGCCGCCGAACTAGCGAAACTCGGCTACCGCACCGCGATTTTCGACCGCACCGAACTCCCCGGCGGCCTGGATACCTACGGCATCGCCGCCTACAAACTTCGCGCCAAAGATACTCTGCGTGAAGTCGAGCTCGTCCGCGATCTCGGAGTCGAATTCCACCAGGAAACCACCGTCGGCACCGACGTCACCTTCGCGCAACTAGAAAAAGATTTCGACGCCATCTTCATCGGCGTCGGCCTCGGCGAAACAGGCAATCTCGGCGTCCCCGGCGAAAATCTACAGGGTGTCGTCGGCGCGATGGAATTCATCGAACCCACCAAAACTCATCCCTTCGCGCGACTCGCTATCGGCCGTCGCATCGCCTGTATCGGCGCCGGCAACACCGCGATTGACGTAGTTACCGCCGCCAAGCGCCTCGGCGCAGAAACCGTCCACCTGATTTATCGCCGCGGCGAACAGGACATGCCCGCTTTCCGCTACGAATACGATCTCGCGAAACTCGACGGCGTCAATTTCCATTGGCATGCGCAGCCCACAAGAATTCTAGGCGACGGCGACGGCAACGTACTTGCAATCGAATGCATTCGCACGCGCGCCGAATCCCGCTCTGACTCCGGCAAGCAGCACGGCCAAATCGCCCTCATCTCCGGCAGCGAATTTCAGCTGGAAGTGGACATGGTCGTCCGCGCGATCGGCCAGGAACCGGTGACCACGTTCGCTCGCGCGGTGCAGGGAATCAAAATCCGCGAAAACGGGACCATCGCCGTCAACGAACGCTTTCAAACCGGCAACGCTAAATATTTCGCCGCTGGCGATTGTGTGAATGGCGGCAAGGAAGTTGTGGACGCCGTAGCCGAAGGCATGGCCGCCGCTCGCGGCATTGACGCGTGGCTCGGATCGCCGCGCGGAAAGAAGTAATCCACGTGCGCCTCCCCGAGTCTTGGATCGGGCGCCTGCCGGCCCTGGAAGAGCTCGAGCAACCCTGGGAACCTGTTCCACGCGCCGCACTCATCGCCTGGATTATTTTTTACGTGATTTTCCTCTACCAGCGCGCACGCGGCACCGGCCTACTGCTCCTGATGGACGGCGTTTTCGTTCCCATCCACGAAGGCGGGCATCTGTTGTTTCGTCTCGGCGGCGAATTCATCATGATCGCCGGTGGCACATTCCTGCAATTGTTCGCGCCCTTCGCGCTAGCTACATATTTTTTCTTTCGCCGTCAATCGCAAGCCGTCGCCTTCTGCCTTTTCTTTTTCTTCGAACAGTTTCTGCCAATCGCCACATACATGGCCGATGCCCGCGCGCAGGATCTGCCGCTGCTCACGGTCGGTGACTCCGAATACGTAATCCACGATTGGAATTATCTTTTCGGCAAGTTGGGCCTGCTCGAACACGACACTCAAATCGCCGGCGCCGTCCGCGCCATCGGCTGGCTAGGCATGCTCGGAGTAGTAATCTGGCTGATCTGGCGCGGCGTCAACGACGTGTCGTCGTCTAAGAATGCAGTGGGGAGGTAATTGATGTCCGACCTATCCGTCAATTTCTGCGGCCTGCGCTCTCCCAACCCTTTCTGGTTAGCCTCCGGACCGCCTACCAACACCGGCGGCCAGGTAATGCGCGCCTTCGACGCCGGCTGGGGCGGCGCAGTCTGGAAAACTATCGGGGACCCCATCCAGAACACTTCCTCGCGCTACGGTGCCATCGATCTGAATGGCGTAAAAATAATGGGCCTCAACAATATTGAACTAATCAGCGACCGTCCCATCGCCGTCAATCTGCGTGAAATCGCCGAAGTAAAAAAGCGCTATCCCAAAAACCTCGTCATCGCCTCCCTGATGGTCGAATCCAAACGCGAAACCTGGCACGACATCGTCCGTCGCGCCGAAGACGCCGGCTCCGATGCGCTCGAACTGAATTTCGGCTGCCCGCACGGCATGAGCGAACGCGGCATGGGGGCCGCCGTCGGCCAGGTGCCCGAATACACCGAAATGATCACGTCGTGGGTGAAAGAAGTCGCAAAGACTCCGGTGATCTCAAAGCTCACGCCAAACGTCACAGACATCACGCATATCGCACTCGCAGCCGAACGCGGAGGAGCCGACGCCGTTAGCCTCATCAACACAATAAATTCGCTGATGGGAGTAGATCTTGAAACTTTTGCGCCGCGTCCTAACGTAGCAGGGAAGTCCTCCCACGGTGGCTACTGCGGCCCCGCCGTAACGCCCATCGCGTTGCACCTGCTTTCAAGCGTTGCGAAAAAAGTAAAAATCCCCATCGTCGGCATCGGTGGCATTGGCGATTGGAAGGACGCCGCTGAGCACATCGCCCTGGGCGCTACCTGCGTGCAAGTCTGTACCGCCGTGATGCACTACGGTTTTCGCATCGTCGAAGATATGGCCGACGGCCTCGCCGCATACATGGAGGACCACGGCTACAGCTCTACTGAGAATTTCCGTGGCCGTGCGGTTGGGAACGTAATGGACTGGGGCGACCTCGACCTGAATTACAAAATCATCGCCAAAATTGACGCCGGCCTCTGCATCGGCTGCCAACTCTGTTACGTAGCCTGCGAAGACGGCGCCCACCAGTGCATCGAACGCGCGCCGCAACACAGAGCCGACGGCAAGGAAAACCCCAACGGCATGGAAGTTCACGTCCCGCGAATCATGGAAGAAGAATGTGTAGGCTGCAACCTGTGCGCGCTGGTCTGCCCCGTACACGGCTGCATCACGATGGAGGAAATCCACACCGGCCTGCCGCCGATGTCCTGGAAACAGAAAACCGCCCGCGCGAATCAGTAAAACGCGCGCAAATCCGGCATGTGAGGCAACTCCACGTCGAGCGCGCGCCCGTAATCTCCCAGCGTCAACTTGATCATTTCCGCCGGCCCCACGTCGCGCACCGTCCACGCCGTCGTCGGCATCACCCGCGATTGCACAAATAAATTTCCACTCTCGAAATCCGGTCCCTTCGCCTGCAAATCCGAAGGAAACACGTAGTAAGCGACCTTTCCCTTGATGTCCAGCGCCATATAACGTCGTCCCAGCTGGACCAGCACCAGGTTCGCTTCCTTCTTTTTCTCCGTTTGATAAACGTTCCACTGCAGCGGCGTCTTGTTCTCTAGCTTCAACTGCGCGCGCCCGACCGATTTCCACAGGAACCGTCCGTTGTCCGTCGCGCCGGGGGAAAAATATCCGGCGCCGGCGCGAGGCCCCGTGCCGGCGCAGAACGCAATCGCGCAAATCGTCGCCGCGATCCACACCGCGGCACGATTCAATCGAGGATAAAACGGCGTCCGAAAATATCCCGAGCGCGGCATGACGGTCAGCAAATTCATTCCCATTTCACGCGCACTCGTTTGGCCGAGATCACCACGAACCCTTTCGCGCGCCCGTGTTCCACGACGTCGCGCAAAATCGCCACATCCTGCTCGCAATATTCCGCCACGCGATCTTTCTGTCCTGCGCGCCACCATTTCACGGCATCGAGTCCGTCCCCACTCTTTGCAGTCCCCAGCGTATCCTTCGCCAATTGGTCCAACTTGACGCGATGCCCCAGCTGCCTGTGCAGCAATTCGTGAATGTCCAGTGATCGTTTGCGCAGCCCTTCCACTGGCGCGTAAGCCCGCAGCACCTCAATATCGAACCGATTGCCATTGAAAGTGATCACGTGCGTGAATTGTTCCAGCTCCGTAATCAGTTTCAGCGCGTCCTCTTCATACCATCGCCGGAACGCATTCTCCTTGTCCCAGGTGATCGCCACGGCCAGTCCGAACGCGCGAATGTTCCCCCATCCGCCATCCACCTCGCTCGAAAGCCGCAGCGTCTCAATATCCAAATAAATTTCGCGATCGAATAATCCAGCCAGGTAAGTGTCCTCTCGTTTCGGATGGTGTTGCGTGCCAGAGCTCAGCGTACACTTATGAGCGTATCATCCTGAAGAGCCCGCAGCGGATTCAGCACTAATAAAGGCTCGACTCCCGCTTCCGCCCCGTGTAATCAATGTAAACGATCTTGAGATCCGTATAAAAATCAATCGCGGCGTGTCCCACCTCGCGCGGTCCCACGCTGCTGTCTTTCGCTCCGCCAAACGGCACATGCGCCTCTCCACCAACCGTCGGCGAATTCACATGCGTCATCCCCGTCTCAATCTTGTCCACGAATTCAAAAATCTTGTTTGAGTCCGACGAATAAATCGAACTGGAAAGCCCGTAACGCACCGAATTCGCCACTTGCAGCGCCTCGTCAAATCCCTTCACGCGAATCACGCTGAGGACGGGCCCAAAAATTTCTTCCTGCGCGAGTTTGCTGTCCCAAGCCAGGTGATCGAAGACCGTCGGCGCCACAAACCAGCCTTTATCGTAGCGTGCGCCCGTTAACCGCTCGCCGCCGCACAAAAGTTTCCCTTCGCCTTTCCCAATCTCAATATATTTCAGCACCGTGTTGAACTGGCTCTCGTCCACCGAAGGTCCCATGTCCGTCCCCGGCTCCAGCCCATCACCCACCACATATTTCTTCGCGCGCTCGACGAGCATCCCTACGAATTTGTCCGCCACGCTCTCCTCAATCACCACGCGGCTGGTAGCGGTGCAGCGCTGCCCCGTGGAAGCAAAGGCGCCAGACAGCACCGATTCCATCGCCAGCTGCAAATCCGCATCCGCCAGCACCACCACCGGATTTTTTCCACCCATCTCGCACTGAATTTTCTTCAAATGGGCCGCGCCCGACGCGTACAAAGCGCAACCCACTTCGTTCGATCCCGTAAACGACAACCCATGCACGTGCGGATTCTGCACCAGCTCGTCGCCCGTCTCGCGCCCCGAACCCATTACCAGGTTCAGCACGCCCGCGGGCAATCCGGCCTGCTCGAAAATCTCTACTATCTTCATCGCCGTCAGCGGCGTCAATGTGGCCGGCTTGAACACCACCGTATTCCCGCACACCAGCGCCGGCGCGATTTTCCACACCGGAATCGCCACAGGAAAATTCCAAGGAGTGATCGCACCCACCACTCCCAGCGGCTGGCGAATCGTGTAGGAAAAATTCTTGGGCAGCTCGCTCGTCAGCGTTTCGCCGTTCAAGCGCCGCGCCTCTCCCGCCATGAATTCCAGAATATTGATCGCCCGCTGCACTTCGCCCAGCGAATCCTTCAGCGCCTTGCCTTCCTCCCGCGTCAGCAAACGTGCCAGCGATTCTTTCTGCTCCTGCATGATCCGCGTGGCTGTAAAAAGTATCTTGCCGCGGTTCGGCGCCGGCATCTCCCGCCAAGCAGGGAAGGCTGCCTTAGCCGCCACAATCGCTTCCTTCATCTCCTGCCGCGTCGAAAGCGGTATGCGCGCCACCACCTCGCCGGTGTTCGCCGGGTTCCGCCGCTCCACAATCTTCGTGGACTTCGACTCCGCCCATTCCCCATTAATGTAATTCCTGCAAAGCTGATCCGTCGTTATCGCCGTCGCCATCTATCGAACCTCGCCAAACGATTTATCCAGCAGCCGGATCCCCTCATCAACATCCGCCTTCGAAATATTCATTGGCGGAGCCATGCGAATCACGTTCCCGTACATCCCGCCCTTGCCCACCAGCAAACCATTCGCGCGCGTGCGTTCCAGAATCTGATTGGTTTCCTGCGGCGCAGGCTCCTTCGTCTGACGATCTTTCACCAGCTCCATCGCCTGCATCATCCCCATCCCGCGCACATCGCCGATCAAAGCATACTTCTGTTGCAGCTCTTCCAGCTTCTTGCGGAAGTATCCGCCAACCACAAAAGTATTCTCGCGTAGATTTTCTTCCTCGATCACTTCAATCACCGCGCGTGCCGCCACGGACGTCACGGGGTTCCCTCCAAACGTGGCGATATTCAGTCCCTGGAATTTGTCGGCCAATTCCGCAGTCGTGATCGTTAGACCAACGGGCACGCCGTTCGCCATGCTCTTCGCCGACGTAATAATGTCCGGCGTCACTTCCCACTGCTCGATCCCCCACCATTTCTTCCCGGTGCGTCCCCAGCCGGTCTGGACTTCATCAGAAATGAATTGTCCGCCGTAATTTTTCACGATGCGATAGACAATCTTGAAATATTCCGGCGGCGGAGTAATAAATCCGCCCACGCCCTGAATTGGCTCGGCGATAAACGCCGCGATGGACCCGCTGGTCGTCGTCTGAATCACGCTCTCCACATCATTCGCGCAAGCCACGTTGCACGATGGATAAGTCAGATGCAACGGGCAGCGATAACAGTAGGGATTCACTGCGTGCGAAATCCCCACGCTGATCACTCCGCCCTTCCGCCACGCCGATTGCGCCGTCACCGATTTCGCCAGCGCCGATCCGCCGGAATAAGCATGCCGCAGCGCCACAATGTCGTAACTCGGCGAAGCCATCCGCGAGAGCATGATCGCCGCTTCGTTCGCTTCCGTCCCCGAACTGGTGAAAAAACTCTTCTGCAATTTCCCCGGCGTAATTTCCGCAAGTTTTTCCGCGAGCGCGACCACGGCTTCGTTCGGAAATAGTGTCGAAGTATGCTGCAGCTTATCCACCTGCGCTTTAATCTTTTCCGTCACCTTGGGATTGCAGTGCCCCACGCCGATAGTCACGATCCCGCCAAAGAAATCGAGGTACTTGTTCCCCTCAATGTCCCACAGGTATTGCATCGAAGCATGGTCCGCCACCAATGGATGCTGGTAGTAGTTCGTCACCGACGGCCAGATAAATTCCTTATGCTTCCGCACCACCTCTTCACTCCGCGTCGGCAACACTTTCGGCGTAGTAGTCATGTCAGTTGGCCCTCACAAAATTCAAAATCACCACAGATGAACACTGATAAAACTGATAAAAGCGAAATCTGAATCAATAACAGCAAACCCATTCCCGAATGTACCCGCGATTAACAAATGAATCGCCGATACTCGAGTTTCGGCCGACCAAAATTCAGCAGCAGTCCAACTCGCACACCGGCCGCACGCAGATAATTCATGACTTGGGCGCTATGACTCGGATGCAAAGATGCGCACGCCTTCAGCTCAATAATCACGCGACTGTCCACAATAATATCCGCGACGTAATCACCAACAATTGTATCGCGATACCTTATCTTCAACGGACTCTCTTGAGCGCAATCCAGCCCACTTCGCCGCAACTCAATAGCAAGAGCGTTCGCGTACACTCGCTCCACAAATCCAGCGCCGAGCACGTTGTGTACGCCAAATGCAGCCTCGAGAATCTTCCCAGTAAGCTCACTCTCAGGATATGCAGGATCCACAATGTCTGGATGGTTTTTAATCCATAACGGTTTATCCGTGTCTTTATCAGCGTTCATCTGTGTTAATCAGTGGTGAATTTCACTTAATCTGCCGCATCCACCGCTTTCGCGCCAGCATGCGTCCGCGCGATTTCTCCGTACGATTCCGGCCGGCGATCGCGATAGAACTGCCAAGTCTGCCGCACCTTATCCATCTCTTCTAAATCCAAATCAGCAACAAGCACCTCATCCTTATCGCGACTAGCCTGCGCGATTATCTTCCCACGCGGATTGCAAAAATAGCTTTTCCCGTAAAATTCTCCAATATTCCAAGGCGCTTCTTTTCCCACGCGATTAATCGCCCCCACGAAATATCCGTTCGCCACGGCATGAGCCGGCTGCTCGAGCTCCCACAGATATTCGCTCAACCCAGCCACCGTCGCCGACGGATTGAATACAATCTCCGCGCCATTCAAGCCCAAAACGCGCGCTCCTTCAGGAAAATGCCGGTCATAGCAAATATAAACGCCAATCCGCGCAAATTTCGTTTGAAAAGTAAGATACCCCGTATTCCCGGGCGTAAAATAGAACTTCTCCCAAAATCCCGGGGCCACCTGCGGAATATGATGCTTACGATATTTCCCCAGATATTTCCCGTCCGCGTCAATCACGGCGGCGGTATTGTAAAAAAGCCCGGTCATCTCGCGCTCGTACACCGGCACTACCATCGCCATCCCATATTGCTTGGCCAACTTCTGCATCCGCTCCACGGTCGGCCCATCCGGTACCGGCTCCGTCATCTCATACCAGCGTGCCTGCTGCTCCGCGCAAAAATAAGGACCATTGAAAAGTTCCTGTAAACACAAAATGTGCGTTTTCTTCTTCGCCGCGTCGTGGATCAGCTTTTCGTGCTTCTCCACCATCTTCTTGGAAATGTCGCGAATGGAATATTTCTCCGGCGACCACTCGCAGTGCACCTGAATCAAGCCACAACGCACGATACGAGACATCAAATCCCTCCCGCGCGGCGCGAATCGCGCAATTCGCGCCAATCGTCTGCAAAGTTTACTCTGCGCCACCAAAAGCGGCAAGCGATGCCAGTGTCCGCGGCATCTCTCACAACGCCCAATTTGGGCTGAAAACCTCGGCCGAATGACTCCGTCCGAGATATTTCGCACGATTGGCCGTCACTAACCGTATAATCCCGCGGACAACTTCAATGGAGCGAATACTCAAAAATCTCTTCCGCGGCCTGGGCCGCATTTTTCCAGATTGCATCACCCTCAGCCAAGCCATCGCCTTCAATATGTTCCTTGCCTTTTTCCCCATGCTCCTCCTTGCCCTCGGCATCATCAGCAGCACCGCTTCTTTTCATGGCGCCCTGCGTGAATTCCCCGACCATCTCAAGCTCATTCTCCCGCCCGGTAGCGAAGACGTCGTCACCCAATATTTTGTGCGCAAAGGCGAGCATCCCTGGAAATGGTTTCTGCTCGGCCTCGGCGGCACTCTGCTGGCCGGCTCCCAAGTCATGGTCGGCTTCATCGAAGGCTTCCGCATTATCGAAGACGATCCGTTGCGCGGCGGTTACTGGCGCGTGCACCTGCGCGCGCTCCTCTTGTTGTTGCTCACAATTCTTCCCACCATCGTTATCGTGATCCTGACCGTATTCGGAAAACAAGCGCGCGCCTATCTCGTTCGCCAATACGGCCAGCCTCTGCTAATTCACGAGCTCGAGGTTGTCTTTCAAGCCGCCGTCGTCTTTGTGCTCTCGATGATTACGTTGATGCTTCTCTATCGCCTTGGCCGTCCCGGCCATCGCGGTTTCATGCGCCTGTTGCCCGGGGCAATGGTTTCGACGATCCTGTGGTGGGTTGTCGACGTCCTCTTCGGCGTGTACGTGCGCAAGATGCCCTACGACGTCGTTTACGGCGGTCTCGCCGCCGCTATCGGCTTGCTCCTGTGGATGTACTTAACCGCCGTCGTAGTCTTGATCGGCTCCGCCTACAACGCCGAAGCTCACGCTTCCTCGGAAGCTCAAACGCGCATCAGCCAAACCCTGCTCGGCTAGCGTCTGTCGCGGAAGGTTGCGCGCGCATTCCCCTGTGGTTGTTGACCACTTGGCCCCGCCCGCAACTTTTGCGCGATCCCAGGGTTAAACTAGTCGCAAGCAACATATGCCATTTGTGTTTCTCAGCGCGTCGCGCGCTCCGAGGCTGCAGCAGTGCACGAGAGCCGAATCGCTCACGTCAGTAATCGCCTCGACGCCCCTGGCGCCGCTATCCTCGCAGCGGCACTGGCAATCGCGCTTATTGCCGCGGTCCCGCACGCCAACGCCGCAAATGGCGCCCAATCTGGCGGCCAGTCCAAAATGTCGGGCAGCGCAGCGCCTGCTGCCGAGCGCATCGCCCTCGACAAAAAATTCAAAGGCAAGCTTCCCATTACCGAGCTCACTGAAGGCGAAGCCATTCTCCACGCCATGAATCGCCTCGCATACGGCCCACGCCCCACCGACATCCAAGAAGTCCGCCAACTCGGCCTGGAAAAATGGATCGAACAGCAACTGCATCCCGAAACAATCCTTGACGCCGACCTGAATCAGCGCCTGCAAAGGTATCCGTCGTTGACAATGTCTTCGAAGCGCCTGTTAGAAGAATTTCCGCGCCCCGACCAGAATGCCAAGCAACAGGGCCTCAGCAAAGAACAAGCCAAAGATCTATACGAACAGCGGCTGAAGGCCAAACAGCAAGAAGCCGAATCGCAAATCATCGTCACCGGCAACGACAATCTCGATAAAGCCCAGCAGCAACTCGCCAAGCTTCAGGGACCGAACCGCATCATCGCCGAACTTTCCATGGCCAAAGTGGATCGCGCCGTTTACAGCAACCGCCAGCTGCAGGCCGTGATGGGAGATTTCTGGTTCAATCATTTCAACGTCTTCGCCAACAAGGGCGACGACAAGTGGCTGCTTACCGCCTACGAGCGCGACACGATTCGTCCGCACGCCATGGGCAAGTTCTCAGAGTTGCTGCTGGCCACCGCGAAAAGTCCCGCAATGCTTTTCTTTCTCGACAATTATTTGAGTGCTGATCCCGCGGCCGTCGCGCGCCAGCAAGCATTGAAAAATTTCCGGCGCGCCCGGTATCAAGGAGCCTTCGCCGACGGCTCTCCGCCCACCCCCGGCACATTTCCAGGACCAGCCACCAGCGGGCCGGCCGCCGCCAATGGCGCCGCCGCTCCCAAGAAACCCGAGCGCGGCTTGAATGAAAATTACGGCAGGGAAGTGATGGAACTTCACACCGTTGGTGTGGACGGCGGCTACACCCAGCAGGACGTGATTCAAATGGCCGAGTGCCTCACCGGCTGGACCATCCACGAGCCGCGCAAAGATCCCGAATACTTTTTCGACGAAAAAATCCACGGCGAAGGCAAAAAAGTCGTGATGGGGCACGCCTTCAACTACGGCGGCGAAAAAGACGGGGAAGAAGCCCTGAAAATGCTCGCCGCCAAGCCCGCCACTGCAAAATTTATTTCCACTGAGCTAGCGCACCACTTCGTTTCGGATAATCCGCCGCAATCTCTGATTGATCGCATGGCGAAAAGTTTCAGCTCGAGCAATGGGGACATCCGCGTAGTGCTACACACCATGATCTATTCGCCCGAGTTCTGGTCCAGGGACGCCTATCGCGCAAAAGTGAAGACGCCCTTCGAGCTCGTCGCCAGCACCGCGCGCGCTCTGAATTCCGAAGTCACCATCACCCTTCCGCTCTCGCAATGGGTCGGACGGATGGGCGAGCCGCTCTATCTCTGCCAGCCTCCCACCGGATATTCCGATAAAGCCGAAACCTGGGTGAACACGGGCGCGCTGCTCAACCGGCTGAATTTTGCCCTGGCATTCGCGGGAGACAAAATGGGCGGCGCAACGGTAGATCTAAATAATATGCTCGGCGAGGAAGCCTCCAAAGATCCCAACGCAGCGCTCGCGCGCTCCATACAAGTGTTTCTCGATGGTCAAATCTCGCCATCCACGCAAGCAACGCTAGAAGCGCGCCTGAAAGATCCGCAAATTCTGCAAGCGCGCCTCGATGACCCAGTAAAACAAGTAAACGAAGGCCTAATAGTAGGCCTGGTCTTGGGCACTCCAGAATTTCAGCGCCGCTAAGGCGCGGACCACATAGGAGCACGACTATGACAATCTCCCGTCGCTACTTCCTAAAAAATGGCGGCGTCGCCATGCTCGGCATGGCCGCACTCCCGTCCTTCCTGCAACGCGCCGTCGCTGGCACTCCCGCGCCCAACCAAAAGAAAATGGTCGTTCTCTTCCAACGCGGCGCCATGGACGGCCTGAACGTAGTCGTCCCCTTCGGCGAACCAAATTATTACCGCATGCGACCCACCATCGCGATTCCGCAGCCGCGCCAAGGTGGCGCCGAAGCCGCGCTAGATCTCGACGGTTTCTTCGGCCTCCATCCCAGCCTGGCTCCGATGCTTCCGCTTTTCCGCAACGGACAACTCGCTATCGTGCAAGCGGTCGGCTCGCCCGATCCTACGCGCTCGCACTTCGACGCACAAGATTTCATGGAATCCGGCACCCCAGGCCGCAAAGCCACCGACGACGGCTGGCTCAATCGCGCACTGCAAACCATGCCCGAAGAAAAGCCGTCTCCGTTCCGCGCTGTCGCTTTCGGCCCGTATCTCCCGCGCACGTTGCAGGGTAGCGCTTCCGCCATCGCCATCCCCGACCTAAAGCAATTTAAAATGAATGGTCCACAGCAAACCACCGAAGGCGGATTCGAAGCAATGTACGCGCAGACAGTGGATCACGCGTTGCGCGGCGTAGGCACCGAAACCTTCGAAGCCATTGACCAGCTCAAAAAAATAAACCCCGATAAGTACCAGCCCGAAAACGGCGCTCAATATCCGAAAAATCGTTTCGGCCAAAGCCTGCAGGAAATCGCGGAGTTATTCCAAGCCGATGTCGGCCTGGAAGTCGCGTTCCTGGATAGCGGCGGCTGGGATCATCACGTCAACGAAGGCGGAGTGCAGGGTCAGCTTTCGAATCTTCTGCGCGATCTGGGGCAGGGAGTCGCCGCATTTAATCAAGACATGGGCGACCGCATGGGCGACGTAGTCTTCGTCAGCATGTCCGAATTCGGCCGCACCGCGCACGAAAATGGCAACCGCGGCACGGACCACGGCCACGCCAACTGCATGTTCGTGATGGGCGGCGACGTCAAAGGCGGCAGGGTGTACACGCGCTGGCCCGGCCTAAACGAAGGCCAGCTAAATCAAGGCCGCGACCTCGCCGTCACCACGGACTACCGCAGTGTGCTGGGCGAAATCATCAACAAACACCTAGGCGACCGCGACCTGTCAACGGTCTTTCCAGGTTTCGCTAACGACCCGCGCCAATTCCTAGGGCTGGTAAAAGCGTAAAGCCGAAAGCAAGCCGAAGCCGGTTAGCGAAGTCCGCACTCCGAGGTGGAGCGCAGCGTCCTGCGATTTTGGGCGTATAATAGCTTGCATGAGCAGAGAAGTAAGTGAACTTCTGAAGAAGGCCCTTGAACTCCCGCCGACAGACCGCGCTGAACTAGCCGGTTCTCTGATTGAAAGCCTCGACCACGCCGAAGACGAATCGGTTAAACAGTTTGCGGAAAAAGGGATGGTTTTTGCGTGGCGGGCGGGTGCTTGCGATTTTCTCGCTCCGCTTTGCTTGGGTTTTCCGCCTCCGCAGCCAACCGCCCGCTGGGTTCCGCCGTCCCTTTCTCTGCTTTACGCTTCGCTCGGAATTAACTTGGCCATGCGCATCAGGTTGCACGCCGCCGCGGCCAAGCGAAACATCCAGTCCACTCGCCGGCGTCTGCGGAATTTCGTCTTCCTAAGCCCGGCCACAAATTTGATCCATCCGAAGGCCTTCTCCACCAACTTCCGCTTGCGCTGACTGAGCGCGTAGCCGGCCCCCTCGCGCTCGCTCGGCGTCAACCAGTTCGGCCACTGCCACGATTGCTTCGCATATTCGGCGATGTGCGGTATCACTTGCATCGCGCGCAACTCCACAATGAATTTTTCTTCCTGAAATCCTTTGTCTCCGCCCAGCGTGATCGCCTGCACCTTGCCCCCTTCCTGCTTCCGGCGAATCTTGCGCAACATCTGCAACCCCGCCTCCCGCTCCGCGCGCGTCGCCGACTGCGTGACGCAGGCCTGCACGATCAAGCCATTCCGGTTTTCCGTCAGTACATGCCCCAAGTAGCTCGGCCGGGCTTCTCCCGCGGCGCTCTTCTTGTACAACCGCGCTTCCGGATCCGTCTTGCTCTCGTGCGTGTCGCGCAGCAATTTCTTCCCGCCGTATCCGCTGCCGCGTGCCGGCGGATCCTGCTTCTCGCGAAAACTCCTGCGGTTGGCCCAGGCCTCCAGCAACGTTCCGTCCACCGTGAAGTGCTCGTCCGAGAGCAGCCCTTGTTGCCTGGCCGACTCCAGCACCTGCTGGAAAAATTTCTCGGCGATCTCGCCCTCCAGCAGCCGCTCGCGATTCTTGGTGAACACCGTCACCTCCCACACCGCGTCGTCCATGCTCAGCCCCACGAACCAGCGAAACAGCAAGTTGTACTGCAGCTGTTCCATCAACAGCCGCTCGCTGCGCACGCTGTAGAAAAACTGCAGCAGCAGCGCGCTGAATTGCGGCGACATTTCTTTCAGCGCCGCATCTACTAGCACGCGCACTCGCCGCAGCGGATGATCCGCTGGCACTCGTTGCTCGCTGGAAAGGTAGCTGAACATCCCGTCTTGCACTTCGTCGTGTCCTCGCATGCTCCCTTAGACGCTCGCTATCCCCGCTCGTCGCAAACTCCCCCCCTTTTTCCGCAAACTGTAAAGCCGCCTGGGAAGCCGAAATCGTGCGACGAATGGAGGACCTCGATTCGGGCCGCGTCAAACCGGATTCACTCGATGAATTTCGACGGCGACTTGCTTCTGCACTCGAATGAACGAGAGGCGGGTCTGGGTGCATCCCGGCGCCACTGTCGAGACCGAGGCAGCGGTTTGCTGGTATCGCAAGCGCAGCGCTACCGCCGCAGATAGATTAGTCGAAGAGATTAATCAGGCTATCGATAGAATCCTGGAGGCACCGCGGCGATGGCCGGCGGGCTTTCGCGGAACGCGAAAGGTTAAGCTCCCTTGCTTTACATTCCTCGTGATTTATCGCGAGTCGGATGACACCCTCGCAGTCTTGGCTATCGCGCACGGGCGTCGCCGTCCCAGGTATTGGATGGAGAGAGCGTAGGGATGCTCGTGGAGTGATTTGAACCGCGAGGTAAGTTCTACTCCGATCCCTTGATCCGCATCCCGTAAAACGATCGATAAACGAAGAAGAACGAAACCAAGAAGAACGCCGCAGCCAAAATATGCGTCAAATTCCCACCGGTTTCAGCCGTCAACTGCACAGCCAACTCCACAGCCAGCAATCCAAATAAAGTAGTGAATTTGATCACCGGATTTAAAGCCACCGACGAAGTATCCTTAAACGGATCGCCCACCGTATCGCCCACCACCGTGGCGTCATGCAGCGGCGTGCCTTTCTGCTTCATCTCCACTTCCACAATCTTCTTCGCGTTGTCCCAGGCGCCGCCCGCATTCGCCATGAAAATCGCCTGATACAGTCCAAAAATCGCGATTGAAATCAAATACCCGATAAAAAAGAAAGGCTCAACGAACGCAAACGAAAGCGTCCCAAAGAAAACCGCGATGAAAATATTCAGCATGCCTTTCTGCGCGTACTTGGTGCAGATGGCCACCACCTTCTTGCTGTCTTCCACCGACGCTTTTTCCACGCCCTCCAGCTTGATATTTGCCTTGATGAATTCGACCGCGCGATAAGCTCCGGTAGTAACGGCCTGCGTCGAAGCGCCCGTAAACCAATAAATCATCGCCCCGCCGGTGACCAATCCCAGAAAAAACGGCGCATGCAGCAGCGAAAGCTTGTCCACGTTCTCCGTGATTCCATTCGTCAGCGCCATGATGATCGAAAAAATCATGGTCGTAGCGCCGACTACCGCGGTCCCGATCAGCACCGGTTTGGCAGTAGCCTTAAAAGTGTTTCCCGCGCCATCGTTTTCCTCGAGCAATTCCTTCGCGCGCTCGAAATTCACATCCATATTGAAATCGCGCTTCAATTCCTGCTTGATGTTCGGAATCGTCTCGATCAACGAAAGCTCGTACACCGATTGCGCGTTGTCCGTCACCGGCCCATAAGAATCAACGGCAATCGTCACCGGTCCCATGCCCAGAAATCCAAACGCCACTAAACCAAATGCAAACACCGGCGCGGCAATCATCAAACTGCCCAGGCCCTGCAAGCTAACCAGGTAACTGATGGACATCAGCAGCACCATCGCCAGTCCAATGTAATAAGCCGAAAAATTCCCGGCCACGAACCCTGACAAAATTCCCAGCGACGCTCCGCCTTCCTCAGCTGACGCCACCACTTCCTTCACATGCCGCGATTCCGTCGAAGTAAACACCTTCACCAGCTCCGGAATAATCGCGCCCGCCAAAGTCCCGCAGGAAATAATGGTCGAAAGCTTCCACCAGAGGGTGGTGTCGCCATTCAGCACCGGAACGATTACCGACGAAATCGCATAAGTCATCGCAATCGAAACCAGCGAAGTGATCCACACCAGCGAAGTCAGCGGCGATTCGAAATTCATCTTGTCCGCTTTACCGAACCGCGCCCGCGAAATGATGTCGTTCAGGAAGTAAGCTCCCGCGCTCGCCACCAGCATCGCGATGCGCATCACGAAAATCCACACCAGCAATTGCACTTGAATCGTGGATTGCACCGTCGGGTCCGCATTCTTCACGCCCAGCAAAATAAAAGTGATCAGGGCGACGCCGGTCACCCCGTAAGTCTCGAACCCGTCCGCGCTCGGTCCCACCGAATCGCCCGCATTGTCGCCCGTGCAATCCGCAATCACACCCGGATTGCGCGCGTCGTCCTCCTTGATCTTGAAGACAATCTTCATCAAGTCGGACCCAATATCCGCGATCTTCGTGAATATTCCGCCCGCAATGCGCAAAGCCGCCGCACCCAGCGATTCGCCAATCGCAAACCCAATAAAACACGGCCCCGCATAGTCTCCCGGAACGAATAAAAGGATAAAAAGCATCATCAGCAATTCCACACTGATCAGCATCATGCCAATGCTCATCCCCGCTTCCAGCGGAATGTGATAAATCGGAAATGGCTTTCCCCGCAGTCCCGCAAACGCCGTGCGCGAATTCGCGAACGTATTCACTCGAATCCCGAACCACGCCACGCCGAAACTCCCGATGATCCCAAGCATGCTGAACGCCAGAATGATAATCACCCGCGCCGCTTCGTAATGCAGCAGCACGCCAAAGTACAGCACGATCACCACGGCGATAAACGCTTCCAGCAGCAGCAGGAATTTCCCTTGCGTGATCAGGTAGGTTTTGCAGGTCTCGTAAATCAGCTCGGAAATCTCGCGCATCGCGCGATGCACCGGCAGGTTTTTCAGCTTCGTGTAAATCGCCAGGCCAAAGGCCAGCCCGAACACGCAGAACAAAATGCCAAACAGCAGAAGCTTATGCCCATCCATTCCCAAAAAATTCACCGACGAGAGATCCGGCAGCTTCAGATTCGCTTCACCGCCCGCCGATTCCGGCGCCGGCTGCGCCTGGGCTGCGGCCGCGCTCAATAAAATCGCGGTACACCCCGCCGCGCCCACTCGCCCGGCGCGACGTCCCAGCCTCCACAGATTTTGCAAGCCTCGCAGCATTATTCGTCCCCCGCCATGCGCACTTTGGCGCACATGTAACCCCATACTTGTACCGACATTCTTCCTCCGGATAAAGACTCCTTAATCGGGGAGCCTGCTGAGAGCGAGAAGTTACAGACCAGAATGGCCTTTTGTATCAGGATTCCCAGCTTACGTCAAGAAATGAAGGATTTAGCGCGAGAAGCTCTCAAGGCGTCCTGACTCGCGACCTGATCTCGGGGAATTGCTGGAAGTGTTTGAGGTTCCAGGTGTAGATGACGTCCGCTTGGGCTTTCATTGCACAACGGGCCAGCAAAGCGTCGTAGATCGTGCCGCCAGCAACCCCGTCCCGGGCGGCGTCCTGAATCGTCGACACGTATTCGTCGCCGGTCAGCGTCACGATTGAGAGCTTCTCCAGAATGTCGCCAATCATGAGCAGCACTTCGTTGCCGGCCAAGCGGAACTTAATCGGCACACGGGTAAATGTGGAATAAAATTCCGCGAGGCTATGCGCTCCGCAGCTGCAATCCTCGCGGCGCCCCTGCTGATAGGCTGCTTTACTTGCGGCGTGGTGCATGTGTTCACTGAGAAAGGCGGGGACCAGGACTGAACTATCGAAGAATAGCTTCACTTCATTTTGCCAAGGATCTGCTCGTCGCGCTCGCGACGGACTGCCTCGATTGTATCTTCCACCATGTTCTCCGGTATCGGCTCACCATAAGTAACTACCCACATTCCGTCCACTCTTTGCATACGGGCCTTTGCGCGAACTGGTCTCAGCGTGATTTCTTCGCCCGAGGTCTCGACTTCGAGGGAGTCCCCCGCCTGAAGCTGCAACTCGTCGCGGACCGGCTTCGGTAGAACGATGCGCCCTGCCTTGTCGATCGTTATCGTGGCATTCATAGCGCCATTTTACCATACCATTTACCATTTGCCAATGACATCGACTGGAAGGCCCACCCGCTCAAATCAGTTTTATCTGTGCTCTGGGTCGAATCAGGTTCGAGCTTTTTATTGCGAAGGGCTAGCAGGCGCCGGGGCAACTTTGCCAAACCGCACCTCATAGAACATCAGCGCCTTCTTCGAAGCGATCACCGACGCGTCCGGCAAATACAAAATCGCCGTATCCGCCAGCGACATTTCGTTGTTCACATTGAAGTACAAGAATCCGTGCAGCGCTCCCATCGGCGGGACCACGTCCGCATCCAGCGTCAACGGTCGCAAAATTTCGGCCAGCTTATCCGTCTTCTTGTCGCCGCTCGGCAATGGAATCCCAGCAATGCGCTTCTGGTTCGAAGGAGTTACGCCGCCAGGATGCGCCACCAAGCCCGCGACGTCCTCGGGCGGCAGCCAATCGATTTCCTGTTTGCCTCCGCGGCGCAGCTGCACTTCCAGCTGAATCGTGTTGATGTCCACGTGAATCGGTTCGTCCGTCTCATTCCGCAGAAAAACTTCCACCGGCAAAATTCCCGCGTCCAGCGGATTGGCCTTGCCGAATTTTTCCTTACCTCGCGCCTTATCCGTATAGGGATCGGCCAGCACGGTCAACCCATCATGATGATCGTGCGGCAACGCCAACGCCGGATCCGCCGTCGCCTGTTTATCCTTCGTCGCCGCGGGATTGTTCTGCGCGCGAGCAGCGTGGCCGCTGCACAGCAGCAGGATCGCGGTAGCAAGAAACGTAACTGGTCGTCTCGTCATCCTGCTGTGCGATGCGTCCGCGGCCCCGGAAGTTGTGCGCGTTTTCTCGCGGCTGCCACTATAATACCGGGTCCGTGTGCGGCAAAGCTTCTTTCCGGCCGCCGGGCGCGACATCCACGGAATGTATTTTTTCTATCGCATCCTCACCGCGGCAGGCATGTTCCTCCTCGCGCCGTATTTCGCGCTGCGCGGCTGGCGCGCCGGAGAACCATCGCGCGCCCTGCGCGAACGCCTCGGAAGTTTGCCGCCGGAAATCGCAGTCCGCGCAGCAACCGCAGCCGTCAGAACCGCCTCGAGCACCGCGAACAACAGCCCGATCTGGATCCACGCCGTTTCCGTCGGCGAGGTCCTAGCCGCGCAACCACTAATTGACGGCCTAAAACGCCACTATCCCTCGGCAGTAATTTTCGTTTCCACCACCACCGAAACGGGCCAGCGCCTCGCCCGCGCGCGCCTGCAAGCCGCCGACGGCATCTTTTATTTTCCACTCGATTGGGTAGTCCCGGTGCGCCGTGCCCTCCGCGCAATCAAGCCGTCTCTGGTGATCATCATGGAAACCGAAATCTGGCCGAATTTCCTCCGCGAGGCCCGGCGCGCCAAAATCCCCGTCGTTTTCGCCAACGCCCGCATCTCCGAAAAGTCCTTCGCCCGCTTCAAAAAATGGGAATTTCTGGTCGGCCCCTTCTTCCAGCGCACCATGGAAGACGCCGAACTCTTCCTGGCGCAATCGTCCGAAGATTCCGCGCGTCTGCAAGCCATGGGTGCCCCGCCAGAACGCATCGCGATCACTGGAAACCTAAAGTATGACGCCGCGCCTCCCGCAATCTCCCGCTTCGGCCACTGGCTCGAGCAACAGATCCGCCAACAAGAGCGTTGGCCAATCTTGGTCGCCGGCAGCGTAGTCGCTGGAGAAGAAGAAGCCGTCCTGGCAGCCTACGATCTCGTGCAACGCCAGTGGCGTCGCACCCTCCTGATTCTCGCCCCACGCAAGCCCGCGCAATTCGATGCCGCCGCCGCGAGCGCCTCCGCCGGTGGATGGAAGGTAGTCCGCCGCAGCGCGCTCGATCTCACTG
This sequence comes from uncultured Acidobacteriota bacterium, assembly GCA_963821765.1. Taxonomy (GTDB): domain Bacteria; phylum Acidobacteriota; class Terriglobia; order Acidiferrales; family UBA7541; genus Palsa-295. Next base: position 529,059 of record CAWGFF010000016.1, read on the forward strand.
CGACGCTCGACGAAGCCGCCGATATCCTTCTCCTCGATTCCATCGGCGAGTTAGCCGGCCTCTATTCACTGGCCGATGCCACTTTCGTAGGCGGTTCTCTCGTTCCCTCCGGCGGCCACAATATTCTCGAGCCCGCCTGGTTTGCGCGCCCACCCGTTTTCGGCTCGTCAATGGAAAATTTCAAAGACATGGCTGACCAATTTCTCGACGCGCACGCCGGAGTGCAGGTCACCACTGGCCCCGGCCTCGGCAAAGTCTGGATTCAACTGATCGAAGACAACGCGATGCGCCAACGCATGGGCACAGCCGCACGCGAAATCTCCGAACGCAATCGCGGTGCAACCGAACGCTCACTCGATCACATCGCCGCCGTATGGAATGCACTCGACGCCAAGGAGCGCAGCGCATGACGCTGAAGCAGTCACTCCTCTGGCCGCTTACGTTGCCCTACGGCGCCGCAGCCCACCTGCGGGCGCGCGCCTATCGCAAAGGCATCCTGAAGCAGAAGCACCTCGATGGCACCGTAATCAGCGTCGGCAACCTAACCACGGGAGGCACCGGAAAAACTCCCATGGTCCTCTGGATTGCCGAGCGATTGCTAGCCGAAGGAAAAAATGTCGGCATCCTAACCCGCGGATATCGGGGCGAAAAAGTCCGGCCCGCGACAAAAAATAATTCCTCAGCAGCCGCCACCAGGAATGCGACCGCTGCGAACGTCCTCACCACAACCAGCGACGAAGTCCACCTGCTGCAATCGCGCCTCGGCAATCGCGTCCAATTTGGCGTCGGCGCCAATCGCTATGAACAGGGCAGGGAACTCGCCAAGCGCGGCGTCAATTGGTTCGTTCTCGACGACGGCTTCCAGCATCTGAAACTCGCGCGCGACGTTGACATCGTCCTGATAGACGCGACAAATCCCTTCAGCGGCGGCCGGCTGCTTCCGGCTGGACACTTGAGGGAGCCGCGCTCCGCCCTAGCCCGCGCCGACATAATCGTGATCACCCGCAGCACCCGCGCCCCCGCAATCGAATCCGCCATTCGCCGCGATTCCACCGCGCCAATTTTCTACGCGCGCGCAAAGCTCGAATCCATTCACAGTTTCACCGAAGGCCACGTAGCCGGCGCGGTCACTCCCGAAGCGCTTCCGAAGCTCTTCGCCTTCTGCGGCATCGGTAACCCCTCAGCCTTCCTCGATGACGTCCGCGCCTGGGGTCTAGATGTCGTTGGCCACAAATTCTTTCGGGATCATCACCGCTATACGGATGACGACGACCAAGAAATTGTGCGGCTAGCAAGCGACGCGGAAGCTGGCGGCCTGATTTGCACCGAGAAGGACATGTACAATCTTCACGCAATTTATTACGGAAAATTGCCGACGTTCTACTGCGCTATCTCCATGCAACTAGAAAACTCCGACGACTTCTGGCGCACTGTGCTCTCGACAGCTGCGTCAAGACGCAAACCATGAGAGATGCAACGATAAAAACTCCAACGCGCGTCCGATTGCCGCACTAGACGCCCGTGTGATACGTTTCGACGCGGCGATAAAACGCAAAGATGAAGTGTTCGAGGAGATTGGTTGACCAGCCCACGCAAGCAGCGCAAAAATTCCACGCCGCCCAAATCATCCGCTGGTGCCGCCAAATCCGACGCCACCGTGGATCTAACTCGCCTCCTCGATATCATCGCCAATTTCCCCCGCCAGACCATCGGCGTAGTCGGCGATTTCGTCCTGGATGAATTCATCTCCGGCGAGATCTCCCGCGTCTCGCGCGAAGCCCCAGTCCTGATCCTCCGTCATCGCCGCAGCGAAACCTACCCAGGCGGGGCAGCCAACGCCGTCTTCAACCTAGCCGACCTCGGCGCGCGCGCCCTTCCAGTAGGCGTAGTCGGTGACGACGCTGGCGGCCGCCAACTCCTCGATCACTTCCGCCGCAAACGCATCAACGTCTCCGGCATTCTCCGCGCCCGCGATTGGGTCACCGCCACAAAAACGCGGTACCTCGCCGGATGGACTCACACTACCGAGCAGCAAGTCCTCCGCGTGGATCGCGAGCCACAAACTACGATTTCCGCGACCACCGAAAACGCGATCGAACAGAAAGCCAGAAGAATCGCACAACGCGCCAACGCCGTCCTAGTGTCCGACTACGGCTTCGGCGCAGTGTCCCCAGCGATGATTAAAAAACTCAACGCCAATCTCCTAACTCTCGACTCACGGTACCGCCTGCTAGAATTTCGCGACGCAGGCATCACCGCCGCCACTCCCAACGAGCCCGAAGTCGAAGCTGCCTATCACTCCCGCGTCGGCACCGACACGCGCAAGCTCGAAGATCTCGGCCAGCGCGCCCTCCGCGACCTCAATCTCCAAGCTCTCGTTGTCACGCGGGGTAAAGACGGCATGGCTCTCTTCGAACGCAGCCGCGTCCCGCGCAACATTCCCATCTACGGCTCGGACGCTCCCGTGGACGTCACCGGCGCGGGCGATACTGTGATCGCGGTCTTCACACTCGCCCTAGCCTCTGGCGCGTCATTTCTAGAAGCCGCGCACCTCGCGAATTACGCCGGCGGCATCGTAGTTATGAAGCGCCGCACAGCCACAGTGACGAGCGCCGAACTAACCGCCGCGCTTCGCCAAGAAGCCACGGCCCAGCAACGCTGATTCCAGCATGGACACCCGCGAAAAAATTGTTTCACGCGAAGGACTCGCCGCCATCCTTGACGAACATCGCCGCGCTAGCCGCAAAATAGTTTTCGCGAACGGTGTCTTCGACCTTCTCCACGTAGGCCACGTACGCTACCTCGATGCAGCCCGCGCCGAAGGCGACATTCTGGCAGTCGGCATCAATTCCGATTCCAGCACCAGAAAGCTGAAAGGTTCCGGCCGCCCCATCCTGACCGAACGCGCCCGCGCCACTCTCGTGGCCGCTCTAAAATCGGTAAACTACGTCGTCATCTTCGACGAACTCGACGTGAACTCGCTCCTCAAAGAATTGCAGCCAGACGTCCACGCCAAAGGCACCGACTACACCGCCGAAACGGTCCCCGAGCGCGAAATAGCAGCTCTTCTCGGCATCCGCGTGGTCATCGTCGGCGATCCCAAGCAACATTCCACGCGCGAGTTGCTGGCGCGCCTGCGTCAAGAAGGCAATGCCTGACCAGCGCTTTCTTCTCGTCCGCCTAGGCTCGCTCGGCGACATAATCCACGCCTTGCCAGCAGCGTCTGCCCTCCGCGACGCCTTCCCCGAAGCTCGCATTGACTGGCTCATCGAACCAAAATGGCGCCGCCTGCTCGAGGGCAATCCCGATCTCACCGAAATAATCCCACTTGAAAAGAAAAGCGCCGCAGGCCTCATCTCCACCGTTCGCAAATTACGCGACGCTCACTATACCTGCGCCGTAGATTTCCAAGGCCTCTACAAATCCGCACTTCCGGCCTTCGCCTCGGGAGCCCCGCAGCGCATCGGTTTCCCCAGCACTTACGCGCGCGAGGGTTTTGCGTCCATGTTCTACACCGATAAAATCAATCCTCGCGGAGCACACAAGGTTGACCACAATCTCACTCTCGCCGAAGCCGCGGGCGCAGCCGCGCGCGCAGCCGCGCGCAGCTGGTCCCCGCGATTTCCTTTGACCCTGCGCCCGGAAGATGAGAAACAAGTGACGCAGGAACTCGCCCGCCACGATCTTGCGGAATTTTTCGTCCTGAATCCCGGCGGCGGATGGCGCTCAAAATGTTGGCCGCCCGAGCGTTACGGCGAGTTGCATCACTGCCTCGCCGCGCAACACGGTTGGCGCGGCATTATCAGTTTCGGTCCTGGAGAAGAACGTTTGGCCCAAGAACTCGTCAGCGCGGCAGGAACTCCTGCGCCCGTTGCCCTCCCGTTCGGCCTTGGTCCGCTGATGGCACTTCTGCATCGCGCGAAATTTGTAGTTTCAGCGGACACCGGTCCGTTGCACCTCGCCTCCGCGCTCGGCACGCCCGTCGTCGGCCTCTACGGCCCCACCGATCCCGCGCGCAACGGTCCTTACGGTGGCGAAGGCCAAAACAAAAGTGTCGTCATCCGTAACCCCGGCAAAAGCGAAACGACTTACCGCCGCGGCGCGTCCTACTCTTCGCCAATGCTTTCAATCACGGCAGATCAAGTCGCCGACGCCGTAGCGCGCCTCGTCAGCAGCGTGAAATCGTGAGGCCCCGCGAGTGACCACAAAATCCAACGAACTCGTCGCCGCGCAGCCTAGAAAATTCTGGATGCGCTGGCGCGTCCGCATCGGCTATCCCGTCGCCGTCCTCTACTGGCTTCTCGCCAGGCCCACTCACCACTGGATTGCCATGGGCGCAGCCTTCGCCGGATTCGGCATCCTCATCCGCGCGATTGCCGCGGGGCATCTCAGCAAAGACCGTGAACTCGCCACGGCAGGCCCCTACGCCCGCACGCGAAATCCTCTCTATCTCGGCAGCGCATTTCTCGCCGCGGGATTCGCCATCGCCGGCCATTCCTGGTACGCCGGTAGCCTGATCGCAATCTATTTTGGCGTTTTTTACTTTGCCGTGATGCGCAACGAAGAACAAGACCTGCGCGCCCGCTTCGGCACCGTCTTCGATGAATACGCCGCCAAAGTTCCGCTCTTCCTCCCAGATTTTTTCGGTTCCGGCTACGTGCAACTCCCCGAAACTAAATCCACCCAACCATTCAGCTGGCAACTCTATCGCCGCAACCGCGAATACAAAGCGCTCATCGGCACAGTAGCCGCCATGGCCGCAGTTTGGTTCCGCATGTACCTTCAACGCCGCTACGGATATTAATTAATTCGGAAGGGAACTGCGCGCAACCGGCAGGCTTTACTGCAACCGATAAACCGCGTGCATCACCCGCTGAAACTGCGGCCGGTAAATCAAATCAAACGCCCGCTCTTTCCCCGGAAACATATCCAGCGCAATCTTCCGGGTCTCCGCGATCATCTGCGCGGCATCTTCTGGCGACAAATCTCCCCCTGCAATCGTTTCCAGCGTAATATGCACCAGGATGCGCAGCCTGCGTATGCGGCGGCTCTCTTCGTCAATCTCTTGCTGCGTGGGCTGAACCGAGGGGTCGTCCATATTTGACCGTGGCTACCGAAAACTAGTATGGACCCTAGACCGGGAAGCGCACAATAGTACTGTCGCACTGTTTTTGAGGAGCGCACCATGGCCGAAGAATACTCGAACGAGAAGGTAGTGATCGCTCATGTCGCCGACAACGCCACCGAAGCCCTGGTAATTCGCGGCCTGCTACAGAGCAAAGGCATCCATTCTCCCGGCTCTGTCTCTACCGATCCATTTCCAATCCCGGAACAGCCCGAGGGCCCCCACAACGTAGAAATCTTCGTCCTGGAATCTCAAGCCGCAGAAGCCCAAAAAATCATCGCCGAATACCAGTCCGCCAACGACGTTTCCCTGGAAGATTCCGACGGCTCCTCCGATTCCGACAATTAGAAATGGCCCAGCGCTGCTGGCGCCGAGCGCATCCTCACGTCACTGCGGATGCCCCTCCACAAAACTCCGCACCACCAACTCCTTCCCATCCGTAACCGCCATAACGGCCCCATCCCGGTCTGTCCGCAGGAGTCTCACTCCCGCTCGTGCATAACGCTCCACCACGCTATCCACCGGATGCCCGAACTGGTTGCCCGCTCCCACCGATACCACCGCCACGCGCGGTGCGACCGCCCCCACAAACGCGTCCGTAGAAGAAGTCTTGCTCCCATGATGCGGCACCTTCAGAAAATTCGCGGCCAGAGGGGCCTGCTCGTCCACCAATTCGTTCTCCACCTTCTTCTCAATGTCACCCGGCAACAAAAAACTCTCCGAACCATCCGTGATCCGCATCACCAGCGAATTATCGTTCGCCGCCATGTCCACCTCTGACACATCCGCCGGCCACAGCACATCCCCGCGCACGCCATCCCAGTCAAACGTCCGCCCCTGAATCTCCTGGACCACCTGAACTCCCCGCGCGCGCGCCTCCGCGAGCAGCACCAAGAACGCAGGTGTCTCTTCATCTCTCCCAATCCACAATTCTTCCACCTTGAAATTCGCAAGTACGCTGTGCAATCCATCAAGGTGATCGTGATGCGCGTGCGATAAAGCCACCACATCCAATCTCTTAATCCCGCGCGACCACAAATACGGTGACACCACTTCCTCCCCGACATCCGGGCCCGACCGGAAACCGTCTATCACCTCCGCACCAGCCTGCCCACCGCCATCCACCAGCATTGTCCGCCCATCCGGAAACGCCACGAAAATTGAATCGCCCTGGCCTACGTCCAATACGCTTACCTCCAGCTTCCCGCGATAAAGCGCAGGCGCAAACGGATGCCAAGCCACTAAAACCGCGAGCACAATCGCCGCCACCGCCGCGATCCACTCGACCGGATGCGCAGCCGGCAGCAAGTGTCTCCGAATCGCAGGACCGCGCTGCCCCGCCGCAATCGCCCGCGCGACACCTGCCAGAAAAATAAATCCCGCGAAGAACAAAATCATCAGCCACACCGGCGGCCCAGGAATCCGGTAGGTCAGCCGCGGCCACCGCGTGAACCATTCCACACTCGCGATCAATAGCCCGACGCAAAAACTAAGCGCCTTTGCCAGCAAGAGCCCCGCGCGTGCCCACACCATCGCCATACCCAAAGTCACAAATCCCAGCGGCACAATAATCCCCGTTAGCAACACCGCCGGAATGTTGCTCAACGGCCCAGCCAAGCTCACACGATGGAAGTCCTCAGCCAGCAAAGGCAGCATCCCGAACTGAATCACCGCGGAAAGCAAAATAATTTCCCACAATCGCAATCCAGCCCGCACAGGCAATACCAGCAAATCGCCTGCCCGCGACGCAATCCGCGCCGGCATCCGGCCAGCCAGCCACTGCACCGCAGCCCGCATTTCAAGCCGGAACTGCGCCACCTTCGGCGCATGCGCTGTATCCCGCGTCACATCGCCCAGATGATTCAGCCCTGCGCGATAAGGCGCGCTCGACCGCTCCATCCAAGGCAGCGCCAACCCTGCGATCACGCCTGCCGCCAAAAAAGAGAGTTGAAAACTGGAATCGCCCAGCGACGATGGTTTCCAAAGCAGCAAGATCATCGCGGCGATCGCAATCGTGTTCAGCAATTCCACGCGCCGGAAAAGCGGCCGCGCGCATAAATAAAGCGCCGCCATCAGCGCTGCCCGCAAAATCGGCGGACGATCCTGTACAATCCCCACATACGCCGCGAGCGCCAGCAATGTGAGCACGCTGATCGCGAGCATCGAAAAGCGCAGCCGCTTGCCCAACCACCACAAAAAAATCACCAGCGCGCCCACGTGCAGTCCTGCCACTACCAGCACGTGATATGCAGCTGTCTTCTGAAACGCCAGTACCACGCTGGAATCCACAAAGCTGCGGTCGCCCAGCAACATCGCCCGCGCCACTGCTCCACGCTCCGGATGCTCGGTGAAAAGTGGATCCAGCCGCGCCAGCAAACTTCCACGCGCGCGCGCCAGCCATTGTGAAATTGTAGGAGGAGGCCGATCGACCAACTGCAGCAGTTCGCGACTGCGCAGCGAACCCAGCACGTCAATTTGCTGGCGCGCCAAAAATCCCTTCACATCGAACGCACCCGGATCTAAATAATTCCGCGGCGGCCGCGCCTTCACCAAAATTTCAACGCGATCCCCAGCCCGCAATCCCGCCGGCGGCCCCGCAACCCGCGCCCCCGGATAAAAATTCACGCGCAACCCGCCGGAGGTGCTCAGAGCTGCGCCCGCCGCTTCCACCTGCTCCAAATCAATCTCGAATCGCTGGCCCCAAGGAAGGGTCAGAGGATCTTCCCGCAATCTTCCTCGCCAGCGCAGCGCGATGCCCGGATCCACCCGCCCCGTCGCGATCAATCGCGCAATATGGTTCCCAGGAACCGTCGCGCGTTCAACGCTCGCAGCAAGTCCGCCGATCGCCGCCCACGCGACCAGCGCAAAAACCCAGGCCACCGCAACGGAATCCCGCCACAACCAAAATCCCGCAACCAAAATCCCGCCGATCAAAATTCCTGAAGCTGCAACCACCGCCCACAATTTCGGCGACCCGGGCCATAGCTCCGCCACCCAGGTGCCCGCCGCAAACGCAGCCAATATCCACAAAGCCGGTAATTTCATAGGTGTCGCAACCAATACAGATCGTGGGTTTTCGCAGCGTCGGCCTGCCTGCCGGTAGGCAGGCGTCTCGCCCGCTCTTTTAGTGCCCCGACTCACGCTGACACATTTGGCAGTTGTGGAATATTCGTAGAAATACGGAAGAGGGAATCGGTAGAAAAGACGGGGTGCGGGCGCCAATTGCTGGCGCACGGAAAATCGTAGAGATAAATTCAAAAGCAAAGTCAACTGTGCCCGTCTCGCGAGGCGGGGCCGGCGCTACCCTTCGATTCGGCGCCGCCGAATCCCAGGATGGATCGCCCTGGAGGGCGATTCACAAAGTCAAATTCAAAGAGCCGGCGAGACGCCGGCGCTACAAAAGCGGAGGCGGCGCGAATCGGGTTAGGTTCAGGCGCGCTTGCGTAGTCGAACGACAGTCTCCATATGAAACGTCTGAGGAAACAGATCAAACAGGTGCACTTCCGCGCACTCGTACCCCGCCTTCACAAATAACGCCAGATCGCGCGCCAAAGTCGGCGGCTCGCACGAAACATAAGTGATCCGTTCAGGCCGCAACCTGATCAACCGCTCCACCGACTCCGGCGACATTCCAGCTCGCGGCGGATCCAGCACCACTAATTCCGGCCGTTCCTTATTTCGCTTCAAAAATTGTTCCACTTCCGCAGACCGCACTTCGATCGCTCCCTGCCCGCGCATATTCGTTTCCAAATCGCGCGCCGCTGCCGGATTCGATTCCACCGCCAACACGCGCGCGAATTTCCGCGCCAGTGGAATCGAAAATAATCCCACGCCTGCAAATAAATCCAGCGCCAAACGGCCGCCCTCTTCGCGCTCCACCACTTCGCGCGCCAATTCCTCCACCAAAAACCGGTTCACCTGAAAAAATGAAAAATGTCCCACGCGATACGAAATTCCTCCCGCCGCATACTCCAAGAATCCCGGCCCGTACAATTCCATCCGGTCGTGACTCGGATCGTGAAACAACAAACTCGCGATCTCCGGCACCACGCTCCGAAAAGTTTCGGCATGCTCCGGCGCTCGCGAAGGAAATCCCGCGAATGTCGCCGTCAGCAACAGCCGAGCGTCCGCCGCATCCACAAACGCTTCGATTTCGCGCAACCCCCGCGGCAAAGCTCCAGCCGCCAGTGCCGCGCGTAAAGAAAGCAAAGTCTTCAGCAAGAGCGGCGAAACAATCGAGCAATCTTCCACCGCGCAAAGCGCCGTCGAATTAGCGCGGAAATATCCAATCGCGAGCTTCGTCCCGCCGTCCGCTAAATTTTCTGAAGCCGCGCCTCCGTCGTCGCCAGAATTTTCCAGCGGCCGCACCTTCCACTGCGCCCGATTGCGATAAGCCCACGGCTGCGACCCATGCGCCGTAATCTCCCCAACCCACTCTATCTTCCCGATCCTCCGCAGAGTCTCGCGCAAAATCTCGACCTTGAACTTCAGCTGCGCGTCATAAGCAATGTGCTGGTAATCACACCCGCCGCAAACCCCAAAATGCGGGCAGCGCGCCGCGACGCGTTCCGGCGCCGCCCGTAAAATCCGTTCCACCCTTCCCCGCACAAACTTCTTCTTCTGCTCCACAGGCTCTACAGCCACCTGCTCTCTCGGCAACACGAAGGGCACGAAAACGGTAGCCCCATCGTGATGCGCCAAGCCATCCCCGCCATAAATCAATTTTTCAATCGTGATATCCAAACGAATTCACCTCTTGGTTGTTTTGCCGTCGCTTCGGGAGGGCTGGCAACGTTCGCTTCGCAAGTGTGATTACGTCAAATAAAACAGACTCAACCGCGGAACCTCAAAATATTCGAACAATCGTTTCTGCGTATATTGCCTCTCTAGCTGGGCCAATTGCTCCGCCGACATCTTACGCCGGTAAGGCGCGAGCGACCGGTCCATTTCGCGCCGGATCGCCAGCAGCGCCTCTTCGTCCGCGTCCGCCGCCAGAGCCGCTGCCAATTTTTCCTCCAGCACCGTCATCCGACGTTCAAAATCCTCTAGATCGAGCGTCCCCGGCACATCCAGCAACGGCAATGCGTCGTCGAGCTTCTGCGCAGTCTCATCAAACCGAACCGCCAACCCCGCCGTCGTGCTCGCCGCCTCCGCCTTCGCACGCAACTTCCCAGCCGCAGCCCGCAACCGCCCCGCATTCCTCTCCAAATATTTCCGCAGCTCTTCGCGCGAAAATGGTTCCACTCCCGCACGCGATGATTTCACCTCAGGCCCAGTGCCCGCAGCCGCCTCCGCCGCTTCCGCAGCAGCATCCAGCACCGCATCCACGCAATAAGCCAAACTTTTCAATTGCCGTCCGCCAGCTGCCCGCCGCGAACGCGCCCAACTTTCAAACGCCCGGTCAATCCCCTTGAGCACCGCGCCAATCGGAATTCCGGCCTTCTGCCATGTCTCCAAAATCGCCCAATCCAAAGGTGACACCAGCAGATGCGCGCCGCGCTTCCGCCAAAAATACTCCTCGATCTCCGTAAAATAATTAAAGTAGTTAAACGATTCCATGAGTGGGAGCAAAGCTAAGATCCGATGGATGCTGATTCCGCCGTCGCTTACAAGAATGCTTCAAATGTTTAAGCCCGCCGGGCCGCGGGCGTTTTCTTCTGGGCCGCTTCCTGATTCCGATCCCAAATAATTCGCAATCCTTCCAAGGTCAAAAACTCATCCACCGTCTCAATATGCCGCGAAGCTCCGCCAATCAAAGCCGCCTGTCCCCCGGTAGCCACCACTTTCGTCTTCGCTCCCATCACTTTCTTCATCCGGTCCAAAATCCCATCCACCAAATCCGTGTACCCATAAAAAAGTCCCGCCTGCATCGAAGCCGCCGTATTCGTTCCGATAATTTTCCCCGGATCCTTGATCTCCACGCGAAACAACCGCGCCGCTCGCGCGAAAAGCGCATCCGCCGAAATCCCAATCCCCGGAGCCAACACTCCGCCCAAATATTCTCCGCGCGCCGAAACCGCATCAAAATTTATCGCCGTTCCAAAATCCACGATTATGCACGGGCCGCCGTATTTCTCGAACGCCGCGACGCTATTCACGATCCGGTCCGCGCCCACTTCCTGCGGATTATCGTAATGCACCGGCATCCCTGTTTTAATTCCCGGCTCTACAAATAGCGCCGTCTTGCTGAAATACCTCTCCGCCATTCCCGCCAGCCGCGAATTCAGCTGCGGAACCACCGAACTGATGATCACTCCGCCAATTTCGCGCGGCTCGAGAGCAGCCAAAGTAAACAAATCGCGCGTCAGGATTCCGTATTCATCTTCCGTTTGCTCGCGCGCGGTAGTCAGCCGCCAGTTCGCCACCAACTCTTTCCCGCGAAAGACGCCCAGCACCGTGTTCGTGTTTCCCACATCGAGCGTCAGCAACATCAATCGGCCTCCGCCACGTCGCCCGAAAGCACCTGCTCGATTCCGCCGCCGTCATCGCGCAACACGCGCAATACTCCGCTCGATTCCAGGCCCGCGGTGCTTCCCGTAAACATTTCCCGCGCCGTCGTGATACGCACGCGCTTCCCCTGAAAATAGCTCGATACTTCCGCAAAGCGCCGCAAAATCGGCGTCGGGCCTTCGCTGAGGAACTGATTGTAGTAGCGGTCCATGTGCCGCAGCAACCGTATCAGCACTTCCAAGCGAGAATGTATTTTCCCCGTCTCTATGCGCAACGAAGTCGCAATCTCCGCGAGCTCCGGCGGCATCTTCGTCTGGTTCACGTTGATACCGATGCCCACCACCGCGTAATACATACGGTCTGGCTCCGCGTGCATTTCTGTTAAAATCCCGCAGAATTTTCGCCCGCGCACCAGCAAATCGTTCGGCCAACGTATGTCTGGCGCGGAATCTAGCTCCTCCGCAGCCGCATCGCGTGCCGCCAGGCCGGCTACCAGCGTCAGAAGCGGCGCGTGCGCGGGAGAAATCGTCGGCCGCAGCAACACCGAACAACTAATTCCCGCCGACTTCTCCGAAATCCATTTCCGCCCCGCCCGCCCGCGTCCCGCCGTCTGTTCTTCCGCCAGCACCACGGCCCCGTGCGGTTCACCTTGCTCTCCCAACTGCATCGCCACGTTGTTCGTCGAATCAACTTTGAAAAAATGATAAATCCGTCGTGCAAATGGCGTGCCGTACAGCCGATGACTCAAAAGCTGCGCCGCCAAAATATCCGGAGCCCGCTCGATGTGATAACCCGTCGCCGCGTGTCCCTTCACGCGCACGCCCACTTCGCGCAATTTCTCGATCCAGCGCCACACCTGCTGCCGCGTCACGCCAATTTCCTTGGCGATCTTTGCGCCGCTGATCACGATCGTAGAATTCTCAGCCAGCAAAGTCAGCAACGCGTCCAAACGCCGGTCCGTAGTCCCCGGCAAATTAGCCATCCGTTTAGTAGCCATGTGAATTGTTCTGCGTCTAAGATTGCTCTAGCTGTGAAAGCCGCTCGTGCAGTTTCTGATGTTCGATCTGGCGTGCGGCCAGTGTAGCCTTCAAATCCTCCACTATCTTCGCCGGTGCCTTGCTCAAAAAAGTGTCATCCGCCAAACGCCCCTTCTTCGATTCAATATCCTTCGCTAGCCGTTCAATCTCCTTCTTCAAGCGCGCAATTTCTGCCGGTTTTTCAACTCCTTCGCCGAAGGGGATTTGCAGGTCAAATTGACTTGTCGAATAAATCGTGCCGCCACTAGGGTTCAACGGCAACTGTTGTATGCTCGCTCGCGTATTGGTCGCTATCCAGAGGCTATGATTGTGTTGTGCAATGAGGGCTGCATATGGCGGATCATTGATCACAACGTTACTCACAACTGTCTTCTTAGGATCGATCTTGTTTTCGGCCCGTGCATTGCGTGTTTTGATCGCGAATTCTTGAAGCTTCGCCATATCAACTTCGGCACTGGGATCCAGCCAGGCTTTACGCGGCTCCGGAAACCGATCCAGCGCGATAGACCGCGCCCCGGCAGGCTGCGGCAACTTATGCCACAGCTCCTCAGTCAAAAACGGCATCACTGGATGCAACAATCGCAAAGCCGCATCCAGAACCGCGAAAATATTCCGCCAAGCCGCAAGCGCCACTTCGCGATCTGCCGCGGAAAGCTGCGGCTTCACCCACTCAATGTACCAATCGCAAAAGTCGCCCCAGAAAAAGTGATAAATCGTCTGACAAGCCTCATGAAACCTGAATTCATCCAGCGCCTTGTCCACTTCGCCCGCTGCCGCAGCTAATCGTGAAAAAATCCAGCGATGCACCAACTCGCCTTCACCCTTCACCGCATAAGGCGCAGCCGCACGCACCTCCGGCGCAGCCAATTCCTCCAAAGTAAATCCCGCGGCCAGCTCCGCTTTCTCCAAATTCATAAACAAAAACCGCGCCGCGTTCGAAATCTTGTTCGCAAATGCCCGCGCGCCCAAAATTCTGTCCTCGGTCAACGCAATGTCCGTCCCCGGCGCCGCCATGCTCGCCAACATGTAACGCATCGCATCTGTCCCGAATTCCGCGGTCAATTTCAAGGGATCCACACCGGTACCCTTGGTCTTGGACATCTTCGCGCCTTCCGACGTCCGCACCAAAGAATGCAAATAGAGCCGCCGGAAGGGAATTCGCTCAGCTTCGGACGCGCCCGATGTCAGGTGCAACCCCATCATGATCATCCGCGAATCCCAGAAAAATAAAATGTCGTAGCCACTGATCAACAAGCTCGTTGGATAAAACGCGCGCATATCGGGCGTCTCATTCGGCCAGCCCAAAGTCGAGAACGGCCACAAAGCCGAGCTGAACCACGTGTCCAACACATCGGGATCCTGCACCAATTTTCCACCGCCCGCCGCCCCGCACTTCGGGCACGCAGTCGGTACTCCCGCCGCGCGCGCGTGGCCATCTACAATCTCGACGCTCGAATCCGTCGCCGGAACCATCTCGCCGCAGTCCGCGCAATGCCAGATGGGAATGCGATGTCCCCACCACAACTGCCGCGAAATGCACCAATCGCGAATATTTTCAAACCACTGGAGCAAAATCGTCCGCTGATTGTCCGGCACCACCTCAATTTCCGCCGCGGGGCCAAACTCTCCGGTTACCGCCTTTCGCGCTTCGTCGGCAAGCGGCTTCATCTTCATAAACCACTGCGTCGAAACCCGTGGTTCCACAATCGCCTTGCAACGGTCGCAAGTTCCGACCGAATGCGTGTGTTCCGTGATGTGATCCATGAATCCGAGTTCTTCCAGATCCGCAATAACCCGAGCCCGCGCCACGAATCTTTCCAGCCCCGCATACTTTCCCGCGGCCTCGTTCATATGCGCGTCGTCAGTCATCACATCAATCTGCGCAAGATTATGCCGCTTGCCGACTTCGAAATCGTTTGGATCGTGCGCCGGAGTAATTTTCACCACGCCGGTCCCGAATTCCCGATCCACATACGTGTCCGCGATGACGGGGATCTCCCGATTCATCAAGGGCAGCAGCACTTTCTTCCCGACGAGATGCAGGTAACGCTCGTCCTTCGGATGCACCGCGACAGCCGTATCGCCCAACATCGTTTCCGGCCGCGTAGTAGCCACCACTAAAAATTCCCCCGCTGCCGCGCCAACAACGGGATATCGAATAAACCACAAATTCCCCACGCGCTCGTTGTGCACCACTTCCAAATCGCTGATGGCCGTCTGGCAGCGGGGGCACCAATTCACCATGTACCGCCCGCGATAAATCAACCCCTCGCGATACAGCCGCAAAAACGCTTCCAGCACCGAGCGATACAGCGCGGGCTCCAACGTAAATTTCTCGCGCGTCCAATCGCACGAAGCGCCGAGGCGAATCATCTGCTGCTTGATCACGCCGCCGCTTTCGGCCTTCCATTTCCACACGCGCCGCTCGAATTCCTCGCGCCCCAAATCCTTGCGCGCCACGCCCTCCTTCGCCAGCATCCTCTCCACCACAAACTGCGTGGCAATCCCCGCGTGATCCATCCCCGGCAGCCACAAAGTGCGTTCGCCGCGCATGCGGTGCCAGCGCACCAGCATGTCAATCTGCGTGTGCTCCAGCATGTGGCCGATGTGAATCGAACCCGTCACGTTCGGCGGCGGCAGCGCAATCGAAAAACGTGGCTGTGCGTCGCTCGTTACATCCGGCGTACCGGAATTTTCCGCGCGGAATAATTTCTCCTCGAACCAGGCCTTCGCCCAGCGCTCCTCGATCTCCTGCGGCTCATAAGCCTTCGGTATTTCTCGCGCCATCAGCTCCTCAATGTTGAACACAACTTTGTACCGGCGGATGTCAGTCCGCCAGCCTTTGTAGCCACACGACGACACCACAACAAAAGTGAATCATTCAATATAAGGGTCCAAGAAGCAGCCCGTCAACGGAGAGGCGGGGAGAAAGCGCTCCCATCGAATTTCCCTGGCACTCCAATCCCCCAACCGGCGGAGGCAAGCCGCCACGAAATCGTTCACCGCTACCAGCCAAAAATATAAATTAGTGGGAGCGTGCATCACTTGCAGCGGAGAGTCGTAAACCTTTGTGCGCCTCCCCTGCATTGCACGCAGCGCAGTAAGGCGGTGGCCCGCACGTATTCGCTCTGGCCACCCAAGAAATGAAATCGCGCGATTCTGCATTGCTATTGAGTTCAACATCACTTTGCTGTATAACCGTCCGGTATTGTCGGACTCTAAAATGCGCCTCAAAGTCATCTTTTTCGTCGTGGTAGGACTGCTCTTTTGCAGTCTCGCGACGCTAGAGACTGGCGAATTTCTTAAGCTCGCCGACGACACCTCGAATGACTTCTCGCTCTTGAACGTTGAGGCAAGCACATCTTCAGCCGTTGTCCGCCAATCCCTAGAATCGCAACCTAAAGCTGTTCCCGCGCCAATTGAGCGCCGGCAGCCGAAAGTTCGCACAGATATTCCCGTCTCTTCTATCGCCGCCACCAACGACCTTCTCCATGTCCTTTGCGTAATAAGAACATAGCTCCGCAGTCTCTATTGCTCCGCCCGTTTTTTCTCCGTCGCCAGCAGATTCCGGAATTCCTTCGCGGATTCCAGGAGCGTTGCATGTGGAATCTCCCGGCGGCCAGCCCTTAACGATCGGGCCGCACTCGATGAAGGACCGGGCCCGACGAACCGCCGGTCTCGACTACCGGCAGGAGACAGGTGAAAAATGAGATCTTTTTTCCGCGCAAATGATCCCCAAGCCTTGGAGGATTTTCTCTATGACTTGGCTCAGGACGTGACAAACCCGGAGCAGTCGGATCTGCTCATCGAAATGCTGATGTGGATCCAGCCGCCTCTGGAGAAGGTGCGGGATGATCGTTGGGCAGTCACCCCGATTGACCGTGCCAGAATACACAAATGACGATTCGCACGACTGGACGGCGGCCCGGAATCAACCCGGGCCGCTTGCTTTGTAGAAATATGTCGTACCTATCTCAAAATTTAGGAGAACATCAATGGAAATCGGCGAAAGATTGAAAGCACTCAGGGAACAGAAGGATCTGTCACAGGGCGACATCGAGCAGCGCACCGGACTTCTGCGCTGTTACATTTCGCGCGTCGAGAACGGCCACACCGTTCCCGCGATCGAAACGATTGAAAAGCTGGCGCGCGCGATGGAAGTGCCGATGTACGCGCTCTTCTACGAAGCGGAACCGCCCGCGCCGGATGTTCCCAAGCCCGCCTTTACGGGCTGGGGCAGCTCGCGGCGTGACGCGCGCATGCTTCATCGCTTTCGTAGGCTAATGGGCCGGATGAATACGGGTAACCAAATGTTGTTGATACAGATGGCCCAGAAGATGGCTCAAAAGAAAGCGTCATCAACCGCGAAGTGAATGGTGCGCATGCGTTCCCACAGATGTTCGCGCCAAGGTGTGATGGTGTTCAATCGTTAGCCGCGTACTGGCTGGGTCGTCGCACGCCTGGCCAGTATCGCGCTCCCTGCGTTTCCTCAGGAGTCCACCATGCCCGAATCCAACTGGCGGGAGTTGTACAAAGCAGCCATGCTGGAACTTATTCCGGAGCTACTTCAGATTCGCGTGAAAATTGCGGAAGACGCGATCAACGCGCGCCTCGCCGACGCCAAAATTTCCCGGAGCGAGCGCAAGGAAATAGAAAGCGCGCTGTCCGCCCTACGCGAACTGAAGCGTCTGAAAGGTTAAGCTGAGCGATGAGCCCCAAGGTCTTCGCGCATTGCGGGTAGTGCACCCATCCCGGCTGGCTCAAGCGTCCAGCAAGTAGCCGCTGACAAAGCAAGTGGCTTGCAAATTGAGATGCCACATTTGCGCCGTTTGGCGGCCACGCGCGCCAAATGTCCCGCTGGCCTAGCTAGAAGCTGATCTTCAAAATCTGGCCGTTATTGCCGACGAACCAGCCCGCGTGTGGATTTGCGAAAGCGACGGCCCAATAGCCACTGGCTCCGGGTATTGGAATCCACGTGGACCCCTCGTCCGGAGTGAAGGCAGCTTCTCCAGAAGAAAAGTCCGGCTCCGTCTCAGTCGTGATCACCACGGTGTGCTCGAATTTCTCAGAGTCTTCGCCCGAGCCCCAACCGGATCCTTCATCATCTCTATGTTCCATGCCGCTGATGTACGCCAAGCAGAAAATCGCTCCCTGCAGCGGCGGTGCGCTGGTAAGAGTCCACGTCCGGCCGCCATCCTCAGAGATCGCCGCGTCAGCGCTTTTGTTTGAATTCAAGTCGCCACCACCGACGATTCCGTGACGTGAGTCGCGAAAGGCCACGGAAACCCCGCCCGCACTGGGCGAGCTGAGCAGCGGAGTGTCATACGCGTTCCAGGTATTGCCGCCGTCTTTGGTCGCGAGGATTCGGGCAATCGTTGCGCCGCCGGTGGTGATCCAGGCATTTGTTTTTCCCTGCGCCACAATGCAGGTTCCGCTCGCCGCAAACGAGGCTTCGCCGGGAAGCGCAGGCGGCATGTTGCCGGCGATGGACTCCCATGTTTTTCCATTGGTCGTGCGAATATCAGGAAAAACTCCGTTGCCTGAGTCGCTGTGCGTTATCCCGCGATCCGGAGTCCAGAACGCGAAACAATCGTAGAACGCAAGGGGATCCTGGTTCGTGAACTGAATTGTCCAATGCGCGCCACCGTCAGTGGTCTTGTAAACCTTAAAATCCGTGGTGTTGTTACCGATGGACATGAGGTAGGCGACCTTGTCGCTCACGCCGTACACGTCACGGAACTGATCGTTTTCCGCTCCGGGCACCACGGCGGCTTTCCAGTGCTCGCCACCATCGGTGGTCACCACGTACGTGCCGCCAGTTCCAGCCGCCCAGACCACGCGGGAATCTACAGGACTCACGGAAATCAGCAACTGTGCGGTGCCGCTCTGCTGCAGAGTCAGTTTCGGTTGATGAATTTTCCAATTTTCTTGCGCAGAACAAACGGTTGCGGAGACAACAATCAGGAAAACGGTCAGAAAATGTTTAAGCATCGGAGTCCTCCAGGCAGGAATGCTGGGCGTGGAGGAGTATAGGAATGACGCCGAACGGTGTCAAGGCGCGGAGCCCGGCGTAACCATCGGAAGAACCTGCTCAGCCGGGCCGGGATCGCAACGCATCACATCGCCTGCAGGCATCCGATCCATTGTCATTACTGACAATGGCTATCGGCGTCCGCCAGTGAAAGCATGGGAGCGAGTGGGCGGCCGAGCACATGCGAGCGATCAGCCGGAACAGAGTTTCGTGACGCCGTGAGGCAAAGTTGCTTCGATGGAGAGAAAAAAATGAACACCACGATCGCGAAGCAGGTTCTGGCAGCAACGCTATCCTTGCTGCTACTTACCGGCACGATCCCGCTCGAAGCTGCAGCCCAAGCGCCTCCACAAGGCTATTCTGGACAAGGCGTGCCGCTAACCGCGGACGAGATACAACCACTGGTCGCCCCGATCGCGCTGTATCCGGACGCGCTGGTGGCGCAGATCCTTGCCGCCGCCACTTTTCCCGACCAGGTTGCTGCAGCTGAAAGCTGGCTCCAGTACCACAGCTATATGACTGGCTCAACCTTGATGGCGGCCGTAGATGCGCAACCGTGGGATCCCGCAATCAAGGCGCTCTCACAATTCCCGTCCGTGCTCGCTAATATGGCGACCAACCTGACTTGGACTTCATCGCTGGGAGAGGCGTATCACACGCAGTCAGCGGACGTGATGGCGGCCATACAGGTCTTGCGTGCGAAAGCCTACGCTGCCGGCAACTTGAAATCGAGTTCGCAACTCTCCGTCGTGCAACAGTCGCCGCAAGTCATCGTAATTCAACCCGTGAATCCGCAAGTCGTTTACGTACCCATGTACAACCCCGCGGTGGTTTACGGCTATCCCTACGTGGTTCCGGCTTACGTCCCGCCACCCCCGCCTCCCGCAGGCGCTGCAGTCGTGGCGTTCGGAGTTGGCGTTGCGGTCGGGGCCATGATGGCGAGCAGCACTTACGCCTGGGGATACAGCAGTTGGGCATGCGGATGGCACGGCACCACGGCAGTGGTCTATCACGGCGGCACATATTATGGAAACAGCGCATGGCATGGCGGATATTACGGCACCAGCGCCTCCGCCTACGGACCCTACGGCAGCGCCCACGCCTCAACTGGCTACAACCCCTCCACCGGGACTTACGCGCGGGGCGCGACGGCCTCAAACGGCTACGGCAGCGTGAGTGCCGGTCAAGCGTATAACCCACACACCGGGGCCTCTGCCTCGACAGTGCAGGGGTCCAATGCCTATGGCAACTACGGGGCGTCGACCGCTTCGAAAAACGGCACCACCGTTGACAGCCAGCACCAAACCAACGCTAACGGAACCACCGCACAGGCACACAGCTCGAACGGCGGCTCAGCTTATGCCGCGTCAGGGAAGTACGGCAACAGCGCCGCGTACGGCGAAACCGCAAATGGCAACAAGTACGCCTCAGCGAACGGCAATACCTACAGCAATACCGGCAGCGGTTGGAGCCAGAAGAGCGGCACCTCGAGCAACTCGAGTTACAACAAATCCAGCAGCTCCAGCTATTCAGGCTCATCCAGCTAC
Organism: uncultured Acidobacteriota bacterium; assembly: GCA_963821765.1. Lineage (GTDB taxonomy): Bacteria > Acidobacteriota > Terriglobia > Acidiferrales > UBA7541 > Palsa-295. The sequence goes on from CAWGFF010000016.1 coordinate 549,249, forward strand.
AACAAATCTAGTTCCAGCGGCTGGGGTGGCCAGGAAAAGAGCGGCGGCTCATCGGCCATGAGCAGTGGCGGCGGCGGATGGAGTTCGCGGGCTTCCAGCGCGCGCGGATCGTCAAGCTATGGCGGTCGTCGCAGGTAATGCCACCTCGAGCTCGGCAGACGGAAGTGAGCTCAATACTTGTGCGATTGCGTTGGTGAAGTGCTAACAGTGCAAATTTGGAGGATTTCCGTGTCGCGAGCGACCCGCACGACCACTGTTCTTGGCTGGCTCATACCGCTGGCGATCGTTAGTTTCGTTGGCGGATGCAGCAAGGCTGCCAAGCCTGCTTATCAGACGTTCGCTTCACCGGACGACGCGGGAAACGCGCTCTTGACGGCCGCCAAGTCCGGCGATCCAAATGCGGTAATCGCCGTGTTCGGACCGGACTCGAAAGATATCGTGATGACCGGCGATCCCGTGCAGGATAAGAATACCGCCGACCAAGTGATCGCGGCCTATGATGCGATGCACCGTTGGCGCAAAATGCCCGACGGCTCCCAAACCCTGCTGCTTGGAGCCGAAAATTTTCCTTTTCCGATCCCGCTGAAGAAAAACCCCGCCGGACAGTGGTACTTCGACGTGGCTGCGGGAAGGGAAGAGATTCTGATCCGTCGTATCGGCCGCAACGAACTGGCTATCATGGACGTTTGCATGGCGCTGGCCGACGCTCAGGCTGAGTATTATTCAATGCATCACGACGACGGCAGCACCCACGTATTCGCCACGAAGTTCATTAGTGACACCGGCAAGCAGAACGGTTTGTACTGGGAATCGCCCGAAGGCCAACCCAAGAGTCCGCTTGGTCCTCTGGCGGCATTCGCCACCAACGAGGGCTATAGTCTGAAACCGGATTCGCACATCCCGTTCCATGGCTACTACTTCCACATGCTCACTCGCCAAGGCGCGAACGTCCCCGGGGGCGCGAAGGATTACGTCGTCAATGGAAAGATGACGGGCGGCTTCGCCTTCGTGGCCTATCCCGCTCAGTACCGCAATTCCGGCGTGATGACATTCATCATCAATCAAGACGGCGTCCTGCTGCAGAAGGATCTGGGACCTGATACATCTCAAACCGCAGCCGCAATGACCGAGTTCAATCCCGATCAAACTTGGACCCAAGCATTCCAATAGCGCTAACTGGTCGCTGGAACGACCAACTACTTGGGCTTGCTTTCTCCCGACGAGTGCGCAGGGGACGACTGCCTCTGCTGCATTTGCTGGGTCTGCTGCGCGTGTGTTTGCTGTAATTGTTGCGTTTGTTGCTGATGTTTTTGCTCTACCTGCTTCGTCGTCGCTGCATCAGCCTTCTGTTTATCCAACTGCAAGTGCTCTTTGTCCTGCTGCTGCTGCAGCTTCTGCCGATCTTGTTGCTGCGTTGTATATAGCTTGTTTTGCTGCTGCTGGTACTTCTTGTCGTTTTTAGCGTTGCCGGTATTTGGAGCCGATGGATGTTCCATAGCCGGCAGATCGTTCGGATGGACTACTGGCCGAGTGCTGGAGTTTTCCGCACGCCCGCTCGCTTCTCCGCCTCGCACGGCGCCATTGCCCTTAAAATCTCCTGGCCTGGCGGTTGCAGCGACTCCGGGTTGACCATGGTTTACAGACGCCCGTTGTTGCGTGTCAGAGCGGGAAGCTTGCACATGTGCAGTTTGCGCGCCTACCGGCCCGATGTGGCGGTCGCGGGCGGCAGCGTCGTCTTGGGCGGTCGGACGTGCGTCGATTCCGCCGTGGCCATTGTAACTGACTCGATTTTCGTTACCGATGTTCACTCTCTCGTTGTAAACGTTGTGAAAGTCCCCACCCACGTGCCAGACCGATGTGTTGTATTGGAAGCGCCCGCCTTCCCAGCGGCCACCGTAAAAGCCATTGCCGTAATAACCGTAGCCATAGTTAATTCCGCCATAGAAACCTACCGTCGGGCCCCAATAGCCGTCATAGAAAACAAATCCGGAACCACCCCAGCCCCAGTAAGGGGGAGTCCAGAGGTAACCGACTTCCGGAGCCATAATCCACGTGCCTGGTACCCAATAGTAGTCGGCAGCATCGTAATCGTAATCCCAGTATCCAGGTGTCCACATGTAACCGTCGCCGGGACAAATGGGCTGCTCGTAAACGGGCAGCACCGGCGGCCCCACCGCGATCGCTACGCGCACTTGCGCGCACATCGCCCCCGAAACACCCATCAATAAGAGCACGAACATGATCGAACGAACGACGAAAGCAACACGCATTGTGCGTCCTCCTGCCTGTTCATTCCTGCCCGATGTCGCGTGACTTCTGCGGGTTGCACGGATTGAAAGGCGATGCCACGGAGTTAGGATTGCTTAGGTAGATTTCTGAAGATGTCCAAAACAGCACACACATCGCCACGGCCTGAAGAGGTGAGGGGAACGGAATCGCGATCGTCGGCAAACAGGCGAGTAGCGCATTTCCGTAACCGCTCAGAACTTGCCGTTCGCTTGCGTGACGTGGAAAACTGCGCCACCGGCCGCGAAACCCAACGCGTTCGTCGAGGTGGCGTGGAAGGATGCGCTGTCGCCCAGCGTGCGAACAGTCGATCCAGTCCGCAAGTCACTGGGACGTCGGCGTAGCTCCGGGGGATTTCTGACGCGTTTCGCGGACGACGGGCAGGCGTGTTATGGGGTTTCTCGTCCGACAGCCATTTGTCTGACGTGAGGCGCGCTAGCGGAGGCCGATAGGGGAACAGCGGCGAGAATTTCTGTCCCCCGCATAGGCTCAGATTGGACCGACAGCGTTCCCCCAACCAATCGAAGCCGCTCGCGCATGCTTACAAGGCCGATCCCCACGCTCGTGCTCCGGACTGCCGTGTCAAAGCCCACACCAGCATCCACGATCCGCAAGCGAATTTCATTATTAGTGCCGCTGCACGTAACCTGGGCTTGCGTCGCTTTACTGTGTTTAGCTATATTGCTCACCGCTTCCTGAGTGATTCGGAACAGACACAGCGCCACGTCCTTCGGAATATCCGAAGAAACCCCGCATTCACTAAATTCGACTTGAATCTTGAATTTCGAGCTCAGCTCTTCACAAAGGCCCGTGAGAGCCGACACCAGGCCTACATGCTCCAGCTTGCTGGAATGGAGTTGGTGTGAGAGCGTGTGCATATCGATAGATATTTCCTGGTTTCTCTTCAACAATTCCTGAATTTTACCCCGCACCTCTACTTTTGACTCAGGTAGGTTCTTCAGTAGCCGTGCAAGGCCGATCCCCTGGAGTGCCAAGCGCTGGCTGAAGTCGTCGTGGAGCTCCCTGGCGATGCGAGCGCTCTCCGCCTCTTGCGCCGCAATGAGCCGCCTTCCAACCTTCTCCAGCTCGTCCTGCGCAAGCTTGCGATCGGTGATGTCCACGAAGCTTACTAAATTGGTTGCGCCCAGAGATGCAAAGTGAAATTCGATGTAGCGGTAGGAACCGTCCTTGCAGCAAACCCTCGCTTCCATCGGCGCGACTTCAGAACGATTCTCTACTGCCTCGGTTACCCGAGCTTCCCATTCGGTTCTGATTTTTTCGCGGTACGCTTCGTCAGGATAGGCAAGCGGCCACCAATCAGCAATGCAAGTAACATCCTCCTTCGAATAGCCAAACAGAGTTGTAAACTTCTCATTGACGATCTCGTTCTGAAATTCCAAGCCGTTGGCAACGATTGTGGCGACAGGAGACGCCGACACCAGCCACCTGCTGCGTTCTTCGCTGGCGCGCAATTTTTCCTCCGCGTCTTTGCGCTGAGTCACGTCGGCGGTCATGCCAACCAGCCGGGTCATCTTGCCGGCCTTATCAAAAGTGGCGTGGCCACTCTCCTGCAGCCACAACAGCGTACCGTCCGGGCGAAACCTGCGGTACTCGGTCCGGTATTCCGGGTCGTTTGGCGTCAAAGAAGTTGCCAGCCCCCACAACCTGGCTCGATCATCGGGATGGACCAGATCGAAATAGTCTTTTGCGATTCCGGTTCCGGTGGCGTCGTCCAGTCCGAGAATATTCGCGCATTCTGCAGATCGCTCTACTGAGTCGGTGGCCGGATCCCATTCCCAGGCATACATCCTGCCGACTTCGGCAGCGACGCGCAGCCGCTCTTCGCTTTTGCGCAAGGCCCTCTGGGCTTGCAAGATGTCGGTGACGTCGTGCGCGACTCCGCGCACACAGGGAATTTCCAACCCCTGGGTGCGCAAAGTGCTTGTGAAACTCCAAATCCGAGTCTTCCCGTGTTTGGTACGTAGCCGCATGAACCCTGCATAGGTGCTTTTCTCGCGTACCGCGGCTAGAAACGCGCCGAATTCCGGGTGACTCTCTGGGCTGAGGAATTCGCGCACGTTCCGATTTACGATTTCGTCCGGCTCGTAGCCAAGCGTCCTGGCCGCGGCGAGGTTCACCGTCAACACAACGCCCTGCAAATCATGCGTGCAGATCAAATCGAGACTGTTCTCGACCAAATCACGGTAGTGCTCTTCATTCTCGCGCAATGCCAGAGCTCCAGTCGGAAAGCTGCTGTGAACCCCCGCTCGATGGTCAAGCGAGCGAGCATTCATGGGATCGCTGTCCTCAAGCTTAGCCCCGCAGTCAGGCTCAGCCGTTCTTGCCGCAGCCGCGGGAAGCGCACTCAACGCGCATTGCTAGCGCCTGCAGGAAGGACATGACCACTTTTCGGGCGTGAGTATAACATCCAAATCCAACCCTCGGTGCGTCGCCATAGCCGAAAGTTGAAAAACGATCCCGCGGTTTACCACGTTTATTGGGTATCAAACAGCGAGACCGTAGAAGCGTGACGGGAGGGCGGGTAGCCGACCTGCGGCCTCAAGATCCAATAGGTATATGGGCGCCGTCGGAGCGCTGATCCTTCCACAAGCAAGAATGACAACGAAGATTCAGTTAACTACAACGGTCGAGTGATATCTGGCGTTCTTGACTTGGTCGGCGCAGGCGTCACAATAGAGTCCCCTTCCAAAATGCTCCACCGTTCACGGGTGGACTCTTTCTACATCTGACGAACGACGTAACCGCACAATCGAGTCGTCCAGGAGCGACGCGGTGCCGATAGATATTCTGCTCGTTGAAGATAATCAGGGTGACATCCGGCTGATGCGCGAATTTTTGCGTGAAATCAATCCGACGGCGTGCCTGCTTGTGGTTACTGACGGCGCTGAGGCCATGGATTTTTTGCAGTACCAAGGACGCTACGTGGTTGCGCCGCGCCCTAGTGTCATTTTGCTGGACCTCAATCTGCCAAAATTGCATGGGCGTGAAGTTCTGGCGCGCGTCAAGTCCAACCCCCACTTGCAATCGATCCCGGTAATTGTGTTGACGAGTTCCGAAGAGGAATCTGATGTCGAGAGCAGTTATCAACTGATGGTAAACTCTTATCTGAGAAAACCGGGGAACTTGGAGAAGTGGGAGCATATGGTAAAAAGCCTCAATGCTTTCTGGTTTACGCGGGTCAGGCTGCCGAAGCGGGAAAGCGTTGCGTTGCCGTCTTGAACCGAGATGACTGGTAGTTTTTCCGCATCAATCTGGTAAACCAGGCTGGCGCACCTACGGCGCCCGGTATTTTGATTGCGGAGTATCCCAGCACTTGGTCCCTAGCTAATTTAGGTGGCCCGTACGGCGTGGTGCAGCTTTCATCGGGCGAGGCGCACGGCCGGATTGTGTTCCGCGGAGTGAACAGCAAACGCCTAGCCAAGAGTGTGACTCTGCCGGGATTCACTACTCACCAATTACTACTCACGAATCGCTACCGCTCCTTCTTCTGCAACTCGTTTTGCAGCAAATTCTCCACCAGTGGCTTCACGCCCTGCGACAGCAACTCTTGCAGATGCGGGCCAAGCTTTTCCATGACTTTGCGAACCATGTCGTCCACCGCTTCGGAATCGTTGGTGCGGGCTGCCGGATGCTCGGAATTTTGCGGCGGCAGCGCCGGCGGCATCAGGAAAGGAATTTCCGAAAGCGCCTCGCGATTGGGGGGAGGCAAAGTGGGAATGCGTTCGAAGCCTTGCATGGCGGGCGGCTCCGGCGCGGATTCGGAGAACAGGGAAGCGCCGGACTTCGCGAGAATTTCCGCTTCGTGCGCGGCAGCTTCGCGATCCCAATATTCTTCGCTGGGCGCGGGCTGCAGCAGTTGGCCGGGATGGGTCTCTTCGGCGTAGGCTTCCAGCTCGCGCGTGTCGGGCTGAGAAGGTTCTTCATCGCGCGGCGAATAGTCGTCAGCAATTTCCTCGCGCTGCTCGCTGCCGAAGAGCGGCTCGGCGGGCAACATGCCGGAGAGCGCGCTGCTGCCGTTTACAGGTATGTCCGCGGGAGAAGGCAAAACGTCCGGCGAGATTTGTGACGAAAAATCAGCGGCGCTGCTGGTGACTGGCTCGGGCTGAAATTCGGCTTCGCCGTTGAGGCCTTCGGAAACTGTGGCGCCTGAGGAATAATCGCTCGGCGCTTCCTGCGCGGGCGCTCGGTCGAGCTCGAGGCCGTCGTCGTGCACTGCGCGCTGCCTTTCGCTGTGCGGATCGTCGTTGAAATGGTAGGACGAGCCGCCGAATTTCACGCCGTTTTCAGTGGAGTCACCGAATTGGCGCGGTTGCGCATCGCTGACGTGCGGTTCCACATGTGTTTCGTTGTGCGCCGCGGAGCTTGATTCCGCGCTCACCGCGTCACGCACCTGGTCGCGAGCTTCTTCACGCGCTTCGGAAATTGCGGATGGCGCGAAGAATTCGCTCGGAGCTGCTGACGGCTGCTCTGCTGCAACAGCGGGTGCGAAAGGGGCCACGTCGAGCGGCTGCGTTCCCGCGGCATTATCTACCGGGCGATCCACGATGGGCGCGGCGGCGGCCGGCGCTTCCGCTCGCGCTGCCGACGATTCTGGGGTCGGCGCTGGCTGCGATTCCGTAGCATGCGCAGACGCAGGAGGTGAAGAGAGATTCGACATCCAATGATTGTCGTTGCTTTTGGCGGATTCGGCATCGCTGCTGGCGGAATTATCGGGCGCCGAAGGCGTCAGCATGTCCATCCAGCCGCGCATGCGCGAGACCAGAGTTGGCCGGCTCGGCGGCGGTTCGGCAGCCGCGGGTTCGCGATGTTCGGCGGCCGGCTTCGCGGCTTCGGACTTAGCGGCTTCCGCCGGCGTGAGGCGCGCTTGTGCGTCAGGTTCTTCGACACGCGAGAACGAGCCAGCGGCTAGTTCGATTTCGGGCTGGTCTTTTGCATCCCAATCACCAGGCTTTGTTACAGGCGCTCGATCCGATGAAATTGGCGGCGCTGACGCAATTTCAGCCGCAGGTTCAGGCGCGCGCGCATCAACTTTGGCTTCGAAGTTAAAATCTGTCGAGGCTGTGGTTGCTTCGGCGCCGGGCTCGTCTGTTTTGCGGCGACGCGGCGGAACGTCTTTCTCCGATGGAAAAGTAATCGGCTCGAAACCCTTTCCGTAGGAATAAACCGGGTCGGCCGCGACATTTTCCGGAACTTCAAAGTCAGCGGCGTTGCGGCGCCAATCGTTGGCGGTGACGGAGCCGTCGAAGTCATCCTCGTCATCATCAATCGCTGCGACGACCGGAGTCTTCGGAGCAGCGGGAATTTTTGGCGCTTTGGAATCTTTCGCGGAGGCCTTGATCGGCGTCTTGGCTTTGGGCGTTTCTTCCTTGTCGTCTTCTTCGACTTCATCCAGATCAATTGCGCGCACGCCTTTGCCGAAGCCATAAATCACGGCGGCTTCTTCGGCAGTAGGCTCCGGGAATTCGGGCAACGGCTTGGGCTCGGCCTTCAGCGGAACTTCCGGCAGTGCCGGCGGCAGAAGCGCTTCGGCGGCAACTTCCTTGGCCTTGGCAAGTTCGGCGGCAACTTTGGGATTCTTTTCCAGTGCGGACATCACCATGGCGATCAGCGGATCGGGCGGCACAAACGGTTTCTTCAACACGCCATCAGCACCGACGCGACGCGCCTCTTTTTCATCCAGCGGATCGAACGCGCCAACCAGCAGAATTACCGGGACGTGCGCGAAGCGGGGATCTTTCTTGACGAACTCGCAGACTTCGTAGCCGTTGCGCACCGGCATGAAGACGTCGGCCAGGACAAGGTCGGGATTCGCGTCGGGCAGGCGGCGCACAGCGGCTTCGCCATTGCCTACGGCGATGACTTCGACGCCGCGCTCCTGAAAGGCGAGCACGACCATTTTTTGAATGTTGGTGTTGTCGTCCGCAACCAGAATTCTGGGCACTTTAATCCCCCGGGCGGCAAGCCTCCACAGGAGGCACGCCTAGCCCTGAACATACCTATTGCAGCACCCCGCAGCAGGGGCGTCAACAAAGTCGAAGTACAGGAATGCCTTAGTTGTTAGCAGGGAGTAAATAGCGTCTTGGCAGAGCCGGATACCGGCCGAGCAGCGATTGGGCAGCTGCGGAGGAAACGGGCTACCAGGGGATCAGTTTCTTCAGGCCCTTCTTCTTCTTGCTGCTGGATTCGGAGCTGGTGTCCACGGGCGTGGGCTTTGCCGGAGCGTAGGTCTTGTCAGTGGATTGTGCGCCGGACTGGCCTGTTGCTGCCGCAGGGGATGCGCCGTCGCCTGTTGCACCGGTTGCGCTGGAGGAACTGGAGCTGGAACTGGCCGGGTTCGACGAGGCGGCGGAGGTAGTGCTATCGGCTGGAGCGCTGGCCGTGCCGGAACCGTTCAGGCCGGCGTCCACGGTGCCGTTGGTCGACGGTAGAGGCACGGGGGCGGTCGTATCTGCAGGCGAAGTTCTGGCCACGGGCTGTTCGGAAGTTGGCTGACCTTTGTCGTCAAGCGGCGTAATGATTTCCGCGCCCACGCCGGTTTGTGCCGCGTCGGAACCAACAGGCGCGGTGGTCGCATCTTCGGGCGTGACCACGTCGCTGCCACTCCCCGATGATTGCGCGCTGGCGCCGGCTGCGCTGCCCGTCAGTGTAAACGATGGACCGGCGGCGCCCGGACGAAGTACCTCGGTCGCTGAAACCGCGTCGTTCGGCGGAGCCATCTGCGGCGTGCCGTTACGCGCTGCGTCGGCAACGTCTGGGCTGCCCTTCAACATTCCCAGCGGAAGCTTCACGAAAACGCTCTGGTGGTGTTGCTTTTCGTAGAGTTGCTGCTTCTGCATGCGCACGATCGCGTCCGGGTCGGCGGACGGCACGGGACGGCCCATATCTTTCAGGCGAGCTTTGGCGCCGGGGGCGTCCTTGGAGAGAGGATAATCGCGCACGATGCGGTCGTAGCATTTGCTGGCGAGATCGCTCCAGTGATTCTTATCGTCCTCGTTCTTGGAAACTTGTTTGGCGCGCTCGTAAATATTTCCGAGCATCCATAACGCGTTGTCGTTCTGGCTGTAGAGCGGATAGCGATCAGTGACCTCCACCAGGCGGGCGGCGGAGGCGCGATAATCCGCCTTGGCGTAGTAGAAGTAAGCCACCTTGTAATCGCCGTCGGCCAGCACTTCCTGCACGTCGCGCAAATATTGTTCGGCCTTAGGAACTAGCGGGCTTTGTGGGTAGGACAACAGGAATGCCTGAAAAGCGTCTTCGGCGGCTTCGCCCTGGGTTTTATCGCGGTCGGCTTTCTCCATCATTTTATAGTGCGCCAGGCCGATCTGCATTTGGGCATAGGCCGCTTCGTCGAGAAAGGGAAAGAACGTGCGGAAATCGTTGTATTCCTGGATGGCTTGCGTGAGGCTGGTGGTGCCGCCCTCTTTGTAATAGGAATCTGCGACGGCGAGTTTGGCTTTGGCCAGATATTCGCTGTCAGGATACGTGTTGATGAGGGTCTGCAGCGCGAGGCGGCCTTCGGTGTAGCGGCCGGCTTTCAGGTCGGCCTGCGCGCGATCGTAGAGCACCTTGTCCGGTTCGGCGGAGGTGTTCACATCAATCGTCTGTTTTTTCTGAGCGGTCTTTTTCTTGTTCGCGGTGGTTTGCGAGGCTGGCTTGGCTTTGGGTTGGGGCTTGGGCGCGGGTTTCGCGGCGTCCGCGTCGGTGGGCGTGGGAGGCGGCGCGCTTTGCCCGCTGCCACCGGTCTGAGGCGTCGGCACTTGCGCGTGCGCGCTGGGGGACACGAGCAGCATTACGCCGAGCGCAAACAGCACAAATGCCGCGTTGCGGAAATTCTTTATGTTTATCAATGCCATTGGATTATTCCAGTCAGACGTTCGCAATGTTTTTATGCCCTCTGGCTCAGAGATTGAGTCGCGAGTTTTTTTAACTGGCGCGTTGCAGCCGCTGGATCAGCTGTGTGGAAGATCGACGTGCCCGCTACGAACGTGTTCGCTCCGGCCTGCGCCAGCTCGGCCGTGTTTTCCAGATCAACCCCACCGTCCACTTCAATCCGGAAGCTGGCATTATAACGCGCCCGCATCTGATTCAGCTGGCGAATTTTCTCGTAAGTATTTGGGATGAATTTCTGGCCCCCGAATCCCGGATTGACGGTCATCACCAACACTGTGTCCACCTTATCGAGCACTTCGCTCAGCATCGTCACGGGCGTCGCGGGATTGATGGCCGCGCCAGCTTCCGCTCCGAGCTCACGGATCATCGCGAGGGCCCGGTCCAAATGCACTGTGGCTTCCTGGTGCACTAGAATTCGGCTGCCGCCCGCGCGAATGAAGTCTTCAATATAGAGTTCGGGGTGCTCGATCATCAGATGCACATCCAGGGGCAGGCGGGTTGCCTTGCGCAGTGAGGCGACCACCGGAATTCCCAGGGAAATGTTGGGAACGAAGTGGCCGTCCATGATGTCCACATGAATAATGTCCGCGCCAGCTTCTTCGACGAGGCGCACGTCGTCGCCGAGCTTCGCGAAGTTTGCGGCCAGTATCGAGGGCGCAATTTCAATGCGTGTGTAGGTCATAACTAATGGCGAATTCTAGCACAGGCCATTCGCGGTTTGCGGATTAGGAGACGGCGTAAGATGGATGTGGAAGAGTTTCGGTGTCCGATCGGCAGCGTCGCATCACTCCGCCAGCTGCAATTCGATGGCCGAATTTGCATCAATGCGCGCGCCTCGCGAGGGCGTCTGGCCCACGACGGTACCGTGGATGCCGCCCGGCACTGCCGCGAAATCTAACTTCGCGACTTTCAAGCCGGAGCCCGCGAACTTCGATTCTGCTTCCGCGAGCGTGAAGCCTACGAGTTCGGGCATTACGTACGCGGTGGGCCGGGCGCCCAGCGAAACGAGAAGATCCACATGCGGACTGGTGACGTCTGAAGAGCCCGGCGCGGGATCCTGTTGCAGAACTGCGTCGTTTTCAGTTCCCGGCACGTATGCCTGGGAAATTTCGCCAACTTGCATTCCGGAGCGCAGCAGTTCGATGCGCGCGGCGCGAAGACTGTGATCGGTGAGCACAGGAATCGTGGCTTTCTTGGGCCCGAGGCTAATGATCACGTGCGCGTACTGGCCGATTTTCACTTTCATTCCTGGCGGAGGCGTTTGGCGCACGACGGTATCCGCGGGCAGGGGATTGAAGAGCCGGTCCTCTACTTTGAATTCCACGCCGCGGCCTTGCAATATTTGTTGCGCTTCCACTGCTTTCTTTCCGACGACGTCCGGCATGGCCACTTCGCGGCCTTGAATCGCGAAGCGCATGGCGGTGAGCGCACTCAGGAATGAGACGGACATCAAAATGAAGGCCAGCAACGCCATGCGGAAAATCCATTCGAGCCGTTCGCGAAACGTCATTCGATTGCCTCGGTTCTTGTCTGGTAGGCCTTGGATGAAGCACCACGAGCGTAACACGAGCGTCGGCGTTGAAGCCTCACTGCAAACGTCACGCGTACTCTCGCGGTTAACTCCGCTGGATTTGGCGGTGCTACAGTTTGGAGATGACCGCCGCGAAAAAGCCATCGGCCTCGAGCACGCCGGGAGTTGTTCGAAAATATCCGTCGCGCTCGAACAGTTTTGCAGCCTCGCAACCGGGGGCGAGTTTGCCAAACAAGCTGCGGGCAATTTCACTTCCGGCATCGCTCCGGAACCCGCTGCTGCCGCGCAGCGCTTCCTCCACGACTTGCTCGTTCTCTTCCGGCTCCATCGAGCACGTGGAATAAACCAGCCGCCCTCCCGGCGCGAGTCGCGGCAGAGCCGAACGGAGCAGGGAGGTTTGCAGAGCGTGAAATTCCCTGAGTTGCTCGGGCTTGAGCCTCCAGCGAATTTCGGGATGGCGCGCGAGCGTGCCGGTGCCGGAGCACGCGGCGTCCACTAGAATGCGATTGAAGAGAATGCTGAAGGGCAGCTCGCTTGCCGCGTCCAGTTCAATTAAACGCACTTGGGTGAGTCCGAGTCGTTTGAATTGTTCGCGCATGGCGCGCAAGCGATGCGCGTGACGATCTGCAGCGACGACGATGCCACTCGCGCCTGCGGCGCGCACGAGTGGCGGAGTCTTTCCTCCTGGCGCGGCGCACAGATCAAGGACGCTATCGCCTGATTGTGAATCGAGCAGCAGCGGCACGGTTTGTGAAGCTTCATCCTGAATGGAGATCGCGCCGCTGCGGAAGGACTCGGTGCGCGTAAGGCTACCGCCGCTCACGGCGAATGCGGATTGCAGTATATTTCCGGGTTCGATGCGCAGGCCAGCGTGTTGCAGCGCGGTGAAGATTTCATCGCGGCGCGTTACGTCGTGCAACGCGCAACTCAGTCGCGGTGCGCGATTATTGGCTTCAAGCACCGCGACGGTTTGCTCTTCTCCTAGGCGCTTGAGCCAGCGTTCTACCATCCAAGTGGGATGCGAGTGCAGAATGCCAAGACGTTCCGCGACTGGAGTGGATTGTGGAACGAACGTTGCAGCGGGGGCGCGCACTTCGGCCACGGCGCGGCGCAGGACGGCGTTAACCAGCGTCGCGGCGGAAGTCCTGCGCGCGCTTTTCACCAGCTCCACTGATTCGTTCACCGCTGCGCGTGCTGGGATGCGTTCGAGGAAGCGCAGTTGGTAGAGTCCGATTCTTAGAGCGAGCGCCACGGGCTGATCCAGGCGCGCCACCGGTTTTTTCATTTGCCGCTCGAGCAGGAAATCCAGCAGCCGACGCCAACGGAGCACGCCCATCACCAGTTCGGTCGCGAGTCCGGCGTCTTCAGCTTTCACGCGCGCGCCTAGTTCCGTGTGCAGCACGTCGCTGGCGTACGCGCCTTCGGCTTCGACGCGGCGCAAGACTTCGTAGGCGATTTTTCTGGCGGGGCTAATCATCGTCGTCTAATAAGAACACATTAATGCGAGGGGTTGTAGCCTGGGCTCGTGAAGCGTCAGCGGTCCTTCGCTAGGTTCCGAATCGTTCATTGGGTTGGAGTCGTGCGCCGTTTGCGAATTCGCGGGAGGAAATTCTGCTGCGGCCTTCGATTTGCAGGAATGCAAGGCGCAGCGCGGTTTCGTCTCCGCAAGTTACATCCAGTTCGGTGCCATTCGCGCTGATTGTGCCGGGCAGTTCACGGCTCGCGTGACTTTCGTTTGTAGGGGTGGGCCTTAGCCCCGCCGCTCCCGTCGTCCCTGATATCACTGACTCATCTGGCGCGGGTTTGCCCCAGATTGAGCATTGTTTTCCGCGGAAAGTGGTGAATGCGCCGGGCCAGGGCTGAAAACCGCGGATGCGGTTGTAGATTTTCTGCGCGGATAGCGACCAGTTGATTCTGCCGTCTTCTTTCTTCAGCGGGGGCGCGAAAGTTGCCTGCGAATTATCTTGCGGCGTTGGCGTGATCCTGGCGCTCGCTAGCCGGCGCAGCGTCGCGACGATGAGGGGAGCGCCGGCCTCCGCGAGCCGTGCGTACAGCTCTGGCGCGGTTTCGTCGGGCGCGATTTCGGTTTCGTACTTCAGCAGCATCGGGCCGGTGTCCAGACCCGCGTCAATCCGTATCGTGGTCAAGCCGGTGCGCGTTTCGCCGCTGGCGATGGCCCAGTGAATTGGAGCAGCGCCACGATACTTCGGCAACAGTGAGCCGTGCAGGTTAATCCATCCCATGGGCGGAATTTCGATCAGGCGCGCGGGAATGATCTGTCCGTAGGCGATGATGACCACCACATCGGGCGCGGCGCTGCGGAAATATTCGTAGGATTCTTCGGCGCGGATTTTTTGCGGTTGGTACACGGCGATTCCAGCGGCGACTGCTGCGGATTTCACGGGCGAGACGGAAATTTCCCGGCCACGGCCGCGCGGACGGTCCGGTTGCGTGACGACACCTGCGACCCGGAAGTCAGGCTGGGCCAATAGTTCACGGAGCGAGGGCAGGGCAAACGCCGGAGTGCCGCAAAAAATAATTTTCAGCGGCGGCACGAGCGCCCTACCACTCGCCGGCTTTTTTCAGCTTGCGGATTTTACGCTTGATCAGATCGCGCTTCAGCATGCTCAGATGGGTGATGAAGAGGATGCCGTTAAGGTGATCAATTTCGTGGCAGAAAGCGCGGGCGAGTAGTCCTTCGCCGCGGCGTTCGAACTCGGCGCCCGTTGCATCTTGCGCGCGGACAGTGACGTATTGCGGGCGCTCGACGTAGCCGCGAAATCCTGGGAGCGAGAGGCAGCCTTCTTCTTCGCGCTGCTGGCCTTCAGCGTAAACAATTTCGGGATTGGCGAGAACCATTTTCGCTTCGGGAATTTTTCCGTTGGAGACGTCAATTACGGTGAGACGCAAGCCGACGCCGATCTGGGGCGCGGCGAGTCCTACGCCGGCTGCAGCGTACATGGATTCGAACATGTCTGCGACGAGTTTTTGCAGGTCGTCGTCGAATTTTTCCACGCGCCTGCCGGGAGTTTCCAGTACCGGGTCGCCGTATTTCACAATCGGATGAATCATCGTCAGTCGGTTCCTATGCGGAGCGCGCGACTTCTGCTTCGGCGCGGCTCATTGGCTTTCACTCTTCCCTTATCGCTCGTCAGTCAACACACGCCATTAAAATTCATCAAGCTGCTTCTGATAACCTTCGAAATTGCGCCGCGTCTCGCCCACGGAGTCGCCGCCGAATTTTTCCAGGAAGGCGCCGGCGAGTTCCACGGCGATCATCGCTTCGCCTGCCACGCCCCCGGCTGGTACCACGCAGACGTCCGAGCGTTCATAGGCCGCCTTCACCGCTTCCTTGGTGTTCAAATCCGCCGTGAGCAGTGGGCGGCGCAGCGTGGAAATCGGTTTCAAGAAGCCGCGAACGACCACGTCACTGCCGTTGGTGATGCCGCCTTCGAGGCCACCCGCACGATTGGACGAGCGCTCGAAGCGTTTCTTTGTTGCGTCGTAGCGAATCTCGTCCTGCACTTCGGAGCCGTAACTTCCCGCGTTCGCGACGCCGGTTCCGAATTCAACCGCTTTCACGGCTTGAATGGACATCAGGGCGCGGGCGATACGCGCATCGAGTTTTTCATCCCACTGCGCGTGGCTGCCCAAGCCCGGAGGAATCCCGTGCGCCACGACTTCGAAAATTCCACCGACGGAATCGCCGGTGCGCAACACGTGATCGACTTCCGCAATCATGCGCGATTCGGCGGCGGCATCCACGCAGCGCATTGGCGATTCTAGATTCTCGCACACCATGGCGATTTCGTCCCAGCTGGCAGCGCGTTCCAGGCGGGCGTGGCCGACGGCGATCGTGTGACTGAGAACTTCGCTGCCGAATTCGCGCAACAATAATTTCGCGAATGCGCCGGCGGCGACGCGGGCAGCCGTTTCGCGGGCGGATGCGCGTTCGAGCACGTAGCGCGCGTCGTGGAAATTAAATTTCAGCGCGCCGGCCAGATCGGCGTGCCCTGGGCGCGGAGCTGTGAGCTGGCGTTGCGCGCTCTTGGGATCGCTGGAGTCGGCGCCCTCGGTATCTTCGATGGCTTGCACCGGCAGCGTCTTCTCCCAATTTTTCCAATCGCGATTTTCGATACGCACGGCGATCGGCGCACCGATTGTCTTTCCGTGACGCACACCGGCGAGAATATCCGCGGCGTCTTTTTCGATGCGCTGGCGCCCGCCGCGGCCGTAGCCGAGCTGGCGGCGATGCAATTCGCGTTGAACGAATTCAAGGTCCACCGGCACGCCCGCAGGGAGTCCGGAGATCCAGGCGATCAGAGCCTGTCCGTGAGATTCACCGGCGGTAACGAAACGCAGCATAGCTAGGTCGGACCTCGCGTGCAGGCACGAATGACAGATTCTACCGGAGGCTTCCAGTTGCGTAAAGGCGCGGCGACGGGAAAGCAACGCTCAAGAGTCATCAACGATAAAGCTGCCCGGTCCCGCGACGCTTGCCCGGCCGTCACAAATTTGCGGTCAACGGCGATGTCAAAACCAACGGCGCGGGCCTGACGGCCGCCGCTCTAACTTCAACATCTTGTTGTACGCGCGGCGAATTCGTCCGCGGATGTTTGCTTGACGCGGCGCGGACGAGCCGTTACGCTTCCGGGGACTCGGCGCAAGCGGCGCGTTCCGCCCGCCACGCGTCCCACAAAATGCCCGAAGGCAGCGCCACCTCATCGCTCCCCACAGTTCTCGGCGAAGTATTGAAGCGCCAAGTTGCGGCCGTGCAGGATTATTGGCTCCTTAGTGCGCAGGCATTGCAGTGTATGTTCTCGGCGCCATACTACTGGCTGGACACGCTGGAGCAGATGGACATTGTGGGGGTGGGCTCGCTGCCGATTATTATTCTGGCCGGACTTTCCATTGGCGGCGTGCTGGTACTGCAGACTGCGGCGCAATTCCAGCGCTTTGGGGAAACGGCGCTGACGGGTGACGCGGTATCGCTGGCGCTGGTGCGCGAACTGGGCCCGGCGGTAACGGCGCTGCTGGTGTCTGGGCGCAACGCTTCGGGCATGGCTTCCGAGCTTGGTTCGATGGTGGTGACCGAGCAAGTAGATGCGATGCGCGCGTTGGGCACCGACCCCATACGCAAGCTGATGATGCCGCGGGTGATCGCGACGGTGCTGATGGTTCCGCTGCTGACCGTGGTTTTTGATTTTGTGGGGTTGTGCGGGGGATTTTTGGTTGCTTCCACCACCTTGCGGCTGGGGGCGGTGCAGTTCTGGACGCGCGCGATTAATGCGCTGGACATCGGCGACGTGGTGCAGGGCCTGACCAAGCCGGTGGTGTTCGGACTGATTATCGCGACGGTGGGATGCTATTGCGGATTGCGCGTGAAGGGCGGAACGCAGGGTGTGGGGCGAGCCACCACCACGGCGGTTGTTATTTCTTCGGTATGCGCGCTGATCGCGGATTTCTTCCTGTCGCGGCTGCTGCTGTATCTCTTCCAATGAGCTCGTTGCCTTTATTGCGCGAATTTGTGCGGAACTCTCCGCTGGAATCCGCGGGTTTCCATCTATAATCGGACGCATGACGCGCGACGTTCCGCCGCTCGGCAGTTCCCGAATTTCTGCGAATACGTCGCGCCCGCCGTTGCGCCAACCGGCGCAGCAGGAAATACAGACCGTGCCGGGCGATGCGCTTATCTCGCTGCGCGAGATTCGTTTGGGATTCGAGGATCGCGAGATCCTAGCTGGCATTTCTTTTGACGTGGCCCATGGCGAAACCAAAGTCCTGCTAGGGGAAACCGGAACGGGCAAGACGCTGATCCTGAAACTGGCGGCGGGATTGATTCAGCCGGATTCGGGGCAGGTGCTGGTGATGGGCCACGATGTGAGCGAAATGCCGGAGCGCGAGCTGCTGAATTTTCGCCGGCGCATCGGTTTCGTATTTCAGGAAGGTGCGCTGTTTGATTCCATGACGGTCTCCGACAACGTGTCGTTCCGCTTGCGCGAGGAGGCGGTGGACGAAACGGAAATTGAGACGCGGGTGCGGGAGGCGCTGCGCTTCGTCGAGATGGAGGATGCGCTGGAGAAATTTCCCGCGGACTTGTCCGGTGGAATGCGGCGGCGGGTTTCAATTGCGCGTGCGCTGGTGGACCGTCCGCCGGTGGTCCTATACGATTCGCCGACGGCCGGGCTGGATCCGGTGACTTCGCAGACAATCATCACGTTGATTTTGCGCGGACGCGATTCGCAGGACGTGACGGCGCTGCTGGCGACTCATCGCGTGCAGGACGCATTTGGATTGGCGAATTTCCGGTTCGATCGGGATAGTGGGCACGTGGTATCGCTCGCGGGCAACGGCAACGCCGGCGCGGCGCGGTCACTGGTGGAGCGCGAGAAAGACGCGGCGAATGGTGCGGTTCAAAACGACGCACGGCCGACGAATGTGCTGGTATTGCGCGAGGGCAAAATCTATTTTGAAGGGCGCGCCGACGAATTGCTGCGCACCAAAGACGATTACCTGAAAAAGTTTCTGGCTTCGGCGGAATGAGAACGGGAGGGAACCAATGGAATACCTGAACCGATTCCTCAGTCGAACAGCGCCATGGCTCCAGAGTCTCACTGGCCTGTTGCTCTCTGTAGCCATCATTCACGCAGCGCTTAGCGGAGACTTTCGACCGCACTACCGGTTGCACACTTTCTTCTCTGAAGCGGACGGTCTGTCGGTCGGGGCTGCGGTACGGCTGGATGGCGTTCAAGTAGGACGCGTAGAGCGAATTGCGCTGGCAAAAGCGAACTCAACGGATGCTTCGGCCCAGCTCGTTGACCTAACTCTCTTGCTCGAGAGGAGATACCAGTCGTACATCGGGGCGGATTCACGAGCGGAAATGGTTTCCGAAGGGCTGTTGGGCGCGCGATACATCTGTATAAGTCGGGGAATTTCGGGTGTTCCGCTAGTTGCTGGCGAAGCATTGAGAAGCGTGCCGACCAGCACATTAAATTCAGAAGAGACGGCAAGACTAATAGAAGCAATCAAGCAATCGATCGAGATGAGTCTAAATCCGCAGGCTAAATAGTCTCAGGAGGCAAGGTCATGGCGCAACGCAAGCAACTGACATGGACGGAGCTGCGCGTAGGACTTTTCGTGCTGGTGGGGCTGTTCGTTATTGGAGTGGCCATCTTCTATATTACCGGCGCGGGAATGTTGGGGCCGAAGTACCGGCTCTATACCTATCTGCCGGAGGTGGAAGGCGTGGCGGCGGGTGCACCTGTGCGCCTGGACGGCGTTGCCATCGGCAACGTGGAGAAAATCGCACTGAATCCGAAGCCCACGGACCGCACGCAGAGCATCCAGCTAATTTTGCGCATCGACGACAAATTTAAAGAGGATGTACGGACGGATTCCACGGCCAGCCTTGTAACCGAAGGATTACTGGGCGACCGTTACGTGACGATCAAGCGCGGATTGAGTGGCTCGCCCTTGAAGCCTAATAGCACCATCCCCGCAGCGCCGGCCGTGGCGATGACGGAGATGGTGGAGCGCGGCACCGATTTGCTGGATACGTTGAACTCCGTGGCTGGCGAGATGCGCGGAATTGTGGACGAGGTGAAGGAAGGCAAGGGGACGGTGGGGAAATTGATCAAGGATCCGGCGCTTTATGACAACGTGAACGCCACGGTGGCGCGGTTGAACGCGATGGCCGGCTCGATTCAAGCGGGCAATGGGACGGCGGGAAAATTTTTGACCTCGGATGAGCTTTACACGAAGGTGAACGCGACGGTGGACAACGTGAACGATGTGATCGGCGCCGTAAAAGATCAGAAAGGAACCGCGGGGAAGTTGATTTACGACCCGGCGGTTTACAACAGCGCGAAGGGATTTCTGGATAATGGCAACGCGGTGCTGAGCGATGTGCGTGCCGGGAAAGGTTCGCTGGGTAAATTCGCTAGTGATGACGCGCTTTACAATAATTTGCGGGATGCTTCGGCGCAGGTTCGTGATGCTTCGGCGAAACTGAATTCCAATCAGGGGACGGCTGGAAAGTTGTTCACGGATCCGGATCTTTACGACAACCTTACGGCGATGAGTGGGGATTTGCGGTTGCTGATCGGGGATTTCCGCAAGGATCCAAAGAAATTCTTGCACGTGAAGCTGGCGGTATTTTAGGGCTGCGGTTTCGTTGCGACGGTAGGAATTCTTAGCCACCAGACTGTTCCGGCGTAGTCGGAAAAGCAGACGTGGCCGCTGGATTCTTCGAGGACGCCTTTGGAGCGGTCTTCGAATTGAATCGTGGTGACGATGCCGGCAGGCACGGACTCGTCCCAGTCCGCGTAGCGGGAAACTTCCATGGTTTGTGCGTTCAGCACGGTGATGATGTGTCTGCGGAGTTCCTCGCGATCTGGTTTTCCTTGGCTTGAGCCGAGGCGGCGCACGATGACTTCCGCGATGGGCGCCCCGAATAATTCCGCGACGGTATAGGGGTGGTCGAAATTGCGGTAGCCGTCTTTTGCGGAGCCGAATGCGCTACACGCTTTGCCGAAGGGCGTTGCGATCGTGAAATGCGGGCTTGCATCGGCACCGCCGGATTCTTTCGCCTTTGCGTCATTCGCGGGCGGTGACTTTTCCAGATCGAGCACGACCTTCGGTTCTTTCGTTTTGTCCTGGTTTTTGTCTTGCGCGTAGTTGGACGAAACCGCCGCGGCGGCGAGTGCGAAAACCACGAGAAAATATTGCGCACTTTTGAGCATGTCGTTTTCCTGGCCGCAACCCTCCGGGAAATCGGGATTGTACTGCAAATTGTCAGCGCACGGTGCAGCCTCACGCGTTAGCGCGTTACTCGGCTTGGCCCGAGCGTTCGATGGCAACCTCGCGGACTCGGCGGACATCCAGTTTGCCGGTGCCCAAATGGGGCAACTCATCAATGTGGAAGAACTGATTGGCGCGGGGGAGCCAAAGATTGGGCAGGCCGGAGCTTGCTAACCTTTCGAGTACTGGCTTTAGCGCGTCGGGCGGCAGCGTGTGCAGAACTACGAGGCGCTCGCCTTTTTTTTCGTCGGGGACGCCTGTGACCACGAAAATCTTTTCGGCGGATTCGGCCAGCTCCTGGAGTTTTTCTTCAATTTTTATGTGGGGAACCATTTCGCCGCCGATTTTGCTGAAGCGGCTTAGGCGGTCGGTGATGGTGAGGAAGCCGTCTTCGTCTTCGGCGGCGATGTCGCCGGTGGTGTACCAGCCGTCTTGCAGAACTTCGGCGGTTTTTTCCGGTTTACCGAGGTAGCCGAGCATTACGTTCGGGCCGCGCACCAGCAGCAGGCCGGGCGTGCCGACTTCGCGGCGCTCGCGGGTTTCGGGATCAATGATGCGCACGCTGACGCCAGGGAGAGGATGGCCGATGCGTCCGCGCTTCGCGCCTACCTGGCGGAATCCTGGCGCACGGAAATCGCGTGTGTTGACGGCGACTACTGGAGAACATTCGGTGCAGCCGTAGCCTTCCAGAGGGCGGATGCCGAAGCGATCTTCGAAGGCAAGCGCGAGGGGCTCGGGCAATTTTTCCGCGCCGACCACTACGAATTGCAGGCTGCCGAAATCTTCGGGGAGGCAGCGGCGCGTGTAGGCTTGCAGAAACGTGGGTGTCGCAAGAAGAAACGTTACCTGGTAATCGCGGACCAGTTCGCTGACAGCGGTGAGATCGAGCGGGCTGGGATGATAGGCGACGCCGACGCCGAGGACCGCAGGCAGCCAAAGAGTGACGGTGAAGCCGAAAGAATGGAAGAAGGGAAGAACGCCGAGAAGGACGTCGCCCTTCGTGAGCATGAAGGTCTGCGCCATCTGATCAATGTTGGACATGATGTTGTAGTGCGTGAGCATCACGCCTTTGGGTTCGCCGGTGCTGCCACTGGAAAAAATAATTGTGGCGAGATCGTCGAGCGATTGCGATTTTCCGGAGCCGAGAGCGCGTTCGAGCAGCGGGCCGGGCAGGAACCACAGCAGCAAGGCCACGATTTTTTCGCTTAGGCGCGGGCGAGCGGCGATTTCTTCCAGCAGGACTTGTTTTCCAGGGACTTGCAGCGGGAGTTTTTCGAGTAGCAGCTTGGTGGTGATGACGGTTTGTAGATTGCATTGCGGCGCGCAGGACGCGAGAGTTTCGTTCGACGCGGTGTAATTCAAATTCACTGGGATTTTTCTGCTGAGCGACGCGGCGAAATTCACGAGCGCGCCGGGAACGGACGGTGGGAGCAGGATCCCGACCATTTCTTGGCCGGCCCAGACATTGCGCAGGCGTCGCGCGAGAAAAATGGAGCTGAGAAGCGCGTTGCCCCATTTCATGCGCGGGCGGCGCTTGTCACCCATCGCGAAGCGGAATGGATAGTGGTGGGCGGTGCGAATCAGCGAACGCGGCAAAGTGTGCAAGCGGCTCTTGTGATGGCGGTACGCTTCGGATTGCAGTTCCTGGACCGCTTCACGAACCTCAAAGGCTGTGGCGCTGGCAGGCATCGGCGCGCCGAAACTCACCGTGACGGGATAAGGAATTTTGCGCGGTAATTTCCAGAGGAAGCGGCCGCGTTCATAGCTGAAGATGCTGCCCCAGACGCCGTCGAGATTCACGGGAATGATCGGGGCGGTGACGCCTTTCATTATTCGTTCCATGCCGCGGCGGAATGGGAGGAGCTGGCCGATGCGAGTGATCTGGCCTTCGGCAAAGATGCACACGACTTCGCCGTTGCGGATAGCGTCGCTGGCTTCGCGCAGGGAATGGATCATGTCACGCGGGCGCAGCTGCGAAGAAATGGGAATGGCGCGAATCATTTTCGCGAACGGCTTGATGTGCGGTTGGTCGTAGATGTCTTTGAACATGAGGAAGCGGATGTGGCGGTCGGTGGAGGCGAGGAGAAGGAGCGCGTCCACGAGAGACATGTGATTGGAGACGAACAGCGCGCCGCCGGATTCGGGAATATTGTCGCGGCCTTCGACGCGGATGCGATAGACGGAGTGGGTAACCATGAAGAGGACCAGGCGGAGGAGGGAATCGGGCAGCAGGTAGATGGAATACGTCGTGGTGACTAGCGTGAGGATGGCGCCGTCGAGGAAAACGCCGGCGGGGGTCTGATGCAGGACCGTCGAGAAGAAAAAGTACGCGCCAGCGGCTAGGAATACACCGACGAACGAGAGCAAGTTCGCGGCTGCTATCACGCCGCCTTTTTCTGCGGGGCGGGGGCGATGTTGGATCAGGGCGTTGAGCGGCACGGCGAAAAAGCCGCCGAAGAAGCCGAGGAGCCAGAGATCGGGAATGCGCAGACGCACGATCGTGACGATGAAAGTTGCGATGTGCTGCGCTAGCGGGACGCCGAGGTGAGATGTAGCGGTTTGCATCCAGGCGGCTAGTGCTTCGGCGGGGCGGTCGAAATAGAGGAGCGCGCCGAAGAGAGTCATGCCGACGGCGCCTAGTGGGATTAATCCGTACTCGATTTTTCCGCCCGAGAGATAGCCTGCGGCGAAACTGCCCAGGCCTATGCCGATTCCAACCGCGGCTTGCAGATAGCTGATGTGGGTGTCGTCAATGCGGAGGACGTCGTGGCCATAGACGACGATTGTGAATTGCAGCAGCGCGGCGAGAAACCAGAGATAAGTGTTGCCGAGGACGGCCCAGCCTAGGACGCGGTCGGCGCGAATTGTTTTTATTTGCGTGGCCAGGTCGCCGAAGGGATTCCAGCGGAATTTTTTCGCGGGGTCGGCGGCGGGAACGTGAGTGATGCCGAAGCTGGTCGCGAGGCCAATGAGCGTGCAGCCGAGGAGCACCACTCCGGCCATGGCTTCGTGGTTGCGATAGCGTTCCGCGAGGAAGCCGGCGGCCATGACTGCACCGATGCTGCCTACGAAGGTGCCCAGTTCGATGATGCCGTTGCCCCAGGACAGGCGGCGTTCCGGGAGAATCTCGGGGAGCAGGCCGTATTTCGATGGGCCGAAGAGCGCGGACTGGGTGCTGATCAGGAAGACCGCGGCACATTCCAGCGGCAGATTGTGCAGCCACAGGCCCAGGATGGTGACGCCCATTACGAAAATTTCCATCAGCTTGGTGCCGATTACGACGCTGCGTTTGCTGTAGCGGTCGGCGAAATAACCGCCGGTTAGCGAGAAGAAGATGAAAGGGAGGGCGAAGAGTGCGCCGACGATCAGGACGAGGAGGTCGCGCTGCTCTTTCGGGAAATTCATCGCGACGATGATGTAAATCACTAGGAACTTGATCGCGTTGTCGTTGAAGGCGTTCTGGAACTGGGTGACGATCAGGCTCCAGAAGCCGGAGCGCCAGTGGGGCTTTTCTTCTCCGCGGTGCGGAGAGCGTGCGGCGGGTGGCGCTGCATGCGGGATAGTGCTGGCGTCAGACATTTTTTCTCGCCCAGGTTGAAGCGGATAGGTGAGTCATCGCCGATAGTGTTCCAACCGGCCGCGAGCGGTGGCCGCTGGTAACAATCTGCCGGGAGATTGGCTGGGTTTCAATGAGTTTCCGCTGCGAAGGTGCGATGGGAGCGTTCGGGGCGTCCCACAGGCGCGCAGTTGCGTGCGGAGCGGCGGCGGATCGCGAGAGGTAAACTTTGGCGAGTCAGTGCCTTGCGCCGCGCACGGCTTGGCATGCTGGTTGCAGTCGAACATCGCTAGCCGGGTGTATGGCGCGCCCGCGTTTTGTAGCGGCGGGACCGCGATCATTCCGTGCCGCAACACCGATGGCGCACTGAAGTCCGCGGCCGTGGAAATAACGTCGAACCAGCCGCAAGGGCTACGCGGTTCGATGAACCTGAACCCGCCGCTACAAGTGCAAATTCACAATCCAAGGCAACAGAGCCGGCGAGACGCCGGCGCTACCAAAGTCAAAGGCGACCACCTGAAGGTGGCCGCTACAAAGTCAAAAGCTGGGCGTCGGGGGGATTTTCCGGCAACCGGTTCAGCGACAATCCGAGGGGGCGCACTGATGAACGCACTGTGGAAGAACGTTCGCTACGGGATGCGCGTGCTGGCGAAGATCCCGGGGTTCACGCTAGTGGCGGTGCTGACTCTGGCGCTGGGAATTGGCGCGAACGCGGCGATTTTCTCGGTGGTGTATTCGGCGTTGCTGCGGCCGCTGCCGTATTACCAGCCGGATCGCCTGGTGACGCTGGGCGAAGGCCGTACGCAGACGCGCGACAACGAACCGGCGAGCCGTAACACCTCCATGCCGGATTTCGTGGACTGGAAGAAGATGACGAAGAGTTTCGCTTCGTTGACCGCCTACGGCTTTGACAGTTTCACGCTGGCCGGGAACGGCGAGCCCAAGGCCGTCTTCGCGACGCAAGCGCTGCCAAATTTTTTCGCGACGCTGGGAGTGAAGCCAGCGCTTGGCCGAGGATTTGTGGATGGCGAGGACCTGGGCGACGGACCGCACGTGGTGATGCTGACGTATGGATATTGGCGCAGCGATTTCGGCGGCGATCCGCAAGTGATTGGGCGCACCATCACGCTGGATAACAAGCCGGCGACAATCGTGGGAGTGCTGCCGCGCGATTTTCAGTTTGCGCCGTCGAATGATTTTCCCCTGTGGGTGCCGATGCATGCTTCTCAGGATTTGCTGACGCGGCGAAGTCTGCGGTGGCTGAATGTGTTTGCGCGTTTGGCGCCCGGAGTGAGCATCGCGCAGGCGCACGCGGAGATGGACGGCATCACGACACAGCTAGCGCGGGAATATCCGCAGCAGGATGGTTCTGTGTTTGTTTCGGTAAGCACGCTGCGACAGCGGATTGTGGGTCAGGTGCAACCGCTGCTGCTGGTGATTTTCGGCGCGGTGGGATTTGTGTTGTTGATCGCTTGCGCGAATGTGGCGAATTTGATGATGACGCGCGCGGCGGGAAGACGAAAAGAATTCGCGATACGCACGGCATTGGGCGCGAGTCGCGGACAATTGATCGCGCAATTGCTGACGGAAAGCTTGCTGCTGGCTGCTCTCGGTGCGGCGGTGGGATTTGTGGCGGCGCAGTGGGGCGTCAACGCACTGATCGGCGCGATTCCGCAGCAAGTGCTGAGTTCGCTGCCCAATCTGCGCGATGCAGGGACGAATTTGCCGGTGGTGGCGTTTCTTTGCGGCGTGACGCTGCTGAGCGCGGTGCTATTCGGGTTAGTTCCGGCGCTTTCCATGTCGCAGACGAAAGTAAGTGACGCGTTGAAAGACGAATCGCGCGGCGGCACTAGCACAGCGCATCCGCGTTTGCGCAATGCGGTGGTGGCGGCGGAAATTGCGGTGTCGCTGGTGCTGCTGGTGGGCGCGGGATTGATGTTGCAGAGTTTGCACGCGCTACTGCATCAAGACGCCGGGTTCGACCAACGCGATTTATTGACTTTTTCCGTGAACCTGCCGGACAGCTCTTATCCCAGCGACAAAAATTATCCGAACGATAGCCCCGCCGCTCGTTTGTTCGAGCACGAGTTCAGCGAAAAGTTGCGAAATACGCCGGGCGTGCAAGGCGTGGGATTGACCAGCGCGCTGCCGATTGGCGGGAGCGGCGGGACGATACGATTTCTGGTTCAGGGGCGTCCTACGGCGGCGGGGCAGGAAGATGAGTGCGACATTATTACGGTGACTTCCGAATATTTTTCCACGCTGAAGGTGCCGCTGATTTCCGGGCGCATGTTTTCGGCGACGGACAAGTTCGAAGCTCCTTGGGTGGCGATGGTGAATCAAGCGTTCGTGAACAAGTATTTTCCGAACGAAGTGGCCGTGGGGAAGCGCATCCGGTTTACGTTTAATGCCAAGGAACCTTACCGCGAGATTGTGGGCGTCGTGAGAAATATCGCGCAGGATGATCTCGCCGGGCCGCCGGTCCCGGTGATTTATGTGGCGAACGAGCAGGGGCCTTCCACATATCTGACGTACATGGTGCGCACGGCGGGCGACCCGGCGGCGTTCGTGGGCACAGCGCAGGCGGCGCTGCACCAGATGGATCCGCAGCTGCCTTTGATTCAGCCGCAGACGATGGAGCATTTTACCGATCAGACCTCGTCGGTATTTTTGCGACGCTATCCTTCGTATTTGATTGGGACCTTTGCGGGGCTGGCGCTAATTCTAGCGATGATTGGATTGTATGGGTTGATTTCGTACACGGTGCAGCAGCGGACGCGGGAGATTGGGATACGCATGGCGCTGGGCGCACAGCCTGCCGATGTCTTGAAATTGGTGATGGGGCAGGGATTCGGCGCAGTTTTGGCTGGTGTGGGGATTGGCATGGTGGCGGCATTGGCCTTGACGCGCTTGATGGCTAGTTTGTTGTTTGGAGTGCGGCCTACGGATGCGGTTACGTTTGCGAGCGTAGCGGTTTTGCTGACTTGCGTGGCGCTGGCAGCGAGCTATATTCCGGCGCGGCGGGCGATGCGCACGGATCCGTTGCACGCATTAAGGCACGAGTGAAAGTTTCGGGAATTGTTGGCTTGGCCCACGCAAGAAGAATCCGGTGAGAAGCCGGCGCTACGGAAACTGCACCGCCAAGATTGCCATGCCACTTCGCGCTACTGTTTTTCTAACGTGGCGTCGAGATTGGTTTTGGAGCCGGCCAGGACGGTGATGTCGCGGCTCCACGGCTTGAAGCCATCGTGCGAGGCAGCCACGGTGTGTTTTCCCGGAGGGAGCTTCAGGTTTGCCGGGGCGTTGCCGACGAATGCGCCATCCACGGCAATATCCGCGCCCACAGGAACGGTGGAGACAGTAACGGTGCCGGGCGCCGATGACGGCACCGAGGTCGCCACGACAGACGCGGGAATCGCCACCGTAGGCTGCGCGGGCTTCGTCTCGGCAGCTTGCTTGGTTTCTCCCGCCAGTTCTTCCGTTACTTGATCGAAGAATTTGTCCGCCATTCGGTCGCCGGCATCGAAATCGAAACTACCGCTATCTTTCTTCTGCACGTTAATCGTGAGAGTGCAGCCACCATTCGCGACCGGTTCGATAGACGCGTTCGCGACGAAACCCTGGGAGAACACAGAGGCGCCGGTGCTAAAGTTAAACAAAAGGTTTTTTTCATCCACGAAGGTGACCACGTGACGGTCGCGCGCTGTCTTCAGGGCGGCCTGGAACACTTCCTGCGGCGCGTTGCCGTAGGACTTCTTTTTCGGCTTAGCGGCAGCCAAGGAAGGTAGCAAAAGCATAATTGTGAAAGCGATTAGGAAGATTTTTCGCATCGGAGCGCTCCTTCAGCGGCGGTTCTTCGGCCGGCGCAGCGTGCCAACTTTACTCGGCCCGCTCCACCAAGATTGACGTATGCGCGCGCGCGACGGTTGCAGCAATATCGCGTGGGTGTGTCGAGGAGGGTTGGGAATTTCGCTGCCTATCACGCAACAGAGCTACGCTAGGACGCGTAGGGCAGGTCTCGCACCCGCCGCGGGCGGTGGGACGTTTACTTCCGGGAGTGGATGTTCGCGCTTGCTGTATTTTGTTGCGATGTAATCGTCCACCAGCTTTTGAAATGCGACCGAGAGTTCGTCGTAGGTGCCTTCCAGCGTGTTGAAATGTTTGCCGTCAATGTACACCGGGCAGCGGGGGGCTTCGCCGGTGCCGGGGAGGCTGATGCCAATGTTAGCCGCTTTGGATTCGCCGGGGCCGTTGACGATGCAGCCCATTACCGCGAGCTTCATGTCTTCCACGCCTTCGTAGTAACGCTTCCACTCCGGCATCTTGTCGCGAATGTAGCCTTGAATGCTTTCGGCTAATTCCTGAAAGGTAGTGCTGGTGGTGCGTCCGCAGCCGGGGCAGGCGGTGACGCTGGGCGCAAAGCTACGCAGGCCGAGCGATTGCAGCAGCTCGCAGGCGGCATACACTTCGTCGCGACGATCACCGCCGGGGCGGGGCGTGAGCGACACGCGGATGGTGTCGCCAATGCCTTCATCGAGCAAAATTCCCATGGATGCGGAAGACCACACGAGGCCTTTTGCGCCCATGCCTGCTTCGGTGAGGCCGAGGTGTAGCGGCTGATCAGTTTTTGCGGCGAGATCGCGATAGATAGCCACGAGATCGTGCGGGCGGGAAACTTTGCAGGAAATAATTATCTGATCTTTGCGTAGGCCACATTCCAGAGCGAGCGCCGTGGATTCGAGGGCGGATAGGACCATGCACTCGTTGATGATTTCTTCGGAGGATTTGCCAAGGTCCTTGTCGGTATTTTCCTGCATTTTGCGCATTACAAGTTCTTGATTCAGCGAGCCGCCGTTGACGCCGATGCGCACGGGCTTATTGTGATCGCGCGCCACTTTGCAGATGGTGGAGAATTGCTCGTCGCGGCGTTGTCCGGCGCCGACGTTGCCGGGATTGATACGGAGCTTATCGAGCGCACTGGCGCAGTCGGGATATTTCGTAAGCAGGACGTGACCGTTGTAATGAAAATCGCCGATGAGCGGGACATCGCAGCCCGCATCGAGAAGGCGCTTTTTGATTTCGGGGACGGCTGCCGCGGCTTCGGGAATATTTACGGTGATGCGGACGAGTTCGGAGCCGGCTTGGGCTAGTTCGAGGCATTGCTGGGTGGTGGAGGCGACGTCAACCGTGTCCGTGTTGGTCATAGATTGGACGACTACGGGCGCGCCGCCGCCGACCTGGATTTTGCCCACTTTTACGCCTACGGTTTTGTGACGCTTCTGTGTCATGTCTTTACCATTGTAGCGAATTGGTGCGGCTAGTGGCTAGCCACGGTTGGGTGACGTGTTACGGAGTTCAAAGGCACCACAGTTGAATGCAGATTTAGGCGCCTGACAAACCACTTTAAGATGGACTCGCTGCGACCTCGACCTAATACTCTGGACGGCGGCCGATGTTGGCGGATTTGCCATTTACGCGCGAGGGTGGCGGCGTAATGGTGGCCATTTTGCGGATCATGGCCAGGACCAGCTTCTTGTCGTCATCGGAAAGCGTGGTGGAATATTTCTTGATGTCGGCCAGAAAGCGAATTTCCTCTTCGGAAAGTTCGCCTAGCATTTTGCGAGTTTCGCGGTCTCCGGGCGTATCGCTACCGGGGAAAAAATCGGCGAGGGAAATTTCCATGGCCTCGGCAATTTTGGCGAGGGTTTCGAGCGACGGAACCGTGTGGCCGTTCTCGACGCGCGAGAGGTAACAACGGAGCAGACCGGTGCGGCGTTCGATATCGCCTTGCGACAATCCGCGGTCGGCGCGGTAGGACTTGATCACTTCACCGATGTTAACTTTTGGCTTCTCTTTGGGCATGGTATCTTTCCTCTAACTAGGGCGTATCTTACGAGTAACCCTCGAAAAGGCGCAAGAGATATTTCGAGTATTGTTCCTCACCAGAACATTCCGGCAGTGAAACGCGCGGGATCGCCTTCTGGTTGCACGATTTCGCGGACGAAATTGCCGCAACACGTAACTGGAGCCTGGTTCGGACTGCCGGGCCAAGCTTGCACGAGCCGTTACCGGTGCTAAACCGAAGATTGGGTAACCGGAGTTTGCAGCGGGGCTTCGACCTTGCGCTTCCCCGCGCGTTTGTTTTCATAGAGTGCGCTGTCGGCGCGTTTCAAGAGTTCCTGTGGCGTTTCACCGGGAGCATAGTCAGTCCAGCCTCGGGAATACTGCAGGCGCATTTTTTCGTCATCGAATTCGAATTCGAGGCCTTCGAGCCGCGCCAGGACGTGGCGAACTTCTTCGGCGCGGCATTCCGGAAGCAGGGCCATGAACTCATCGCCGCCCAGCCGCACGGCCAGGTCGGACCCGCGAATGGCGCGCTGCAGGCGATCGGCAAAACCCTTGAGCACGGTGTCGCCGGCAGCGTGTCCGTGGCGGTCATTAATTTGTTTCAGGCCGTCGAGATCCATCAGCAGAACAGTAAGGGGGCGGCCATGACGCTGCGCGCGACTCATTTCCTGGGCCAGGCGCTGTTCGCCGGAGCGGCGATTGTAAAGACCGGTGAGCTGATCGAGAGCCGCGAGCTTGTAAACCTCCGAAGCGAGAGTTTCCACCTTCGCAAGTGATTGCATTTGATCAGCGACCTCATGCCGGAGGCGACTGAGTTGGATCTGCTGATACACGAGATAGACGCTAAACACTAGAACGAGGCCCACCAGAGCGCGGACCGCCTGATTCAGATAGAACGAATAGGTTGATTCCTCGCTGTTCAGCATCGCCGGGAAAGCGAAAGACGCGACGGCGAGCGTCAACAACAGAATCACGGCGACAGTAGTGGACCACAGCCACCATTGCTTGCGATCCAGAAGATGCAAGTGCTCACGGATCTGTTCCGGCTCGAAGTGCGGGACGGCTTGGCGATCCGTCGGCGCCGCGTTGTGAGCATGAATATCCGGCATAGGTCCTCACTGACGAATAACTCGACACAGGATGCCAGACCCGGGAAATGGAGGATATGCGTATGTGCCGCAGGGGTTCCATTGTGGTAACGGCAGGATGGCCTAGTAACGGAAAACATAACTTAGGGTAGCTTCGCGGTAACTACGGCCCAGTCGTTGCCGCTACGGACGTGACGGCGCGGTGCACCGCTCCTCGCTCTCAGGATTGTTCCCGTTTGCTTCGCGCATTATCGCGGTTCCTGCTTCGCATGCCAAGCATTTCGCGCCGTGCGTCGCCGGACGCACGCCTCCCCTGTACGGTCGCAGCGCGCTTAAACGCGCTTGAAACCAAAACAGAGGAGATCGCGATGAACCCGAAAGCTAGAGCCGCAATGTTTGTATTAGCGATTCTCGGCTTGGCGGCGAGCATTACGCCCGCCAGCTTGTTGTCCCCCAATAGCTCGATGGCTATCCTCGATGGAACGCAGCCGCCGGTTCCGCCGAAGGCTGCATTTCTCGACGGCACGCAACCTCCAGTCCCGCCCAAAGTGACGGCAGTGTCAGCGTGGCTACTCGACGGAACACAACCGCCGGTTCCGCCGAAAGCCGCGTTTCTCGACGGCACGCAACCTCCAGTCCCGCCCAAAGTGACGGCAGTGTCAGCGTGGCTGCTCGACGGAACACAACCGCCAGTTCCGCCGAAGATGTTTGGCACGTTCGCCTGGCTGGTTGATGGAACGCAGCCGCCGGTGCCTCCCAAGGCGATGGCGGCAGTCTGACCGGAGCCCTACCGTGCCGATGGAGTAATCGCCCGAAGGGAACGTGCTGGCCGCGGGGAGAAAGCGCTGATTCTCCTACCAGTTTTGTGCTACGATTTGCGCCAGTGACAGACATGTTAAGTTTGCTTCTGTGGCTGGCCGGGTTGTTGCTTGAATTGCTGCTGCTGGTGCGTTCCGTTCAGACCAAGACTCTCTCCAAGTACATCTATTTTTACGCTTATGTTTTCTGCGTGTTCGCCGTTTCGGCGGGGCTGTACATCGGGCGCTCGGCGTCGCCGGCGTTCTACGAGGCATGGTATTGGCCGACGCAGTTCGCGACGCTAATGATGGGTTGCGGCGTGGTGCTGGAAATCGTGCGCCAAGCGCTGCCTGCGTATCCCGGCGCAGAACGTATTGCACGGCTGGCAAGCTGGGCGGTTTTTGCGGTTACGTTCTGCTACGTGGAATGGCATGTCGCGAGCCGCACGGAGTGGTCCACGGCGGCGGCGACCGTGGAGCTGGAGCGGGATCTGCGGGTGATCGAAGCCCTGGTGCTGGCCACGGTGCTGGCGATCGTCTTTTACTATCGCATCGAGCTTGGCAAAAATGTGACCGGGATGATCGTCGGTTTTGGCGCCTACGTCGGCGTGAGCTTGATGACCTTGGCGCTGCGGTCGTTCGTGGGGCCTCGTTTCAACGCCGGTTGGAGCTATCTGCAGACGACGTCGTATTTCTTTGCACTGATTCTGTGGACGTTCGCGCTATGGACGGACAGCCCGAATCCGAAACCTCCCTACGCGGCGCAGCGATACGAGGTGCTGGTTCGTGGCACACGCGAGCGTCTGGATTCGTTGCGGTCGCAGTTGCGAGGAGTGGCACGCGAATGATCGGCCTACTTCTCTATTTGGCGCTGGGCATCGGGCTGCTGTTGATCCTCTGGGCGCTCGCGCGAAGGAAAGGCGCGCCGGTGGAGGGTTGTGGGCGGCAGTTCGTAGAGGCTCGGCAAGCGTTGCGAACGCTGCGATACGGATTACTGCCGGAAAATCTGATCGCGCGAATATTTGACACGGAGGATTTTCGCTACGTGACGGCGGCGAGTCCCACGGATATCAAAGACCTGTTCCTGCTGGAGCGCAAAAGGATTTCGTTGATGTGGGTGCGCCGCGTGCGCAGCGAAATACGCAATCTTATGCATTTTCACCTAGCGTATTCGCGATTGCACGCGAAGCTGAGCCTGCTGACGGAGATCCGTCTGGCGCTGGACTTCGCGCTGCTGCTGCTGGTGTGCCGCGCGATCCGGATTCTGCTGTACCTGCGCGGGCCATACGGCGCGCGAGCTGCGGTGGGCGTGCTGACGGCGGCTGCGGGACGCGTCTGCGCGGCTTCGGAAAAGTCGCTGGCGTTTTTGAATTCGTCGGGCCTGGAATCGTTTCGCCGCGATTCTGAGAGCCACGGAGCGGCGATTTAGCCCATGATCGGCCCAGGCAAACACGCCGATGTGCTGGCAGCCGCGGACGACCTGCGCCGGCGCACGCTCGCGGAAATTCCGCAGCCGCTCGAGCGCCTGATCTACCTGGCTTCGATGCGCGATTATAACACCGGGCTGTACTATCACCACGGTCTGGCGCTGCGTTTCTCCGAAGAAGTCGCCTGCGAAGCGCTGGCGGATTGCCACCGCGAAGCATTCGCGGAACTGGCGGCCGCCTCTTTGGAAGATCTGGTGTATGAGCTGGAAACCTACCTGAAGAGCACGCGCGTCGCGGCCAGCGATTTCATCGCAGCCTGGAGGGGATTGGAACCGTATCGCGTGGCGGTTCCGGTGGGAATTGATTCTTTATCCGGCGAACTGGTCTTTTCCAACCTGAAAGTGGCTCTGGCTATTTTGGAGGCGCGCTTGATGGCTCAGCCGAAACCAGGCGCATCGCTACTCCCGTTACCTGTCCAATAATCTCCGCCTCATCCGGGCAGGGGAACTGCCGGATCGCCGAACCGGAAAGAGGGTGGGGAACTAAGGTAAGCTGTGAACCGCGCAATTCCACCCAGGAACACGCATAGCTGTCGCGCAATTCAATAAAATAAATGGGCCGATCGAATTCGGTGCGCCAGCGCAAAGGGTGCGTGCGGCTCACGTGGCTATCAATCTGCACGAACGAGCCGGGGCGCAGCAGCGGATACATCGAAGAATCGTCCGTGCCAATATATCCGTACTGGCAGTGGCGCAGGTCCAGCCTCTGAATGAACGAAATCGGTACTTCGCCCCACAGCTCCACCATCCGCGAAAGCAAATTGGTTTTTTCCAGGCTGAAGCCGCGGTCAAACCGCACCGGGAAGTTCACGATCTTGCCATCTGCTGGAGCTTCGAGCGTCGCCAGGTGCGTATTCTGCAACGGTGTAGAGAGCTGGTACCGCATGGTTTCATCCAGCAGCACTCCAAAAGCAGCGAGCAGATCAGTGAATTTGGTGCGGTAAATCACGCTGAGGCTGAATAATTTATAGATGCTGGGGACGGAGTTGCGGTTCTCGATCTGCGTCAGCCAGGCGTTGGAGATGTAGAACTCCTCGTTTTCCGACTCGAGGGCAATCTTCTTGCTTAGTTCTTCTACTTCACGCGTGGTTACGCCCAGACGGCTGCGGAGCTCCCGAAGTTGGTCTCCTGAACGAGTTATTGGCTCCATTTGCGCGACCTATCTCTGGATCCCGAGGGTTCCGGCAAACTCAAGGTGCAGGGGATGAAGCTGCCCGCCCGCTTGATCGAGCTGTGAACGAGAATGCCCGCGGAACTTGCGCAACAGTCCACAGTAGGATTCTGTTTCCCGCCTTCGGGACGTGCAATTAGCGACGAAGATCGGAAAACGCGAAAGCCTGCTTTCAATTAGAAGCAGTTTCGCTTTCGCACAAGATATTTCTAGGGAGTCATGGAAAAACCCGCAGCCCCAAAATGTTGCCGCCGGCATAACAGCAGCGGATCGACGTTCCCCGGCCATAGGTTATCGCAGGTCTAAGATAGAGCCAATAGGTGGGCGCCAAGAAAGCGGAAACAATCTTCACGTGCGTCGGTATAAATACGCACGCGCGAAAAACCGTTACGGAATTACGCTTTAGTAATAGTGACGCGGAATGTATGGTTTGCTTGCTTCGGCCGTCGCGAAATGGCTTTTGGTTGTTGGCGGCGCCGCGAAACGTGCGCGCAGGGGGAAGGGACCGCCGGAATAGAGGCGAACAGAAAGCGGCGGTTCATGTTTGGCGTCAACCGGAGAGAGAAAGGTGGCAGGCGGCGCGGCGCTGTGCCACTCTGGCACAGATTCCAGCGCGAGTTCTGGCATTGCCTCGGCATAGTCAGGAGAAAAGTTCATGGGCGGATTCTCCGGTGCACCAGTTAACCCAGGCGGACCTTATCGCGAACACCGCGAAGTGCCGCGCTTCACATTAATCGCGAGCATCGAACTTCGCGAGCCACAGAGCGATACGCGCATTTCCGGGCGAATCTCCGAGATCAGCCGCAAGGGATGTTATGTGGACGTGTTAATCACTTTGCCCGAAGGCACGGTGCTGGATGTGCGCATCTCGCGCGATCAAGGCGTGTTCGAAAGCAAAGGCAAAATTGTATATGTGCAAGAAGGCATGGGCATGGGTGTGACGTTCGTCAATCCCGCGCCCGAGCAATTGAAATTGCTGGATAGCTGGCTAGCCGAAATATCCTCGTAGTCTCCCCACAGCAAATTTGCTTGCAGCGAGCAGGCACTGGAGCGCCCGCCAGCTGGCGAGTGAGGTTCCGATTCGGTGGCTAATTAAGAGTTAACCCCGACTCTTGGTGACGGCGCATCGGTGTGGTGCACCGATTTCGTAATTCATCGCCGAGATTGCGGTTTCGTAGTCGTACTTGGCGCTGGCTTGCCTGAGCTTCAGCATCGGCTTCAGCGTGCAGGGCTATCGAATTGATAGCTGTTGAATGGCGAGAAGTTTACGTTGACGTCTGCCGCGGCAGGATGAGCGCCCAGGGGCTCTGCGCGAACGGGTTCAAGCCCGCGGCGCCTACCGCGGAGCCTGTCGCAAACCACAAATCGCGTTCAGTAGTCGCGTCGCCCGCTGCTAATCATGAAAGACATCTATTGCAGCAATCCAACTTGAAAATTCAGGGTGGAAATTTCGGCGGCGTAATCGTATTTGGCGCTGGCTTGGGCGATCTGAGCTTGGGTGGCGTTCAGTTGGGCTTGGCTTAGCTCGATGATCGAACTAAGGCCGAGTTTGTAGCGCTGCTGGGCCAGGTCTAGGGCTTGATTGGCTTCGTCGAGCAATTGTTGGGTGAGCGCTAGGCGCTGGTAGCCGGAAATTGTGTTGAGCCAAGCTTTGCGCACGTCGCGGACGACGGCGTCCTGCAGGTCGCGCAGAAATTGCTGCCGGGCGTTGGCTGCTGCGGTCGCTTCGGCGTGCAGCGCGTTGAACTGGCGTCCATTGAAGATGGGAATGTTCACGTTGAAACCAGCGGCGGCGTAACGCGGCGCGAGAGCAGCTTCGCGATAAGGCGTGAGCCCGGCGACACCGACTGCGCTGATGGTGGGAAACCACAAATCGCGCTCGGCGGTCGCATAGCTTTGCGCGGAACCCAAATCGAGTTGTTGGCTGATGATTTCAGGGCGATTCTGCATGGCTTCGGTGATTAAGCCCGAAAGATCCGTGGGAGGTGCCGGTGGAGTGGGCTGTTCGGCGAGCTGATAGATTTTCTGGTCGGCAAATCCCAGCGCGGCGGATAGTTCGGCGTAGGACGCCTGCAAATCATTTTGCGCCTGCACCAGCAGCAGCTGGGCTTGCGCCAGGTCCACATTCGCGAAGCTGACGTCCAGGCCGGATTTGAGCTTATTTTTTTCCATCTCCGTCACCTGGTCGGAAACCAGCTGACGGTCCTTCACGGTCTCCCGCGCCACTTGCAGCACGGCCTGCGCTTTCAAGGCGTTGAAATAAGCGGCGTCCACTTGCAGCAGGATATCGGCGCGAGAAGTGGTGACATTCTCTTCTTGGGCCTTGGCGTGCAGGTTCGCGCTTTTCACCAGTTCATGGGTGCGGCCGAAATCGGTGACCAGTTGCTCGACGGTAACGCCGTCGGCGAAGCGATTGTAGATGATGGGATTATTCAGCGCGCCGGCGGCGATGCGGCTGTCGTTCTCCGCTTTCACGCCGGTGGCGCTGCCGTAGGCGTGAGGAAAGTATTCCGAGCGGGCTTCAGTGACCTGCGCCTTCGCGACTGCCGCCAAATACCCAGCGGCTTGAACCTGCGGGTGATTCTGAAGTGCGATTTGTTCGGCCTGTTGCAGCGTGAGGCTTTGCGAAGCCCCGGCGCCACGCGAAGCTTGCGAGGGCGCCTGCTTCCCGACGGCAGCATGCAATTGCGCGGAGGCGGGCGGGCCGCCCAGAGCCGTAGCGACGAGCAGCAGAGATGTGAAGAGATATCGGCGACGCATTAGTGAGCCTCCTCGGTGACAAGCGACGCGGCAGCTTCGGCGCGGCGGCGGTACATGAGCAGATAAGCGGCGGGGACGACGAAAATCGTGAGCACGATGGAAGTGAGCAGGCCGCCGATGATCACGCGGGCCAGCGGTGCATAAGCTTCGCTGCCGGTTTCCAGCTTGAAAGCCATGGGCAGCAGGCCGACCACGGTGGCGAGCGAGGTCATTAGAATGGGGCGGAGCCGGATGCGGCAGGCGTGCACCACCGCTTCGCGCAGGTTGTGACCTTCGCTGCGCAGCACGTTCGCAAAATCCACAATCAAAATGCTGTTGGAGACCACCATGCCCTGAAGCATCACGACGCCCATCAGCGACTGGATGTTCAGCGTGGTGCCGGTCAGTGCCAGAGTAAGGACGACACCGATCAGCCCGGTGGGAACGGCGAGCACAATCAGAAACGGATCCACGAACGAAGAAAATTGCGCAACCAGAATGAGATAGACCAGCAGTACGGCCAGGAACAAGCCTAGGCCGAAACTTTTGAACGATGATTGCATGGTTAGCACCAGGCCGCGGACGTCTATGCGCGTGCTGGGCGGTATCTGGGTGTGCGCGATGATCTTGGCAATCTCACGCCGCGGCCCGCCGATGTCTTCCCCGGTGGGAGCAACGTAAATGTCAATCGAGCGCTGGAGTTGATAGTGATCCACTTCGGTGGGAGTGAGAATCGGGATCACATCGGCGACCTGATTGAGGTAGGTGGGCATTTTGAGCTTGGGAGAGCGCAAGGGCATGGCTTTCAAATCCTCAATGGATTTGACCTGATTTTCCGGATACTGCACGGTAACGAAATAATTGTTGCCGTTCTTGGGGTCAACCCAGTAGCTGGGTGCGATCATGACGTCTGAGGTGAGTGCGGTGATGAGGTTATCAATCACTTCTTTCGGGCTAAGACCCAGCTCGGCGGCGCGGTCGCGATTTACGTTCACTTCGAGCGCGGGATAATCCATGTCCTGCGGGATATACACATCGGAAACGCCTTTCGAGGCCCGGATCTGACGCGCCAATTCCTGCGCGATGCGGTCGTCGGTTTTCAGGTCCATGCCGCTCACTTGCACGTCAATGGGCGCGGGCATGCCCTGGTTCAGAACCGCGTCCACCAAGCCGCCCGATTGGAAATAGGTGCGCAACTGTGGGAGTTGCGCGGCGATGCGGCGGCGGACTTCATTCATGTAAACAAAACTGCTCTCGTGATGGTCTTCCTTCAGTCCGACTTGCACGAAGGCGGTGTGCATGCCGGAGTTCGGCGTAAACAAGGCGGACAAATCGGCCATGACGCCAATGTTTGACACCACCGTGTTCAGATCGTCGGGCTTCACGACCTGGTGCACGATGTCTTCGACCTGCTTGATGTAATCATTGGTGACTTCAATGCGCGTGCCGGTGGGAGCTTTTACGTTGATCACGAATTGCCCGGCGTCCGAGCGCGGGAAAAACGAAACGCCGATGAACGGTACCAGCAGAAAGCTCACCAGGAACATCACCACGAAAAGAATGAGCGCCTCGCGCGGACGGTCCAAGGTTTTCTGCACGTACTTTTCATAGACGTTCAACATCTTTTCGAATTTGGCGTTGAAGCCCGCGTGGAAGCGGGCGCCCCAGGATTTTTTCGCTGGGCCGCCCTCGGCAGTCTCCGGGTTGTGTTCGTGAGCTTTGAGGAAGTACGCGCAGAAGAGCGGGACGACGGTGACGGCGTCAAAGTAAGAGGCGCAAAGCGCGAGGACGACCGCGAGCGCCAGGGCCGAGAACAAATACTTGCTGACGCCGAAGAGCAGCGTGACGGGGAAGAAAACGACCACCGCGACGAGCATGATGGCGAGCACGGCCAGCGCCACTTCATTCGCGCCTTTAACCGCGGCAACTTTGGGGTCTTCACCTAGCTCGATGTGGCGGTAAATATTTTCGATAACCACCACCGAGTCGTCAATCAAGCGCGAAAATGCCAGCGCGAGGCCGCTGAGCACCATGCTGTTGATGGTCTTGTCTGCGGAATGCAGGATGAAGAAGGTGATCATCACCGACAGCGGAATGGAAAGAAACACGGCGGCGGTGGCGCGCATGCTGCCCAGAAACAGCAGAATCATGACGGCGGTGAGAAATAATCCGATGCCGCCTTCGCGCAACACGGTGGAAATGGCCTGCTTCACGAAGAGCGACTGGTCGAAGACGACGTGAGCGTGCATCTGCGCCGGAATATCGCGCAGCATGGTGATGGCTTTTTTGATTCCGTTGACGACCACGATGGTATTGGTGTCGCCGCCTTGTTTGAGAATTGGCGCGTACACCGATTTCTGGCCGTTGACGCGCACGATGTTGTACTGCAGGTAGGAACCGTCCACAGCCTTGCCCACGTCAGAGAGGAAGACGGACTTCTCGCCTTCGGTCTTGAGCGGAATTCGGTTCAGGGCGTCGGCGTTGGGCACTTGCGCGTTGGTATAGATGTTGTAATCCAGGGCGCCCAGCCGCACATCGCCCGCCGGCAGAATCAGGTTTGATTCGTTCATGGCGCGAACCACATCCATGGGGCTGAGCTCGTGCGCCTGCAATTTCAGCGGATCCACATACACCATGATCTGGCGATACTTTCCGCCGTAGGGAGGTGGCACCGTGGCTCCGGGAACGCCGGCGATCTGGTTGCGGATCTGATATTGCAGGTAATCGTGCAGCTGCGTTTCGTTCAGCCCCTGGCCATCCACGGTGAGCAGGCAAACGGGAAGGCTGGAAGCGTCCACCTTCATGACCACAGGAGGCAGGGTGCCTTCGGGCAAGCGCCGCAAATCGGCCATGGCGAGATTGGAAATGTTGGTGACGTCGGCGTTGGCGTCGGTGCCGGGCTGAAAATAAATTTTGATCAGGCTGACGCCAGCCATGGAGCGCGACTCCATGTGGTCAATGCCGCTGCCGAGCGTGAAAAAACGCTCGAAGGTGTCGGTGATATCGGCTTCGATCTGCTCGGGCGGCATGCCGTTGTAGAAAGTGGCGACCAGGACAACTGGAATGTTAATCGGAGGAAACATATCCACGGGCATTTGCACCAAGCTGGTAATTCCGAGGACGCAAATAAAAAGACAAACCACGATGATGAAATAAGGATGGCGTATCGCAAATGTTGGCATGTCGGGCTTACTCCATTCCTGGGGCTATGACGAGTTTTGGAGAAACCAGCTCGCCTTCTTTGAACTGATTCTGCTCGCCGAATACGACGCTATCGTTTTCGTTCAGGCCGGAGAGTACCTCGGCGTCGGTGGCCGACTCCAAGCCCAGCTTCACTTCGCGCCGTTCGAGATGGTTCGAGGAGTTCACCAGCAGCACGACGCCCTGGCCGGTCCCGGTGGATTCCACGGCTTGCATCGGGATGGTGAGAACATTGGTGACGGTGTGCAGCGGGATCTTCACCGAGGCGTACATTCCCGGCACCAGCTCGTAATTCGCGTTGGGCACAGTAACTTCCGTGTGCATGGTGCGCGTGGTCAGATCGATCTGATCCGAAAACAGAGAAATTTTGCCCGCGAAAGTTTTGTGCAACGCCGAGACGCTCACTTGCAGAGTTTGGCCGTCGCTGATGTCCGGCACCGCCCTTTCCGGCACGGGGATGACC
This sequence comes from uncultured Acidobacteriota bacterium, assembly GCA_963821765.1. Classification (GTDB taxonomy): domain Bacteria; phylum Acidobacteriota; class Terriglobia; order Acidiferrales; family UBA7541; genus Palsa-295. The sequence goes on from CAWGFF010000016.1 coordinate 590,124, forward strand.
AGCCGCAGGAGATCGTTCTGCGAGAGATGGCAGAGCGCGGAATCGCCCTTGGTGGAAGAAGTTCCTGCGGGTAGCAACGCGCCGGTATAGGCGTAGATTTGGGTCACCACGCCATCGAAGGGCGCGGTCATGCGCGCGTATGCGAACATGGCTTTGTCCTTGTCGAGGGCGGCTTTAGCAGCGAGCAAAGCTTGTTCGGCTGCGGCTAACGCGTCCTTGGAGGACGAGACGCCGGCGCTGGCTTCCAGGTCCTTGCCCTGCGCCACGTCAATTTCCTGCTGAGCGACGAGTTCGGGCCGGGATTTCTGGACGTCGGCGAGGCGCGTGTAGGTGATGTGCGCAACCGAGTAGGCCGATTCCGCCCGGCTTTGTTCCTCGTGCGCGCGCGACACTTCCTGTTCGGCGCGGCGAACGGACGCTTCGTCTTGCAACAACTGCTGTTGCAACTCGGGAATTTCTAGCACGGCCAGGAGTTGCCCCTCTTTCACGTGCGTGCCCCAATCCACATACAGCTTCTGGATGTATCCGGACACTTTCGCGTACACGTCAATTTCCTGGTAGGGCAGAAACTCCGAGGAGATCTCCAACGTGCTGGAAAGGTTCTTGCGTTGCACTTTCACCACGGCAGCCAGCGGCACGTCGGCGGCATCGGCCTTGTGAGCGTCGCCGCAGCCATTGGCAAACGCGGATAAAACGATGACCATGAACATCCAACGATAAGTGGCGGTTTTATGGATCACGATTCCAACTCCTTGAGTCGTTCTCTGAGCTTTGCGATCGAAAAAGAATCGGAACAGCAGAACTCGATCAACTGTTTTCGCTGTTGCACGATCTCCAGCGCTTTCGCGGGGACCCGAGTGGCAATCGCCCGCGGAATGGTTTGCACGCCGTGCTGGTCTGCCTGGATTAAATCGCCGGGCTGCACGGAGAGGCCGGCAATTTCAACGGTGCCGCCAAAATCGAAGACATGGGCGTAAGCGTGCGACACCGAGACGTTTCCGGCGAACAGCTGCAGGCCGCCCTTGCGCACATCGGGCAGATCGCGGACGGCGCCGTTGGTTACCACCGCCGCGCAGCCCAGAGCCAGCAGGATGTTGGCGTGCACCTCGCCGATGAACGCGCCAAGGCCGGGCCTGGAATCCACGTCTTCGATAACGACAATTCGCGGCGCGGGGATGTTGAGCAGTGAATCCCACCACGCGCCGCGATCGTAATAGCTGTGGCCTTCCATGGGCGGATCGGAGCTGCGTATGCGGGCCGTGGCTGCGTATCCCACGGTGGTTGGCAGCTCCGGGAACACACAATGTAACCGGGAATCGGAAAAGCCTTTGTTGCGCAGGCGCACGCCAAATGTTTCGATAGCGCTGGCGACCACGCAAGTACTCAACGAGCGCAACTGCTCCAGATGCAAGGGCATCAGTGGTTCGACGTTCATGAAAACTCCTCTCCCGGATCGTGTCCGTGACCGCATGGAAAAAGTGCCGGAGCGAACGCAATGATTGGGAATCTCAGATTTTGGCAGCGAACGAGCTAGGAAAGGGAAATCGGGGGAGAGCGATGCTGCAAAGAAACAGTCACGCCGACAGATGGCAGCGCCGGAATCTCGGCCCGCACCACGTGGGTGGTTCGCGTTTCAGGTTGAGGCGGTATGAATCGGGCAACAGGCAGCAGTGGCGTCCGGTTAATGACCGCCGACAAATGGCTCTCCGTCATTTTGCTGGCAATGTTGATGTAGTGAGCCTGATTGGACCTGGAAAAATACTGGCTGTTTTTCGCGAGCGTCGACAAACCCGGAACCGCGAACAGCAACAGCACGATCGTTGCGGTTTGCAGGCTCGTTCTGGCCAGCCGGCTCTTCATAAACTTGCCCACTGCGACCGTAAGCACTCCTCAATTATCGCTGTCTGACGGGGCGAACGCAAGTATAGGTATTCGAGCTGTGTCGAGAGCCTGATTAGCTCAACAGCCGTCCACGTGGGTTTCAATCCTCTGAATACGCGAGCAATCTGCGCTTGCGCAAACTGCTTAGTTGATGGTGCGGCTCGGATGCGGCTGCGCTAAACTATGCGGGCCATGAGCGCCATTGACGAAGTGCTTGCTGCGAACGAAATCTACTCGCGCACCCACGAATTGCGCGACCAAACCCCGCGGCCGAAGCGTAAGCTTGCGGTCCTGACCTGTATGGATACCCGGCTTTCCATTCGCACTCTGGGGCTGAACACAGGCGACGCGCACATCATCCGCAACGCAGGAGGCATCGTCACGGAGGACACGCTGCGCTCGCTGGTCGTGTCACACTATTTATTGGGCACTGAGGAAATCATGGTCATTAATCACACCGATTGCGGGTTAACGCACACCAGCGAACAGGACCTGCGCACGAGAATCCAGAATTGCACCGGAACGGCCGCTGTTGCTCCCGCGTTCTTCTACGCTTTCCAAGACATCGACGAAAATGTCCGCCACCAATTGCAGAAACTCCGCACTCACCCCTGGATTCCGAAGAGCGTCGCCGTCCGCGGCTTCGTTTACGACGTCGCCACCGGTCGTCTCCGCGAAATCAGAGACGCCTGATCCGACCGAGGCTTAACAGTTAGCCGTTGCCACAAGTTGAACCGCAATTGTCCGGAATAGACGTGCCGGCCCCATCACCTGTGCCGGGTAATCGCTCTTAGCGCAGAAATGAGTCGCGGACGCAATCGTCCAGTTCCAAGTAGGCCTCATCCACTCGTTAGGTCTCTCTCCCGTCACTTTTTGCGATAGACTAGAAGGAATCCAATGAATAGCGAGCGGCATCTAATTGAAGCGACTTGGTTTGCCTGATGGGATTGGGGTTGGGGCGCTGATCGTCTAACAGTTCTGGTCAAGCCTACTCCCGTGACTCCGCTAGCTCGAAATCCGTGGCGAGTCCTATAAGGAGACGCGCAAGCTTTGAGGGTTACGAACAAGAGACGGGGTTCGCTGGTGTGTCAGCTGGGCATAGTTTCGCTTCTGTTTCTAGTGGCGGCTGTTGTCCCGGCCGCTGCGCGGCAGGCGTCGTCCGACCAGCAGGCCGCGCAGCAGCCGGGCCAACAGCCCGCTCCGCAAGCGGCCGGAAGCATCAGCGGAACGATTGTTGACGTAACTGGTGCCGTCGTCGTCGGCGCCGAGGTGCGCCTCTCGCGCGAAGATCAATCCCCAAGAGCGGAAGTTCTAGCCGACGACCTCGGACAATTTTCCTTCGCCAACGTCGCTCCCGGTCCCTTCGAGCTGACTATTTCGTTTACAGGCCTCAATACGCAAGTAATCTCCGGAGCCGTGCATCCTGGGGAGGCCTACGTTGTCCCGCAAGTGGTCTTGCTTGTCGCGACGCAAGTGACGCAGGTGACCGTCTCACTCACGCAGGTCGAACTGGCAGAAACGCAAATCAAGGAGCAAGAGCAGCAGCGCATACTTGGCATCGTTCCGAATTTTTACGTCAGCTACCTCCCTGATGCGGTTGCGCTCTCGCCGAAGCAAAAGTTCGAACTGGCCGGGAGGTCGTCCGTGGATCCGGTCACTTTCGTCGGGGTTGGGGTCCTGGCTGGGCTTCAGCAGGCAGGAAACGGGCTCAGTGGATACGGGCAAGGAGCACAAGGCTACGCCAAGCGCTATGGCGCAGCGTACGGTGACGTTGTGATAGGAACGTTCCTGGGCAGCGCCGCATTGCCGTCTCTGCTGAAACAAGATCCCCGCTATTTCTATAAGGGAACAGGGAGCAAGAAATCCCGGGTTTTGTATGCGCTCTCGAGTCCGTTCATGTGCAAGGGCGACAACGGCCGCTGGCAACCGAATTATTCCTACGTAATCGGGAACTTTGCCGCTGCGGGCATCGCATATACCTACTACCCAGCGAGCAATCGCGGAGCCGGAATAGTGGCCGAAACCGCGCTGATAAGGTTCGCTGAAAATTCGCTCGCATCTGTCCTGCAAGAGTTTGTCATCCGGAAATTGACGCCGAAAGTCTCGAATCGCGCTCAAGCGCAGCAGTGAACCGGCAGCGATACATAGTTGACAACAGTAAGGCTGCAGCCAGCTATTGATTAACGCTCTCACCGGTGAAGTAGAATTTCGTAGTTTCCGGTTACGCGACGGCCGGAGCTTTGGACGTGGGTTCGATTCCCATTACCCGCTCCAGAATCATTGTTTGCCTCTGATGACTTAGCGATTGGTCGTGGCGGCCAAAAGAGGCATTAAAGAACAAAACGAGCTTCGAAGATGGCACCGCCGGCTCGTGCGAAACGCCCGAAACACAATTCCGCACTTCGCTGAATTCTGGCTACTCCAGCTCGCACTGTAGTCGGCTTACGTACTTGTGACTTCTATGCCTTGCGAGCGGTAGGGATTCAGGACATCATCGTTTGAGGCATCGGTGATCAATCGTGTCAGTCGGGAAGCAGCACCGACAAGGTAAGGCAGTGACGTCCCCATTTTTCCAAGTGAAATCAGGCCGACAACTTCCGTTGAAGCCCCTATCATTGCTTGCTTCACGTACGCTTCTTCTCGGTCGCCGACCGTTATTCCGACTTCCGGATGCAAACTGCACATTCCGAGAAAACATAGATCAGCACGGATGGATTCGATTCCCCGAATGGTCTCGATGCCTGTCGTGACCCGCGCCTCTTTATGAAGATTTCCTCCGAGCATCAGCACGCTCACGTTCGGATGATCCGCCAATGCAAGTGCAAGCGGCGGGCTGTTGGTAACAATCGTTGTCGAACGCTCTCTTGAAAGGTAGGAAGCGATTCTTAGATTCGTCGTGCCTCCATCAATCAGCACCACCTGACCATCGCGGATCAATTCAGCCGCCGCTCGAGCAATTCCGGTCTTGCTCTCAATATCAATTTGCTGACGAGAAACGAAAGGAAGAGCCTCCACGCGGCGAGGTAGGGCGCCGCCGTGTACCCGTTGGATCTTTCCCGAACGCGCCAATTCGCGCAGATCTCGACGAATCGTGTCTTCAGAAACGCTATAGCGACTGCTGAGGTCCGCGGCGAGCACTCGACCCTCGCTGCCAAGCAGCGCCAGGATGTGTTGGTGGCGCTCTTCCTTCAGGGCGATTTGGTCCGCTTCACTTTCCGGTTTCACTCTTCACCGTATTGCACGAATATACTTGAAGCTGCACGTATATGCGTGTATTGTCCGCTTTGTGCATGTTACTGCCAAACTCAGCTCCATGCAACGTCTTTCGCGAAAGCGCCCGAATCGCACGGAACCCGATTGATGCGGCAACCCAGCCTCCGACAGGTACGCGTGAGCGTGTCCTCGGTCTTTCTGATCCACGGATTGATCATCGCTACCTGGGCTTCCAGGATTCCTGTCTTTCAGGCGCGGTTACACCTTTCTCCCGCCGTTTTGGGCAGGTCGTTGATGATGGCGGCAATCGGTTCCATCTTCGCGATGCCAGCGGCTGGATGGCTCATTCACAAGTTCGGCAGTCTGAGCATCGTGACTTGCTCGACGTTGGGCTTCGGCCTCGCACTGCCCTTAATTGCCGAATCCAGAACGGTCCTAACGCTGTCGGTCGCTCTTCTTTTCTACGGGGCGATGGGTGGTTCGATGGACGTAGCGATGAATACTCACGCCGTAATTCTCGAGAAGAGGTACCAACGTCACATCATGTCCTCATTCCATGCCCTCTTCAGTCTGGGTGGAATGGCCGGATCTGCGTTAGGGGGATTGGTCGCTTCACGTGGAGTTCCGGCCGGCGTTCACTTTTGGGTCAGCGGCGTTGTGCTGGTCGCAATGTCCATAATTGCATTCAGGTGGCTTCCGCTTCCCTCAGCATCTTCGGATGTAGAGATAGTGGCATCCGGAGGCAAGATTGCATGGTCCGTCGCCTTAGGTGCTCTCGCACTACTTGCATTTTCGACTATGCTCATTGAAGGTGCAATCGCCGATTGGAGCGCAATTTATCTTCGTACTTCGGTTCTCACCGGGCCAGGACTGGCTGCTCTTGGGTATGCGGTATTCTCAGGCGCCATGGCTGTAGGTCGCCTGGCGGGCGACTACCTCACTGGGAAGCTGGGTCGCGCGCACCTGGTATGTTACGGAGCACTTTTAGCCGCGGCAGGGCTCGTCTGCGTTTTATTGTTCGGTAACGCGGGTTCGGCGTTGGTGGGATTTACGTGCGCTGGAGCAGGGCTAGCTACGATTATTCCCAATACGTTTGCGGCTGCCGGCAACATTGAAGGCAGCGCACCCGGCCCCAGCCTTGCCGTAGTCACGACTGCTGGTTATGTTGGCTTCCTTGCCGGTCCGCCCCTGATTGGGTTTGTCGCGCAGCTTTCCGCCATTCGCGCTGCGCTGTGGATACTGGTGGTCTTGAGCGGATTGAGCGCTTTCGCATCAACCGCAATAAAAGCAAATTCGCCTCTCAGAAGAACACCCTGACATACGCCGCGGGGCGATTGAACCCGTCCGCGCGAGCGATGCGGCACGCGACGGAGCATTCGACGGGTCATTCGACGTAAGATGTTCGCGTGAATTTCACGGGATAGGATCCAAGTGCCAAAACTTTCCAGTCGGATGCTGTGGGGAATCGTGGCGGGGCTGATCGGCGCACAGATGATCCTGACGCTAATGATGGTTCACCGCGAATCGCTCACGTTCGACGAAGGCAACCACATGTTTGCCGGTTACATGATGTGGCACACCAAAGATTACGGACTGAATCCGGAGCACCCACCGCTCGTAAAATTGCTGGCGACGGCGCCACTGCTGGGGCGGCCTCTGTGGGTGCCGCAGCTGAAAGGTCGCGACTTCAAAACCGAGGCGTATTTGGACGGGCGGGACTGGCTGGCGCGGAACGACGGCGATCGGAACCAATTGGTTTTCGAGATGCGGGTGGCGGCCGGCCTCCTGGCCGTGGCGCTTTCGCTGGTCGTTTTCCTGGCGGCGCGGGAATCGTTTGGGGACTGGGCGGCGATTTTCGCGCTGACGTTGGCCGCGTTCGATCCGAACGTTCTGGCGCATTCGGCACTGGTGACGACGGACATCGGCGTCTCACTTTTTTTTCTGGCGAGTACGTGGTGTTTCTACCGCTACGTGAAGCAGCCGACGGCGAAGCGGTTGGTGGTGGCCGGTGTGGTGGCGGGCCTCCTACTAGCGACGAAACATTCTGGAGTGATGCTGGCGCCAATCCTCTTGCTGTTGATCGCGCGCGAGATCGCAGCGGCGGAGAAAGGAACGCGGGCCCGGAAAGGGCTGCGCCTCGCGGGTGCGTTCTGCGAGATTTTTCTGATCGGAGTGCTGGTGCTGTGGAGCTTCTACGGTTTTCGTTACGCGCCGCGGCCCGCGGGACTGCAGATGAGCACGACGCTCGGCGATTATGTGGCGCCGCTCGGGCCGCACATTTCGTGGCTCATCAATCTTGTGGGCTGGCTGCACCTGTTGCCGGAGTCTTACCTGATCGGTCTGGTGGACGTAGGGCGGATGGCGCTCTTCTATCCGACGTTCATATTTGGGCGGAACATCGCACACGGCGTGTGGTGGTATTTCCCGTCAGTGATCGCGATTAAGACGACGGTAGGACTGCTGGTTCTGGCAGGCCTGACGGTATATGCGGCGGCGAGCCGGAAACTGAAATGGGGACGCGAAGTGGATTTTCTGCTAATTCCCGCGCTGTTCTATCTGGCCGTGGCGATGGTATCGGGGATGAACATCGGGGCGCGGCACCTGTTGCCGTTTTACGCATATTTGTTCGTGCTGGCCGGCGGCGGAGCTGCGGCGCTGGCGGCATCTAACCGCAAGTGGTTTGCCGTATGCTGCCTTGCGGTTGCAGCGCACGTGGGTTCGTCGCTAGCGGCGTTTCCCGATGCCATGGCCTACGCGAACGAAGCATGGGGCGGGCCGGCGAACGTGCATAACCTGCTGAGCGATTCGAACTCGGACTGGGCGCAGCAACTCTTCCAGGTGAGAGCGTGGCAGGAGCGGCATCCAGGAGAAGAGTGCTGGTTCGCCTATTTTGCGTATCCTGAGATTAACCCGGAGACATACGGGATTAGTTGCCATCATTTGCCGACCGCGGATACGGGCGGGCTGGGAGGAGCGGACAACGTGCCGGCGGTGTTTGAAGGCACCGTTATTCTAAGCGCGGGGGACCTGTCGGGATGCGAGTGGCCGGCGGCGTCTCTCAATCCGTACGATGCGTTTCGACGCGCCAAACCAGAAGAAACAATTGACCACGCGGTGATGATCTACCGCGGCCGCTTTGATTTAACGCAGGCGGCGGCGCTCAGCCGCGCGCAGAATGCGACCGAGGCCGTGGGGAAGGGCGACGCTGCGGGGGCGCTGGTGCTGGCGGACGAGGCGGTGGCGATCGATCCATCTTCAATATTGGGGCACGAGGCGCGGGGCGATGCGCTCGCGGCAATGGGGCGAAAGGAAGAGGCGCGGCAGGAGTGGGACACGGCACTCAGCGAAGCGCGAAAGCTCGAACCGGGCGCGCAGCCGATGTTCGTGCCGGATCTTGAGAGCAAGCTCAACAAATAGCGGTTTCCTGCGCGGACTTCTCGAAAAGCTCGAGTGAGAATTCCGGCGGATGGAAATTCCAGTGCCAAAACCTAGCCAGGACAGCGTCCCTGCTCCACTAGCCCTGGCTGGCCGTTTCGGCTTTGTTTTAAATGCTGGATCGCTTGAAGCTTAGTGTTGCGTCAATCCTTTGAACCCGCACGACTAATCAAGAGTTGACATGCCCCGATACAGGAACTAGCATCCTGCGCAAGTTCTCCACTTCATGAAAAACGATTCACAGAGATTGCCGGTAATCATCAGTACAAAATGTTCTAGATGCCTGGCAAACGGCGAGTCCGGTCAGCTGACCTATCACGAATCAGTTTCCTCGGGGCTTTTGTTCAGACGCCGCGCTACGCGACGCTGACGGTCGCGAGAGGAGGCCTTCCGTGCCCGGAATCGATTTCACTAGAATCGCTGTCATATCAGTTGCCCTACTGCTTGTACAACCTGCTTACACTGCGGACAAGTTTCCTGACTACCCGGTGCGCCCAGCCGGTGATTACTCCGTCAAAACCGAGAAGGCTGGTCTTACGATCGGGATTCAGCCGGTTGAGGACCTTAAGGAACAAACGACTTACTTCCACACGGAATTGTCTCCTAAAGGTTTCGTTCCCGTTTTCGTTGTCATTCAAAATGCAGTGGACGGGGATAGCTTCCTATTCGATAAGAGCGGCATTACGTACGGCCCGGCCGATTCGAGTCCTTCCACTCCGGACGCACGCTCGAAAGCGGGCGAAAAATTAGCTGTGGCGAGCATGGCCACGCTTTCTTTGGGTGGAGCGCTTCTCTCCATGAAGCTAATTTCCGATGCTTCGTGGGTCCAAGAAAACATTTTGAAGAAGGAGTTGCAAAGCAAGACGCTTTCCGCGGGAACATTAGCGCACGGCTTTGTCTACGTTCCGGTGCCTAAGAATACCGCGCGCGAGAAGATCATTCTTCGGATTCCAGTTACCCGAACCGGCACGGACCAATCAGTCGTCTTGGAATTGGCTTTTTGAGGAGGATTACTATGAAGCTGGCTTTCTTTTCCTTTCTCGCCGCGCCGCTACTGAGCGCAATCATTTTTTCAGCCGTGTCCGTCACCTTGCGTGCCCAGACTAAGTCGCCAGCAGACACGACGCTGACGCTCAAGGCGGCACTTGTTCTCACCCCGGAATTTTGCGCGACCAAAACGAAGACGGGATCCTTCGCTTCCGGCAAAGAAACGTTCGAGATCGGAAAAGCTGCTTGCGCGGAACTTGAGCCGGCGCTCAAAGGCGTTTTTTCCAGCTTGACCCGGATGGCGGCGCCACCGTCGCCCGAAGAAACGCAAGTTGTGTTGCTGCCAAAATTTGGTGACGTTGACGCGACGAAAACTCTGGGCGCCTTTTCCGACCGGGAAATGATTGTCTTACTGCAATGGACCGTGAAAGACAGATCTGGGAAGACCGTTTGGATCGAGACCGTGCAGGGCTCAGCAAAACATCACATGGGCAACACATTTACTCACGGAAAGAACCTGAAGCTGATCGTTGAAGATTCGGTGAAGGATGCGGCCGAACAATCGGCGAGTAAGATGTCCGCCTCGCCGGAGTTGCGCAAGCTAGCTCAGCAGAATCCGTGACCTTCCTCCCTGGAAGTGGCCCCCGCGGAAAAGTAGCCAAGTCGGTTCCGCTAACCAGGTTTTCGATTACGCGACGCGACTGGCCAGGACGATCTGCAGCACAAATGCCAGGGCGGCGATCAGGGCGCAGTACGCACCCTGCTCCCAATCTCCATAGAATCCGATGAGGCACAGCACAGCGTTGGCGACATAAGCCACCTGGCTCGGTAACAGTGGGTTGAATTCTCTGGATGGCCCCTTGCTTGAATCCCGAATTAAAAAATAGCGACCCAAAGCGAGGATTGGGTATGGGCTCAGCGGCCGGACCCATTCGTAAATATTCTCCGGCCGGATTGTAAATGGGAACGACATGGAAATGGTCAAGCCTGCCATCGAGGCACTTACCACGTAGGCGATTGCCCGCTCAAGTCCCGATCACGAGCCCGAGATGACCCACCGAATTGAGGCAGCAGAAGCCTGAATAGCAAGGAAGAATGGGAGGGCTAATCGCCAGAATGCGCCGTTCGAAGCGGCGGCTCCCGGCGACACGCCAGCGCTGAATGGCAGGAACAGTCCTGCAATTCCAATCATGCCCACGACCGTAAGCTATAGCTGGACAATCGAACGATGTGCGTGTTGTCTCGTTGGGTTCGCCACGTGACCTGTGTTTAAGGCCTTTCCCAGAGTCCGGACTCCGCGGAGCGGAAAATCGCCTCAATCACTGCCATATTGTTGATTCCGTCAGAAACCGAAACCGGCACGTCGCTGTTCTCGCGTACCGCGCGAGAAAAGGCGTCGCCTTGAATCGTGTATTGGTCACAAGTGTCAATAATCTCGGTTATGATTTTGCTGCCGAGAATGTCGCCGTCGTCAATAAAAATCCGACACGGCCTGTCGTTGGGAGCATTGAATGGTATCTCGATTTCAATGCGGCCCAGTGTTCCCAGGAAATGAAGCCGCTGATACGGAACTAGCTGCGTGCTGCATGTAAAACTAGCATGCCCGGACGGAAAATCCAGGATCGCGGAGACTAGCCGGTCCACATGCATATCCGGATCTCTCGCAACCAGTCCCACCACGCGCGTCGGCTCCTCGGCAAACGCGAAACGCGACGCCGTGATTGGATAGCATCCTATATCCATCAGCGCCCCGCCGCCATACGCAGGCACGTTGCGAATGTTAGTGGGGTCGCGGTTGAAGTAGCTGAAGAAGCCGGCCACCGACCGCAGTTCCCCAATCCGCCCCGACGTTATCAGCTCTCGTGCCCGCAACCATTGCGGATGCGTACGCACCATGAACGCTTCGCCGATTTTGACGCCCGTCTGTTTCTGTCGCGCCAAAAGCGTAAGCGCTTCCGCTTTCGTCATCGCCAGCGGTTTCTCGCACAGCACGTGCTTGCCGGCTTCCGCCGCCTTAATTGACCAAGGCACGTGCAAATGGTTCGGAAGGGGATTGTAGATTGCTTCCACCTGCGGGTCGGCCAGCAACTCCTCGTAGCTTCCGTAGGCCTTCGCAATGCCGAGTTCCTGCGCGATTTGCTCGCCTCGGCGCCGATCTCTGGAAGCGATGGCGATCACTTCACTGTGATCGCCCTTTTGCATCGCCGGGATCACCTTCTTGACTGCGATCTTAGCGGTGCTCAAAATTCCCCAGCGGACTTTCTTCGGCATAGTCGTGTCTGTCCTCATGACTTACTCAAACATCGCGCTGCAGCTACATCTTCGCTCGCCCCTCGAGATGAGTCACGAAAACTGAAATCCTGATGCGCAATCGAACGCGCAACTGCATGATATAAAACACGGTCTCGCGTCGCCAGTGATAACGTGCATATCTTGCCCGCTGGTGCCCCAACCCCGTCGCAACGGGAAAAGTGAAACGCTACGTCATAAAGATGGCAATGCGGCTAACCGGGACTTAATCGCGGGGAAAAGGGGCAATTTCATTACGATGAGCTGCGCGTGAGTTTCTAAACGGATTTTCCGGCATCGGGCAAAGTAACTGGAGTTCGCGAAGATAGGCATGCGTACTGCCGGAGCGGCGCGATGCACGAGGTGGGAGTGATACAGGATAAGGCGGGAATTGGTCCGACGATTTATGGAACAAAAATCATCCCTCTTTTAGAAATCAAGACCGTCACACAGAACACGACGATTAGCGCCGGCACAATTTGCAAGAGTTTCATCGCAACACCACGTCGCCCTGCCGAATTCGTGTCAGTTTCAAATCGTACGATTCCGAGCGCGGACGCGACCGACCAAGATCTACCGATTTAGTTTAGGACCGACCGAAAAGTCGTAGCATATCTGACCGTCTGAGAATGCGATTCTCGAACCTCATATCCTCCGGGCCAAAAGGCATTGAGTAGCTCCACCAGCTGCACGGCCTCTTCAAGTTCATCACAGGACGCTCCCCGTACGAACTCGCCATTCTTAAACTCCTTGAACGCTGTATACACCGGACTAGCACTCTCCTTCGCGTTCATCGAACCCGTTCGGCTGAAAAAATACCGCTGCAAGCAGTAGATATCTGTGACGCAGGTCACGGCTTCGTGTGATTGGGAACACCTCGGACGATTTCACCGGCGGCCCTGGGTAATTCCTTCCATGAGAAGGCCGGTTGATGTCAAGGCACACTTTGACTTTCTTCTTTCTTAGAATCAGTTCCTACTCAGCCAAGCCGCCCCTGTCGCCATCCTTCCATCCGCACTCTTTGTGAGCGATATTCGCTCGGTGCAAGGTGGGTGTTCTCGATTCAGTAGGTGCTGCTACCTGATTAGCGTCCTCTCTTCTCACCTTTTCGGTGGGAGTTGGGCTCCAGGACTTAGCCGCAGTCACCTGGACTCGGCGGTCGAGCTCGGCGGTCCGGATCGAAACTCTAAGCCACTGCCCGCATCGCCTTCTGACTATTGCGCAGTGGTTCGTACACCTCTCCGCCCACCCACAACCGATGCAGCAGTACTGCCAGCTTTCGCGCCACGGCCACTACCGCTCGCTTCTTGGCATTTTTCCCTCCTCGCTCCGCAAGCTTTAATCCCCATCTCCGCAGATCACTGTCTTCGCCAAACGGCCCCAGAATGTAGTGCGCTCCCTGCACCATCATGGTGCGCAGATACCGGTCTCCTTCCTTGCTGATTTTCTTCTGTGGCTCGCTGTTCCCAGAGTTCCTGCGTCCAGGTTTTAACCCCAGAAAACAGCCCACCTCGCGACTCTTCGCGAACCGATACGGGTCCTCGATCGTCAGGATATAGGTCAGCGCGATCTGCGTTCCTACACCCTTCACCTGCTTCAGCAAGAACACTTCCGGGTACACTTCCTGGGCGATTTTCTCCATCCGTTCGTCGTACTCCTTAATGTGCTCGTTCAGCGATTCGACCTCTCGCAACAGTGGCGCCAGGACATCACGCAACTCCGCGCTCACTCCCTCGGCCAGTTTCTCGTTCACCTGATACGTGCCACATTTAGGTAGTCGTTCGCCATAAGATTTCACTAACCCGCGGGCTGCGTTCACCAGGGCCGTTCGCGCACTCACCAGTTCGGCTCGCGCCCGGATCACCGCCAGGTGAATTTGCGCCTGGGCACTGCGATGCCGCACCGGCCCCAATAGCTCGGGATCGATGCGCGCCAGTTTGGCCAGCGTGCGCGCGTCGTGTCGATCATCTTTTCGGTTGCTCTTGGTGATCAATTCCACTTTTTGTGCGTGCGCCACGAGCACTTCGTGCCCCAGCTCCGTTAGCAACCGGCTCGCCCAGGGCGAATGTGTTCCGGTCTCCAGGGCGATGAGACTTCGCGGTATCTTTGCAAACGTCTGCTTCATCGCTTCCGCTGTCGTCGCTACTTTCTGTTCCAGAATGATTTTGCCCGCTTCATCCAAAACACAGTAGAACGACCAACGATCTCCCAAATCCACACCGATGGCTAGCTTTTGCTCCTTCAAAATTTCGTTCCCCAATACCTGCACAGTGCTAATCTTCTTCATCGCCGGTCTCCTTTTTGCGCCTAGAGCGCGTCGTTCATTGGGAGCGTATCGCATCCCGCTGGAGACCGGCCTTCTCATCCCATCTGATTAGCGCGTAGGCCCTCAAGGCGGGTCCAGTACCAAGATGTCCGGTTTCGCGATTAACCAGAAATTGACCGCGTTGATCAGTAGTCGCAGACGGCTGATTCCGCGTGATGGGCGTCACGCTGAGCCGTGTCTCGCGTCACCGCAGTGAGCCGAGGCGATGCCCCAGACTACGCCAAGTGCGCGCGGATTCGGCCTGCAGAACTCGTAAATGGGAGACACTTGGATGACCAACACCGATCGAGCATTTCTCGTGGCTGTTCTGTTCGGCGCGACTCTCTTGGCGGGCGCTGCGCAAGCAGGCGACATAACGGGAAAGGTATCAGCGACGGGATTGAAGTCCACAGAAAATATTGCCGTTTACATTGACGTGATTCCGGGCAAGAAATTCGCTGCGCCAGCGCAGCACGTGTCCGTGGACCAGCGGGACATGAAGTTCGTACCCCAGACTATCGTGATCCTGAAGGGAACCACGGTAGATTTTCTGAACAGCGATCACGTCGCGCACAACGTCCATTGGTCTTCGATAAGCGGCGGCAAGAGTCTTGCGCACAATTTGGTAACCGTGTCACCGGGCCAACAAAAGTCCTTCGAGTTCGACAATGTCGGCGAGGCCACGATCCTCTGCAATTTTCATTTCAATATGACCGGCTATGTCATAATCGTTCCGACGCCGTACTTCACGTTGACCAGCTCGAGCGGTACATTCACGATCAAGGACGTTCCACCCGGCACATACACCCTGAAGACGTGGAGCCCAGACGGCAAACCCACCTCACTGTTGATTACCGTAACGGACGCCACAACCAACGTCGAGTTGACGGTAGTAAAGAAGTAGCGACTCGGCGGAAAGGACAATTCACATTAAGCAACCGACGGATCCATTTGCGATTAAAAAAACTCGGTGGCCACATCGAGTGGTGCTCGTGTGGATTTTGGTCATTGCATCGTCGGTGCTCGGTCAGTCTGCCGGGACCAGAGATATTTCGGTCACGGCAGTGGAAGGTGAGAGCTGGATTCGTCATCTCAACACGTCCTTCAACGAAACCAGCATGGGCAAGACCTGGGATTTAGGGCCACCTCCGGCGGGCCCGGGAGAGGAAGCCGCACCTTGGCAGTTGAAGCTCTCGTCCGGATACGCCGCCCAAAGCTCCCTACTACGAGGTTCAGATCTCTATCGCTTGAATTGTCGTGGATGCCACGGAGAGTTCGGCCTGGGTGCACCTCCCGAAATAAATTCCATTACCGGCCCCGTGCAGGCGACTTCCGTCGCAGCCACCCTGGACCGGATGAGGAAGGCCGGCCGGGAAATCAGCCGGTCTGATGTAGCTGCCATGGCTAAGGAATCCAAGGTGATTCTGTTGCAGCGGCTGCACAAAGGGGGAGAAAGCATGCCGCCCCCCAGCTTAAGCGAGGAAGAAATCCGATCCCTCGTCGCTTATCTCGAACAGCTCTCCGACGTGCCGGGGGCGGAAAAGAATCAGATTCAGGTAAAGGAATCGTCCTACCGCATCGGAGAGCACCTCGTGAAATCTACGTGTCACATCTGTCACAGCGCGACGGGGCAGAACCCCGACCCCCAGCAAATAATGGACGGGGCGATTCCGCCGCTCTCTACGTTGACGACTCGGGCAAGTCTGCCGGAGTTCGTGCGAAAGGTCACTAGCGGTGCGCCCATCATCATGGGCACGCCGCCGACGGCTTACAGAGGAAGGATGCCCGTTTTTCTCTTCGTGAGTCAGGATGAAGCCGCCGATGCCTATATGTACCTCGCACTCTACCCGCCGCAAAAGTAGGCCGGGAGGTTAGCCATGCCACACTTCGGAACATCTCGGGCCATAGGATTTCAGATCGGAATTTTGATTTTGCTGGCTTCGCCATTGGGTTTTGGCATCAAGGCGTCCCCAAACAGGCAGCAGACCAAGCCGGAACGTGCCAAGCCCACGGTGCCGCTTTCGGGTGCTGGAATGTTCAAAGACTATTGTGCGGTGTGCCATGGCAAGGATGCGAAGGGAGACGGCCCGGCAGCGCCGGCCTTGAAACACGCACCCGCGGACTTGACGACGCTGGCCAAACGACACGGCGGGAAATTTCCTGACAGCTATGTGGCCAACGTGCTGCGGAACGGCGTGAAGGCTCCTGCACATGGCGACGCAGAAATGCCGGTGTGGGGCCCCCTCTTCAGCTCGATGGATTCGGATCAAGCGATCATGTATGTGCGTATTTCAAGTTTGGTGAGCTATATCAAGTCCTTGCAGGCTAAGTAAAGGCCTCCGCTGCTTCAAGCATGGTGTCGCGGTATTCGTGTTTTAGACAAGGCCTGCCGCAAAGAACGAGTAAGTCCTGATAACGTGCTAACCGTCCGTCTGGAATTCAAGCTTGCGGTCACCAGGCTAAGGAGAAGTTAGACGTGTGGCCGAGTGGGACCGAGTTTCGTATCCGGTCCCGCAGGTCGCGAGGGAAGACCAGCCACTAATTGAAATTGTAACCAAGTTCCCAAAGGAAGTTGTGATTGCCCGTGGTTATGCCTGAGTTTCCCATCTGATACGCGGCATAGAGCGTGAGCTTTGAGGTGAGCTTTATGATCGCGCCGGCGTTCGCATAACCGACCGCCTGCTTCCCGGTGTACCACTCAGCCGCGAGCGTCCAACGGTCGTTTACCTGCTGCTCGAAAGTGAATTGTCCACCTGCGCGATTGGCGTTCGCCACAACGTATCGCGTAAAGTCATATCCGCCAAATCCAACTCGCGTGCCGTGCTTCCATTGCTTTGCGAACGCTGCGTAAGCATAGTTTCCCGCGTTGTAGGTTCGCTGGTGGACAGGAAAAAACAAATCGTCCCCAACGTAAAAGGACCAATCCGAGGCTTCGTCCTTCCATAGCCGCCACTTCACCGTTGGAGAGATATCGAGTTGGCCCAACGTCGGCGCGCTCAGCCCGTCGAAATTTGCCCCGACTTCGATTCCGTGCCCGATGCCAACTACGACTCGCGGCGTGAATGTCGCCAAGGAATTGACGACGCGCACTGTACCGTCCAGTTCGCCATAGACCTTTCCCGCACCCAGCACGTCCGCACTGGGCACATCGAATACAGTTTCTTGCCCGTAGGCGTTGTGACAGGGAAGAGCAAGCAGAAAAAAGGCCAAGATCTTCAACGACGTGACGGCTCGCAGTGGGAACAAGGTAACTCAGCATAACCCGACTATTCAGCGCCGACAAATATGCGGTGCTGTACAGTCAAGCTCGCGAAAATGAATGCGTGGGTTCAACTACTTTTAGGGCAAACCTGCGCTGGTCTTCGACCGATCAAGGATTACCCCTGCTTCTGCCAACGGGTCGCGGTCTGCGGGGCGTTCTCACTATCGGAATCGCCGTATTAAGTAGCTCACTGTTCGTTCTGTGGTGAATTCGCGCCCGAGCTGTTTCGTAGTACGCTTTCGCGCCATCCGACAATTCGTTCCGGCGCTAGGGCAACTAGCTCACGGTTAACGCGGTAACAGTCCGCTTGGATTTTCAAGTTTTCCGTTACGTGCCTTACCTGGAGTAAGTTTGCATGCCGAACGGACTTCTTATGGAAAGAGAATTTAGCCACGTCTCTCGCGGCGTGGGAGTTGCCGTCAGCGAGTTGTGAAGTCAACGGCCAGCAGCGAAATATCGTCCTTGTGTCCTTCGCCTGGAGGCTGCTCCAGCCAGCGGGCCAGCTCGAGCAACAGGGCGTCGGCGAATGGACCTGCTGGAAGCTTATTATTCGTATCCATGAACTTCATGAAGCGCTCCGTTCCAAATTCCTCCTGCGCTGGATTGGCCGTTTCAAGGATTCCATCGGTGTAAAGGAAGAAGCGATCACCAGGCTCGATGGGGACTTGCAGCGAATCGTAGGTGGCTTCCTCGAACTGGCCCATGACCAATCCGTTTTCGAGGAGTTGACTGGAGCCGCCGGTTGATTTGCGCCACAGCAACAGCGGCGGATGGCCCGCACCCGCGTAATTCATAATGTTTTTTTCCAAATCCACGTAAACGTAAGCTGCGGTGACGAAGTTATGTTGAAACTTGCCGCACAACGCCTGATTCAAACCGGCGAGAACTTTTCCCGGTTCAGAAACGTGCCGGGCTTGGGCGGTGAGTGCGACCTGCAGCATGGACGCGATCAGGGCGGCAGGCAAACCGTGTCCGGAAACGTCGGCGATCAGGATGCCCAAGTGCTTTTCGTCCACGACGATGAAATCGTAGAAGTCGCCGGCCACCGAAGTCATGGGAATATAGCGCGCCACAATATCCAGGCCTGAGAGTTTCGGCGTGCAGCTGGGCAGAATGGAGAGCTGAATTTGTCGGGCCATTTCCAGTTCGGCGTTTATTTCGACGAGTTGTCGCGCGATCTGCGCGTGTGCTTCGCGCAGCATCAGATGAGTGCGCACGCGCGCTTTTACCACGGCGGCCGAGAATGGTTTGTGAATGTAGTCAACCGCGCCCACCTCGAAGCCTTTGGTTTCATCTTCGGCCTCCGTCTGGCTGGTAAGAAAAATCACCGGAATATCGCGAGTGTCGGGATCGGCCTTCAGGCGGCGGCAGACTTCGTACCCGTCCATTTCCGGCATCATAATGTCCAGCAGGATTAGATCCGGCTTATCTTTCCCTGACGCAATTGCCAGTGCCTTCTCGCCGCTGGTCGCCACCTTCGTCGCGAATGAGTCCTTCAGGGCGCCGGAAATGACGCCGATGTTGATGGGCGTGTCGTCCACAATCAAAATCGTTTTTTGAGCCGACGGCTGAGTCATGATTTCACTCCAGTTTTAGACCTAAACGACCGGCAATTTCGGAAACGCACTTCAGCGCGCCAATAAAATCATAATTGCTTACGAAATCGCGAAGGCTGGTGATTTCTGATCCTGTGAGCACCTTCGCGAAGTCCTGCTGTGCTTCCAAAATGAAATCTGCAGCGGCGCCATCGTCGTTCGCTAAGAGTTTCTGCAACTTTTGTAACGGAGCTGCGACGGAGGCTGGGTCGGCGGTCGCGAGGCTCGCGCTCTCTGGCGCTTGTTCGTTGGGCAGGGCCGCCCGGATTGCCTGCACAACCGCGCGCAGTGAAGTGGCCAGCGAATCCAGCAGGGGCTGGACAATCAGCCCCGCTTTAATCGCCGTTTCTAGGTCGGCTGCGCTGTTGGCTACCGCGGTCGCACCGAGGTTCGCGGCCGCGCCTTTCAGCGAATGGGCTGCTCGCGCGGCCGTGGCGGTGTCGCCCGCAGCGTGCGCCACGCGAATTTCTTCCACGCTTGCCGACTCCGCGAACTTGCGCAACAACATTTCGTACCGTTTGGGATTTCCGCCGGTCCGCCGCAGCGCCGATTGCGTGTCCACACCTTCAATCTGCAAGGCGGCGCCCTCGGGTGGGGCGGCGGCCTCCGCCGAGCGTGCGGTTATTGCAGCGGGTTTTGCCGGTGCCTTCGCGGCGCGGTCCGGCTGGGGCTTTATCCAGCGCAACAATGCAGCGAAAAGTGCTTCCGGGTCTATAGGCTTGGCGAGATGGTCGTTCATTCCCGCCTCGGTGCATTTTTCGCGATCGCTTTCCATCACGTTGGCAGTCATGGCGATGATTGGAAGCGCCTGGAATTGCGGCTTCGTGCGGATCGCTCGTGTAGCCGTCAGGCCATCCATCACCGGCATTTGCATGTCCATCAGCACCAGATCGTAGTTGTGTTCAGAGACCATCTGCAGGGCGGCCTGTCCATTTTCAGCGGTATCAATCTCCAGGTGCGCGTCTTCCAACAGGCCGAGCGCAACCTCGCGATTGAGTTCGTTGTCGTCAACGAGCAAGACGCGCGCGCCGCGTATTCTCCCCAGTTCAACGGCCGGAGCCGCGGCGGCTTCATACGGCTTCGAACTGTCTGCGCTGAGGACCTGGACGGCGGAATCGAACAGCATGGAAGCGGTGACTGGCTTGATCAGAATATTCGCAAACGCGTTTTCTTCCGCCTGTTTCAAAACCTCTTCACGTCCGTAAGCAGTTACCATCACGAGGTGAGGGCGGACAGAGAGATCTGGCAGCGCGCGGATTCTTTTGCCCGTTTCGAAGCCATCGAGGCCGGGCATCTGCCAGTCAAGAAAAACGATTTCGTACGGTCTGTTAATTTCCGCGGCATGACGCACCATTTCGATTCCTTCCAACCCGGAAGGAGCTTCATCCGCTTCGAACGTCATGCTTGTCAACATGCTGGAGAGAACCGCACGAGCTTGTGGATTATCGTCAATTATCAAAACTCGGCGCCCCCGCAGATCGGGCGAGACGGATTGCCGTCGAGTGGCCGCGCCGTTGCCCAGCCTGGCCGTGAACCAAAATGTGCTGCCTTTGCCTTCGTCGCTTTCGACTCCGACATCTCCTCCCATCAGTCGCGCCAGTCGTTTGGAGATCGCCAGTCCCAGGCCTGTCCCGCCATGTTGGCGAGTGGTGGATGCATCCGCCTGCTCGAA
The DNA here is from genome assembly GCA_963821765.1 of uncultured Acidobacteriota bacterium. Lineage (GTDB taxonomy): Bacteria > Acidobacteriota > Terriglobia > Acidiferrales > UBA7541 > Palsa-295. The sequence continues at coordinate 610,763 of CAWGFF010000016.1, forward strand.
CGCCTGAAACAGCCTTCCCATTTGTTCTTTGGTGAGTCCGAAGCCGGTGTCGCGAACCGCAAAGTAAATCAGCTGGCCTTCCTCATCTTTTTCCTGAATCCGTGCCTGAACGACGATCTCGCCACTTTCGGTAAACTTCACTGCGTTGTTGCAGAAGTTGATCAGAATTTGACCCAGGCGCAGCGGATCACCCTTGAGTTGCGTAGGGACGGCCGAATCAATGTCGAAGATCAGCTCCAGTCCTTTAGCGGAAGCCTTCTCGGAAATCAGATTGCTTACGTTTTCGAGCACGCGCTCCAGATCGAAATCAATGTTCTCCACCGTCAGCTTGCCCGCTTCGATTTTCGAGAAATCCAAAATGTCGTTGATGATGCCCAGCAGGTGCTGGCCAGCGAGTTGAATTTTCCTTACGTAGTCGTGCTGCCGGGGATTCAGTTCGGTGCGCAACGTCAAATGCGACATGCCGATAATTGCGTTCATCGGCGTGCGGATTTCATGGCTCATGTTGGCCAGGAAATCGGACTTGGCCTTGGTGGCATCCTCCGCCACTTCCTTGGCGTGCCGTAATTCTTCGCCAGACGCCTCCAGCGCCTGATTGATGTTCTCCAGCTCGTGCTTACGCGTCTCGAGCTGGCGTTCCGACGCCGCCAAAGATTCGGCCTGGGCTTGCGTGCGGTCGAGCAGCTCTCGAGTGGCGATGTTGCCCGACAATATTTCAGCGCTCAGAGCGATGGAGGGCAGCAGGGAATCCAGCAACGCTCGTTGACGCTCCGACAGCGCTGAATTGGTCGCCAATTCGATGACCGCCGTCACCTGGTCCTTATTCACGACCGGAATGAAGTGGATTTTCCCGACCGGCAGAATTCCCATGCCCGCGATGATTCGAACTTGATCCCCGGCGGTCACTTCGAGCATGCGGCGCTCCACCGCGGCTTGCCCGGCAAGTCCTTCGCCGAGGGCGAATTCGCTCGGGCTACCGACATCAGCATTTGCAAACGAATACGCGCGAGAAAAGCGCTCGCGACTTTCGTCCGCAATGTAGAGCGCTCCGTAAATCAGCGGAATGGGCCGCGACAATCGCGACAATAAAGCTTTCCCGAATGCGGGATAGTCCTGCGCCGATTGCAACGCTCCCAGCGTGGCGCCTACTTCCGCCTTTATCCAGCTCTGCGTTTCGCGTTCCCGCGCCCCCAGTTGCAGGGTACGTAATGCGCGTCCGATCTCACCGATTTCATTCTTGCGATCCAGATAGGGGATGTTCTGATCCAGCCGCCCGTCGGCTAAATCCTGGATGCTACCTTGTAGAGACACCAGTTCCTTCACTACTTCTTTTTCCACGATGCGGAAGGCGGCGGCCCACGACCACAGCAGGCCAAAGCCAATCACCAGCCAAGTGATCAAAATTGCGTGATGCGTATTTTCGGTCAATTGATCGGAGCGCTCGTCAATATACGTTTGCAGATCCTGCATGATCTCGATGGCGGCCTGGCGCGCTCGCAGCAGCTCCTGGTTTACGCCTCCACGCAGGAGATTTGACGCTTTCACACTGTTCCCGGCCAAGGCTGCCGCGCGCACGGGCCGAGCATCGAGCTCCGCCTGCTCGAACAGAGCGGAGGCAGCGTTGATCTTTGCTGCGCGCTCGGGGCTTTGTTTCAGCGCCGCCATCATCCCCGCGTGGTATTCGGCGGCAACCTGTGTTAATTGTCCGTCAATCACCTGTCTGCGATCGGGATCGGTCTCGTCAACCAGTTCAAACAGAAACAGTCCGAATCGGTTGGTGTGTGCGCGCGCCTCGCCGACATTTCTGAGCGCTTCCACTTGGTCGGTGATCAACGCGCTATACCATTTGTCAATCATTTTGCTTTCAAACGATGAATAGACCCCCGCCGCCACCACCATCAAAACGAGCGGAACCATGGCAAGCAGCAATTTCCGCCGCACCTTCAAATTTTTAAAGAAGACCATTCGAATGCGCTCCAACAATTGCTTAGCCTGTATCTGTGGGCCGCTGTGCGGTGCAAAATCAGACGACGCGGGGTCGCGCTACTGCTATCGAACCAGCTCGCCAGGCGCCGTACCAGCCCGCCCAACACCACATTCGCGCAGATTATATGCGAACTGACTCGCTGCCTATCGGCATTACTACCAATGAGGCCGTTTCCCGGGGCACCCGTATGCCGCGCGGATGTAATTCCGTTTTGGCGAAGGAAACTGCTACACTTGCGCTTTTCGCCACCGAAAAAGGAGGGGGCCATGGTAGCCGACGAAACTAAGAAATGCGCGCATCCGGTTTGTACGTGTCAGGTCAGTTCGGAGAAGTATTGCAGCCCGCAGTGCGAGGCGATGGAAGAAACCCCGGACGTGGATTGCAAGTGCTCTCACTCGGTCTGCGCGGGCAGAACGGAATACGCGGCCCACGCATAAGCGTCGAACAAGCGGCCAATTAGGGCGAGTTCAGCGGCCCAGAAGGTGAGCGCCGACGTGGGCCTTGCTACCGACTTGTCTGGTGATGCTTGCGGCCGCGAACGGAGACGTGAGTAAAGGCACGACGTGTGTCCGGTAACGCCGTTTCGGCGACTACCAGTCAGGACGCGCCGCGAGAGTCATAAAAGCCGCTGAATTGGCATAATCTAATCCATAATTACCAACCCATCTGGCCCATCCGCCGCAGAATAATCGCGCTGTAGCCATTCATGCGCTCGGGTCGCCGCTTCAAGGGTGCCGGCAGAATTGCCGCCAGCCGCGCCCCCTGTTGCCGGCCGATATTCCGGGCCGCGGTTTGGTAGTAGTAGCGAGATGCCGCTTCTGCCCCGTAGATGCCCGGGCCCCATTCGACTACGTTTAGGTACAGCTCCAAAATTCGCTGTTTGCCGAGGACTACTTCGGCCACCGGCACCAGTGTGGCTTCTGCGCCTTTACGCAGCACCGAGCGGCCGGTTCCGAAGAACAGGTTTTTTATCAGTTGCTGTGTAATGGTGGAAGCTCCGCGAGTCCGCTCGCCTTCCAAATCGTCTTTCGCGTCGATTTCGATCTGCTGCCAATCGAATCCATGGTGCTGGTAAAAGTTCGCATCCTCGGCGGCGATTACCGCGTGCTGCAACTCAGGCGAGATTTGGCTGAGCGGAGTGAATTCGTAGCTTTCGCGATACGGCGTGCCGTGAATCCAAGCCTGCAAGCGGCGCTGCGTGTGCACCGCGGTTGTCGGCGGGTCAATCCAGCGGGCGGCCACCAGAAACAGCGCGGCCAGCAACCAAAGAAGCGCTACGCCGATCACCAGCCAGCGAATAACGGATCGCAGCGAGCCGGACCGAAACGAAGTCTTGGCGTATGTGTTTGTGGCCGCCGGGTTTGTGCTGGGAGGATTCGTCGTGTCCGTGTTCCGCATCGCAGTCACACTTCAGAATAACAGCCTGCGCTGGGTCGCGGCGCTTCTCACACGCCGTTGTTGACAGGTTGCGCGGCTACCGGACCAGCGTAAGGAGCGGCTTTCCCTTTTCGACGATGTATGTGGCAAGCGCTGCGCTGTTGCCGCTGCCAACATTCTTTGCCGTGTGCACGGTTCCTGCGGGGATAAACAACACTTCGCCCGGATGCGTGTGCTTGGGGGTTGCCGCACCTGCCGGAAAATCCCCGCGCATCTGAACGACCTCGCGTCCGGGGATACTGAGATCATGCCGCTGTAGTTCGGTGCGCGTGATGCCAGTCTGCTGCGGGCGCGCCACTTGCAGCGCCAAACCGCTAGCGACGATTAACACCGGTACCGCCGCGATTCGAACGGTTTTCAGGTGGAGTTCCTTTCATGTTTCAAATATGCCTGCGTGAATCCACGCGTGAGGATGATGGCACTCGCGATCACTGTGCCACGCGCAACAGTTGAAACAAGGCGCGGAGTCTCACCGCGAAGAGTTCAGGCTGAGTGTCCGCCGCTGTCCCGATGGCGTCTGTCTTTAGCGCGGCCGCGCAGAGGGTGATGACGATCGCTCCGCATTCGTTCACTTCGGCAGCTCCGTTCCGGCCTGCTCCGCCACCATGTATTTGGCATACCAGTCGGCCCAGTTTGCATCCCGCGCCCCGGTGCGTTTCTCGTGTTCGCCGTGGGCGGCCTCGGCGCGCCGCATGGCGTTCGCCAGATCGTTTGCCGACGCGTAGGTTGTTGTGGCGAGGTCAACGCGGCCGGGTAGCCGCGACGTGATTTCCTGTAACAGCCAGCCGTTGCCATCCGGATCTTTGAACGAGGCGAACGAGCGGTAACTGCGGTGCTCGGGATCCGGACCGCTCACGCGAGCGCTTCCGAACAGGTAAGTCTCGCCCGTGCCCGTGTACACACCTTCGTTGTGAAACACTTCGCTGATCTGCACGCCGCGGTCGAGCAATGCTTCGCGGGTGCCCGCGATGTCGGAAACGATCAGGTACAGGCCCTGCGCGGAGCCGGGCACCGCCGCGGTGACGTTCCTGCCGAATATGACCGAGCTGCCGGAGCCGGGCGGCGTGAACTGAATCACGCGGAAGTCTTTACCGTTGTCGAAGTCGGCGTCGAGCCGCCATCCCAGCTTCGCGTAGAACGCCTTCGCGCGGTCGGCATCGGAGACGGGGATGACGACGATCTCGAACTTCATGTCGCCTGTTGCGGCGGCGGGATCGATACTACGGACTGCGTTCGTGCTCATAGTTGCCTCCTGAGTTGTGTCATTTCTTGGCCCTCATTGCCATCGGGCCAGGTGGAAGATAAATTCGCTCCGCGAAGCCACGTCAGGGTGCCAGCTGAATGCCCGCTGCCTCGTCATGCGGCACCGATTTGGTCGCAGCGTCGTCTTTTTGAATCGCCTTCGGGTCTTTGTTTATGTTGCGGTTGATGTGTTGGAGCACCAAACGGGGCGCCAAGGACTTAGTCCGCGCTTCCTTCGCGAGTGCGACTTTTACGCAGGTCATTGGCATTGTCAAGAGGACGCGGTTTCGGACGGGCTGCGCGTGCCGAGACAACGATTAAATTGCCTCTGTCGCGGGCAACGCCGTTGCAGCCAGGAAAATCGAAATGATTTGACACAATTTGCTTCATTTTGTAAATCTTCGCGATGTGCGTTATGTGACAGTTTTGTGCCGGCGTCAGGCGCAACCTGAACTCCCCTTCCGTGTTCAATCCCTATTTTTGCCGGAGGGTTTATGTACACGAGCGACAGAACCACCCCACGTTTCAACCTCAACGTTCCTGTCAGACTGCGCAGGCTGGACGAGAGTGGTTCCCCCGAATATACCGTTGAAACTTCCAATCTTTCGGAAGGCGGCATGTACTTTTCCAGCGACATTCAGCTCGAATTAGACACGCCGGTCCGCGCTTATCTGGTGATGCCAGCACAGATTTTCGGGAAACCTATCGTCAGGTGGTGCTGCGACGGGAGAGTCGTCCATATCGACCCAAGCGGACCTCCGGGGAAAAAGCTGGGCGTCGGAATTGCGTTTCACACGTACGCCGTGCTGACGGCGGGGCGACTCGAGCCAACATGCGACGGTCGGTCATTGCGATACTAGCGGCTCCGCGCCCGCCTGCCGGACTGCCGTGCTACATTTCAGCCTCGTTCTACTGCCCGATGCACGCCGTGACGGAAAACCAGCCCGATGCGGCTAGCTGGCGCGATTTCAGAATTCGCTCGCGCTTGCGGTAAGATGACGGCTGCATCTGTGGGGAGGCCATTAGTGGGATTTAGTGCTAGTACCCGTCAATTGGGAAGCGTTACGGTGGTGGATGTACGCGGAAGATTTACGCTGATCGAAGGAGAAGCGGTTCACGAACTGCTGCTCGATCTTTTCGAGGACGGACGCAAGCGCGTGCTGCTGAATTTTCGCGACGTTTCTTATCTGGACAGCTCGGGGATCGGCCAGCTGATTCGCGGACTCTATTCGGCGCGCAAGAATAATGCGGAATTGCACGCTGTAGATTTGAGCCCGCGCGCGCGGGAAGTTCTGCACATGACCAATTTGCACACGGTGTTCACCGATTTTCCGGATGAACAGACGGCGCTGCGCACGATCGACACCCAGTAGATTCGGACGCCCGGTTATTTTTGACCCTTTACTTTTGAATTGTGCCGCAGGCAATGCGCGCGCCGGAATTTCCCGCGGGGTCGGTCTTGTAATCGTCGGGGCCAGCGTGGATGACGATCGCTGTGCCGCCGGGCTGAAACAGGGAAGTGGGACCGGCGCCGAGCGTGACGTTCGCGTCGAGCAGAGACGCGATGCCGTGACCGTCGGCGCCAATTTCCAGATTCAGCAGATCGCCATTATGCTGGCCTTCCGGATTGTCCTTGCCGTGCTTTTTCCCCGCTGGATTGAAATGTCCGCCTGCCGTTGTGAAATTGGGGCCTTCGCATTTTCCGACGGCGTGAATGTGGATGCCGTGCGTGCCGGGGGGAAGCTGCGTCACGTCCACGTCAATGCGCACGCCGCCATCAGCGGGAGTGAAAGTGGCCGTGCCGATCTTCTGGCCGGTGGCATTGACGATATCCGCGTGCGCGGACTGAGCCATTTGCGCGGAGGATTTTTGTGGCGCGGGAGGGGGATTTTCTCCGGGTGTGGTGCGCGCGAATGCGGCTGGCAGCGCGATCGCAGAGCCGTAAAGAGCGATAGCTAGAAATGCGGTACGGGTTTTCATGGGTGTTGCCTCCATCGCTGGGGCTGGCTTCATCTTGTTATAGATGCGATGGAACGGGAAAAGCAACTGCGAATGTTTGGATTACAGTCAGCTGCCATGCGAGAGCAAGAAATATCACCGATGAGGCGCAGACTACGTTGCGGAAACCTAAGGCAACGGCAGAAACGCCCATTTCACAAGAACGGGACGGCCGCTGACCTTCGATTCCGCGCTGCGAGATCTCAGGATGAATTTCCCTGTGGGGAGATTCACAAATTCAAGGGCCTCTACTCGCCTGTGTTAAGCGACTTTGGTGCGGCGGGCGCGGCGTTCAGCGCTGTCGGAGATGCGTTAAGCCCGGTGGTTGGTGTTGATTTCGGCACGCGGCAGCCGGCTGCGGTTGTCGCGGACTTCAGCGGATGGGCCACGTTGGCGCGGAACTGGCTGGTTTCCTTGATGCGCGTGCGCACGCCGTCAATCGTTGCGGGGATAGCGCCGTGCGCTTTGCCTTTCAGCACGTAAATCATCAGCGCGGGATCACCGGGGCTATCGAGGCTGGCGCTTACGCCGACGCCGATTATCGCGGGATCGCTCATCAGGCTCGCCGCATGCTGCTCTTTGATGGATTTGGTTTGCGCGAGGGCGGCGTCGGAGATGGTGATGGTTTGCGACTCCGGCGATTGCGCTGCGAGTTGCGCAGTTTGTTGCGCGGTCAACGGGCCATGCGCGGTTGCGGAATTGGATTCGACAAGGCGCGTGCGCACTCCATCAATCGTCGCCGGGATGTTGGCCTGCGATGCTCCCGGCGCGACGAAGATCATCACCGCAGGCTCGTTCGGCGCATCGAGGCTGCCGCCTCCACCGTACGCCGAAACGCCTGGAGTGCTCATAATCTGCGTGCTGTTTCCGGTGGCGGCGGACTGCGCGCGCTGCGCTGCGCCGGCGGGAAGAGCCGCAGCTGATTGCGGCGTCACCGTCACTGAACTGAGACCGGGCAAGCCGCACCCCGGCACGGTGTGCGGCGTCGCTGTTCCGACGAATGTGAAAGTCGCTCCGCCGGTGGTGCTCTTCAACGCATTGAGAACGTCGGAAACGGGGTTCCCGACGGCCTCGGTGTCGCTGCCCGCAAACATTAGGGCCACGGGCCGCGCAGTAGCTTCATCCACGGCCAGCGAGCCGGAATCTCCGTCGCCGATGAAGTTCTGGCCATTGGTCATGTTGCCAACGATGATTTCGTCCTTATACACGACGGTGAAGGAAGTGCCAGTCGCACAGCCTTCGGAATACCCCACACTGACGCCCGTAGTCACATCAACGGATTCCACCGTAGCGCAAGTAAGGCCGGTGGTGCGCCCGCTCTTCGCCAATAATTGACCGACAGTCGCAGCCATGCCTGAACCTGCGGCAGGCGGAGCGGGCTGCGGAACCTGTACGCCGTTCACGGTGCTGAGCGTGCCCAATTCCAAAATGTTGTCGAGCGGGTCCACTTGTCCACTGATGACTTGCGCCGTGGTGACGTCCACCGGGAATGCCGGGATCGGTTGGTTCTGGAGATTTATGATGTTCGATACGTTCGCGACGGTGATTGTTCCAGTGGTCGAGCAGTTCGTTTCGATGACGCCGGGTTGCGTCACGCCTTGGCCGACGGCGCCGCCGTCGCTTAGGCCCAGAACGTGATTGTTCGAGAGAACGTAGGTCTTCCCGCCGCCCGTGACTAGCGACCCTAGTGTTCCGCCAAAGCAAAATCCCGGCGCGGGAGTGAGGCAGATCGCGTCTACGTTGGAACCAGACGAGCCGAGCTGCACCGGCGCGGTGAGAGGCTGCATGTTGAGCGAGCGAATGGGGAATGTCCCGGTGCTAGCGGAAGCGTTTGCGTCGGCCTGCGAGGTAGCCGTGACGGTCAATTGGGCTGGATCGGTGCTGCTCGCGGTTGCGAGCGTCGGGACAGTATTCGGCGCCACGTACATGCCACTCGCGGACATCGTGCCGCAGACCGAGACCGGCAACGCATTGCAACTGAGCTGCCAGGTGACGGCCGTATTGGAGGTGCCAGTCACCGTCGCGGCGAATTGCACGGTCTGGAACGTCTCGATATTGGAAACGTTCGTGGTTATGGAGACGGTAATCGGAGCGCTGCCACCGCCTCCCCCGCAGGATGACATCGTCACGGCTGCAGCTACGGCCAGAATGCTCAGCAAACACGCACGCTTTATCATGGAAGCATCCCTTCACTGAAATAAGATGTGGAATCCACCCGTGGTACCCACCATTCGGTCCATTCCATCGGTCGAAGAGCCGCCCGGCGTGACCCACGACCGGCAACCTCTTTCCGTTACTGCGTGCAAACCCGAGCCTCGAACTTTTGATGCGCAATTAATGTGAGAAAGTCCGGATCCTAACTCAGCTCATGTGTAGCAGATGCAATCGTAGCAGGCAAGGTTACCTGGGCCAATTCGATGTGGCAATTATCTGACTACTGTAAGGGGCGAAGAAGGCACGGACAGTCCCGATTTTCGAGTCTGCCGCGCGGCGCGCAACCTAGCCGAAATCATCGGTAACACGACAAAATTACACGGTCGCAAGCCCCCGGGATCCACGCGCTGTGCCCGTGCGCCGACGTAAGTCCGTCTGCAGACGCCACTTCGGAAATGATTGCGGCGCTGGCAGAGGCCTTGCGTGTATATCTCGTGGATGTGCGAATGCAGCACTCCGCAACAGATCTTGGGACCCGTAAGAGCGCCAGCGAGCGCAAAGGGGAAAATAGCAATGAATTCTGAACAATTTGAAGGTAAATGGAAACAGATTCAGGGACAGATTCGCCAGAAGTGGGGGCATTTGACCGATAACGATATGCAGGTCATTGCCGGAAAGCGTGATGTATTGATCGGACGCGTGGAAGAACGTTATGGCCTTGCAAAGGAAAAGGCCACAGCGGAAGTAGATGGATTCCTGAAATCGCTACAAGCTCAACCCGAGCATAACGCGCAGGATTCAAACGAGCGAGAGCGCACCGATCGCACCAAGGCTCACACCGCAGGCTCGCGCTAAATCAGATTGCAACCGTTCCACCGAATCAGCTGATTAGTACGCAGCTTCGTGTCGCTCCATGCCGGGTCGCTTGCGGCCCGGGTGGAGCGCCGAAGTGCGTGCGGGCGTTCTGCTCGATTTGCCGCCGATTTCGTTTACGAGGCGTCGGGCCGGCGATCGTTTTGTTAGCGTTATTGATCTTGATCGTCGTATTCGCTGGGCACGTCGTCTTCGGGAACTTCTTTCGTGGTCACCTCGCCCTGATCGGGGTCGCGGGCGTTTTCCACACCGCTGATCACTTCCGCTTCGTACTCCTGGCCTTCTTCCGTCAATTCCTCCACGCTTTCGGAGTCCGCAACTTCGCGGCGCGAGAGGCCTTGGTTGTCGCCCGATTGTCCGCCGGCACCGGGGCCCAGACCGCGGCCGCTGGGTGAGAAAATGGGATTAGAAACTTCGGCGGGCGTGTTGCGTCCCGCTTTCTTCTTGCGCGCGAGCTTCTTCTTCGGCGCGATTCTCTTTGGCGCGCTCTTCTTTTTGGCGATTAATTTCTTTTTCGAGCGTGCAGGTTTCTTCGCGGATTTCTTTTTGCGTGTTGGTTTTTTCTTGGCCATGCGGTGAGTCTATCATCCGTGTCGAGGCGGGACAACCGTGGCCAACGCTATCGGAAGGCAGCAAAAGATTTAACACAGGGAAAACAGAGGACGGCGGAGAGCCCCGTGAAGGCCATTCCGGGGACGGTCCGGCGGCGCGCGCAGTGAAAAGAATTTCAAGGTATAGTTAGGGATGCTCGGAAGACAAACCAGTCCTGGCGTGGAGCGCATGGGCAATCGCATGGAGCGCCAGGAGCGAAAGAACAGCGGCGACGGCAAGCCGGCGAAGGCTAAATTCGATTGGAAGCTGCTGCCGGACGTTTTGGCGCTGATTAGACCGCGCCGCTGGATACTGGTTGCGGGTTTCGCGCTGATGGTGGTTAACCGCGTTTCGGGGTTAGTGCTTCCAGCCTCCACAAAATATTTCCTCGACGACGTAATTCTGAAACGCCAAGCGCGCCTATTGCCGGTGATCGTGCTGGTAGTGGTCACTGCAACCGTGATTCAGGGGCTCACTTCCTACGCCCTCACGCAACTACTCTCGAAATCCTCCTGGCGCATGATTTCCGAGCTGCGCGAAAAAGTGCAGGCGCATATCGGCCGATTGCCCGTGTCGTTCTACGACGCGAACAAAACCGGCGTGCTGATTTCGCGGATCATGAGCGACGTGGAAGGTGTGCGCAACTTGATCGGTACGGGGCTGGTGGAATTCGCGGGCGGCATCATGACCGCGGTGTTCGCCCTGGTGTACCTGCTGCGCACCAGTGCGAGTATGACGGGAGTAGCGTTCGTCGTGCTGCTAATTTTTGGGCTGACGCTGAATCGGGCGTTCAAGACCATTCGCCCGATTTTCCGCGCCCGGCCGAAAATCAATGCCGAAGTGACTGGCCGGCTGACGGAGTCCATCGGCGGAGTCCGCGTAGTGAAGGGATATCACGCTGAAGCGCGCGAGGAACAGGTGTTCGGCGCGGGAGTGCAGCGGCTGCTGGACAACGTGTTGCAAACACTCACCGCAACTTCGTTGATGAGCCTTTCAGCCACGAGCTTAATGGGAATCGTCAGCGCGATGATCATGTTCCTGGGCGCGCGGCACATCCTGGCGGGGACGATGACCCCCGGAGCTTTCTTCTCGTACACGATGTTCCTGGGATTTTTGATCGCACCTGTTTTTCAGATCGTTGCAATCGGTCCCCAGATCACCGAAGCTCTGGCCGGCCTGGAGCGCACGCGCGAAGTCTTGAACGAGAACCCCGAAGACGAAGATCCCAATCGCCGCGAATCTCTGGAGCGCATTAGCGGAGAAGTAATTTTCGAGGGCGTGAGTTTTTCCTACGACACCGGGAAGGAAGTGCTGCACGAAATCAGTTTTAATTCGCAGCCGGGAACAGTTACTGCGCTGGTGGGTCCATCGGGCGCGGGGAAATCCACGGTGATTGGATTGATTGCTGCGTTTTACGTGCCGACCAGCGGGCGCGTGCTGGTGGATGGCGTGGACCTGGCGAAGGTACGACTGGATTCCTATCGTACGCAACTGGGCGTGGTATTGCAGGAAACCTTCCTCTTCGACGGCTCGATTCGCGAGAATGTCGGATTCTCGCGGCCGAACGCCACTGACGAAGAGATTCTGGCGGCTTGCCGTATCGCGCGCGTGGATGAATTCGCCGAAAGTTTTGAGAACAAGTACGACACGGTGGTCGGCGAACGCGGCGTAAAACTTTCCGGCGGGCAGCGCCAACGCGTGTCTATCGCGCGCGCGATTTTGGCCGACCCGCGCATCTTAATTTTGGACGAGGCCACTTCGAGCCTCGATTCAGAATCCGAGGCGTTTATTCAGGAGGGCTTGCGCTACCTAATGCGCGGGCGCACTACTTTTGTGATCGCGCATCGCCTATCCACAGTGCGCCGTGCCGATCAGATTTTGGTGCTCGAGGCCGGGCGAATTATCGAGCGCGGCACACATGCGTCGTTGTACGCGGAGCGCAGGCGCTATTTTGACTTGTACACGAAGCAACACGGCCTGGAATCGAATCTTTTTCTCGCGCCCGGCGAGGGTGGTGACGATTCAACGGGCGCGCAAGATGGAAATGGCGCTGCTGCGGGACGCGGTGCGGCCAGCGGAACGACAGCAGAAGCTGCGGCATTGCCGGAGGCCATTCGGCTGATCCGTGGCGGCAGCGGAGGTTAGCGGGATCAGCGCGCTGAGGTACGGCTTTTGATATGGCTTTTGACTTGCATTTGTAGCGGCCACCTTTAGGTGGGCGCCTTTGGCTTGGTCTTCGTCGCGGCGCACTTCAGTGCGTTATCAGTGTCGCGGCAGGGAACGATGGCAGTCCCGCGAAGCGCGACCGCCGCTACCAAATCTTAATCCAACCACTGCGGATTCATAATCGTTCCGTCGAAATTGTGGGCGGTTTTGTATAGCTCGTGTTCGCCGGTTTGCGCCGCCACTTCAGTTTTTGCCAGCAGCGCAGCCACTTGTTCCTGGCTCAGCGGACGGAACGTGCGCGCAGTCTGTAGCGCTTGCTGCAAGATCGGCAGCGAGTCGCATCCCGTTATGACGACGCTCGTGGGCAGGTTCAGCGCATACTGAAGACATTCGACCGCCTCCGCCGTTTTACTCTTCAGGATCAGGCCATCTCCCATCGGTTTCATGCCCAGCACGCCTACATTGTGTTCCAGCAGCACGGGCAGCACTAATTTTTCGAAGCTGTCGTAGTGCGCATCCATCAAATTCAGCGGCATCTGCACGGAATTGAAAGTGAAATCGTGCGCGAAGCCAGTGTTCAACATTTTCAAATGGACTTGTGGGCTTTTGTGGCCGGTGAATCCGATATACCGAATTTTGCCTTCCTTTTTCGCTGCGAGCGCCGCTTCCAGCGAACCGTTCGGCGCAAAAATCGCTTCAGGATCGCCGTCGCGTATCACCTCATGAAATTGCAGCAAGTCAATGTGATCGGTCTGCAGGCGGCGCAGCGATTCGTTGATCTGCGCAGTGGCACCCAGCTTGGTGTGGCTGTCAATCTTGGTCATCAGGAATGCTTTCTGCCGGTAGCCATCCTGCAGCGCTTTGCCCATGCGAATTTCGCTGGTACCGTTGTTGTAGTCCCAGCAGTTGTCCAGGAAATTGATTCCTCCATCGAGCGCGGTGCGAATAATGCGGCTGCTTTCCTGCTCGTCCTGCTGCATCCCGATGTGATATCCGCCCAGGCCGACAGAGGAAACTTTTTCGCCGGTGTTGCCGAGCGTGCGGTAGGGAACGCCGTTGCGGACGTCGACAGCCACAACGGGCGCGTGCGTGCTCGCGTTCGCGCTTGCCAATAAGCTGCCGGCCACCGCGGATGCGACGGTCGAACCGACCGCGGTTTCCAAGAAGCGGCGGCGTGTCAGGCCATCGTTCTGTTTTTGATTTTCACTTTCCGGCGTGGGGTTCTTCATGGCGGTCTCCGTGGAGGAGGTGATCATTTCGTGCGGTCGGCTGGCGCTAAAAAATATAAATGGTGCTCGAGGAGGGAATCGAACCCACACGGCCTTGCGGCCACCGGATTTTGAGTCCGCGTATCCTCTGCGGGAAGTCTCGCAGTCTCAAGCACCTACATAGTACTTCCGTTCCATTGTGGTATCAACTGTGGCATATCAGAATTCGGAGTGAAGTCAGGGAGTCGCCTCGATGCTTTTCGAAATTGATTGCGAACGAGTCGAACTGTCGCCCGTGCGTGTTCGTTGGCACATTCTGCGGCACTGGCATCGGCGCGTCGGCTCAAAGAAGCACGTAATCTCACAACTCATTGTGCGCGATGGCAACGCTTGCTCATCGTGTCTAGAACCGCTCGATGAAGACATCCACGTTGACCACATCAAGACCGTCAAGGAATTCGCCGAAGACTTGACCATTCCTCTGACCGACGCGGTTCTCCAATGCTGGACGATTGAAAATCTGCGATTAACACATGGCGCGAAGTGCGACCTGCGTCGCAGGAGTCGGCCCGATGAGCACGAATAACACTCTTGCCATGCCGATTCCGAAACTCAGTTACTCGGAACGACTCCGCATCGAGGTGTTCTCGCATTACTGCGGTGGCGCACCACGTTGCCGGTGTCCGGGTTGCACGGTTGATGTTCTCGACTTCTTGCAACTCGACCACGTTAACGGAGACGGAGCAGCGCACCGCAAAGCGAACAATCTCGGAACTGGTGCTGGGCGTCTGTGGCGTTGGGTGCGGGACAACGGATACCCGGCTGACTTTCAAGTCTTGTGTTGCAACTGCAATCACTCAAAGTTCAACGGAAAGGCTTGCAAGTTCGCGGGTCATCCACATTGTTCTAGCGACCGGAAGGAGCAACCACTATGACAGCAACCAATCTGCTCTCCATGCCGAAGGAGAAGAAGAAACGCAAGCCGAACGTTCGCGTTCGCGGCGAAGGCCATCTATTCCTTCGCAACTCCGTGTATTGGTTTGAACTGAATTGGCAAGGCATCCGCACGCGCAAGTCACTTGATACGACAGACCGCGAAACTGCGCTCATCAAACTGGACAAGGAAGTCGCCGCGATCCGGGCCGGGGAACTGCCGAAGAAGTTCGATCCCATCACGGTTCAAGCCATGTTCGATGCATGGATGCTCAAGGTCGAGACGGACTGCAAGCCGCGCACGCAGGAAGACTATCGGAGCCGATGGGACGCGCACCTGAAAGCGGTGTTCGGTGGACTGATTGCGACGCAAGTTGACCGGGACAAAGTCGTTTCCTATCTCAATCGTCGAATGAAAGAAGGTGCGGGACTGTGCGCACGCAATCGCGAACAGCGCGTCCTAATGATGCTGTTCGGTCACAACAAGTCGAAGATTCCTGCCGACCGTTTTCCCGAGTTTCCGAAGATGCAGAGCGAGCGGGCACACGTTCGGACAGGGCGTCTATCCGATGAGGACTTCGAGACGTTGCGCAAACGGCTGGATGATCCGAGCGTATTCTGGCTGAAAGTGTTTCTGACCATGACGTTTCGGTATGGCTTCCGTAAGGGTGAATTGCTGCGCGCGACGTGCGGATACTTCGACCCAAAGGCGGCGCAGTTTACGTTGCCCGCGTTCACGACGAAGAACAAGCAATCCCGCGTCGTTGATCTGTCGCCGGATGGGGAAATTTACGGGATGCTGAGTAAATTGACCGAACGCCGCGCCGCAGATGCTCCGTTGTTCACTCGCAACGGGAAGGCTGTCCGTGATTTTCGCTCCGAGTGGGCAAAGCAAATCGAGGGCATCAAGGGCGGCAGCGGCATTGGCGGTTCGGTTACGATCCACGACCTCCGCAGGTCGGCGATTACGGCAATGAGTGAGAAGGGAATTACGGCTGCACAGGCGGGAACTCACTTGACGACCGATGTGTTCGAGCGCTACATCACACGCAACTTGACTGAACGCCGCAAGACTGCGAAACTCATCGAGTCGTAGCCCGGATGGCGGAACTGGCAGACGCGCGAGACTCAAAATCTCGTGACCGCAAGGTCGTGGGGGTTCGATTCCCTCTCCGGGCACCAACCAAACTTTACCTACCACGTAAATTCTACTTGACTCCGTACTTCTCGTTTTGGTACTGTGTTTTCAGAACAACTGGTCTGTCGGCCAGCGCAGTAGATGTGCAACCCCCGTCACTGCTCATGACGGACGCGATAGGAGCGTCTAAAAATGAAGCAGCGACAGGTTCCCTCGGCAGATTCACACTTCTCAAAATCTGGCGGAAGTCCGCCACAGTCTCAAAAGTCTGCACCACCGCTTCAACCGCCGCTGCTAGTTCCCGTCTCTGAAGCCGCCCGCCTGCTTTCCGTATCCGCTTGGGAAATTCGCCGCCTCTGCCGTAAAGGTGCGCTCGGATACAAGAAACTCGGGCGCACGAAATGGTTGATAACTTCGCGCAGCGTGCAGGCGTTCGCTAGCGAGGTTAGCGCCTCATATCCTTTGTGCTAGCGTTCTGGCTCTCGCAGTCTTGTTGCTCCCGCAGCGAACTCCGGCCCAGAAGGCAGACTACTGTCCGCTTATGACTCTCCCTCTCGCAAATTCGTTCCAGGATTTACCGATCACTATCGAAGAAGCTCGCTTTGCATCGTTTTACGAGACGACCGGGTATGTGCGTTTCCAAAACGCTGGTGACAAGACTATAGACGCGGTTAGCCTGCAAATTGAGCATTCAGGGAGCGAACCTGCATTCAAGATACCTCTGTCCTACGAAACCGACGTTGCAAGAAAGGCTCGCTCCTACTCGCAGAAGTTGAGCGAACCGATCGCTCCCCGACAAACGATCTCATTGATCGCAGTCAACTTCGGAGTTGTGACTTCCTGTCCGGAAAATGCTCAACTCGTTTACGTTCGAATCCGATTTTCCGATGGGACAAGCTTCGAGAGACACGTGTCTGAATGGCTGGAGCCGCCCATGCCACTCGACATTCGGTCGTTGGAACTTCCAGTCGGCACGTTGCCGAATCACGACGTGGGGTATTTGGTGCGTTTTGGTCTTAGCGCCAGCGGAAAGGTAACTGAACTTGAGGAGCTAGGATCGAATGGCATCCCGACTTTACTCCGCACCGGCCTCAGTCAGTGGCTATTTCACCCAGAGACGATGAATGGCATCGCAGGGCCAGGGACATTCTACGCCGTAGTGCGTGTTCATGCGACGCCCTGTGAGATTCAAAACTGCTCGGTCCCGTTTTCCAAAACCGAGCTTCCACCTATTTTCACGTTTATTGACCTCACCCCGAGCGAATCAACCCCTTCCTCGCAGACGTTTGCCATCTTTTTCGGAGGCTTCCCCGTATCTGGGAACGAAGACCTGTCTTGGTACTGACCCGAGATTAGCGAGGCTGAAGAGGAGAGAACAGTTGCCGACAACAGTGCCGGAACGTGATTGCGCGCACCTTGTTTACTCCGATGCGTTGGCACTTGGACGATAAGTCGCGTTACCGGACATGTCCCGTAGAAGCTGTGAAGAAACCTCGATGTAGAGAGAGATTGCGGATTGCGTCTGAGTTTTCTGAAATGTTGACTTGCTATTTTGAGAGATGGTCGCGGTTCTTCTCGCTGTTCTCTTTCTCTGTCAGGTGACGGCTGGTGTGGCGTTGAGCTTTTTCAAGCGGATCCAGTGCTGCAGGTTGTAGGTGAGGCAAGCCCACAGCATTTCCATCTGGACCTTCGCCAGGCCCCGCACATGGAACTGCCGCAGCCCCAGCTTGCTCTTGATCCAGGCGTGACAAAACTCCACGATTCGTCCACGACGACGATATCGCTCCTGGACTTCCTCGCTCGCCATCTTCTTGCGAAACGCCACCACCACCGAGCTTTCTTCCAGTTGCGCTACGGAACGGCCGTTCTTCTTGTTGTCCGGACAACACTCCGGTTTGCGAGGACAGCTTCGGCAATCCTCCAACCGGGCTTCGTAGAGGTGGTAAGTCATCCCTGCTCCTACCTTGCGTCGTGCCTGCGGAAGCAGGACTTTGCCCTCTGGACAAATACACCGGTTCCTCTCCGGCTGATAGACGAATGCGCTCGGTGGAAACCGGTTCCCGAGGTTCGCGCCACGCGGCACATCTTCGTGTCGCATGGTCCCCAGAAAATCGACCTCTCGCCCGGCCATCTTTTCGATATTCTCTCGTGTGGTGTAACCGCTGTCGGCCACCATCTGTTGAGGCTTTTTCTCCAGCCGCTGCTCCACGCGGTCCACCGCCGGCAATAACTGGGCCATGTCGTTGGCCTCCTGTGTCACCGCCACTCCCACAATCAATCCATTCGCTGCATCGGTGGAAATCTGCGCGTTGTAGCTGAGCGCGAATCCCTTATCAGGATGCTTCATCACCCGCGCTTGCGGATCGCTGGTGCTTACCCGTGTCTCCCTCTTGGCCTTTTCTCCGCTTTTGCGTGCCTGCCACTTCTTTAGCTCTTCCAGCGCACCCTCCAACCGTTCTTGTTGCTCGCGCCGCGCACGGGCCTGGGCTTTCTTTGCTTTCGGACTACTCTCCTCGTTCCGGGGATCGCCCATCTGTGCTACGCGCCGTCGCGCTTTCTCCAGATGCTCGCGAATCGTCTCCTCCTGGAGATAACTTCTACTGCTCGCCAGGGCCTTAATCTTCGTGCCGTCTTGCATCACTTGCTCCAGCGTGATCAGCCCTTCTTTGCTGAGCGCCCCCAACACCTGCGTGAACAGTTCATCGAGTTCCTGCTGCTTCTCGACACGGAAATCCGCCAGCGTGTGGTAGTTCACTTCCTGCAATCCCGTCAGCCACTGGAAGGCCGGATCGTATTCACAGCGCCGGGCCACTTCTCGTGCCGAACCAATCCCCTGGCTATAGGCATACACCCACATACTGATCAGCAGTTGCGGATCAATCGCCGGCCGCCCCCCTTCCTCCGTGCTGCTCTCGATCGCTTGATAAAAGGCGCTCAGGTCCAGGCGCCCTACCAATGTCCAAATGGCTCTCGCCGGATGGTCCTCGCTGATGAGGTGTTCTACATCCACGGCTCGCCAACTCATCTGCTGTCGGTTTACGTGGCGAATCAGAGGCTGCTTGCTGATCGGATTTTCTTGGCTCATGCCGCCAGCTTACGGCTGACTTTTTATTTTGCAAGATGGAAATTCGGAGGGTTTCTTCACAGCTTCCGTACTAGAACTTCACATGTACGATAAGCGCGTTAATCAGATGGGATGAGAAGGCCGGTCTCCAGCGGGATGCGATACGCTCCCAATGAACGACGCGCTCTAGGCGCAAAAAGGAGACCGGCGATGAAGAAGATTAGCACTGTGCAGGTATTGGGGAACGAAATTTTGAAGGAGCAAAAGCTAACCATCGGTGTGGATTTGGGAGATCGTTGGTCGTTCTACTGTGTTTTGGATGAAGCGGGCAAAATCATTCTGGAACAGAAAGTAGCGACGACAGCGGAAGCGATGAAGCAGACGTTTGCAAAGATACCGCGAAGTCTCATCGCCCTGGAGACCGGAACACATTCGCCCTGGGCGAGCCGGTTGCTAACGGAGCTGGGGCACGAAGTGCTCGTGGCGCACGCACAAAAAGTGGAATTGATCACCAAGAGCAACCGAAAAGATGATCGACACGACGCGCGCACGCTGGCCAGACTGGCGCGCATCGATCCCGAGCTATTGGGGCCGGTGCGGCATCGCAGTGCCCAGGCGCAAATTCACCTGGCGGTGATCCGGGCGCGAGCCGAACTGGTGAGTGCGCGAACGGCCCTGGTGAACGCAGCCCGCGGGTTAGTGAAATCTTATGGCGAACGACTACCTAAATGTGGCACGTATCAGGTGAACGAGAAACTGGCCGAGGGAGTGAGCGCGGAGTTGCGTGATGTCCTGGCGCCACTGTTGCGAGAGGTCGAATCGCTGAACGAGCACATTAAGGAGTATGACGAACGGATGGAGAAAATCGCCCAGGAAGTGTACCCGGAAGTGTCCTTGCTGAAGCAGGTGAAGGGTGTAGGAACGCAGATCGCGTTGACCTATATCCTGACGATCGAGGACCCGTATCGGTTCGCGAAGAGTCGCGAGGTGGGCTGTTTTCTGGGGTTAAAACCTGGACGCAGGAACTCTGGGAACAGCGAGCCACAGAAGAAAATCAGCAAGGAAGGAGACCGGTATCTGCGCACCATGATGGTGCAGGGAGCGCACTACATTCTGGGGCCGTTTGGCGAAGACAGTGATCTGCGGAGATGGGGATTAAAGCTTGCGGAGCGAGGAGGGAAAAATGCCAAGAAGCGAGCGGTAGTGGCCGTGGCGCGAAAGCTGGCAGTACTGCTGCATCGGTTGTGGGTGGGCGGAGAGGTGTACGAACCACTGCGCAATAGTCAGAAGGCGATGCGGGCAGTGGCTTAGAGTTTCGATCCGGACCGCCGAGCTCGACCGCCGAGTCCAGGTGACTGCGGCTAAGTCCTGGAGCCCAACTCCCACCGAAAAGGTGAGAAGAGAGGACGCTATCTCTAACGACGCCGACCCTTGCAAGAGATTTTATTCTTATTTTTCTGCGCACGAACACACCTGTCCCATGACACGCGAATCGCGTCGCTGTGGCTGCCTTGTTTCACTTGTGTCACCCCAACTAGCTCGGGCCGTTTCCGCTTCATCGATTCGGTGTTGCCCACCAAACATCTCTTCGGTCACGATCGACCATGATGAGTTATACGAACTCCCGTAGGGAGGCGGGTAGCCTAATCAATCAGACGGTGACTCTTCGCACCATAGCGCCCTCTAGGCATCCCCGCACAGGCACCACCGCTTTTCTGTTGCATCTGTCCACGACGACAGAACTCGTGATAATCAATCTTGTCCCGCAACATGATCCACAACCGAATCCCGAGTTTTCGCGCGGCGGCAACTCGGGCTTTCCCCAAACCCTTTTGAACTAACTTGCGCCGATAGAACCGACGCAATTCTGGATCCCGGCGCACCGCATGTGCCGCCGCTTCACACCAGAGAAAGCGCAAAAGCGGATTACCTTGTTTGGTCAGTCCTCCCAACTTCTGTCGCCCGCCGCTGGAGTGTTCCCGGGGAATGATCCCGATGTAACTGGCCAGCGCCTTGCCGTCGCTGAATCGTTTCGGATCGCCCAGAAAGACATCGGTTGCCAGGGCCGTGATCGGTCCCACCCCGGGATGAGTCATCAGCAGCTCGGCGGTGGGTCGTCGGCCTGCTTGCTCCAGGACTCGCTGATTCAGTTGTTTGATCTCCGCTTCGAACCTGACGTACATCGCCTGCAACTCACTGCGCCGATGAGCGGTGTGTGTTGCCAGTGATAGCGATGCGATGGCCCGTTGTCCGCTATCGCTCCAAAGCGAACTCCCGCGCCTTAAACCATTCGCCAGTGCGATCGCCTGCAACGCGTTCTGTATCCGCGTGCGCAGCCGTACCCACTGATGACGGTGTAAGAGCAACCCTCGCAAATCTAGCAGTTCCTGCGACGGCTGCCAGATCGATGGAAAACGGTTTTCTACCAGCAGCTTTAGAAGTAGCTCGGCATCGCGCTGGTCATGTTTCTGTCGGCGCGGTTCGGCCGCTCGAATCGTCGCTGGATGACCAACCTGACAGTCGATTCCGAGTTCTTGCATCAGGTGCAAAAACCATTTCATCGACCCAGTCGCTTCGATGCCGACACGCACCGGACCGGGAAGCGCGGAATAAAACTCCCGCACACTTTCGCCTTCGTGCGTGAGAGTCTTGTGCACAACTTCTCCCGTCGCGGTGTCGAGAATCGCCAACGTTTGCTGGCGAGCATGCAAGTCACATCCTATAATCCGCATCTCGGCCTCCTTCGATCCGAGCACTGTTGGGGTGAACACCGAACAGTTTACTCGGGCCGTAGCGAGGCCGACGTCGTTATGACATCAATCAGGTAGCAGCACCTACTGAATCGAGAACACCCACCTTGCACCGAGCGAATATCGCTCACAAAGAGTGCGGATGGAAGGATGGCGACAGGGGCAGCTTGGCTGAGTAGGAA
Source organism: uncultured Acidobacteriota bacterium (assembly GCA_963821765.1). Classification (GTDB taxonomy): domain Bacteria; phylum Acidobacteriota; class Terriglobia; order Acidiferrales; family UBA7541; genus Palsa-295. Next base: position 632,486 of record CAWGFF010000016.1, read on the forward strand.
CTGATTCTAAGAAAGAAGAAAGTCAAAGTGTGCCTTGACATCAACCGGCCTTCTCATGGAAGGACTTTAGTCGCTTGTTCCCATCAGTCGCTCAGTTATGCATCTCTGAATCCCACGGAGCGCCTCGTGCACGGACCGAGACTGCTGTTTGCGGCAGCTGGTTGCGCGTCGGTTCTAGTTGACCAAGGGCCAATCGCAGGGAGCAGCGGACGATTCGCACGTGGGCACTACGGGATCGTCCATCGTTGCCGGCCGGGGCTCTGGAGTTCCATGCACCGCGCCCGTCTCGTCCATAAGATAGCTTCGGACACAGTTCATCGCATAGTTTGTGCATCGTCCTGACCCGGATATTTTCAGCGCCGGTTGCCCGCCCGTCAGAACCAGGTGAATTTCCAAGACGTACCCGGTATTGCCTGCCATTCGGAACACAACGACTCCATCCTGGTTTTCCCATTGACCGGGTCGATAAGGACATCTGTTTTGAAGATCCCGAACGATCCCATCGGCGTCAAGATTCTGCTCTGCGGATGCAGGTCTCTCCACGCAGCGCCGAATCTCGGGAAGCACCATCGCCCCCTCCGAGCCGCCCATGGCTCGCACTGCGAACTGGGTGTGCCCGTAAATGATTCCCGACGAATCGGCAATATACGGGTCAGCATGTTCGAACCACCCTCCCTCTGAGCGCGCCTCCAACTGGAATGATTCCGCCTTCCCAGGGGCCGGACCGATTGGTTCGTAGCTTAGGGTGTAGCCCACCACTTTCCCCGGATTCGCATCAAGCGAACTGCATCCCGGCACGCTGGCAGTCGCCGCGAGGTTATCCGGATAGCTGGATTTTTCCAATTTGTATCTTTGCAGACACGCAAGCACATGGTTCATCACTTGGATGAGTTGAGTTTCGTTGAGCATTGAGTTGAGCCGCTGTATCCTCCGGCTCTCGTCGTACTTACCGTGTGCCCAGACTCCCAGGACAATCAGAACGAACGCGCCGGCTGTCTTCAGAATCGGATACACGATGCGCTGCGCGAGGGATCCCCCCGGGCGCACCGCGATGGCCGCGAAAGCCACGTAAAGGTTCACAGGGATCAACCCAATAAGGCTGACTACCTGCACCCACTTGCCTGGATAGTTGCTAAAGCCCAAACCGATGCTGTAAGCAACAATAACAGGGGCGGAAAGCACTGTGTAGAGGACTCCGAGCCCAAATGCGACCCTGGCCCAGAACTGCATCCGTTTGGTATCGGCCACAGAGATCAGCAGCATGACCAGGACTAGCAGATAAGGAGCCTCCGCAACGCAGAACGCGAGAATTGGCGGATTCGATGTGTGGGGAAGGCACAGTACTGCAGCAAACAGAACTTCAACAACGATTCCAAAGGCGACCGGTCCGGCCGACACTCGCCGCTGTATTTGCTTTTGGGGCGATTGCACTAAGATTCCTGCCTTGGTTCTGTGTGCATGTGGCACTGCCCTGGAACAACTCTAAATGTCGCACAAATTCAACGCAATGAGTTGGCCTAACTCCTGGTAAGTTCTATAAAGGTAGAAGTCAAGAAAAAACACGTCTCCAACGGCTGGACGTTTTCTTGCTTCGCAGCCCACTGGATGGAGCAGGATCTGTTCTGACTGCCCGCACCAAGTGCTCGGTTGCGGGGCACGTGGGCCCAGCGGTTTGGGTTTTCTCTACCAGCGGTTTTCATCGCTTCTGCACGACGAAGCCAGTCCGTTCGGAGACCACAAGCAGCACGGCTGTCAGGTGCCAACCATGGTTCTATCGGGGACTCGTGGCCCATAGCTTTTTCGGGTTGTCCGAGGGGGACTAGGGTCGCGTAAGAGACTCGGCCTGCCCGAGGCACGCCGAGCCTAACTAATCAGCTGGAGACTCACCCTCGAACCCGAATGTCTCCAGAACCCGACTCGCCACCACCGGAAGAAATTCCAGGATGGAACGGATTGGCCGGAGACATTCAAGCTGTTTGTGGTTTCAGATGTTGGGCGTCGAAGCGCACTCCTTTCTTCCAGACGAGTAAGGTGATGGCCGCCATCTTGCGCGCCAACGTCAGCCGCGCCATCTCCGGCCGGATTCCCTTGGCCAGCAACGCATCGTAAAACTCTTGGAACGGGCCCGCCTTGGCAGCGGCCACGGTGGCAGCACCCTTGAATACATTCTTCAGATCGTGATTGTGATTGCGGTTCAGCCCGCGAATCGAGACAGGCTTCTTGGCGCGCTGCAGCTCTCCCTGACACGAGCGATGCTCGGCACTGCTGTGAGGTCTTCGATCCCGAACCGATGTAGGTCCAGAGCTGTCGCTTGGTGCGGAAACGATGCGGCGTTTGCATCAGAGCGATCAGCAGCGCCGCCCGGATCGGGCCGATCGAACGGAATCTGACGTAACAATTTCCAGCGCGTTGTGCTTCTGGCCTTCGGCGAGCAGATCGCGCCGCACTTGCTGGCGCAGCGACCGCAACGCGTCCAACTGCTGGTAGTAGATCTCCGCCCGGCGACGCACGCCGGCTTCGGGGATCTTGCCGAGCCACTCCGAGCGATAGCGTGGTGCGTACACGCTGCTGCCCCGCGCACGGAATCCCCCAACTGCGATAGATCGCTTTCACACGATTCATCACCCGTGTGAGTATCGCGTGTCAATCGCCAGATAGCTGCGGGCCAGTTCCTCGCAGCGTCGCGTACGCCGTTCTCTCCGTGATACACCGGACGGAGCTATGTTCAGATGCAGCAAGCTCGGCCAGCTTGCGAGCATCGATGCGGTCGCTCTTGTTTCCGACTTTGAACAGCGCATTCTTGCGCGGATCGCATACCAGCACTTGTGCGACATGCGGCTTGAGCAGATCGTGCAACCAGGCCGCACAGGTTCCTTCTTCCAAAGTCACATGCAAACTGCCGCGCAGGCCGTGAATAAACTGGAGAATCGTTTCGGCTTTCGTTTCCAGAATCGCTTCCATCAGCAGCTTGCCAGCGGAATCCAGAACCGCCACCGAGATCGTTGCATGATGAACATCCAGCCCAATATACTTGGCGTCATTCATGAGGGTGCTCCTTCCTGTTGGGGTTGATGCGAACGATCAAAACCTACTCCAAAGGGGCGCCCTTTTATAATGCGTTAATCAGGAGCTAAGCAGCATCGGTATCGTCCCGACGGATCTTTTGTTAGTGATGTTGTCGTTGCTGTCGCAGGTCTGTTGGCGAGCCCGTTGTGTCGAGAATTCAATAGGTGCATGACTAGAAAGCCATCTCATAAATACCTCAGGAGGATGACGGCACAAGCAAGCTGCACCATCCCGAGGAAATTCTCTGGGTAGTATTCCCAGCGAATGACGACGCGACGAAAATTATGAAGCCAGGCGAACAGACGCTCGATTTTCCAGCGGCGACGATAGCGGCGCAGCACGCGGCCATCTTGGGTGGCTTTCCGGCTGCGCGTGGAATTGTGCGGCGCGACCAACTCCACGCCGAAGCGTTCGCGAATCTGCGCATCCAGCGGATCGCTGTCGTAGGCGCGGTCGCCGATCAAGCGCTCGGGAGTTTCCGCAAGGAAGCGCCGCTGGAGCGTGGGTTCGACGAGTTTTGTTTCATGCGGCGAAGCGCTGGCCACGTGCACGGCGAGAGGAAGACCATGGCCGTCGCTGATCGCCATGATTTTGCTGCCTTTGCCGCGGCGAGTAGGGCCGACAGCAGAGCCCCTTTTTTCGCCGAACTGAAGCTGGCGTCGATGAAGGATTCGCTCAGATCCAGCTTCCCGCGATCGCGTAAGTCTTCGGCCAGTTTCTGCAGCAGCTGGGTGAGCAACCCGGAGCGCTGCCACTGCTGGAAGCGGCGATGACAGGTTTGATAGGGAGGATAACGACGCGGCAGATCGTGCCAAGGAGCGCCGGTGCGCAAAACCCAAAAAACACCGTTCAGCACCGCTCGCGTATCTTGCCACGGTCGGCCTCGCCCATCGTCCCGCCGTTTCGGACGAAACAACGGTTCGAGCACCGCCCACTGGGCGTCGGTGAGGTCCATGCTCTTGATTTACGCTCATTCGCATAAGTTTCAACCGCTCAATGCGTTAAAAGTGTTTATGAGATAACTTCTAGCTAATTGAATAACAAGATGGCAAATTAAGGTAGAGATAGCTTCACGAAAACGTTCGAAGAATTAGCAATAGACGCGTAATCCGAGTGTATTTTGGGTCATCAATGCGACAGAATGGCGCGAGAGTGATTGGTACGGTGTCTTTCTTCTTTAACCACGGTGCGACGGGAAGGCGAACGATCAGCCAGACGAGTAGCAGTCCGATTTCTAACTTCTAGTAGTCTTGGGGAAGCTTCATCACTCGCTCCGCGCCCAACAGCAGGATAGATTGTCAACGAGCGGACCTCGAACGACGCCGGACCAATCAGGAGGTCGACATATGAACAAGCTAGCGCTATTCCTCGTTGCAGTTCTGGTGGTTGCCGAAGTTGGCTGGGCTGGTGGTGACCCATGGAAAACCAAGCCGGTCAGCGAGTGGAACGTGAACGATGTTCTACAAGTGCTGCAAGCCTCTCCGTGGGCGAAGACCAATGTAGAAGTGAAAGGGGCGTGGCGTCCAGACGGAGCGGTCCAGAGAGCGGCAGCACAACTATCCCGGGTTCCAGCGGCCATTCGCAAACGGCTGCTTGGGGCGACAATTCACATGTTGCCGCCGGGGCAACACCTGACAAGCCTGGCGGTATGGAAAAGGCCCAGGCTGCTGAGGCCGCGCGGCTGCCGTACAGCATCTTCTGGTGGTCGTCACGCACGGTTCGCGGCGCATCCTGCCGCCGCGCCGTCTTGAAAGGGACGATGACCGAGGCAGACTTGGAAACGCAAGTTGCGGCGAGTCCGGACGAGTTTATGATTCTTGTCCAGTCAACCAACATGCGCATTTTTCAATTGCGCGGCGAGAAGGCATTCGAGAGCGTGGCTTACCTGCAGATGAAAAATACAGGATTGAAGCTTTCTCTGAGCCATGTCGTGTTTACCAAGGGACCCGACGGCGAAACCGTGACCGGAGCGATTTTCTATTTTCCCAAGAAGGGCGCGGACGGAGAGCCAACGATTCGCCCTGACGAGAAGGAAGTTGATTTCTATCTTCAGATCGCCGATTCCCGGCTGCTGACCTACTTTGAGCCTAAGAAGATGGTTGATCGTCAGGGCGAGGACCTGTAATTTGCGAAGTCTCGCTTGCAATACCAGCGACTGGCGCGAGAACTCCGCACTTATCACGCCCGTATGCCGTTGAGCTCGGTACGCGCTCGCGGAACGCGGAGGAGTGCGAGGGCACGCGGCTGTTTGAATCCTAAGCCCCTGCGAATACAGCCGCCATCGCGTCGCCGGCGACTAGCTGGTGGTATTTGCTGATTCGCGCAGCAGAGATGTTTTTTCGGCGCAGCCCATCGCAGACGACGCCCAACTCCTGATAAGTTCTATAAAAGGAGTCAAGAAAAAAACACTTCTCCGCGGCCGGATTTTTTCTTGCCTTCCAGCCCACCTCGTTGAGCAGGATTGTTGTGGCTTTCCGTTCCGCGATCTCGGGACGCTGCTTCATGCAGCGTAGCGCTTTTGGTTTTCTCTGCCAGCGGTTTTCATCGCTTTTGCACGACGAAGCCAGTCCGTTCGGAGACCACAAGCAGCACGGTTGTCAGGTGCCAACCATGGTTCTATCGGGGACTCGTGGCCCATAGCTTTTTCGGGTTGTCCGAGGGGGACTAGGGTCGCGTAAGAGACTCGGCCTGCCCGAGGCACGCAGAGCCTAACTAATCAGCTGAGACTCACCCTCGAACCCGAATGTCTCCAGAACCCGACTCGCCACCACCGGAAGAAATTCCAGGATGGAACGGATTGGCCGGAGACATTCAAGCTGTTTGTGGTTTCAGATGTTGGGCGTCGAAGCGCACTCCTTTCTTCCAGACGAGTAAGGTGATGGCCGCCATCTTGCGCGCCAACGTCAGCCGCGCCATCTCCGGCCGGATTCCCTTGGCCAGCAACGCATCGTAAAACTCTTGGAACGGGCCCGCCTTGGCAGCGGCCACGGTGGCAGCACCCTTGAATAGATTTTTCAGCTCGTGATTGTGATTGCGATTCAGCCCGCGAATCGAAGCCGGCTTCTTCGCGCGCTGCAGCTCTCCCTGGACGAACCGCTGCTCGGCGCTGCTGTGCGTCTCGATCCCAAATCCGCTGTAGGCTCCAGAGCTGCCGCTTGGTACGGAAACGATGCGGCGTTTGCATCAAAGCGATCAGCAGCGCCGCCCGGATCGGGCCGATGAACGGAATCTCGCGTAACAATTTCCAGGCATCGTGCTTCTGTGCTTCGGCGAGCAACTCGCGCCGCACTTCCTGGCGCAGCGCCCGCAACGCATCCAACTGCTGGTAGTAGAACTCCGCCCGGCGACGCACGCCGGCCTCCTGGATCTTGCCCAGCCACTCGGCTCGATGGCGTTCTGCGTAAACCTGTTTTCCCCGGCAGGGAATCCCCCAACTGCGATAGATCGCCTTCACGCGCGTCATCACCCGGATCAGATCCGTGCTGATCGTCAGGTAACTGCGCGCCAGTTCGCGCAGCGTGCGCACGCCGTTCTCTCCGTGATACACCGAGCGCACCATGTTCGAACGCAGCAACTCGGCGAGCTTCCGCGCATCGATGCGGTCGCTCTTGCTGCCTTCTTTGAGCAAAGCATTGCGGCGGGGATTACACACCACCAACTCGGTGACGTGCGGCTTGATCAAGTCATACAACCAGGCGGCCCAGGTACCTTCTTCGAAGGTCACATGCAAACTTCCGCGCAGGCCCTGGAGAAAATCCAGAATGGTGCTGGCCTTGGTTTCGATCGTGCACTCCATCACCAGTTTGCCCGCGGAATTTAGAACCGCGAGCGAGATCGCTTCCTTGTGCACATCCATCCCGATATACTTCACGTTATCCATAGAGGGCGCTCCTTTCTGAGGTAGGTTCGAGCCGAACACTCAAAACCTACTCCAATCGGGGCGCCCTTTTATATTGCGTCGCGTTACCGGAGATCTGCTTTTAGCTCGATTCCACTTGTCCGGTTTCGGCGTTAACCAGGACTTTAGGGTTGTACGCCGCGCAGCATTGGCAGGCAAACCTGCTTGGCACGCTAATCCCTGATGCTTGCTTCGGGGAATACGACAGTTCGCTTGACCCCTTGACATGAGAAGCACTTTGCATTACAAAGCAGTAGTGACGATTTTCGATTTGCTTTTTCTTGTTCTGGCCTTCGCTACCGTCGTCTCACTCGTTACGGCGGCTTCGCTAGCGGCACGACGTCAGTTTGGGTACTCGTGGCGGGTTCTCGGCGGATTGTTCATAGGTACGGTGGTTTACTTCGCGACGATTGTGCTTGTGTCCCTTTGCTTGCCTCGCCAGATTGGGAGCCTTGGAGTAAACCAATGCTTCGATGACATCTGCATCGCAATTGACGGATTTTCGCGCCGGACGGAAGGTGCGGCCTCGGTGTACGAAGTTAGCGCGCGAATCTCAAACCACGCTCGCGGCGTCGCCGAGCGCGAACGGAATCTGGTGATGTATCTAACGGATGACAAGCACAGACGTTTCGACGCAATCCTCAATGCTGCTGACGTGCCTTTCAACGTTCTTCTAAACCCGGGCGACTCTGTCATCGTCAAGCGAACTTTTCGGCTTCCTGGAGACTCCACAAATACATTCGCCTCGATAACTCATGAGGGTGGATTTCCAATTCGTTGGCTAATAATCGGCGAAACCGCTTGGTTTCACCAGCCGCCGCTCGTCCTCTTGAAGCACCCCAAGACACCAATCTGAGCAAGGCCAAGCAAACGCCACGCAAATGAAGGTTTACCCTAAAGAGCCTGCGATGAAATCTCAGTTCCTGATAAGTCGCGTAACCGGACAAGTCCCGTACCATTACCGGCCTTCCCCGGGCGAAAGTTCAACCCGCCGCGCTGAATAGGAAATCATCGTCGTGCCCATGTGACGCTTTCCGACGCGCACGCCGAAAAGTTTCGGGCTCCCAAGCGACTTTGAGTTCCGCCAGCAATCGGCGGTCAGCGTCGGTAAGCGTGTGCCGCAAATCCCAATCGTTTGCGATTTTGCGTCGGCTACGGTGTCCACGCTCGAAAGGTCAAGATTCATTTCGCCGATGCGCAGAAGGGCGCCGGGACCTGCGTCCATCAGGATTCGCGGCGTGCCATCAACCATGACGATGTAACTCGCGCTTGCGCGCCCAAATGGACGCGGGCCGCCGGAGCCGAGCACGATGACTTCGAGCGGGGCTTTTGCACCGGCCGCCACGCGAGCTGCCGCCGATGCCGGATTCGGAAAAAGTAGAGCGAGAGTAAGCAAGAATACGGCTAGCAATTTCATGCGTGGCCATCCCGTCGCCGGGTATCCAATGAAAGCTGGCTGAGATTATTCTTCGTTCGCGGGTATTGGAAATTTTCGGTTATCTACGATGGCGCGGAAAACTCTGCCACGCCCTAAAACTAAATCGCCAGAGCGCGCTTCGACTTCGAACACCAGGAAGCGCCCCTGATAGCCGACCAGCCTCGCGGCGGCGCGCACCGTGGCACCATCAGTGACTGCCTTCAGATGATCCACTTCAATGCGCGTGCCCACGGTGATCGCGCCGGAAGGCAGGTCGAGTTGCACGGCCTGCACCGCGGCGATTTCCATCATGCCGATCATTGCGGGCGTGGAAAGCACGGGCGGCAGGCGCGCATCGAATGCGGCTATCGTCCATTCTTGCGGCACGACTCGCTGGACGGAGGACTCCAGGCCGATGCGCGGCATTCCCGCCACGGGCGCATGCGATATCGCGGACGGTTTTGCTTTTTTTGCGGAGGTGTTGCGTTTGCGTGGTTTCGCTCGACGCTTCATTGCGCAGGTTCGCGATCGCTCGCGGGCGAGGCCGCAGAAGCTTGCCCGCAGACAATCGTGCGTGGATCAAGAAAGTTGCGCGTGAATTCCGCAACGGTGATGCCTAGCTGAGCCCACAGGCGGCGCTTCAGGCTGCGATAATCCTGCGAGCCGCTGAAAACATCACGAATCAGATCGCGAAACGCCGGAGAATAATTCAGCAGCTGCACCATGCGCGTGGTGATGGCGCCGCCGAGGAAAGTGCCTCGGAAAACTTTTTTGGCAATGTTGGCGGCGAATTCCAGGTCGGCGGAGAAAGCGGCGCGCAATTGCGCGGGATAAAGTTCGGGCTGGCCCGCGGCGATGGCCTGCGCCAGCAGATCGCCCGAGCGCAGCGCGTAATACAAACCCTCGCCGGTGATGGGGTCCACGGTTGCGGCTGCGTCTCCGGCCATGGCCCAGTTACGGCCCATGATCTTGCGGTTGCGAATTGTTTTCGCTTGCGGCGAAGGAAGCACGTGGCTGTAAAACTGCGCGCCCGCTCGAGGGATTTTTTCTTCCTCGAAGAAAGCGTCCAGATGTCCGCGCAACACGGGCGTTGACGTCTGCCCCATCTTCGCGCAGATGCCCACGGAAAGATGATCCGCGCGCGGAAAAGACCAGAGGTAGCCTTCAAACTGCTTCAGAAATTTCACTTTGATGATGTCTTCTTCGGTGGGCACGAAATAACCCATGGTGACTTCCAGATCTTTGCAGCCGAGTGCAGTGGTTTCCGGCAACAATTGATTGCGCGCGCCGGCAGCCAGTACAATGAAATCAGAAAAACGTTCTTCACCCGCGGCTATCAGGCTAACGCGCGGACCGTTGGTATTGACGTTGGTCACGCGTGAGCATACCGCGGTGCAACCGGCGGCGATGGCGCGGTCGAGCAGCAGCCCATTCAGCACCTTGCGTGCATAAATCACGATGGGATGATTCATTTCAAAATGTGCGCGATGCCCGCCGCTGGAAATCAGCTCGGCTTTCCGCACGATTTTCTTCGGCTGCGGGGAATCAAGCAGAAAGGGATAAGCTTCGATGGCTTTATGCGTTAAACCGCCGCCGCAGGGTTTCTCCCACGCGAGGCGCTCGTCGTAAATCGTCACCTGAAATCCGGCGCTGGCCAGACGCTCCCCACAAAGCGCACCGGCAGGACCGCCGCCTACGATCGCTATTTCTTTCATGTCCCCTGCTGTGACCCGGCTCAAGTTAGAGGAAAAACACCGGCGATGAACCAGGAGGCGAGTATAGCACCAAATAATGCCGCGGCTGTGGCGGAGCCTGTGCGCACCCGTAACGCATCGGTAGCAAGTCTTTGCAGTATCGAAAATGCCCCCAAGAACACGAAAAGTAAGGGTATTAGCACCTGCCCGCTGGCGAAAAGATACCAGGCAAGCGTGCAGGCGAGAAATAATTCCAGGCGCAGGAGCAGGAACACCGCGAAGCGCACGGCACGTTCCAGGCCGTGATGCACGGGGCCGAGCGTGACTTCTTCGGCGAAGCAATAAATCCATGTGACTGGCAGCAGACCGGCGAACCGCAGCCAGCGCGGGGCGTTGAGCCATGCGTCGTCCAGTTGCCAATTTAGCCATGCGCCGACGGCGAGAAACGTCGCGAAGCCCAGGATTGCTGCGACAGTGATTGGTTTGATCCGCAGCGACGCGTACTCCATCGCGAATCCAAAATTGAAAATGAGCAGGAGCATGCCGACGATTAGCAGCAGCGACGCTAGGTATCCGCCGGTATATAGATGTAGAAACCTTAACGGCACGCCGAGGACTAGCACGAGCACGCCGAGCATCGCGCAGAGAGCGCCTTCGGTGAGAAGCAAGCGCGCCGAAGGGTGATTTCCCGCCGATTCGATTTGCGGTGCGCCGTCGTGTTTGGCATCCGTCGTGCCCGCTCCGTCAGTCGCGGTGGAGGGCGCGGCAAATTTTGACACGACGCTTCCGACCATCGGAAACAGCAGCAGTATCCCAAGGAAACCGAGCACGCCGCCGGCCAGGCGTCTGCGTCCTTTGCCGAACGTCTCGTAGGTGGCGAGGTCGAGATTCAAGGTAAGCGTATCCGCGGCGATATCGGGGAACAGCGTTTGCATTGCCCATTTTTCGGAATCGTGCGCCACGCGACGGTCGGAGAGCAGGCTGGTGTGAGTCGAGCGCGGCAGTCGGCGCAGCTCGAATGCGCGTTGCTGCACGAAATCTTCAGGAGCGGTGCGCTCTCCGCCCGCGGCATCCGATAGGCCTTGCGCGGCGCGCTTCAGAATGCCCAGATCCGCGCTCGCGCTGAACACCAGTAAATTGGCGGGCATGCGCTGCGGCGCATTCATCGGCGCGGGAGAAAGCGCGATCGTGGCAGCGACAGGATCGCGATCGGCCATGCGTATGGCGATGGCGCCGCCCATCGAATGGCCCAGCAGGATCGTGTTTTTGGGATCGAGTTGGCCGCTGTGAATCAACGATTCGACCGCTGCGGTGGCGCAGTCCTGCGCGTGCGCGAACGAAAACGCGTCGCGGCTATCACCGTGGCCCGGCAGGTCAATCGCATACGCGCGAAAACCGTGTCCGGCGAAATCTTCGGCGAGATACATCATCAGGCGGCGATTCGCCGAGAGTCCGTGGAGCAAGACGACGCTTCCGGCGGGCTTTACATCGGCGGGCGGATCGAGGACCGTCATCGGCGTGTCGCAGCCGCCTGCGTCCAGCCATAGTTCCTGCTTCGGCAGCTCCGCGACGCGAATCCAGCGCGAGCCGAGCGCGAGAAACACCACGCCGATGATGCCAAGAATGATTTGCCAAAGCTTCACGGGGCGCTCCGCGGCATTTCCGGGCGACATGCTAGAATAGTGTGTTTGTACTTTTCCGCCCGGGCGGAATGAGGAATGGGCAATTGGCAGTGGTCTCGCAATCCGAATTGATTCTCCAACGTCAGGAGTGCAAACGCAACGGAAAGCGTGTCGTGTGCGTGGCCGGGGCGTTTGACCTGCTGCATCCGGGGCACGTCCGCTTGCTGGAGCAGGCACGCGGGCTAGGCGACGTGTTAATAATAGCGCTGCAGAGCGACGAGAGCGTGCGAATCGCGACGAACCAGGCAGACAAACTTATCGGCACTCCAGCTTCGTCTCCGGCCTCGAGCCCAGCGCACGCCGCAAAATTCCCCATGCGTCCGATCATTCCCGCAGTCGAACGCGCTGAAATTCTGGCGGCGCTCGCGGCGGTGGATTTAGTCGCAATCTTTGAAGAAGCCACCGCGGCCGAATTCATCGCGCGCCTGGTGCCAGACATCTTCGCGCAAGGCGGTGAAGGATCGCGCGAAAACGCCTGCGCGGATGACGACGCGGTAAAAGCAGCGGGCGGGCAAGTAGTGCGTCTGCCGCTCGAACCCGGATATTCAACCTCGCGGCTGCTCGAACGCATTTCACAACTCCAAGCATGATTCTTCCCCTGGTCAGCGAGCTTCTCGCGCGGGTAGCACGCCGCCCGGTTGTCGAGGAAACATTCGAGGCGCTGCGGCGCAGTGGCGGCGAAGTGCGCCTCGCGGGCCTTACCGATTCCGCGAAAGCGCTGCTGATTCCGCTGGCGTTCGCGGGGCTGGGCCGGCCTACCGTTCTGCTGGTGGACACAAATCAACGTGCGGAAGCGCTGCTCGAGCCGGTACGTTATTTTTATCGCGCGGTTACGGGCAAGCCAGGGCGTCGCGTGGCGCATTTGCCCGCGCATGGAGTGCTGCCTTATGACAATCGTTCGCCGCACGCGGAAATTTCGGAAGATAGAGCCGTGGCGCTGTGGCGTTTTGCTACTGGTGAAGCCGATCTGCTGATCGCGCCGGTGCAGGCAGCGGTGTGGCGCATGCGCGACCGCGAGTTCTATTCGCAACTGGCTCGTACCATCGCGCGCGACGAGTCCATTCCCCACGAAGAGCTGATTGATTTTCTTTCCAGCGCCGGTTACGACAAGCAAATTACCTGCGAGATGCCCGGGCAGTATGCGGTGCGCGGCGGCATCATTGATATTTATTCGCCGGAATCGCCGCAGCCGGTACGCGTCGAGCTGCTCGGTGACACCATCGAATCCATTCGCGCGTTTGATCCGAATACCCAGCGTTCGACGAATCCCATGGAGCGCGCGACGCTGCTGCCGCTGACGGAATATCCTCGCCACGCGGAAGTGCTGGAACGCGCGCGGGTTTCGGTGCCGTCGGGGCGGGAAGATGATGCGACGCCCGGCGGGTTTTATCCCGGGTGGGAATTTCGCGAGGCGCTGCGCGAGAATCGCAAATCCACGCTCTTCGATCTCACCGTCGAGCCGTTGATTATCGCGGACGAGCCTTCGCTGCTGGCGGCTTCCATCGAGAAATATCGTGCGCAGTTGGCGGAGGCGTTCGACGCGGCCGAGGATCCGTTGGCCGAGCCGCCTAATAAGTTCATTTTCGATGATGAAGAGTGGAGCTTGGCCTTGCAGATGGCGCCGCGCCTCGCAATCGAGCACCTCGGCGTCGAAGTCGCGGAATCCGCCGACCGCACCGCCTCTCCGGGCCGAGACGGAGGGGGCGCAACCCGTACGTTGCACACGCAACCTACCACGCGTTATCACGGCAACGTCGCCGCATTCATCGCGGAAGCACGCAACCGTATCGCGGCGGGCGAAAACGTAATGGTTTCCGCCGCCAGCACGGGAGAACTCGAACGTTTCGCGGATATCTGCCACGAGTTCGAATTGCCCTATCGCATGGGCGAATTGGAAGAGAACGCCACAGTGACGCGGCTCGCCGAAGAAGGCAGCAATGCGCCGGGCTCGGCGATTTTGCTGACCAAGGCGCCGCTATCCGAAGGCGTGGTCTTCACCGACGCAAAAGTAGTGCTTTACGGCAACGCCGACCTCTTCGAAACGCTGCCGCCGCCCTCGCAACGTTCCCGCGCGCGGCCCAAGACCGCCAGCTTTTTCAGCGATTTCAGCGACCTGAAACCCGGCGACTTCGTAGTCCACGTGGATCACGGCATCGGCCAGTTCGAAGGCCTGCGCCAAGTGGCCATGGAAGGTGCGAACGGCGAGTTCATGCTGCTGCGCTACGCGGGCGATGCAAAACTCTACGTGCCTCTCGCGCGCCTCGACCTGATCCAGAAGTACACGTCGCTCGGCGGCGTCGAACCTCAGCTAGATCGCCTGGGCACCACGGTTTGGGAAACGCGCAAGTCGCGCGTGAAAAAATCCGTCAGCAATATGGCAGAGCAGCTTCTGGAACTCTACGCCGAGCGAAAGCTGGCGGTAGGGCACGCGTTCCCGGCGGACACGAATTGGACGCACGAATTCGACGACGCCTTCGAGTTCGAGGAAACCGCCGACCAGCAGCGCGCCATCGAAGACGTCAAGCGCGACATGGAATCGAATCTCCCGATGGACCGGCTGCTCTGCGGCGACGTGGGTTACGGCAAGACGGAAGTTGCGATGCGCGCCGCGTTCAAGGCTGTCGCTGATTCGAAGCAGGCGGCAGTGCTCGCGCCCACCACAGTGCTGGCATTCCAGCACTATCAAACATTCAAGCGGCGGTTCGCGGCATTCCCCGTGCGCGTAGAAATGATCAGCCGATTCCGCACGGAAAAAGAGCAAAAAAAGGTTCTGGAAGAAGCGGAAGCCGGTAAGGTGGACATCCTGATTGGCACGCACCGCATCCTTTCCAAGGACGTGAAGTTCCAGGACCTCGGCCTGTTAGTGGTGGACGAAGAGCAGCGTTTCGGCGTGGCGCACAAAGAGCGCCTGAAGGAAATGCGAAAAAATGTGGACGTACTGACCATGTCTGCGACGCCGATCCCACGCACGCTGCACATGTCGCTGGTCGGCTTGCGCGATATGAGCGTGATCGAAACGCCTCCGAAAGATCGCCTGGCGATTCAGACCACCGTCGCGCCTTTCACCGAGACGCTGGTGCAACGCGTGATCGAAGAAGAGTTGGCGCGCGACGGCCAAGTGTTCTTCGTGCACAACCGCGTCGAATCCATCATTTCGCTCGCGGCGATGATCAAGCGCCTGGTGCCGAAAGCGCGCGTGGTGGTGGGCCACGGCCAGATGAAAGAGGCCGAGCTGGAAAAAGTAATGCTGCAATTCATCCGCGACGAAGCCGACGTGCTGGTCTCCACCACCATAATCGAAAATGGCCTCGATATCCCGCGCGCGAACACCATCGTGATCAATCGCGCCGACCGGATGGGTCTTTCGGAGCTTTATCAGCTCCGCGGCCGCGTGGGACGTTCGAATCAGCGCGCCTACGCGTACTTGCTCGTCCCGCCGGACACGACCCTGACAACGATCGCGCGCCAACGCCTCGCAGCTCTAAAAGAATTCAGCGATCTCGGCGCAGGTTTCCGCATCGCCGCGCTCGACCTGGAATTGCGCGGAGCAGGCAATTTGCTTGGCCGCGAGCAGCATGGCCACATTGAGGCCGTCGGCTTCGACATGTACTGCCAGATGATGGAGCGCGCCGTGGCCGAGCGCAAAGGCGAGGCGCTCACTCCCGAACGCCGCGCCACACTCAACCTGGGACAGGAAATCCGCATCCCGCCTGAGTACATTGATAGCGAGAACCTGCGCCTGCGGATTTACAAGCGTATCGCCGGCGTCACCAGCGATGCCGAAAGAGCCGAAGTCCGGCAGGAGCTGGAAGATCGCTTCGGCCCGCCGCCGCCGTCAGTGGAAAATTTGCTCGATTATGCTGTCTTGAAGGCGCTGGCCGAGAAGCTGCTGGTGGCCTCGATTGACCGTCGCGGCGATCAGACGGCGATCAAGTTCTACGACGACACGCCAATCGGCCCGGAAAAGCTGGTAAAGCTGCTCCGCAAGCGCCGCGGCATGCGCCTGGACCCGACCGGGGTACTATGGTTGGATTGGAAGAGCATTCAGGGCGGGCCGATGGGTGCCACCAGAAACGTATTGCTACAACTACAATCGTAGGGATAAAATTTGAGGCGGGTGAACCCATGAAAAGTTGCAAATCTGTATCCGTGCTGGCGCTGAGCGGCGCGTTGCTCCTCACGGCGGCGCTGCTCCCTTCCGCCGCTCGCGCGCAAATCAAGTCCGTGGTGGTGGAAGAGATCATCGCGCGCGTGAACAACGACGTCATTACCATGTCGGACTATCAGAAGGCCGAAGACCAGCTGCGCGAAGAAGTGGCGCACGATTGCCAGGGCTGCGCGCAGGACAAGCTGATGGCGGAGTTCAAGGACCAGCAGAAGGATTTGCTGCGCGGGCTGATTGACCAATCGCTGATGGTGCAGCGCGCGAAAGACATGGGCATCAGCGTGGAATCAGACGTGATCAAGCGCTTGGACGACGTGCGCAAGCAGAACGGCCTCGCCAGCATGGAAGATCTTGAGAAGGCCGTGGAAAGCTCCGGCCTGGCCTGGGAAGATTATAAGACAACGATCCGCAACGGACTGCTGACGCAGGAAGTGGTGCGGCGCGAAGTGGGTTCGCATATCAACATCGGTAACGACGAAGTGAAACAATATTACGACGCGCACCCGCAGGAATTCACCCGGCCGGAGCAGGTGGTACTGTCCGAAATTTTCCTGAGCACCGACGGCAAAGGCCCGGAAGAGATCGAGGCCGTGCAGAAAAAGGCCGAGGATTTGCGCAATCGCGTGATGAAAGGCGACGACTTCAACGAAATCGCCAAGCGCTATTCCGAAGGCAGCACCGCGAAAGACGGCGGCGATCTGGGCACGTTCAAGAAGGGCGAACTGGCGCCGCAGCTGGAAGAGGTCGTCTTCAAAATGGACAAAGGCCAGATCACCGACGTGATCCAGACCAAAACCGGATTCGAAATCCTGAAGGTGGAGAATCATTATCAGGCCGGTTTGCAGCCCATGGACAAAGTGGAAAACGAAATAATGAACCGGCTGTACATGGTGAAAATGCAGCCGCAGATGCGCGATTATCTGGCGCAGTTGCGCGAGGAAAGCTACGTGATGGTGAAGCCGGGATACACGGATAGCGCCGCGGTGGCTGGAGCCAGCGTGATTACAGAAGTGCAGCCCACGCCGGACGTGGCGCAGAAGAAGAAAGAAAAGAAGAAGCTGCCGCTGCCTAAAGTCAACGGCCAATGAAATCGCATTACGTTTCCGATTTGCAGGACGGGCAAGCCGTCACCGCGTTGTTCCTCGTCGGCGTAAAAGAAATCCGCACATCGCAGCGCACTGGCAAATCCTGGCTGGAGCTGGCGCTGCGCGATCGCACCGGCTCGATTCCCGCGAAAATGTGGGACAACTTCGAAGCGCTGGCTAAGACTTTCGAAGCGGACGACGTGGTCCAGATTCGCGGCCGCGTGAAGCTGTACAACGGGCAGAAAGAAATGACGCTCGAGCAGATTGTTCCGGCGGCGGCGCTCGATTACGAGCTTTCCGATTTTCTCGCGCACACCAAGTACGACGTCGAGAAGCTTTATGCTGAGCTAAGCGCGGCCGTCGCGGCTGTGAAAAATCCCTGGATCAAGCAGTTGCTGCAGAGCGTGGTAAGCGATCCGGCCATTCTTCCGAAATTGAAGCGCGCGCCCGCGGCGATGAGCATGCACCACGCATTCGTGGGTGGATTGCTCGAACACACCGTTAGCTTGATTGGTTTGGGGCGCGCGCTGACCTCGCATTATCCTGAACTCGACGCCGATGTGTTGCTGGCGGGCATCGTGCTGCACGACATTGGCAAGATTGACGAGCTCAGTTACGAGCGCGCCACGAATTACACGACCGCGGGACGATTGCTCGGGCACATTACGATTGGGGCCCTGCTGGTGCGCGAAAAAATCAAGGCGATTCCCGGCTTCCCGGAGCCTTTGGCGATTTTGATTGAACATTTGATTTTGAGCCACCACGGCACTTACGAATTTGGCTCTCCTTCGCTGCCGCAGACGCGGGAAGCTATTGCGCTGCATTTCCTGGATGATATGGATTCGAAAATGGCGGCGATGCGCGCGACTTTGGAAGGCGCATCCGGCGCCGAAGAGTGGACCGAGCGCAATCCGGCTCTGCATCGCGCGCTTTTGCGCACTGATAAGTTTTTGGATGGGAACGATGCTGGGCGTTCGGCTAAGGGTGCGACGGGTAATTCTTTGCAGCAACCTCGCACCGCGTCTGACCGGCCGCGCAATTCTGGCGGAGCGCGGTGAATGTTGACGGGAATGCGAACGCGAGCACGGGCGCGGCGCGAAAGTTAACACATGACTGAGATCAACATACGAACTGCGTCGCCGCGCCGCGCGCTGCTGGACCTGGCCCCACTCGAGCTGGATTGTATGAACACTCTCTGGCCGATGGGGCAGGGAACCGTGCGCGAAATTCGCGATCGCCTGGCGCCGCGGCGGCCGCGCGCTTACACCACAATCATGACCATCATGGATCGCCTCGCGCGCAAGGGCATCGTCGAGCGCCGCAAGGTTGGGCGCGCTTATATGTATCGCCCGAATTTGAGCGCCGAAGAAGCGCGCGTGCATGCGTTGGACCAGGTGATTGAGAATTTCTTCGCTGGTTCGAAAGAGGCGCTGCTCGCGCAACTGAATTGCGATGGTTTTCGCGCGCTGGCGGTCGCGGCGGCTGTGGCATCGGGCAGTCGGCCGGCGCGTGTCGCGAATGCTGAAACATCCGAAGTGCTAGTCACGGCGAAGAGGCGCGATGATTCCCGTTCGTAGCGCCGGCGTCTCGCCGGCTCGTTTGTTTTTGCGGTTTGCTTGCGGCATCAATGTATTGATTACTGATTGGCTGAAATCATGATTCCCGTTGAACTTAAAATTCGCGACAACGTGATTCGTCCGGCGACGATCCTCGCTCCGATGGCTGGCGTTACCGACACGGTATTTCGCCGTGTAATCCGCTCGCTCGGCTCCTGCGGCCTGATTATGACCGAATTCACCAGCGCCGAAGGGCTCACGCGCAATTCCGCGCGCACACTGCATTATTTGTATTTCGATGCGGACGAGCACCCCATCGCCGCGCAGATTTTCGGCTCCGACCCGCGGGTGATGGCTTCCGCTGCCGCTCTCACCGAAGACCTCGGCTTCGATCAGGTGGACATCAACCTCGGCTGCCCCGTGAAGAAGGTCGTCAAGTGCGGCGGTTCGGGCCTGTTGCGCGACCTGGTGCACTTGGAAAAATTGTTGCTCGCGGTGCGTGCGGCCGTAAAAATTCCGCTGACGATCAAAATTCGCTCGGGCTGGGACGAAAATAATATTGTCGCAGTGGATGTGGCGCAAATGGCCGAGCAGGTCGGCATTGAAGCCATCGCCGTGCATCCGCGCACGCGCATGCAGGGTTACAGCGGCTCAGCGGATTGGAATGTGATTCGCGCCGTCAAGCAGGCGGTGCGCATTCCAGTGATTGGCAATGGCGACATTCGTACTCCGCAGGACGCTGTACGCATGGTGGCGGAAACTGGTTGCGACGCGGTGATGATCGGGCGCACGGCGTCATCGAATCCGTGGATTTTTCGCCAGATTGCCGATTTCATCGCCACCGGACGCTTCGACGAACCGACCGATGTGGATCGCTATCAGCTGCTGTCCGGATATTTTCGCAGCTTGATCGCGGCCGAAATGCCGGACGCGATCGGCAAGATGAAGCAGTTCGCAAGCCTCTTCACTCACGGCGTCCGCAATGGCGGCGAATTGCGTTACGCCGTGCATCATGCCCACGCGGCGGCGGAAATCCTCGATAAAGTGGACGCGTTCTTCGCGAACAGCGCTGCACCCGCAGGGGATTGAGCTTTTCGCGCAGTGGCGCGTTTCCAGCCGTAAGACCAAAAGATTTTGCACAGAGAACACAGCGGAAGTGCGGAGGGACGTCTGAGAAAGAAATAGGATTTTGTCGCGGTTTTCTCTGTGTTCTCCGGTGTTCTCTGTTTTCTCTGTGTTTTTGTTTTGATCTCTGCTGCAGCGACGACACGTCGTCACTCGTCGCGTGTGATCAGAAGCTGTTTGTAGGCCTCCCGTCGCGTCAGTCCGCGCTCGCGCGCCACTTGTTTCAGCGCGGCTTTATTGTCCACGTCGCGCTCCTGTATGATTTCCGACACTCGACGCGCGAGAGGTATTTTCGCGCGCGCATCCTCGGCCGCGGTGTGCTGAGCCTCGCCGTCCGCGGGACCGATCAGCAAAGTGATTTCCCCGCGTGGCGGTTTCGAGCGCGCCGCCGCAAGCAAATCTTCCAGATGACCGCGTACAAACTCCTCGTACACTTTGGTCAACTCGCGCGCCACCACGGCCGGCCGGTTTCCCAGAATTTCCAGCGCGTCTTCCAAAGTATCGATCAGGCGGTGCGGCGCTTCGTACAAAGCCAAAGTCCGTGGTTCAGCGGCGAGCGCCCGCAAACGCTTTCGCCGCTCGGAAGGGCGCGACGGCAAAAATCCCACGAACGTAAATTCCTCGATGGGCATGCCTGAAGCCGCCAGCGCCGCCACAAACGCGCACGCCCCCGGCAGCGGCACCACCTGAATGCCGTGGCGTAGGCACAAACTCACCAGCCTGCCGCCAGGGTCGGAAATTCCCGGCGTCCCGGCGTCTGTGACCAGCGCGATTTGCGCCCCCTGCTCCAACTCGATCAAGATTTCCGCGGCGCGCGTAATTTCGTTGTGTTCGTGGTAGCTCACCATCCGCTTCTTAATGTCGAAATGCGAAAGCAGCTTCAGCGTCTGCCGCGTGTCCTCGCAGGCAATTGCATCCGATTCTTTCAATACGCGCAACGCGCGCAGCGAAATATCTTCCAGGTTGCCGATGGGCGTGGCCACCACATACAGGCATC
Source organism: uncultured Acidobacteriota bacterium (assembly GCA_963821765.1). GTDB lineage: Bacteria > Acidobacteriota > Terriglobia > Acidiferrales > UBA7541 > Palsa-295. The sequence continues at coordinate 653,171 of CAWGFF010000016.1, forward strand.
CCGCGCCCGTTTCGTTTGGCTTGGTCTTGATCATAGCAAGTTCAAAAAATCAGCAAACGAGCGCAGTCTAACACACCATATCCTCTGAGTTCGCGCGAGACAGTTTCGCGGAGTGACGCGCCAAAGTTGTTTGCGAATATGCTCTACCGCTGCGCCTACAGCCGCAAGCGTGTTACTATTTTCTTTATACTCAACGCAGGGAGGGCTTCCGCATTGCCGCTATACGAATACAAATGTGCCAAGTGCGCGCATCAATTCGAGAAAATCGAAAAGCATGACGCGCCGACGACGCAGAAATGCCCCAAATGCGGCGGAAAAGCCGAGCGCATGATTTCCGCGGCGGGCATTCAATTCAAAGGCTCGGGTTGGTACGTAACGGATTACAAAGGCAAGAATTCTGCCGCCTCGTCGGTCGAAGGTTCGGGCGATGGCGGCTCGGGAAAATCAGGCGATGCATCGTCGGACTCCAAATCCTCAGACGCAAAATCGCAGGACTCGAAATCGAGTGACGCGAAGACTGGCGAGTCGAAATCCAGCAGCGGAAAATCCAGCGATTCAAAATCATCCAGCGAGAAAAGCTCGTCGAAGAAAAAGAAGTGACGCGCCAGGAAGCCGGTACGGAAACTCGAAAGTGTTTGTAGGTCGTGGCTTCAGCCACGACATCAACACCGCAAAACGAAGCCGGCGTTAGCCGCTGAAGTACCGATTTTCGCGGTATCACGCGAACTCTAAAGCTCCAGCGTCTTCAAATATTTCCGGAACTCGTTGCCGAATTTCGGATTCTTCAGCGCCAACTCCACGGTCGCTTTCAGGAAGCCCAGCTTGTTCCCGGCATCGTGCGTTTTTCCCTGGTGCACGTGCGCCCACAAGCCTTCTTTCGCAGCCAGCGCGCGCAGGCCGTCAGTCAACTGAATCTCACCGCCCGCTCCCGGCTTTGTCTGATCCAGATAATCGAAAATTTCTGGCGGCAGTACATAGCGCCCGGAAACTCCCAGGTTCGATGGAGCATTTTCCGGCTTCGGTTTTTCGATCATGTCGTTCAGCCGCAACACGCTATCTCCCCAGCGCGGAATCTTTCCGGGACTCGAAGAAATCACCCCATAAAATTGCAGTTCCTCGCGCGGAACTTCCTGCACGGTAATCGCGCCTTGCCCCGTCGCTTCGTAAATCTCAATCAACGCGCGCGTCGCGGGCACCGGGCTTTCCATGATCACGTCTCCCAGCAGCACGGCAAAAGGCTCATCGCCCACCAGTTCGCGCGCCGTCAGCACCGCGTGGCCCAGTCCCAGCGCTTCATTCTGCCGCGTGTAACTGAAATGAATTCCGCCGCTGATGTCGCGCACCATTTGCGCCAGTTCTGGCTTGCCGTGATCTTCCAGAAAGTGCTCCAGCTCCGGTGCAAAGTCGAAATGGTCTTCGATCGCGCTTTTGCGACGCCCGGTGACGAAAATCACATTTTCAATTCCGGACGCGATGCATTCCTCCACCGCATACTGAATCAGCGGCTTGTCCACCACCGGCAGCATTTCCTTGGGCATCGCCTTGGTGGCGGGCAGGAAGCGCGTTCCCAGGCCAGCGACGGGCAGCACAGCTTTACGCACACGTTTTCGTTCGGAGCTCATAGTCCTCTTAGTGGATTGCGGCCGGTCGCCTGATCAGGCCGGGCGTGCCATATCGAATTTATTTTACCCTCTGGAACCGGCTTGGTAGGGGAAGCGCGATCGCAGGAGTTCGTAAACGCAACGCCTTCACAAGCGCTAAACGCGACCGCCCCGTACGCCAAACGCCTTCGCGCCAAGCGCTGCGCACGGAAAGGCCGCTCGCAGCGATATGTTACCATAATCATTACGAACTCCGGCTTCACGAGATTCGAGGCATATTCTTGACCGCGCAACGCAAAATCATTCTGGGGATTGAATCTTCGTGTGACGAGACCGCCGCGGCGGTCGTTTCCGGCGGCGATACGATCCTTTCCAGCATCGTCGCATCGCAAATCGCGATTCACCGCAAATATGGCGGCGTGGTGCCGGAGCTAGCTTCGCGCGAGCACCTGCGCCAAATCGTCCCAGTGGTGCGCGAAGCGCTCGAACAGGCCGGAATCACGCTGCAAGATTTGGACGCGGTCGCAGTGACGCGCGGTCCGGGGCTGGTGGGCGCGCTGCTCGTGGGCATCACTTACGGAAAAGTGCTGGCCCAGGCGCTGGGCAAACCACTGATCGGCGTTAATCATCTGGAAGGCCACGTCCATGCCGTTTTTCTGGAAGCGCATGCGGCGAACCAGCCTCCGCCCGAGTTGCCGGCCGCCTGTCTGATTGTTTCAGGCGGCCACACCGTGATTTATTCCGTGAAATCCGATCAAGGCGGTGCCGATTCCAACGGCGCGGCACGAGCCGCATCTTTAGGGGGTCCGAGCTTTAGTTCCGACATCAAGCCCGTCTCTTCATCAGGGGTTTTAACCCCTGAGGCACCCAACGGCGCGGCGCATTTTTCGTACGAACGCCTCGGCGGCACGCGCGACGACGCAGCCGGCGAGGCTTACGACAAAGTCGCGCGCCTGCTCGCCCTGGGATATCCCGGCGGCCCGGTGATTGATCAACTCGCGCAGCACGGCAACCCGCGTGCCATTCGCTTCGGCGAGCCGAAGATGAAAGGCAATCCCTACGACTTCAGTTTCAGCGGCATCAAGACGGCCGTGCTGTATTACCTGAAGCGTCATCCCGAGATGCAGCCAGAAATTGATGCGCGCAAGGACGCGCTGGCACGCGGCGACCGCGGCGCGGACGCCCTGCGCAAACTCTCCAGCACAGCGACTCTGGATTTGATCGCCAGCTTCCAACGTGCCGTGGTGGACGATCTGGTGACGCGCACCATCACCGCCGCCCAGCAAAACAATGTGCGCTCGATCCTGGTCTCCGGCGGAGTAGCCGCCAACCGCGAACTGCGCGCCACATTTGAAACCGAAGCCAAGCGCCACGACCTCGCCGTATTTTTCCCGAGCCGCGCGCTCTCCACAGACAACGCCGCGATGATCGCCGCCGCAGGCTACCCCCGCTTCGTCGCCGGCCAGCACGAAGACGCCACACTCAACGCCGAGCCAAATCTCCCGCTCGCGTGAGTGATGTATGAGAAATTGTTCGATCTACCGTCGGCGGGTCCACGTTCGGTAACGCTACTCGGCCGCCAGTGGCTTCGCTGCCTCAACGTTTCGCCGTGCACGCCGAATCAATTATTTGGTCCAACGCATTCGGGCGCCGTCCGGGCTGCAGCGAATAGCCTGCGGCCTCATGACCCGAGAAAATTGCCCTGCGCCAATATCCGCCGTGTTCCATGCGCCCACGGGCGTCCATTCCAACCACATTCCCTGTACTATCCTTGATCCATCTTTCCTCGAAGCTTTCCGAGCCCGGAGAGACGGCGGCGTCTGTTATTTCCCCGGGACTTTTAGAAATGATGAATTCTGCAGAGGTCTCCTCGTTTCCCCGCGGGTAGACGAAGTAGGACTCCGCATCATCCGTATCAAACGGCCTGGATTCCATGGTTTTTGGCAATGTAAACAGGACTGAGAAACCAATTCGGTTGGATGAGTTGATTTTCCCGCAATCGGGGAGCATCCAATCTGACCGCTTTGCCTCCTGCAGCTTCACCCGGATCGGTGCGCCTCCTGGTTCTACGGTGAGTGCTAATGGGCGATAGTTTGGATCCTCAAAGCGAAGTTGCTGTCCCGAGTTGGAAAACGCAAATTCTCCCCGCTCGTTCGTGACAGTTTTCTGACGTTCGGGCGGTGTGCCCCCGAGCACATCGTCAATAACCGTGAAGCCTTTCACTGGCTCGCCATTCGCGCCAATCAAAACGCCGCTGAGGCTGAGATTCGCAGGAGGAGTGGATTCAACGTCGGATACCTCTGTAATCATGAGCAGCGCACAACAACCTAAATGTCCGTATCCAACAAAATACACGGCTCCTTTTGCGCTTTTGCGTTTTTCACCTGCAAAAAACTTGCCAGTGAGCGTCGCAGTGACGGAGTAATCAGGTTTGCTTCCGTGCTGCGCAGCGATTAGCGCGTACAATCGGTGGAAATTCTCGTCTTTCTTGATTCCGTACGGAACATCGTTCACCGTAATGTCCACACCCGGCTTTCTAAAGCCATCGTTTATCGTCGAAGCTACGATACCCGGCGCATCTCCGCCAAAAGCCAGCCAGATGCCCTGTTCTGAACCGCAATCCTTGGTCCCCAAGGAAAAATCCTCGAAGTGAACACTGAGCGTTCCGCGCACACGAATCATTTTTCCGTCGAAAGCCTGTGGATTCCTTGCTAAGTCGCATCCGGGCACTTCTACGGGATTTTCCTGCGCATAAGACGGCCGCGGAATAAATAGAAGACCGGAAAGTAACAGTAGTATTAGCGAGCTCTTCGGCATGTCTAAATTGGAGATTTCCCGCTCGAATACTAGCAAAAACAACCCGTAAACTTACACCCGCTCGGGGGTGTCGGACTAGCGCATTAGTTGGTCGCCGTTTTTTGGCTTCGCGTGAATTTGTTGAGCAGGAGTTCACCTGCGCGACTCAGCAGATACCACCACAGCGTTCCGGCGACGACGGTCCAGACTGCGGCGAGCACGCTGTAATGCGGTCCCAACGCGTCCGCCAGCAGCGAAATGGGGAAGTCCACGCGCACTACGAAGTCCCACATGACGTTCAGGTACTGCAATCCCGGGACGAAGAAGCGCAGCGTGCTCATCAAGCAGGCGCAGAAATGCAGGATCGGCAGAAAATAGATCCAATCGGGATGCGCTTGCCGGGTGACGCTTCGCGCTCCTCGCAATACTGCCCGCGGCGCTCGGTGCGTCGCTTCGAAATTGTGCGGAACGTTTTTCATAAAGCTATCGGAGCCCGTATTTCGGTCATCGAGCCAAAAATCTAAATCAGCGGCGGCTCGTAAATGTATGCCATGCCGTCGCGCGTCATGGCATAGGCTTTCGATCCATCCACGCTCCAGCGCAGATCCACGATTCCTTCGGCGGCGTACTCGTCGAATGTCGTCCCTCGGCCCAAATCCACGAGAAACAGCCTGCCCTTCGCTGAATTTTTCAGCCACGAGCTGTAGCAGATGCACAGCGGCAAATGCGGATGGCACACGCAAAATTCCGCGCCAAACGGCAGGGGCTCGAACGCGAGACTTTCTACGTCAAGCGTATACGCCTGTCCCGCGGCGCAATAAACAATCTGCCGGCTGTCGGGAGTCCACGTAAGATCCGTGATGTGCCCCTGCGCTTGAAAGACATTTTGTGTGCGCAGCGCCGGCACGTCGGCCAGCACGATGGAGTCATCGGCCCAATCGCCGCGAATTTCGATCACACTAGCCAGAATTGTTTCATCCGGACTGAAAGCCGTGCGTCCGTAACCTCCGAACGCGCCTTCTTCGCCGAATTCCGCTTCATAGGTTTGCCGTTCGAAGCCATCCGGCACGCCCATCTCTTTGGTTGGCGACTGCGCGAAGGGAAGCGCGCCGTTTCCGGCCTCCCACAACCGCAAGCTCGCGCCTTTTCCACCAGCCGATGCGGCAGCAAAAAAGTTCCCCGCGCTCGACCATACCAGACACGCCGGAAAATTCTTAAAATCGCCGAACGTGTCGAGCAGCATTTTCCCCTGCAGATCGAAAATGTGCAGCGAGGGCTGCCACGCGCCCCAGGCTGCCACCAAGTGGCGCGCGGAAGGCGACCACGCAAACGCTGCCGAAAAATCCTGCGCTGCTGCCACGCCAGCCGCTGGACCAGCGGCTTCCTGCGGCACTGCAAGCGCCAGCGTCGGGCCGGTGCGTTCAATGTCATACAGGACCACGCGCTGCGAGCCGCCGTGATCGGGAGCCGCAATCAAACTCACCGAGCCTGTCGCCGAAATCGCCAGGCGCGGCGTGGAACCGGGAAAAACCTTTTTGATTAGCCAGTTCGAATCGCGCGCCATGTCCCGCAGGCCGCGTACCACCAAAGCTGCGGAACGCACCGCTAGGCCGCGCGAAGTAGCAGGCACGATTTGCTGCCCGCCATGCTGTGCGGTCTGCGATTCCTGCGATCTTTCGCGCGTGTCCATAATCAGCGGCCCAGCCCTTGCGGATTTTCCAGCCGCCGTTTGGCCTGCGCGATCTGCTCTTCCACTTTTTGCACCATTTCTTTCAGCACGTCGCGCCCGTGGCTCTGCGCTTCGTCCAAACGCACTTTCAACTGATACAAATCCGAACGCAACAACTCCTGCAATTCCGCCTCGATTTCAGCGAGGCGTCCGCGCGCCTGGCTGATGCGTCGAATCACGCGAATCAATTCCGCGCCGGGCCCTTCGCCCTGCACAGCCTCCGCGCTCCATTCGTATTCCGTGAAAATCTTCCGCAGCCTGGTTTCGTCGCCGCGCTCGTAAGCTTCGTTGGCCTCGGCCATTAATCGCTGGCGCTTGGCGCGGTCCGCGCGGTCGGAAGTTAGGTCCGGGTGAACGCGTTTCGCGACTTCCCGATACAGCCGCTTCATCTCCGGCGAAGATTCGAAAGCGCGTGGCGTGGCCTCGGATTTTTCTCCCGCGGTGGATTGCGTTTCGGCAGCGCGTGCGCGAGCTTCCCGCGCGGCGTGTTGCGCGCGGTCGTTCGCGGGTTGTTCGTGCGCCAACCGCTCGGCCACGGCGGCTTTCAATTCGTCCAGCTCCGCATAACGCGAGCCAACGTGATGCAAATATTGCCGCTCAAACGCGCCCAGCTCCGCGCGCAAGTTTGCAGAGCGCAGTTCGCGCTCGGCCAGCTCGCTTTCAATCGCGGCTTGCTCGTCGCGTTTGCGCGCGAGTTCCTGTTCTTCTGGATTTAGCTGCGGATTTGGCGCGGGATTTGACGTGGACGTGTGCGCTGGATTGCCCGCCGCATGCGCAGCGTGATTCGCCGCCGAGGACGGAGCTGCTCCTCCATCCGCGTCAACGCGCGGCTTCGCGGCAGGGATGTCCGTCGCCTTCAGCGCCATACGCTTCGCCTCTGAGAGCTGCGCGATCCTCTTCACGGCCAACGATTTGTAAAGAATCCCAAGTTCCCAACGGCCGGAGGAGATCGCTTCCTAAATTGTAAGGCGCGCGCAATATCCAGGCAGGGGTTCCGGATGAGCGGTTTCCAGAAGATGACAACTGTACGTTGGTACAGGCCGCCGTTTGCTCGACTCCCGCGCTGCCGCACGTCTTTCGCGGCTCGACAATCCTTGTAGGTCGTGGCTTTAGCCACGACATCAGCAACGCCACCGCCGCGCGGCTTCAGCCGCTGAAGTACCGATTATTTATTGCAATCGCCCCTGCCAAATTGGCCGCACGCGCCACGCTTGCGCCGGCTCGCTATCTTTTTTCGCCCGTGCGAGTCTTTCTGTATTCACCCGCATCCAAACGCTAACGAAAGGAGCAACTTCTATGATTGAAACGATACCGCAGTACGTGCAACGCATTGTGGGTTATGCCGAAGGTCAGCAACCGCTGAAAATCCAGGCGGCCAGCGCGAAAAAGATCGGCCGCTTGCTGAAAGGCGTCCCAGCGGCGAAGCTGTGCAAGCGTCCGGCAGCGGACAAATGGTCGGTAGCGGAAATCATGGCGCATCTGGCTGACAGCGAAATCGTCACCGGCTTCCGCCTGCGGCAGATCTTGGGGACGCCCGGCACGCCCATCCCCGCGTATGACCAGGACGCCTGGGCCAAGTCCGGCCGTTACGAAAAGCGCGATGCCCGCAAATCGCTCGAGATATTCCGCACATTGCGCGAATCGAATCTGACGCTACTGAAGTCGCTCACACCCGAGCAATGGAAACACCACGGCATGCATTCCGAACGCGGTGCAGAAACAATCGAACGTCTGGTCACGCTAATCGCTGGCCACGACCTGAATCACACGCAGCAGATCGAACGCATCGTGTCGCCGACGAAGAAACGCGGTAAGCAGAAAGGGTAGCGAGTCAGATCAGAAGGAAGCAGCGCCACAAAAAAAAGGGGCACAATCTTCGCAGATTGTGCCCGCCAGGGTTGATACGAAACTTTACTCCGGAATTGGCGCGCCCTCCGGCATTTGCAGCTTGGCTTTGGCCAGCGCCTTCACCAAGTTTGCTTCCACAGCCGATTCGGACGTATTGCGCACGGTAGCAAGTTCACTTACCAGCAGGTACTTGGCACGTTCCAACATTTTCTTTTCGCGGAAGGAAAGCGGCTTGGTGCGGCTCAATGCCACCAGACCTTTCAGCACTGCGGCGACTTCCATCAACGAGCCCGTCCGCATGCGATCCGAATTTTCCTTGAAGCGGTGTTTCCAGTCGTGGTGGGAAGCGGAGCGGCCTTTTTCCAAAAACGAAATCACCGCGCCGGCTTGCCCGTTGCGAATAATGGGGCGCAGGCCAACGCAATCTACGTTCGTCTGCGGCACCATTACTTTCAAACCGCTCGAAACGATCTTCAGCATATAAAATCGCTCCGACCGTCCATTCACATAACCGTAACTGATTTGCTCAATTACTCCAACACCGTGGTTCGGATACACAACCTTCTCGCCTAGTTTGAATTCACAGGACATGGATGCAAGATCCTCCCCGAAAAGCCATATTGAAAGTTTAGGCACATGGGCCGGAAACGTCAAGAAAAATGGGTAGTTTGGCGCTCCGTCTCAGGACTGAGAAACCGACTGTTTTCAGTAAGATTGGCCCCCAAATTGCCCTATACTGGTGCACGTGCTAATCCTCTCGCTGGACACTTCTTCTCCTTCCGGAAGCGTCGCAATTCTTCGTGACGATTTAACACTCGGCGTCATTTCCACGCGCGCCGAAGAGAACTATTCTTCGCGCATTTTCCGCCATTTGGAATTCTTGCTAAGCGATTTGTCGCTGAAATTACACGATTTTGACCTCTTCGCCGTGTCTGCCGGCCCCGGTTCGTTCACCGGATTGCGCGTGGGATTGACGGCGGCGAAAGGCTGGGCGGAAGTTTACCGCAAGCCGGTTGTTGGAGTTAGCGCGCTAGCAGCTGTCGCGTTTCAGGCGCGACGAGACAGCACGGTTTTAGTACCCGCTCTCGATGCGCGGCGCGGGCAAATTTATTTCGGCGTTTATCGCCGAGCGGCGGCGGCGCTCGCGCTCGATGGCGAGGAATTCGCGGTCGCGCCCGAAGAGTTTGCCGAGAAGCTTGGTACGCTGGCGCACATCCGCGAACGCAGCGGTCGTGATGACGATGGCACTCACGATGGCGGCGTCGGCGGCGATGATAGTGGCAAGGCTGGTGGCGGGTTCACAATCGTTACGCCGGACGCGTCGGTCGTCGAAGCCGTGTCCCGTTTGAAGCCGCAATTTTCCGCCGAGTTCGCCGGTCCCGATATCGTTTCCAGCGTCCTCGCGCCATCCATCGGACGGATCGCTCACGCCCGCGCGTTGCGTAGCGATGTCAGCGATGCGCTAACTCTCGACGCAAATTATGTACGGCGCACCGACGCCGAAATGAAATGGAAGGACGGCTAAATATATTGACGATTCGACCCCTGGAGTCCCGCGACGTGGAAGTCATCCTTGAAATTCAATCGGCGTGCCCTGAAATCGCGCAGTGGACCGCTTGGGACTACGATCGTGTAGCCCGCGGCGAAACGGCCGGATGGGTTGCGACAGAGAATTCGAATGTGGGCGCGGGACTCGCCCAGGACGCAGCTGCCGCTCCCGCCGGCGAAGTCGCAGCTGAGGTCGGCGGCGAAGCAGCGACCGAATTCGCTGACGAGGTCGCCGGGTTCCTGATTGCGCGTCGCCTCAGCAGCGAACTCGAAATCCTAAACTTCGCGGTAGAGTCGGAATGGCGCCGCTGCGGAATCGGCGCAAAGCTCCTGGGTGCGGCGCTGCAATGGGCGCAATCCTTCCATGGCACGCGAGCCATCCTGGAAGTGCGCGCCTCAAATCTCGCGGCGTTACGCTTCTACGAGCGCCACAAATTCGAGGTGGTAGGTCGCCGCCCCCGCTACTACACGGCCCCAGTAGAAGACGCGCTGCTGCTGACGGCGACGCTCAGTTAGCAATGGACGCTATCACGGGTGTTGTTTCCTCTGCGCTCTGACCTCTGGCTCTCTGCGGTAATTGTCTTTATCTTTCTCAGATTTTTCTCCGCTTTTCCTCTGATGTCATGAGAGATGCGCCTCCTGGGGTGGGCGTTGTTATGCTCACCCGGAACCGGTTGGCATCGGTCGAAACAGGAGGCGCCAATGGCAGTGTACATCGGAGTGGATTTGCACGTCAGAACCCAAACCGTTTGCTGGATGGATACCGCCGACGGAGAAGTGCACGAGCGCGAGCTCGATCACGAGCATGACGACGTCGCGGCGTTTTATGCGCAGTTCCCACCGGGAGCCATCGTCGGTGTCGAGGCTTCCGGCTACGCGTTGTGGTTTCATCGCATCATCGAACAGGCCGGGCACCAGCTGCGGGTGGGTGATGCTCTGGCCATTCGCCAATTCGCCCGCCGCCGGCAGAAAAACGATCGCCGCGACGCGCAGCTCTTGCTCGATCTGCTCGTGCACGATGATTTTCCCGCCGTGCACGTTCCTGCTCCCGCCAGCCGCGACGTTCTGGCGCTGCTGCGCTATCGTCATCGCCTGGTCCGCATCCGCACCATGCTGCGCAACGGCCTGCAGGCCGTCGCGCTCAATCATCGCTTGCGGCTCGGACCCAAACTGTTCACCGCGCGCGGCCAGCAACAGTTCGCCGCCTTGCCCCTGGACGGCGCGTTCGCCACACAGCGGCAACACTCTCTGCTCCTGCTCGCCTCGCTGGCCGAACAGATCGCAGTCGTCGAAGCGCAACTGGAACAGCGCGCGCAAAACGATCCGCGCGTCATCCGCCTGCGCACCCATCCCGGCGTCGGTCTGCTGACGGCCCTGGCCGTGGTGCACACGCTGGAACCGGTCACCCGCTTCGATCGCGCTCGCCGCATCGCCGCCTACTGCGGTCTGGATCCCAAGGAACATTCCAGCGGCGACACCCAACGCTTCGGCCACATCACCAAGCAAGGCAATCGGCTGCTGCGCTTCTTGCTGGTCGAAGCCGCCCGCACCACCATCCGCGAGGACGAAGATCTGCGCCGCTTCTACTTCCATCTGGCCGCGCGCAAAAACTCCGCCATCGCCATCGTGGCGGTCGCGCGTAAATTAGTGTTGCGTTTGTATCGCATGCTCCGCGAAGAAATCGATTACGACCAGTTCCGGCGCCGAGGTCGAGACGCGCGACGTGCCCGCGAGGACACTAGCCAGGCTACTTCTGGCTGAGCCTCTGATGGGGCCGTCGGCCTGTCCGGCCTCGTGCCGGACAGAGCGAAGCCGTCCTCACGAGCCACGTGCTCGAATAGATGAGTGATCGCGACCCGGCTTCCCGCGTCGTTGATCGATACCCAGAGAAGGACGAATCGCGAACTCGACCGATGCCAACCGTTCCCGTTCCTCTTCGCCCTCACCGGCGGTCTCCCACCGCCCCAGGAAATCCCTGTCAAAAAAACATCCTTGACCCCGGCGCATCTCTCATAGATGTGGTCTCTGTGTTAATGTTTTCGCCTTTCTCCGCGCACTCTGCGTTCCGACGTCTGCGTCCTCTGCGTTAGATCTTTCTGTTCTGCTCAAACGAGTCGAAGAGCGCGGCGCCAGGCGCACCAACACGCAATCCATAAATTGTCTCGGAATAAAATCCAAGAAAACTCAGCAGAACAACAGATCCAAACCTACCCCAACTCCACCGTAACCTCAGCCCCCCGCCCAATCCCCAAAACCCGCGCCGCATTTCCCTTATTCACGCACAATTCCAAATACCCCCCCGACCCAATAATCGCAAACGGTTCCCCCGCCGTCCCCACCGCAAAAGTCGGCAACAATTTCTTGATCTCCGCATTCCCTGCGCGAATCGTGAATTTCGCGTCCGGCGCAATCAAAGCCGGCGTCTCCTCGCCCTTCAAATTCGTAATCAAATTTCCAAAGTTATCCAGCTTCAGCACCACGCACTTGATCGTATTTCCATTCACCTTCGGCTTCGGAATACTGAACCGCACGAAATCCTCGATCAGCTCCCCGAAACTCGCCGTCTGCCAGTTTTTCGAAAGCCACCCCGCCACCGGCGCGAAAATATCCCGCCCATGAAAAGTATTGCTCACCGGCTGCCGAAAATAATGTTCCGAAGTTATGTGCCAAGCAAATAGCGATTCAGATTGATCGTAAATCGCCGAAAGCACTCCATTATCCGGCGCCACAAAATAATGTTGGTCGCCCGCCACCAAAATCGGCCGCCTCTGCGTGCCCACCCCCGGATCCACCACCACCAAATGAATCGTCTTCGGCGGAAAATATCTATATGCCTGGCTGATCGTCAAAGCCCCATCCAACACGTCGTGCGCGATCACGTTATGCGTGATATCCACAATATTCACTTCCGGATTGATGCTCAGGATGACGCCCTTCATCACCCCCACCAGGTGATCGCCCGTCCCGTAATCCGTCGTCAGCGTAATAATTGGCCGCGCCAAGATTCGCCCCCATGAATTGCGCGGCGTAAAACGAAAAATCTATAAAGCCGCATTCTTCGACGCTATCGGACACCCGCACCCCTGTCAAGGCAACCTGCACGCACCTGTAACGCACTCGTACTACAGCCTACCGATCATGTTTTGGGGCTTTGCTTGACCCCTCCGTTCCGTACCGCTATTCTGAATACTCGCGGCTTCCAGACATGTGCATCTATCTCGATTACAACGCGACAACTCCAGCGGACCCCGCCGTCCTCGACGCCATGCTGCCGTATTTCGCCGAAAAGTTTGGCAATGCCAGCTCGATCCATTCACCAGGGCAGCGCGCGCGTGGCGCCGTGGACGCCGCTCGCGCGTCAGTAGCCGCATTGCTCGGCGCCAAGCCTTCCGAAGTCGTCTTCACCAGCGGCGGCACTGAATCAGACAATCTCGCGCTCTTCGGTGTCGCAGCCGCGTCGCAGGAACCGCGCAAGCACATCATCACCACCGCCATCGAGCATCACGCCGTTCTGAACGCCGCGCAAGCCCTCGAAAAACTCGGCGTCGAAGTCACTTGCATTCCGGTCAACCGCGAAGGCGTCGCCGATCCCGAAGATATTCGCCGCGCCCTCAAGCCACAGACAATTCTGATCAGCGTGATGCACGCCAACAATGAGCTCGGCACCATCCAGCCCATCGAAGAAATCGGCCGCATCGCCGCCGCTGCAGACGTGTTGTTCCATTGCGACGCTGTGCAATCCGCCGGAAAGTTGCCGCTCGACGTAAATCGTCTCGGCGTGGACCTGCTCTCCATTTCCGCGCACAAAATATACGGCCCCAAGGGCGTCGGTGCGCTCTACGTTCGCTCCGGCACGCCCCTCGAACCGCAATTTCGCGGTGGCCATCACGAACGCGATCGCCGCCCCGGCACCGAAAATGTTCCGGGCATAGTTGGCCTCGGAAAGGCAGCGGAATTAGCGCGCAAGAATCTGCAGACGGACTGCGCGCGAATCACCTCGCTGCGCAACCGTCTGGAAGACGCGCTGCTAGCAACCTGCGGCGATGCACGCGTAAACGGAAATTGTGCGCAACGCGTGTCTAATACGTCGAATATCTCGTTTCACGCAGCGGGCGGAGAAGCCTTGCTAATAGCGCTCGACCTACAGGGAATCGCCTGCTCCACCGGCGCAGCTTGCTCGTCCGGCGCAGTTGGCCCTTCGCACGTGCTTTTAGCCATCGGCCTTTCCCCGGACGAAGCACGCAGCAGCCTGCGCTTCAGTCTCGGCCGCAACACCACAGCCGAAGAGATTGACCAAGCGATAGCCATAATCCCGCAAGCGCTAGAGCGCCTCCGCGCCCTCTCACCGCTAAGTTCGAGCGCGGCAATCTCGGCGTGATACAGCGGCGCCGGACAGATGTTCGTAGCGCCGGCGTCTCGCCGGCTCTTTGCAGTTGCCGTTGAATTTGTCTTTGTAGTGGCGGCCTTTAGACCGCCAGCCTTTGTCGTAGTTTTCGAGGTTGGTTTTGGGTTTGAATTTGCCTTTGAATTATGTAGCGGCCGCCTGCTTTTTGTTTTAGGCGGGCGCAGTTGACGTTGCTTTTGATTTTGCTTCATCGATTTCACAATCGAAAAGGACCAAACAGTTGTCGTCTCTAGCTCAACTCGAATCCGTAACCGGTAAGCCGGCCATTGCCACTGCCAACACCGTCGCTGTAGCCATGTCCGGCGGCGTAGACAGCTCCACCGTCGCCGCCATCCTCCACGACCGCGCTCAAACCATCGTCGGCCTCACGATGCAACTCTGGAATCAGCGCCGCCTTCCGCAACTCGAAAATAACGGCCCCGCCCAGCATCGCTGCTGCTCGCACGACGACGTGTACGACGCCCGCCGCGTAGCCGAACATCTAGGCATCCCGTTCTACGTCGTAAACTTCGAGCGCGAGTTCGAGCTAAACGTAATCCGCCCGTTCGTCGCCGATTATCTCGAAGGCCGCACCCCGATCCCGTGCACCATGTGCAACAATCAGGTCAAGTTCGATCAGCTCCTCGTCACCGCGCGCCAGATCGGCGCCGAACGTATCGCCACAGGCCACTACGCCCGCGTGCGCCACAACGCGCAGACCGGCCGCTACGAACTCCTCCGCGCCCTGGATGAATCCAAGGACCAATCCTATTTCCTCTTTGGCCTAACGCAAGAACAGCTAGCCCGCACCGATTTCCCTCTCGGCGAGCTGCACAAGCACGAAGTCCGTGAAATCGCGCGCCGCCTGCAAGTCCCCGTCGCCGAAAAGCCCGAAAGCCAGGAAATTTGTTTTGTGCCCACCGGAAATTACGTGAAGTTTATCGAAGGCTATTTGCAAGAGCAGGGAAGCGAACTGCCAAAGGAACCCGGCGACATCGTGACCACGTCCGGCGAGGTTCTCGGTCGCCACACCGGCCTGCATCAATTCACCGTAGGCCAGCGCAAGGGCCTTGGCCTCGCCGGCGGACAGCCCCCCATGTACGTAGTCGCGCTCGATCGCGCCCAAAATCGTTTGGTAGTTGGCGAAGATCAGGAACTCCGCCGCACCACCTGCGAGGTCCGCAACGTAAACTGGATTCCGTACGAGGTTCCCGACCAACCCGTGCAAGCCATGGTCCGCATCCGCAATCGCCACGAACCCGCCGAAGCAGAAATCGCCCCTCTAGACTCCACCACTGCTCGCGTAACCTTCCGCGAGCCCCAGCGCGCGATAACCCCAGGCCAAGCCGCCGTATTTTACGATGGCGAAAAAGTCCTAGGCGGCGGCTGGATCCGCTGAATTTGTTCGCACACTAATTTTCAGACTGAGCCTGCCGGAAAATCAAAACGCAGAAACTGTGCCTGGAGGAAAATCACAACCGAGGAATACAACTTCAAATAAAAAGCTCTTCATCCTGCGAAACCGAATCCGAATCCGCATCCCGCTCCGGCTTATTATTTTGCTGCCGGCGCAACATATCGAGCCCCACTTTGATCCCCTTCATTACCGCAGATGCCTGCCGGATCGGCCCCCACAAAGTATTCCGGAATTTCGTCCCCGCTTCGTCCACCACTTCCAGCGCCCCGGTCAAAATCTGGTCCGCGCGAATCACCTGAATCCGTAGCCGCTCCAGCGCTTCGGTAAACACGCGGTCCACCTTCTGCGCCTGCCCGCGCGCCAGCCGCGTGATCTCCGCCGTGTCGCCCATCACGCTGGAAATGCGCCCTTCGGAATCTTCAAGTATCCGATTCACCCGCACCAGAATTGGGTCCACGCGCCCCTGTAAGTCATTCGCAATCCGCGTGAATTGCTCCAGGGACACTTTCATCTGCACGAACATCGCTACCAAAATAGCCATCTGCACAACAATAGCTATAGCCGCGATGATGATGAACGCCTCGACCCAGCCGGACATTAAGCTCCTTGCGCTGCCTTAGGAAGCTTTCGATTCCTTGCGGTACGTGTCCTTCCCCGCGTCCACTGCCGAGGAAAGCGCATCCTTCTGCCGCGACATGATCTCTTTGCTGCGTTCGATCAAATCTTCCGCGCGCTCGCGCAGTTCCCGCGCCTTCTTCTGCGCGTATTCGCGGCCCTCATCAGCCTTGCCCGTCAAATATTCACGCGTTTCGTCGCCCGATTTCGGCGCGAATAGAATGCCCACCAGCGCTCCAATTCCCAATCCCACCAAAAACACACTAACCTTCGAACCTACACTGTTGTCGCTCATGGTCCACCTCAGAACTTCACAGTAGCATAGCCCTCCCAACCGAGGCAAGCAAACCACCGCGGGCGCGCAGAATCCAGGAAACTCAACGATGAGAAACCACACGGGGAGGCGGCCAGAGACCCGACCGCAGCACTACACCGCATCGAAACGAAGGCCAACCGTCCGCCGAAAATTCACCTCGGAGCCAGTATTAGCTCCTGAAACCTCACACCGAAACAACTCTTGCCGGCCGCGTCCGCCTCTCCAGTAACGCCAACCTCTCTGCATGATCCATCGGCTCCCACGGCACGAGTTTATCCGCCAGCACATCCATCCGGCGCAGCAAAGTCAATTCCACGAACAGCTCCATAAAATCCATATCACGAAAGACCAGAGACCCCGACTCCCGCATCTTGTCTCGTATCCGTTCCAGATGCGCTGGCATCTCCGTCCAATGCAGCCCCGATTTGTGATGATGGCAAAGATGATATCCCTCGTTCATGAAATTCACTTCGTCATACACCGTCACCGTATTTGCAAAATAATCCTCGGGCCGCTCCTCGTCATAAAAGGCGTGCTGTACCCACGCAGTCATCGCCATGATGAAATTCATCGCCATCAACGGCACCAGCACGTACGCAATCCCCAGTCGCCAGTTATAAATAAACACCGCCGCGAAATAAACCGCATACAGCGTGATTCCCCATAACATTCGCCGCCGGTTCTCGCCCTCGCCCTTGGCCGTGAAGTACGCATACGGAGCGAGGCCGAGCACCGTCCAAAAATTGTCCGCCAGGTACCAGAAAAAGTGCAGCCGGTTGGTTCGGTCGTATCCAATCGTCGAAGTGGTGTCGTCCGGGCCGCTATTTTCCTTATGATGCAGCCGCACATGCACCGTGCGATCCAGTTCCGGCACATTTCCATACAAAAATCCCAAGAAAAATTCCACGTAACGCCCGAACACCTTATGAAACGAATCCGAAAAATATCCCTGCCGCCGGTGCGCCTCCAGATGCTTCGCGCTGAACATCCGCACGAACCGCTGAAACTTCACTCCGTACAACGAAAGATAAAAGCCGATCACCAGCAGCAGCCGCGGTTTCCCTAAGATCATTTGCGCCACGAAAATCGGCACCGCCGTCAGCGTCAGCGACACCATCAGCCGCAGCGCCGGAGTGTCACGCGCATCTCGCAGAACCTTTTGCCCCAGCCGCTCGATCAGCCGGTCGTAAGTCCGCGACAAAACCTCGTAAGCCTCGCGCAGCGGCCGGATCTTCCCCAGGACCACAGCCACCGCGTAGCATCCCATCGAAATCGCCCCAACCAGCAGCACCGCAACGATGCTCGCCCCAGCCGTCAATACCGCCAGCCACCGAAAGGCCGCCCGGAATTGCGCCCCCACACTCAGCGCCGGCGGCAGCGTCTTCACGCGCGCGCCGATGCCGCTGCCCACGTCGCGCGGCGTGCCAGTGCGTGCGTTGTTTCGCGCGCCGCTCAGCTCCGCCGCGTCCACCTTCCCAGCGATTTGCATGTTTGTCGTCACACCAATAAACCGGCCGCGTACGCAATCTTACGCAAATGAAATCTACACCGAAGCAGACAAAACTTCCAGCAACGAACAATCGGCCCGACACCTGCCCGTCAGCCTCAGACGATTTCACAATGTCGGAGCTTCAGAAGCCTTCGCATCGCGCAAGGCTTCAAACACCCGCTGCGCCTGCGCACGCGGAACTTCCGCCGCCAGCTGTTCCAGAGTGAGCTGCCGCAGCTGCGCCACGCTGCCGAACCGCAGCAAAAGTTTTTGCGCCGTGCGCGGCCCCACGCCCCGTATCTCCGTCAACGCCGTGCGCAATCTCCGCTTCGATCGCCGCTGCCGGTGAAAAGTCACCGCGAACCGGTGCGTCTCGTCGCGAATCTGCTGTATCAAATGCAGGACCGGCGAATGTCGTTCCAGCACCACTGGCTCGTGCTCGCGCCCCAGCACGTACAGAATTTCTTCCTTCTTCGCGATACTCGCCATCGGTTGATTAATAATCGCGAGCTTGTCCAGCGCCTTCGCCGCCGCGTGCAGTTGCCCAATCCCGCCGTCAATCAGAATCAAACTCGGCATCGGCTTCTTTTCCTGCTGCAGCCTCCGGTAGCGCCGCTCTACCGCCTCCTCCATGCTCGCGAAGTCGTCGCGCAAAATTCCGGCCGCTTTTTCCGCACCCTCCGCCATCGCCTCGCCGCGAATAATAAATTTCCGGTAATCCGCTTTCTTCATCCGCCCCGCTTCCCACACCACCATCGAAGCAACCGTGTCTGAGCCCTGTATGTGCGAAATATCAAAACACTCGATCCGCTTCGGCGGCTCCGGCAATCCCAGCGCCGATTCCAGCGCATCCACAATCGCCGCCGAGCTAGGCTTCAAAATCCGGAATCGCTGGATGAACGAATGCTGCGCGTTTTTCTCCACCAATTCCAGAAACGCATGTTTCTGCCCGCGCTGCGGATTCAATATCTCCACGCGATGTCCCGCTTGCTCGGTCAGAACTTCCTCGATCAGCCCGCTATCCTCGAATTCCATCGGCGTGTGGATATAACGCGGCAAATAAGCCGCATCCAAATACAGCTGTTTTATCAACGAAGGCAAAAACTCCTCCGGATTGAACTCCTCCATGTCCTCCCAGTAAAAATCTCGCCGGTCCACCACTTTCCCGCCGCGCAAGTGAAATAAATTCACGGCCACCTGCGGCGGTTCGGCATACCATGCCAGCACGTCGGTATCGTCACCCGAAGCCGCTGCGATTTTCTGCCGCTCCTCCATCTCGTTCAACGTACGCAGCAAGTCCCGATACCCCGCAGCCTCCTCGTAACGCTCCGCTTCCGACGCACTCTGCATCCGCTCCTTCAAGCTCTGCGCCAAATCGCTGCGCCGCCCCTCCAGAAACAGCCGCACGTCCCGCGCCGCCTCCGAATAACGCTCATCCGTCACCAACCCCGCGACGCACGGCCCCAGACAACGATGAATGTAATACTGCAAACACGGCCGCGGATGCGCTCGCGTCAAATCCACCGTGCACGAAGGCACCAGAAAATGTTTATGAATCAAATTCACCATCGAATAAGCCAGCCGCGCCGGGAAGTACGGCCCAAAATAAATCGAGCCATCCTTATTCAGCCGCCGCGTCACATACACCCGCGGATATTTTTCAAACGCCGTGTACCGGATATAGGGATACGTCTTGTCGTCGCGTAGCAACACATTGAATTTCGGCTTGTGCCGCTTGATCAGATTGTTTTCCAGCGCCAGCGCTTCCTTCTGGTTGTCCACGACGATGTAATTCACATCGGCAATCTCGCGCACCAGCGACCCGGTCTTCGCGTCCTGCCAGTGCGATTCCATCAAGTAAGATCGGACCCGGCTGCGCAGCGAATTGGCCTTGCCCACGTATAGAATTTTCTCGCCCGCGTCCAAAAACATGTACACCCCGGGCTGCGTAGGCAATTGCGCGACTTTTTCGCGGAGTTCCATGGCGGCGAGTTACAATATCCAAGTCTGGAGTCGGCCCAAGTAGCGCCCCAACTAAGAGTTGGATGCGCCGGGCTGCGTGCAACATTAATGATAGCAAACGCTATCTAATTGCAGCAGGAGCCTGATGCGTCGCGGCGTCCCAAAATTCGTTCTGTTCGTCACTCTAGCGGGTGTGTTGCCCGTCGCGGCGGCGTTGCTCTCGGCCACAGCCTGCCACGCCCAACCACAGGACCAGCACAATCAACCAGGCCAGACGCCCGCGCAACCACCAGCCGCTCCGCCGCAACCACAGCAATCGCCCAGCACGACACCTCCGCGTCCGAGCACCGACCCTGACGCACCTCAGGAATCGTCCTCGAAAAAGGCGCTGCCTCCTCCGGAGGACGCCCCTGCGCCCGCGCCAGCTGCATCGCCCAAAGACGCCCCGAAAAAAGCCAAAGCCGGCGTGCTGCCGCCCGAAGACGATCCCGCCTGGGACCCCTTCCACGCACAACAAGATATTGACGTGGGAATGTTTTACCTGCACAAAGGCGACATAGACGCCGCTATCAGTCGCTTCGAACACGCTATCAGCCTGCGCGCCAATTTCGCCAAGCCGCGCCTGCTCCTGGCCGAGTGCTACGAGAAGAAAGATGACCCATCAGAAGCCGTGCGTTACTACAAAGAATATCTCCAAGTGTTGCCGAACGCCCCCGACGCCAAAAAAGTCCGCGAGAAAATCGACAAACTCTCTAAGAAGTAAAACTCCACCCCAAAAGTGGATTGTGGTTGTCATCCCGAACGAAGTTCGGAATTCAGTTTTTGACGTTGTCTTGGTACCTGTAGCGTCCGGTCCCTGATTTTGGGACCGGCCAGCCGTTTTCGTTGGTGGAAGATCTTAGTAGGTCGTGGCTTCAGCCGCTGAAGTACGGTTTTGCACTTCTCAAAAAAACTCGAAACACGGCGGCCACAAATTCGAATGCGCCGTCCGAACGCCTTAGCGCCCCGGAAACCGATTCAAAAACCTCATCGCCCGCTGGTAATCCACGAATTTCTTCTCTTCGCGCCGGAATTCCGCCCCATGCGATTCCCGCCGGCAGCGCGCAAATTTCATCGGATGCTTCACATGCAGCATCTCGTGATACATCACATAAGCCACCACATATTCCGGCACCACGTCGCGGTCCAGCTGCCGGTTAATCACAATCTGCTGCAGCGCAGGATCGAAACAACCGAGCATGCTGCTCCACACTCGCCGGCTCCAACCAAGCCGCGGCTTAATCAATCCGCCGCCGAAATACCGCGCATTCAGCCGCTCAAAAAGCTGATCCAGATCGTGATGCGTCCCCGCCGGCCGGTGCTCCACCCGCCGCGCCCGCCTCTGCCTCAAATTCAGCAATCGTCGCCGCGTAGCCCCCGCATAAGAAAATTCGCGATAAGTCTGTAGCAATTCCTTCGGCGGCTCGCGCCGGTACAAACGCCCCAGCAAAATCGCCGCCGTAGCTTCCACCACCGGATGCGGCGCATCATCCAAAGCATCCGACAACCGCACATACGCCGTATCTTCGCGCAACCGTATCGTGTGAGTAAGGTCGGTATAAGGATGAAACTCCACCACGAAATTTGGCGGCCGCCCTTCGCACCCCAGCCGCGTATAAATCCGCTGGAAAATCCGCTCGCCGCCCGGCACCAAATTTCTCACGCGCCGTTTCTTCACGAAGGTTTTCT
Source organism: uncultured Acidobacteriota bacterium (assembly GCA_963821765.1). Classification (GTDB taxonomy): domain Bacteria; phylum Acidobacteriota; class Terriglobia; order Acidiferrales; family UBA7541; genus Palsa-295. Next base: position 674,604 of record CAWGFF010000016.1, read on the forward strand.
CCGCACCGGCGCGGTATTCAATTCCTTCAGCGCCTTATCCACGTCCGTCAAAGCGTCCTGCGTCCCCTCGATCGCATCTTGCAATGTATCTTTGTAGGTGTCGTACTCCGGCCCGCCCTCATTGATTTTCTGCAGCGCTTCCAGATATTCCTTGCCCTTCGTTTGCATGATCTTCAAGGAAGCGCGAATATCCACCTGCTTCTCGCGCGCCACTTCGATCTGGTCTGCCGCGTCGTCAATGCACCCTGCGTAAGCGTTCAACAGTCCGTTCAAAATCTCCGCCCGCCGGCCCTCCGGCACCGTTCGCGTCAGCTCATACTGAAATTTCTTCAGCCGGTCGCCTGCGAATTCCACAAAAAGTTTCATCCGCTCCGGAGGAGTCACGGCATCGCGTATGCGATCGCCCTCCGCATTCGTCAAATAATCCTTCTTTTCTTCCTGGGCTTGGACGCAACGTGTCGAAAACGGCACCGTGGCCATCGCAGAAATCAGCAACATCGCCCAGAGCCTCAAGTTTCGTGCCTGCCGCCACATCGCGCGCTCCTAACTTTTCGGCTTTTCTGCTTCCGGCGTGGTCCCTGGCGCTGCCGTAGGCGCACCAGCCGGCGCAGCTTCCGGCCGCTTCGGGAAAAGTTGATGAATCAATTCGCGGTTCAACGTTTCCAGTTCCGCCCGAACTTCCGCCAACGGTTTCTGCTCGTCCTTCGCCAGGCTCACCATAATGTCGTCGAGCCGCCGCACTGACTCGCGCACCGAAATTTCTAATTTCTTGTAGCCTTCCGGATGCACCTCCGGATCGCGGTGCTTCGCATCCAGGGCCTTCTTGCTGGCCTCGGCCTCGTCTCGCACGCGTCCCGCAATTTCCGCCGCGGCAGCTAAATCTCCCGCGTCAATCTTCTCGTGGATGTCGCGAAATTCCGAATCCGCCAGCGGCGCCACCAGCTGCGCCTTGCGCACCGCATCCGTCTCTTTTTCGAACCGCGCGCGCAACTCCGCAGTCCGGTCTTGGGCCACAACGGATCCCGCAACCAGCGCGACCACTAGAACGCCAACCCAAAACCTCCGACCCACCAGCAATGTACTACCTCTTGTGGTTCGCGACCTCGCGCGTCAGCGTTCGTACGCGCGCGGTTGCCTCAAAGTACATGTCGCTGTTCTCGTCCTTATTCATTTCCAGAAATTTCTTGTAGGCCTCGAGCGCCAGCGCCACTTGCCCCAGTTTATCGTAACAAGTCGCGCGCACGAACCAGCTTCCCATCGGTAACGTTTCCTTCTGCGCCAACAAATCCAACCCGTGCAAAGCCGCCGGATAATTCTTGTTCAGATATTCCGCCGCCACCAAATCCTTCAGCGCGTCAATGTTCTGCTGATTCATATTCAGTGCCACTACCAGCGTCGGCACCGCATTCTCGTAATCTTTTTTCTGCAAATAAGCGTGCCCCAGTTGCGCCCGTAGCTCCGCGTCTTGCGGCGCCAGCGCGACGGCCTTCACCAGCACCGGCACCGCGTTGTCATACTGTTTCTTGTGAAAGTAAATCGCTGCCCGCAGTTTCAAAGCGCGCAGAGATTCCGGCCCAGCGGTCGCGGCCTTATCCAGTTCGGCCAGTGCCTCATCATCTTTTCCCGCTTCCACCAGCAGGGAAGCGTGCTCCAGCTCCACCGACGCGTCATTAGGATGCGCTGCCAGATACGCGCCCGACTCCGTCGCCGCGTCATCGGTCTTTTTCTCCGCCAGCAGCGCCTGCAACAATCCTTTGTGCGCTTGATCGGCGGCAGCGCCCGCAGGTTGCTCCGGAGGTAGCAGTGACAACGCCGCGCGAAATTCAGTCTCAGCCTCGCCTGCGCGTCCAGCTCTCAACAGCGCGAACCCCAGCGAATTGTGAATCTCCACACTCTTCGCGTCCAGTTTTTCCGCGGCCTCATACTGTTGGATGGCCAACGCATCTTTCTTTGTTGCCTCTAGCGCGACTCCCAGCAACCACTTCGTCCGCGCGTCCTCCGGCATCAGCTCACCCGCACGCTGCAGTGGTTCGATCGCCGCCGCAGGATCCGTGGGAATCAACGTCACGCCCAAATTCTGATAAGCCGCGGCCATCTTCGGATCGAGCGCGATCGCTTTCTCATACTCGCTCTTCGCCTCCGCGGGCTTCTGCAACGCCGTGTACGCATAACCCAAATCGTAATGCACCACGGCATCGTCCGGCTTCTTCGCAAGATAATCCCGATAATCCTGCGCCGCGCTGGCGTAATCATTTTTACCCACAGCGTCCTGCGCGGCAGTAAGCAGACGATTCAGTTCAAGCGCGGCGGGATCCTGAGGAATTTTCGTTCGAGAAGTTCCAACGGTTTGCGACGATGCCGCGCCGGCAAACGCCAGCAGCGCCGCGCCCAACAAGACGCCCCAAGCGCCAAGCAAAGCGAGCGGCTTCATCAATCGAGTACTCCGCGTTTCATTCCGTCGGCAAATCGGGCACTGCAGCTTCCGCCGGCGCCGCTGCATGGTTCCCATGATTCGCGCCATTGCCGTTGCGCGCGCCATTCAACACCCGCGCCAAATATTTTCCAGTGTGCGATTGCTGATTCCGCGCCACCTGCTCCGGTGTTCCCGCGGCCACCACGCGTCCGCCTTCGTCGCCGCCCTCCGGACCTAGATCAATCACCCAATCCGCGGATTTGATCACATCCAGATTGTGCTCAATAATCAGCACCGACGCACCACCCTCGATCAATTTCCGAAACGCCGTCAGCAATTTCTGTATGTCGTCAAAATGCAGCCCCGTCGTGGGCTCGTCAAATATATAAAGGATCCCGGTATTTTCCTGCCGCGTAAGATGCGCCGCCAATTTTAAACGTTGCGCCTCGCCGCCCGAAAGCGTCGTCCCCGATTGTCCCAGCCGCAGATAACCCAGCCCCACTTCATCCAGCACGCGCAATTTCGCAGTCACTTTCGGATGCGCCGCAAAAAAAGTAATTGCCTCGCGCGCCGTCATCTGCAGCACATCGTGAATATTCTTATCCTTATAACGCACATCCAGTACTGCGCTCTTATAACGCGTCCCGCGGCACTCCTCGCAAATCAGTTCCACGTCCGCCAGAAAACGCATCTCCACCGTTACAGTGCCATCGCCCTGGCAAGCCTCGCACCGCCCCCCTGGAATGTTGAACGAAAAATGTCCCGCCGTAAATCCACGCTTCTTCGCCTCCGGTGTCGAAGCAAAAACTTCACGTATTGGGTCAAACGCCTTCAGGTAAGTGGCGGGATTCGACCGCGGCGTCCTTCCAATCGGCGATTGGTCCACCATCTCCACGCCCGCCAGATACTGATCGCCTTCCAACCGGTCGCAGCATTCCTTCCAATTTCCGCCCGTGCGTTTGGCCTGCAGCGCCTTGTAAAGCACGTCGTACACGAGAGTTGATTTCCCCGATCCCGAAACGCCCGTGACCGCCACCAGCAGTCCCAGCGGAATCATCACGTCCACGCCCTTCAAATTGTGGCTGTGCGCTCCAATAATCTTCAAAAATTTCCCCGTGGTCTTGCGCCGCCGCGTCGGCACCGCAATTTTCAATTCTCCGCGCAAATAACGTCCCGTCAGCGAATGTGCATCCGTCAGCATCGCTTCGCGCGTTCCCGCAAAAATCAGTTTCCCGCCGTGCTCGCCCGCTCCCGGACCCAAATCCAGCACATAATCCGCCGCCATGATCGTGTCTGGATCGTGCTCCACCACCAGCAAAGTGTTTCCCAGGTCGCGCAGTCCCTTCAAAATTTCAATCAGCCGCGTAGTGTCACGCGGATGCAATCCAATCGAAGGCTCATCCAGCACATACAAAGCGCCCACCAAGTGCGACCCAAGCGAAGTCGCCAGCTGAATCCGCTGCGCCTCGCCGCCCGAAAGCGTCGAAGTCAGCCGGTCCAAAGTCAAATAATCCAGCCCCACATCATCCAAGAACCGTAATCGCTGCTGCGTCTCCTCCAAAACTTTCTCGACAATCGCCGCCTCGCTCTCACTCAATTGCAGATTCTGAAAAAACGGCCGCGCCTCCTTCACCGTCATCTGGCAAACTTCCGTAATCGAGCGCCCCGCGATCTTCACCGCCCGCGCCTCCGCCCGCAAACGCGTCCCGCGGCAATCCGGACAGGTCGCATACCCGCGATACCGGCTCAAAAACACGCGCACGTGCAACTTATATTTCTTCCGCTCCAGCCAGCCGAAAAATCCCTTCACTCCGATATATTCTTCGCCCTTGTCGCCATCCAAAATCGCGTGCCGCTGCGCCGCCGTCAGATCGCGGAACGGCACATCCATCGGAATACCTTTCGCGCGCGCGAACTTCCGCATGTCCATTGTCAACTGCCGGTAACGCGGTTTGGTCCACGGCTCGATCGCGCCTTCGTTCAACGTCTTGCTCTTGTCCGGAATCACCCGGTCCAAATCGAAATCCACGGTATTCCCGAATCCCTGGCAACGCGGGCAAGCCCCATAAGGATTGTTGAACGAAAAAAGCCGCGGCTCCGGTTCCTGATATACCGCGCCGCACTTCTTGCACTCAAACCGCTCGTTGAACACCATCCGCTCCGGCACCGCTCCCGGCGTTTCCGGCACAAATTCCAGAATCGCTTCGCCCCGCCCTTCGCGGTAGCAGATTTCGATTGAGTCCATCACCCGCGAACGCACTTCCGGCGAAAGTTCCAACCGGTCCACCAGCACGTACACCGGTTTAGTGAAATCCACGTCCAGCAAGTCTTCCGGCGTGGAAAATTCGAATACGCGCCCGCCTTGATAGATCCGGTTGAACCCGCGCTTGCGCAAACTGATCAGCGCCTCGCGAATTGCATCCGCCGCCGGACGCACCGCCTTCCGCGCCCGCGTCGCTTGCGGAGCATTCGTCGCCACTTCCGCCGTCAGTTTCAATTCATACAGCACGTAAAACCGCCGCCCCGCCGGCAACGCCAAAACCCGCGTCGCAATCTCATCCAGCGTGTCCTTGCGCACCTCCTCGCCGCAGCGCAAACAAAACGTCCGCCCAATCCGCGCGTACAGCAGCCGCAGATAATCGTAAATCTCGGTAGCCGTCGCCACAGTCGAACGCGGATTCCGCGTAGAATTCTTCTGCCGAATCGAAATCGCGGGCGCGATCCCCGTAATCTCATCCACATCCGGCTTCTCAATCCGCTCCAAAAATTGCCGCGCATAAGCCGAAAGCGATTCGATATACCGGCGCTGCCCCTCGGCGTACAACGTATCGAACGCCAGGCTGGATTTGCCGGAGCCGGAAACGCCGCTGACCACAGTGATCGCGTTGTGAGGGATCACGAAGTCTATGTTCTTGAGGTTGTGCACGCGCGCCCCCCGCACACGTATCTCCTCAATATCCCCAGGGAGGGGAACTCCGGCCTGCGCGCCAGAGGCCGCGCTGGGTGACGTCCCACCAAGCGCGCTCGCGCGGCCAGACGCACTCCGCCCGCCGGAAACACCCTGCGGTTCCGCTTCGTCCCGAGGCAGCTTGTCTAAGGGCTCTGTCGCCATATGCGTAAACCAAAAATTATACGCCCCACAGTCAACCCCCCGCAAATCGTCGTCCGCCGATCCTCACCGTGAATTTGAAGCTTCGAATACACGCAGACACCCAATCCAGCCGCCTAGTTGAGTGCGGTGTCGGCAGTCGGCCAGCCGCGACGCATTCAATTCTGGAGGGGGTCCAGTTCCACATCGATGGTCATCACTTGCCCGGCTGCGAGGCGAATTAGCTTCCCGCGACCTACACTTTCCTTCCACTCGTGAAATCCTTTGGAAGTAATGTGCAGATTCACATCCTGGTTCGGAGGGACCAAGAAAGAATCATCCCCACACGTAGAAGACGCGGAATCTTCGCAGGAAGGTCGCACGGCTCGCTTCCGCGTGACCTTCAGCTCAAGTTCGATGCCTGCGATCCTGGCTTTTGTCACGCTGTTCGTCAAATGCACGACGAGTATTCCGGGTTTGGGCGGTGCGAATACGTCGAAAGGTGCGTCTAAATGCTTCTTGGTGATTTTTGCTTGAGGACTCCAACGACTGTATAGAAACCAATTCATCAGCCGGCTCGATTGCGGATAACCCGCAGCTTTATCCTCAATGAAAACGCTCCAGCTGCCACAGTCAACGTCAGAAAATCGGTATTGCCCAAGCGAGTCTGACTTCGTTCGGGGAAGCATGAGATCGTACGATCCAACGGGCTCCAGGACTACACTAATCCCAGCCCACGACTTGCCGTTCTGCCCGACAACGGTTCCATGAACAATTCCTTTGCACCCTGTGGCCCGATGGTCGTGCGGCTCGACGTAATTTTGCGCGCAAACGGGCAATGCGAGAAGAAGCGCAGCGGCGGTAAGGAGATGCCTCATCGGCGATGACACGTAGTGTAATCCCTGTCCCTATCGTTGAGCAAAAAGCGAATCGTTTTCTGGAAGAAAATTCTGTTTGTATGCTTAGTCGAAAACCGATCGGTCGCCCAATGGTCGCAACGATGGCGCGTGAATGCATCTGGAGTACAATCCTGACTCGGTCGCACCAACAGGAAAGAAAGGAGGCATAAGTGGGGCAGGGCGTTATACTCTTCGCGCGCATAATCTGGATCGTCCTCGATAGCGTCGGCATCGGCGAACTCCCCGACGCCGCCGACTACGGCGACGTAGGCCGCGACACCCTCGGACACATCGCCCGCTCCCGCCCGCTGCGTCTCCCCAATCTCGTCCGCCTGGGCCTCGCGAACATCAAACCGCTCGACCATCTCACTCCACCCGCGCATCCAGCCGGAAGTTACGGCAAAGGCGCCACGCGCTGCCCCGGAAAAGACACCACCACTGGCCACTGGGAAATGGCCGGCATCTGGCTCGACCAAGCCTTCCCAGTCTATCCTCACGGATTTCCGTCAGCGCTAATCGCCGAATTCGAACGCCAGATCGGCCGCCGCACTCTGGCCAACAAACCGGCCTCCGGCACAGAAATCCTAAAGGAACTAGGTGCGGAACACATGCGCACCGGCTACCCCATCGTGTACACCTCCGGCGACAGCGTTTTCCAAATCGCCGCGCACGAAGACGTAATCCCGGTCCCCGATCTCTATCGCATGTGCGAAATCGCCAGAAAACTTCTCGACGGCCCCAACCGCGTAGGCCGCGTAATCGCCCGCCCCTTCACAGGCACGCCAGGAAATTTCCGCCGCACCGAGCGCCGTCACGATTACGCCGTCGAGCCGCCCAAGCCCATGCTCCTCGACGTCCTCGCCGAAAACGAAACTCCCGTCTTCGGCATAGGCAAAATTCACGACATCTACAACGCCCGCGGCGTAACCGATTACGTAACCACAAAAAACAACGCCGACGGCATGGCCAAACTCACGGAAGCGCTCAAGCGCCAACCGAAAGGCCTGATCTTCGCCAACCTTGTAGACTTCGACATGCTCTACGGCCACCGCAAAGACGTAGAAGGTTTCGCAAAATCCCTAGAAGAATTCGACGCCCTGCTGGGCCCGTTCCTCCAAGCGATGCATCCCGATGACCTACTGATAATCACCGCCGACCACGGCTGCGACCCCGACCCAGCAAATCCCACCACAGATCACTCCCGCGAATACGTCCCAATCCTCGCCTACACCCCCAGCCCAGACGCAGCCGGCGCAAACCTAGGCACGCGCGACACGCTAGCCGACATGGGCCAGACCATAGCCGAAAACTTCCACACGAAAATCCCCCACGGCCAAAGTTTCCTAAATTTGATTACCCAGCAAGGTAAGATTTAGAAGTTCAAACTGAAGGCTGTAGGGGCACGGCGAGCCGCGCCCGCATCAAGGATCGCTAAGAACCGTAATACTCGGTAGGCGCGCTGCTTGTGAATCGCCCAGCAGGGCGATTCATCCTGAGGACCGGCAGTGCCGGTTCGAAGGGCTGCGCCCCAGCTTGCCAAGATTTCAGCTCAGCCAAAAAAAGCGCACTATAGAATCCGCCTAATCTCCCTGCCCCGGCGCAGCCTTCTGCGCGTAATACCCAGTCCGCGTCCGCACCGATAATTTCTCGTGCGCCTTCGACGCGTTCAATTCCACCTTCACACTACGAAACGTTCCGTCCTTCGCCTCATTGGTCGGGTAGTACCCCAAAGTGTATTGGTTTCGAATATCCCTCGCGACCTGCACGCACACTGGATCCACATCCTCCAACCGGTCCGGAAAAAAAGCCAACCCCCCGGTTGACTCCGCCAAAGTAGTCAATTCCTTCTTCGATTTCCGCACCATCTTCTTCTGATTCTTCCGGTCCTCATCGCTGAACACCCCAATCGCGTAAATCACCGCGTTCGATTCCACCGCCGCCTTCACCGTATAAGAAAAATCCTTCCGGCTGGCGTCGTCATCCCCATCGGTAATCACCAGCAGCACGCGCTTATCCTTGTGCCCCTTCTTCAAATGGTCGAGCGAACCAATAATCGCGTCATACAAAGCCGTGCTGCCCCGCGTGTCAATTCGTTCCAGCGCCTCGTGCAATTCCTGCGGATTGCTCGTGAAATCCTCGTCCAAATCCAAATAGTATTCGTCATTGAAGTTCACCACGAAAACTTCGTCCGCCGGATTGCTCGTCCGCACAAACGAAAGTGCCGCCGCGTTCACCTGCGGCCGCTTTTCCTTCATGCTTCCGCTGTTGTCAATCACCAGCCCCATCGTCACCGGAATATCTTCCTTCGAAAATACCGAAATCTTCTGCTCCACCTTGTCTTCAAACACCCGAAAATCATTTCCCGTCAACCCCGGCACGAATTGTCCCTTGTCATCCACCACCGTCGCGTGCAGCACCACCAAATCCACCACCGATTTCAGATGATGGCTCTGATCCGTCTGCGTGTTCGAGCCTTGCGATTGCCCATAACCGGGAGGGGGCGGCGGCGAAGGCGGCGGAGGAATCGGATTTTGCGCCCAAGCACAAGGCCCCGCGCAGACCACCAGCAGCGCCAGAAAGATTAACGCAAGAAATCGCCGCGACGGAGTTTCACGAGCAGCGAGGCCGGAAGGGCGGGGCTTCAGCCCCGCCGTGGCTCCGTGCAGGGAAGGGGCTTTAGCCCCTGAAGCCACGCCGTTAGATTGTGGACGAACCTTTAAAAGATAATTTCTAATGTCCCGGCGCGTAATATCCGGTCTTGGCATAAACGGTAAGCGGCGGCAGTCCCTTCGGCGGGCGCAGCTTGATTTTAATCTTGCGCCATTTCCCATCATGGTTGTGATCGCTCGGTCGGTATCCCAAGACATATTGATTGCGCAGCTCCATGCTAATTTTCGTCGCGACGTCAGGCAAATCCTTCAAGTTGTTCACCGCAAATGCGCGCCCGCCCGTCATCTGCGTCAAATCCGCCAGCAAGGATGGCCCCAGTTGCTCTTCCGGCGTCGGACCGCCGCTCGGATCAAAAAGACCGATCGCGTAAATCTGCACGTCCGCTTCCCGCGCGTACCGCCGAATGTCCGTCTCGGAGTACCGGCTATGATTATCGCCTCCGTCCGATATGATGAGCAACGCCTTCTTTGTGTTGCGTGCTCCTTTCATCTCGCTCAGTCCCAGGTAGATCCCGTCCAGCAGCGCCGTCTCGCCCCGCGCCGCCGTAAACATCAAATGGTTCTGCAATTCCTCCACGCTTCCCGTAAAATTACTCGCCAGTTGCGCGCGGTCATTGAAATTCACCAGCAGAAATTCGTCCTGCGGATTCGCCGTGCGGAAAAATTGCACCGCCGCCAGCCGCGATTTCTCGATCTTGTCCGTCATGCTTCCGCTCATATCGAAAATCACGCCAATCGATATCGGCACATCCTCGCTCGTGAATCGCACGATCTCCTGCTCGGAGTTGTCCTCGAATACCCGGAAATTCTCCTGCTCCAATCCGGTCACCAGGCGCCCATAAGGGTCCGTCACCGATATCGGAACCAACGTGATATCTGTTTCCGCGTGCAGCGATTTGCCTTTTTCGATTTTCTGGGAATTTTCAGGATGCGTCGGGCCTTGCTGTTGCCCCCTCGCATGAATCGCAATCAATCCACTGCCGCAAAAAATCAGAATCGCGCAAAGTCTCGCAACTGCTCCACTTCCAGCTAGCTGTGGTGCGCGCTTTCTCAAGTTGGCCCCCACCCTTGCCGCGGGACTCGCGTGGCTTTGGGTAGCTCCGTACGTCGCTGGCGCCGATTCTACCACTGGCCTTGCCCAAAACAAGCGCCACTTGTGTAACTTCTATGTAACTTCCCAACCGTCCGAGCCGTGCAGAATCCAGCGCCTTCGCGTCGCCAATAAATGTTAAGATGCCTGCGCTGGCGAAAGGTAAGCAACCCCAATGGCAAATTCCGGCGCCCCCTCAGTCCTGGTAGTAATCCCCGCGCGCTACGCTTCCACCCGCTTTCCCGGCAAGCCGCTAGCCCCCATCTCCGGCAAGCCCATGATTCAACACGTCGTTGAGCACGTTCGCCTTGCCACCCTCCCCTCCCGCATCATCGTCGCTACCGAAGATCCTCGTATCAAGTCCGCCGTGGAATCCTTCGGCGCCGGCGCCATTTTGACTCGCCCAGACCACCGCACCGGCACCGACCGCATCGCCGAAGTCGCCACCCACATCCCCGCCGACATCTATATCAACGTCCAAGGCGACGAGCCCCTGATAGACCCCGGCACCATAGACGCCGTGGCCGCCGCCATGCTCGAAGACGATTCCATCCAACTAGCCACCCCTTGCGCCGCCATCACCGACGCTGCCGAAATCATGGATCCCAACATCGTCAAAGTCGTCCAGGATTTTGACGGCCAAGCTCTCTACTTTTCCCGCGCCCCCATCCCCTGGGTCCGCGACACCGGCGATCGCGTAGCCGCCAAGCACTGGAAACACATCGGCCTCTACGGCTATCGTCGCGGCACCCTCCTGGAATTTCCCACGCTCCGTCCCGGCGAACTAGAACGCATCGAACAACTAGAGCAACTACGCTGGCTGGAAAACGGCTTCCACATGCACGTTGTAGAAACAACCTACAACGCCGTAAGCGTTGACGTCCCCGCCGACATCCAAAAAATAGAAAAACTCCTCCAGTCCCGCGCCAAAACCTCCAGCCAATCCACAAATTGAGTCTTGGTAGCCCAGGCGATCTTGTCTGTGCTCTCCGCTTTTCGTAGCGCCGGCGTCCCGCCGGCAGCATTTTTCTTGATGTCGTAGGAGCACGGCATGCCGTGCCTGTCTTGACCCTGCCACAATCGTTAATACGTGGTAGGGGCGCTGCTTGCCGCGCCCCAGCTTGCCCGGGCGTCAAAATTTCCGCAGCTTCGGTTTTCTCTGCGTGCTCTGCTTCTCTGCGGTAATACTCGCCTCTCGCCTCAATCTTTCTCTGCGTCCTCCGCCTTTCCTCTGATGTCATGAGAGATGCGCCTCCTGGGGTGGGCGTTGTTATGCTCACCCGGAACCGGTTGGCATCGGTCGAAACAGGAGGCGCCAATGGCAGTGTACATCGGAGTGGATTTGCACGTCAGAACCCAAACCGTTTGCTGGATGGATACCGCCGACGGAGAAGTGCACGAGCGCGAGCTCGATCACGAGCATGACGACGTCGCGGCGTTTTATGCGCAGTTCCCACCGGGAGCCATCGTCGGTGTCGAGGCTTCCGGCTACGCGTTGTGGTTTCATCGCATCATCGAACAGGCCGGGCACCAGCTGCGGGTGGGTGATGCTCTGGCCATTCGCCAGTTCGCCCGCCGCCGGCAGAAAAACGATCGCCGCGACGCGCAGCTCTTGCTCGATCTGCTCGTGCACGATGATTTTCCCGCCGTGCACGTTCCTGCTCCCGCCAGCCGCGACGTTCTGGCGCTGCTGCGCTATCGTCATCGCCTGGTCCGCATCCGCACCATGCTGCGCAACGGCCTGCAGGCCGTCGCGCTCAATCATCGCTTGCGGCTCGGACCCAAACTGTTCACCGCGCGCGGCCAGCAACAGTTCGCCGCCTTGCCCCTGGACGGCGCGTTCGCCACACAGCGGCAACACTCTCTGCTCCTGCTCGCCTCGCTGGCCGAACAGATCGCAGTCGTCGAAGCGCAACTGGAACAGCGCGCGCAAAACGATCCGCGCGTCATCCGCCTGCGCACCCATCCCGGCGTCGGCCTGCTGACGGCCCTGGCCGTGGTGCACACGCTGGAACCGGTCACCCGCTTCGATCGCGCTCGCCGCATCGCCGCCTACTGCGGTCTGGATCCCAAGGAACATTCCAGCGGCGACACCCAACGCTTCGGCCACATCACCAAGCAAGGCAATCGGCTGCTGCGCTTCTTGCTGGTCGAAGCCGCCCGCACCACCATCCGCGAGGACGAAGATCTGCGCCGCTTCTACTTCCATCTGGCCGCGCGCAAAAACTCCGCCATCGCCATCGTGGCCGTCGCGCGTAAATTAGTGTTGCGTTTGTATCGCATGCTCCGCGAAGAAATCGATTACGACCAGTTCCGGCGCCGAGGTCGAGACGCGCGACGTGCCCGCGAGGACACTAGCCAGGCTGCTTCTGGCTGAGCCTCTGATGGGGCCGTCGGCCTGTCCGGCCTCGTGCCGGACAGAGCGAAGCCGTCCTCACGAGCCACGTGCTCGAATAGATGAGTGATCGCGACCCGGCTTCCCGTGTCGTTGATCGATACCCAGAGAAGGACGAATCGCGAACTCGACCGATGCCAACCGTTCCCGTTCCTCTTCGCCCTCACCGGCGGTCTCCCACCGCCCCAGGAAATCCCTGTCAAAAAAACATCCTTGACCCCGGCGCATCTCTCATAGATGTGCACTCTGTGTTAAATCTTTCCGATCACCGCCGCAACTCCAAAAAACAAATCCCCGCAAAAGAAATTCGCAATTTGACACTCACCCCAAATCCCCGCATAATGTTTCGTACGCAGATTGTCCCGGAGGATTTCACCCGACTTGCGCACCGCCCCAAAATACATTTTTGTGACGGGTGGCGTGGTTTCTTCTCTCGGGAAAGGCGTAGCAGCGGCCTCCATGGGCTGCCTGCTCGAAAGCCGCGGTCTTCGCGTCACCCTCCAGAAGTGCGATCCCTACCTCAACGTTGATCCCGGCACCATGTCCCCCTATCAGCACGGTGAAGTTTTCGTCACCGACGACGGCGCCGAAACCGACCTCGACCTGGGTCACTACGAACGCTTCACCTCCGCGCATCTAACGCGCGATCACAACTGGACCACCGGCCGCTTCTACGAATCCATCATCACCAAAGAACGCCGCGGCGATTATCTCGGAAAAACCGTTCAAGTCATCCCGCACGTCACCGACGAAATTAAATCCGCCTTCCGCAAAGTCGCCGAGGGCGTGGACGTCGTCCTCGTAGAAATCGGCGGCACCGTAGGCGACATCGAATCGCTCCCCTTCCTGGAAGCCATCCGCCAGATGCGCCTGGAGCTGGGCCCCGAAAATGTAATCTTCGTGCACCTGACGCTCGTCCCGTTCATTCCGACGGCAGGCGAACTGAAGACCAAACCTACGCAGCACAGCGTCAAAGAACTCCTAAGCATCGGAATTCAGCCTGATGTCCTGATCTGCCGCAGCGATCGCCCCCTAGCCGCCGACCTGAAGGCCAAAATCGCTCTCTTCTGCAACGTCGCCGAATCCTGCGTCATCTCCGCGCCAGACGTCCCCAACATTTATGAAGTTCCCATGACGCTTGCGTCCGAAGGTCTCGACGAACAGATCCTGCGCCTCCTGCACCTCGAAGCTCCGCCTCGCGACCTAAGTCCCTGGCTCGCGATGCTTGAAACGCTCGAGCATCCCGCGGGAGAAGTTCGCATCGGTGTAGTCGGCAAATATGTCCAGCTCGAAGACGCCTACAAGAGTTTGCGCGAAGCTCTAGGCCACGGCGGCCTGGCAAATCGTCAGCGCGTGGTAATCGAATGGATTGAAGCAGAAGAAATAGACTCGCCCGCCACCGCTGAGCGCCGCCTGCGCCACGTGGACGGCATCTTAGTTCCCGGCGGATTCGGAAAACGCGGCATCGCAGGAATGGTCCACGCCATCACCTATGCGCGCGAGAAAAAAATTCCGTTCTTCGGCATCTGTCTCGGCATGCAGTGCGCGACGATCGAATACGCGCGCACAGTCTCAAAGATCGAACACGCCGACAGCACCGAATTCGATCCTTCCACCCCGAATCGCGTGATCTACAAACTCCGCGAACTACTAGGGGTGGACGAAATGGGTGGCACCATGCGTCTGGGCGCCTGGCCCTGCAAACTTGAGCCCGGCTCCTTCGCCGCCAAAGCCTACGGCCAGCTCGAAATTTCCGAGCGCCACCGCCATCGCTATGAATTCAATTGCGAGTACGAAGAAACGCTGACCCGCGCCGGCTTCCGCATCACCGGACGCACTCCCGACGGCGTTTACGTAGAAATAATCGAAGCCCCCAATCATCCGTGGTTCGTAGGCTGCCAATTCCATCCCGAATTCAAATCCAAACCCCTGGCTCCGCACCCGCTCTTCGCCGCCTTCATCCGCGCCAGCCTGGAAAATCGCCACCACCGCCTAAGCGCCGCTACCAGCTCCGCCACCGATTCACGAGTCACAACAGCCGAACCCGCCACCGACTAGCATTCGCCTCCATGCCTTGTGTTTCTCTGCGTTCTGCGCCTTTCCTCCGCATTCTCTGTGTTAATGTGCTCCCTTTTCTCTGCGGCTCTGCGGTGGTCTCACCTGTCACCCCGCAATTCAAAGTTGAAATACCTCGCATTCCCGCATAACCTGTTCCCGCAACCATTCACCCACACATGCCACCATCTAGCAGCTTCTCGATCGCCAACATCCAATTCGGCCCCAACGCCCGCCTCTTCCTAATCGCTGGCCCGTGCGTAATCGAATCCGAATCTCACGCCACCAGCATGGCCGAAAAAATCGCCGCTATCGCCGCCGACCTGAAAATCCCCTACATCTTCAAAGCATCCTACGACAAAGCCAACCGCTCCTCCGTCTCCTCCTTCCGCGGCCCCCAACTAGAAGAAGGCCTCCGCATCCTGGCAAAAATAAAAAAACACACCGGCCTCCCCATCCTCACCGACGTCCACGATGTCTCCCAAGTCGGCCCCGCCGCCGAAGTCTGCGACATCCTGCAAATCCCCGCCTTCCTATGCCGCCAAACCGATCTCCTAGCCGCTGCAGGCCGCACCGGCCGCATCGTCAATGTCAAAAAAGGCCAGTTCGTCTCCCCTTGGGAGATGTCCAACGCCGCAGAAAAAATCGCCAGCACTGGCAACGAAAAAATCATCCTCACCGAACGCGGCACTTCCTTCGGCTATCAAAATCTCATCGTAGACATGCGCTCGTTCCCAATAATGAAAAAATTCGGCTACCCAATAGTCTTCGACGTCACCCACTCCGTCCAACTCCCCGGCGCAACAGGGAAGTCGAGTGGCGGCCAACCAGAATTTATCGAGCCGCTAGCCCGCGCCGGCACAGCCGCAGGCATTGACGGACTGTTTCTCGAAGTCCACGACAATCCCGCGCAAGCCCTCTCCGACGGTGCAAACGCACTTCCCCTGGAAAAACTTCGTCCGCTGCTCCAAAAAATCCAGAAGCTCGCAAATCTAACGCGCGAATGGGACGCCCAACCCCAATGAGCCTCGAAACCGCCAAGCGCGTCCTGCGCGTAGAATCCGAAGCAATAGCCGGCCTCATCGAACGCCTCGACGCACGCTTCGAAAAGTCCGTCGAGCTTCTCCACGGCTGCAAAGGTCGAGTAGTGGTAACAGGCCTAGGCAAGTCCGGCCTGGTAGGAAGAAAAATCGCCGCCACTTTCGCCAGCACCGGCACGCCAGCGCTCTTCCTGCACACGGGTGAAGCTCTCCATGGCGATCTAGGCATGCTAACCGCCGGAGACGTAATGCTGGCAATCTCCACCAGCGGCGAAACCGCGGAACTGATCGAACTCCTAGAAACCGTAAAACGCCTAGGAGTCCCGCTGCTAGCACTCACAGCCAATCCGAAATCCACGCTGGCGAAAGCCAGCAACATCGTCCTCGACATCGCCGTAAAAGAAGAAGCCTGCTCTCTGAACCTAGCCCCCACCGCTTCCACGGCCGCCGCCATGGCCATGGGCGACGCCCTAGCCATCGCGCTGCTCGAAGCTCGCGGCTTCAAGGCCGAAGATTTCGCCGCCCTCCATCCCGGCGGTCGCCTTGGCAACAAACTCCGCCGCATAGAATCCCTGATGCATCAAGGCGAAAACGCGCCGCACGTGCTCCCCACCACAAAAATGCCCGACGTAATCTACGAAATGAGCCGCAAAGGGTTGGGACTCGCCGCCGTCACAGAAGCCAATGGCAAGCTCCTGGGCATAATCACCGACGGCGACCTCCGCCGCGTAATGCAAAAGCGCCAGGAAAACGTCCTGGGCCTAACCGCGGCCGATTGCATGACCAAAAATCCCATCACGCTAGCCCGCACAGAGCTAGCCGCCAGCGCCCTGCGCCTGATGGAAGAAAAAAAGATCACCAGTCTCCTGATCACGGATCCCGAAGGCAAACTACAAGGCGTCCTGCACATCCATGATCTCTGGACACTGCAGTTGCTCTGAGGTTGTAGCGTAGCCGTTGAAGTTGTAGCGCCGGCGTCCCGCCGGCCGCAGTCGCCGTTGACTTTGTAGCTGTTTTTGAATTTGTAGCGGCCGCCTGCTTTTTCTTTTTAGGCGCGCGTCTTTTACTTTGCCATCGCTGTTGAATTTGCAGTGGCAGTTCTAGCGGCGGTCTTTAGACCGCCAGCCTTTGTTCTTGCGTTGCATTCGTAACGTCGCTCGCAGGAAGGAACTTCACATGCCCATCAAAGAACTAAAATTTCCAGCCAAAGTCCTCCGCCGCGCCAAACCCATCCGCGTCCTTCTCATGGACGTGGACGGCACCATGACCCCCGGCTACGTCTGCCTGCAGACTTTCCCCGACAACAGCGTGGCCGAAATGAAAATGTTTCACGCCCACGACGGCGCCGGCATCAAACTAGCCAGCATCATGGGCATTCGCACCGGCCTGATCACCGGTCGCGACTCCCCAGCCAACGCCCGGCGCGCCCGCGAAGGCGCCATGGAATTTGTAATCCAAGGCCAGCCCAAAAAACTGGAAGCCTACAAAGCCATTCTGATCCGCGCAGGCGTAACCGACGAAGAAGTAGCCTACATCGGCGACGATCTTCCAGATTTGCCCATTCTCCAGCGGGTGGGTTTAGCAGTAGCAGTAGCCAACGCCGTTTACGAAGTAAAACGCGCCGCCCACTACATCACCACAGTCCCCGGCGGCCAAGGCGCCGTCCGCGAACTGGTAGAACTAATCCTGAAAGCCCAAGGCCTCTGGAAAAAAGCCATCCCACAAGCCATCGCCTAGAAAAGGTTTCGAGTTTGTAGCGGCCGCCTTGAGGCGGGCGAAGTTGACGTTGCCGTCGAATGTGTCGCCGCTTTGGAACTTGTAGCGGCCCGTCCCGCTTTGTGGCGCCGGACAGCCGTCGCCGTCGTTTTTGAATTTGCAGCGGCCGCCTGCTTTTTCTTTTTAGGCGGGCGGTTTGCCTCAGCTGTTCTCTGTGCACACGGGTCGTCTCTGCGCCCTTTGCGCTGCGGCCTCTGCGCCCTCTGCGTTAAATCTCTTCGCCTTTCTCTTCGCCAGCCTTCATACATGCCCTTATCAGTGTTCATCTGCGTTCATCAGTGGTGAATGTGAATTCCGTGTGCCGAGCCGAGGACCCGCCTACTCCTTCTGCCTCTCCTTCCGCATCTGCTCAAAAATCTGCTCCGCCCAAGCCGGCGGCTCGGGCCCCTTGCTCAAATCCAATTTCATCCCGAGCGCCAATTTCCATCGGTCCATCCACAAAATCCCCGTCCCCACATAAAGATCCGCCGTCGCATACGCCGGATCCGCAAGCGCCGCATCCAAAGAAACAAACTTGTACCCGCGCTTCTCCAATTTCGTGAGCAGCGCATCCAAGCACTCCAGATTCAAAGCATTATCGTGCACCAATAAAATCTGCGGAATCTGCCGCCCGAACATCTCCGCCGATTCCTTCTCCGCATAATCAAAAACCGTATCCACGTACTCCAGATATTCCTTTTTAGCCTTCGCCGCCATCTTCTTGTCCTTCTTCTCCAGCGCATAGCTAAACGCATCATTAAAAACGTAATCCGCATCCTCAATCGTCACCGGCGCAATCGTATATCCCCGCTCCTTCAAAAATGTATCAAACGCCGTCTTCAGCTCCATCGTCATTCCCGTATTCAAATATGGATGCCGAAAATATTTCTCACTCTGCCCCGCCGCCTTCAACAGCGCCTCCGTCACCACCTCGCTGCGAATCAGATCATCCTCATACTTCTGCAACGGCGTCGTACTGAAATCATCGTGCGCGTAATTGTGATTCCCCAGAAAGCTTCCCGCGTCCAGCCACATCTGCAAAAGTTCCGCTCGCGCATCCCGCTCCCCAGCCACCTGCAATTTCCTCTCGTTCACAAATCCAATCGCCCAAGCATGATGCGCCTTCAAGGCCGCAGGTATCCCCCGGTTGATTTTTTGCAATTCCTTCAAGTCCCCGTAAGCAAAATCATTCCCCGGCAAAGCCCCAGGCAAATCATCCACGGTAATCACCACGCTGCGTTGCGAACTAATCTGTGCGCCAGGCTGCGCCGCACTCTGCGCCGCGTCTTGCCCTCCACCTCCGTAAATCGCCGCAGCCGGCCGCGCTCCAGCTACTCCCCAAGTCATCGCAACACAAACCAACGCCGCAATTCCATTTATCCGCCATCCCAATTTTCCATTCATCAAACCGCCCTCGCTTCAAAACGAAATAAATCTCACGCCACGCGCACGACATTCTAATCTTTCAGCGCAAACTTGCGCGCACAATCTGCGTCGCTCCATTTAAAACTGCCATTCGCCCTCCGCGCGGCTCAAAGTGCTAGAATCATATTCCGCACCCAACCGCGGTCATGAAATTAGCGCGCGCCGAGGCCCGATGGCTCCGCCAATCGAACTCGAAATCAACGGCACGAAATATGCAGTCCACTCCGACCCAGATACTCGCCTCCTCACCGTTCTCCGCGACGAACTCGGCCTCACCGGTACAAAATACGGTTGCGGCGAAGGGCAGTGCGGCGCCTGCACCGTCCTCGTCGGCGGCTCGCCCCGCCGTTCCTGCCAACTCTCCCTCGGCGAAGTGGTCCAGCCGGTCACCACCATCGAAGGCCTGGAAAACAACGGCCAGCTCCATCCCGTGCAGCAAGCCTTCCTCGATCTCGAAGCTTTCCAGTGCGCCTACTGTACTTCCGGAATGATCATCAGCAGCGTCGCGCTCCTCGCGCAGAAGCCGAACCCATCGCCCACTGAAATCGTGCAGTTTATGCAAGGTAATATCTGCCGCTGCGGCACCTACCCGCGCATCGTGGACGCCATTCAACAAGCGGCAAAATCCATGGAGAAGCAAGCACGATGAACACCGCCGCCAAAAAATTTATGCTCGACCGCGAGCCTGCGCCAGAATCCGAACCCGAGCGCTACGAATTCCGCGAAGCCCCCATCCATCACTTCGCCCTCCACCGCCGCGATTTCTTCAAATTTTTCGGCGCCGGCATCATGGTCTTCGCGACTGCCAAAGAAGCGCTGGCCCTACAGGAATCCGGCGGCGCCGCTCGGAGAAATCATTCCGACGAACTGCCCAAAGAAATCACCGCGTGGTTGCACATCGCCGAGGATGGCAGCGTTACTGCCTTCACCGGGAAAGTCGAAATCGGCCAGAACATCCGCACCTCGCTCGCGCAGAGTGTCGCCGACGAATTGCGCGTACGGTTCGAATCCGTGCGTATGGTAATGGGTGACACGCAACTCACTCCCTTTGACATGGGTACCTTCGGGAGCCGCACCACGCCGACGATGGCCCCGCAACTGCGCCGCGTTGCCGCCGCCGCGCGCGATCTCCTCATCCAGACCGCGGCAAAAGAATGGAACACCTCTCCCGAAAAACTTCTCGCAGCGGACGCAAAAATCACCGACCCGGCCACGTCACGCTCCACCACCTACGCCGCAATCGCCCAAGGCAAAACTCTCGCGCAACGAATCCCCGACGAAGATCCCGTCACCCCCGCGTCCGCGTGGACCATCGCCGGCAAATCCATTCCAAAAGTAAACGCCCGCGCATTCGTCACTGGCCGCCACCAGTACTCTTCCGATCTCCACCCCGCGGGCCTGCTCTACGGCAAAATCCTGCGCCCGCCGTCCTTCGGCGCGACAATGCTCTCCTGCGACATAACCGCCGCACAAAAATTATCGGCGGCCGTCGTGGTCCACGATGGCGACTTCGTCGGCGCCGCCGCACCCAGCGAAACCGAAGCCCAAGAAGCCATCGCCGCAATTCGCGCCCAATGGAATGAAACTCCTCAGCCCTCCAGCAGCGAACTCTTCTCCTACCTCAAACAAAACATAGACACCAGCGAGCGCAGCGACCTCACCCAATCTGGCTCCATCGCAGAGGGGCTCGCGAACGCAGCGCATCGCCTTCAAGGTTCATACACTGTCGCCTACATCGCCCATGCTCCGCTCGAACCCCGCGCCGCCGTAGCCGAATGGAAAGATGGCAAGCTAACCGTCTGGACCGGAACGCAGCGTCCCTTTGCCACCCGCGACGCCCTCGCCGACGCCTTCCATCTCAATAAAGACAACGTTCGCGTCATCGTTCCCGACACCGGCTCAGCCTACGGCGGCAAACACACGCCCGACGCCGCGCTCGAGGCCGCCAGACTCGCCCGCGCAGCAGGGAAGCCCGTGAAACTCGTCTGGACGCGCGAAGAAGAATTCACCTGGGCCTATTTCCGCCCAGCCGGCGTGATCGAAATCAAGAGCGGCGCCGCGGCCGACGGCACACTCACCGCCTGGGAATTTCACAATTACAATTCCGGCGCCGCCGGCATCGGCACTCCCTACACTGTCGCGAACCAGCACGTCGAATTTCACCCAGTCCGCTCGCCGTTGCGCCAAGGCTCCTATCGCGGTCTGGCCGCCACCGCCAATCATTTCGCCCGCGAATCCCACATGGACGATCTCGCCCACGCTGCCAACATGGATCCGCTCGATTTTCGGCTGAAAAATATTGCCGATCCTCGCCTCCGCGACGTCTTCCAGGCCGCGGCGAAATCATTCGGCTGGCCAGCCAAGAAAACCAAGCCCGGCCAGGGTTTCGGCATTGGCGGAGGAATCGAGAAGGGTGGCTACGTAGCGACTTGCGCGGAAATCTCCACGGACGACGCGCGCGGCGCAATCCGCGTTGTGCGCATTACCACTGCCTTCGAATGTGGTGCCATCGTGAATCCCGACGGCCTGCGCAATCAGATCATGGGCGCCAACATCATGGGCCTCGGCGGCGCGCTCTTCGAAGCTATGACCTTCGATGGCGGCCGCATCACCAACGCGCGTTTTTCCCGCTATCGCGTCCCGCGTTTCCGCGACGTCCCCGATATCGAGATCGTCCTGCTCGATCGCAAAGACGTTCCCTCAGCCGGCGCAGGAGAAACGCCGCTCGTCGGCCTGGCCCCCGCCATCGGCAACGCGATCTTCGACGCCACAGGCGTCCGCCGCACCACCCTGCCGCTCGCTCCTCGTGCCTAGCTTGAAGCTCCCGATTTCACATTCTGTGAAGGAAGCGAAAATTGCCATTCCGAGGGCGTAGTTCGGAGCAGGGAACTACTTTCCGCGCCGATGCAGGAGAAAACAGGCAAGTCGCGCAAAATTCGCAACCGGTAGGAACGTGCATGCTGCAAATAATTGGAGCGGGCGATGGGAATCGAACCCACGTCCGAAGCTTGGGAAGCTAAGGCGTATCTAACGAAAACGTTGGAACGGCGGCACTTTAGCTCACTAGGCCAAGGTCTTAAACGGAAAATAACGGAAAACGGAAAACGGCAGGAATTGGCCGTCTCGTTCGGGGGCGTCTTCAACCTGGCTGCATGACCAACACCGGTGACAACTTCGTGGTTATTGCTTTGACACTAGGCGTTTTGTTAGATTGGCGCTATGAGCGCTTCGGGCGGCTCTCGCCCATCCCCGCCGCAAGAACCTTCTCCATCGATGATTTTCGGCATGCCGAAGAGCAGCTTTTGGCTCACGCTTTTCTTCGGTCTCCTGCTGTATGTGTCTTCGGTGACCGACGTGCCCGATAAGATTTGCGGGTGGGCTTTGTCAGCATGGATTGCTCTGACGCTGTCAACCTTTTTTCTTGTCCGAAATTCACAAATACCTCGGCGACGTATCAGATTGCTGGCGTCTGTTCTGGCACCCTTGGCCGTAGTCGTCACTGCCTTTCTCTTGCTGAGGCCGCAGTACCGCAAGGCGTTTCCCTCTCCGATTGCGACTCCAGCGGATGTTGGAGATGAAACTAGTCGTATCGAACATCAGCTCGGGCAGTTGCATGATTCAGAATATCGTCAACTGGTAGCCTCTGTGATTTATGCCTTCGATAAACATGCCACTCTATCCGTGGGCAGTCTGGTGGATACCCCAGACGGTACTAGGACAGTTGACATAGAAGTTCGCTCACCGGGCGAGGGCGGTGTTCCGTTCCTACTGGCGGTAGACGTCCTTGACTTAGCTTCTGGGCGCAAGGCGGATATAACATTTGTCGATGCTGCGGACTCGAAAAGAGCAGAAATCAAAGCAGACGCGACGCTGTTATGCAGCAACACCGGATTTGAACAGGATGCAATTAGTAAAGCCAAACGAAAGCACATCGGGTTGATTTCGGTGCTTCGCCAAGGAGATAACCGCGTCAAGGCAGTCATCGAGGAAGAGATTTATTTGCGAAAGATAGACATCAATCCCGTGAAAATCACATGGAATGGAGATGACCTTCAAAACTTGAATCCAGACATTCAGGTGCTTGAGTATGGTGGCGGCTCCGTTGCTGCGTGGGCGCAGGTTAAAGCATTCCAACTCGCGGCTCTGAATCCAGAGGTCACCTTCGGGATTAAAAAGACCTTCAATTTTAAAGCGCCGACGGACTTTTATAAGCGCGGGAAGCGAATAAGGCTCAGGTCTGTGGCTGTTTCATTTGTTCCTCATACGCAGTGGTTTTCCGAAACTGCTCGATGCCCAATCTGCAATATACGACTATGTACGCGGACGTGTTTTGCTGGCTAACGGAACGACTGCTTCGTATACCTTCGGCATCGACTTCAATAAGGCGACTCCTATGGCATCACCGCCACCGCCAGATTTTTTGGGGGTCGGTCTCAGGCCGGGAAATGCCCCCCTCTCCCTTGCATACGTACAAGGTGGCCCTCCGGCGGCAACAAAAATCGCTGACCTAGATGAATTGATTCAACCAGAAGACTTACGTCTAAAGCGTAAGCGTCGTCCGGAGGCCGTGTTGACGCAGAGCAGTATCTAAAGCTAAGCGAGGTCGAGCTTAACCAGCTGAGGCAGCACTACGATTGAAGCGAGGCCACCGCAGTTATAAACGGCCCGCAACTAACATGGGGCAGGTGCCAGTTCGAGCTGGCCCTATTTTCGTGAGCACCGTGGTTCTAGTACGGAAGCTGTGAAGAAACCCTCCGAATTTCCATCTTGCAAAATAAAAAGTCAGCCGTAAGCTGGCGGCATGAGCCAAGAAAATCCGATCAGCAAGCAGCCTCTGATTCGCCACGTAAACCGACAGCAGATGAGTTGGCGAGCCGTGGATGTAGAACACCTCATCAGCGAGGACCATCCGGCGAGAGCCATTTGGACATTGGTAGGGCGCCTGGACCTGAGCGCCTTTTATCAAGCGATCGAGAGCAGCACGGAGGAAGGGGGGCGGCCGGCGATTGATCCGCAACTGCTGATCAGTATGTGGGTGTATGCCTATAGCCAGGGGATTGGTTCGGCACGAGAAGTGGCCCGGCGCTGTGAATACGATCCGGCCTTCCAGTGGCTGACGGGATTGCAGGAAGTGAACTACCACACGCTGGCGGATTTCCGTGTCGAGAAGCAGCAGGAACTCGATGAACTGTTCACGCAGGTGTTGGGGGCGCTCAGCAAAGAAGGGCTGATCACGCTGGAGCAAGTGATGCAAGACGGCACGAAGATTAAGGCCCTGGCGAGCAGTAGAAGTTATCTCCAGGAGGAGACGATTCGCGAGCATCTGGAGAAAGCGCGACGGCGCGTAGCACAGATGGGCGATCCCCGGAACGAGGAGAGTAGTCCGAAAGCAAAGAAAGCCCAGGCCCGTGCGCGGCGCGAGCAACAAGAACGGTTGGAGGGTGCGCTGGAAGAGCTAAAGAAGTGGCAGGCACGCAAAAGCGGAGAAAAGGCCAAGAGGGAGACACGGGTAAGCACCAGCGATCCGCAAGCGCGGGTGATGAAGCATCCTGATAAGGGATTCGCGCTCAGCTACAACGCGCAGATTTCCACCGATGCAGCGAATGGATTGATTGTGGGAGTGGCGGTGACACAGGAGGCCAACGACATGGCCCAGTTATTGCCGGCGGTGGACCGCGTGGAGCAGCGGCTGGAGAAAAAGCCTCAACAGATGGTGGCCGACAGCGGTTACACCACACGAGAGAATATCGAAAAGATGGCCGGGCGAGAGGTCGATTTTCTGGGGACCATGCGACACGAAGATGTGCCGCGTGGCGCGAACCTCGGGAACCGGTTTCCACCGAGCGCATTCGTCTATCAGCCGGAGAGGAACCGGTGTATTTGTCCAGAGGGCAAAGTCCTGCTTCCGCAGGCACGACGCAAGGTAGGAGCAGGGATGACTTACCACCTCTACGAAGCCCGGTTGGAGGATTGCCGAAGCTGTCCTCGCAAACCGGAGTGTTGTCCGGACAACAAGAAGAACGGCCGTTCCGTAGCGCAACTGGAAGAAAGCTCGGTGGTGGTGGCGTTTCGCAAGAAGATGGCGAGCGAGGAAGTCCAGGAGCGATATCGTCGTCGTGGACGAATCGTGGAGTTTTGTCACGCCTGGATCAAGAGCAAGCTGGGGCTGCGGCAGTTCCATGTGCGGGGCCTGGCGAAGGTCCAGATGGAAATGCTGTGGGCTTGCCTCACCTACAACCTGCAGCACTGGATCCGCTTGAAAAAGCTCAACGCCACACCAGCCGTCACCTGACAGAGAAAGAGAACAGCGAGAAGAACCGCGACCATCTCTCAAAATAGCAAGTCAACATTTCAGAAAACTCAGACGCAATCCGCAATCTCTCTCTACATCGAGGTTTCTTCACAGCTTCTACGGGACTTGTCCGGTAACGCGTGCCGGCTCAACCGGTCGATGCAACACCCTCTAGTGTATTGGTTCGGCAATGCTTACGCGGGAGAATCATCTGGTTCGCGGTACGGGGCCAAAAGCTAAGCAGGACAGCGCCGATGGTGGTCTAACCCTGGCTGGCGATTTCGGCTTTTGTTCTCAATGCCAGGAGGGTTCAAGCTTAGTGTTGCACCGACCCATTGAGACCACCCGACTAATCAGATGGGATGAGAAGGCCGGTCTCCAGCGGGATGCGATACGCTCCCAATGAACGACGCGCTCTAGGCGCAAAAAGGAGACCGGCGATGAAGAAGATTAGAAGTTATCTCATAAACACATTCAAGCTCGTGAACGGTTGAAACTTATGACAAACGGCGTAAATCGAGAGCATGGACCTTACCGACGCCCAATGGGCTGTTCTCGAACGCTGTTCCGTCCGAAACGGCGGGAGGATGGACGCGGTCGGCCGTGGCAAGATACGCGAGCGGTGCTGAACGGTGTTTTTTGGGTTTTGCGCACCGGCGCTCCTTGGCCGATCTGCCGCGTCGTTATCCTCCCTATCAAACCTGTCATCGCCGCTTCCAGCAGTGGCAGCGGTCCGGGTTGCTTACCAACTGCTCCAGAAACTGGCCGAAGACTTACGCGACGAGGGAAGCTGGATTTGAGCGAGTCCTTCATCGATGCGACCTTCCGTTCGGCGAAAAGGGGCTCTGCTGTCGGCCCTACTCGCCGCGGCAAAGGCAGCAAAATCATGGCGATCAGCGACGGCCATGGTCTTCCTCCGCCGTGCACGTGGCAGCGCTTCGCCTCATGAAACAAAGCTCGTTGAATCCACCATCGAACGACGCTTCCTGGCCGAAACTCCCGAACGTTTGATCGGCGACCGCGCTTACGATAGTGACCCGCTGGATGTGCAGATTCGCGAGCGCTTCGGAGTGCAGTTGATTGCGCCGCACAATTCCAGGCGAAGCAAAGCCGCGACGCAAGACGGCCGCGTCCTGCGGCGTTACCGGCGTCGTTGGAAATCGAGCGCTTGTTCGCGTGGCTTCATAATTTTCGCCGCGTCGTCATTCGCTGGGAATACTACCCAGAGAATTTCCTCGGGATGGTTCAGCTTGCTTGTGCCGTCATCCTCCTGAGGTATTTATGAGATGCCTTCTAGCACTGTGCAGGTATTGGGGAACGAAATTTTGAAGGAGCAAAAGCTAACCATCGGTGTGGATTTGGGAGATCGTTGGTCGTTCTACTGTGTTTTGGATGAAGCGGGCAAAATCATTCTGGAACAGAAAGTAGCGACGACAGCGGAAGCGATGAAGCAGACGTTTGCAAAGATACCGCGAAGTCTCATCGCCCTGGAGACCGGAACACATTCGCCATGGGCGAGCCGGTTGCTAACGGAGCTGGGGCACGAAGTGCTCGTGGCGCACGCACAAAAAGTGGAATTGATCACCAAGAGCAATCGAAAAGATGATCGACACGACGCGCGCACGCTGGCCAGACTGGCGCGCATCGATCCCGAGCTATTGGGGCCGGTGCGGCATCGCAGTGCCCAGGCGCAAATTCACCTGACGGTGATCCGGGCGCGAGCCGAACTGGTGAGTGCTCGAACGGCCCTGGTGAACGCAGCCCGCGGGTTGGTGAAATCTTATGGCGAACGACTACCTAAATGTGGCACGTATCAGGTGAACGAGAAACTGGCCGAGGGAGTGAGCGCGGAGTTGCGTGATGTCCTGGCGCCACTGTTGCGAGAGGTCGAATCGCTGAACGAGCACATTAAGGAGTATGACGAACGGATGGAGAAAATCGCCCAGGAAGTGTACCCGGAAGTGTCCTTGCTCAAGCAGGTGAAGGGTGTGGGAACCCAGATCGCGTTGACCTATGTCCTGACGATCGAGGACCCGTATCGGTTCGCGAAGAGTCGCGAGGTGGGCTGTTTTCTGGGGTTAAAACCTGGACGCAGGAACTCTGGGAACAGCGAGCCACAGAAGAAAATCAGCAAGGAAGGAGACCGGTATCTGCGCACCATGATGGTGCAGGGAGCGCACTACATTCTGGGGCCGTTTGGCGAAGACAGTGATCTGCGAAGATGGGGATTAAAGCTTGCGGAGCGAGGAGGGAAAAATGCCAAGAAGCGAGCGGTAGTGGCCGTGGCGCGAAAGCTGGCAGTACTGCTGCATCGGTTGTGGGTGGGCGGAGAGGTGTACGAACCACTGCGCAATAGTCAGAAGGCGATGCGGGCAGTGGCTTAGAGTTTCGATCCGGACCGCCGAGCTCGACCGCCGAGTCCAGGTGACTGCGGCTAAGTCCTGGAGCCCAACTCCCACCGAAAAGGTGAGAAGAGAGGACGCTAATCAGGTAGCAGCACCTACTGAATCGAGAACACCCACCTTGCACCGAGCGAATATCGCTCACAAAGAGTGCGGATGGAAGGATGGCGACAGGGGCGGCTTGGCTGAGTAGGAACTGATTCTAAGAAAGAAGAAAGTCAAAGTGTGCCTTGACATCAACCGGCCTTCTCATGGAAGGAGTTAGTATCACCGTCGCTAGGCGAAATACGGTCGGCTTCAAGTGGAGTGCCGCCACTCCGACAGTGCTATGAGTACTATCTAGTTATTTTAAGCGTGGCTTTTTATTTTTCTTGCTCTTTACTCTCGAATAAGATATCGTCCGCCGCACTGTAGATGTTCCCAACAGAAACTGCGGTTGTGAGGAATGAATGTTCAGCCCAAAACAAATAATCTGTGGATTTCTGTTCTGCCTGCTGTCAACGGTCTGCATTTCCACGTCGGCCCGGGGCGACGGCCTGAACTACAGTCTGACGGGTGGAGGGAACATTGTAACGTTTCAGTTGCCTTCACAGATGCCGACACCGACTGGTTGCACTCTTATCTTTGGCTGTGGCGGAAGTTTTGGCTTCATCGACTTGCCAGTCACGCTTAACGGTTCAGCGCTTCCTAATGCTGAGGTAGATTTCTCAGACATCGCTTACGGCGGAGGAATGGTCATTCAGACCGACGGAAGCTGGCTAGTCAATCTCGTTGTAGAACCGGACCTCGCCCAGCTTTACACAGGTTCGCTAACGAATCCCACGATGTTGACCGGTAACTTTAGTCTTCTTAATGTGAGTTGCCCCGGCTGTCTACCGACCGAGCTAGATGGAGCATTTTCGTTAAATGTTTCGACCCCCGAACCTAACAGTTTGCTTTTGCTCAGCATTAGCATCCTTGGCTTGGCCGGGCTGAGGCTGAAGAAGCTTTGTTTAGCCTGAACACATTTTCCACAATCATTTGCGTTTGGGCGTTTCGTTTCTTCGCTCTGCCTGCGAGTACTTCGGATTCTTAATCTTCGTCCACTGTTCCATTGTTCCTGTAAATTCCATTCTTACCAGATGCGCAGGGTCAAAGCTCCGCGTCAGCGCGGACGTGTTCCTCTGGCAAGTCATTCACGCGGCTGAGCAAGAATCCCCCGTTGAATCCGGCGCGCTCTTTCACAAAATTATTGTACGCACGCGCAGTTTCGATCTCCGTCACACAAACCGCGATTATCGTGAGCTAGTCCAAGTCCTTCCATGAGAAGGCCGGTTGATGTCAAGGCACACTTTGACTTTCTTCTTTCTTAGAATCAGTTCCTACTCAGCCAAGCCGCCCCTGTCGCCATCCTTCCATCCGCACTCTTTGTGAGCGATATTCGCTCGGTGCAAGGTGGGTGTTCTCGATTCAGTAGGTGCTGCTACCTGATTGATGTCATAACGACGTCGGCCTCGCTACGGCCCGAGTAAACTGTTCGGTGTTCACCCCAACAGTGCTCGGATCGAAGGAGGCCGAGATGCGGATTATAGGATGTGACTTGCATGCTCGCCAGCAAACGTTGGCGATTCTCGACACCGCGACGGGAGAAGTTGTGCACAAGACTCTCACGCACGAAGGCGAAAGTGTGCGGGAGTTTTATTCCGCGCTTCCCGGTCCGGTGCGTGTCGGCATCGAAGCGACTGGGTCGATGAAATGGTTTTTGCACCTGATGCAAGAACTCGGAATCGACTGTCAGGTTGGTCATCCAGCGACGATTCGAGCGGCCGAACCGCGCCGACAGAAACATGACCAGCGCGATGCCGAGCTACTTCTAAAGCTGCTGGTAGAAAACCGTTTTCCATCGATCTGGCAGCCGTCGCAGGAACTGCTAGATTTGCGAGGGTTGCTCTTACACCGTCATCAGTGGGTACGGCTGCGCACGCGGATACAGAACGCGTTGCAGGCGATCGCACTGGCGAATGGTTTAAGGCGCGGGAGTTCGCTTTGGAGCGATAGCGGACAACGGGCCATCGCATCGCTATCACTGGCAACACACACCGCTCATCGGCGCAGTGAGTTGCAGGCGATGTACGTCAGGTTCGAAGCGGAGATCAAACAACTGAATCAGCGAGTCCTGGAGCAAGCAGGCCGACGACCCACCGCCGAGCTGCTGATGACTCATCCCGGGGTGGGACCGATCACGGCCCTGGCAACCGATGTCTTTCTGGGCGATCCGAAACGATTCAGCGACGGCAAGGCGCTGGCCAGTTACATCGGGATCATTCCCCGGGAACACTCCAGCGGCGGGCGACAGAAGTTGGGAGGACTGACCAAACAAGGTAATCCGCTTTTGCGCTTTCTCTGGTGTGAAGCGGCGGCACATGCGGTGCGCCGGGATCCAGAATTGCGTCGGTTCTATCGGCGCAAGTTAGTTCAAAAGGGTTTGGGGAAAGCCCGAGTTGCCGCCGCGCGAAAACTCGGGATTCGGTTGTGGATCATGTTGCGGGACAAGATTGATTATCACGAGTTCTGTCGTCGTGGACAGATGCAACAGAAAAGCGGTGGTGCCTGTGCGGGGATGCCTAGAGGGCGCTATGGTGCGAAGAGTCACCGTCTGATTGATTAGGCTACCCGCCTCCCTACGGGAGTTCGTATAACTCATCATGGTCGATCGTGACCGAAGAGATGTTTGGTGGGCAACACCGAATCGATGAAGCGGAAACGGCCCGAGCTAGTTGGGGTGACACAAGTGAAACAAGGCAGCCACAGCGACGCGATTCGCGTGTCATGGGACAGGTGTGTTCGTGCGCAGAAAAATAAGAATAAAATCTCTTGCAAGGGTCGGCGTCGTTAGAGATAGCGTCCTCTCTTCTCACCTTTTCGGTGGGAGTTGGGCTCCAGGACTTAGCCGCAGTCACCTGGACTCGGCGGTCGAGCTCGGCGGTCCGGATCGAAACTCTAAGCCACTGCCCGCATCGCCTTCTGACTATTGCGCAGTGGTTCGTACACCTCTCCGCCCACCCACAACCGATGCAGCAGTACTGCCAGCTTTCGCGCCACGGCCACTACCGCTCGCTTCTTGGCATTTTTCCCTCCTCGCTCCGCAAGCTTTAATCCCCATCTTCGCAGATCACTGTCTTCGCCAAACGGCCCCAGAATGTAGTGCGCTCCCTGCACCATCATGGTGCGCAGATACCGGTCTCCTTCCTTGCTGATTTTCTTCTGTGGCTCGCTGTTCCCAGAGTTCCTGCGTCCAGGTTTTAACCCCAGAAAACAGCCCACCTCGCGACTCTTCGCGAACCGATACGGGTCCTCGATCGTCAGGACATAGGTCAACGCGATCTGGGTTCCCACACCCTTCACCTGCTTGAGCAAGGACACTTCCGGGTACACTTCCTGGGCGATTTTCTCCATCCGTTCGTCATACTCCTTAATGTGCTCGTTCAGCGATTCGACCTCTCGCAACAGTGGCGCCAGGACATCACGCAACTCCGCGCTCACTCCCTCGGCCAGTTTCTCGTTCACCTGATACGTGCCACATTTAGGTAGTCGTTCGCCATAAGATTTCACTAACCCGCGGGCTGCGTTCACCAGGGCCGTTCGAGCACTCACCAGTTCGGCTCGCGCCCGGATCACCGTCAGGTGAATTTGCGCCTGGGCACTGCGATGCCGCACCGGCCCCAATAGCTCGGGATCGATGCGCGCCAGTCTGGCCAGCGTGCGCGCGTCGTGTCGATCATCTTTTCGATTGCTCTTGGTGATCAATTCCACTTTTTGTGCGTGCGCCACGAGCACTTCGTGCCCCAGCTCCGTTAGCAACCGGCTCGCCCAGGGCGAATGTGTTCCGGTCTCCAGGGCGATGAGACTTCGCGGTATCTTTGCAAACGTCTGCTTCATCGCTTCCGCTGTCGTCGCTACTTTCTGTTCCAGAATGATTTTGCCCGCTTCATCCAAAACACAGTAGAACGACCAACGATCTCCCAAATCCACACCGATGGTTAGCTTTTGCTCCTTCAAAATTTCGTTCCCCAATACCTGCACAGTGCTAATCTTCTTCATCGCCGGTCTCCTTTTTGCGCCTAGAGCGCGTCGTTCATTGGGAGCGTATCGCATCCCGCTGGAGACCGGCCTTCTCATCCCATCTGATTAACGCAGCCCTTACCGGACATTTGCAGTACTGGTACGTGGTACGCCGACGGCGATTTCCGGTGACGGAGCGAGCAGCGGTGCAGCCGTCGTGATTCGACGACACCGCCGCTACAAACCCCGTTGGCGCGTAAGGAGGGTCAGGAACCGCGCCTTCGTTGCACGTGTTGCGTCTGCGATGACGGCGCGATACTCCGGGGAGATTCCGGTCGAGGAAATCCAAGCTGCATTTTCCCGTTTGAACGGCCCTAGAATTGCAGTTTCGGAAAATAAGGAAAACACGTCAGCAGCGTAAAGTGCTGGTTTTATTGGAGCGGGCGATGGGAATCGAACCCACGTCCGAAGCTTGGGAAGCTTCTATACTGCCATTGTACGACGCCCGCTCATTCCAACTGCCGCGATTATACCCAATCTCGCGCCCCCGTGAAAAGCCCACCGCGCGAATCCCGCCCGCCACAAAATCTCATGCCAACCCGCGCGCCGCCCCCACTCGCATTGGACAAAACTCAAAAGTATTCAGCCCCGCCTTGATCAACGGATCGTCAGCAGCAAATCTCTGCACTTCAGCCCCGTCCTCCATCTCCAGCACCGCCACGCCAAACGCTCCCTCGCTCGCCATCACCGGCCCATAAATCAAAATCTTCCCCGCATCAAATGCCTCGCGCGTATAACGCACATGCTCCATCATCAGCGCCCGCTCTTCGGCCGTCATGTCCGCGCCCAAAGTAGCTCGCGGTGGAATCAACTTGAAATAAAAATGTTGTTTGCCCATCGAGTGGTCCCGCTCCCGTATGGCTGCATCAGATTTTCGCGATCCACCATAAATCGCGAGCGCAAAAGCGCGTGAAATGATACCGCACTCACGCTTTCTCTGCGCCCTCAGTCTCTGCGGTAAAGCCTCTCTCTTCTCTTTCTCCGATTTCCCTGCGCCTTCCACCGCCTCCACCAATTTTCTGCCGCCTCCCCTCCATGCTAAAGTGGCAAAGCCAAATCCAAGGAGCCGCAGTGGCTTACAGAGATCTCCGCGATTTCATCCACAAACTGGAAAAGCACGACGAACTGAAACGCATCTCTCCAGAAGTTGACCCCATCCTGGAAATTACGGAAATCTCCGACCGCGCCGTAAAAGCCCAAGGCCCGGCCCTGCTCTTCGAACATCCCAAAAACTCCAAAATCCCAGTCGTCACAAATCTAGTAGGCACCGAACGCCGCATGTGCATGGCCCTGGAAGTTAACTCCCTGGAAGAAGTCGCCGCCCGCATCAGCTCGTTCTTGGATCTCCAATCCCCTCAAGGCCTCCTCGAAAAAGTAAAAATGCTCCCCAAACTAGCCGAGATCGGCTCCTTCTTTCCAAAGACAGTCCGCAGCGGCGCCTGCCAGGAAGTAGTTCGCACCGACGATTTTTCGCTCGACCACCTTCCCATCCTGAAATGCTGGCCGCAGGACGGCGGCCGCTACATCACCTGGCCGATGGTCATCACCAAAAATCCCGAAAATGGCAAACGCAACGTAGGCTGCTACCGCATGCAGGTGTACGACTCCCGCACCACCGGCATGCACTGGCAAACGCAAAAGCACGGCGCCGATCACTACCGCAGTAGCCGCGCGAAAAATCCCAATGGCAAACTCGAAGTCGCCGTTGCCATCGGCTCAGACCCAGCCACCGCGCTGGCCGGCATTCTTCCCGTCCCGCCCGATATGGACGAGTTCATGTTCTCCGGCTTCCTGCGCAAAGCCCCTGTGGACCTCGTCGCCTGCAAAACAGTGGACCTCGAGGTCCCGGCCAACGCCGAAATCGTCCTCGAAGGCTACGTCGAAATCGGCGAGATGCGCACCGAAGGACCCTTCGGCGACCACACCGGCTTCTACTCACTCGAAGGCCAATTTCCCGTCTTCCACATTCAATGCGTCACCCATCGCAACGATCCTTTGTATCTCACCACCATCGTCGGCCCTCCGCCGCAGGAAGACTACTTCATGGGCCACGCCATCGAGCGGATCTTCATGCCCGTCATGAAAATGCAATATCCTGAAATTGTGGACGTCGCCATGCCCGCCGAAGGCATCTTCCAAAATCTGATGATCGTCTCCATCCGCAAGAGCTACCCCGGCCAAGCCCGCAAAATCATGAATGCGATTTGGTCGCTAGGTCAGGCCATGTTCACCAAAGTAATTGTGGTCGTGGATCACGACGTGGCCGTGCAAAACTCCAGCGAAGTTGTGTGGAAAGCTCTCTGCGCCATTGACCCCGAGCGCGATATTCAGTTCGTTCTCGGCCCCGTGGACACTCTCGACCACGCCGCGCGCCGCCAGGATTTCGGTTCAAAAATGGGTGTGGACGCCACCCGCAAATGGCCCGAGGAAGGTTTCTCCGGTCGCTGGCCCGATGAAATAAAAATGGACGCCGCCACAAAAAAGCGCGTGGACGCAATATGGCACCAAATTAAGCTCAACCCCACGAACAAAAAGTAAACCCCAGGCGAACGCCAAAAGTGTTCGCCTTTTCGGCCCTTTCCCTCAATATTTAAGGGCTTTAGCGTCATCCGACCTGTCCTTTTCACCTGTCCTTTTCGCCTACCTGTCCTTCCGGAC
Source organism: uncultured Acidobacteriota bacterium (assembly GCA_963821765.1). GTDB lineage: Bacteria > Acidobacteriota > Terriglobia > Acidiferrales > UBA7541 > Palsa-295. The sequence goes on from CAWGFF010000016.1 coordinate 708,886, forward strand.
TATGTTTTACCAATAGCACACCATCGCAACACGTTCCTTGACACTCTCTGCTCTGGATGTAATAAACGGAGAAAGAGGAAAGGTACCGGGCGTAGCAGTACTGACGGTCCTCTTCCGAGTCGGCGCCGTAACCGGGGTGTTGTGGCGAAGCGGCAGGCAGGATTTGGGGAAGTTTCTCCAAGAAAATTTGTACGCACCAGATGAAGCCGTGCCCGTCCTGCGAAGCGGGATGGGGTGAGGAGTGAGGGGCCGCGCGATGTTCAATCTGGGTAAAACGAAATCATTAATCGGCCTGGACATCGGCTCGAGTTCTGTCAAGGCAGTCGAGCTGAAGAAGACCAAGGCAGGCTACGAGCTGGTCAGTTACGGCATCGAAACCCTCGCCCAGGATACCGTCGTGGACGGCGCTATCATGGACGCTCCCTCGGTTGCCGAGAAGATCATCTCGATCTTCGATGCTCAAAAAATCAAAACGAAAGATGTGGCCACTTCCGTTTCCGGCCACTCCGTGATCGTCAAGCGCGTCAGCATGCCGCTGATGACCGAAGACGAACTCTTCGATCGCGTGCAGGCCGAAGCCAGCCAGCACATTCCTTTCGATATCGCGGACGTCAACCTCAGCCATCAATTGCTCGAGGCCACCGAAAATCAGATGGACGTCCTGCTTGTCGCCGTCAAAAAAGACAAAATCCTGAACCACACCAACGTGCTCGCCCAAGCCGGCAAAGTTCCGGTGATCGTGGACATTGATGCCTTCGCCCTGCAGAACTGCTTCGAGGTCAATTACGAGCCTGACCCCTCGCAAGTCGTCGCTCTGCTCAACGTCGGCGCCAGCGTCATGAACATCAATATCGTCCGCGGCTGGACCCCGTTATTTACCCGCGACGTTTCGGTCGGCGGCAATCAATACACCGACGCTTTGCAGAAGGAATTGGACCTGAGCTTCGAAGACGCCGAAAAACTCAAGATGGGCGGTACCCTGGCCGGCGTCAACGAAGAGCAGCGCACCGCCATTCTGCGCTCCGTCTCTGACATCTTGATCCTGGAAATTCAAAAAACTTTCGACTTCTTCCGTGCCACCGCCAGCGGTGAAAATATTCGCCGCATCTACGTCGCCGGTGGCACCGCGCGCGTTCCCGGGCTGCTCGACCTGCTCAAAGAGGAATTTGCCATGCCGGTCGAGGAACTCTACCCGTTCCGTAAGATTGCCATCAATCCCGCGCGTCACGATGAGAGCCAGATCCGTGAGTTGGCGCCGCGCCTGGCCATCGCTGTGGGCCTGGCGCTGAGGAGCTTTGACACGCCATGATTCGCATCAACTTACTAGGCCAGGTTCGCCCCAAGGCCACCAAACAATCCGTGCCGCTGGAGTCCACGCTGCAGATTTTGCTGGGTGTCGCCGCCCTGGCGATCGCGCTCATCGTGCTCTCTGTCACCTACTATTCGCAAAAGCATCAGCTCGACGAGACCAACAACCGCATCGCCGCTCTGAAATTGGAGAAGGCCAACCTGCAGCAAATCAAACTCGAGGTTGACCGCTTCGAAGCGCAGAAAGCCGCCCTGCAGACCCAGATTGGCGTCATCGAAAACTTGCAGAAGAATCGCACCGGCGCTCAGGAACTGCTTCAGATGGTCGCCAACACCGTCGTCCGCGTTGACCAGCTCTGGCTCACCTCCTTGGAGCGCAAGGGCGACAATCTCGAGATCGCCGGCGAAGCTGGCAGCGTCAACTCCGTCGCCAACTTCATCACCCAGCTCAAGCGCTCTGGCTATTTCGACAAGATTGAGATCCAGGAAGCGAAAGAGGACGACGTGGTCAAATCCGTCACCACCTACGGCTTTACCATGACCGCCGCGATCTCTCAGCCGGCCGCCTCTACAAATCAGCCCCAGGCGAAGCCCGCTGCTGGCACCACTACCACGCCCCCGCAGCCCGCGCCTAAGGGGAGGAGTTAGCGATGGCTACCGCTTTTCGTGATTGGCCTTGGCCGCTTCAGGCTCTGTTCTTCCTGGGCCTCGCCGTTGTTTTGATCGCCGCCGGATTCTACGTCCCCGGTTCTCCGGTGGCCACCGTCCGCAACGAACTCGAACAGGCTCAGGCGGAAGAAAAGCCTTTGGAAGCCGACGTCGCCAGCCTGCGCGTTTACAAACAGCGCCGCGCCGAGCTGCAATCCGAAATGGATGCGCTTTCCAAACAGCTCGCCACTTTGCAGACCATTGTTCCCGAAGACAAAAAAGTGGACGAGTTCATCCTCATGATCCAGAGCGCTGCCGCTTCTTCCGGCGTCTCCATTCGCAGCCTCAAGGCGCTGCCCGTCGCTCCCAAACAGTTCTATTTCGAGGTCCCGTTTGAAGTCCAGGCCGACGGTCCCTACTTCTCCGTCCTGGATTTCTTTTCCAAGCTGGGCCGGCTATCGCGGATCATCAATGTTGGCGATCTGAAACTTAGCAGCGCCGCCAAATCCGCGAATGCCAGTTATCGCATGACTCCCGGAACCTCGGTCACCGGCGTCATGACCGTTACCACTTTCTTCTCCAAGGCGGCAGACGCTGCGCCTCCTGCGGCGGCGCCAGCGGCGCCGGCAAAGCGATAGGACGACAACGATGAGACTGCCAAAGGCATTCAACATTCTCTTCACCGCGCTGGCCTTGTCCTTTTGCCTTGTCCCCGCAACCCGGGCTCAGGCAGAGCAGCAGGCCAAGCCGGCTAAGAAATCCGCTCACAAGGCCAGGGCGACTGCGCCGAAGCAAGCTCCAGATGCCAACGCCGCGGCGCCCAATCCGGCCGTCGTGAAAGTGGCCGAGCGCGATCCTTTTGTCCCCCTGGTCAATGAGCACAAACCCGGCGGCGGCCCGCCGTTGCCCCCAGGCAAAGCGGGTTTGGTGGTCGCTACCATTCGCGTGGACGGCGCCGTTCGCTCGCCCACCGGCATGTTTGCAGTGGTCACCAATCCCGATCAGCGCGTTTATTTCCTTAGAGAAGGCGACCAGCTCTACGACGGCGACGTCGAAAAAATCGGCCTCGACGGTGTCACGTTCAAGGAAGTTTCCAAGGATGCTTTCGGGAAGTCGGTCGAAAAAATCGTTACGAAACGAATCTACCCGAGTGCAGGAGAGCAGCAATGAGGATTATGCGGAGGGCGTGGGGCCTGACTGCGTTCGTGGCGGCAGCCCTGATTTTGACGAATGGAGCGCTAGCGGCCAGCGATCTGCCGGTAGTGCATGTTAAGGCCGTGGTGAAAGACGGCGCCGTGACCCTGGATGCTCAGGCCACCGGCCCCTTCGAGTACACCACGTACCGCCCCAGCGAGAGCCTCTATGTGCTCGACCTGTCTGGCGTGTCGGCCGGCGATTCTTCCGGCGCTCGCGTGGTGCCCTCGGAGCTCGTCAAGAGCTACCGCCTTACCACGTACTCCGCGGGACAAAAGCCCGTGGTGCGCTTGGAAATCCTGCTGCGGCCCGGCATCACTCCGCGTCTTGCGCGCAATGGCAATCAGGAGCTCACGCTCTTCGTTTCCGCGAACGGTAATGCGGATGGCTCCGCTGAGCCAGTTGCGACCACGCCCGCGCCGGCCGTCAAGCCAGCTGCCGCGACGTTGAAACCAGTCGCCGCGAAGCCTTCGGACGCCACTGCGCCCGCTTCTCAATTCCAAAATATCGAACAGGTGAATCTCGCTCAGGTTGACGCCCAGACGGAAGTCAATGTTGTCGGCAACGCCAAGCTTAGCTATCACGTCAGCCGCCTGCACAATCCAGACCGCATCGTCCTGGATTTCTCCGGCGCCCACCTGAAGACCAGCGAAAAGAACATCGCCAGCAATCTCGACCCCGTCAAGGAAATCCGTCTCGCTCAATTCACCCCGCAGGTTTCGCGTATCGTTATTGATCTGCGCAGCCCTGCTCGTTACAACGTGAACGCTTCCGGCAACGCCGTCACCGTCGCCTTCCACCCCGAAGCCGCCACTCCCGCTTCCGGTGGCGAGCGTCATTCCGCGCCCGCTGCGAATAGCGACTCTGACGACGTAACCACCACCAAAGCCATCAGCGCGCCGGCACCGGCCCCAGCAGACGTTCCGGCAAGCGTCCCATCGCCCGTGGCCGCTCTGCCAACAGCCTTGACGCAACCTTCCGCGGCCCTCGCCGTTCCGGTCGCGCCAGCGCCTCAGCCTGCACCCGCTGCCGCCTCGAAACCGGCCGCCGCGAACGCCGGCTACACCGAAATCAGTGACAGCACCGCGCCCTCCGCTCCGGCATCTTCCGCCGCTGCGCAGCAGGCGCCCACGCCCGCTCCTGGCTCGCGCTACTCAGGCGAACCCATTTCCGTCAACCTGAAAGACGTGGACCTCCGCGACTTCTTCCGCCTCATTCACGAAATCAGCGGCTTGAACGTCGTCGTGGATCCCGCCGTCAAGGGCAGCCTCACCATCGTCCTCGACGATGTACCCTGGGATCAGGCCCTGGACATCGTGCTCAAGAACAACGATCTCGACAAACAGCTTGACGGCAACGTTCTGCGCATCGCCACCAAGGAAACCTTGAAGCGCGAAGCCGAACAGAACCGCGATCTCGCCAAGGCTCAGGCTGAGTCCGTTGACGTGGTCACTACCACGCGCGTTCTCAGCTACGCCAAGGCTGCGGACATGGTTCCCACGCTGAAGAAGTTCCTCTCTTCACGCGGCGATATCCTGGCCGATTCCCGCTCCAACACTTTAATCATTCGCGACATTCCCACGGTCCTCCCGGTGCTCGATAACCTTCTGCGCCAGCTCGACCGCAAATCGCAACAAGTCGAAATCGAAGCGCGCGTCGTGGCGGCCAACCGCTCCTTCTCGCGTGAAATCGGCACCCAATTCGGTATGGGCCTCGGCACGCACGGCAGCACCATCGGCGGCGCCTCGCAGGTCGGCACCAGCCCGATCATTCATACTCCGGCTCCGCCCTTTGCCGTAGGCACTCCGCCGCTCACCTCCGGCTCCGTGCCGTTGCTCACCAATCTTGGCGCAGCCACTCCGACCAGCGGCTTCGCGTATTCGTTCGCCAACTCCAATTTCGCACTGGACGTGATTATCACTGCCGCGGAAGATCGCGGTGTCGGCAAACTCATCTCCAAGCCGAAGATCGTCGCCCAGAACAACCAGAAATCCGTCGTCAAGCAGGGCACTAAGATCCCGGTGCAGACCATCGTCAACAACACCGTCTCGGTCCAATTCGTGGACGCGGTGCTGGAACTCGATGTCACGCCGCAGATCACCTCTGACGGCACCATTTACATGGACGTGGACGTCAAGAACGACCAGATCGACTCGTCCATCCCGCGCGTACAAGGCATTCCGGCCATTGACACGCAGGAAGCCACTTCCAAAGTGCTCGTTGCGGACGGCGCCACCATGGTCATCGGCGGCGTAATCGTCACCCAGCAGCGCACCGACATTCAACAAGTGCCCGTGCTCGGCAGCTTGCCCGTCGTTGGCAACCTGTTCAAGCACACCACGGTCAGCTCCACGGCCCAGGAACTTCTCTTCTTCCTCACCCCCGCATTCTGCCGGGATAGTTGCAGCAGGGAAGAGGAGGTTCCAAAGCAGGTCGTGGCCCCAAAAACTGTGCAATCGAAATCAGCCCGGAGCTGGATCCATCGGCTCCGGCTTTCTTTTTCCGCCCTCCATTCTGATGCTTTGCTCGTTACCCACTCCCCAGCATCCGTTATCTCTGCGGCTTCACTGGCAGCGCCGCCATCCTGCTCGTCGAGCATTCCCGCGTCACGCTATTCACGGACAGCCGTTAACGCCGCAAGCTCGCCAGAAGTTCACGGCGCCGGCACTGTAATCGCTCCGCACGGCTTGATCCGTGCCGTCGCAGAAACCCAGAAAGGGCCGCCGCGGCGCCATCCGCCTCGCGTTCGCGCCTGCTCCAGCTCACCGTCGCGCAGAAAGACGCGCTTGTAGCTTTCCACCGGCGCCCGCGCTCGTTGGCTCGCCGCTCCCGACCTGCCGAGCGTCTGCGCGCCGTTAAAGATCCAGCAGAACTCACCTTAATGCGTCAGTCCGCTCGCCTGATCAGCGAAGTCTGGACCGCCGCGGTCCGCAAACGTGAAACCCGGATGTCCGAACTGGCCATCGCCGCCGATATCGACCGCGCGATGAAACTGCAAGGTGCCAGCGGCCCATCCTTTGAAACGATCGTCGCTTCCGGCCCGCGCTCCGCCTGGCCTCACGCCCGCCCCACGCCCAAGCTCCTCAGGAAAAACGAGTTGGTCGTCCTTGACCAGGGTGCTAT
>CAWGFF010000017.1:0-150383 GCA_963821765.1 uncultured Acidobacteriota bacterium
CGATGCTAAAGCTGCGCGCGATCGCTGGACCTGCTGTCGGTTGCAATTTCGACCCCAGCCACTTGTTCTGGCAAGGTATCGATCCCATCGCCGCCGTGCGCGTGTTGGAAGGGGCTATTTTCCACGTCCACGCTAAAGACACGCAGCTCTACCCGAGTAATCTGCAACGCGCCGGGGTGCTCGACACCAGGCCCTACAGCGACGAGCGCGCGCGCAGTTGGATTTTTCGCACCTGCGGCTACGGTCACGGCGCGGAGTGGTGGAGCGAATTCATTTCCACGCTGCGAATGTTCGGATACAACGGCGTGCTCTCCATCGAACACGAGGACAGTCTGCTCTCCGCGGATGAGGGGCTTACGAAGGCCGCGAATTTCCTGAACGAGATCGTAATCCGCGAGCGCCCGTCGGCGGCGTGGTGGTTGTAGCGCGCCGCGCGGAACAAACTCAATGAAACAATCACAAAAATAAAATGAGCTCCGCGGCATGCTGATTTTCTCGGCGATTGTTGCGATCTTCGTTTACGGGATGATCTCCGCCATGCTGGGCACGATCTTGCCCGACCTGTCGGATCGGTTCCGCCTCTCGCCCCGCCAGAACGGCACCATCGCCTTCGCGCAGGCGCTCGGACTGATCATCGCGTCGCTCGGCGTCGGCCCGCTTCTCGATAACGAAGGAAAAAAGCTCGGACTTATCATCGGGCTCGCGTTGATCGCCATAGCGCTGCTTGCGCTTCCGCGTTCGTCCGGTTTTCGCAGCATTGTATTCGTGCTCTTCCTGCTCGGCGTGGGTGGAGGAATCGTTATCACCGGTGCCAATGCTCTGGTTAGTGACGTGGGCGAAGCTCACCGAGGCGCCGCACTGAATATGGTGAATTTGTTTTTCGGTCTCGGCGGACTGGCTACTCCGTTTATCGCGGCGAATATTTTCGGGCGAAACTGGGTGCGTCTTTGTTACACCATCGCCGCGCTCACTGTCGTCTCGCTCGCGATCGAAGCGTCCACCAAAATGCCGGAGGCCACTCGTGCCGGTGGCTTCGTGCTCGCAGATGCGGCTCCCGTTCTCGGGCGGCCGCTGCTTTTCCTGCTTGGATTATTTCTTTTTCTCTACGTCGGCTGTGAGGTGGGAATTTGGAACTGGCTGCCGCGTCACCTGATCGCGCAGGGCATTCCTGAATCGCGCGCGCTCAACATCCTTTCGCTGGGATTCGCGCTCGGCCTGCTGATTGGCCGTGTGGGCGTGTCACCCATTCTCATTCGTGTTCCGGCGATCACGGTCTTACTCTTCGCGTCAATAGTGATGGCGATCTCGACGTTTCTAATGCTGCGGCTGAGCAATCCTTTCACCGCTGCCATGATGGTCTTCGTCGCGGGCCTTTCCATGGCGCCGGTTTTCCCCACCACGCTCGCGATCGTTGGTGACAATTTCCCGCGCATGACGGGAACCGCCATCGGATTTGCGATTACCTGTGGCTGGATCGGCCTCGCGGTCAGTTCGCGCATCATCGGTTTCATTGCGGGCGGCGATCCGCGCGGGCTAAAACGAGCTCTACTCGTAATCCCTGCTTCCGCGGTGCTGATGGTGGTCCTGGATTTGGCGATCCAGCATGTGCTGCACTAACGCAGCGATGGGTTCGGTGGGAAATTGAATCCGGAAGTCGCGGTGCGCTAAACGGTTAACGCCTTCCAATACTCTGCGTCAATCTTCAGCGCTTCCATCGGCGGCATGTCGTACTGCTCCTGCTCGATGAAGGCGTGCTTGATGTTGGACTTGCTTGCCGCTGTGAAAATTGGACGGTAGTCAATGCTTCCGCGGCCCAGCTCAGCGGAAGGCGGCGGCTCCGTATCGGAACCCGGAACTCCCGTCAATTTGAAGTCCTTCACATGCAGCATGGAGATGCGCGTAGGATAGCGACGCAAATAGTCCACCGGGTTTCCCCCGCCGACAATCACCCATCCGCAGTCCATTTCCATCGTTACCTTCGCGGGATCTGTCAAACGCAGCAGTTCGTCGTAAACTACGACTCCGTCGATCCTGCGGAACTCCGCCGTGTGGTTGTGGTACCCAAATTTGATTCCAGCCGCGTTCACGCGCTCTCCCATGCGATTGAATTGCTCCGCGTTCCAGCGCCAGTCGTCGAGCGTCATCGCTTCTCTGGTGAGCCGCGGATCTGCCGCTTTCGCTGACGATCCATCGGGAAGTCCGGCCGATGCGCAGATGATGTACTCAAGCCCGAGCGTCTTTCCGAACTCGATCACTTGGTCCAAATGTGGCGACAGGTCTGCGTAGGAGTAGTGGGCGCTAACGCAATGCAGTCCCGATTGCTCCATGGCCTGCTTCACTTCGCTCGCGCTGCGGCCAAAAAATCCCGCAGCTTCAACCTCACGGTAGCCCAGCGCGTTCAGCTCGCGGAGCGTTCCCTCGTATTCCTTCGGCAACAAATCCCTCACAGAGTAGAGCTGCAACCCGAGTGGCAAGCCCAGCGGATTCGCCATCAGCCGGGGCGCATTTGCACACGCCGCGGCGAAAGCCACCGACGCCGAAGCGCTCTTTAGAAAATTCCTTCTGGAGATTCCTCGCATGGTCACCGCCCCTGTCCCGAAGTGATGGTCACCTCAATTTAATAGTCGGACGAACCGCGCCTACCCGATAATCGTCTTCGCTTCCGCATCCCACGTTGCGATCGTTTTCTTGAAGTACGCGTAGTTCGCCAGATGGCAGCCAATCGCGGTGTGATTGCCGAACACTTCATTCTCCACGGTGGGCTTGCGCGTCCGCACCGCATTGAAAAAATTTGCCTGGTGCGCCGAAACGTCGCTGTAGCCGGCTGGCGCCGTAAAGATTTCGGATTGCACCGTCGTCTTATAATCGAGCGGCGTGGGTTGCGGATTTTCCGCCGCCCACTTTGCGAGATATGCATTACGAAGCCGTGCCGGCCAACCCTTGGTGGAATATGTCTCCGGCTTGGGAACAATGTCTTGCGGCGTAAATGTCAACGTCTGATTCAAAAGGTCCATCGTGCCCTTCGTGCCCTGGAATTTGATCGGTTCGCCGCCTTGATTAGCATTGTTCAGATTGCAGTAGAGCGACACGCGGAAGTTCGGATAGTCATAAACCGTTTCGATCACGTCGGGGAAGTCGCGCCCGTCCTTCCAACGAAACAGCCCACCGGTTGTTTGCGCGCGTAGCGGAACTTCGTCAATTCCCGCGACAAAATGAATCCCCGAAAGCAAGTGCACGAACAAGTCCCCCGCCAAGCCCTCGCCGTAATCTGCGAAACAGCGCCAACGGAAGAAACGTGCCGCATCAAACGGGCGCTGGGGCGCTCCCACCAAGAAAGCATTCCAGTCAATGGTCTCCTCGCTCGCGTCCGGCGGGATCGGGTACACCCAGGCGCCGCCTGGAGAATTCCGGTTCGACGACCCTTCGATCAGGAAAACCTCGCCGAGCGCGCCCGACGCATACAGCTCGCGCGCCTTTTCGTACACGATGGAGCTGACGCGTTGGCTGCCCACTTGCATGATGCGATTTCCTTTTTGCACGGCGTCCACCATCGCGAAGCCGTCTGCCACGTTGTGCGACATCGGCTTTTCGCAGTAAACGTCCTTCCCAGCGGCGCAGGCATCCACCACCACTCTGCGATGCTGATGGTCGGGCACTGCGACGATCACCGCATCCACATCCTTGCGGTCGAGTATCTCTTTGTAATTGCGCGTTGCCGGGACTTGTTTCTTCACGGCTTCTTGAGCCGCCTCGTGCCGGCTGTCGTAAAGGTCGCACACCGCGACGCATTCCACGCCAGGCACCTCGAGCGACGCATCCAGCAGCTCGCATCCGCGCGTGCCCGTGCCGATGGATGCGAATCGGACGGTATCGCTCGTTGCGACCGCCCGTGCGGCACCCCAGAGCGCCGCGGGTTCCAGCAGGTTGATTTTGGAACTCGCTCCGGCAGCGACGGAGGCCGCACTGATCTGCATGAATGTCCTGCGAGTCAGAGACTTCATTCGTTGTCCTTTCGTGCAGATATAGTCCGCGCTCGACCGACTGCATTGTCAGCCGTGGTCAACGCGATGTCGAGATTTTTCTCTGCAGCTGCTGGCTAGTGTTTCAGCGGCGCTAGGTCGGTCGGGACTAGAACAAGCAGATATCCCAGGATACGAACGTGAGCGTGAATCGCGGCGGAAGCTAGTGGTTCGATGGAGCATCCTTCAATTCATAGCTAACAAAAGCCAGTCGTTTGCTGTCCGGCGCCCACGACGGCACATTAATTGTGCCCTGGCCACCGAACAATTTCGCCAGAACGCTGATCTTCCCATCCTCGCGGGACATCAGCCGCAGCGTAACCTCCTTATTCGGCGGATGGCCCGTCACGCTTTTGTCGAAGGAGAGTATGACCATCCATTTTCCGTCCGGAGAGATGTGCGGGAACCAATCGTTGAAATCATCGTGGGTGATCTGTTCCTGTTCGCTGCCATCGGGGCGCATGCGCCAGATCTGCATAATGCCGGTGCGCACGGAATTGAAATAGATATATTTTCCGTCTGGCGTATATTCGGGCCCGTCATCGAGGCCCTTCGCCGTCGTCAGTCGCGTTTCCGTGCCGCCGGCAGCGGGAATCGAATAAATATCGAAATCCCCGTTTCGTTCGCCAACAAATGCCAGGGTACCTCCGTCCGGCGACCACCCGTGCCAGTAGGAAGGGGAGTTCTGCGTGATTCGATGGGGTTCTCCGCCGCCAAACGGAACCGTGTAAACGATCGAATTATGGTCGCCCTGCGATTGATCGCTGATCGCGATGAACTTTGAATCGGGCGAAATTCCGTGATCGTTGTTGCAGCGGACCGCGAATCGCGTATCAATCACTTCTGGCTTCCCGCCGCTAACGGGCAAGCGGTAGATACGGCCATCCTGGTTGAACAGGAAAAATGCGCCGTCGCGCGTCCAATTCGGCGCCTCGAAATGCTCAGGCGCGGAGTAAACGACCGTTCGCACCCTTGATCCGATATCAATCGTTTCCAGCTTGCTGATGAGCGTCGTCGTTGCAGCCGATGATCGCCCCGAGGCGAAATACGACAGCACGAAAACGAACAGCATCGCTCCTGCCCAGAGGATGTGCTTGCTCATAGAACTCTCCGTCGCCGTGAAGCGCAGCCCGAATGCCCTCGTGTGTGGCACGCGCTGTCGAACCGGGCGAATTTCCGAATAACAGAGCGCATTCTAGCACGTCGGAATTTCAGCGACAGAAAGCAGCAAGGACGGATGGTTCGAAGAACACGATTTGTTACTTCATCCCGTAGCGAAGCTGTGGCGCATTACGGAAGCCCGCTTGATTGGCGCGGCGCGCGGATAAGTCAGCGTCTTGTCATTCGCGCTGGACGGTTTGCGAACGGAAGATGTCGGCCCGGCTCTCAACCGGCAGCGAATTGCCGTGCGCGCGGGATACCACTCCGCCCAACCCATCCTCCGCCGCTTTGGGCTCACCTGCAGAACACGATTTCTTTGTTGTCAGAATCTTGGCTCAGGCTCTTTTGATGAGGCGGGTAATCCCGACCAAAATCACCGCGCCAATGAATGCCACGATGATCGAGCCAATCATCCCGCCTGCGGGCCAAATGCCCAGCAGCCCGAAGACCCAGCCTCCTACTAATCCGCCGAGAATGCCGAGGATGATGTCCACGAGCACGCCATAGCCGCCGCCTTTCATGACCTGGCCTGCGAGCCAACCTGCGATCAATCCGACCACGATCCAAGCGATGAATCCCATGGCTTTTCTCCTTGCGGTTACGTCGAGCCCCCAAGGCGGCGACGAGCAGGTTTGCCGCCTCTGGTGGTAGTTCGCCTGACAGCATTCAATTTCGAATCAATTACTAATCTGGACGCCGATCACTGAGCCGCTGACAATTATTTCCACGCGGCGGTTGAGCTTTCGCCCAGCGGGCGTGCTGTTGTCGGCGATCGGGTTAGCTTCACCCAACCCCTTTGAGGTAATGCTGTCGGGCGACAGCCCCTGAGTAATCAGGAATGTCCGCACGGTGTCGGCTCGCTGCTGAGAAAGCGTCATGTTGAAATCGGCCGTCCCCGTGGTGTCGGTATAACCTTCGATCGCCAGGTTCAATCCCGGATGCGCTTGAATGATTCCGGAAAGCTTCGCCAGCTTCAGCTGGGCGTCGGTGCTCAATGCGTACTTTCCCGTCTGGAAGAGCACGTCGGCCATGTTTACGACGAGGCCGCGCGGCGTGTCCGTGGTTTGCAACACATCGTTGAGTTGACGCAAGAGCTGCGCACGCAAGGCCTCTGTTGCTGCTCGGGCGCGGGCTGCTTCGTCCCTGGCCGCTTGTGCCTTGGCTTGCAAGGCTGCTTGTTGTGCTGCGGCTTGCGATGCAGCCTGCGCTGCCTGGGCCGCAGCCTCTGCCTTCATTTGGGCCTCTTTTGCTGCCGTCAATTCCGCCTGGCGCCGCGCTTCCTCGGCTGCCTGAGCGTCCGCTGCCGCTTTTGCCTGCGCCGCTGCCGCTGCCGCTGCCGCTTCCTTTTCTTGCTGAATGCGCTGCGCCGTCTCTCGACGTACCGCGAGAGATCGGGCGTCTTCGGCAAATTGGATGGTCTGTCGCGACGCGGAAATCACCTGATTCTTGGGGGAGTTTTGGGTAAGCGCGTTTTCGGCCATCTGCAAACTGGATTGCGCTTTGGCAAAAATTTCCGGAGCGTACTGTTCGGCTCCGCGCGATTTGGCGATTTCCACGGCATTGCGGGCTTCGTAGATGTCGAGCGGGATTTTCTTCAAGTTCGGCGTTAACGCCAGAGGATTACCTTGCTTGGCATATTCGCTGCGGCGCATTAGTTTGTAACTGTTGTTGGGATAGATTTTTCCCTTGGTGTTTTTGCGGGTTTCGTTCACCAGAACGACGAGCTCGCTGGGGATATGGACTGCATAATACGGTTCCGCCGTAACAATCAAAGCAAAGGTCTGCGACTGCGCAGTCGCGTCCAGTTTTCCTTGACCCGTCTTGTCTATGGGAATCTCGCCAAGATTGGTGGTGGTTCCATCGGGAGTGACGGTCCACAACACATAGGTGAGAAACTCGGCGCCCAGCACGGTGGGTTGCGGCATTCCGGCCACTTTCAAGGAGACTTGTGTGCCGCCGACCTTGGCGTCCACCTTGGCTTCGCCACTCGTTTGGGGTGCAGCTGGCGTGGCCACCATGGTGACCTTGGTGCCACCGCCGCCAACCGGATAGCCGATCGCGGCGACGGTGCCGCTGATCACATTCTCCGAGGGTTCGGCCGGTTCTGATTGCTGTGTTTGGGCAGTGCAGACCCCTGCCGTCAATACCATGCACAGCAGCACTAAAATCATCTTTTCGACGCGTTGCATCTCGTTCTCCTTAGCGGGATCTTGTTAGTTATTCAGCGCGCTAGCGCGCATTGCAAATGCCCGACCACTGTACACGAATTCAGGCGGGCGCGTAGCAGCCCCCGCATGTTGACGTGACGGGCGGACGCAGCACCTGCGATAGTTTAATAGTCGAAGGCGGATTGAGTGAACTGGTAAAACTACCAATAGCCATGCGCATCGTTCGGCGGCCCAGAGTTTGTAGTGATCGCCCAACTCGGCGACAGTATCACAAGGACTAGCGCCTGTGCCGCTCGGGCAGATAAGCATCGCAAGTCCATCCAGGAAGCTAGATGGAAGACGCCTTCGGAGTTGAAGCGCCCGCGGAGATTCTGGATTACGAAAGCGTAGCCGTCTTGCGCGAGTTCCTTCATCGACGGCGGCATTTGCGCCGGAAATTTATCGGGGACTCCGTAGGGTGTGCGGCGAAACAAGATGGGCAGACGCTCCAGCCGGTCAACGGGAGTGAGAATCACAGTTCGCAGGCGAACTCCGTCGCGCACGGGGATCATGACTTCCTGAAGCTTGAAGAGCGGCTTCGGTTCCGCTTGCAGCGGGGTTTGCGGCGCGGCGACCGGGATCGCAAACGGGAGCGGCAGAACGCAAAGCAGTTTTGATGAGGGCAACATTCAGCGTACAACGATCGTTTTGCAATAAAGTCGAATGCGGAGCATAACAACTTATTTGATTTTCCAACTCGTATCGTCGGCGCTTTCAGGCCGAGTGCGGTGATTCGCGCACTCGGAGGCTTGAAGATCCAAATAGACGATTTCCGCGTTAGTCAGGACGTGTCGATCTCGGTGAACTATGATTCTTTGAGCCCGGCAACGGAAGCCACATTCCGCATGATTTTGCGTTTCTTGCCATAAGCCACTTTATTCCGGGGAAACAACATAAGCGTCGCTTTCCAGAGGCAAGCATGTCGCACGCTTTCTCGATGCGGCGCCGACGCGTTTCCGGTTGTTTGGCGGAGATTATCGAGAAAATCCAGTCTCGACGCGCCATTGGTGTGATGTCCTCCCACCCTGCCTGCGCGACCGGAGCCGCCGCAAGGGCTTTGCGTAGATCCATTGGAACTCTGATCTCCGGTTCTTCTCCGGCCCGCGCAATCTCCACCATCACCGCGTCTGCAGCATTTGCGCGTACGGCATCGCGCATGACTTTGTTAACCCTCAGCCGGTGACATCCTTTGCCGTTTCGTTCGAGAGCGGCTCGAACAGGAAAGCCATTGATAGTCCCCTCCACCATCGTCCTACCCCGTAATGGAAGCTTCGCACTCGCGTTCTTGGGCAGAGTTAGAATGGTCCACGATTCAATCCTTTCGCTCGCCTCAGGCCGAAACAACTTGGCAGCGAACCGAATTGTTGACTTGGTTTCTTGCAGCGTATTCAGTTTCATTTGTTCTCATAATATCAAACAAAAAGCTTTGCCTGGCTAGCTCATGATTCATGCCGTAACCGTGAACGGGAGCCTCTGTGGAATCGCGCCCGCTTCGACGGCCACTGACAGACACCCGGTAATGGGAACTTGAAACGTTCGAGGAAGTCGGTGCTCGTAATACGATACGTTGCCAGATGTCAGAAGTTGGGGCAATTACTGTTTCGCTGTGGCTCAGATTGTTTCATCGAGCACGCAGCGGCGAAAATGAAATGAAGCGCGTCGCCTCGCTCGCGATTGCCGGAACTGCGCCGCGCACCGGATGAGAAAATGGCACCAGATCGGAAACATGAGCCGGCTCATCGCATGGCCCGCACGCGATGCGCCCGCAAACGATTTTTTTCTGTCGCAATTCCGCAATCCCTGTTACCATTCGTGCCATATACCCTCCTCGTACATAGGTAACAGGAGATTGCCATGCAGATCTGGCGCAGGCGTTTTCTTCTCCTTTACATGATGCGCGTGCCGCTGCTGTTCTTGATGGTCCTAGGTTTTGGTCTGTCCTGGGCCTTCGGCTCCTCCATGTTTCACGGCGTCGCAGACTTGGCCCTGCCCCAGGTGTTGACGGCCGCGTTCCTCGCGTCGCTGCTCGTAAGTACGGCGATCACCACCTGTTTCCTGATTTTGCTCTATGGACAGGAGCGCGCCGATGGTTGGATCGTGCAGCCCGCGCCGCAGGATCGCGTTTCACTCCGGGGCGTTGCGTTCCTGTACCTCTATGGTGGCATCTGCTATGTCGTATTTCTCTATTCCATCTATCGTTTCATGGGCGAAGCAGGACGCGTGCTGACCGGTCTGGGCGGCGGTTTCCTTTATTACGCGTTTTGCGGATTGCTTCTCGGCGTGCTCGTCGTGATGATTTTCTTTTTGTGCGCCTTAAGGTTCGCCAAGCCGGAAAACGACGACGCGCTGGAAGTCTTCGCCTTTCCCGCGTTTCTCATCATCCGAAAAATATTTGGCGGCGTCTGGATTCGCTCGTTCAAACGCGGCACCTGCGCGCATGCCGTACCCCGCAGCTACGCGGCGCACGATGGTTTCTTTAGCAGCCTCTTCGCGCGCCTCGGTCCGGGCTATGGCACCGAGCCCACACCGGGGCATCCTTCGGTGCTGCATTCCGGCCATCGCTTCGTCATGATTGTGATGGTCATCTTTGTCGTCTTCTACTGGATTACGGGCGAGAGCACTCTGCATGAACTGCGCAACGCTAATGACTGGGGAAGCGGCGGCCCTTCCAACTCGGTGCTGGATTTCCTGCTGTTATTTCTGATTTTCTGGAGCGGTCTGCTCGCCGGTGTTACTTTTTTCGTGGATCGTTTTCGTTTCCCGGTGTTGGTGGTGCTCGCGGTTTTTCTTTTCTCGGTGGCGCAGTTCGGCAGTTCCGATCACGTCTTCTCGACCGTGGATCTGCAGAGTGCTGCCGCACTGCCCACGCCGGAACAAGCATTTCAAAACGCACCGGAGCCGCTGATCGTTGTGGCCGCGGCGGGCGGTGGCATCCAATCCGCCGCGTGGACCAGCCAAGTGCTGTGCGGCTTGCGTGCCGACCCTTCGGTGAACGGCTTCCAGAAAAGCGTTCTGGCCATCAGCGGAGTTTCGGGTGGCTCAGTCGGCGCGATGTTTTACGTGCGCTGCCTGGAAGCGCCGCCAACCGATTACACTCCAGCAAAAT
This sequence comes from uncultured Acidobacteriota bacterium, assembly GCA_963821765.1. Classification (GTDB taxonomy): domain Bacteria; phylum Acidobacteriota; class Terriglobia; order Acidiferrales; family UBA7541; genus Palsa-295. The sequence goes on from CAWGFF010000017.1 coordinate 10,494, forward strand.
GGGCGCAAAGTTCCAGTCTCGAAGCTGTGGCCTGGGGCCTCACTCACCCCGACCTGCGCCGCATGTTCATTCCCGGGCCGGCGACTTCCTGGAGTCGCGCGGATCGCGGTTGGGCACTGGAACGTTCTCTACTGAAGAGCGCACGCTTCCGGCACACCGAGCGGCGCCTGAGCGGCGAACATCGCAATCCCGATTGGCCGGTGCTGTTGCTGAATTCCACGGACGCGCTCACCGGCGATCCTTTTGTTTTCACCAATAATCAATTCCCCGGCTGCGATCCAACCGAGCCGCACCAATACCATTGCGTCCGCAGCCTGCAGCAAAACTATCCGGGCCGGGACGTGTTCCTGGAAACTGCCGCGCGCATGTCCGCCGCGTTCCCGTATGTTTCTCCGGAAGCACGCCCGGATAATCCGCCCGACAAGGCGCATCTCGGAGACGGAGGCTACTTCGATAATTCCGGAGTTTTCATTCTTTCGGAATGGTTGAAGAAAGCCGTCAGCTCGTCCGCACCAGGCTCGAAGAGAATTCTGATTCTGCAGCTCGACGCCTTCCCAAACAGCGAGCCGACGGACACCGAAAAATTGAAAAAATGGTATTACCAGCTGAGTTCTCCGATCAATACGATGCTCACTGTCCGTTCCGAAGGCCAAATCGTTCGCGATGCGGCGATCGGCGAAGACCTTCAGAAGCAACTCAACGCCGATGGATTTCAAACTACCTGGATGCTCGTCCGTTACACGCCTCCGGCTGCCAACGAAATGTCTGACGGCGTTGCCTGTCCCCTGGACCCGCCGCTTTCCTGGCACCTGACGCCCAAGGAACAGCTCTGCATTGACACTGCCTGGAAGAACGCGCAACCGAAGCTGAGTCCGGAAGTGAATAATTTTCTGGAACACCAGCTCGATCCATCGCAGACGACGTGCACAACGCACACGTTTGCTGCTGGCGTGTTCGAACGGCGATGCCTGGCGAAGGCGACCGCGCCTCCGCAACCTGCGAAGAAATGAATCTCGATTGCGTTACGGCAATTGCGCTCGCGCCCGAGTGAAGGCCTTCCGCGCTATAAATAATGATGCGAATCCGGTAAAATTCATCGCGAGCGCAACGGGGCGCGCACCTCACGTCCGCGATAGTTCCGCGAGACTCTGACGCCCGGTTGGCGCGGCTTGCAAGCTTTCATCACGACGCACTTATAAAGGAGCACCAACGTGGCAACGCACGCAAAGTCTGGGGCAAAGGCAAAGGTGAAAGCCATCACGCCTCTCACGAAACGGAAGGCCTGGAAGGCCCTCGCGGCTCACTACAAGAAGATTTCGAAGATACATCTGCGCCAACTTTTTGCGGACGATCCCAAGCGCGGCGAGCGCCTCACTCTGGAAGCCGCCGGCATTTTCCTTGACTACTCCAAGCACCGCATCAATGACCAGACCATCAAGCTGCTGCTGCAACTGGCTGACGAATCGCGCCTGCGCGAGCGCATTGACGCGATGTTCAGCGGAGAAAAAATCAATATCACCGAAAAGCGCGCCGTGCTGCACGTGGCTCTGCGCGCTCCCAAAGGCTCATCCATCATTGTGGATGGCGAAAACGTCGTGCCGGGCGTACACGGTGTGCTCGACAAAATGTCCGGTTTCTGCGACCGCGTGCGCAGCGGCGCCTGGAAAGGCCATACCGGCAAACGTATTCGCACGATCATTAATATTGGCATCGGCGGCTCCGACCTCGGCCCGGTGATGGCTTACGAAGCGCTCAAAATCTACAGCGAGCGCTCGATCACTTTTCGCTTCGTTTCCAATGTTGACGGCACGGATTTCGCCGAAGCCGTGCGCGACATAGATCCAGCCGAAACGCTTTGGATTGTCTCCTCGAAAACTTTCACCACGCTCGAAACCATGACCAACGCGCACACGGCGCGCGATTGGACGCTCAAGGGACTCGGTGGCGATGAAAAATCCATCGCCAAGCATTTCGTCGCCGTTTCGACCAACGCGGCCGAAGTCAGCAAGTTCGGCATTGATACCGCCAACATGTTCGAATTCTGGGACTGGGTTGGCGGCCGCTATTCGATGGATTCCGCAATCGGCCTTTCCACCATGCTGGCCATCGGCCCGGATAATTTTCGCGCGATGCTTAGCGGCTTCCACCAGATTGACGAACATTTCCGCACCGCGCCATTCAAACAGAATCTGCCCGTGCTGATGGGACTGCTTTCCATCTGGTATGGCGATTTTTTCGGCGCGCAAACTTCCGGCGTTTTTCCCTACGAGCAGTACCTGAAGCGTTTCCCAGCTTACCTGCAGCAGCTCACCATGGAGAGCAACGGCAAGCACGTGACGCTCGACCGCACTCACGTGAATTATCAGACCGGCGCAATTTATTGGGGCGAGCCCGGCACTAACGGCCAACATTCTTTCTACCAGTTGATCCATCAAGGAACGGAACTCATTCCGTGCGACTTCATCGCGTTCGCGCAGGCGGTCAATCCGCTTGGCCGCCATCACGATATGTTGCTGGCAAATGTTTTCGCGCAGGCCGAAGCGTTGGCGTTCGGCAAAACGTCCGAGCAAGTGAAGAAAGAAGGCACTCCGGACTGGCTCGTGCCACATCGCGTCTTCGAAGGCAACCGCCCCTCGAACACAATTTTTTTGGACAAGCTCACGCCTGAAGCGCTCGGCAAGCTCGTCGCGCTCTACGAGCACAGCGTCTTCACGCAAGGCACCATCTGGCACATTGATTCGTTTGACCAGTGGGGCGTGGAACTCGGCAAAGTTCTCGCGCAGCGCATCATCCCGGAAATCGAAAGCCCCAGTGAGCCTAAGCTGGCGCACGATAGTTCCACGAACGGCCTGATCCGCCGCTATCGCAGACTGAGGCAGCCCTCGTAGTGGATTTCGTGTTCACGGAGATACGCGATAAAGCGCGGATGCATCCGGTCGAAGCGTGATCTCGAGATGCTTTTGGCGGCCCAGATTTTCGTGCTGCCACAAATCGCGCAGCGACGGATTTGTGACATGAATCCCCAGCTCCGTCCAATCCAAGTGAATCTGCTCGGCAGCATCGCTTAGATTAAACACAGCCGCGTATTTGTCCTTACCGTTCGGCGCGTCCGCGAGCCAAACGCGCACGTTGCCGCGCTCCAGAATCTGCCGGTTACCGCTGCTGTTCTGATCGACGTCGAGCACTTCGCGATTGGTCAGCAGCGCCAGAGTGGCAGCATCCGCCGACGGCAAATCCCCACCAAATATTAGCGGCGAACGGAACATAGACCACAGAGTCATCAACGTCTGCTGTTCGTCCGAAGTGAATCGCGTCTGTTGCGGCGCGCCGTTTTTGTCCGTGATGCGCAGTTTTCCCAGTGGCAGCATGTCGGCGTCGGGCCAGGTATCGTCCTTTCCGATGTAGGGCGCCCAATCGCGCGTGAAATCAAACTGCTTCTTCAGCAGTTTCCAGTCGTCCCAGAAATCGTCGGAGATCCGCCACATCTGCGCGTTGGCGCGCAAATCCGCCGCTTCGGAAACTGGCGCAGGCCCCGGCGACAAACTCAAAATAATGGACGCACCGCTTTTTCGAATCGCGCCGCTCAGTGCGTGCACTTCCGGAGCGCGCCGATGATAAGGCCGGCTCATATCGTCCGCCTTGATGAAATCCACGCCCCACGAAGCATAAAGCGCCACGATCGAATCGTAATACGCTTGCGCCCCCGGCTTCCCCATGTCCACGCCAAACATATCTTGATTCCACTCGCACACGTTCGTGCGGTCGGCGATGTCAGCGGCGTGATAGCTGGTGTGGAATATCGGCAGATTCTGCTCCACAGCCTGCCGCGGAATTCCGCGCATGATGTGAATCCCGAATTTCAAGCCTTCGCGATGAACGTAATCCGCCAAATTCTTGAAACCAGCTCCGCCACGCGCAGAGGGGAAGCGATTGGGCGCCGGCAACAATCTTCCATACGCGTCCATCGTCAACGGAGCGCCCGCGCGATAATCGTGGCCGTCGGCGTTCGGCTCGTACCACTGAATGTCCACGACGATATACTGCCAGCCGAATCGCGAGAGTTTCTGCGCCATCACGTCCGCGTTGGCCTTCACTTGGTCTTCGCGCACCGCCGTGCCGTACGAATCCCAGCTGTTCCAACCCATCGGCGGCCGGCTTGCCGCAGATTTGTCGCCGCGGCGACTCGCGGCGAACGGAACGCAGAAGATGAACAACGCGATCGCGGCCGCTGCTATTGCGCAACTAGCCGTTCGGGTGGCGATGCGCATGGACGTTTCCTCCCGCTCCGGGTGCAACCTACTCGCAACCAGCAACGTTTAACCCACTCGTGTCATTCTGGTCTGGGCGGTTCAACATGATCTCGGACCGGCGCTGGACATTTTAGTTGCAGTAAGCGTTTTCTCAATGCTAGATATGCAGTCCCGGCCACTAGGGTCGCGCTGGGCGAACGGCAGGCCAGCTGCCGTTCGGAAAGGCGATCGCGGCAATGAACCATCAGTCCGAAGCTGTGCCGGCAATGCAGAAGTCGTGACACAAAGGGGATTTATGACCATCGAACGGCGGCGATTTATCCGCAACGCAGCACTGGGAATTGGTTCTGCGCTGCTGGCACGCCAATTCAGCCTCGCGGCCACGGCCGATGCCCGCATCGAAATCTTGCTCGACGAGCCGCTCGGCACCATTTCGCCAAATATCTACGGCCACTTCGCGGAAAATCTCGGCGGAGTGGTGTACGACGGAATATGGGTCGGCGAAAATTCGAAGGTCGCGAATGTCCAGGGCATTCGCAAGAATCTGGTGGACGCGCTGCGCAAAATCAAAGCGCCCGTAATCCGCTGGCCCGGTGGCTGCTTCGCCGATGGCTATGACTGGAAAGACGGAGTGGGCCCCGCAGCACAACGTCCGCGGCGCACCAATTTCTGGGCGGGCGAAGCGCTCGTTCACGATCAGAGAAATATTCCGCAAAAATACGATCCCAATCAATTCGGCACCAACGAGTTTGTACATTTCTGCAAATTGGCCGGCAGCGAGCCATATCTCGCCGCGAATTTGCGGAGCTTGCCCGTGGAAGATTTCTATCGCTGGATTGAATATTGCAATTCTCCCGCGGGCAGCACCACGCTCGCCGACCTACGCGCCGCCGGAGGAGATCGCGACCCCTTTCAAGTGCGCTATTGGGGAGTGGGCAACGAATCCTGGGGCTGCGGCGGAGATTTCACTCCGACGGAATATGCCCAGGAATTCCGGCGCTTCGCAGCATGGATTCCGCGCTACGGAATGCAGGACGTTTCGCTGATTGCCTCCGGCCCCAATTCGGACGATTGGAGCTGGACACGCGGTTTTCTGCAGGGATTGCTCGAAAAAGGCCCACGCCAGCTGCGTTCGGTGTGGGGCTTATCGCTGCACTATTATTCTTGGAATCTCAGCCGCGGCAAAACGCAGGATTGGGTTCAGGGCAAAGGCGACGCCGTGAATTTCGACGCCGTGGATTGGTATGAGCTAATGCGCGAGGGCGATCGCATCGAATCGCTGATAAACGGCCACTGGCAAATCATGCAGGAATTCGATCCGCAACATCACATCAAGCTGGTCGTGGATGAATGGGGACCATGGTACAAACCCGGCAGCGAAGTTTCACCCACGGATATTCTGGGGCAAATGATCACGCTGCGCGATGCAGTGATGAGCGGCGCGACGCTGGACATCTTCAATCGCCATCCGGAAAAAGTCACGATGGCTGCCTGCGCGCAACTCATCAACTGCTTGAATTGTTTGTTCCTCGCGCACGGCGATCAATTCGCGCTCACGCCGGTGTATCACGTTTTTCAGATGTACTCGGCGCATCAAGGAGCGCAAGCCGTCCGCGCTGTTTTCTCCAGCCCTTCGGTGAGTTACGATCGCGACGGCAAGCCCGCGTCGTTTTGGGGATTGCAAGGATCCGCTTCCATCAAAGACAAAGATTTGACGATCACCGTCGTGAATTCAGACGTCACGCAGCCGCGCGAAGCCGAAATCGTTTTGGGCGCCGCCGCAATAAAATCCGGCACGGTGACCGTACTCACGGATAAGGACATTCACGCGCACAATACGTTTGAACATCCGGACGCCGTCCGTCCGAGTTCCGAGGAAATGACGGCGACAGGCTCCAGCATCCGGCACGTGTTTCCGACCGCTTCGGTAACCTTAATACAGGCGAAACTTACCTGAGCAGCGTGCATCTAACGGCTGCGGAGATGGACACCCGGGCCAAATGGAGATTGACCAACGCATGCTAAGATAGGGTAGTATTTATGGCCAAGTAAGCGTTTTCTCAGGTTTTTGCAGTAGCACTGCCGCGGGGGCACGCTCCATGAAATTGCTGCGCCTAAGAGAACAAGTACTGGAGGCGAACCTGGAACTGGTTCGCCGCGGGCTGGTCCTTTATACCTTCGGAAACGCCAGTGGAATTTCGCGCGAAGAAGGGCTGGTAGTGATCAAACCCAGCGGCGTGCCCTACGACAAGCTGAAGCCAGAGCACATGGTAATCACAGATCTCGACGGCAAAATTGTGGAAGGCGATCTGCGCCCTTCTTCGGATCTTCCCACCCACATCGCGATTTACATCGCGTTCGCGAAAACCGGCGGCGTCGCGCACACCCATTCCGAATTTGCGGTGTCGTGGGCGCAGGCGGGCCGGCCGATCCCGTGTCTGGGTACCACCCACGCCGACACATTTCATGGCGCGATTCCGGTCACCGCGGATCTGACGCCAGATGAAACCGAAAGAGACTACGAGAAAAATACCGGAGTTGCGATCGTGCGCGCTTTTGCTCAGGGGAACCCAGACAGCATCCCCGGTGTCTTAGTGAAAAGCCACGGTCCGTTCACATGGGGCGCTGATCCTGCCACCGCCGCGCATAATTCCGCGATCCTGGAAGCGGTGGCGCGCATGGCGTATTACAGCACTGCTATCAATCCCGCGGTCAAGCCGATTTCGCCGTGGCTCCATGACAAGCACTTTTTACGCAAGCACGGCAGCGCCAGCTATTACGGCCAGCCGGCGAAAAAATAATTACCGTGTGAAGTTTGTGGCAGGCGGAATTCGTAAGTCGTTGCAACGTGCCGGTCTAATCGTTTGAAATTGACGCTCCTGTTATTCGCGGAATGAAGGGACCCATGGAAAAATCGAAGATCACGTTGGGGCTGATCGTAGGAAACCGCGGCTTTTTCCCCGGCCACCTTGCCGAACTCGGCAGGGCGGAGATGGTGAAGGTGCTGCAGGAGTCCGGCGTGGATGTGGTCGTACTGGATGTGAAGCTGAGCAATTACGGCGCGATCGAAACCTACGAAGAAGCCATGCGCTGCGCGGCACTGTTCCGCGCCAATAGCGATCGCATTGATGGCGTCGTCATCACACTGCCGAATTTTGGCGACGAACGCGCCATCGCCGATACCATGCGCCTGTCTCGGCTGAAAGTTCCCGTGCTGGTGCAGGCCACGCCCGATACGCCGTCCAAAATGACCATCGCGCATCGCCGCGACAGCTTCTGCGGGAAAATGTCCGCGTGTAATAACCTGCGGCAGTACGGCATTCCGTACTCGTTGACCACGTCTCACACCGTCACTCCGTCGTCCCCGGAATTCAAGAAAGACCTCGCATGGTTCACCGGAGTTTGCCGCGTTTATCGCGGCCTGCAGAATCTGCGCATCGGCAGCATCGGCGCGCGACCTGCGGCGTTCAACACCGTGCGCTACAGCGAAAAACTGCTGGAGGCCGCAGGAATTTCTGTTGAGACGCTAGATCTGTCCGAAGTGATCGGCCGCATCGAGCGCATGAAGGACAACGACGACGCGGCACAGGCCAAGTTGGCTGCCATTCACAAATACGTTACCACCAGCGGCGTACCTCCGGCCGCCCTACTGAAAATGGCGAAATTGGGCGCCGTGATTGACGAATGGATGAAGGCCACGCACGTCACCATAAGCGCCGTGCAGTGCTGGACTTCCATCGAAGAAAATCTCGGCGTAGTTCCGTGCACGGTGATGAGCATGATGAGCAACGAACTGCTGCCCAGCGCCTGCGAAGTGGATATCTGCGGCACGCTCAGTATGTACATGCTCGCGCTCGCTTCCGAAACGCCCAGCGCCTTGCTCGATTGGAATAACAACTACGGCGAAAATCCGGACAAGGCCGTCTGCTTCCATTGCAGCAATTTGCCCAAGCACTTTTTCAAGGAAGTGCGCATGGATTACCAGCAGATCATCGCCGGCACCGTGGGCAAGGATAATACTTTCGGAACCTGCGTCGGCCAGGTGAAGGCCGCGCCGATGAGTTTCGCGCGTTTTTCCACCGACGACGAGCACGGCGTGATTCGCGGCTACGTCGGCGAGGGACGATTTACCGATGATCCTCTGGAAACTTTCGGCGGCGCCGGCGTGGTGGAGATTCCACACATGCAAAAATTGCTGCGTTACATTTGCGAAAACGGATTCGAGCATCATGTCGCGGCAAACCTTGCGACCGTCTCCGGAATCGTGCACGAAGTCTCGACGCGCTACATGGGCTGGGACACGTACTGGCACGGGCGCTGAAAGTCATCGATCTCCGACGCTGCGGCTGACGATCGGTAGGGGCGCTGCTCGGCGCGCCCCAGCTATCCCGGGCTTTTACACGAAAATGCCTCGATTTCCTGCCGTTTCCGCCACTCATTAGAAATATCTATCGAACGCATCGTCATCGCGGATGCCATAAAATTTCTATCCATTGCATCAACTTTGTGAGTTGTACTGTTTGGCCACACATGAGCTAGTTATGTATCATGCGGCCTTCGCGTTCCCAGCCAGAAGTGGACCACGACGCCTGCGGAGTAGGCTTCATCGCGCAGTTGGGCAGCAGCGGCTCGCGTGATGTCGTTGAGCGTGCGCTCACCGCCCTGGAGCGGCTTTGTCACCGCGGCGGAGTTGACGCAGATGGACTAAGCGGTGATGGTGCCGGCATTCTCACCCCTATTCCGAAAGATTTCATCCGCAAGCGCGCCGGTGAAATAAATATTGAATTGCCGGAGTGGTTCGGCATGGGCATGGCGTTCATTCCGCCGGGCCAGGAAGCGGCGGCGCGCGCGGCCGTGGAATCCTCCGCCACTGAATTGGGTTTGCACTGCCTCGGGTGGCGCGAAGTACCGACCTATCCTTCTCTGCTAGGCCCCTGCGCGCTGGCTACGTTGCCTCTGATTCGCCAATGTTTCTTCGCCGCCAAAGATTCCACGACCGATCTCGAGCGCCAGCTTTTTCTGATGCGCAAGCGCGTTGAATCCGGCGCGCTCTCCGAAATTTATTTCTGTTCGCTCTCGTCGCAATCGCTCGTCTATAAAGGACTGCTTACGCCGCTGCAGCTCGCCGCTTTTTACGCGGATCTGGCTTGTCCCGATTTTGTCGCGCCATTCGCGATTTTTCACCAGCGCTATTCGACCAACACCAGCCCGTCGTGGCAGCTCGCGCAGCCCTTCCGCTTCGTCGCGCACAACGGTGAAATCAATACCATCAGCGCCAATCGCCGCTGGACGCGCGCCCGCGAAGGCGCGCTCCGCCAGGAGTTCGGCGCGTCAGATCAATTTCGCGTGCTCGAAGAAGGCGTCAGCGATTCCGCCAGTTTCGATAACGCGCTCGAAGTTTTGTTGCGGCAGGGCTCCAGCGTGGCTGCCGCGATGTTGCGCATGGTTCCTCCGGCGTGGGAAAGCGATCCGGAAACGGGGCCGAAGCTCCGCCGATTTTTGCAAAAAGCGGCGCGCGAACAGGAACCGTGGGATGGCCCCGCCGCGCTGATTTTCAGCGATGGCCGCATGGTTGGCGCGAAACTCGATCGCAACGGCCTGCGTCCGATGCGCTATACGCTCACTTCCGATGGACTGCTCGTGGTCGGCTCCGAAGTAGGCATCGCCGATCTGCGCGGAAAGAAAATTGCTGAACGCAATCGCCTCAGCCCTGGCGAAATTTTCCTGGTGGACTCGATTGCAGGCGCAATTTTCCGCGGCAATAATGAAGTCGGCGAACTTCTCGGCGCCGAGCCCCGTCGTATCGGCGACCGTGACCGCGATTCGCACGCCCGGATCGCCCCGCTGGAAAGCATCGCCACAGTGCCGCGCGCATCCGAAATCGAGCCGCAGCGATTGGCCGCTGCGATGGGCTGGACCGAAGATCAGTTTCGGCTGCTCTTTCAGCCGCTCGGCCGGGAAGGGAAGGAAGCCATCTGGAGCATGGGCGATGACGCGCCGCCTGCGTTTCTCTCTTCCGCAAAGCGTCCGCTGTGGGATTACTGCAAGCAGCGTTTCGCGCAGGTCACCAACCCGCCGATTGATCCGCTACGCGAAGTTCACGTCATGTCGCTCGACGTGTATCTCGGTCCAAACATAGTTGCCGGTTCGCCAGTGCTCGATGCCGGGCATCTTGCCGCGTTGGAAGCACGGCTGACCGCGCCGCTGCGGCGCATTGATTTCACCTTCGACGCAGCGGGTGGAACGGAAGCAGCCCGCGCGGCGCTGCAACGTGTGCGTGGGCAAATCTCCGCCGCTGTCACCGTAAACTGCAGCGTGGGCGACGGCGTCAGGAACAGCGAAAGACCCGCCGTGATCGTGCTAAGCGATCGCGCAGCCAACGAGACACGCGCTGCGCTTCCGGGCATGCTCGCCGTTTCCGCCGCGTGGAAAGAAATGGTGCGCGCCGGCGCTCATGATGTGCCGCTGATCGTTGAATCCGGGCAGGTAATTGAAACGCACCATATCGCGCTGCTGATCGCCGTTGGTGCCAGCGCCGTCTTCCCGTATCTTGCGATGGAGCTCTCGGAGAGTCTGAAACCGGGCGGCGCAGTGAGTTATCGCCTCGCCGTCGAAGCCGGGCTGCGCAAAGTTCTTGCGCGCATGGGCATTTCCACGGTGGCGAGCTATCGCAATAGCCATCTATTCGAAACGGTGGGCCTCGACGAAGAAATTTGCGAGGAATTTTTTGAGGACGCCTCTGCCAGTCTCGGCAGCCGAACTCTTAACGACATTCTCGAAACTAGCATTCATTCGCATGTCCGCGCGTTCGGTGCGAGCGACGCTCCAATGCAGGACGCCGGGCTCTACCGATTCCGCCACGCAGGAGAGAAACATTCCACGTCGCCCGAACTCGTGCGCCGCATGCACGCGTATCTGAAATCGCCGACGCCAGAAAAATATGCCGCGTACTCCGAGCTTGCAGACACCCGCGAAGCCGTCTCCGTCCGTGATCAACTCGAATTCGCGCCCGGAACCGCCATTCCGCTGGAGGAGGTCGAACCCGAAAGCGCGATACTCGCTCGGTTCTGTGCGCAAGCCATGTCGTTGGGCGCGCTCAGCCCGGAAGCGCATCGCACGCTGGCGATCGCAATGAATCGCCTGGGAGCGCGCAGCAATACCGGAGAAGGCGGCGAAGATCCCAGCGTCTATCGCTTCGAGCCGGAAGCGGCGAATCGCGTGAAGCAAGTCGCGTCCGCACGTTTTGGCGTCACGGCCGAATATCTGGCGCGCGCCGACGAACTCGAAATCAAAATGGCGCAAGGTTCGAAGCCCGGCGAAGGCGGGCAGCTTCCCGCGATCAAAGTGAACTCCTATATCGCGCGACTGCGCCACGCGGTTCCGGGCATGTCGTTGATTTCTCCGCCACCGCACCATGATATTTACAGCATCGAAGATCTCGCGCAGTTGATTTACGACCTGCGCTCGGTGAATCCCGTCGCGCGAATCGGCGTGAAACTGGTTTCTGGCGCGGGAGTGGGTATCATCGCCGCCGGCGTCGCGAAAGCCGGCGCCGATGTAATCACCATCGCCGGATTTGACGGCGGCACGGGTGCATCGCCGCTCACTTCGATCAAAAATACCGGACTGCCGTGGGAAATTGGCCTGCGCGCCGCTCATTCCGCGTTGGTGCGTTCTGGTTTCCGCGAAAGAGTGCGCCTGCGCGTGGACGGCGGATTTAAATTTGGCCGCGACGTGGTAATCGCCGCGCTGCTGGGCGCCGATGAATTTGGTTTCGGCACTGCCACTCTTCTGGCGATCGGTTGCGTGATGGCGCGCCAGTGCCACTTGAACACTTGTCCGGTCGGTATCGCGACGCAAGACGAAAAGTTGCGTGCGCGCTTCACCGGCAATCCGGAAATGGTTATGGCCTATTTCCGCGGCGTGGCGGGAGAAGTTCGCGAGCGCATGGCAGCGCTGGGAATTCGCACGCTCAATGAGGTAGTCGGCTCGGTGGAAAAACTGCGCCCGCGCAACGAAGCAGCGTCGCACTCAGTGGCCGGATTGTTACGGTCCGCAAACGCCGCGGCGCAACAGTCCGCCAAAGATTTGCCGCTCGAGATTCATCTGCCCGAAACCGCGAAAGATATTCGTCGCAAGCTGCTGCGTGGAGTGGACGGCCTGAAGAACTTCCCCTTCGTGCATCATTCGCTTTCCATCTCGAATTCCGACCGCAGCGTCGGCGCGCACCTCAGCGGCCACATCCTGCGCAAGACAAATTTCGGCGGCCTCGACGGGAAGAGCATTCGCTGCGAATTTCGCGGCTCCGCTGGACAAAGCTTCGGCGCATTTCTGGTCCCTGGCATTCGTTTCCGGCTCGTGGGTGACGCCAACGATTACGTCGGCAAAGGCCTCAGCGGCGGGACCATCGCGATCACTGCGGGCGGCGCAGCCTCCAAACGCGGCGACGTCCTTGCGGGCAACACAGTTCTGTACGGCGCTACCAGCGGAAAACTATTCATCGCCGGACGCGTTGGTGAACGCTTCGCCGTGCGCAATAGCGGCGCGCTCGCCATCATTGAAGGCGCCGGCCATCATGGTTGCGAATACATGACCGCAGGCATCGCCGTAATTCTGGGCCCCGCTGGGATGAACCTTGGCTCCGGAATGACTGGCGGGCTCACCTACATTCTTCGCGACGCGCTCACCGGCGATAATTGCAATCACGAATTCGTGCGTTGCGCGGAAATCGGCGACGGCGTTGGTGAACAGGAAGAAAGCTGGCTGCGCACGCTGCTGCAGGAACATTTCCGGCTCACCGGCAGCCAGCGAGCGCGGCGCTTGCTGCAATCCACTCACTCCCTGCCGCTGGTGCGCCTGCAGCCCGTGCACCTGCCGTGTCCTATTGCCGAAACCTGGGCGCCCTTCCTCACGCGGCCGGCAATTCAACAAGAGGACGCGGAGGTTTCCGAAGTGCTGCGCGCGCTGCCGTTGCAAAATGAAAATATGAGCCAGGCCAGCGAGTCGGCCTGCTGATTCTTTTTCCGATTTCGCCACAAGTTCCGCCGTCACCGCCATCCCATCGGACCGGATATCTCTCGCCGAAAGCCCGAATGCCTGCTTACTTCTTACCCCTCCATGCCCCAACGGCAGCGTCGAAAATTGGCCCACCCGATACTGTATTGACTCGCCAGCGTTAACCTTTTAGCACACGGCCGGGATATTCAGGTTGAGCGCACCCCCTATGCCATTTAGGTTAACACTAGGCGCTGTACCGTTAACTGGAATGCAACTACAAATCTAGGATTTAGGCGGATTTATGGCGGTCTTGGGGGATTTGGCGGCGTCGCGGCTGCGCCGAAGTTCGAACGTCGTCTCGCGCGTTGTGGCAGACGAGGCCATCGTCGTTCCCATCCGCCGCGGCGCAGCTGATCTAGATTCCATCTACACCTTCAACGAATCCGGCACACAGCTCTGGGCCATGATCGAAAAAGGTCTGGACGCTGCAGCGCTGGCTTCCTATCTCCAAGCAGAATATGGGCTTACTCCGGCCGATGCCCTGGCGGACGCGGAAGCCTTTGTAAAAGACCTGACTCAGGAGGGTTTGGTCGAGCCTGCCTAATCAGCAGGCATCACCCCGGCTAGGCGGCCGGGCACTTGGGAATGATCGAGACAACCTACTCCGAATTCAGCATGGACGTGCACCAACGCACGTCCGGCAAGCGCGTGCCGATGGAAGTGTCCATCGAAGTCACGCGCCGTTGTCCGTTGGAGTGCCTGCACTGCTACAACAATCTTCCCATGGCGGATCGCGCCGCCCGCAATCGCGAGCTTTCCCTCGAAGAATATCGCCGCCTGCTCGACCAGATCGCCGATGCCGGCTGCTTCTGGATTCTTTTCACGGGCGGCGAAATTTTCGCGCGCGCAGATTTTCTAGACATCTATTCTTACGCCAAATCCAAGGGCTTCCTGATCACGCTGTTCACTAATGGCACCATGATCACCGAACGTATCGCCGATTTTCTGGCGGAATACCGGCCGTTCGCGATCGAAATCACTCTCTACGGCGCCACGCGCGAAACCTACGACGCGCTGACGCAAATTCCCGGTTCCTACGACCGCTGTATCCGCGGCATCCGTCTGCTGAAGGAACGCAGGTTGCCGCTGAAGCTGAAGACGGTGCCGACGACGGTCAATCGCCATGAAGTGTACGAAATGCAGCGCATGGCCCAAGAAGATTTCGGCGTTGATTTCAAATTCGATCCGCTGGTGAATCCGCGCATTGATTGCTCGCAGAGTCCGGTGGAAGTGCGCCTGACTCCGGAAGATGCCGTGGCGCTGGATTTGCACGATCCGCGCCGTCGCGCCGAAGCTCTAAAACTGATCGAGCGCGATATGGCGCTGCCGGCCCATGCTTTTGCTTCGGAAAATATTTATCAGTGCGGCGGCGGCCTCACCTCCTGCGCCGTTGATCCTTACGGCCAGATCAGCATCTGCGTGCTCTCGCACCAGGAAAGCTACGATTGGCGCTCCGGCAGCTTCAGCGCCGGCTGGGATGATTTCCTGGGCCGCGTGCGCAGCAAGAAAAAGACGCGCCAGAGCAAGTGCGACGCCTGCCGCATCAAGACGCTCTGCGGCATGTGCGCCGCGAATGGCGAACTGGAAAAGGGGGATGCGGAGTCCCCCGTGGAGTTCCTCTGTGAAGTAGCGCACCTGCGCGCCATGGCGCTCGGCGTCGAGATTCCGGCGCACGGCAATTGCGAATGTTGCGCCGGCGGAAGCGCGCACGCGAAGGTATTGCGATCGGCAGAGCGCATCCGTAAGGGAGAAGTGGACGTCGGCTCGTGGACGCCGCCTGCCGCCGCGACTCTGCCAATCTTGCAACAGAGCTCTGGCTGCGGAAGCGGCTGTGGCTCTTGCGGGGCCCACGCATGAGCGGTGAATCACCAACGCCCGATCAGATTCAGAATCAAAGTCCGTCGCGCGGCACGAAGCCGTATGAGGCTCCGAAGATCATACGCGTCAGTCTGCGCCCGGACGAAGCCGTCCTCGGTCATTGCAAGACGCCGTCATCGGCCGGCCCCGCTGCTCCCGGCTGCGGAATCGCTCTGGGCGGCTGCATGTCCTTCGGATCCTGATATGAGAGCTATCAACTTGCTAGCGCCATCGCAATCACTGCGCTCCACCCGCCCGTCGCGAAGAATCGCGGCGCGCATCGGGGGTATTTCGCTGGGTGCCACGTCGGTCGCAGGCGGCCCGGCGCAACTCGCCGACGAACAGCTGAGAGATTTTCTGGTCGCGGATAAAGTGTGCGACTTGGAATTCGACGTCGCATTTGGCAGCCGCTTCGATTCTTGCCCGGGGGAACTCGTCTTCGACTCCCGCGGATTGTGGAAGTTGTTCCGCAGCGCGGAAGGCTACTGCTTCCGATTAACTACGGATTTCATCGGCACGCTGCCGTACAAGCAAGTCCTGGTCGCGCCCGATTTCAAATCAGGCCGCATCGAAATGTCTCGCGAATATTTCGCCGCTGGACGGCCGGTAAACCCGCTGGAATATCCGCTCGACGAACTTCTCTGGATTCATCGCCTCTCCATGGGCGAAGGCGTGGAAGTCCACGGCTGCGGCGTGATCGCTCCCGATGGCCGCGGTTTGCTGCTCACCGGCCACTCTGGCGCGGGGAAAAGCACTTCCTCGCGTCTCTGGTCGCAGCACCATGGCGCACGTGTGCTAAGCGACGATCGCATCATCCTGCGCGGTGAAAAGGGCCGCATCTGGATGTACGGCACTCCCTGGCACGGCGACGCGGGAATCGCCGAAGCAGATCGCGCGCCGCTGGACGGAATTTACGTTCTCGCGCACGGTGATCACAATGAAATAAGGCCGCTTAGCCGCACCACGGCATCCGCCGAACTTTTCGCGCGCAGTTTCGTGCCGCATCACTCAACGGATGCGATTACTTTCATTCTGGAATTTTTCAGCAAGGTCACAGATTGCGTTCCTTGCTCCGAATTCTCATTTGTCCCGGATTTTACGGCCGTGGAGGCGTTGCTCCGTGAAGACGTCGGCAAAATTATTGCGGCGTGATACGTCGCAATTCGCGATGCTGTGCGAAGCCATCCTGCAGCGCGGCTTGCAGGTGCGTTTCCTCGCGCACGGTCAGAGCATGCAGCCGAACGTCCTGAACGGCGATGCGGTGATCGCCGAGCCGGTGGATGCTCGCGAACTGCGTCGTGGAGATATCGCGCTCACGCTCGGCGCCCACGGCGTTCTGCTCCATCGCGTGATTGGCCTCGACCCCGCAACAAACAGAATCATCACTCGGGGTGATTCCGGCCAGCAGAATGACACTCCCGCCGAACTGGTTCTCGGCAGAGCAGTTTGCCTCGAACGCGACGGCAAAAGAATGTCGCTTCGGCGGCCTGGCACAAAATTGTTGCACGCGCTCCGCAGGCAATTTCGCCGCGCGATCCAGGCTGGCACGCGCCGCTCGCCGCGCTTGCGCTCGATGCTCGCACCGCTGCTGTGCGCGCTCTTCGCACTCTGCTTGTACGCGTCACCCGCGGCCGCGCAGTTTACGATCTCCAATGCCGCCGCGCCCGCAAATGTTGCACCAGGTGGCACGGTCGTGTACACGCAGGTGCTTACATATACCGGCGCCGCCAACTTCACACCTTCGGCCGCCAACCCGGTAAAGACGTCCCAGGCCATTCCCGCGGGCTTGACCTATGTCAGTGCCGGTATTGCGGGCAGGGCCAATGCTCATTGGGCGTGCGTGGCGGCTGCCGGCACGCTGACGTGCACCGATCAGAGCAACGCAACGGCCTATCGCAACGGCGACACCACGACTTTTACAATCACCATGACCGTCCTCGCCACCACGGGGAACGGCACGATCACCGATTCCGTCACTTCCACTCCAGGCGGTTCCAACGCCAACGCGCCCATCACCGTCTCGACTCCGAGCCTCTCCGTTTCCGGGTCTGCAGCCCCTAATCCCGTGGCAACGGGCGCGCAAATCACATACACCGAAACAGTCACCAACAACAGCACCACGACGGCAGCGAACGGCGCGTCGCTCACTCAATCCACGCCAGCTAATACGACTTTCGTCTCCGCCACTCCGCCCGGCGGATGGACCTGCGGCACGACTCCCGGGGCAGGTGGCACCGGAGCGATCGTCTGCACGGCCAACGCCGCCATGGCTGCATCAACCTCCGTAAACTTTACGATCATCGTCGCCGTAAATTCCGGCGCAGTCGGTGGAACCGCGATCACCAACACCCCGGTGACCGTCAACGAAACGGGAACGAATCCGGGAACCCCCAACAACATCTCAATCGCTACCACGGTGCAAGGCGCCGATCTTTCGATGACGCAGGTCGCGTCGGCACCGGCTGTCGCGCCCGGAACAACCATCACCTACACCGAAGCAGTTACCAACAACGGCCCTAACTCAGCCACCGGCGCAGTCCTGTATCAGCAGACGCCGCCCAACACCACCTTCTCTTCGATCACCCCGCCCACAGGATGGACGTGCGGCACGACGCCGGCAGCGGGCAATACCGGAGAAGTCCTCTGCTCGGCCACCGGCACACTACCTGCCAATACCACCAGCGGATCGTTCACTTACATCGTCACGGTAGCTGCTGCCACCGCCGCTGGCACAACCATCGTCAATTCCGCGGACGTGACCTCGACCACCACCGATCCCGTTTCATCCAACAACACGACGTCCACCTCCGTCCTGGTGGAAATCACCGGCAATGCAGACCTCGCAGTTTCCATGACCGCCGCGCCGACGCCCGTATTCGTGTCTTCCGCACTCTCATACACGATTCAAGTCACGAATCTCGGACTGGCGTCCGCCGCGGCTGTAACTGTCGTGGACACCGTACCGGCAACACTCGTGAGCCCAACGGCAATTAGTTCTCAAGGAACTTGCGGCGCAGTCACCGGCGGCACCATCACCTGCACTCTCGGCACAGTCGCGTATCCGCTCACAACGCCAATCACTATCACCGTCAGCGGAACCGCCCCAGCGACCGGAAGTCCGCTGACGAACAACGCGGTCGTCAGCACCACGAGCACGGACCCCGTCTCAACGAATAACACAGTGACGGTCGTCACCGTGGTGCAGCCGCTCGTGTGCGCCATGCCCGGCAAAGACGGCGCCGGCGGAACGCTCAGCGGCGTCGTTAACGCATACTATCCACCAGCGGCAGGAACCGTAGCCGCTGGCGCGACTTCGATCACTCTAGGCGCCGCCGCAGCTGCTCCCGCCGCGCAAACTCCAATCGGCATCGGCGACCTACTGCTCATAATCCAAACGCAGGGTGCGCAAATTAATTCCACGAACACCAGTTCCTACGGCGACGGCGTTCCAGGCGATCCCGCATCCGGTTCCACCAGCCTTGGAAACTCGGGCCAATTTGAATTTGTGACCGCCACCGCTGCAGTCGCTGTCGGCGGTGGCACGCTCACATTCACCGGAACTGGTTCCGGCGGCGGACTGCTCAATTCCTACACCAATGCCGCGGCCACATCCACGCAAGGAATTCAGACCTATCAAGTGATTCGCGTTCCGCAGTACACCACTGCGACATTCAGCAGCACTCTCGCCGCGCTGCCCTGGAATGGAGCAGTCGGCGGCGTGCTCGCCGTGGACGTGGCATCGCAGCTCACTCTCGGCGGCACCGTCAGCCTCGATGGCACAGGTTTTCGCGGCGGCGGCGGACGGATCCTCGGCGGCGCGGCTGGCACGCTCGCAACCGACGTAGTCACCCTGTCCACGCAAGCCACCAATGGCTCGAAAGGCGACGGCATCGCAGGCACGCCTCACTACATCGCGCCCGCCCTCAGCACCATCACTCCGGCGACCACCGCCGTAAGCACAGGCCAAACAGTTCTTGAGGGCCTTCCCAACGGTAGCTATGCACGCGGCGCACCCGGTAACGCGGGCGGCGGCTCAACGGATGCAAATCCAACCGCGAACAATCAGAACAGTGGCGGCGGCGCGGGCGGAAACGGCGGCATGGGCGGCACCGGCGGCTTTGGTTGGAGTAGTGCCGGCATTGTTGGCGGTTATGGCGGTGTGGCTTTTCCCGCTACTACCAGTGCCCTCGTCATGGGCGGCGGTGGCGGCGCTGGCACTTCGAACGACGGCGCCTACTGGAATCCCATCACCAATGCGGGTGGCGCGGATTGCGGCGCGAATTGCACCGGTATCTACAGCAGCGGCACCCCCGGTGGCGGAATTGTAATCGTTCATACCGGTTCAATCGCTGGCACCGGAACAATCTCAGCTAACGGTTTGACGGCCTTCCAAGTGGAGAATGACGGCGGCGGCGGCGCCGGCGCGGGCGGTTCAATTTTGTTTTTTGCGAATAGCGGCTCTCTTTCTGGATTAACCGCTAGCGCTGCGGGCGGCAACGGCGGAGTTACTTGGCCTGAAGATGCGCCCGGAACACCTTTCCCCGGAAATCGCCACGGTCCGGGAGGTGGCGGCGGAGGCGGCGTAATCCTGGCGTCTTCTGCGCCGGGAACCGCGAACGTCAGCGGCGGCATTCCCGGTTGGTCTACCCTCGCTAATGATCCCTATGGCGCCACGATCGGACAAAACGGCTTCGTCAGCTCCGGATTGTCCATCACCGAAACGCCTGGGACTCAATCAGGCGCCTATTGCGCCGGTGCGGATCTTGCGGTAACGAATTCCGGCACGCCTAGCGTGGTTGTTGCCGGGAACAACATCACCTACACACAGACCGTGACCAACAACGGCCCGCAAGACGCCGTCAATGCCACTTTCGTCGAAGCGGTTCCCGGCAACACCACCTTTCAATCGCTGGTAATCGCTCCGGGCTGGTCGTGCACCACGCCGGCCGTCGGTAGCGCGGGAAATATTAGCTGCACAAATCCTGACGTAGCGAACGCCGCCATTGGCACGTTCACCTTGGTCGTGCAAGTGATCCCCGGCACCGTGAGCGGCACGCAAATTCTGGACACAGCCTCAGTTTCCTCCGGCACCAACGATCCCAATCTCGCGAACAACACCGCCAGCGTCCTGACCCTGGTAGGCTCGGCCATCAGCGCCAATCTCGTTGTCACCAAGACTGCTTCGCCGAATCCCGTGCAGGCCGGCAACAACATCACCTACACAATCGTCGTGAAAAATAACGGCCCGGCCGCTGCCACTGCCGTCACTTTCACAGACGCGATTCCGGCGCACACCACTTTCGTGTCCCTGGCGCAGGCCGGCACCGCATGGGTTTGCCCCGCTCCGGGCGTGTCCGTCAGTTGCACCATCGCGTCGTTCCCCTCGGGAGGCACGACGACGTTCACACTAGTCGTCACGGTTCTCGCTGGCACCGCGTCCGGGACGGTGGTCACCAACACCGCCAGCACCTCCACCGCCACGCCCGATCCGAATCCGTCGAGCAACAGCTCCACCGCGAACGTCACGGTCGCGTCCGCCGGCCAATATGATTTGAGCGTCGTTAGCTCCGCGTCGCCGAATCCCGTAACGCCCGGAAATAACATTACGTTCCTGCTGAATTTCGCGAACAACGGCCCGAACTCCGTCAGCAACGTCGTCTTCACCGACACGGTTCCGGCCAACACCACCTTCGTTTCGCTCGTGCTTCCTGCCGGCGTAACTTGCACTACACTTCCAGCAGCTGGAGGCACCGGTGCAATCAGTTGTTGCCCCGGCGCCGCGGGAGTCTGCTCGGGCGCCGCAGTTCCGTCCGGCTCAACCGCGCAACTTCCGCTGGTTGTGAAAGTGAACTCGGGCACCGCGGCCGGCACTGTGATCACAAACACCGCGAACATCGCGCCGACCACGAATGACGTGAATGTCGCGAACAATACGTCCACGGCGACCACCATCGTGGCTTCACCCACGCAAGCCGACGTCGCCATCGTGAAGACCGCGGCACCTCAGCCCGTGGACCAAGGCGCGACTCTCACCTACACGCTGCAAGTCACGAACAACGGCCCCGCCGTCGCGCAAAATGTGGCCGTCTCTGATCCGCTGCCCAGCCAGGTGTCGTTCGTCTCCGTCTCCACCACGCAAGGCACCTGCTCGCAGAGCGCCGGCACGGTCAGCTGCAGCTTGGGTTCAATCAGCGTCGGCGGCCTGGTAACCATCACCATCAGCACCACGGCGGTCACGTTCAGTTCGTCCTCGCTCGTGGTCAATACCGCCAGCGTGGGCTCTTCGACCAGCGATCCGAACTCGACAAACAACATGTCCTCGGTGATTTCGACAATTCAAGCGCCCACCGCCGTGCAGCTTTCTTCCTTCAAAGCGCAGACTCGCGCCGGCGGCGGCGTGCTGCTGGAATGGCGCACGCGCGAAGAAGTCCGCAATCTCGGTTTCCATGTCTATCGCGAAGACGCGCAGGGCCGTCACCAGCTCGATCCTTCGCTCATCGCCGGTGGTGCACTGCTGTTGCGCGGCGGCCAGCCGCAGCATCCCGCCCGCACGTACCAATGGTTTGATCCGCAGGGCGGCCCCGGCTCGTCCTACGTGCTGGAAGACGTGGACCTCACTGGCGTGCACAATATTCACGGCCCTGTGAGTCCTGAGGTCAGTCCCGACTCCGCCACTTCTGAAATGACGCCGATGTCCCAGGCGACGCTGCTGACCCAGCTGTCGCAATTGTCGGCGTCGTCTTCCATGGCTTTCCCGTCGCGTCCCGGCGCCCCCGTACCGGTCATGCCGCCCCTGACTCCCTCGGCGCCTGCAGAAGTCTCCAGCGCCCATCTCGATGCGCTGCCGGCAGCAAAAATTTCCATCAACGCCGAGGGCTGGTACGTAGTTACGCGCGCGCAACTCGTCGCCGCTGGCTTCGACCCCGGCTCTGACGGGCGCACGCTGCAACTTTTCGCCGAAGGTGTCGAGCAACCCATCGCCATCCTCGGCCAGCAAGGCGCGTTTTTCGGAAATAACGGCGCCATCGCGTTCTACGGCACGGCGATTGACACTCCCTTCTCCGGCACGCGCGTTTATTGGCTCGTGCGTGGCTCACAGTCCAGCAAACGTATTCCTGTTTCCACGTCGGCTGGCTCGGGCGCTTCCAGCGTGCAGAGTTTCCTGTCCTCCGTCACACTGGAACAACGCACCACCTATTTCGCCGCCCTGCTAAACGGCCCCAACGCGGACAATTTCTTCGGCGCACTGGTCAGCACCGAGCCAGTGGATCAAGACCTCACGATCCAACATTACGATCCGTCTTCCAGCATTCCCGCGCAGGTAACCATCACGCTCCAGGGAGTGACCGCCGGCCAGCCGCACAGCGTCAGCGCCGCAGTGAACGGCTCATCCGTCGGAGTTCTGAATTTCGACGGCCAGGCGAATTTCTCCAGCAGCTTCGCGATTGAGCAGGGCCTGCTCCACGATGGCGCCAACACCGTCACGCTCACCGCGCTCAACGGCGAAGACGACACGAGCCTTATCCAATCCATCGTGCTGAATTTCCCGCACACCTATATCGCGGATTCCGATTGGCTCCGTGCCTCGGCTCCGGCGGGCGCGCACGTGAAAATCAGCGGCTTTTCCAGCTCGCAGATTCAGGCGTACGATATTTCCGATCCACTCAACATCATTCAGCTCGCCGGTCCCATCACTTTTGACAACACCGGCTCGAGCATCACCATCACCGTTCCCGGCGCTCCGTCCAGCGCCATGCCGCACACGTTCATAGCTTTCGGGGCAGACCAGATATTGGCGCCCGCGGCGATTACTTTCCATCCGCAGAGTTCGCTCGAACAGCAACGCGCCGGCGCCGACATCGTCATGATTACTTATCCTGACTTTGCGTCCACGCTCACTCCGCTAGTCAGCCTGCGCAAATCGCAACAGCACGAAGTTACCGTCGTCACCACCGACCAACTCTTTGACGCCTTCAATTACGGCGAACGCAGCCCCTTCGCGCTGCAGACCTACTTGCAATTCGCGTCCACCCAGTGGCGCGAAAAGCCGCAAGCCGTCCTGCTCGTCGGCGACGCCTCCTTCGATCCGCGCAACTATCTCGGCCTCGGCGATTTCGATTTCGTTCCGACGCGCATCATCGAAACGGCCGCGTTCAAGACCGCTTCCGACGACTGGTTCAGCGATTTCCCGGGCACGGGTTACGCTACTATTCCCACCGGGCGCATTCCCGCGCGCACCGCTGCAGACGCCGCCTTGGTAGTTTCCAAAATTGTGAATTATGAACGTGGCGGATCGCAGGGCCCATGGACCCAGCAAGCCCTGGTAATCGCGGACCAGAACGTCGGCGTAGATTTCTCCAGCGAAGCGGAAACGGCTGCCACGCTGCTGCCGCCTTCGCTTATCACTACCAAGATCCTAGCGGACGGTGAGTCCACCAGCGTCGTGTCGCAACAGATTATCGATGCCGTGAACAACGGCACCTTGCTTGTCAATTACACCGGACACGGTTCCGAGCAGCAGTGGTCCTTCTCCGACTTGCTCGATAACAATTCCGTCGCCTCATTCAGCAATGGCGGACGTCTGCCCGTTTTCCTGCTGATGGATTGCCTGAACGGTTTCTTCCACGACGTTTATGCCGAGAGCCTTTCCAGCGCGTTGCTGCTAGCGCCGAATGGCGGCGCCGTAGCCGTCTGGGCGTCTTCGGGATTCACGACGGCGCCGCCGCAAGCCGCCATGGACCAGGCCCTGCTGCGCACGATGGCCGCAAACCCGTCGCAGCCCCTGGGCCGCTCCATCCTTACATCCAAATTAAATATCACCGACCCAGACGTCCGCCGCACTTGGATATTGTTTGGCGATCCAGCTATGCGCGTAGCATTCCCAACCGCATCTTCGTCCCCAGTCACCACGAAGCCGCGCACAGTCCCCATAACTCCACGCTCGCAGCAGCAACAGCCACGCTAGCGCCCGCTGCGCAGCGGACAAAATGGCTCGACGCCGAAGTTTTGACTTTGTAGCGCCGGCGTCCCGCCGGCTTCTTTTTCCTTGAATTTGTAGCGGCGCAGTTCAGTGCGCCATTTGTGATATGCCAATCACCAACGCCATCGACCGCCGCGCACAACGCCACGCGAACTCGAACAGGGCAGGGAATTAAAGCGAACTCCGCGATACAATCCTAGCGGGGGAAAAACTGCCAAACCTCGCCAAACTCTTTGAACGAATCGCCATCACCGCGCTAGCCGCGTTCGCAATCGCATATGTGGCGGACTACGCAATTTTCCAACACAAAATGAGCCAGAACGGTGGCGCTGCGGCCCTGGGCTCCGTCACCTCCTACTACGGCACCCCGCTAAAAGACGGGAAAATGGAAATTTTCACCGATCAGCCCCAAACCGAAACCTGCGCCCACTCCCTGTTCCCGCACGGCGGCTATCGCCCCTGCTGGTACGCCAAAGGCAACAACGTGAAACCCATCGGCTAGGCTCGTTCAGCGTCTCCGCTTCCGCGCCTTTCGCCCGCGCCCCTCCGCATTTGCCGCCGTCTGCAGTAGCCGCAACAAAGCCTGCGCATCCCGCGTGAGCGCCCGATGGCGTGGATAAATCACATCCAGATTCCGCCGCAACGGCTCTTCATCGATAATCACAATCGCCACCAGCTTGCCCTTGCGCAATTCGTGCGTCACCGCGATCAACGGCAGAAAACTCAGCCCCAATTTCCGCTCCACCATCCGCTTGGCCGCTTCGATCGTCTCCACTTCCAGCACGGTATTCGGCAGTTGCCCCGCCCGGCGAAATAATCCTTGGCTCAACGTCCAGTCACTCGATCCGCGGTCAAAAAAAATCAGGGGCATCGCTTCCACATCCTCCAGCCGCACCCGCCGTTTCCGCGCCGCTGGATGATGCGGATGTCCCACCAGAATCAAAGGATCGTCGCGCAAAGTCATCGTCTCGACTTCCGGATGATTCAAAGAACGCGCCACGCCAATTTCTGCTTCGCCATCCAGCACCATTTTCAACACCTGCGCCGAAGTCCCGGAACGCAAATTCACCAGCACCTTGGGATTTGCCGCCTGGTATTCCTTCATGACGTCCGGCAAGAAATAAGTGCACACCGAAAGCGCCGCCGCAACGCTCAAGCTCCCGCCCGCGGACGGCTGCAGCTCGTGAACCGCCTGCCGCGCCCGCGTCACATCCCGCAAAAGCTGCTCGGCATGCGGCCGCAGCGCCTTCCCCGCGGGTGAAACCGACAAATTCCCGCGGACTCGCGCGAATAACTTCACGCCCAGGCCGTCCTCCAGCGCCCGCACCCGCGCGCTCACCGCCGGCTGGCTGATGTGGAGCGCCGCAGCCGCGCGATGAAAGCCGCCGTACGTCAAAACTGCCAGAAATGTCTCGATCTGATCGATTTCCATTTAACCTCGCGGACCCGCGCCACGGAAGGGAAGTCCCGGCCAGGACCAGTACCACGCAAATTGGTACTGCAGTTGGAAACTACCCGATAATCATATTCTATCAATATGATAAGGACAATCAGTTTGACTGATTGCCCTCCTTACTCCACACTACCTCCCAGTCGCCAGTACTTCACGGACCGCGAGCGATTCGTCCCGCCACGCAGCTCCTACCTGGCTGCTCCGGCCCCAAGTCCCAGATCAGTCATTCGACAGAAAGCCAGCTCCACACAGCTTTCGGCATCGAAGAGGAAGTAACTCATGACTACCAACGGAATTCATCGCAATCTGGAGCACTACTGGAAGACCGACCTGCGCTGGGAAGGCATCACGCGCCCCTATTCCCAGAAAGACGTCGAACAACTGCGCGGCTCCGTGCACATCGAGCACACTCTCGCGCGCATGGGCGCCGAACGCCTCTGGAATTTATTGCAGGATGATCTCTATGTTAACGCTCTCGGCGCGCTCACCGGCAATCAGGCCGTGCAGCAAGTCGCCGCCGGTCTCCAGGCCATCTACCTGAGCGGCTGGCAGGTCGCCGCCGACGCCAACGACGCCGGCCAAATGTATCCAGACCAAAGCCTCTATCCCGCCGACAGCGTTCCCAACGTGGTCCGCAAACTAAATCAAGCCCTCGCGCGTGCGGATCAAGTTCATCACGCCGAAGGCAAGAACGGCATCCACTGGTTCGCGCCGATCGTCGCCGACGCCGAAGCCGGTTTCGGTGGCAATCTGAACGCCTTCGAGCTGATGAAGGCCATGATCGAAGCTGGCGCCGCCTGCGTGCACTTCGAAGATCAATTGTCTTCAGCCAAAAAGTGCGGCCACCTCGGCGGAAAAGTTCTTGTACCCACGGTCGAAGCCATTCAGAAACTCGTCGCGGCGCGCCTGGCCGCCGATGTAATGGGCGTGCCGACGTTGATCATGGCACGCACCGACGCCGACAGCGCGCACCTGCTCACCAGCGATATTGACCCGCGCGACCGCGAATTCCTCACCGGCGAACGCACTCCCGAAGGCTTCTTCAAAATCCGCGGCGGCCTGCGTTCCGCAATCGCCCGCGGCTTGGCCTACGCGCCCTATGCGGATTTGATCTGGTGCGAAACTTCCAAACCGCATCTCGGCGAAGCGCGCCAATTCGCCGAAGCAATTCACGCTAAGTATCCCAACAAGATGCTGGCGTACAATTGTTCACCCTCTTTCAACTGGCGGAAAAATCTCGACGACAACACCATCGCGAAATTCCAGCGCGAGCTAGGGACGATGGGCTACAAGTTCCAGTTCATCACTCTTGCCGGATTCCACGCGCTGAACCTTTCCATGTTCGAACTAGCGCGCAATTACAAACAGGACGGCATGACCGCCTACTGTCGGCTGCAGGAAAAGGAGTTTGCCAGCGAGCTGGCGTTCGGCTATGAGGCCGTGAAACACCAGCGCTTCGTCGGTACCGGGTATTTTGACGCCGTGCAGCAAGCGATTACCGGTGGCACAGCGTCCACCACCGCGCTGGCTGGTTCCACCGAAGCCGCGCAATTCCATGAAGCGAAGCCGCTGCATCTCCCCGCGCGGCAGAAAAATGAACTGCGCCACGCAGCATCGGCCGACTAAGCTCCGTTCACACGGAAAGAGGGGCAGACATAACAAAAAGGGGGCGAGCTCATCGAGCCCGCCCCTTCTGTTTTTCAGTCAGTTGCGGCCCCACGACAAGCTCTTCGCTCGCTCATGGTTCCTACATCACCTGCGTCGCGCAACAACAATCTTAGCCGTAGTAATCGCCTGTCCCACATGCCTCTGCGTGTGATCCGCCACGTGCACCAGCAGCCCGCCCACAGTGGTCGGCAGCAACTTCACACCCACCGGCCGTGGCTCCTCCAAACGTTTTGCATCCAATTGCCGCACGCGCGCCGCGCCCAGCGCCAGAGCCGCTTCCAATTCCGCAAACAGTTCCGCCCGCGTAGCGCTTGCGTCCAATTCGCTCTTCAGCGCCGCAATCTGCGCGTCGTCAAGCCGTTTTCCTTCCGCGTAACTTAGCAGCCGGTCAACGCTACGCGCAATATGCCGCATATGAAATGCCACCGGAGCGATCCCCTCTGGCCGCGCATTCAATTCCGTGTCGCTCAAATCCCCGCACCAGCGCCTCAAATCCTCCCGCGCTAGCTCCAGCGCGTGCAGCACGGCGCGAGGCACGGCCCCAACCTCCGTCAGCGTCCCACGCAACCACGGTTCCGGCATCTTCGCTTCACTCATACATGCACCCCCACACCTAACCTACTTGAAATCCGCGCAAGCTTTCACAAAAATCACCATTAACGCGCCCGTAACACTCCGCTAATAGTATGCTGGGGCGTCTGCACGCTCCTGAATGAGCGCGCCACGAGCACCCGAGGAGAAAATATCGGATGGAAAAACGGAATTTCCTTTTTGTCTCGCTCACCGGCCTCATCAGTGACATCGCCTGGCAAGTCTCCAAAGAAGGCCACGAAGTCCGCTACTACATCCAAGACAAGAAGGAACGGGACATCGCCGACGGCTTCGTCGCCAAATCAAAGGACTGGGAAAAAGACGCCGACTGGGCCGACATCCTGATCTTCGACGACACGTTAGGTCAGGGCGAAAAGGCCAAAAATTTACGCGCGGCAGGCAAAAAGGTAATCGGCGGCACGCCCTACACCGATCGTCTGGAAGACGACCGCTCCTTCGGCCAGGAAGAACTCAAGAACGCCGGCGTCAACATCATCCCCTACGGCGAATTCTCGTCTTTCGACGATGCCATCGAACACGTCGAGCAAAATCCCGGCCGCTACGTCATCAAACCCAGCGGCGAAGCGCAGAACGTCAAGCGCCGCCTCTTTGTCGGTGAAGAAGACGACGGCAAGGACGTAATCCACGTGCTCGAGGCCTACAAAAAAGCGCTTTCCGACGAAATTAAAGTTTTTCAATTGCAGCGCCGCGTCACAGGCGTCGAAGTCGCCGTCGGCGCATTCTTCAACGGCAAGAACTTCGTCTATCCGATCAACATAAATTTCGAACACAAAAAACTTTTCCCCGGCGAAAATGGCCCGCCGACCGGCGAAATGGGCACCACTATGTTCTGGAGCGAGGCGAATCATCTTTTCGACCAAACGCTGCTGAAAATGGAAACCAAACTCGCCGAAGAAGGCTACATTGGATACATAGACTTAAATTGCATCGTGAACCACCACGGCATCTACCCGCTGGAATTCACTTCGCGCTTTGGCTATCCCACCATCAGCATCCAGCAAGCCGGAATGATCACGCCCATCGGCCAGTTTTTCTGGGACCTAGCCAATGGCAACGATCCAAAACTGAAAGTCCGCAGCGGCTTCCAGATCGGCGTCCGCATCGTCGTCCCACCCTTTCCTTTTGACGACGATGAAACTTTCGATTCCTTTTCCAAAAACGCCGTGATCGTTTTCAAAAAACCGCCCACCGACGAAATGCACATCGAAGATGTAAAACAAATAAACGGCCAGTGGCTGGTAGCCGGCACCTCAGGAGTGATTCTCGTAGTAGTCGGCCTGGGCCAAACGATGAAGCAAGCACAAACTCAAGTCTATTCCCGCATCAAAAATGTCCTCATCCCCAACATGTACTACCGCACCGACATCGGCGACCGCTGGGTAGAAGACAGCGACCGCCTCCACACTTGGGGCTATCTCCGTTGACCCGACGCTGTTGGTAGCGCCGGCGTCCCGCCGGCTCCTTTGCTTGTGAATTTGTTTCTGGTTCTGTAGCGGCCGGTCCCGCTTTTTGGAACCGGGCAGCCGTTCCAGCTGGTGCTCCATTCCGCTGCGTTCTCCGCACCGCCGCGGTTCGTTCTCGTGGTTGCCTCTGCTTCGCCGTGGCTCTTCTTGTCAACCGCGACTCGCTACGCTAAAGTAACCGCTCTTTCAGGGAGTATTCCAAAAAATGCCAGTTGTAGCCGGCCAAGAAAAACTGAAAGTCCTGATCCGCCGCGCCGCTATCCAAAAACGCGTCCGCGAAGTAGCTCAGCAGATCACCCGCGATTTCACCGGCGAGCGCGTCCATCTGATCGGCGTGCTCAAAGGCGCCTGCATCTTCCTCTCCGACCTCGTCCGCGAAATCAATTTGGAAACTTCCATAGACTTCATCGCCGTCTCCAGCTACGGAAAAAATAAAGAAAGCTCCGGCCAAGTCCGCCTCCTCAAAGACCTCGATAGCAGCATCGAAGGTCTGAACGTAATCGTCGTCGAAGACATCCTCGATACCGGAATCACTCTGACCTACCTGTTACGAGTGCTGGCCCAACGCAAACCCAAGTCCCTGCGCATCGCCGCGCTGCTCGATAAGCCTTCGCGCCGCATCAAGGAAGTCAAAGCCGATTACATCGGCTTCCAGATCCCCAACGATTTCGTCGTAGGCTACGGCCTCGATTACGCCGAGCGCTATCGCAACCTCAAAGACGTCTGCATCCTCACGCTGCCACCCGACTGACCATGCCACCGACCACCGAATCCGAAATCGCGCGCCTGATTGATCACACTCTGCTGAAACCGGACGCCACCCAAAACGAAGTCGCCAAACTCTGCGCTGAAGCTCTGCATTTCCATTTCGCTTCCGTCTGTGTGAATCCCTGGAACGTCGTACAAGCCGCCGAACTTCTCCGCGGCAGCGACGTCAAAGTTTGCACCGTCGTCGGCTTTCCTCTCGGCGCCGATCTGCCCGAAGTAAAAGTATTTGAAACCCAGAAATCCATCGAACGCGGCGCCCAGGAAATAGACATGGTCATCAATATCGGAGCCCTGAAGTCCGGCAGAGTAGGTGCAGTCGAAGCAGATATCCACGGCGTGGTCACGGCGAGCCATCACGGCCACGCCATCTGCAAAGTCATTATCGAGACCTGCCTGCTCACCCGCGACGAAAAAATCCAAGCCGCGCTCGCCGGAAAAAATGCCGGCGCGGACTTCGTCAAAACCTCCACCGGTTTCAGCACCGCCGGCGCCACTCCTGAAGATGTCCGCCTGATCCGCGAAACCGTCGGCCCGAATACCGGCGTCAAGGCCGCCGGAGGCGTCCGCACCCTCGAAGACCTGCAAAAAATGGTGGAAGCGGGTGCCACCCGCATTGGCGCCAGCGCCGGCGTCAAAATCATCGAGCAACTGCGCTCCGGAAAATCATCCGCCGCTCCCGGCGCCCCTACCGGCGAAAAATATTGAAACTTTTGCAGCAGGCTCATCTCGGCGGCAAGCCTTCCACACCTGCCTGCTATAATGAAGTAGCTTCTGCGTCCGCTCTTTCCGGCATCGTGTAAATGGCGCCCGCGGACGCTTGCATTTCCCCGGCGGGGGCTGGGGAGTTCCGAGACACATTCAAATGGACGCGGCAAAACTAAACTCCAAAATCGACGTTCCCGACGACGCGCTCAAAATTCTGTCCGAGCTCAGCCAGGAAATCAACGCGTCGCTCAATCTCGATGAAGTTCTGCCCACCGCCGCCACTCTGATCAAGCGTCTGGTTGATTACGAAATTTTCGCGGTCGTACTTCCCGAAGAGGGCACCGATCAGATGTATTTCCGATTCGCCATCGGTCACCGCAAGGAAGTTGTGGACCACTGGCGCATTCCCATGGGCGAAGGCATCATCGGCGCCGCTGCCGCTACCGGACAGGCCATTCGCGTCGGCGACGTGCGCTCCGATCCGCGTTACCTCAACGCGCTCGATGCCGTTCGCTCCGAACTCGCCGTCCCGCTGATCGTCCGCGGCCGCGTCATCGGCGTGCTGGACATCGAAAGCCGCGAGCTCGATTATTTCACTCCCTATCAGCAAACCATTCTTACGCTGGTCGCCTCGCGCATCGGCACCGCCATCGAAAACGCCAAGCTGTACGAACACGAGCGCAGCCAATCTGAAACGCTTCTGCTTCTGAACGAGGTCGGCCGCGAGGCCAACTCCACTCTGTCCGTCGAAGAAGTCCTGCGTCGCGCCGCCGAGCTCACCAAACGCCTGATCAATTACCAGATTTTCAGCATCCTACTCTATGACGAGGCCGACAAGGTCTTCCGTCACCGCGTCACCGTGAAATTTGGCCAACGCGTGCAGGAAAAATTTGCCGTCCCTGCGCACGAAGGTATCGTCGGAGCCGCCGCATCCCTGAAGCGCGCGGTCGTCGTGCCAGACGTCTCTCTCGACCCGCGCTACCTGCTGATCAATCCCGAAACGCGCTCGGAGCTGGCCGTCCCCATGCTCAATAAAGATCGCGTCATCGGCGTGATGGACCTCGAAAGTCCGCAGCTGAATTATTTCACTCCGGATCACGTGCAAGCGCTTTCGATTCTCGCCGCGCATCTCGCCGTCTCCATCGAAAACGCACGCCTGTACGAACAGCTCGCGCGCGACGAAGCGCGCATGGAGCGCGACCTCAGCGCCGCGCGCCGCATCCAAGGTGCTCTGCTGCCGCGCCTCCCTGGCCCGGAATTCGGCCTGGAAATTGCCGCGCGCGTAGTTTCGTCCCGCGAATTAAGCGGCGACCTCTACGATTTTTTGCGTTATGGTCCGCAGGAATTAGCGATTGCGATGGGAGATGTAAGCGGGAAGGGAAGTGCGGCAGCGCTTTACGGCGCGGTAGCGATTGGCACGCTGCGCAGCCTCGGACCGCAAAAACATCGCCCCGCCGAAATGCTGCGCGCAATCAACGGATTTCTCGGCGAGCGCCGCATCGAAGGCCGTTTCATGACTCTATGTTTCGCCACCTGGCATCGCGGCCGTCACAAATTGCGCATTGCCAACGCCGGACAGGAAGAACCGTTTCTCTATCACAGCGGCCGGTGCGAAAGAATCATGCTGGCGGGCTTTCCGTTGGGGATGTTTGAGGAATCCACGTACGACCAGCGCAGCTACATCCTGAATGAAGGTGACATTGTCGTATTCCATTCCGACGGCATCGGCGACACGCAAAATCCCGCAGGAGAATTCTTCGGCCACACCCGCCTGGCCGACCTGATCACCGAATATCACCAACTCAACGCCGACGCTATCGCCGACCGCATCCTCGAAGAAGTTGACGCCTTCTCCGGCGGCGCCCACCCTTTCGACGACCGCACCCTGCTCGTCCTGAAAGTGAGGTAGTCCGCGTTTGGCCTTTGTAGCACCGGCGTCCCGCCGGCCCTGTTGCCTTTGAATTTGAATTTGCGCGGGCCGATCCCGCGAAGCGGTACAGAGCTTTTGACTCTGTAGCGGCCGCCTTCAGGCGGGCGCCGTTGCCGTTGCGTTTGAATTTCATGTCACGCGTGCCAAGCGATGCCTGCTTTTTTAGGCGGGCGTTTTTGAGGTTGCCTCTGATCTTAGGTGATGCACCGCGATGCGCCATAAGCGATGGGCCAGCAACTACGCAAAATCACACCACTCAGCGCTCTCCCCACCGCAATTTACTGCGCAGAATTTCGTAGTACGTCTTGCGAGGCGGACTTACCACTTGCACTTTCGTCGCGGCCTTGGTGATCACCACGCGGTCCTGCGGCTGCAATTGAAATCCAATCTGTCCGTCCAGCGTCAGATACACTGGCTCGCCCGAAGCCGAAAAATCCAGCTCAACATGCGCCGTATCCGGCACCACCAATGGACGATTCGTCAACATATGCGGGCAAATCGGCGTAATCACAAACGCATCCAGGTCCGGATGAATAATCGGCCCACCCGCCGCCAGCGAATACGCTGTCGAGCCAGTCGGAGTCGCCACAATCAATCCGTCCGCGCGATAACGCCCCACGTGGTGATGATCCACGTGCACATCAAAATCCAACATGCGCGCCAGCGCCGCCTTATTCGCCACCGCGTCATTCAAAGCGGTCAGCTTCTCGGCGGGTTTGTTGCTGTGCACAATTTCCGCTTCCAGCATCATCCGCTCGCTAGTCCGATGCTCGCCCGCCAAAATCATTTCCAGCACGGGATAAAGTTCATCCAGCGTCACGCTGGTCAAAAATCCCAGGCCGCCCAGATTCACCGCCAGAATCGGAACGTCATGCCCGCCCAGCGCCCGCGCCGCCGCGAGCAAAGTTCCATCGCCACCAAGCACGATCAGCAAATCAACTTTCGCGGCCATTTCTTCCCGCGTCATCGCTGGGCCGGTGGGATCAAGCGTCGTCCGCGTGCGCGGATCCACAAACACTTCGATCTTGCGCGTCTCCAGCCAGCGCCGTAATTCCGGCACCACGGCGGTGACCATTTCGGGGATTGGTTTGCAGATAATGCCCGCGGCGCGAATCATGATAAGAGGCAGAATTCTACTCTACCCGCGAGCGCGCGCGTGGAGAAAAAACTCCTGGTTGCCTTCCGTGCCCGGCAAATGGCTCGGTCGCACTCCCAGAATCGTCAAGCCGTATTCGGTTGCGGCAGCCTGCACCCGCTCGATCGCTTTCTGGTGCAGCGCGGCGTCTCGCACAATCCCGCCCTTGCCGATTTCACTCTTCTGCAGCTCGAATTGAGGCTTAATCAATATCAGAAAATTCGCGCCGGTCGCGGCAACCGGCACTATCGCCGGCAGAACTTTCGCCACCGAAATAAATGACACGTCCATAGTGATCAGCGCAGGCCTCTCCGCAATATCCGCAGCCTGCAGATAACGCGCGTTTCGCTCGACCGTCGTCACACGCGCATCCTGCCGCAATTTCCAATCCAGCTGATCCACACTGACGTCCACCGCAAACACCCGCGCCGCTCCATTCTGCAGCATACAATCCGTAAATCCCCCAGTTGAGCTGCCAACATCCAGACAGACCAGTCCCTGCGGCGAAATTCCAAAATCCTCGAGCGCCCCTTCGAGCTTCAAGCCTCCGCGGCTCGCATATCTCAGCGTCTCGCCGATAATTTCCACGCGCGCATCCGCAGCCACCTTCGACCCTGGCTTTTCCATCTTCTGCCCATTCACCAGCACATTTCCCGCCAGCAAAATAGCCTGCGCGCGCTCCCGCGAAGGCGCCAGCCCGCGCTCCACAATCAAAACATCCAGCCTTATTTTCCCAGCTTTGCGATTCGAATGACTCTTGCCGGAAGGAACCGTCTCAGAAGTAGGTTTCACTTTCATACATAAGAAGAAACAACGTCGCACGTCCGGTTTTCTCTGCGTCCTCTGCGTCTCTGCGGTTCGCTTATCGCAACTCGGCCAACCGACTTCACGCCCGCCGCGCCACCAAAAATTGCGCCAACTGCCGCAACCTCCCCCCACGCTCCCCATAAAATTCCAGGTCCTTCAAAGCCTTAGCCTCCAAATCCGCCGCAATATCCCGCGAAACCTCCAGCCCATGCAAAGCCGGATAAGTCGCCTTCTTCTGCGCCTGATCTTTTCCCGCAGTCTTCCCCAGCGACGCCGACGACTCCTCCACATCCAAAATATCGTCCACCACCTGAAACGCCCAACCGATATGTTCCCCAAACGCTAGCAGCCGCGTAATGTCCCCGCGATCCGCGCCGCCCGCGATCGCTCCGCCCACAATGGACGCGCGAATCAAAGCCGCCGTCTTCGACCGGTGAATGTACTCCAGCATGCCCTTGTCGGAAGCTTTCCCCTCCGCTTCTAAATCCGCCACCTG
Organism: uncultured Acidobacteriota bacterium; assembly: GCA_963821765.1. Taxonomy (GTDB): domain Bacteria; phylum Acidobacteriota; class Terriglobia; order Acidiferrales; family UBA7541; genus Palsa-295. The sequence continues at coordinate 45,675 of CAWGFF010000017.1, forward strand.
CCCGCCAATCATCCCGCGATCCGTGCCCGCTGCTTCCGCAATCATCGCCAGAATCGTCAGCCGCCGCTGCGGTTCCACCGGAGCCAGCGCCAAGGTGTGAAACGCCAAAGTCAGCAGCGCGTCTCCCGCCAGAATCGCGATCGCCTCGCCAAACACTTTATGGTTGGTCGGTTTTCCGCGCCGCAGGTCGTCGTTATCCAGCGCCGGCAGGTCGTCGTGAATCAGCGAATAGGTGTGAATAAATTCCAGCGCGCAGCCGATCTGCACCGCGCCACTCTGCTCAGCCGAAAACATCCGCGCCGCTTCCATGCACAAAATCGGCCGGATCCGTTTCCCGCCCGCAAACACGCTATAGCGCATTGCCTTATGAATGGAAATCGGCAGCGCATCTTCCGGCGGCATCAGTTCCTGCAGCGCCGCTTCCACCGTCGTCCGGTCACTCTCGAAGAAATCGGGGATCGTCATAGCCTCAGTGCAGATAATTGGAAAGTGAACCGCTCTGCAAAAATCATTCAGCGAAAGCTAATTGTTTTCTTCTTCCGGATCAAACGGCTCCGCTACTATCTTGCCGTCCGCCTTCTTCAGCAGAATTTCCACGCGTCCTTCCGCCTCTTCCAGCTGCTTCTGGCATTCGCGCGAAAGTTTCACGCCCTCTTCAAAGAGCCGCATCGCCTCATCGAGCGACAAATCCGCGCTCTCCAGGCGTTTCACCACTTCCTCCAGCCGCGTAAGCGACTTCTCGAAGTCGCCCTTTTTCGGCGCTTCCACCGGCACAACTGATTTACTCGGCACTGGACTCATGCAGCCTCGTTCCGCGCCCTCTGCAAGCGCTAAAATGTCTCACCACTGTAGCAGTCAAACGGATTCTATCGCGATGATTTTATTGCAGCAATGCCACACCGTCGCCAGTCGAGCCTTAGTGTTCCCGTCACCGGCTTACCATGAGCCGCCGATTCTTTGTCCCTACGAATTAGGTTATTTCGCGCGATGTATGGCCCCAAAAGAATCAAATATCAGCGGAAGAACGATTGCCAACCCCAGCGTTCCGAGAAAGCAAAGTCCGATGCGCAACATGCATCGTCCCACATACTCACTCCGTGCGTTCAATCCGACACCAAGGGTCAAGGGAGAGTCTTCGGCCAGGGCTCGATTCTCTTTTGGCCAGCGAGGCCACACCAACGCTAGAGCTGCGAATTCGAATGCAATCGCTACAATTCCCCAGTTTCGGGATTCGTTCTGCAGTTCTCTCATTGCTGACGCGTATTGCTGCAAACCAATCCATTTGCTCGCCGTCAATCCGGCGGCGAACCAACGGTCCAGCGCGTAGCTGGACGCCGCCACCAGCAAAATCGTCAGCAGGTACCATGGCTGATTCTTTATCCAACTGAGAGCTGTCGTAGCTTTCATCTTTATGTCGCTGTCACCCCAAATGTGAAGTCCTTCCATGAGAAGGCCGGTTGATGTCAAGGCACACTTTGACTTTCTTCTTTCTTAGAATCAGTTCCTACTCAGCCAAGCCGCCCCTGTCGCCATCCTTCCATCCGCACTCTTTGTGAGCGATATTCGCTCGGTGCAAGGTGGGTGTTCTCGATTCAGTAGGTGCTGCTACCTGATTAGCGTCCTCTCTTCTCACCTTTTCGGTGGGAGTTGGGCTCCAGGACTTAGCCGCAGTCACCTGGACTCGGCGGTCGAGCTCGGCGGTCCGGATCGAAACTCTAAGCCACTGCCCGCATCGCCTTCTGACTATTGCGCAGTGGTTCGTACACCTCTCCGCCCACCCACAACCGATGCAGCAGTACTGCCAGCTTTCGCGCCACGGCCACTACCGCTCGCTTCTTGGCATTTTTCCCTCCTCGCTCCGCAAGCTTTAATCCCCATCTCCGCAGATCACTGTCTTCGCCAAACGGCCCCAGAATGTAGTGCGCTCCCTGCACCATCATGGTGCGCAGATACCGGTCTCCTTCCTTGCTGATTTTCTTCTGTGGCTCGCTGTTCCCAGAGTTCCTGCGTCCAGGTTTTAACCCCAGAAAACAGCCCACCTCGCGACTCTTCGCGAACCGATACGGGTCCTCGATCGTCAGGATATAGGTCAGCGCGATCTGCGTTCCTACACCCTTCACCTGCTTCAGCAAGAACACTTCCGGGTACACTTCCTGGGCGATTTTCTCCATCCGTTCGTCGTACTCCTTAATGTGCTCGTTCAGCGATTCGACCTCTCGCAACAGTGGCGCCAGGACATCACGCAACTCCGCGCTCACTCCCTCGGCCAGTTTCTCGTTCACCTGATACGTGCCACATTTAGGTAGCCGTTCGCCATAAGATTTCACTAACCCGCGGGCTGCGTTCACCAGGGCCGTTCGCGCACTCACCAGTTCGGCTCGCGCCCGGATCACCGCCAGGTGAATTTGCGCCTGGGCACTGCGATGCCGCACCGGCCCCAATAGCTCGGGATCGATGCGCGCCAGTCGGGCCAGCGTGCGCGCGTCGTGTCGATCATCTTTTCGGTTGCTCTTGGTGATCAATTCCACTTTTTGTGCGTGCGCCACGAGCACTTCGTGCCCCAGCTCCGTTAGCAACCGGCTCGCCCATGGCGAATGTGTTCCGGTCTCCAGGGCGATGAGACTTCGCGGTATCTTTGCAAACGTCTGCTTCATCGCTTCCGCTGTCGTCGCTACTTTCTGTTCCAGAATGATTTTGCCCGCTTCATCCAAAACACAGTAGAACGACCAACGATCTCCCAAATCCACACCGATGGTTAGCTTTTGCTCCTTCAAAATTTCGTTCCCCAATACCTGCACAGTGCTAATCTTCTTCATCGCCGGTCTCCTTTTTGCGCCTAGAGCGCGTCGTTCATTGGGAGCGTATCGCATCCCGCTGGAGACCGGCCTTCTCATCCCATCTGATTAACGCCCGATCGACAACTGAGTCACTATCTCATCTCACTTGGCAACAGCGTCAGCCGATGCGGACGAGCGAACCATCCTCGTCCGCAACAGAAAACGCCGCGGGAATTCCGCGCCCCGCAAACCAATCCGCAAACTGGTCTCGATAATAAGGACTGCTATACTGCCCCGATTCTCCCGTAGGAATCTCCATCAACGATCCATCGAAATTCGCCAAGTCCGCCACAAAACGCATCGCCGGACCATGCCCCACTCCCATCGCCCGTACCGTATCAATCGTCCCGCCCTGCGCATACGGTCCGATGCTCAACATTCGATGCAACAATCCCGCGCGGCCCAGCGGATGAACCATGTCCAGCGGGTGCAACCGTCCCCAATTCCACCCAGACTCAGTCGGTTGGCCTGTTTGCTTCTGCAACGCCGCCACCGCATCATCCGCGCTAGCGATCAACAACTCATCGTAGTTCGCAAAGCCGCTAGGCAGCCAAGCCGCCGGCCGCTCGCGCAACACATTCTCCAAAAATACTTTGTCGCGCCACCACACGTCGTTGTAAACGCTCAGCGGCTCCCACAATTCGTACTTCGTAACCTCGTCACCCAAATACGGCTGCAGCAAATGCACAAAAAGAGCCCGCCGCGTATACTCCACAAACGAAGTCTCGACAGATTCCGCCGTGGCCCGCGCGTCCCATCCCGCCAGCTGAGCAAGCAATCGCTGCGCACGAGCATCCGCCGGCTGCTTCGTCTTCGGCGCCTGCAACAGGGCGCTGGCCAAAAAGCGATTCGGCAAGCTCACGATATCGTTTTGAATCGCGTTGCAGTCCGCAACAGTCAATCCCGTGCGTCCAGCAAGCAATTCATAAATCCGCGCCGTCCGATAAGGTCCCGCCTGGCGGTCCGACAAATAATATTTGTATCCCGGCCCCACCGTCCGCGCATTCGCAGTCGCGATTATTCCGTCCGGCGGATTTTCCACCCGCGGCAACTCCTCAAACGGAATATATCCCTTCCATTCGTAATCGTCCGTATCGCCGGGAACAGGCAAAGCGCCATTCCCATTCGCGCGAATCGGAATGCGCGCCGGAATCGTGAACCCGATGTTCCCATCCACGTCCGCGTAAATCGTATTCTGCCCCGGACCCGCAATGTGCCGCGTCGTCTCGATAAACGAGCTCCAATCCCGCGCCTCACCCAACAACGGAAATCCAAAATCCAGCCCGCCAGGCTCCAGCGCCGTCCAACGCAACGCATAAGCTCGCCCGTCTTGCTCTGCACCGTCGCGATGCACGATCGGCCCATGCCGCGTCAGCACCACATCCAGCGGCACGTCCGGTTTTCCGCGCACCGCAATCACTTCGTGCCGCACTTCCGCCGTCAGCGTCTTGCCAGCAGCGGAATATTCCAGCGGATTCGCATCAGAAAACTTCTCGGCGTACAGATCCTCCACGTCCGCATTGCTGTTAGTGAATCCCCAAGCGATCCGCTCGTTGTGCCCAATGATCACCAGCGGCGCCCCCGGCAGCGCAAATCCCTCCACATTCAATCCCGGAGCCGTCAAATGCACGATGTACCACAGCGCCGGCACCGAAAGCTGCAGATGAGTGTCATTCGCCAGCAGCGGCTTGCCCGAAGCAGTATGCGCCCCGCTAACCACAAAATTGTTGCTACCAATTATTTCCGACGATTCTTCCTCGAACTGAGCCAAAAAATTCTGCGCCGCGTGCCATTCCACCTCAGCGAACGGCGGATCGACAGCGGCATTGGCATCACCGTCAGCGCCAAGCGCTCGATCGCCCAATCGCGTCGAAGTCTTCATCTCCGTCGAAGAAAATCGCACGGGAAGGGCAGCCTCCGCAGTCCAAATAAAATGGTCCAGCGGCGAATCGCTCACAAACAAATCCCGCGCCCGTTCCTCTCCCACCTTCGAGACAATCCACTGCCGGTTCAACTTTTCCTTCCAAGTGGAAGTCAGCGTCTTATACATATACAAGCTGATCAAATAGGTGTCCGCCGGAGTCCATGCTCGCGGCTTATAACCCAGCGCCACAAACTCAATTGGCAATTTCCCGCCGCGCCCCGTAATATTGTCGTTCACTCCTCGCGCATAATCCTCCAGCAACCCACGAATCTCCGGAGAAGCATCTGCCGCCGCCCGCTCCGCCGCCTGCCGCATTCCCAAGGTCCGATTTTCCCTGTCGTACGCCAGCCCCACCTCGCCAAAAATTTCGCTCAAATCCCCGCCCGCCGCCCTGCGCAGCAGATCCATCTGCCACAAACGGTCCTGCGCCATCACGTAACCCTGCGCCGTCACCACATCCTGCAGCGATTTCGCCCGAATCCACGGCCGTCCCCACTGGTCGCGGTGCACAATCACGCCATCCTTCAACCCGCCAATCGCCACGCTTCCGTCCAACCGCGCAAGCGGCCGCCGCACCACCCACCAACCGAACACCAACGCGGCGCCAACAACCACAAAAAGCCCCGCCACCAAATATCGAAAAACTCGCGACGCACGCGTCATCCGTCCCAGTCCTCACCCTCTAGCTGCGGCAGCCGCGGAGTGTAGCCCACAAAATCACTCGCCCGCAACGCGCCCCATCCAATTTGGCGCCGCAGTGTGTTCTCCATCCGCGAGGTTCGTATTGTTCCCGCGCGCCAAAAAGTGGCAAAATCCCGCGATGCCCCACGAATTCACGGACTCCTACCTCACCGACGCCATCAGTATGTTCCGCCACTACAAGAGTCTCGCCGAACGCGCCATTGCCCAGGTCCCAGACGAAGCCCTGACCGCCACTCTCGACCCCGAATCGAATTCGATCGCCATCATCGTCAAACACATGTACGGCAACATGCGCTCCCGATGGACTGATTTCCTAACCACCGACGGCGAAAAGCCCGACCGCAATCGCGACACCGAATTCGAATCGCCCGCCACATCCCGCGCGCAACTCGTCGCCCAATGGGAAACCGGCTGGAAATATGTTTTCGACGCCCTCGCCTCGCTCACCGATGCCGACCTCGGCCGCAAAGTCCTGATTCGCAGCGAACCCCACTCCGTTATGCAGGCCATCAACCGCCAAGTCGCCCACTATTCCTATCACGTGGGCCAAATCGTTTTTCTATCCAAACACTTCGCCTCCGCGCACTGGACGACGCTAACAGTCCCGCGCGGAAAATCCGCCGAAGCCACAGCAAAAATCCGCGCCGCTCAAGAATCCAAGCACCCAGCGAAGTAACAGAACAATTCCCCGACGCGACCCAGCTGGCAAGCGGCGGGATAGCCGCGCACTCACCCCTCGCTACTAATCACTACTCACCGATCACTAATCACGCATCATTCGTCTCTGCTTTTCCCCCGCTCCGCCCCTCCCCTTGCTAAAATCAACCAGTAATGATCGCCCTGCAACTCTTCGCGGTCCTCGCGCTCGTCGGCATCAACGCCTTTTTTTCCGCCGCCGAATTTTCCCTGATTGCCGTCCGCCAATCCCGCGTCCGCCAGCTAGTCGAACAAGGCGACGCCCGCGCCAAAGTCGTCGAAGCGCTGCTCACCGACCTCACCCGCGTAGTCTCCGGCGTGCAAGTCGGCATCACGCTGGCCAGCCTCTCGCTCGGCTATCTCGGTGAAATCACCCTAGCCGGAATTCTCAGCCCCCTAGTGCAAGCAATCCCGCGGCCCTGGGCCGCCGTAATCGCTCACGGCACCGCGCTAGCCGTAGCCTTCGGCCTGCTCACCATCCTGCAAGTCGTCCTCGGCGAACTTGTTCCTAAAAGCCTTAGCTTGGCCCGCGCCGAACGAGTCGCTCTGCTAATCGCGCGCCCCTTCTCTTGGTTTCTAAACACCTTCCGCTGGGCCATAGATTTTCTCGATGCCTCAGCCGAAAAATTCGTCGGCGCTCTCGGCGTGGTCTCGCCGCACAGCCACACCCTGGTGCGCTCCACCGAAGAATTGCAAGTAATGATTCAACAAGCACGCGATCGCGGTCTGCTCCCCGCCGCCGAAGTGAAATTCATTCAAGCAGCGATGGAACTCGGCCAGATCCACGCCCGCGAAGTCATGGTCCCGCGCCCCGACGTTCACGCTCTCCCCGCCTCCGCCACTCTCGAAGACACCATGACGATGTTCGCCACCACCCAGCGCTCGCGCATCCCCGTGTACGAAGGCACGCTCGATCACATCCTCGGCTTCGTCCACATAAAAGACATGATCTGGATCCTGCTCGATCGCGCCCGCCGCGCCGAAGATCATCAGCCGCTCGCCGACTTTAACCTGCGCACCGTCCTGCGCGACGCCCTCATCGTCCCTGAAACCAAGCCCGTCAGCGAACTGCTCCTGGAATTCCGCGCCCGCCGCACCGGCCTGGCCATGATCGTTGACGAATTCGGAAGCATCCTCGGCCTGGCCACGCTCGAAGACATCCTCGAGCAAATGGTCGGCGAAATTCACGATGAATTCGACGTGGTCGAACGTCCGTTAACTCTTCCCGACGGCGGCATGATCTTCGACGCGGCAATCAAAATCCGCGAACTCGCCGCGCGCTACAACATCATGCTTCCTGAAGACTCCTCGTATGAAACGGTCGGTGGATTCGTCCTCACGCGCCTCGGATTCATTCCCCGCGGTGGCGAAAGCTTCGAAGCCGACGGCTATCGCTTCACTGTGATGGAAATGGACCACCGCCGCGTCTCGCGTCTGAAAATCAAGCAGCTGCCGCCAGCAATAGTTCCGTCGCCCACGCAAGAGTCCACGCCGCAGTCGGCAGATAGCGCACACGCCGAAAAGCAAAACGTGCAGCATCAGCCGCACGGCGAAGTCCTGGAAATGCCCGCACGGTCAGCATCAGTGGCTGATTCACACACCACAAAGAAAATCCGCCGTCGCGCCGCGCGAAAAAAATCCGCCAAACCGCACGACACAAGTGATATACCCTCGCCCGACGAGCCCGCCCCGGATTCAACCTCCTCGGGGCCAGTCCATAAATGATTCGTTACATTTCAATCCGCCTGCTCTTCGCGCTGCCAGCGCTCTGGCTCATCCTCACCATGGTTTTCCTTCTCGCGCATATCGTGCCCGGCGATCCCGTCGCTCAAATGCTCGGCGAAGGCGCTCGCGCCGAAGACCTCACGCAGCTCCGCCACACGCTGGGTCTCGATCTGCCGCTGCCAGTGCAATACGGCCGCTATCTCTCCGGCGTGCTCCACGGAAATCTCGGCGAATCCTTCCGCTTCCAGCAACCGGTGCTGAAAGTTGTCGTCGAACATTATCCCGCTACGCTCGAACTCGCCGCGGTCGCGCTCTTGATCTGCACACTCATCGGAATACCCGCTGGCGTCTTGGCCGCCCACAAACGCGGTGAAAGAACCGATCACACCGTCGCCGTGCTCACCCTCTTCGGCCTCTCCGTCCCTAATTTCGCGCTCGGCCCTGTACTCATTCTCTTGTTTTCAGTCGTGCTCGGATGGCTCCCGGTTTCCGGACGCGGCGGAATCTCTCATCTCATTCTTCCCGCGTTTACGCTAGGCGCGGCGCTCGCCGCCATCCTCACGCGCATGGTGCGCACCAGCGTCATCGAAGAGCTGTCAGCAGACTACGTCCGCACCGCCCGCGCCAAAGGCGTCTCCGAATCCGCCGTCCTCTTTCGCCACGCGCTTCGCAACGCTCTGATTCCCATTCTCACCATCCTCGGCCTGCAATTCGGCTCGCTCCTCGCTGGCACCATCGTCACCGAATCCATTTTTTCCTGGCCCGGAATCGGACGCCTCGCAGTCCAAGCCATCGGGGCGCGCGATTATCCGCTGCTGCAAGGATGCATCCTGCTCATCGCCGTCTCCTACGTTTTCGTAAATCTTCTCACCGACCTCGTGTACGCACTGGTAGACCCGCGGGTGCGCTTCGAATGAGCGCAACACGAAAAAAATCTCCGAAGCGCAAGCTGGGGCGCGAACTCCTGCACGAACTCACCGATTTCCTGCGCCGCAGCGTCCCCGGCCGCTGGGGATTCGCGCTCACACTGTTTCTTGCAATCGTCGCGATAGCCGCCCCGTTGCTGGCCCCCTACGATCCCGTAGCGCAAAATTTGCCAGCCCGCCTCTTAGCGCCCACCGCCGCCCACTGGATGGGCACCGACGAGCTAGGCCGCGACATCGTCTCGCGCATTATCTTCGGCACGCGGGTCTCCATGCTCGTCAGCGTCTGCGTGGTTTTCGGTGCAGGAGTGATCGGCCTGGGAATCGGCGCGGTCGCGGGCTATTTCGGCGGGTGGTTCGATCGCTTCGTCAACATCATCCTCATCAACGCGTTTCTCTCATTCCCTGGTATTCTGCTGGCGATCGCCTTCGCCGCGTTCCTAGGTCCCGGTCTCGACAAAGTTATTCTCGCGCTGGTAGTCACCGGTTGGGCCGGCTACGCGCGCCTGGCACGCGCGCAAATTCTGCAAGCCAAGGAAATGGAATACGTCCTAGCCGCGCGATCCCTAGGCGCATCGCACGCCCGCATTCTAATCCGCCATCTGCTTCCAAATATTTTGCAACCCATCCTAGTGCAAGCCACCATCGCCATGGCCGGCGCCATCCTCGCCGAATCCACCCTAAGCTTTCTCGGTGTAGGCGTCCTAGCCCCGATGCCCAGCTGGGGTGCCATGCTCAACGACGCCCGCGGCCACCTTTTCGACGCCCCCCACCTGGTAATTTTCCCAGCGCTAGCAGTGATGACAGCAGTCCTAGCCTTCAACCTTCTTGGCGACGCCCTTCGCGACTGGCTAGACCCCCGCATGCGCTCCCACCTGATCATCACCTCGCTCGCGCGCTAACGAAGCCTTCGTGGGTTGCAGCGGGTGATGCGACGAGCGTCGTCATCCTGAGGCCGGCGCCTTTGCCTCATGCCGGTCGAAGGATCTCTCCGGTCTTTCTCTGATGTCATGAGAGATGCGCCTCCTGGGGTGGGCGTTGTTATGCTCACCCGGAACCGGTTGGCATCGGTCGAAACAGGAGGCGCCAATGGCAGTGTACATCGGAGTGGATTTGCACGTCAGAACCCAAACCGTTTGCTGGATGGATACCGCCGACGGAGAAGTGCACGAGCGCGAGCTCGATCACGAGCATGACGACGTCGCGGCGTTTTATGCGCAGTTCCCACCGGGAGCCATCGTCGGTGTCGAGGCTTCCGGCTACGCGTTGTGGTTTCATCGCATCATCGAACAGGCCGGGCACCAGCTGCGGGTGGGTGATGCTCTGGCCATTCGCCAATTCGCCCGCCGCCGGCAGAAAAACGATCGCCGCGACGCGCAGCTCTTGCTCGATCTGCTCGTGCACGATGATTTTCCCGCCGTGCACGTTCCTGCTCCCGCCAGCCGCGACGTTCTGGCGCTGCTGCGCTATCGTCATCGCCTGGTCCGCATCCGCACCATGTTGCGCAACGGCCTGCAGGCCGTCGCGCTCAATCATCGCTTGCGGCTCGGACCCAAACTGTTCACCGCGCGCGGCCAGCAACAGTTCGCCGCCTTGCCCCTGGACGGCGCGTTCGCCACACAGCGGCAACACTCTCTGCTCCTGCTCGCCTCGCTGGCCGAACAGATCGCAGTCGTCGAAGCGCAACTGGAACAGCGCGCGCAAAACGATCCGCGCGTCATCCGCCTGCGCACCCATCCCGGCGTCGGTCTGCTGACGGCCCTGGCCGTGGTGCACACGCTGGAACCGGTCACCCGCTTCGATCGCGCTCGCCGCATCGCCGCCTACTGCGGTCTGGATCCCAAGGAACATTCCAGCGGCGACACCCAACGCTTCGGCCACATCACCAAGCAAGGCAATCGGCTGCTGCGCTTCTTGCTGGTCGAAGCCGCCCGCACCACCATCCGCGAGGACGAAGATCTGCGCCGCTTCTACTTCCATCTGACCGCGCGCAAAAACTCCGCCATCGCCATCGTGGCGGTCGCGCGTAAATTAGTGTTGCGTTTGTATCGCATGCTCCGCGAAGAAATCGATTACGACCAGTTCCGGCGCCGAGGTCGAGACGCGCGACGTGCCCGCGAGTGCACTAGCCAGGCTGCTTCTGGCTGAGCCTCTGATGGGGCCGTCGGCCTGTCCGGCCTCGTGCCGGACAGAGCGAAGCCGTCCTCACGAGCCACGTGCTCGAATAGATGAGTGATCGCGACCCGGCTTCCCGCGTCGTTGATCGATACCCAGAGAAGGACGAATCGCGAACTCGACCGATGCCAACCGTTCCCGTTCCTCTTCGCCCTCACCGGCGGTCTCCCACCGCCCCAGGAAATCCCTGTCAAAAAAACAACCTTGACCCCGGCGCATCTCTCATAGATGTACTCTGTGTTAAACCTTTTGACTTTCCAGAACCAGCAGCATCTCAATGCTCCCCATCAATCTGTTACTGTAACCACACCACAAAACGCTCGAGGACGAAAATGCATCTCGAAGAAACCACCCTGCAACTCCTGAAAGACTCACTGAAGCAGCTCGACGACGGATTCACTGCGCTGCCGCCGACCGCAGAAAGCAGTGCAACAGCCCAAGACCCGCGCCTAGCCGCCGTAATGACCGAAGTCGCCACCAGACTCCAAGACAACTACCCATACTTCCATCCGCTCTACGCCGGACAAATGCTGAAACCTCCGCACCCAATCGCCCGCGCCGCCTACGCCCTAGCCACCTGGATCAATCCCAACAACCACGCGCTCGATGGCGGCCGCGCCAGCTCCGCTCTCGAAAAAGAAGCCGTCGCGCAAATCGCCGCGATGTTCGGCTGGCAACAGCACCTCGGCCACCTCTGCGGCGGCGGAACCATGGCGAACCTTGAAGCCTTGTGGGTAGCAGGCCAACTAAATCCCGGAAAGAAAATCGTCGCCTCCGACCAATCGCACTACACCCACAAACGCATTTCCGCCGTGCTGCAATTGCCGTTCGCAGAAGTTCCCACAGACAATCGCGGCTGCATGGACACGAGCGCCCTGGAGAAAATGCTAGCCGCCGGAGACGTAGGCTGCGTTGTCGCGACAGAGGGCACCACCGGCACCGGATCGGTTGACCCGCTGCCCGAAATCCTGCGCCTGCGCGAGCGCTACGGATTTCGCCTGCACGTGGACGCCGCGTACGGCGGATACTTTACGTTGGCATCAAACCTCGCCGCCGCAACGCACGCCAGCTTCGATCTGATTGGCCGCGCCGATTCCATCGTGATTGACCCGCACAAGCACGGCCTGCAACCCTACGGCTGCGGCTGCGTCCTGTTCCGCGATCCGCAGGTCGGCGCAATCTACAAACACGAATCGCCCTACACCTATTTCACGTCTTCCGATCTTCATCTCGGCGAAATCAGCCTGGAATGTTCGCGACCGGGCGCGTCCGCGGTAGCGTTATGGGCTACGCAACGCCTGCTGCCGCTCGTGCGGGGAGGGGAATTCGCGAAAATGCTCGAAGCCTCGCGCGACGCAGCAGTGCAATTGGCCGAGCGCCTGGAAAATGACAAGCGCTGGATGCTCCCATTCTCGCCAGAACTCGACATCGTAGTGTGGGCCCCGCGTGCGAAGACCGTCGCCGAAATCTCCGCGCTATCTCAACGCATCTTCGACGCCGCCGCAAAGCAAAATCTGCATCTAGCCCTAATCCGCGTACCGATAAAATTCTTCGACGCGCAACACAACCTGGAGGCATCGGCGACCGACACGGTCCTCTGCCTCCGCTCAGTCCTGATGAAGCCCGAACACCGCGACTGGCTCGACCGCATCTGGAAAATCCTGTCGCGGGTTTCCGGTGAGTTACAGAGCGACTGACTGAATCACTTTTGTTTCGAATTGGCGAGCGATTCAAGTAGTGCGATGAAGGGCCGCTTTCTGACCCAACGGCACCCGAAATCAGTGTTGGTAGACTCGGGAGGAAAAGTAGGCGTCGACTTTGGCAACACGATGTAATCCGTGCAAACCCGCACGCCGTCATCACACTGCCCGGAGTCTGCCTTCTGGCTAAAGACGCATTCGTAGGACGACATCATCGAGCTGTATCCCTCGTTGAAAATCTCGGAATAATGAATTGTTCCGAAACCGGTGCTCGGCGCGCCTGTCGGTGCAATCGGCTTACTCACGGTGCGAAGAAACAGAACGTACTCCCAGCCAAGCCTCTCTCCAACGTAAGGCCCGAAGTAAATGGTCGTGCCAGTCGCAGCCCCCTTGAAACTCTTAGTCACTTCTCCCTTATAAAGCGCGACGTTGTAGTGCTCCGCATCGCCCGAAACGATTTTTACAAGCGCGACGGTATCCGATTGCTTGAATAGATTTGCCAGCGTGATAACAGCTGGCTCCTTAATCTCGACCCTTGTGGACTGAAAAGCTGAGATTGAATGTGCAGATAGCACGATGACTGCACTCAGCAGAAGCGCGCGCAACTTTGCGTTCATGGGGCCAGATCCTTTCGCTTTCGTCCGAATGTTAGACGATATGTGGCGCACCGCCTATACGAATTGAAGCTCGACGATGTGTGGCAGTGACCGGCCAATTCGCCCAAACGCTGGCCACACCTCTTCTCTATTGGCTTCCACAGCCCAATTGTGATAATTGTTACGCCTATGTGAACGCTTCTGCACCCCTGGAGGGAATGGATGCCGATCACGACGCATGATATCCGGCAGTCCCTGTTGGAATCGAACCAGGAATACCGCCGGCTCTTCGAAGAACACTCCCGCTGTGAATCCCAGCTCCAAGAACTCGTCAGTCAATCCTACTGGAACGTCGAAGACATGGAACTGGAAATCGGCCTGAAGAAAATGAAGTTGCGTCTGAAGGATTTGATGCAAATGATCGTGGCGCGTTACCGGCACGATCATGACATGGTCCATCACTAAATTTTTGCCGCCAGGGCCCGCGCAGCACGCTCACTTCTGTCGTACAATACCGGTGCATTCGTCGTACATTTGATCCGCCATAAGTCGCGCCACGGCGTCCGCGCGCGCCGCATCTTCACGCGAGCAAAGGATTTCGCCCAGGCCCATGATTAAAGACGCGTACCGATTCGCCCTGCCGCCGCTCATCGCCGGCTTGCTCTGCCTCATTCCCGGCTGGAGAATTTTCGGCGCCGTACTGATTTTCCTCGGCCTCTTCGTCTTTTATTTTTTCCGCGATCCGCAGCGCGTAATTCCCACCACTCCTGGCATCATTATTTCCCCTGCTGACGGCCGCGTCGTCGAAATCGTGGACGAAATGCTGGACTCCGTGATGGGCCATCGCATCAGTATTTTTCTTTCCATCTGGAACGTGCACGTGCAGCGCGCCCCCGCCTCCGGCCGTATCGCCGACGTTGTCTATCGCCCCGGACGCTTCTACGCCGCTTTCCGCTCCGACGCTTCGCGTGAAAACGAGCAGAACATTATTTATCTCCATACCCCGCAAGGCAGTGTCATTTTCAAACAAATCGCCGGAGCAATCGCGCGTCGCGTGATATGCTGGAAAGAAGAAGGGCAAGAAGTCGCAATAGGCGAGCGTGTAGGCCTGATTCGTTTCGGTTCGCGTGTTGATATTTGGCTGCCGCTGGATACGCAAGTAGTCGTCCAGCGCGGGCAGCACGTAAAAGGCGGCGAGAGCGTAATCGCGAAATGGAATTCAACGACATAGATCCCATCGGACAGGAAGAAGAGCCACGCCGTCATTTCCGCAGCCATCGTTTGCGACGCGGTGTTTATATTTTGCCCAGCGCGTGCACCGTAGCCAACATGCTCTGCGGTTATTACGCCATTCTCGCCACTCTCGACGGAAAAATCACCGATTTCGATAACGCCGCGTGCGCCGTGGGCGTAGCGTATCTTTTTGACGCGATGGACGGCCGCATCGCGCGCGCCATGAAAACCGAAAGCGCCTTCGGCAGGGAATTCGATTCGCTCGCGGACGTCGTGAGCTTCGGTATCGCTCCGGCTTTTCTGGCGTATGCTTGGGGAGTGCGCGCAATCGCCGCGGCCAATGCGCCGGAAGCTCTACATCTAACGCAGACTGGATGGCTCATCGGTTTCTTTTTCGTGGCCTGCTGCGCGTGGCGCCTCGCGCGATTCAATACTCAAGGCATGGCGCCGGGCGGAAATCGTTATTTTGTGGGATTGCCGACTCCGGCAGCCGCGGGCGTGATCGCCGCGACGGTGCACTTCTTCCACGGCCGTCCGATCGAAGACGTTCGCGCTTCCTTCGCATGGCTGGGCCTATTGGTAGTGCTCGGCGTATTGATGTCCAGCACATTGCGCTTTTTCAGCTTCAAGGATATCCCGCTGAAGCGTCGCCAGCCGTCTCCCGCTGTAATCTTGTTCGCGCTACTGCTCGGCGCAGTGGTGTATTTCTCGCACGCTACTTTGCTGCTGATCACCGTGGCTTACATGCTGCACGGGCCTGTGATGCAGCTGGTGCGCACCGTGCGACATCGTCTCGCCTCGCGGCCCGCCTGAGACCATGCCCGCCGGGCCCGCCAAATCCACGCGTGTCGCCATCGTTGGCGCTTCTTCCCTGCGTGGCAAGGAATTGAAGCTGGTCCTCGAAGAACGCAATTTTCCCGCCGGCGATATCGTGCTACTCGACGAGCCTGCGCTGGCCGGAACGCTCACCGAAGCCGGCGGCGAGCCGACATTCATTCGCGCCCTTTCCGAAGATAGCTTCGAAGACGCGCGCTTCGTATTTTTTGCCGGCTCGCAGCAGGATGCCATGCGCAATTGGCCCGCGGCGCAAAGTTCTGGCGCCACCGTAATTGATCTCAGCGGCTCGCTGGCCGCAAGCGGCGAATCCACTTCTTGGATTCCTCTGCTCGATACGGTGCTGCTGCCGCGTCCGGGCCTCAATGCGGCGAAATCCACGACCAACGGAGGCGCCAGTCCACGAAAATCCGTCGCGTACTCTTCACCCGGCTCCGGCGTGATCATCGCGTGCACTTTGGCCGCGGCATTGGCCAAATTTTCCCCACAACGGGCTGTGCTGCTGCTCTTTCCTCCGGTTTCCGAACGCGATCAAGCCGGCGTGGACGAGCTCGAAGCGCAAACCACGAATTTGCTTTCGTTTCGTCCTATCGTGCAGCCGATATTCGACGCGCAAGTTGCCTTTAACCTGCTCGCAGGCTACGGCCCGGAAAGCAAACCCACATTTGCCGAAGTGCGCAATTCGATCGCCAAGGACGTCGCGCAATATCTAGCAGGCCGCGCGCAAGCTCCAGCCATTCAGCTGGTGCAAGCGCCGGTCTTTTACGGATACGCGTTCACCGCCTACACTGAATTTTCCGCGCCGCAACCCAGCGAGCAACTCCAGACCGCTTTCAGCAATCTAGGTGTTAAGGTTGACGCGCCGGAAGATCCCGCGCCAACCAATATCACCGTCGCCGGCGAAAGCGAAATTCATCTGGCGCGCATTGAGCCGGATCCGAACGTCACGGCGGGCGCGTGGATTTGGGGCGTCGCCGATAATTTGCGCCTGGCTGTGGTTAACGCCGTGCGCATCGCGGAGGAATTGGTTGCAGAACCGCCCGTCCAATAGGGAGTGCAGTAAAACACGGCATCGCGCGCTGGGTCTTGCGATGACTGCCGCTCTGCTGCTGATCGCGAGCGCCGGCATCACCGGTTGCGGTTATCACGTTGCCGGACGCGCCGGAAATCTGCCCGCGGAATGGACCTCCATCGCTATCCCGGCCTTTAAGAACGACACGACGCGTTATCGTGTCGAACAGCGCTTCACCGCCGCCGTGGTTCGCCAGTTCGTGCAGCGCACCAAATATCGCATCGTGCAGGATCCCGCGAACGCCGATGCCGTGCTGCACGGCGAAGTGGTTTCCATCGAAACCGATCCGATAATTTTCAACGCCACCACCGGTCAAGTCACCATGATGATCGTCACCGTGCACACCAAAGTTGAGCTCATCGGCACGAAAGACGAAAAACCCGTGTACCAAAACAACGACATGGTATTTCGCGACGAGTATCAGATTTCCAGCGACGTGCAGAGCTTTTTCGAAGAGCAGGACCCCGCGCTCGAACGCATGGCCCACGATTTCGCCGCACAGCTGGTCTCGAACGTGCTGGAGACTTTCTAGTGCCCAATCTCTCGCCCGAAAAATTGCTGGAGAAACTGGCAAGAGGTAAGCCTGTCGGCGCCATCGTGCTCGAAGGCAGCGATCCCTACCTGCGCGATATGTGCCGCGCCAAGATTATTGACTCCTACGTGCCGGAACCGATGCGCGATTGGGCCCTCGCGCGCATCAGCGTGCGCGGTGGCGATTGGAGCGAGATATTTCAGCGCGCTGAAACCATGCCGATGCTCGCGCCCTGCCAGGTAGTGCTGATTGACGGCGCCGAAACCATCCAAGGCCGCGCGAAAGATGGCGACACAAGCGACCAGGACGACGACGATACCAGCAGCGGCGACGACCCGCGCAAAGACACGCTCAAAGCCTTCGCCGATTATCTGGAAAACCCCGCGCCATTCACCGTGTTGGTCTTCGAACTTCCAAAGCTCGATCACCGCCAGCGGCTCTACAAAATCCTGGCGGAGAAAGCGCTCATCGTCGAACTGACGCTCGGCAACGAATCCGCCGCATCGCTAGCCGCGCAAATGGCGAAAGACCTATGCGCGGAAATTGATCGTCCCGCAGCGACGCTCCTCGCCGACATTCTCAACAGCGAGCCGGCGCGCATTCAACTCGAAATTCAGAAGCTCGCATCCTACGTGCAAGGCCGCGGTCGCATCACCGGCGCCGACGTCGAAGAACTCGTCGTCGCCGCGCGCAAAAATACCGTGTGGCAGCTTGCGGACATGCTCGCCACCCGCCGCCGCGACGCCGCGCTCGAATTTCTCGATAATTTGCTGCGCGAAGGGGAAGAACCCATCGGCCTGGTAGGCGTGCTGGCCTGGATGTATCGCAAATTAATCGAAGCGCGCGACCTGCCCGCCCACACCAGCGGTTTTCAAGCCGCGCGAACGCTAGGCATGCGCCCCGACGCAGCCGAAGCCGCCGTCCGCAACGCCCATCGTATCCCCAAACAAGATTTGGTAGCCGGCCTGATAGCCCTCGCCGACGCCGACAACCAACTCAAATCCTCAAACCCAAACCCGCGCGCCCTGATGGAGTTCCTAATCGCGCGCCTTACCTCGCCCGGATCCTCCAGCGCTTCAGCTTCCTAGCAGGCGTCGAGCACGGAGTAAGGCGGCCGTCTCCGCACTGTCGGCGTTTCCGTAGGGGCGAGTCGCGAACCGCCCCTACAACCGAACCGAGGTGTGGGCCCGTCGCTGTCCACGAGGCTTTCCTCCACCTCAGGCTTGTCGCCGCCATTCTGAGCGCAGCGAAGAATCTCGCTCCCGAGCAGAGCGACATATAGGCACAAAAAAAAGCGCCCCGATTTCTCGGAGCGCCTGAAAACTTGAAATATCAAACCGCGCCCACAGCGCAGAAGTTCCTCTACCCCATCAGCTTCTGACTTTATCAGTGTTCATCTGCGTTCATCTTCCGTGACTTTGACTTACTTCTTCTTCGCCTTCAAAGCATTCAAAGCCAAAGTCAGCCGCGACTTATACCGGTTCGCCGTATTCTCCGTCAAAGTCCTCTTCCGAATCGCCTTATCCAAATCCGAAAAAGTCGCCGATGCCAGCTTCTCCGACGTGGCAATATCGCCCGCCGTCAAAGCCGCGCGCATCCGTCGGATAGACGTCCGCACCCGCGTGCGATTCATGCGATTGATCGCCGCGCGATGCGCCGACTGCCGGATGTTCTTCAATACCGATTTCGTCTTCTTCTTATGCTTGATGGTCGTGCCCTGAGCCATTCAATACTCCTCCGCAGTCTATTTCGAATCATTGAGAATATCCGACGCGCCCGTTCCTGTCAATTTCGCGGGCCGCCATACTCTAGCTGCCATTGGATGAGGAGGACCGGAAGGGCGGGGCTTCAGCCCCGCCGTAGGGCCCGCAAGATAAGGGGCTTTAGCCCCTGAAGCCAAGCTCTTGTACCGCGGCTCAATATTTATGCGACGGGTTCTATTGAAACTTTTGTTCCCGGGCGACGTACTCTAAGGTGAGAGGATCCCGGAATGCCCCATAACTGCTCTAAAAGGCGCGGCTCCATCGGCGGCGCACTCATCGTGATCGCCGTCGGCATCTTCTTTCTGATCATCAATCTGCATCCCGACCTGGATGCGTGGTCCATCATCAGGCGCTACTGGCCCGTCCTGCTGATCGCCATCGGCCTGGGCTACATATGGGACGCCCTCATGGACCGCAAATATTCGGAGCCCGATGCGCCTCGTCACCATTCCGGCGCGCCGGTCGCCTTGCTCATCATTCTGCTCTTTTTCGGCTTCGCGCTTTGGCATGGACGCTACTCACGCCCCACTCTGCACGATTCGCAGGAAGTCAGCCTGCAAGGCGCGCAATCCGTCACCGCCAATATTGACATTCCCTCGGGTTCGCTCGACGTCGCTGGCGG
Source organism: uncultured Acidobacteriota bacterium (assembly GCA_963821765.1). Taxonomy (GTDB): domain Bacteria; phylum Acidobacteriota; class Terriglobia; order Acidiferrales; family UBA7541; genus Palsa-295. The sequence continues at coordinate 65,009 of CAWGFF010000017.1, forward strand.
CGCCGGCGCCAACCAATTGCTCAACGCCAATTTCGATTACCACGAATCCGACGGTCAGCCGCGCGTGGAGTATGAAGTCTCTGGCGGCCACGGCGATCTTTCCATCACGCAGGAAAATAAGATGCACGTGCATCTCGCTACCTCGCGCAACGACTGGCAACTGCGCTTCGCCGATAACGTCCCCATGGATATGAACGTGCAAATCGGCGCGGGCTCCAGCAATCTGCGCCTGCAAGGCCTCGGTGTGAAGAATCTCGACGTCCAAGCCGGCGTCGGCCAGGTAAACCTCGATCTAACAGGCCCGCGCAAATCCGATTTGCACGTGGATATTCATGGCGGCGTAGGTACAGCCGTGATTCGCCTGCCCAAAGATGTTGGCGTGCGCGTCCACGCCTCCGGTGGAATCGGCTCCGTAAGCCCTCACGGCCTCACCCGCGACGGCGACGATTACGTCAACGATGTCCTCGGCAAAACCCCCGCAACCATCGACCTCACGATCGAAGGCGGAATCGGCTCCGTAAGCTTGCAAACAGACTAGTAGGGCGTGAGTGCCATCTCTCGATAGCATGAGACCCGCCATGAATCGCGAGTCACGACTCACTACTCACCAATCACTACTCACGAATCACAAGTCACAACTCACGAATCACGCCTCCTTGACACTTTCCCCCTTCGCCTTTAGGCTAGCGCGACTGGCTGCCCGTGCCCCCGCACATGCACACGCCGGATGGAGTGCGATGCAACGCGACGAAATCCTGAAGCTGCTCGAACAAGTAGGCGCCATCCGCACCGGCCACTTCGAGCTTTCCAGCGGACGCCACAGCGCCACCTACATCCAGTGCGCGCTGGTCCTGCAGCATCCCCAGCACGCCGAACAACTCGGCCGCGCTCTCGCCGAACGTTTCAAAGATCACACCGTAGCCTGCGTCGTCTCGCCCGCGCTCGGCGGCCTGATCATCGGCCACGAAGTCGCCCGCGCCCTCGGCGTCCGCTCCCTTTTCGTTGAACGAGATCGCTCCGGCCAGATGGCTCTGCGCCGCGGATTCGAGCTAAGGCCCGGCGAACGCGTGCTGGTCATCGAAGATGTGTGGACCACCGGCGGCTCCACGCGCGAAGCCATCGGCGCAGTAGAACAAGAAGGCGGCCTCGCCGTCGCCGCCGGCGCCATAATTGACCGCAGCGGCGGCCGCCTCGAACTCAACGTCACCGCCCGCGCCCTGCTCGAAATGGACGTCCCCAGTTACGAGCCCGACGATTGCCCGCAATGCCACGCCGGCGGCATGCCCACCCGCCCCGGCTCCCGCTTCTCCCGCACCCAGCCGTAACTTTCTCGCGCGCCCCCACCAATTTTCCATTTTCTCTTTTCCATTTTCGCCGTTGACCTTATCAGTGTTCATCTGCGTTCATCTGTGGTGAATTTGAACTGCGCTCACATGCGATAATCTCAGCAGCCACATGCAAACAGTAAAACTAACCATTGCCTACGACGGCTCAGACTTCCACGGCTGGCAACTCCAACCCGGCCTGCCAACGATCCAAGGCACCCTCCACGACGCCATCCGCCAAATCGCCCAAGAACCAATCACCATCCACGGTGCCAGCCGCACCGATGCCGGCGTTCACGCGCTAGGCCAAGTCGCGCACTTCAAAACGCATTCCACTCTCGACGCGCAAGAAATTCAGCGCGGCCTGAACGCGCTGCTCCCGCCGACCATCCGAGTGGTCGCGGCCCAAGAAGTCAGCCAGGATTTTCACGCCCGATGGCTAGCCCAAGGAAAAACCTACCGCTACCGCATTTATCGCGGCGAAGTCCTGCCGCCCTTCGATCACCGCCGCGCCTTCCACTATCCCTGGCCGCTCGACGAAGCCGCGATGTCCGCCGCCGCCCGCGCCTTCGAAGGCCAGCACGATTTCAGTTCCTTCGCCGCATCCACCGGCTCCGAAGAAGACGACAAAGACCGCGACATGCAACGCATAATCCACTCCTCCGAAATCATCCGCGATCCCCACCACGACGAAATCGCCTACGTAGTCCGCGGCCGCTCCTTCCTCCGTTACATGGTCAGAAAAATCGTCGGCACCTTAATCGAAGTCGGCAAAGGCCGCTTGGCCCCCTCCGACATCCCAGAAATTTTCGCCGCCCGCGACCGCTCCCGTTCCGGCCCCACAGTCCCTCCCGAAGGCCTCTACCTCGTATCCCTCGAATACCCCGACCCCACCGATTCCCTAGCCAAGCACGCCACCCGCCGACGTGAACGAACTACGTGACGCACCACTCCCGCCTTGCCAACGGAGGGCGACATGGCTAGATTCAAAGTGTGTTGAAAACTCCCGTCAGCTGGTTGATCCTCTTATTGCTGGAAGTTTCTCTGACGCTGACAACCTATAGTGTTCCGCAGAACAAACCTGCGTCGAGCGCTGCTGCGACCGGCCGCAAGAACGACCCGGCATTGCAACGGGAAACGGTGACCCCGAAGTGGCGCACAAATTTGAAGTCTGCCGTAGGCCGGGCCCCTTTGGGACTTGTAGTTGGCCAGGGAAGGGAAACCAAAGGAAAGCCGCATTTCTCGGTCATGTTCACGGACAATGATACGGTCATCGTTAGCTACGTGGTGCGCGAGGGCGAGCCGGAGTTATCAAAGCGCGATGGTTCTGAGATCAATTTTCCGCTACGGTTGCGTGTGGTGTTTCTCGATGCGAATACTGGAGAAATCAAGACGGTCGCGGACTGGCCGACAGAATCATTGTACGCGGCCGTTGTCGCCAGCCAAGACGGATCGTTCCTGACAGAGCGAGGGTTACTGTTAACCCTTTATAGTCCCGACTTGAAGGAGAGTAAAAGACTGCGACTCCCTCCAACGGAAGATGTCGGTTGGGAAGCACATCTGCCACCAACTGGACATACGATTCTGTTTCTTCCGGCGGGCCTGCACACTACACCTGTGCCATGGATATGGATCGATGTCGATGAGCTCCGGATTGCTCGCACTTGGCAAGAAACCCAGAGCGGCTGGGTCGGCATAGCGGACAACGCGGTGGCAATGACTACCTGCGTTTGGGTCTACGATTGCGAACCCCGAACTGAGGTCAAGAGCTGGGCGACGGAATGGAAAGCCATCGCGGCGACTGATCGAAAAAGCAGGCCGCATCCTACGTTCGTAGATAATGAGAAACTATTCCTGGTCGGTCATTCAACCGAAATGGTCCGAACAAATGGTGAGGTACTCTTTCAGGAAAAATCATCCGATGGATGTTGGTGGGGACAATCGATTTCCTCGATGGGGGGCCGCCGGGTCGCTGTTCCATCCTGCAGCCTTACTGGCGCCGTTCCCGCGCTTGATCGAGAAGGTTCCGAGATATTGAAGAGAATACTGCTTTACGATTCGCCGTTTGATGGATTGACTTATGCTCTCGACCTGAAGGGTCCAACCATTGAGGGTATGACTGTCCTAGCGTTGTCTCCGGATGGTTCGCACCTCGCCGTTTTGAACAAGGAAACCGTGGAGGTTCTTCCACTTCCGTCACCCGCCAACTAGACGATGGCGCCGAAGACTCCGCATCCATAGAGCCTCGATACGTTTCCAGCGCGAAAGAAATCGCTCGAGGCGTGAGGTCAAAATCGCCCAAATGAAATATCCGCGACTGATTAGTTGGACGCCAAGCCTAAACCTCTGCCGTTATCTCGCATTTCGGTTACAATCGCCAAATAAATGGCAGTCCCTTCACAGCTCGTTTCACCTCCCTCGCGCGCGGTAGCGACCATTGATTCAATCAACCCTGCCACGCAGGAAATAAACGCGCAGTTTGCAGTGACGCAGCCCGCCGACCTGCCCGCGATTTTCGCGCGCGCCCGCAGCGCACAAAAAGATTGGGCCGCGCGACCGATCCGCGAACGCTGTGCCGTGCTCCGCCGCCTGCGCGATGCCATCTTCGCCCGCCGCGAAGAAATCACCGACGTGATCACGCGCGAAGCAGGGAAGCCGCACGTCGAAGCCATCTTCGCCGAGGTGCTCCTCGCGCTGGACACCGCCGATTTCCTCGCGAGTCAAGCTCCGCGCTGGCTGCGTCCCGAACGAGTGCCGCATCACAACCTCGCCATGAAAGCGAAATCCGGCTGGCTGGAATTTGATCCGCTAGGCGTCGTCGCCATCATCTCGCCCTGGAACTATCCGTTCTCGATTCCCATGGCGCAGGTAATTCCCGCGCTCGCGACGGGCAATGGAGTGCTCCTAAAGCCGTCGGAGCTCACCCCGTGGTGCGGCCAACTAATCGCCGAACTAGTCGAGCAAGCGAAATTTCCGCCAGGCCTGGTGCAAGTGCTGCAAGGTCGCGGCGATCTCGGCGCGGCCATCATCGAAGCCGGCCCCGACAAAGTTTTCTTCACCGGCAGCGTCGCCACAGGCCAACGCATCGCCGAAGCCTGCGCGAAGAAACTAATCCCCTCGGTCCTCGAACTCGGCGGCAAAGACGCGATGATCGTCCTCGCCGACGCCGATCTGGATACCGCCTCCAGCGCTGCCGTCTGGGGCGGCTTCATGAATTGCGGCGAGACCTGCATTTCCGTCGAGCGAATCTACGTCGAGCAGCCAGCAGCCGAACGCTTCACCCAACTCTGCGTCGAAAAAACAAAAAAACTGCGCGTCGGCCCCGCCACCGATCCCGACGCCGAAATCGGTCCAATGATTCGCCTTGCCCAACTCGAAAAAGTAGAGGCGCAACTGCACGATGCCGTCGAACGCGGTGCGCAAGTCCTAACCGGAGGCACTCGCCGCCCCGACCTAGGCGCAAATTTCCTCCAACCCGCCGTAGTAACGAACGTGGATCACTCCATGCAACTGATGCGCGAAGAGACCTTCGGCCCGGTGATTGCCATTCGCGCTGTCGCGACCGCCGACGAATCCGTCGCCCTGGCCAACGATTCGCCCTTCGGCCTGAGCGCCAGTGTCTGGACCACTGACAATCGCCGCGGCCGCGAGATTGCCTCCCGCATCCGCGCCGGCTCTGTGATGATAAACGACGTCGCCAGCTACTACGGCATCACCGAAGCCCCCCACGGCGGCCCCGGCGCCAGCGGCTGGGGCCACACCCATTCCCGCCTTGGACTGCTCGAAATGGTTCGAGTAAAATATATTGATGTGGACCGCCTGCCGCGCATCGCGAAATCCTGGTGGTTCGGTTACACTGCCGAACTGGCCGCGGCAGCCAACGCGTTCGTAGAAACGCTTTTTGCGCCCAGCTGGCGGCGTCGCCTAGCAGCGATGGGGAAGAAAAACGGAGCCCGCGGAGTAATCTTCCGCCGCGACAGAATTTGAAGCAGGGATGTGGACCTAGAGGAAGTAAAGGATGCATAGGAGATAGAGAAACGGAACGAGCGGAGGCTGGCGTCGTCTTTCTCTGTGTTCTCCGGTTTTACTCCGTGTCCTCTGTGTTAGATCTTTTGACGTAGCCTTTGCAGTTGCGATCTCAGATATCCGGGAGCGAATCGAATGACTGACATCACTCCAGAAACTCCAACACCAAATGCCGCTCCGGCAGCGGCGTCACCAGCACCCGCAACCGCCGCCGCGCCCGCAGTCGAACCAGACGCCCCAGCAGGCCCAAAAATTAAGCCGAAAAAGCCCACCATGCGCGCCTGCGACGAAAAAGACGCCAAAGGCAAGCTCTGCTGCGGCCATCTAAAGCGCTGGTACGATTACCCAAAAGAAATCGAGGCGCTAGTCGGCAAAAAAGCAGAAATCTATCGCTGCGAATTTTGCCAAACCATTTATAAGCCGGGCCACACGCAAGCCCCGCGCAGCTACACGATACGATATTGAGAATCGGTCACATACGCCTGCGGTGTTCGTCGTCATCCTGAACCCGCGAAGCGGGTGAAGGATCTCTCTTCGATCGTTCACCGCAACGAGTATCATCAATAGGTCGCCACCACACGAAAATGAAACATGAACTCATCCACGACTGGAACACCTACACCGGCGCCGAAATCCCCACCACGCGCCACGTGGCCCTGAATGACGAAACACTTCGCGACGGCCTGCAAAATCCCTCCGTCCGCGACCCCAGCATCGCCGAAAAAATCGAAATCCTGCACCTGATGGAATCACTGGGAATTGACACTGTAAATATCGGCTTACCAGGCGCCGGCCCCCGCGCCTATGCCGACACCGAAGCCCTCGCCCGCGAAATCGTCACCTCCCGCATGAAAATTCGCCCGAACTGCGCCGCGCGCACCCTGAAGAACGACATCCAGCCGATCATCGAAATTTCCGAAAAAGTCGGCCGCCCCATCGAAGCCGCCACTTTCCTGGGCTCCAGCCCAATCCGCCGCTTGGTAGAAGACTGGACCGTAGATCACCTCCAACGCACCACAGAAGACGCCGTGAAATTCGCCACCTCCGCCGGCCTTCCGGTGATGTACGTTACCGAAGACACCATCCGCACCGACCCCGCCACAGTAATCACGCTGTACTCCATCGCGATTCGCGCCGGAGCCCGTGCCGTGGTGCTGTGCGACACAGTCGGCCACGCCACTCCGCGCGGCGCCTACAATCTCGTAAATTTCGTAGTCGCAGAGGTCGTAAAACCCTCCGGTGAAAAAATTCGCGTGGATTGGCACGGCCACAACGACCGCGGCCTCGCCATCGCCAATTCGCTAGCAGCGATCGCCGCCGGAGCCGATCAAGTTCACGCCGCCGCGCTAGCTCTCGGCGAGCGAGTCGGCAATACGCCCATGGAATTGATGCTAGTCAACCTGCGCCTGCTCGGCCTCATCGAACAGGACCTCTCGAAGCTGAAGCAATATTCCGAAGCTGTCTCCAAAGCCACGCACACGCCAATCCCACCGAATTATCCGGTCGTCGGACGCGACGCATTCCGCACCGCCACCGGCGTCCATGCCGCCGCCATCGTGAAAGCCTACAAAAAAGGCGACCAGGAGCTCGCCAATTCCATTTACAGCGGCGTCCCCTCGCATCTCTTCGGCCTCGAGCAAATTATCGAAGTCGGTCCGCTCAGCGGCCGCTCCAACGTAATCTACTGGCTCGAAAAGCGCAGCATCACCGCCAGCGACGAGCTAGTGGACCGCATCTTCGCCGCCGCAAAACAAGCCCAGCGCATCATGACCGAAGCAGAAATTCACGCGATCATTGCTTCTACCACTGCTTCAGCCAAGACGCGCTAAAGGCGCGCCCGCTGCTACGCGCTGCCCCTGAGTCCTCCAAAAAAGTAGAGTCTGTCATCCCGAGCGCAGCGAGGGATCTGCTTTTTCTGTCGCGTAGGAGCAAAGCAAATCCCTCGCCCGCAGGCGCGGGTTCGGGATGACACCTAGCGTTTTTCGCGTAAACTGTACGACAGGCGCGGCGCACAGACCTTCGACCCAGCGCGCAAAACTTCGCCGCACGAATCTCGTGAAACTCACACTAATCTGCTGTATCTTTCTGGTGATGGCCACACTCTACGCGCGCGCTGCCAGCGACTCGATCGAGAAACTTGCCGACGATCCCGCCTGCGTCCGCGCGCTGTCCTGGATTGACAAAAATGTCTCCTGGGTCACCGACCAGCAAATCCACCTCAGCGAAATCCCCGCTCCTGAATTCAAAGAAGCCCCCCGCGCCGAATACCTGAAAAGAATCTTCGAGGCCGCCGGTCTGAAAGCCCAAATAGACAAAATCGGCAACGTCATCGCCGAGCGCCCCGGCTCCGATGCCAACAGTGTCATCTTACTAGCCGCGCATCTCGACACCGTTTTTCCAGCCGGCACCGAAGTCCGCGTAAAACGCCACGGCAATCGCCTCACCGCTCCCGGCATCGCCGACAACGGCGCAGGCCTGGCCGCTCTAGCTGGCTTGGCCCGCGCATTCGCCGAATCGCGCATCAGCACAACAAAAACAATCGTTCTAGCAGGCGACGTCGGCGAAGAAGGCGAAGGCAATCTCCGCGGCATTCGCGCTCTCGTCGAAAGTTACGGCTCACGCCTCACCGCGGTAATCGCGGTGGACGGCGCCTCCACCGAACACATCACCACGCAAGGCATCGCGTCGCACCGCTTCGAAATCGCCATCACCGGACCCGGCGGACACAGCTGGTCCGATTTCGGCGCCCCCAATCCCATCACCGCCCTTTCCCGCGGCATCGTGAAATTTTCCGCGCTCCCCGTTCCCGACGATCCGCGCAGCTCCTACAATTTCGGCATCATCGAAGGCGGCACCTCCGTGAATTCCATCCCCGCCCGCGCCGCCGTAAAAGTGGACCTGCGCTCCGAAGACGAAGCTGAAGTAAATAAAATGGAGCGCGCCCTGCGCGACGCCATGCAATCCGGCGCCCGAGAAGAAATGTCCGGCGCGCATGATGAAAACGAAACCCTCCGCGTAACCGTCCGCTCGCTCGGTTCGCGCCCCGCCGGAAAACTGCCGGATAACGCCGCGCTGCTCGAAACTCTGCGCAACGTGGACCGCTTCCTCGGCAATCGTTCGCGCCTCGAACGCAGCTCCACTGACGCCAACATCCCGCTCTCGCTCAACATTCCCGCCGTTTCCCTCGGCGGCGGCGGAAAAGGCGGCGGCTCCCACACCACCGCCGAATGGTACGACGCCACCGGCCGCGAACTTGGCCTGAAACGCCTGTTCCTCATAGCGGTCGCACTCGCCGGAGTCCAGCCCTAGAATGTCTCGCCGGTTTTTCCTGATATGTTTCATTGTGGCCACAACCACCGCGCTATTAATCGTCGCGCGCGATGCAAATTCCACATCAAAGTTCGCCGCAACAAAATCCAGCGATCCGATCATCGCGCAAAGCTCGAACGCGCTTTCTCCCGCGCAAGGTCCCGCCGACATCGTCTTGACGGATGCTCAAATTGAAACCATGGACCCCGCGCACGAATGGGCCGGGGCCGTCGCCATTCGCGGCGAATCCATCGTCGCCGTTTCCTATCTCACTCCCGGTTCTGCCGATGCACAAATGGCCGCCAATGCCGACGCTCCCGACATCAAACCGTGGCTCGGCCCAAGCACCCGCATCATTAATATGCACGGCGCGTTCGCGATGCCCGGATTCAACGATGCGCACGTGCACATCGGCCAATCCGCGCTCACCAAACTCGCCATTGATTTCACCGGCGTGCAATCGCTCGCTGAATTTCAGCAGCGTATTCGCGCCACCATAAAAGACCGCGCTTCCGGCGAATGGATCACCGGCTTCGGATGGGACCAGACGCTCTGGCCCGGCCGCCGCGATCCCACGCGCGCCGACCTCGACGCAGTCTCCACAGCGTATCCGATGTTCTTCGCGCGCGTGGACGGCCATGTAGCCGTCGCAAACTCACTCGCGTTGCAACTCGCAGGAGTCACCCAAAACACCCCGCAGCCCGCGACCGGCCATATCGTACGCGACTCGCAAACCAACGAACCCACCGGCCTGCTCCAGGAAGACGGCGCCACGAACCTGGTATTTTCCAAAATCGCCGCACCCTCCGCAGCCGAACGCCGCCGCGGCATCGAATTGGTGCTTGCCGACGCCGCGCGCGATGGCGTCACTTCGCTGCAGGATTGCTCCTACCTGGAAATCAGCCGCGATGTTTCCTTCAGCAAGGAAAATGTCCTGATTTATCAGCAGCTGCGCAAGGAAGGGAAGTTGACCGCGCGCATCACCGAGTGGTTGGATTTCACGATGCCGCTCGCAAAACTCGAATCGCTGCGCAGTGAATGGGGCTCCACGGATCCGTGGCTCAAAACCGGCGCGCTGAAAGCGTTCCTCGATGGCTCGCTCGGCTCGCGCACCGCCGCGCTCTTCGCGCCGTATTCCGATGCGCCCGGCACGTCGGGTCTCCTGCACATGGATGAAGCACAACTCGCGCCCATGGCCATCGAACGCGACCGCGCCGGATTTCAGCTCGCCTTTCACGCCATCGGCGACCGCGCCAACCACGTCGCGCTGGATACCTTCTCCGCAGTCGCCGCAGCGAACGGTCCGCGTGACCGTCGCGATCGCGTCGAACACGCGCAAGTCGTCGCGCCCGAAGATTTCGCGCGCTTCGGCCAGCTCAATATCATCGCGTCCATGCAACCGTCGCATTTACTGGACGACGAGCGCTGGGCCAGCGACCGTCTCGGCCCCGAACGTTCGCGCGGCGCCTACGCCTGGCGCATCATGCAACAAAATGGCGTGCAGCTCGCCTTCGGCACCGACCAGCCTGTCGAGCCGCTCAATCCTCTGCGCGGAATTTACGCCTGCGTTACGCGCGAACTGCCGCAGGGAAGCGCGAGTTGGCAGCCGCAGGAACGTTTGCCGATCAAAGACTGTCTCCGCGCCTACACCGCAGGATCGGCCTACGCCGAATTCGAGGAAAAACGCAAAGGCACACTCGCGCCAGGAATGTTGGCCGACGTGGTGGTGTACGAGGCAAATCTAAATCAAATCCCCGCGCGCGATCTGCTAACCACGAAAGTCAAAATGAGCATCGTCGGCGGCCGCGTCGTGTACCAACAACCAGAGCAACCAGCCGCACACTAGCGCCAAGAATTGCTTTCTCAGATTTGCCTCCGGTATTGCTCTGTGTAAAATCTCTTGAAGTTGCCTTTACTTTCCGTAACAAGCTCGCGCACCAAACGCAAGTTCACTTCTCGACCTCGACCCCCTGAATCTCCCCGTCATAATCTTTGCCACTCACCACCACGAACGTAACTTTTAGTGCGCGCCCGTTCAACTGCGTGCACGGCTGAAAATCCCCGGTGTCAAACGCCACGTCCTGCTCGAACTGCACCCGCGTTGCATCCCGCGCATGCAGCACAAGCGAATTCGCTCCAGCAGTCACTCTCAACGTAAGCTCGTTTCCATCGCACTGCGCGTGCGTTGCAATGCCCTCCGCCGAAATAGTGACCGGGTCGCTGCGATCGTCGCCGATGCCCAATCGTCTTCCGCCAGCAGCATCCACCGCGCCGTTCGCATCGCCACCAGCTCCGGAAAGCACCGTCAGCGATTGCAGCGTGCCAACCTTCCCCTTCGCGTCATCCAGCTGATAAGTAACTTTCACGCGCTGCCCCTGCAGTGCCGTGCAAGCGTTAAACGGCCCTGTTGGCCGTGCACTCAGCCGAATCGGAAGATTCGCGCCAGGTTTAATATGCAACGTCAACTTCCCAGCGCTCGTATCCAACTCGAATTTCAATCCGCTCATGCAACTCAGCTTTGTCACCGTGCCCGTCGCCTCGCGCAAAGTTCCGCCGGCGGCCGCGCTGCCACTACTTGCCGCGTCGCCGCCTCCCGTCTGCCGGCGCGCACCGTCGGGCGGATTCGAGGGCGCGCCCGTTGTCGAACCCGCGGCTGGAGTGCCGGGCGAAGACCGCGTCACGGTAGCCGACTCCGTCGGATCGGAATCGCCACCCGAGTATTGGCTTGCCTGGTCGAGGTATGCCAAAAATCTTTCGGCTTCTGCTCGCTCGCCCGGATTCGTCGCGTTGCTCCGCGCATGCATCGCAATCTTGCGTGCCTCCTGGAGGCGATTCATGCGCGCGAGGATGCTCGCCAAGTCAATCTGATAAGCCGCGTTTCCCGGTTCCAGCGCCTGCGCTTTTTGCGCCAGCTTCAGCGCTTCCGGCAAATCAGTGCCTTGATTCGCCACATACATCGCCAGCACGCCATACGGCGGCGCAAACTCCGGGCTGACCGCGATTGCCGCGCGCAGATCCTCCTCCATCTGCTCATCGTTTCCCACGGCTCCGCCCTGGGTGGAAGCCAAATACGCGCGCAGAAATCGCGTCAACGCGTTCTTCGGATTCAATTCGATGGCCCGCGTGAAATCCGCCAGCGCTTCCGCGGGCTTCTTGTCCTCATACTCCGCGAATCCGAGGTATTGATAACCCAGCGCCAGTTTCGGATCGAGCTTCACCGCCTGTTCCAGAATCGTGATCGCCTCCTGCGTTCGTCCCATCAACGCCGCGAATCCTCCGCGGTACGCATCCAGCTCGGCCTCTGAAAGCTCACGTGTATGGAGTTCACTCGCGGGTACTGGTGTCGGAGGGCCTCCTGTAAGGGCATAGAACATCTGTTTTCCGATGTAGGTTTGCAGTGCCTTTTGCAGATTGTTCAAGTCCCCGAAACCCTTCGTCGCAGCTTGTTCTTCTGTCGCTCCGTGCAATAACGCATCGAGGTAGGCATCGAGCATCGGCTTGTGCGCCTGTTTGTCGCCCACCATCAAGTAGTGCGTCAGCGCCCACGACTCGGCATAAAAAATCGAGGTCTTGTTCTGTTCGTTGTAATAAGGAGAACTATGGTCCACCTTGAAAAGGACATCGAGGGGGATAAGGCTTCCCTGTCTGAGTTCCGCGATCAGCTCAGCATCCGCGAGTCCCACTTGCACCGTGGAATCGCTGATCCGCGAATGGCCGTAAAATTCCGCCAGGCCTTCCGAAATCCACACTGGCAAATTCGGGTAGTAAGGCGCCGTCAGCGAGTGGAAATACTCGTGGTAAATCGTGTGATACGGATCCAGTCCCGGTGCGTCGAGCTGGATCGCGGCGAAATACTGATTCATTTGGTTAATAAAGATTCCCGCGGGATGTGCGCGGCCTTTGACCCAATATTCCGGCAACAGCGCCTTCATCGAATCTTCGTCTTTCACGGCCAAGACCGTGACCACCGCGCTCCCGTGCGTGTTGGCAACCTCTAGCGCTCGGCGAAGCACCTCGCGCATCTGTTCTAAACTGATGGCGGCCTTGCTTGCCTGCTTTTCGCCCGCATTGCTCACTACGATGAAATTCGAGCTCCGCACTTCGAGCCATGTTTCATGTTTCGCGCCAGCCAGGGGAGTAGTCAGTGGAGTGGCCAACAGAATTACCAGGCCGAGGAAGGTAAGTACAACCGCGGTTAATGGACGAGGCATGGACAACATCTTCTCTACTATACGTCCTCGCGCCGGTCAATGAACATGCCACGCTGCGTTTCGGCGCCCGTTTCTCGTCTTGTCACTCTCTCGCGCAGCGCATAAACTCTTCCGTCCATGCTCAGCAAACATTTGCGCGCCGATCTCGCTCTGGGATTCACCGCGCTCATCTGGGGCGCCACGTTCGTAGTGGTAAAGGACGCGCTCGCCGACGTTTCCGTCTTCGTGTACATCGCCGTGCGTTTTGCGCTGGCCGCTGTCGTGATGGCGATTTTCTTTCGGCAAGCGTTGCGTGGCTTAACCCGCGGCGCGATCTGGGCCGGTGCGCAAATCGGCTTCTTCATGTTCGCCGGCTACGCGTTTCAAACTACCGGTCTCCAATTCACGTCGCCCTCGAAGGCCGCCTTCATCACCGGCTCCAGCGTGGTAATCGTTCCGCTGCTGCTCGCCATATTCAGCAAGCGCCGCGTCAACAAATGGATCTGGGCCGGGGCCCTCGCCGCTCTCGCCGGATTATATTTTCTCACCGTCCCGCCCGAAGGTTTCGGCGGCCTGAACCGAGGTGATCCGCTGGTGTTCGGCTGCGCGGTGATGTTCGCCGTGCACATGATTTTTATCAGCCGTTACATCGCACATCACTCTGTCGGCGCGCTCGCCGTAGTGCAAGTCGCCACGACTGCAATCCTCGCCACCGTCGCTCTGCCACTGCTTTCGGTCACCAACGTCGAACATCCACGCTGGGTCTGGAGCGGCACCCTGATCTTCGCCGTGCTAATCACCGCGCTAGGCTCCACAGCCTTCGGCTTTTCCGCGCAAACCTGGGCGCAGCAATACACCTCGCCGACGCACACCGCAATTCTCATCAGCCTCGAACCAGTTTTCGCCGCGCTGACCTCCTGGCTCCTCGCTCGCGAACACCTGGGCGGCCGCATCCTTCTGGGCGCCGCCCTAATCTTCGCCGGCATCCTTCTGGCCGAACTCAAAGGTCCCGCACCCATCGCCCCCGAATCCCCAGAGCCGGTGATCCACGCCCAGGAGTAATCCGCCCACCGCAAAAGCCGCCCGCACCCAGTTTCTGAATTTGTAGCGGCCGCCTTCAGGCGGGCGCCTTTGTCTCGGCATCGAATTTGGCCTATGTAGCGGCCGGTTCTGGTTCACCGAACCGGGCAGCCTTCGCAGTCGGTTTCGAAGCACGGGACGCACCGGCATCCAACGAGGCAAGCCTCCGCTAAGAGAAAGCGCGAGCAAGCTCCCCCACCCCAACAAACGCAAATGTAAATTTTCGAATTAATCAGGCAGGAAAAATCAGTTATGCCGTGCCGACTGCGGCGAATCGCTGTGATGTTTCACATCCACAGCCTCGTACATCTTCGGATGCTTCAAATTCTTGGCCTCAAAAGCAGAAATACGCGGTTCATGCACCAAAGTGAGCCCAATATCATCCAACCCCTTCAACAAACAATCGCGCCGGAACGGATCCACCTGAAACGCATACCTCAATCCAGCATCATCCGTCACCACCTGCTTCTCCAAATCCACTGTGACGCGATAACCTTCCTTCTTCTCCGTTCGCGCAAATAGCTCGTCCATCTGCTCGTTCGAAAGCGTCACCGGCAAAATCCCATTCTTGAAACAATTATTGTAAAAAATGTCCGCATAACTAGGCGCCAGTATCGCGCGAAACCCATAATCCAGAATCGCCCAAGGCGCATGTTCCCGGCTCGACCCGCACCCAAAATTCGCACGCGCCAGAATCACCGAAGCGCCCTTATAACGCGGCGCATTTAGCACAAAATCCGGATTCGGCTTTTCCCCAGGCAAATATCGCCAATCATAAAAAAGCACGCGCCCATAACCTTGCCGCGTCTGCAATTTCAAAAACTGTTTCGGCACCATCTGGTCCGTATCCACGTTCACGCGATCCAGCGGCGCCACCAGTCCCGTATGCTTGATGAAAGGTTCCATCGTCACTTCGCTCCGTCCACATGATTCCACTTGCGGATGTCCACGAAGTGGCCCTCAATCGCCGCCGCTGCCGCCATCACCGGACTCACCAGGTGCGTGCGCCCGCCCTTGCCTTGCCGCCCTTCGAAATTGCGATTCGAAGTGCTCGCCGAACGCTCGCCGCTCAGCAGCACGTCATCATTCATCCCGATGCACATGCTGCAACCCGCGTCGCGCCATTCAAATCCTGCCGCGACAAAAATTTTATCCAGCCCCTCAGCTTCCGCCTCTGCCTTCACCACGCGCGAACCCGGCACCACCAGCGCCTGCTTCAGAGATTTCGACACGTGCTTGCCCTCAACCATCTTTGCTGCCGCGCGCAAATCCTCGAGCCGCGAATTCGTGCACGACCCGATAAACACGCGATCCAGCGAAATATCTTCCATCGCCGTCCCTGGTTTCAAATCCATATAAACCAGCGCCCGCGCAGCCGCCTCGCGATCCACAGGATCAGTAAAAGACGCCGGGTCCGGCACGCGATCAGAAACCTGCGTCACCATCCCCGGATTCGTGCCCCATGTAACCATCGGCGCCAAATCGCGCGCATGAAAGGTTAAAGTCTCGTCGTAATTCGCGCCGGTGTCGCTCGGCAGCGTACTCCAGAAAGCCACCGCCTCCTGAAATTCCTTCCCCCGCGGAACGAATGGCCGCCCCTCCATATACTCGAAAGTAGTCTCGTCCGGCGCCACCATCCCCGCCCGCGCCCCGCCTTCGATGGACATATTGCACATCGTCATGCGCCCTTCCATCGAAAGTCCGCGCACCGCCTCGCCCGTATATTCGAAAACGTATCCATTCCCACCGGCGATCCCGATTCTTCCGATCACCGCTAAAATAATATCCTTCGCAGTGACTCCGGCCGGCCGCTTCCCGCTGATTTCCACCTTCATCGTTTTCGATTTGAATTGCGTCAGGCACTGCGTCGCCAGCACATGTTCAATCTCGCTGGTGCCAATCCCGAAAGCCAGCGCCCCAAACGCCCCGTGCGTCGAAGTATGGCTGTCGCCGCAGACAATCGTCTGCCCCGGCTGCGTGATCCCCAGCTCGGGCCCGATCACGTGCACGATGCCCTGATTCTTGCTGTTCATATCGAACAAATGCACGCCCGTCTCCGCGCAATTGCGTTCCAGCGCTTCGAATTGGCCGCGCGCGTCCGCGTCGAGCACCGGCAGCAGCCGATTCTTCGTCGAAACGGAATGATCCATCGCCGCAAATGTCAGCTCCGGCCGACGCACTTTGCGCCCGGCAGCCTTCAGTCCCGCAAATGCCTGCGGCGAAGTCCCCTCATGAATCAGATGTCGGTCAATATAAATCAAGGTGGGCTGCCCCGGCTCTTCCCGCACCACGTGGGCATCCCAGATTTTTTCGTAAAGCGTGCGTGCAGCCATTCGTTTGGTTTCCTGCCTGGGGAGCTTCGTCCCGGTAATCTGGATGAGAGCCGGCCACGGTCAGCCGACCAACTCCCATTGTAACAATTCCGTCATCGTACGCCAATCCCTCGCTCCGCAGCCGTAGTCAGCCGGCGCTCGCGGGTACTGCAGCATCCAGCGGAAAGACCGCGCGGTTGTCGGGCTTCGCGACTCAAGTGTAGAATCACTCGCATGACTCGGTTCGCCCGGGAAATCGAACACAACTTCAGTCCGTGCGATCGCCACCCCGCTGCCACCGCACGCTTGTGGCCGAGATTTTCATGGAGTGATTATGAATTTACTCGCGACTAACCCGCGCGTAGGCGCACGAACGTCGTTCCGCTCACTGCTCATTCTCGGCACTCTGGCAGCCGCGATCAGCGTTTCTGCCACGGATCTCCAGCCGCCATTTGGACCATGGACCCGCGTATCCGAAACGCCGATCCTCTCGCCGCAGGGCGATGGCTTCGAATCGGCCGGAGTATTCAATCCGACTGTCGTGAAACAAGCCGGCTCGTTCGTGATGCTCTATCGCGCCCAGGATCGCAACGGAACATCGTCCTTAGGCTACGCCACCAGCAAAGACGGCATCCACTTTGACCGTCGCGCAACGCCCGTGATGACCGCGCAAGAGCCATACGAAAAAGGTGGCGGCGTAGAAGATCCGCGGCTACAGAAATTCGGCGACATCTACTATCTGACCTATACCGGCTACAACAACGTAGATGGCACGGGACCGGCGAACAAAGACGCGCAACTTTGCCTGGCAACATCAAAAGACCTGCTTCACTGGCACCGCAAAGGAGTAATCCTGCCCGCGTACAAAGGCACTTGGAACACAAATTGGACGAAGTCCGGCGCGATCGTTCCGGAAAAAATCCACGGAAAATACTGGATGTACTATCTCGGCGACGCGCGAGGACCAAACCCTCAAATGGGCATCGCCTCCTCGGACGACCTGCTGCATTGGAAAGACGCTTTGGACCATCCCGTGCTCGGAAATCGCAAAGGAATGTTCGACGCACGCGTCGTCGAGCCCGGCCCGGCGCCGGTCATCACGCCTGGCGGCATTTTCCTAACCTACAACGGCGCCGGCGAGGACGCCGTGTACGCCACCGGCTGGGCGCTCTTCGACAAGCACGACCCAACCAAACTCCTAGCGCGAGCGGATGCACCCGTCTTCGCGCCCGCGCTGGAATGGGAAAAAGTCGGTCAAGTTCCGAACGTCGTGTTCGTCGAAGGTCTGGTGCGCGAATCGAATCGCTGGCTCTACTACTACGGAGGGGCCGACAAATATATCGGCCTAGCCTCAGCCTCCGTGCCGAAGGATCGGTGATGTCCCATATTCCAGGCACTGTAGATTTGGCAAGCGGCAATTACGCAGCGCTGCTGTTCGATTGCGACGGCACGCTGGCGGATACGGCCGAGTTGCATCATTACGCGATCGCTGCCGCCACGAAGAGTCTTGGTCACGATTTGCCGAAAGAATGGTATTTGGAGCGGGTCGGACTCTCGCTGGACCAACTGCTCAAGGAATTCAAAGATTTGTGCGGAGTACAACTCGATCGTAAGGATCTTTCACCGCTCGAAGAGGAGATCTACTGCCGTAACACGTCCATGATCCGCGAAATCGCAGCCGTTGCTTCGATCGTGCGCAATAACGCAGGGAAGCTCCCCATGGCCGTCGTCTCCAGCTCTACCCGGCGCATGGTCATTGCCACACTAGAAACCCTCCAACTCACCCCATATTTTTCGGCAGTGATTACCGTGGAAGATATTGAGAATCCCAAACCCGCGCCGGACGGCTTTCTGAAAGCCGCTCAACGTCTTGGTATAGATCCTTCACGCTGTCTCGTTTTCGAAGATAGCCAGCACGGCCTCGATGCCGCCAAAAGTGCCCAAATGACTGCGCAGGACGTGCGCCTCCTGTAAACATCCTCGCAGCATTGCGCGTGTGACAGCGCCTTCTTCTCGGGGCTCAATCACTTCTTCGGTGGGAAACTCTTCATCGTCTTTTGAATGAACTTGTCCACATTCTGTTGCAGGTTATTCACGAATTTCTTGGGTTCGTGAATCTTCTGCGATGCCGTCGCCTGCCAAAGATTGGCCTTCGTCGCCGCATCCGTTACGGTAATCTGCAATTTCGCGAGGCTGGAAACCCATACGTCCGAGGAAATTCCCGTTAAGCTCCCTCCCCAGTAATAGTTCTGCATATCCGCGGCGTACAAGTAACGCTGCGCGCCCACATCGGCGTTGGGAACCCCTCCGGCCGAATAAGTGATTCTGAAGTCGGGATCCTTATCATCTTCCACGAACCCTCCCGCTCGCAGATTCCGGTTAATCGAGTCAACGATCGCCATTTTGATGCTTTCTTGAACTTCCTTCGTCTGCTGCGTCAGCAGGTAGTTTGCGCCCCAGGTATATTTCTTGTACTTCGCAAAATTCGCGGATTTGTCGAATGTAAATTTCACACTCTGCGCCACGGCAGCTGCCACCGGATGCAGCAGCCCGGCACAAAGCAGAAACATAACCGTCAATCGTCTGCCACACATGATGGGTTTCCTCGCCTCACGGAGATTCTCGCCGCTTTTTCCTCGCGATTCCGCAGACACACCGTCGTCCGCTGCGCTCCGCGTATTTCTCCGTGTTGCCGCCGCAGTATACGCCATTTCGTGTCGAGCGCCCGAGTAACGCACTTCCCAAACATTTGAAGCAGCACTTTCGTCGTGACGCAACGCGGCTCGATCGAGATTGCTCTAGCGCAACGACAGCTTTCTCCTCTTCGTGAGATGTTTCCGCCGCGGCGATTTGGGCGGCGCCGCCGTTTTGCCGTTCAGCAGTGGAATGCAGGATAAGTGCGGCCAAACAGTAGTTCGCGGTTCCGATCCGCTCTGCGTTCGTGTTGTCGAGTCGGCTCGCTAGGGATTCCTCGTGCAACATCGCCGCGCGGCGAAGTAACTAGCGGATTATTTTCGCGACGGCCTTGTGTTAAGCGATCTAAAGGGGTAGGTTATCCCGCCGTTTAACCACTCAACAGAAGCCTGTCGTTCATGCTATCGGTCTGGGATCGGCTTCTGCCTTCAGGGTTGTCCCGGACATTCAGGTTGGCCATTCACATAGCTCAAGTTCGTTCACATCTCCAGGAGGAATCACCCATTGAGTTACAAGAACCGGATTCTAGGTGTGGCGGCGATTGCATGTTTGTTGCTGAGTGTGGTGTCTGTACCTGCGGCGATGGGTCAGGCGCGCATTACAAGGGCGATCCAAAGTAGTGATCGCGTGCAGGTGGCCGGAACGACCCCGGCCGTTCTGGCAAATAGCCTGGACACGGGACGCGTCCCCGGAAGCCAGAATCTCGGACGTATGCTCCTGATGCTCGCGCCGACGCCCGATCAAGACTTGGCCGCGAAAAATCTAGTGAGCGCGCTGCACGATGCCTCCTCCCCCTCATTTCACGAGTGGCTCACCCCCGCGCAGTTCGGTCAGCAATTCGGCGTGGCCGATTCCGACGCAGCGCAGGTGCAACAGTGGCTGCAAAGTCAGGGATTCACCGTCCACGAAGTCTCGCAGAGCCGCCGCTTCATCGTTTTCAGCGGTAACGCTTCCCAGGTTGAAAATGCATTCGCCACCGAAATGCATACTTACTCCTACAAGGGACAGAGCTTCATTTCCAATTCCAAAAACATCCAGATTCCCGCGGCGTTGCAGGCGGTCGTGAAAGGAGTCGTGCGCCTGCACAGCGATCCGAAAACATCCTCCTCTGCGCTGCTGGGCGCGAAAGTGCACTTCAAGAAAAGCAAGGGTAATTTCACCTTCGACGACGGGTCGCATTACATGACCCCCGCCGATTTCGCAAAAATTTATGACGTACAGGCGCTTTACAATTCCGGCATTGACGGCACCGGTCAAACCATCGCCATCGTCGGCCGCAGCAATATTTCCGTGCAAGACATACGCGACTTCCGCTCGAACTTGGGCCTTCCCGCGAACGATCCCCAAGTGATCGTCAACGGCGATGATCCGGGCCAAACCTATTACGACCTGCCCGAAGCCACGCTGGACGTCACCTGGTCGGGAGCCGTCGCGCCGATGGCCACCATCGACTTCGTAGTTTCTCAGAGCAATTTTGCCGACGGCGTGGATATTTCCGCGGCCTACATCGTGGATCACGATCTCGCTCCGGTGATGAGCACCAGCTACGGCAATTGCGAAAGCACGCTCGGCCCGGTTGGAACTGCCTTTTACAATGCGCTCTGGCAGCAGGCTGCAGCGGAAGGCATCACAGCGTTCGTTTCCGCCGGTGATAATGGCGGCGCGGGTTGCGACGCTCCTGGCGGCGGCTCGTTTGCCTCCGGCGGATTCGCGGTCAACGGAATTGCCTCCACTCCCTACAACGTCGCAGTCGGCGGCACGCAATTTGACGACACGGCCAATCCCGACGCGTACTGGAGCACCACGACTGATCCCACCACCGGACTTTCCGTGCTCGGTTACATTCCGGAAATCGTGTGGAACGAAAGCAGCAACGATCCCAACAACGTCTCTCTCTGGGCCGGCGGCGGCGGAGTCAGCAGCCTGTACGCGAAACCGGATTGGCAGACGGCGACCGGCATGCCCAATGACGGCATGCGCGACGTGCCGGACATTTCGCTGACCGCAGCTTTGCACGACGGCTACCTGCTCTGCCTCTACGGCAGTTGCACCGGCGGCGGCGATTATTTCTACACCGCGGGTGGCACTTCATTGTCCAGTCCCGCGGCCGCCGGAATTATGGCGCTGGTCAACCAGAAGATGGGCGGCCAGCCCCAGGGCGTGGCCAATTATGTCTTCTATCGCCTTGCGTCCACTCCCGGCGTTTATCACGACACCGTCAAGGGCGACAACAAAGTTCCCGACACGAACGGACAATTCACCGTCGGGTACGACGCCGCGGCTGGCTATGATCTCGCCACCGGCCTCGGCTCGCTCGACGCGAACGCTCTCGTTAACAACTGGCATACGGCGGTCAGCACCGCAGGCTCGGGAACAACGCTAAGTCTCGCCGGCGGCCAGACCATGCCCGTCGTCCACGGTTCGCAGATTCAATTTCAGGCCAAGGTTACTTGTACCGGTACATGCAAATCACCGACTGGAACCGTGGTGCTCCAGGCCGTCGCTCCCGACAACAGTTCCATCGCATCCGGCGACGGAGTTCTCACCGCGGGCACATCCAGCAGCACCGCCAATCTGAAAACCTCCACAATTCCCGGCGGCACCTCCGGCATCACCGCGCGCTACAGCGGTGATGGCACCTATTACTCCAGCACCTCAAATCCGGTCTCGGTCACAGTTACCCCAGAGCCCAGCCAGACGTACGTTGGTGCAGTCGGCGGTGGATCGTGGATCCCCAATTCGATCTCGGTCAGCTATGGCGAGCCTCTTTATCTCGGCATCGTCGTCGGCGGCAACTCCGGTTTCGGATATCCTACCGGCCAGGTAACGCTGCAGGCCGATGGCCAGCCAATCCAGACCGGCCATTATGACGGCGGGACTGGTCTCTTCACTCTCGGGCCTATGATTTTGAATTACGGCGAAAAATCCGGAGTCCTCGCGCCGGGAGTCAATCCCACCAGCGAATCGAGCAGCTTCCCGATTCTTCCCGCAGGGCTTACCGCCGGCACCCATAAATTGGTGAGCAGCTATCCGGGAGACAGCAGCTTCGCTGCCAGCACATCCACGCCATTCAGCTTTACTGTGCCCCAGGCAATCGGCGTACTGCAGGATTTCTTCCCGGTGGGAACTGCGGTGGCCAACACTCCACTACAACTCGAAGCGCAACTCGGTTTCCAGAGCAACGGCTTTGCCCCGTTCGGCGGCACGGTAACGATCACCGATATTACCGGTCCGACTCCCGTGGTCCTGGGCTCGGGCACAGTGGACGGCAGCGCGACGGGCTGTGACTGTGTCGTCGTCCAGACGAACTTTCCCACTGCCGGCCATCACTTGCTTCGCTTCAATTACTCCGGCGACGCCAACGTGAAAGGATTTGTCGCAACGCCGTTCGTGGACATCGCCGCGAACGTTCCTTCGAACACCACTCTCAGCGTTGACTTGCCCACTGCTCCCGCAGGCACCGCCGTAACATTGAGCGCCTACGTGGACAATTCGGACGTCAGACAACACCCAGCCACCGGGACGGTCACTTTTCTCGACGGCTCGACGACCATCGGCGCCGCAGCACTCGATTCCACCGGCACGGCCACGCTAGTCGTCAAGACGCTCTCGGGCGGTCCGCATAACCTGACGGCCAGCTATCCCGGCGACTCGGTGCTCACGCCATCCGTCTCCGCTCCGATCACTGAGATGATTACCGATTACATCTTCCAAGCTCTTCCCGCGACCTTGACCATTCAGGAAGGGCAGACCGGAACTGCTACGCTCAACATCATTCCACTCGGCGGCTTCTCGCAGACCGTTCAGGCGTCATGCGGAACTGTACCCGCAAATGTGAGCTGCAGCTTCACTCCGCCGGCTGTCACACCCGATGGAGTACATCCAGCCACGATCACGCTGGCGATTAAAACCACTGGCGCGGTCGCCAGCCGCATCGGTGAAAGCCGGTTGTGGGCCGCAACCTCGACCTTCGGCTTGGCCGCACTGCTGTTGCCGTTCGGCTGGCGCAGACGTCGTCGCGTACAGAGCACGGTGGCTGCGCTCGGCTTGATCTTCGTGGGACTCTGCATCGGTGGTTGCTCCAGCGGTAGTGCAACTTCCGGCGGTGCCCCTGCCGGATCTTTCACCGTCAACGTCACTGCTACGGCGGGAGCCGGTGCGACTCCCAAATCCGTATCGATGGTCGTCAACATCATCAAGTAAACCCAGCCCGAGAAGGCGCCGTCTATCCCGGCGGCGCCTTCGATTTTCTTCGTGCCTATGAAACTCGCTTGTCGAAGATGGATTTTGCGCCGCTCGAATTCGGGAGCCTATTTCGCAGCCTGAAATTCTCAGCTTTCGCTCGCTGTAACTCCGCCGTGCCTGCCTGCGCTGGAGCAGCCACCGGGTTGCGCGGAAGCAACGACAGAATCAGGCCAGCATGGAATGCTGATAGGGCAGCGCTGGCCCCCAGCCCCGGCGCTTGCGAATGCCCCGCGGCAGCTTTGCGGCCGCTTGACGATCTCAGGAGTCCGAAGTTGATAGAAACCACATGGCGAGATTATTTCAGAGCAGCCGTTCTTGAACTTGACCGCTCCCTGCTTAAAGTTCGCGTGAAAGCAGCCGAGGATTCAATTAAAGCTCGTGCCTCAGACTCTAGAGCTACTCGCCAGGAACGCAGGGAAATGGCCGATGCCCTTGCGACTTTGCGACGGCTAAAGAGCGGAGATCGCGGACTTGTTCACAACCGGGCCGAGAGCGCACGAGATTTAAACTGAGCGCGTGCGTTCTCGCTTTCCCGAAGCAATTTGCTCTTCGTTTGCCTAGCATCGGGTCACGCGAAATATCGGCCGTTGGCCGCGGACAACTCGCACTGGCCTGAACCTGCCATTCCGTCACTTGCGTTTCCAAGGCAGCGTCATTCTCCGCGGACGTCCCAATTCCCGCGCGCCATTGCGGGCTACCTCCCGGTTCCCGCCCTTCCCGGAAAAGTGAACCGCCATTTAAAATATTCAGTTATCCTACAAGCCAAAGGAGAATCCATGTACGCAGTGAAATTGGAATACCAACACCGCACCAATGGTCCCCAAGGCCGAACGATTCAGGTTGATACCGGTTCCATGGCCGCCGCCATCGGCAAAGCCGCACGCGAATTCTTGAAAAGCTTGGATCGCAAGGAGCGATTCGATGCCAACAAGAACGGATTAACCATCGTTTGCACCAAGGCCTCCGAAGAAGCCGCTGCTGCAAACGCTTAGCCGCACCTGACAGCGACGACGTCGCGCCACGAGAAATCGAGCGCGGCGTCGCTCCAGCTCGGCCGATTCCGGCATGAGGCGAGCCATGAAGCGATTTGCAGTGCAAATGATTGTGGCAATGGGGATGTTGTTGGCCGCCCAAACCGTGGCCGCGCAGGAATGGTCACAACCCTGGGCCCGCGAGCGAATCGAAAAATCTCCTCGTCACAGCGAATGGGTCACCCTGAAGCACGATGGCCGCAACGTGGACACGCTGGTGGTGTACCCCGAATCGAAAGACAAGCGTCCCGTCGTGCTCGTGATTCACGAAATCTTCGGACTGAGCGACTGGGCACAGGAACTTGCCGACGAAGTGGCCGCGGCGGGCTACATCGCCGTAGCGCCGGATCTCCTCAGTGGCATGGGACCAAACGGCGGTCGTACCAACTCTTTTCCCGCTGGCGCTGTCACCGAAGCCGTCAGCAAATTAAATCCCGATCAAGTGACTGCCGACCTGAACGCCGCCGCGGACTACGCCAATAAGCTTCCCGCCTCGAACGGCAAATTGTACGTCGTAGGATTCTGCTGGGGCGGGGGACAGAGCTTCCGCTTCGCCACAAACCGCGTTGATCTTTCCGCAGCTTTTGTGTTCTACGGTTCGCCGCCCGCCACAGACGCGATGTCGCGCATCAAATCGCCCGTGTACGGCTTCTACGCCGGCAACGACGCCCGCATTGACGCCACCATCCCCGACACAATCACCGCAATGAAAGTGGCGGGGAAAACGTACGACCCCGTCACCTATGAAGGCGCCGGCCACGGCTTCATGCGCGCCGGCGAAGCGCCCGATGCCACGGACGCGAACGAAAAAGCCCGCGACGAAGCCTGGAAGCGCTGGAAAACCCTGCTCGCTCCATAATCGCTTCCAAGAAATACGTTCGTCTTAACCACCGCGCTTACTGGATGCTCGGCCACACGGAACTAGTCTCGAACGCCGTTCCGGCTAAAGCGTGAGCGCGCTTGCCGCTGGAGTGAAAATCGGCAGCGCGTGGCTCGCTATCTGTTCGCACGATTTTTATAGGTTCCGCTCTTTGGGTTTGCGCCTTTCCCAGGCACCAGCAATTTTTTTAAATGGTTCGGTTCCGGAACGCTCATGTGATCGAGCCCGATATTTCGTGTGAAAAAGAAACGGCCCCGATTGCTCGGAGCCGTTTCTCTGGTTAAGGGTTTGATGTCGTCGAATCACCTTCTCGTACATCAACCGTGAACTGATTGGCGAATTTCCCGCTTCACAATTTGCCAGCGATTCGTTTTAGTCCGGATGCTTTTCTTTGTCTTTCGGATCCTTCGGTGGATTCTTATCGTCCTTTTTTGCGTCCTTGTTTTGGTTCTTGGGCGGCGCAGCCGGCTCAGCAGCCGGTTTCTTTGGGGCTTCGGCTGGCTTCGCGGCGGCAGGCGCGGGCTTTTCCGGCGCCGGTGGCTTTGCGGCGGGCAAAGGTTTTTCGGCCGGAGGTGCCGGTGGTTTGGCGGTTGTCGGCGCAGGCTTTTCCGGTGCAGGTGGCCTGGCGGTAGGCGCAGCCTTTTCATGTGCTGGCGCTGCTGGTCGAACAGCAGCTGGAGGCGGCGCCGCCGCAGTCGCCGGCTTGCCCGCATCTTCGCGGGGGTTCGCATTTTCGTGTGAAGGCGGAGGCGGCGGCGGAGGCGTGAATTTTTTCGCCGGTGGCGCCGCGTTGTTCTCATCCTTAGCCGCGCCGGGATTAGGCCTGCTGTTTGCGTTGTTGGCAGCGTTATTCGCGGGCGGATTTACTCGATTGGGCTGCTCCGCGACACCCGGATTCACAGCCGTGTTACGAGCCGGCGCAGCTGGGGCTGCATTTGCGGGCTTGGCAGCAGCGCTATTCGCGGGCGGATTTACTCGATTGGGCTGCTCCGCGACGCTCGGATTCCCAGCCGCGTTACGAGCCGGCGCAGCTGGGGCTGCATTTGCGGGCTTGACTGCCGGCGCATTGGCAGCAGGCTTCGCGGCATTGACGGTCGGCCGCTCCGCTGGTTTCACATCAGTGTTCGGACGCGCATTCGGTTTGGTCGCTGGTTTGTAAGCCGCCGCGGTCAAAGGTGCCGAGTGGCCCACAGGTATCGCTTTAGGCGATGGAGCCATCTTCGTCACCACCGGATGGCTCGCCAGCGTCGCGGGCGGTCGCGCAGAAGCCGCTGCCGCGGGTGCCGGTCCCCTTACACTCTGCGCAGTTGGTGCAACAGGTTTCGCCGATATCACCTTCGGCCTGGACACTTCGTCCGCCGACACCTTCACCGACGCCGCAGACACTGGCCGCCCACCTTGGAACGCCGCCTGCGGAACAGCAATAACGGCTCCCGGAGCAGCCTGGTTGGAATAGACAATTTTAGTCACGTTGGTAGTGTTGTTGACGATCGTCGTGTTGTTGTACACGTTCGTGATCTGCGTCCGGTTCACGATGGTCGTGCTCGTGACGTTGACGTTCGTCATGTACGCAGCGCTGGTGTGATATCCCGGAACCCACACATCCCGCGGTCCCAACGGCACCCACGCCACTCCTGCCACTCCACCGCCTATCGCGATGGCTGCGCTGAATCCGCCTCCGCCGACAAATCCCACAAGCGCCGGTGCGTACACAGGCCGCACGCCCCATCCGCCGCCCGCCACCACCACTACTCCTGGGCGCGGTGCAACGATCGCGACGGGACCAGGTACCCATGCCCATCCACCGCCCACATAAGCCCAGCGTCCATAGTGGAAGGGCGCGAATCCCCACGGAGCGTCGTCAACCCATGTCCATCCCCACGGTGCGACAAACGTCCAATGCCCGGTGTGATACGGCGCCCAATCAGCCGCGACGCCCGTCGGCATCCACACGGGTCCATATGTCGGATCCGTGCGCCAGGTTCCGTAAGTGTCTAGGTCCTCGTAGCCGATAACTTCCCGGGATATGTAACGCGCGGACGCTGCATTGTCTTCGCGATGATCGCGATCCACGCACCAATTATCGAAGCCATCGGGATCTGGCAAGTAGTACGCGCTATAGTTCACCTGGTCGGTGCCCGCAAACGCGTACTGCTGGCCGCCATTCAGATCATAAGTTTGGCCTCCCGCGGTCACTTGGCCGGCGCCGTCCCGAACGGTGACGATCGTTTGCGATCCGTCCGGATCTACGTCCACGCGATATTCGCCGGGACGCACAATCGTAAACGCCAGATTGGCCGTATCAATTTCGTAGTTCTCGTTGTCCCACACATGCAGGATGCGAATATCCGCGGTGCCTTGCGCCACTTGAATTTGTACCGCTTGGTCGCTGACATTCAGGAACGAAATGCCGGTCAGCTCGGAAATGCGAATGCTCGTGCTGCCTAGATGAAGTTCGCCGCGTGCACCTTCATCGGCCCACAACTGATCGCCCGTGGTGAGGGGGCGGTTGGGATTCGCTTCCACCCAATCTTCCGTACCGGCCGGCTGCAGGGAGACTGAACCCTGTATGAAGTTCAGCCGCGCCACGCGGCTAGGAGGATCGTCTTGGGCGGCCGTGATGCCCGGCAACGCGAGAAACAGAGCGCAGGCTACGAACGTGAGCAAGAAATACGAGGTTCTGCTTGAGTTTAGAAACGGCATTTTCACGGAAGGCTCCTATTTATTTCGTTTGCAGTTAAATTCGGGGCCGGGGTCGCTTTTTGTTGCTTCCGATCCGGCGTGGCTGGGGGTCTGGCTGTGTTCGTTCAGTCTAACACCAACTTCCGATAAATGTTGCGCCCACATCGCAGCGCAGCGGCACATCTGGTACCGGCACATACGCCGCCCAAAAATCCGGCGGCGTTGGTGGCTCACAGGTATGTTGTACCAGCACCCGCACGCCAGCAACTCGTCTTCGTTGACTTGCCTTTTCCCGCACCCTAATATGTCCAACACATGCCCAGCAACGATTCGCTCCTCGACCAGACATTCTCGCACTATCGCATCCTGGAACGCCTCGGCGGTGGAGGCATGGGCGTGGTGTACAAAGCCGAGGACATCCGCCTGCACCGTTTCGTCGCGCTGAAATTCCTGCCGGACAACGTTGCGAAAGACCCGCAAGCCCTCGCCCGTTTCCAAAGAGAAGCCCAAGCCGCCTCCGCCCTGAACCATCCCAACATCTGCACCATTTATGATATCGGCGAAGCCGACGGCAAAGCCTTCATTGCCATGGAATTTCTCGACGGCCGGACTCTGAAGCACGCCATCACCGGCGGCTCGATGGAACTGGACAACCTGCTCGACGTAGCGATCCAGGTTGCCGACGCTCTCGACGCCGCGCACAGCGAGGGCATCGTCCACCGCGACATCAAGCCCGCCAACATTTTCGTCACCAAGCGCGGCCACGCCAAAATCCTCGATTTCGGCCTCGCCAAAGTTTCCAGCACCAAAGCCGTCAGCGGCAGAAGCGTCACCATGGTCACCGTCGGGGTGGACACCGCGCAACTCACCAGCCCCGGCAGTTCCATGGGTACGGTCGCCTACATGTCGCCCGAGCAAGTTCTCGGCAAAGACCTCGACGCGCGCACCGACCTCTTCTCCTTCGGCATCGTCCTCTACGAAATGGTCACCGGCGCGCTGCCATTCCAGGGCGAAACCTCCGGCGCAATCTTCGACGCCATTCTGCACAAAAATCCAGTCGCGCCGGTGCGCCTGAACAACAGCCTGCCGCCTGAACTGGAGCAAGTAATCTACAAAGCGACGGAGAAAGACCGCGACCTGCGCTACCAAAGCGCCGCCGAGATGCGCGCCGATCTAAAGCGTCTGAAGCGCGACACCAGTTCCGGCCGCATGAATTCAGCAAGCGGCTCCATAGCCGCTGCAGCGCAGGACTCGGGCTCCGGCGCCAGAATCTCAGCCGCCACGCAATCCAGCGCCAGCAGCAACAGCATCAACAGCAGCGCCACGCAAACCATCGCGCCACGGCACAGCCTCAAAATTCCAATCCTGACTGCAGCACTTGTGGTGCTTGCGGTCCTGGCCTTCGCCGGATACAAATTTCTCGCACGCCCTCGCGGCCTCAATCTGCAAAACATGCAGATCACCAAACTCACCGACAGCGGCAAAGCCACCGGCGTCGCCATCTCGCCCGACGGCCGCTACATCGTTTACGTTCTCACCGACGGCGAGCAGCAAAGCCTCTGGGTCCGCAACGTTGCCACCAAAAGTGACGTGCAAGTCCTCGCTCCAGACATAGTCTCCTTCGCCGGTCTAAGTTTTTCGCCCGATGGCAACTACGTCTATTTCGTCCGATCCGACAAAAGCACCACAAATTTCCGCTACCTCTACGTCATGCCCGTTCTGGGTGGCACCGCGCGTCAGTTGGTTCGCGATATTGACAGCCCGCTCAGCTTTTCACCCGATGGTAAGCAGTTCGTTTTCATTCGAGGCGTCCCGGAACACAACAATGTGGAACTCCGCATCGCCAACACCGACGGCAGTAATGATCACCTCCTCGCCACCTTGCCGGACTGGCCCGGCTTCATGTTTGGCGCGGCCTGGTCCCCGGACGGAAAGACGATCCTCGCCTCCGGCCTGAAAATGGCCAAGGAAATCAAGTGGGTATTGAACGAAATCAACGTCGCCGACGGCGCCATGAAAGATCTGATTTCCGGTTCTGCCGGCCTCGGCAGGCCGGCGTGGTCGCCCGACGGTAATTCTTTCCTGATCTCGATCGAGCTGCAGCCCGAGAATCGCTCGCAATTGTGGATGGTTTCCTATCCTGCCGGCGAACGAACCCGCTTTTCCAACGATCTCTCCGATTATGGCCCATCGCTGGACATGACACAGGACGGAAAGATGCTCGTCGGGCTAGAACACAGTGAGAGCGCGCACATCTGGATCGCCCCCGGAGGAAAAACAGCGCAAGCCAAACAGATTACCTCCGGGGAAACTCCCGATGACGGCATTGCCCCCGGTCCCGCCGGCAAACTTCTGGTGCGCAGTCGCGGCAGCGACCTCGCACTCATGAACGCCGACGGCAGCCAGCGCGCGCTCCTGCGCCCGAATCTCCGCAATTTTCTTTCCATGTCAGCTTGCGGCGATCGCTACCTGGTCTTCGATTCCTTCGAGGAAAACAAGCTGCGTCTATTGCGAACTGACGTGGACGGTTCCAACACCATAAAACTAACCGACGACGTCTTCAATTCCAACTGTTCCCCCGACGGCAAGTGGGTGCTCTTCGATTCGGCGCGCAAGCTCTACCGCGTTCCGATTGACGGCGGCGCTCCCCTCGAGATTTTCAGTTCCCCCAACGGCATCAGCTCTGCCGTCATTTCGCCGGATGGAAAGTGGATTGCCTTCGGCTATCAGGAATTACTGCCGGCCCCAACGTTCAAGCTCGCGGTACTTCCTTCCGATGGCGGCGCTCCCGCGAATGTTTTTGTCCGTCCCATCGGCGCCCAAAAATTGCAGTGGTCACCCGATCAGAAAAGCCTGCAATACTTGCTGACCCGCCGCGGCGCCACCAACGTCTGGGAGCAACCTCTAGCCGGCGGCCCGCCGCGCCCCGTAACCGGCTTTACCTCGGGCCACATCTTCGATTTCGCCTGGTCCCGCGACGGCAAGCAACTGCTTCTATCCAAGGGCGAAGAAACCAGCGACGTCCTTCTAATCAGCAATTTCCGCTAATCACAAACAATTTCTCCGCGCGCCGCGCGCCGGCGAACTAAAATCGCCCTCAGTCGCTTGGATCTTCTGAAGCCCTGGCCCGACTCACCCTTAGTAGCGCCGGCCTGCCAGTAGGCAGGCGTCCTGCCGGCTCCTTGTAGTTGATGTTGCCCTTGAATTTGTAGCGGCCGCCTTCAGGCGGGCGCCGTTGACGTGGCCGTCGTCTGCCGTTTCCGTCCTCTGCGCTCTCAGCGTCACTGCGGTACCGTTAACCCCCATTTGAATTCGACATCGTCACGGTCTCCTATTTTGTAGGCGGCCGTCTTTGACGTCGCGTTCGCACGACTCAATCCGCTCCGCATGCGCTCCGCTACACCTCGCCCGAGCGCCTCAGGCGTGACACAAGTCGCGCAGCCTCCCATCGCCCTGCTCATATCGCAACGCAACTAACGGGCTAGTCCGTGTTCATTCGATTCTCCGGCCAGTCTGCACCTCCACCGGCGAGCCGTCAGCAATAAACGCGGAGTCGGCCGCGCGGCTCAGAATTTTGCCGAAGCCCGCGCCATACAGAGCCTCGCCGTCGCCCTCAAACCGCGCATTCGTGCTCACCCACACACGCCAGGGCTTATGTGACACGCGATACTCAATCGTTTCGTTCGCGCTCTTCGCCGAATAACCCCAGTAATGCTCGGTGATGAAACTTTCAATCGAGCCTTCCGTCACGCGCCCGGGCACGCCCTCCGCCAGTGCGCTCAACCAATATCGCTTGCCGCGCCATTCCCACCGATATTCCGCCGCGATGCCGCCCGCATTCCGCCCGATGCCATGCTCGATCGGGCAAGCTTCATATTTTTCGCCATACACCAGTCGCGCCAATGCCGCGATCGCCTCGCGCGGCACCAATTCGCGGACAAACACCACACCCCGGCGCTGTTCGCCCGCCTCCCTCCGCCGCACGTAAAAACGCAAATTGACCTCGTCGAAATTACTATGGAAGGGAACTGCGAGGAATCCGTAAAGCTTCGTGCGCAGAAATTGAAATCCCACCAGGCTGACAAACGTCCGCCCGTCAAACGTATCCAGCTCAACGCCACGCGGAATGTACTGCCGCAAAATCCCTGGCTCAACTTCGTAGTTCAACATCACAAGGTCGCGCCACTCCGCCGACAGAAAGACCCTGCTCTCGGCCATCAGTACGCAACAGTGAAGCGCTTATCCTGAAATTGAGGTTTTTCGATTTCATCCACAACGGCCATCGCGAAATCCTCGGCGGAAATGTAGCTCTTGCCCTTGTCGTCCACCAGCAACTGGTCCGTCCCCGTGCGATACTTTCCCGTGCGCGTGCCCGGCTCGATCAACGCCGCGGGGCTCACCGCAGTCCAATCAAACTCCGCCATCCCCGCCTTGCGATAAACGTCCAGCGCCTCGCGATGCGCCAGCGCAATCGCTTTCCACCCGGCAGGGAAGTCCGGCGTATCCACCAGCTGCAATCCAGGCTTAATTTCCAGGCTGCCTGCGCCGCTCACCACGATCAGCCGGATCGGTTCCACTCGCGTTAACGCCTCGATCAATGAGTGCGCCGCCCTTACCACCAGGCTCGCATCGCCCTTGCCCGGCCCGTACGCGCTCACCACCACGTCGTGATCCACCGCCGCCGTCGCGATGCTCTCCGGCTTGAAAATGTCGCCCGCGTGATAATCCAGTTGCGCGCGATGCTCCCCGGTGCCCGACGTGTCCCGCACCAGGCACGTCACATGATGCCCGCGATTCAGCGCTTCATGCAGAATTCGCTGCCCGATCATTCCGTTCGAGCCAATTAGCATGATTTTCTTCATGGCAACTTCCTTTACTTAGCCGCCCGTCCCGCTACAGCATATACGATCCCGAGACTGGCGTATCGGTATATATGCATGAGCGCCGAATCGCGCGTGAACGTCGCCTCGGCTCGCCGGAAGCGCACTCCGCGCTAAGCCAATCCCTCTTCCGCCGCGCTGACCGAATCATACGTGTCAAATAGCGGCGCAATCCCCGTCAGATGCAGCACGTTGTGCACCCGATGATTCAATCCTACCAGCGCCAGTTTCCGCCCCGTCTTGTGGCACGAAACAAACGCGCGAACCAGCGCACCCACCGCCATCGAATCCACCATCGGCACTTCCGTCAAATCCAGTATCAATCGCGGCGCATCGGCCGCAGCCACCGCGTCCACAAATATCCCCGACGCCGTGGACGTGAACGCGCCCTTCAATACCAATATCTGCATCCCTGCTCGGCTGCTCGCTTGCGGAATCACGCGGAACGATTCAGGCGTCATGCCGCGCATTCTATTCCACATCCGCCACGCGAAGCAACGAACCTCCCGCGCATCTGCCCCACGCCGTTCACGCAAGCTCCCTCATCACCAGCGGCTGTGAATCAACAGTTGGCAATACCGAAGTTTCCATCTATATTGCTTCGGAAATTCCCTCGCATTCTGCTTCGATGATGCGTTGGAAAAAATGAGGGCGCATGAAATCAAGAATCCTGTTCCTGGGCATACTCGGCCTCGCACTAGCGTTCACCGCCGCGGCCGACACGCTTCGCCTCACCACCGGCCAGGTTATCTACGGCCAATTCGTTACCCGCACGCCCGGGGGAATTCAGTTCACCGGCCCAGATGGAGTCACCAATTCGTATCCGCCCGGGCTGGTCGCTTCGCTCACCTTCGGCCCCGTGCCCACTCCGCCTCAGCCGCCGCCGCAAGCCCCGCAAATGGTCACGATTCCGGCCGGTACCCTAATTCTCGTCCAAACCACCGACGAGCTGGACACCAGCTACACGCAAACCGGCCAAGTATTTTCGGCCACGCTCGTCACAAATCTCGCCAATGGCTACGTAGTCGCTCACACGGGCACGCCCGTTTACGGACAAGTGGTACTCGCAAATTCCGCTGGTCGTGCCACCGGCAAGTCGAAACTGGAACTCCAGCTAACGCAAATTGTCATCAACGGGAATCCCTATCCGATCGTCAGCAGCACCTATGACACGGAAGGCAAAAGCTCCGGCCGCCGCTCCGCTTTCCGCCTTTTCGGCGGCGCTGGATTAGGCGCCGCGATCGGAGCCATCGCAGGAAACGCAGGCATGGGCGCGGCCATCGGCGCGGTCGCTGGCGGCGTCGGCGCAGTCGTGCAAAAAGGCAATCAAATTCAAATCCCGGCCGAAACGCAATTGCAATTTACGTTGCAGCAGCCGGTGACGCTCCCCGCTCTGCCAAATTCATATTAGTGTCAACCGGCACGTCTGCATCTGCCATACGAACAACGCAAGACACAAAAAAGTTTCGGAGGAACCCATGAGCATTCGATTTGCCGCACTCGCACTAGTTTTCGCCCTCGCGGCCGCCGCCACCAGCCTCGCCGCGCAGCAAACTCAAGCGCCGGCAACGCACGTACAGAGTCCCGCGACGAGCAGGGAACTCAACACCGATGCCTACATTCAACTCCTCCGCGCCGACCTCAGCGCCAAAAGCGCGCAGATCGTCCGCGAAACCATGCAGCTCAACGATCAGCAAGCCGCCATCTTCTGGCCCATATATCGCCAGTATTCAGCCGAACAATCCAAGCTGATCGCCGATAAGCTGGCCATCGTCAACGACTACGCCAACAATTTCTCCACTATGACCGACGAAAAAGCTGATCAACTAGCCCAGCAGACCATCCAGCTCGACGAAAAACGCATGGCACTCCGCGAAAAATATTACGCCACCATGAAAAAAGCCCTCTCCCCCATCGTTGCCGTCCGTTTCTTCCAGGTCGAACACCAACTCCAGCTAATCGTTGATCTCCAAATCGCCTCCAACCTCCCCATAATCGAAGAAAACGATTCCCAGTAACGAGCCGCACGCCGCGCCAATCACACTCTGCCTTCGTGACACAGCCCTGCCCGCCGCAGGCGAGCACTTCTGGCTGTGCGCCGTCACTTTTCTCTACGTTCTCAGTGATGCCATGAAGGCGTCGGCTCCTTGCGAACGAGTACACTTGGCAGTGCTAACCGACCAAGCCTCGGAAGAAAGGAGCCGAGCCATGTGGATTATAGGTTGTGATTTTCATCCGCGCTATCAGCAGGTCGCAGCGATGAACCAAGAGACCGGCGAGTTGGTCGAACGGCGGCTGAGCCACCAGACGCAGGAAACCGCAGCGTTCTACGAGTCGTTGCCTGGCGGAGCACGCGTCGGGATGGAGGCCAGCTGCACGGCGCAGTGGTTCGAGCGGTTGCTCGACCGCTGCGGGCACCACTTGCAGGTGGGCGATCCAGCCACGATTCGTGCTTCCGTAGTGCGCAAGCAAAAGACGGACGCGCGCGATGCACGGCAGTTGCTGGAATTGCTGCTCGCCGATCGTTTCCCCAGCATCTGGATTCCCACGCCGGCCGAACGGGATTCTCGTCAACTGCTGGTGCATCGTCACAAGCTGGTGAGCTGGCGCACGCAGGTGCGCAACCAGTTGTCGGCGCTGGCCCGCGGTCAGGGAGTTTTTCCCGGCACGCGCTTCTGGACCCAGGCCGGAAGACAGAAGTTGCAATCAGTGCCACTGGACCGCTGGGCGGCGCAGCGCCGGCAAGATCTGCTGCGCCTGCTGAGCGATCTGGACACGCAGATCGCCGAGCTCACCCGGCATATCGAGCAGCAAGCGGGCGCACGCAGCGATGCCGTGGCGTTGATGCAGCAGGACGGTGTCGGTCCCATCGTGAGCCTGGCCTTCGTTCTGACGCTGGGAACCGCACGGCGTTTTCGCCGCGGGAAACAGGTGGCCAGTTATCTGGGCCTGAATCCCAGCGAGCGCAGCAGCGGTGGCAAGCAGCGCTTCGGCCACATCAGCAAACAGGGCAACCGCATGATGCGCTGGTTGCTAGTGGAAGCGGCTTGGATCGCCGTGCGCAAAGATCCCGTGCTGCAGCGGGTTTATCAACGTCTGGCCTTCCGCCGCGGACGCAAGATAGCGGTCGTAGCGGTGGCCAGAAAGTTGGCGGTGAAGTTGTACTGGCGATTGCGGGAATTCGAAGCAAAAAACACCGCAACCGCCGGCTCCCATGCAGGGCAGCTCGGGCAGAGGCTGATGCACTCATCGACTCTGTGATTGGGCACCCTGCCTCCCTCCGCAGCCGTGGAGGGAGTTCGCAGTGAATCATGGTCGCAGTTAGGACCGAATAGATGGCTGGTGGAGCAAATCCACCGCAGGATTCGAAGGAAGCGAGCCTTGGTCGGCCAGCGAAAAGATCCTGTGCACCACACAACGAGTCAAAAACTCGCTAGCGCACAAGTGTCTCTTGACTCCGCCGACGCCTTCATAGACGCCTCTGCGGTAATTTTTTGCCGTTGCCGTTGCCGTTGCGTCGCGTGGGAGCGCCAGTCTCCCGATTAGCAAATCGCGCCGAGGCTCAACACACGCCCGCGCGAACTCACCGCAGAATTATTTAATCGGAGGGAACTACAAAAACTCACGCGACGAGGACCTTACTTCACTTCAGGCGGCGCAGTCGGCGCAGCCACTCCATTCACCGCTTCATTCTCCGTCTCATAAATCTCAAACACCTTAATCAGCCGCGTCAATTCCAGCACTTCCCGCGGATGCTTGTTCAATCCATACAACGCAAACGCATTCTTCAAACTCCGCGCCAGCTTCAATCCTTCCACCAGCGAAGCCACGCCCGCGCTATCAATATAATTCACGCCGGACATATTCACCACGACGCGCTCCGTGCCCTTCTTGTTCAGCCCATCCATCAACACTTTGCGAATTTCCGGCGAATTATATAGCGTCACGTCGCCGTTAATGTCCACGATGGTTGCGTGCCCGGATTGGCGTGTGGAAATATTCACGAAAGATGGCCCGTGCTGTCTGTTACTGCCGCTCCAGCAAGCCGATGCTCGCAAACGCGCCAAGCGACGCAACACTTAACTGCCAAAACCACGGCGCCCGAACGGGTAGGGGCGACCCTAGGCCTTCTGCAGCATCACTTCCGTGGACTGAATCACCGCCGCAACCGTATCGCCGACTTGCAGATTCATTTCTTCCACGCTGCGACGCGAAATGATGCTCTCGATCTGATGTTCCCCCACCTTCACCACCACGTGGGCCATCACGTCGCCGATTTGCAATTCCTCGATCTTGCCGACCAGGCGGTTGCGTGCCGAAATTCTCATGCCCGGATAATACCCTGAGCGCAACAACCTGTCGAGGCCGAGATTTGCGGCCCCATCATCTTTCGCTCGGAAACCGTCGGGACCGCCGCGCTTCGTCGGGTTACGGCTTCAGCCGTGCCGTAACCGTAGCCAAATCCGGGCGGCTTCCGCCGCCGAGGGCACGAATTTCGATCATTAGCGCAGCCCCGGTCCCCTCCAGCGTTCTTGGCCGCTTTCGATCGCCGGCCAAACGGCCTGGAATCTCACACTTGCACCGCGCCCGCCCTCCGCAATATCTCTAACGGCACACCACGCCCCTAACCGTTGAGAACCCACCGCAACCTTGCTACCGTTATCAGGTGTCCATCCATCCAGACGACTTGCCGCCGCAGAATCGCCGTCGCAGCAAGCGCGTACACGTGCGCATTCCCGTTTTGGTCCGCCTCCAGGACTCCAAGAAAAATTCCGTCGAAGAAAAGACCCACACCATAATCGTCAATTCTCACGGCGCGCTGATCCTGCTCGCCGCCAAGGTAAACGTCCAGCAAATCGTCCGCGTTGAGAACGTCAACACCAAGGAAGAACTACTCTGCCGCGTAGCCTGTCTGGGCTCCAGCTTCATGGGCAAAACGCAGGTCGCCATCGAATTCATAATGCCAGCCCCCAAATTCTGGAAAGATCGCCCCATCTCCGAGCCCGCGCCCGCCCGCCGCTAGCCTCGCCCCCGCATCTAACTCGCATCCCCGCCGCGTTCTTGCTGTCGTCTTTGACTTTGTAGCGGCCGCCTTCAGGCGGGCGCCTTTGACTTGGTCTCCAAGCGCGCGAACGCTTGACTTGCTTTCCGAAAATCCGTGCCCATCGCGCCTTCGCCGCGACATCTTTATTAAATCATGTTAGAATAAGTCTTCCGCTCTTAGAGTTTTGCAGTCCTTGCGCGCCTCCTTGAGCGTGTGTGGCATCCGGCAGCGCGCGTTCCTTGTTCCTTTCGCGGCGAGAAAGCAGATTCTGTCTGAGTTCGCGCTGGTCTTAGAGCGTAGCGATGGTTGTGCCGTGTTCGGGGGAAAATCACCATGAAGAATCTCTTTGTCGGCAATATGAGCTTTCAAACGACGGCAGACGACCTCCGCGCGCTCTTCGAGCCTTTCGGCCAACTCGCACGCGTGCACGTCGCCACCGATCGCGAAACTGGACGCGCCCGCGGTTTCGGTTTCGTCGAAATGCCCAACGACGCTGAAGCAGCCAAAGCCATCGCAGCGCTCGACGGCAAAGATGTCGGCGGTCGCAATCTAAAAGTCAACGAAGCTCGCCCGAAATCCGAATCCGGTGGCAGCGGTCCTCGCGGCGGCAGTGGCGGCGGAGATCGTGGCAAAGATGACAATCGCGGCAATACCGGCGGCCCGCGCAGCGGCAATACCGGCGGCGGCCGCAAAGAACGATTCTCAAACGAAGATTATCGCGAAGTCGCGCGCCAGCCGCGCGAGCCTCGCTGGTAACAACCGCGTCCGCGCATTTCGCCGGACGCGAATTCGTCCCTAACTTCTACCCCTTCAGGAGATCGTAATGACGACAACATTCAAGAAGCGCCAAAAGGAAATGAAGCGCCAAGACAAAGCCCGCGCCAAAGCGGAAAAGCGCCTCGAAAAGAAAGTTGACGGAGTTCCCGGCGGCGTCTCCGACGACGGAATTGCCTGGGACGAAGGCGTCGGCACCCCCGGCGGCCTGCGCGTTCCAGAATTTCTGGACACGCCCGAAGACGGCACCGAGCCCGAAACCCAGCACTAGCCTAATCCCACGACCCCGAGCCCGCGCGCTCTGTCGCTCCCGTCGCAAAGTACGGATGTCTCTCGACGTGTCCCCGCCCCACCCCAAGTTCGGATCCCCACCGCCCAGCTTTTGACGTTGCCGTCAGTAGCGCCGGCTGGCCAGTCCTGAGAGCCTGCCTGCGGCAGGATCGAAGGGCGTCCCGCCGGCTCCGTTGACGTCGAATTTGCATTACGCAGTTGCCTTTGTGAACCGCGCTACAGCGCGATTCATCCTGAGATCCCGCCGCGCGGGATCGAAGTGTAGCGGCCGGTTCAGTTTCATCGAACCGGGCAGCCGTTGGTGTAGGTTTTGCCGCTGCTCTATCTTTCTCAGATTTTTCCGCCTTTCCTCTGCCTTCTCTGTGTAAAATCCTTCGCCGTTGCCTTTCTCCGCCGCACCGCCGTCGCCCTTACCTCCATAGACAAAACCTCAACTCCAC
This sequence comes from uncultured Acidobacteriota bacterium, assembly GCA_963821765.1. Lineage (GTDB taxonomy): Bacteria > Acidobacteriota > Terriglobia > Acidiferrales > UBA7541 > Palsa-295. The sequence goes on from CAWGFF010000017.1 coordinate 104,212, forward strand.
GCGCATCCCCCCGCTTGAATCACGTGTTATACTCTCCCTTCGGCGCACTCCACGCGGTCCCTGTTCTCCGCCGTCCAGGCAGTCAAAGTTTCGCAGCGTACAAGGAGCACCGGAATGGGAATTGAATTTCAAGAGCTATTCAACTGGATGCGCCGCCGCAAAATTTTCGCCACCCTCCTCGTCGTCTGCACCCTTGGCATCGGCATCCTAATCGGCACGCTAATTTCCGGCCACGCGCAAGCCACTCACGACCAGACTGCCACCGGCGCCACGCTCCTAGCCGTCCCCGATCCCGTCGTGCTCTCCAACGCCTTTTCCGCCATCTCCAAGAAACTAGGCCCCGCCGTCGTCAACATCTCCACCACCCAAGTAATCGAAAAGCCCAAAGGCGGCAACAAGACCCCCAAAAAATTCGGCGATCCCTTCCAGGATTTCTTCGATCGCTTCTTCGATCAGCCCGACAATAGCCCCGACGCCGAACGCAGCCTCGGCTCCGGCGTAATCGTGGATAAAAAAGGTTTCATCCTCACCAACGATCACGTGATTGACCAAGCCACAAAAATTCAAGTCGCGCTTGACGGTGACGCCACCAAATACAACGCCCGCGTAATCGGCTTCGACAAAGACACCGATCTCGCCGTCGTAAAAATTGAAGCCGACCACGAACTCCCCGTCGCCAAGCTCGGCAATTCCGATGGTGTACAAGTCGGCGACTGGGTCCTCGCCATCGGCAGCCCCTTCGGCCTGAATTCCACCGTCACCGCCGGCATCATCAGCGCCAAAGACCGCTCCAACGTCGGCCACCAATTCCAGCGCTTCATTCAAACCGACGCCGCCATCAACCCCGGCAATTCCGGCGGCCCCCTCGTCAACATGGCCGGAGAAGTGATCGGCATCAACACCGCCATCTACACAGGAAGCCGCGGATTCGAAGGTGTCGGTTTCGCGCTCCCATCCACCACGGTCATCAGCGTTTACAATCAGCTCATCACCAACGGTAAGGTCACCCGCGGCTCCATCGGCATCACCTTCCAGGAAGATCGCAGCAATAATCCCGTGCTCATGAAAGAACTCGGCGTCCCCTACGGCATCGTGGTCGAAGCCGTCGAGCCCGGCAGCCCCGCAGACAAAGTCGGACTGAAACCCGGCGACGTCATCACCAATATCAACGGCCAGCCCGTGCACACCGGCGCCGATCTCGTCAATCCCATCGCGGAAACCGTCATCGGCCAGTCCGTGCAAGTCCGCTATGTCCGCGACAAACAAACCAAAGATGTCGCGCTCGTAGTCGCCGACCGCTCCAAAATTTTCCCGCAGGTCGCGCAGACCGCTGAAGATCAGCCCGATGAATCAGACACGCCCGGCCAATTGGGTCTGCACGTCGAAGAGCTGACGCCCGATCTATCGCGCAAACTCGGCATGTCCAAAATCACCGGCGTCGTGGTCACCGAAGTCGAGCCAGCCAGCTTCGCCGAAGACGTTGACTTCTCTCGCGGTGACGTAATCACCGAAATCAATCACACCCCAATCAACACCCTGGCCGACTACAAAGCCGAAATGGCCAAACTACACCCTGGCCAAGACGTCCTATTCAAAGTCGCCCGCCACAGCGATAGCGACCGCGTCCTTACGCTGTTCCTAGCCGGCGCGGTCCCAACAATTCTAGCGCAGTAGCCGCCCCAGCTTTTGAACGTGTACCGGCCGGTTCGTCCCGCATTTTTCGCGACGAACGGTACAGCCGTCGCTTCCGCGACAGCAGCGGCACGGCATGCCGTCCCCGCCTCAGCGCGATGCGATCGCGTTTCGTAGCGCCGGCGTCCCGCCGGCTCCTCGCATGTGAATTTGTACCCTGGGAACGCCAATTTCCCGATTGGCGCATTCCACCATCACGTCGGCGACACTAGGTAGGGGCGCTGCTCGCTGCGCCCCAGCTTGCCAAGCTGCCAGCCCCGCCGCTTTTTCGCATTTGAATCTGTAGTGGCCAATTCCAAGAAGGTGGCGCTGCTCTGCCTGGTTCCCCTTTGAACGCTTTGCTGGTTGTGGCATGATTCGCCGACTTACAGGAGCCGGAGTCGCGGCATGAATGAGTATTTATTTCAGGCCTTGGTATTTGCCGCAGCGGGATTATTTTTCCTCTGGTGGGCCAAGCCGCTATCGGTCCGGTACAACGCATGGACCACCGCCCTGCGCGAACGTCATCCCAACATCAATCCGCCTCCTACTCCCGAATGGCGGGCACGTAATACCAAGATCATGACCGCAATTTTTCGCTTCCTTGGCGTGTTCTTCTTATTACTCTCGACCGTCCCGTTCTTGGCGTTCATCGGTAGGCTCGCCAAACCACACTGAGATTCAGAACCCCGCGCGCGGGATTATCGGTGGGCGCAGGTGCCTTTCTCTGCGTCCTGAGATCCCCCGCTGTAATCCTTCGCCGCCTCAACGCCCAGCAGCGCGGATTTCTTGGTTGCCAGCCCGCGCCGAACTCACAAAACGCCGCTCCCCACAAACGCTCCTCCACCCCCGCGCCTGCGCAATGCAAATCACATGCAAAATCAAATACAAAGGCACCAGAAAAGTCGGGATCAAGCTCAAAGGCAGCACCGTCATCGGCGCCATCGGAATGCTATGCGGCTGAATGAACCCCGCCGTTGTACCCAGACCGACGGCCGTCACCAAATCCGCGATCCCCAGCACGTTCCAAAAAATAAAGCTCCCGCGATGCTCCGGTTCACACAACTTCCAGGCCACCAACGCAGCAGTCGCCCCAATAAAAATATCCCCATACCCCGCCGGCCATGCAAACAACGCCGGCAGCACCCCGCGCGCCTGCAAGATCAAAAACGTGACTCCAATAACTCTCCCCGACTGTGCAAAGGTCAATGTGCGCGGATTCAAATCCAGCACAAAGCCCCGAAACGAATCCGAAGCCGCAAACCACGCGGCAAAAATCACAATCGGCACCACAGCCGCAATCCCCACGGCCGCGCCAATACGATTCGTCGCATTCTGAAAAAGTTCCAGCCCCCCAGCAATCAAGGCAAACATAAACCAAGCCACAATCAACCCCGCAATCAACTTTCCATACGCTTTCATGGCGACCCTCCTTGAAGTTCTGTGTGACAACTCCCGCTCTGTGTCAGCGCACGGCTTTAGCCGCTGAGGCCACGAAGTGCGGCTGACTTCACAGGCTCCTCACCCGCCACCGTCTCCGTAACCTGCTTCGTCAGCCGCAAAAGATTTCTCCATCCACGCTTCCCCAATTTCCCGCTCAACCGCGCCTGCACCCCGTTCCAAATTGGCGTCACCCGTTTCAGTTTTGCCACTCCACCCCGCGAAAGCCGCAGCAGTCGTTCCCGCTTGTCCTTTCCCCGACGCTCCGCCACCCATCCCAGCCGCCGCATGATCGCCACTGTCCGCGTCAGCGAAGTGCTATCCATCGCCAGCATTTCCCCCAGCCGCCCCTGCGACACCTCTCCCGCCCGCGCCAGCGCCTGCAAAATCGTCAGCTGCGTAGCCCGCATCCCCAAAGGCCGAAGAGCGGCCTCATAAAATGAAGTCAACGCCCGCCCAGTCCTCCGAAAACTTGCGCACATACAAGGCAGCTCCGGCAAACCTGAGTGGCTCATACCAAAACAGATGTATATACATCTATCGAGGATTCACAATTCTTCGCAATATTGTGGTTCAGAGCTGTTGACCGCAGAAACTCTAGGAACGTCGCTTCAGACTGCCAGCGCCGCAGCACTCCCCGCCAAAAGATCCGCGAACACAAACCCCTCCCGCTCCATAATCTCGCCCACCGTAACCGCCACCGCCGCCCGAAACATCGGCCCCGCCGAAACAAACGTATGAAACTCCCCATTCTCCCCGCAAGGATCCACCTCCGCGGGCAAATCCTCCAACAACTCCCTATCAAATCGCCTCCCAGCAAACTCGCGACCGAGTTGCCGTGGATCCACACAAGTCAAATAACCCCGAAGCCCTCCAGCGATCATCTCCTCCGCCAAAGCGCGCGTCTCGAGCCCCCACAAAGGAAATACCGGCGTCACCCCGCACCGCGCCAGCTGCGCTTCCCGATAGGCCCGCACATCCTGCAGAAACAAATCGCCGAAAATCACATGCCGCACTCCCTCACTCGCTGCCCGGGCCATCGCCTCACTCATCGCGCCCTCATAACTCTCATTCGAACACGGCGAAGGAATGCCAACCTTTACCAAAGGCAATCCCGCAGCCGCAGCCTGCATCTCCAACAAACTCTCCCGCACCGCATGCATCGCCACGCGCCCATGCGTTCGATTCACGGTAGTCAGCAACGCCACGACATCAAAATCCCCAGCGAGCCGCACAGTGTGCAACGCCCATGCACTGTCCTTCCCGCTGCTCCAAGCCAGCCAAGCTTTCGGCCGGCCTGCGGCCCCATCGCGCCCGCGCAAATCACTCATCGAGTCTCCCCGTTACCGCTAAAATTTCGCACGCCGCCCGCCGCCTCCACAAAACGCCCTCAGGCGAACACACATCGAACCACCCCTGCCCATAAGTACAGTATCGCTTTGAAAAAATCGCTCCGCCTTTCCCGTCTCCTGCGAACATGTATCGCCTATTCTATACGTCCAGCCTCCAAGGGGACTTTATGGCGAACCCTTCAGCTGCCGGCAACGCGAACCGTGCAGCTCGTCGCAGCACTCGTCGAGATGAAGCGGTGCTAGTCACTGTCTCCGGCGTTGACGCGCGCCGCGGCCCTTATACCGAGAAGGTCTCCACGCTCACCATCAGCTGCCACGGCTGCAAATATCCCTCCAAGTACCAAGTCTTGCCCGACGCCATGGTCACCCTCGAGCTGCATCCCGAAAAAGAAAACTCCGCCAAAATCACCACGCGTGGCCGCGTCAAATGGATTCAGCGCGATGCGGAATCCGGCGGTCCTCTATACACCGCGGTCGAATTCGAAAATCCGCAAAATATCTGGAAGATCCCGTCGCCTCCGGAAGATTGGCTGCAGTTCAACGGCGAACGCAAGCGCGGCCCCGAACCCGTGCAACTGAAGCACGTCGCGGTTCTTCATCCGGAGTTGGCGGTCACGGCCCAACCCAAACCCGGGCCGGCGAAAATCACCTCAGCGTCGGACGCGCTGGCCGCGCAATCGCGTGCCACCACCGCGCAGCGCACCGTCGGCCATCTGATGGGCGATTTCCAGCAGCAAATGGAAGAGATGATCGCCGACGCAGCGATCGCCGCGGTTCGCGACAAAGCCGCGATGCTCCTCAACGACGTTCGCTCCGGCCTGCGCGACGAAGCCAAACGCGTCCTAATCGAAATCGCCGCCTCCCAAGCCGCGGAATGGGCCGAATCCTGCATCAAGGAAGTCCAGCGCGCCGGCCAGCAAAATGCCCAAGCCCTGCACGCTCGTTGGACCAAACGAATCGAAGCCGAACTCGGCAGCTCTTTCCAGCGCATCGAAGATCGTCATCGCGAAGCCGAGATGCTTTCCACCACGCTCGTCACCAATGCCCTCGATCGCCTGCATCAAACTTTGGAAACCATCCAACAGGACGCCGTCGAACGCATCGTCACGCGCCTGAAAGATCGCCTGGCCCCCACTTTCCACGATGCCCGCGAAGTCGCCGGCGGCCTGGCCAAGCGCCAGGAAGAGATCGAAAAAACTCTAGCCGCTTCGGAAGAAAAATCCTCGGCCAAGATCGAACAAACCTGCGAGCGCCTCGAAAAGCAGTTCGAAGTCGTCATGCGCGCCCGCCTCGACGCGGCCCGTGAAGAACTCGAACGCACTGCCCGCGGCGCCACCGCCGCGGCGACGCAAAATATCTCCGCCGCCACCGCGCGCCACGAAAAAGAAGCCCAGGCGCGCCTCCGCGAACAATCCGATCGCATCGCGGAGAGCGCCAAGAAGTCCCTGGAGCAAATGGCCGCCGCCACCTCCAACGAGTTCGCCGCCGAACTCACAAATTACAGCCAAGGCCACCTCGAATTCGTAAGCACCTCCATCTCCGATCTGGCCAAAGGCATAGCCAAGCGCCCCAAATCCTGAAAGGGAGCGGCAGGCTGTCGGAACACTCGGAATGTTTTGCACGCCGCGGCTTTAAAGTGTGTGATGACGGGACGCGATGCAATAAATAGTGGGTTCGGAAGGGCGGGGCTTCAGCCCCGCCGTCAAGCCCGCCAAGCGAAAGGGCTTTAGCCCCTGAAGCCGCGCTTCCGATTCTGCTGAGAAGTCTTGAGATCGCAGGCACTGATTTTCGTCAGGGCACGGCTTCATCCGTGCCGTAACCATCGCAAATATCGAGCGGCTTCAGCCGCTGAGGCCATGAATTTCGATTCTTAACGTAGTCTCAAGAGCCGTCACAATGCAAAACCAAATCGCATCATCGCCTGACCCGCAACTTCTTCACGAGCCCTCGTGGTGCGCCGCCGCGTCCTGCAACGCTTCCGCCGCAATCGAATTCGCCGGCCGCTCCCTCTGCCTCGGTCACTTCCTCCCCGCCTGCATCACCGAAATCGAATCGCGCAACGAGCGCCTAAGAAATCTTCCCTTCGACCCAGCCGCCACCGAATCACTGAAAACTTTCATCGCCGCCTGCGCCAAGCAAGCCCAACAATTGGCCGAGCATTCGCCAGCCCAAGCCAAAACCGCCGTCCTCGATTTTCTGCTCCACCTCTCTCAACTCACTCAACGCATCCGCCGCAGCCCGCGCACCGCATCCTCCATCTCAGTCTGGCTCCGCCGCGAAGACCCGCACCAAACCTGGCACGAAGAAACCTGGACCGTAAGCACCAGCCGCCACGGCGCAGCCCTGCTTTGCCGCCGCCCCGTGGAAAAAGGCGGCACAGTCGTCCTCTGCCGTAAAGACAAAGGCTCCCGTGCCGAGGCCCAAATCGTTTACAGTCTCCGCGACTCCGAAGGCCGCAAACAAATCGGCATCCAGTTCAACGACCCCATCAACTTCTGGGACTGAGACGAACTTCCTTGTGCCGCACACGCATACTCTGGGCGTCTCATCGCATCCAACTTTGATTCAGTACGGTTGCACGATACGCGCCCCAGCCGATGTCCCGGCTTGAGGCGGCGCGAAAAATCATCATAATAAGAGAAGGCACTCGCGCCGGACGCTGGATCAGTCGAAATCGCCCCTGTTCGGCGGGGAACTGCAGCGGAGAAAAATGACCAAGCTCTCGATCGCCGCGTCACTGCTCTTCACGCTAGCTGCCAGTGTGTGCGTCGCGACCACACCCGCCGCCGTCGCGCCAGCCACTGCGTCGTCTCCGCAACAGACGGCCTCCTCCTCCGCGTCCGGAACTTCCACCACCACCAAAAAGAAATCGAGCAAAAAGCATCACTCATCCAAACGCGAACCCACCCAAAAAGCTCCCACTCCAGAACGCATCTCGGAAATTCAGTCCGCTCTGGCCCACAACGGCTACTATCAAGGCAATCCCACTGGCAAATGGGATTCCAACACCATCTCCGCCATGCAAAAATTCCAGTCCGACAACGGCCTGAGCAACAGCGGCAAAATTGACGCCCCCAGCCTGCAAAAATTAGGCCTCGGCTCCGGCACCGCCGGCGTTGACGCCCCCAAGCCCATCACCTCCAAGCCCGCAACAACCGCGCCCGCCTCCGCTCCCAGCGCAACAAACTCCACACCGCCCGCCGCCACCACAACTTCTGCCTCCAGCGCCGCGCCCACGGCGAATTCCTCGCCCACCGCCAAGCCCCGGCGCTAATCAGGTTCGGGTCACGCAGTCCAAGCCACAGCATTGAAGTCCCAATGAATCCTTGATCTGAATTGTCCGTCTTAATCGCAGCTAGGTTTGATCTGCGTCAATCCGCGTTCATCGGTGGTGCCTCTGCCCCTGCGCTTCACGTACCGCATCAATTTTCGCTTTTCTATTTTCTCTTTTCCATTTTCGCTTTTGACTCTATCAGTGTTTATCTGCGTTCATCAGTGGTGACTCTGACTTCCGCGAATAAACCGCCACTCAACTACCTAAACCACCCCGAATCCGCACCAGCCTTCCGCCCTTCCTCCGCCAGCGCGTCCAGCTGACCCTGCAACTCATCCTTCTGCTTCTCCACCTGCTTGATCTGCGCGTTCCGATCCTCGACGAAAATCACGCCCGCCTGCGCTCCGCTCATCGGGTCCACGCTCACCGCGCCTTGCTTCGCGATCTCGTCCTGAATTTCGCTGATTTTCTGATCGCACGCCGCCATTTGCTTCCGTATTTCATTCGCCCGCCCGCGCCAATACGATTCCTGACTTCCCGCCGCGCCTTGCGCCCCTCCACCGCCGGCGCTCGCGTCCGAATTACCGGAATATGACGTCCCGCCGCCTCCGCTATTCGCGTCGCCCACCACCGAAACCCCGTGCCCCGACAAAGTCGTCACCGAATCATCCGTGTACACCTTCGGCTTCGCCGCCTGGGTCTTCTGCGCGCGCGCCCGCCGCGCCGCTTCGCCCAATGTTTCCGCCGCTGGCGCCGACTGATCCTCCATCTTCGGTTCGTTTTGCGCGCCAGCGTCCGGCGCGCTCGCACTCGCCGTCGTCGGGGTAGCACCCCCAGCTTGCGGTTTCGCCGAAGAGTTTGCTGAAGAATTCGCCGCAGCAGGCGACGCCTGCCCCTGAGTCGCCGCTCCCGCCTGCCCCTGTCCAAAAGCCGTCGGCGCAAAAATCGCAGCCCACAAAGTCGCAAGCAAGAAACTGCCAGCAATTCCAATTCCGGCACCACCCAATTTTCGCCCGCGCCGCAGCAATCCACAGCTCGCAACCGCGGTAACGCACAATCTCTCGCCCCGCACAGAACTGGCCACCAATTTCATCTCGTATAATTCGCTCACGGCAAACCTCCAGCAGCATAGTGAACAGGATCTTCACTCCACGTTATTGCGCCGCGCCGCGAGCGGTCAACGGTACGAACTCCGAAAATATCCTCCCGGTAACCTGTACGAACGTCCAGTCCAGCTCCCGCGCGCGCAAAATCTCCAGACCGGATTTCCCGCAGCGCTTTCACGGGGAGCCAGGCAGGAGCGCTGCTTGCTGCGCCCCAGCTTGCCGAGGCGTCAGGCCCGTGGTTTTGATCGTTCGCTAGACTTCTGATGCTTTCAGACAATCACACCGTATCCCACACTGTTCCAAATCGAACAGACCCCCCCGCCCACCCCCGCTAATCTCTCCCCAGCCAGAAACAGCCGGCCCCTCACAGGCGCCATCCCCGCTGCTCATGGTTCAAAGGCGGCACCATGAAACGTCCCATCGGCGTCACCGTAATCGCGACAATGATGTTCCTCGTCGCCGCGCTTTTGGTCCTCGGTTCCGCCGCCTGTTTTTTCGTCGGTGTAATGAACGCCACCGGCGCAGACTCTCGCGACCCAGTCACCGTAGCAATCGTCGGCATGGCTCTAGCCGCCGGATTTTCCCTTTTGCTCCTGGCCGCCATCAACATCACACTCGGCATCGGCGTCCTGCAATTGCGCGAGACCGCCCGCCGCCTCTGCATGGCGTCCATTTCTCTCGGTGTCGCATTAAGTCTCGCCGCCCTGTTCCTCCTCGTCCTGCACCCGCCCGCCGAAATGATCGCAGCGCAACTGCTGCTGCTCGCTGCCTACCTCGGCACCCTCGCCTACCTGGTCAGCGCCCCTGTCCGCCAAGCCTTCACCCCAGTACTGGTCGCTTCACTGCATTTTTCGGGTGCCGACACCTACGCCCGCAGATAATTCGCCCTCAACTTGCGCCGCAACGCACCGCCCACCCTGGGAACGCCAATCCCCCGATTGGCGCTGTTGCCTTTCTCCGCTCCTCGCGTCGCGTCCCTACTTCCCCCCATAAACCTTCCCGAAATTCCGAGCCAGCACTACCCCCATAACCAACCCTCCCACGCCCAGTGCCGCCACGCCCGGTGTATCCCGAATCAAAAAATCCCCCACGCGAAACACCAACAGATACCCAATCACCAGATTAAACGCTCCCCACAAAACGTTCACCATCGCCGAAGATTCACCCTTCCCCGGCGGCGAAGCGAATGGCGAAGGAAATCTCCTCCCCATCGCTCCGCTTACAAAATGCGGTACCGCGTTCACCACGAACATTCCCCCAAAAAAGTAAGCCACGTAGTCTTGCCAGCCCATGTTCCTCCTCCCTTGAATCGCTCACTCAGCGCGGGTTTTCAGCACGCGCTACGGCAAATATACACGCGCGCACCCCGCCCACCCATTTGCAAAAGTGTACAAAATTGAACAGCCTCGCGCCTTCGCTCCTTCTAACATCGCAGCCTCCTGAACACGTCCCGCCGCTTGGGCCACGGCCAGGGGCAAACTCGGGACTTTCCGCACGCCGCTGCCGTTCCGGGAGAAAAATGGCGATCCCCGGTAACCGGCACACCTCAAGGAGCCGGAAAATAATGACGCACTTGGACCAAGCATTCACTCACTTGAATCGCCAATTCGCCAAGCTCAAACAAAAATACGTGGAATTCAGCAACGGAATCGTCCGAGCCATCATCGAAGAGGAGATGAAGATTCGCAGAGAAGAAATTGACGCGCGCGTCCGGGCGCCGCGCCAACGCCAGCAATCACCCGAAGCGTAACCGAAGCGAGGTGGCCGACATGAGCGAACAATCTCGCACCAAGCGGTCTCCTGCTGATTTCCGCCTGCATCACCAATCCGCCGACAAGCGCCGCTGTCAGCTCGTCGGCGAGCGCCAAATCCTCGAGCTGATTTCCCTCGGCGCCCCGCTGTCCGGTATCTTGAACAAACTCTGCATGATGATTGATGTTCGCATCGGCAACGTGGTCTCGATCGTCTCCTTGCCGCACCAACCTGAAAATCATATCTGCTCCATGACCCATAGCGCCCTGCAAGTCGGCCTCGAGATTTTCTCTTCCAGCGCGATTCTTTCGCCGGACAACACGTTCCTCGGCATGCTCGAAATTTTCGGCTGCGACCCGCGCCGCCCCACCATGCTCGAATATCACCTGATTGATCGTGTCAGCTATCTCGCGGCGCTCGCGCTGCAACGTCCCGAATCGCCCGCTCGGCCCCAGGGCCTCGACGAGAACGGCCGCTTCGAGCGGCTCGCAACCAAGCCCAAGGGCAAGTTCCTCGGCCCGGTGGAGAAACCGCCGTACATTAATTGATGTATTTGCTTCGGCGCGCGCGAAATGTTAGAAATTCAGGCGAATTCATAACCATCGGGCGGGGCGACTCCAAAATGTATAACCAATTTTTTGCATTGCGCGAGAACCCTTTCAACGTCAACCCCGATCCTCGCTACCTCTTTCTCAATCGGGAGACCAAGGATGCTTGGGACGCCCTCACCCAAGGCATTCAGTCCCGCAAAGGCCTCCTTCTGCTCACCGGCGAAGTCGGTACCGGCAAGACCACCCTCCTCAACCATCTGCTCGATTGGCTGCATCAGCAGCGCGCCCCCACCGCCTTCATCTTCAATTCGCATCTGGAAATCAGCCATCTCTTCGAGTTTATGCTGTCCGATTTTGCCGTGAAGTTCGATCCCGGGCTGAAGGACAACACCCTGCTGCGCCTCCACCAGTGGCTCTGGGAACGCTATCGCGCCGGCGATACCCCGGTCGTCATTGTGGACGAAGCGCAAGGCCTCCCGGATCGCGTCCTCGAAGAAATTCGCATGCTTCTGAATCTCGAGACCTCCAACGAAAAGCTGCTGCAGATTGTCCTCGCCGGCCAGCCAGAACTGGAGACCCGCCTCCAGCAACCCGAACTCCGCCAGGTCAAGCAACGCATAGCTCTGCGCTGCAAAACTGCCGCTCTTTCACTCGACGAAACTCACCAGTACATTCAGTCGCGCCTCCACATCGCCGGCGCCGACGGCCTGCGCGTCTTTGCCCCCGATGCCATAGACGCTGTGCACTTTTATTCCCGCGGCATCCCCCGCGTCATGAATCTTCTCTGCGAACACGCCCTCATCAACGCCGGCGCGGCACAGGTCCGGCCGGTCCCCGCGCGCTTCATCGCCGAAGTCGCCAGCGAATTTCAGTTTGACGATGCCAGGCCGCTCGCTCCGTCTTCGAACTTTGCAGGAGCACCGAACTCACACGAAATTCCCGCGCAATCGCGCTTCCTGAACGCCCTGGTTTCGCTTTCCACAACGAACGAACCCCAACCAAACGCCCCGGAATGTCTGGACCCGTCCGGCATGCCAGCCCCGCGTTGGCTTGCCGCTCCCGACAATTTCTTCAGCCCAGCGCAAGTTTCTGCCGCCTCGCTCTCGCCCCGCGAAAATTTTCTGGACGATGCCGCCAGCGGTCCTGCCGGCGCTGCACCTTCTGCACAATCTTCCGAACCTTGCCGTTCGTCGTCCCTCGAACAGTCTGTCTCGCCGCTTTTCGCACAAGTATTCGCCTCGCCACTCGCCCATGCCTTCGCGATCCGTTCCGCGCATGCCTTAGCGCCGAGCTCCGCACCCGACTTTGCGGCCAGCCCCGAACAGGGCGTCGCACCGCGCTCCGAACCCACCTTCGCGCCAGGCTCCGGGCAAATCTTCGGAACGCCTGTGGAACCTTTCAATGCCCAGCCCACCCCGCCCGCCGCTCCCTGGCACAGACAGTTAGAAGCGCGCCTCCTCGCCGACTGGACCTCTTTCTTTTCGGAAGTCGGCAACTCGCTCGCGTCCGACCCTGCCGCCGAACCCGCTCCCGAGCCCGTAGCGGCGACGCACCCTCCCCGCCTTCATTTGGTCGAAACCAAATCCGCGCCCGCCGTTTCGCCAGCCGCAAGCCGTCGCCCGGTACCCAATTTTCAAGATTCCGCGCATCACGCATCCAGAGCCGGCGCCAAGAAATCGATTGCTCAAACCTCCGCCGTAATGAAGCTCGTCGCCCTTCGCCGCGTCCTGGTCGGGTGGCTCTCAACCGTAAATGTTCGTCTTGTCTCCGCTGTCACCGCCGCCCGCTCTCGCACCCTCCTCGTCAGTTCGACCGCTAACGCCGTTCAGCTTCCTCTATCAGCGCGCACCGCGGCCGCCCGCTCTCGCGCCATGGCGAACCTCACCCAGTTACGTACGCGCGGCCAAAGCTTCGCCAGGACGCTCTACTGGGAATTTCTTGCCTGCGCTGACCGCTGCCTGAAGCTCGCCACTTCCATTGACTGGCCCCAACTCTGGCTCACCGCATCAAGATGGCTGCGCCAGCCCTGTGATCCCACCCAATGGCGTCTCCACGACCTTCGCCCCTTCCACGAACTCCTCCGCTTCAATCACAAAAAAACGTAATCCCCGTGCACCGCCGCTGAATTGCGCTGCAGCGCAATTCAGCCTGAGAACCGGCAGTGCCGGTTCGAAGGGTCTGCGCCACAGCGCAATTCATCCTGCTTGCCCTGAGTGATTTTGCGAAGGGAGAACAGCGAAGCCGGCCTGCCCGCCGCAGGAGGGCCGGCAGCGCCGGTTCTAAAGGTAGCGGCCGCCGTCAGGCGGGCGCGGCTAAATTTGCTTTGGATTTTCCGGCCAGTCACACGAGGAGGGAATGCTCGGTCTCTACTCCACAACGGCCTACCGCGAAATCCCCGTATGCGATTGCACAGAATCCGTCGCGGAAGCAAACCAATAAAATCGCCGGTCGCACTCCTCGCACCGAAACGGCTTTATCGGCACCAAGGCCAGTACTGACAATTCAAATATGCCCGGCGCTTCGAGCGATGAATGTATTTGCTGTTGCAATGCGGACATACCACTGCCACGGCGCTTCTCCTCTCACACTAATCCCGATCCGTGACCGAAAACCTTGCGGTTGAACATCGGGACTCGATGCGAATCGCGCTTACTCAGTTCCACTGCCCATCGCATCTCGCCTATTCCCGCGCTCAAATTGTGGGATAGCGAGGAAGAGAGAAATTACCCAGCCCCCAGCCCTGGTTGCAGGGTCTTCTCTCCCTTCCCTCGCCATTCGCCCGCGATTTTATGCGTTGTGCCATAGCGAAACTGTCTCCTTTTGCACACTTCTCCAAGTTTCCTCCGGCGATCCGCGCAGTCCTCGCCGTCGCCTCGCCATCCGCTTCCTCTTCACCACCCGCACCGCGCCCCTTCCCTCACAGCACCGCCGCCACGAAATCGCGGCAAACCGGCAATGTGTGCTTTATTGAACAGAACTCCTTCCTCCCGCCATTTACTATTTCGTATGAATGGAATCCCCGCCATTCACCACTGGGAGAAAACTTATGAAGTTTCGATCAGCTTTACTGCTAAGCGCAGTTGTTCTGCTGGCCGCAATTCCGGTTTATGCCGATAGCATCCTTTACACCACAGCCGCAAACGAGCCTGCGAATCCCGATAGCTCCGCGCTAACGTTCCGTACCTCCCATGCGAAATACCTGACGCTCGCGACCGCACAATTTTTTTCGGAGGCAATTCCAGCCGTCGTTTCAGTCAAAGCCTTCGCGTTGCCCGAACCCGCCCTCGCTCAAGATGCCACGCAAACAGAAATCTCTGGCAACCACGCCGCGAGCTTTGCTCTCGCACTAACTGATTCTCGGAACGAAGCGCGTCCGGCCCTCTCCGCTCCTGCCATGCTGCCCGTCAACGGCTTCCAGCCCGGCGGCGCGTTCGGCGGCAGCGACGCGGAAAATTCCTGGGTTCTCGCCACGCTCGTGCCCAGCGCCCCCGAACCGGGCGCTCATTCGGGCGACTTCGCTGCACTTGGTTCCAGCGGCTCTGCTTCCTCCGACTTCAGCACCGATGGATCACGCCTCGGCTTTTTCGGGCGCGATCCCGATCGTGGTAAAGCCGGCAAAGGCGAGAATAAAAATCAGAATGACGCGCCAGTCCCCATCCCGGAACCTCCGGCTGCCTCTCTCCTGATGCTCGGGCTGCTGGCCGTGGGAATCATGGCCCGTCGCAACCGCGATTTTTCGGCCAATTCATAACCGCGCGCATCCGCTTTCACAAAATCAAGCCGCGGCTCGGCACCCAGCCACACCGGGCCGCGGTTTTTTTTCGCTCTCCCTCCACGATGCGCTAATTCGCAAAATTAAATCCAAAAGTGTCCACAACGAGACAGTCTTCCGCTCTCACACCTCCTATTCTTACAACCGTGCGTACTCCTTCCACGCCGCAAGCGCCTCTCACCGGATTCGCTGGCACTAAATCGCGGATCCTCTCGCGCCTGGAAGTAAGGAGAAATAAAAAATGCTCGGGATAATCGCCGCGGTTTTGATCGTTCTTTGGCTGCTAGGCTTTTTCATGTTTCACGTGACCAGCGGCCTGATTCACATCGTCCTGGTCGTCGGCCTGATCCTGCTGTTGTTCCACTTTCTGCGCGGCAGTTCCGCCAGCGCGTGAATCGCGCTACAGCGCGATTCATCCTGAGAACCGGCAGTGCCGGTTCGAAGGGTAGGCGCCACAGCGCGATTCATCCTGAGAACCGGCAGTGCCGGTTCGAAGGGTGGGCGCCACAGCGTGATTCACCCTGAGATCCTGCCTGCCGCAGGCAGGACCGCAGCGCGGGATCGAAGGGCTGCGCTTCAGCTTGCCAACGCCGCAACTATAAACAGGCGCCGTAGGGGCGCGGCATGCCGTGCCCGCTTTCACCGCGCCGCAACTCTCTCCAGTTGCCGCTGCAATTCAGTCTGCGGCGGCAGCCGCCGAATCATCCAGCGCGTCGCATCAGCACTTGTCGCATTCGATTTTCGGCCCGGCTCGCACCACCCGTTCTCGGCGGTGTTTTACTCAGCCGCCGCCCAAGGAGTCGTTCATGGCTGTCCTGCTCCGCTTCGGCTTCGCCGCCCAAGTCATTGCCGCGTTCGTCATCTTTGTTCTGGGCTACATCGGCCTGTTCACCGTGCTCATGCTCGTCATGCTGATTGCCCGCGGCTTCTATGAATCCGTAATATGGCTCTGCGCCTCCACGCCGGTCCGCGCCATCGCCAATCGTTCCGCACCGGCCACCGCCGCCGGCAGCATCGCTTTCGAAAGACGCATTCCTATTCCCATCTCATCGCCCGCGAACCAACCGCAGCTCGCCGAGCTCACATTTCACCCGGCTTTTAATCGCCGCCGCATAGCAGGGACCTATTCGTCAAATCTTCCAGGAGGCACACCACGATGAAAGACAGCACCAAAGACGCAGCCGCAGGCAAATTTCACGAAGTAAAAGGCGCCATCAAAAGCCAAGCCGGCAAACTAATCAACGATCCCGATCTCGAAGCCGGTGGCATCGTCGAAAACGTGACTGGCAAGATCCAACAGAAAATTGCCCAAGTTGAAAAAGTCATCGAAAAACCCTGAATCGCTCTGCAGCGCGATTCATCCTGAGATCCCGCTGTGCGGGATCGAAGGGTAACTCCGCGCTGCACCACCGCGCCCATCAAAACCCAGAACCGCATTCACACTCGAATCCGCATCAACCAACGGCAAAGTCTTGGGAGGCAAGTCATGAATCTAGCAGCTCTTAGCACCACGCAAATTATCATCATCATCGCTGTGGCAGCGGTGGTGGTCCTCGCAATCGTTGGCATCGCGCTGTCCATCCGCAAGCGCCGCACCGAAAAACTTCGCAACCGCTTCGGCAACGCCGAATACACTCGCGCCGTCGCCGAAGGCGGCAGCCAAAGCAAGGCCGAAGCCGCGCTCAACGAACGCGCCGTGCGCGTCGAACGCCTGCACATCCGCCCGCTCGGTGCCGGCGACCGCACCCGCTTCATAGACTCCTGGGCCAAAATCCAAGCCCGCTTCGTGGACGGCCCCGGCAGCGCCGTCACCGATGCCGACCAATTGCTCACCGATGTGATGTCCACGCGCGGCTATCCCGTCAGCGATTTCGAACAACGCGCCAACGATATTTCCGTGGACCATCCTCTCGTCCTCGAAAATTACCGCGCCGCGCACCAAAGCGCCCTCCGTCAATCCAAGGGCGAGGCCGACACCGAAGATCTGCGCCAAGCCATGATCCACTTCCGCACGCTCTTCGAGGAACTCGTCAACGAGCCGGAGATCGCCCGCGCCCACAACGCCTAGGGCGCCTAATCTGAAAATGTGTTCATTTCAGCACAGAATCGCATTCGTCTGCCCGCTAACATCATGGCTCGGACGATCCACCACAGTTTCGCAACAGGAGATCACCAATTATGGCCGCCGAATCAGCCACAAAATGCGCGCATCCCGTCTGTTCTTGCCTCACCACCACTGGCAAGTACTGCAGCACCCAATGTGAAGCCATGGAAAAAACGCCCGACATTGATTGCACTTGCCGTCACCCGGCGTGCAAAGGCAAGACGACTTAATCGCCAGCCTTCCCACGACGCCGTACGCGCCCGTATTAATCAAAGGAGAATCATGAATAACCTCAGAATCACCGCAACCATGCTCATGCTGTTCTCAGCGGGCCTGATGTCCGCCTGTTCCCAGACCTCCGCGAAATCGCCCGACGTCACCGACAGCATTCGCACCTCTCTCGATCAAGCCGGCCTGAAAGATGTCTCCGTCAGCGAAGATACCGACAAGGGCGTCGTCACCCTGGGCGGCCACGTCACCAACGACGCCGACAAAGCCCAAGCCGAGACCGTCGCAAAATCTCTAGCCGGCGCGCAAGTCGTCGCCGACCAGATCGCCGTAATCCCCGTCGGCGGCGAAAAAGAAGCCAAGGCCGTGAACTCCGACCTCGATGAAGGCATCGAAAAAAATCTCGACGCCGCGCTAATCCAAAATCGTCTCCACGACAGCGTCAAATATGAAGTCAAGAACGCCGTCGTCACCCTGTCAGGCGAAGTAAATTCCCAAAACAAACGCGCCCGCGCCGAGTCCGTCGCCAACGCCGTTCCCAACGTAGCCCAGGTAGTAAACGACCTGCAGGTGAAAAATCAAAAAGCCAGCTCCTCGCAGTAGCAGCGGGCCCAAGGGGTCGAATTTGTAGCGGCCGCCTTCAGGCGGGCGCCTTTGCGTCGGCGCAGTGAATCGCCGCCGCAAGCCTTGGCAGTACAGCCGCTATTGGCTGCGCTCTCGCTCTTGCAGTTGCCTTTGAACGTGGTTTTGAATTTGATTTTGACGTTACGGGTGCCCCATCCTTCCCGCCTTTGTTTTATGGGAAGGGTGGGGGTTTAGACGCGGCACCACCGGCCTCGCAACTCCGCGCCATGTTTCTAGGTCGTAGCTTTAGCCACGACGTAACCGCAGAAAAGCGACAACGGCTTCAGCCGCTGAAGTACAGGTTTAGAATTGGGCACCATCGAAGGAGCCACCATGTCATTCGGCCTCTACGCCACAGGATTCGCCATCGTAATCGCCGGCCTGATCGACGGCGCCTACTTGATGCGCATGCCAGCCCACTGGATCGCCGTAGGCGCCATAGTAATGCTAGGCGTGGGCATCCTAAGCGCCGTAAAAGCCACGCGCCAAAAGGATCCATCAGGCTAGCCAACCCAGGCCGTGGAAGTTGCCTTCGAATGTGTAGCGGCCGGTCCCGTTTTGTGGGACCGGGCAGCCTTTGGTTTGTTGTTGTGAATCGCGCCCCAGCGCGATTCATCCTGAGAACCGGCAGAGCCGGTTCGAAGGGTAGGCGCCCCAGCGCGATTCATCCTGAGAACCGGCAGAGCCGGTTCGAAGGGTAGGCGCCCCAGCGCGATTCATCCTGAGAACCGGCAGAGCCGGTTCGAAGGGTAGGCGCCCCAGCGCGATTCATCCTGAGAACCGGCAGAGCCGGTTCGAAGGGTAGCGGCGCTCCTCACTGCGCCATCGGTATCGCGCCAACCGCCGCGACGAATTCATGAATCATTACTCATGCGAAGTCAGCCCAAAAGTGGCCGACCCGGAAGGGCGGGGCTTCAGCCCCGCCGTCAGACCCAGCAAGCGGAGGGGCTTTAGCCCCTGAAGCCACGCTTTGGTATTGCGGCTGAATATTTATGAGAGAGGTTTCAGTCACTCGTCACTTATCACTTGTCATTCGTCACTTGTCACTCATCACTAATCACTAATCACCAATCACCAATCACCACTCACGAATCACGATTCACAAATCACGATTCACGGAGACTCAAAATGTTGCTACTAATCATCATCCTGGTTCTTCTCTTCGGCGGCGGTGGCGGCTACTACGGCTATTCCCGCTGGGGCACAGGCGGCGGCCTCGGCATCCTCGGCACCGTCCTGCTAATCGTCCTGGTCGTCTATCTGCTAGGCGGCATCCGCTGAATCGCGCTACAGCGCGATTCATCCTGAGAACCGGCAGCGCCGGTTCGAAGGGTCTGCGCCACAGCGCGATTCATCCTGCCTGTCCTGAGCGCCTCTCCGAAGGGCTTGCCCTGAGCGGTTTTGCGAAGGGAGGCCGGCAGCGCCGGTTCGAAGGGTCTGCGCAACAGCGCGATTCATCCTGCCTGTCCTGAGCGCCTCTCCGAAGGGCTTGCCCTGAGCGGTTTTGCGAAGGGAGATCGGCAGCGCCGGTTCGAAGGGTCTGCGCAACAGCGCGATTCATCCTGCCTGCCCTGAGCGCCTCTCCGAAGGGCTTGCCCTGAGCGGTTTTGCGAAGGGAGGCCGGCAGCGCCGGTTCGAAGGGTCTGCGCCACAGCGCGATTCATCCTGCCTGTCCTGAGCGCCTCTCCGAAGGGCTTGCCCTGAGTGATTTTGCGAAGGGAGAACAGCGAAGCCTGCCCGCCGCAGGAGGGCGAAATAGTCGTTGTCTTCGCAAGCGCCGTTGCTCCCCAATCGGCGGCCTCGCATGTCGTATTAGTGAATGCATCTCTCTGCCAATCGAAATCCTTAAGCGCCAATCGACTTTTGGATTAGAATGCGCGAATCGGAGGGACCGATGTTCTCCAAGACTGTGCAATCCGCAATTTTCTTGGCGTGCGTACTTCTCGGGTGGTATCCGTGCGAGAGTCAAGTCGCACCGCCGGCGACAACCGCCGCAGCTCTTTATAAACAGGCATCCCCTTCCGTCGTTCTGATTGAAATTTACGATTCCAAGGGTGAAGTCTCAGCGAAAGGGAGCGGTTTCCTTGTAAGTCCAGAAGGTGCCATTCTGACTAACTATCATGTCGTGGCTCACACGAAGAGAGCGACCGTCAGACTCGCTAACGAGGACGCTTACGACACTGTCGAAGTCATCGAAATCGATAAGCGGAAGGACATCGCCCTCATTAAAATTAAAGGATTCGGATTGCCATTCCTGAAGCTCGGCCGATCCCAAGATGTCGAGGTGGGCGAAACGGTCTACTCACTGAGTAACCCACTAGGCGTTTTTCAAAACACGCTGAGTGAGGGAATTGTCAGCGGCATCAGGCCTGGCGATGGATACAAATATTTTCAGATCTCCGCGCCCATAAGCCATGGTAGTTCGGGAGGGCCAATCTTCAATTCCAAGGGGGAGGTTATTGGGATTGCGGTCGCCACCATCGAGGAGGGCCAAAATCTCAACTTTGCAGTCCCAATTGATTATGCGCGCGGAATGGTCCTGGAGATGGGTGCGCCCAAACCCCTAGCCGCTATTTACGAGCCCGAACCGGAGAAACCTGCCGAGAGTGCCAACGCGACGAGCGCTCCTCCCGCAGCTTCGGTAGCAAGTAAAGTCGCGATCTCGGAGTGAGGTCCTCCCCGAAAACTGGTCCAGGCGAAGAGAGAGAAAATCCGGCAAAATGGGCGGCTTGAAGGGAGGGATGTCGGATGAAAAAGACGCGCTACACGGAAGAGCAGATTGCCTTCGCGTTGCGGCAAGCGGAGACGGGGACACCGGTAGGAGAAGTAATCCGGAAGATGGGCATCTCCACACAGACGTTTTATCGTTGGAAGAAGCAGTATGGTCAGATGGGCGTGGATGAGATCCGGCGATTGAAGCAACTCGAAGAGGAGAACCGGAAGCTCAAGCAACTGGTAGCGGATCTGAGTCTAGACAAGCTGATGTTGCAGGATGTGCTTTCAAAAAAACTCTAAGGCCTGGTCGGCAGCGGGAGTTGGTACGAGATCTGGAAGGGCGCTACGGGGTAAGCGAACGGCGAAGTTGTCGCGTGCTCCTGTTTTTCCGATCTTCGCACCGCTATGAAGCGACCCGGGATGATCAGGCCGCCTTACGGATGCGCATTCGAGAGATTGCGGAGGCGCGGGTGCGCTACGGCTATTATCGGATTTATATTCTGCTGCGACGCGAAGGATGGAAGGTGAACCACAAGAGAGTCTACCGGCTGTACCAGAAGGAGGGGCTGAGCCTGCGCAGGAAGAGGCCTCGACGACACGCCAGTGCCGCCCAGCGAGTCGCACGAATCGAGGCGGGTGCTGCGAATGAGTGCTGGTCGATGGATTTTGTTTCCGACGCGTTGTATGACGGGCGGCGATTGCGAGCTCTGACGGTCGTAGATAACTACACGCGAGAATGCCTGGCGATCGAAGTGGATCAAGGGATTGGCGGAGAAAAGGTGGCGAGAGTCCTGGGACGGATCACGATGGAACGACGGACACCGAAGACGATTCGAGTAGACAACGGCCCAGAGTTTGTTTCGAAGGTGCTAGATCAATGGGCTTATCGAAACGGCGTGAAGTTGGATTTCAGTCGGCCCGGAAAGCCAACCGACAACGCGTATGTAGAATCGTTCAACGGTAGCCTGCGAGACGAATGTCTGAACGTAAATTGGTTCTTGTCCCTGGAAGACGCTCGGGGCAAGATCGAGGCTTGGCGGCGACACTACAATGAGACTCGTCCTCACTCCGCGCTGGACGACGTGCCGCCTCGCGAATTCGCCAGCAAGGGCGGGGCTAGCCCCGCCCTTGCTGGTTCTGCAAGACCCGGTATTTTCACTCCTTAGCTGGACCTAAAATGGGGGGACCTTCAAAGACCCCGGTATTTTCACTCCTTAGCTGGACCTAAAATGGGGGGACCTTCAAGACCCGGTATTTTCACTCCTTAGCTGGACCTAAAATGGGGGGACCTTCAGTACGTCGAATCCAAGCTTAACGTCTGGACCAAAAAGGAAGCAGACGGAGAGTTGGGCGAGCCGGTCCGACAAAGACACGCCTTCGGCCAGAACAACATCGTTATCGGAGAAATATACGCGTATAACGACCCGACCAAGTTGTTACGCGAAATAGAACTGAACTTCGATTCCACAACACAGAAAATGGTAGCCATTTACGGATACCCCTGGGACATGACCTGGACTCAGTGCAAGAGCCTTTGGGGAGACAAGGTGACGACTACCAAGAACCCTGACGGTTCCCGTTTTCATACGTACAAAGACCGAAATCTCCATGTGCTAGTCGGTAAGGATGAAAGGGTCGTTAATCTCGGGTCGTGGTAGACAACATGTTTGCCATGTTCTCGTGACCTGCCCCCTTTTTCCGCACACGTCATACTACGACATCCGGGTTGTTGACGGCAGCGCCGGTGGAGCGACCGCCGCCGTCGTGGCTGTGGGAAAGTGGGAAACGCGCAGCGTTTTCCAAGGGGGCGCAGCCCCCGTCTTTTCCACAGCCTTTTGCGCCGCCCATTGCGCGCGCGAACTCCTGCGGCGTGCGGTATCCCAAACTGCTGTGCGGCCGCTCTTGGTTATATTCCTTCCGCCACGCCGCGATCTTCCGCCGCGCTTCAAACAAATTCGCAAACCAGCTCACACGTAAGCATTCGTCACGCAGTTTGCCATGAAAACTCTCCACCCGCCCGTTCTGCATCGGCCGCCCCGGTTGGATGTGCACCAACTCGATCTGGCGTTCGATACACCACGCCAGAAAATGACGGCTGGTCAGTTCTGGCCCGTTGTCGCAACGAATCCTCTGCGGCACGCCGCGCTCGGCGAGGATTGCTTCCAGCACCCGCGTCACTCGCCGGCTGGCAAAGCTGGTGTCCACTTCCAGAGCCAAACACTCTCGCGTGTACGCGTCCACCACGCTGAGCACCCGGATCGCCCGACCGCAGTCCACCGCATCGTGCACGAAGTCCAGCGCCCATTCCTGGTTCGCCGCAGTCCAAGCGTGCAGCGGCTGTCCTACCCGCACGCAGTGTTTCCGTTTCTTCCGCCGAATGCTCAACCCCGCCTCCCGGTACACCCGGTGCACGCGCTTGTGGTTCACTTCTTCTCCCGTACGCCGCAGCAACACCTGCAGCCGGCGATAGCCGAAGCGCGGCTTTTCCCGCGCCAACTCCACCAGCTTCGTGCGCAGCGGTTCATCCGACCGACTCGTCTGATAGCGGTAACTCGATACCGCCACGGTCATCAAGTGGCACGCTCGCCGCTGGCTGAAGGCAAACTCTTCACGCACTTGCTCGATAGCCGCCTTCCGCGCTACGAGCTCCACCCGTTTTTTCGAATCACCGACTGCAGTGCTTCCTTGTCCAAACTGAGATCCGCCACCAGCTTTCGTAACCGCGTGTTCTCCTCACGCAACTGCTTGGCCTCTTGCGCCTGGCTCACTTCCATCCCGCCGTACTTCGCCTTCCAGGCGTAAATCGTGTGCTTGGACACGCCCACTTCTCGCGCCACATCCTCCGCCTTCCGTCCCGCTTCCAGTTGCTTCAAAGCCCCAATCATCTGCGCCTCGCTGTGCCGGCTCCTCGACATGTTCCTCCCCTTTCCGCAGTGCGAAATCATACTCAGTTTTGTGCGGATTTGGGGGAGCAGGTCACTCGGCAGGTGGGACAGCTTATTTCGCCACGATTCCGCCGCGACGCTTGAAGTGCCACCGCATAAATCAATCAATGGAAACGCCTGCGATGCGGGACAGACCTGCCGACATCTGAAGGCCCCCTTGTTATGCCTTTTGTTCGCCTTGCGACTTTGTTAATATGCTTGGAGTACGTTCTGGGCCTCCGGCTCGCTGGGCGGCAAAGCCACCTGGCGAGCAGGCGCGGAGCCGCTTCGGGTTGGAGACAGCAACGTTGTCGTGAACGGGCAATTTGGTTTGCGGCAGCAGCTGGAGCCACATGCGGTCGAATCATTTGACCGTATGCCGGAGTGAGTCTACCCGTAACGGGGAAAGTCCCAAAACATGAGGGCCGCTGCCCGTATCCTCGGTTCTCCACGGGCGGCGGCTGCAGGAATGCCTTCATACTACTCACGTCTCTGTAGCCCACGCCATCTATTCGCTGCGTGGAGAGATATCTCCAAATCAAATAAATTTTCCAAAGGGTTTGACGAGAGGACGATTAAGGAGTTCTCAGACCACCTCGGCGAGGAGATCTTCGTGCTTAGCCGAGAATTGCGGGAAAGGACTTTCGCTTTCACGCCGGCGCGAGGCGTGCTGGCAGAAAAGGCTGGCGGGAAGAAGCGTCCGATAAAGGTACCTGCGGTGCGGGACCGAGTAGTCCTGACTGGAATAAAGAAATTAATCTCAACGAGGTTTGAGGTTTTCGACCTTGACTGTAGCTTTGGGTACATAAAAAATCGAAATGTTGGCGATGCGATCGACAAGGTGATCCAACTTGCGAGCGACGGCCGAAAATACATCCTCGAAGCAGACATCAAGAGTTTCTTCGATAGCGTCGATCAGGCCCTGCTACTAGACATGTTTACGAAGGAAATTCGTGCCACGAGCCTTCGCAATCTAGTAGAGCAGGGCATTCGTGTGGAAGTAGGAAATCTCGACTCGTTTACCCCCTATGACCGCGCGATGTTTCCGGCTCCGGATTCCGGTATTCCCCAAGGCGGAGTTCTTTCGCCGATGCTCGCGAATTTCTATCTGCACAAGTTCGACTCGGCGATGACGAGCAAACGCTTCAGGCTAGTTCGATACGCGGACGACTTTGTTGTGCTGTGCAAGACGAAGGCGGAAGCCCTCGACGCTTATAAGCTGTGCCTTGAGATTTTGGAGGGGCAACTTAAGCTGCAGATGCACCACCTAGACGAGCCTAGCGCGAAGACGAGAATCCGCCACTATAATGACGGTTTCTCCTTCTTGGGGATCAAGTTCGAGCGCGGCAAGGTTTTGCCAGACGATAAGGTCGTGAAACGGTTCAAAGACAAGATTTTCTTGCTTACCGACCCTAGATCGACAGGTACGATTCTCGGTTCTCTCTCACGATTGAGCAACGTCATAAAAGGCTGGGGAAATGCTTTCACGCGCTACGACACCGAGCAGCTGTTCCAAGAGCTGGATGTTTACATCAGAGAATCGATAAGCGTATTCCTGCGCCATCACGGTTTTTATCGGGGTCACCACTCGTTAGGTAAATCGCACGTTAAAGCTCTCGGTGTTCCAATCCTTTCAAACATCAGATCGAACACGAATAACTGACTCGAATTGCGCGGACGGCCGACCCTTCCGCACCACCGAAACCGACGCGTTTGATTTTAAGGGGCCCGCACTCTCGCCGCATGCGAGGGTGCGGACTTAGACGCTCCACCGTCACCCCCGCGCCACTCCCGCCAAGAAAAATCACTTCGTCGTCCGCTTTCACGCGAGCGACGGCACAAGCACGTCACCCTCGGTGTCTATGTTCGTTATGAGGTGACGCCTTGGCCGCAGCTTCCTTCTCCGACGCGTGGGTCCTTGACTACGTTAACCGCGTTCTCGCCGGAACCCAGAGAAGCATTCACGCCGAAATGAATCGAGGTCTCGGCGTTTTGGTAACAGTCGCCTCAACCGCCCCATTAATGGGCATGTTGGGAACTGTAATCGGGATCGTGGACGGCGCTTTCAGGGGCTGTATTGGATCGCGAGCCATGTGCATGGCCGCTGCAGCGAACGGAATCTCCGAAGCACTCATGTCCACGGGATTCGGCCTGCTCGTCGCGCTTCCAGCGTTGTGGTCCTTCAACTATTTCACCGCAAGTTTGCAACACCTCGATCTTGAAGCAGCGAACTCTTCGCTGGAATTAACGACCTATCTCGCACTCCATATCCGTCGTCTGCGGACGCTGCCACCCACGCCCTCACGATAGTCGAGTAGCACACCGCTCACCACCACCGTACACCAACTCTAAAAAAATTTAGTACAGTTAGTACTAGTTCTGTACCACTTCTGTCCACAAGTACAGCTGCGCTCTCGCTCCGTGCGTGCTAGGCTGATGCAGGACTCGAAAAAATGAAAAGTTTTCAAATTTTCCGCGACGCCGCCATCGACGTACCAGCGCCGCCAACAAAAAATCCATCGGCCGCCCTTCGCCTCCACGCCGCGGCATCCCTGGCGACGCGCCACATCCACCACCCCGCGCCAGCCTCCGCCTGCCAGTCAGTAAAACTACCGATGCGGTTTCTAATCAACGGCCAAAATATTAGAATTCGCCGTAACTCTCTGAAAACAAACATCAGCGGCCATTTCTAATCGCACACAAAACGCCAAATTCCGCAGCCCCACACCACTCCCCCAAGCCCAGAATTCCCAACGCATCCGTATAACTACGATCCACCCCGATCAAGCCACCCGCCCCAGCCGAAAACACAAAAAATGCGTTATGCTCCCTCTCGCACCCCGGGAGAACTCGCATGCCCAACAAAAAACGCGCCAACAAATTCGCAGCCAACAAACTCAAAAAATCTGCAACCGCACAGCTGCCGCGAACACTCGCGAAACAATTCATCGCGATTTTATCCGTCGCATCTTTCGGCGCCGCCGCAATCCACGCGCAAGAAAATTTCGCGGGCGTAGTGAAATACTCACCGACCTATGCGACGGTAAGATTTGATTTCGGTCCCGCCGCTCCCGTCGCGCGAATCGCCCCCGGCGAAATTCTCGAAACCGACACGCTGAATTGCACCGAACACTGCGACGGAATTCCCCCCGACAAATTAGATCTCGCCCGCAATTCCAATTTGCTCACCGGCCCGTTTTACATCGAAGGCGCCGAGCCCGGCGACACGCTCGCTATCGAATTTCTGGACCTGCGCGTCAACACCACCCAAGGCGAAGGAGAAATCGCCCCCGGATTCGGCGCAATAAATTCCACGCACTACACTCCCATGCTCAATCCCGATCTCCCGCGCCGCAGCTGGTCCTACGCCATCCATCAGGAAACAGGCTCTGCCACGTATCAAGCGCACGATTCGAATTTCTCAGTGCAAATTCCAATGCATCCCTTCCTGGGCTGCGTAGGCGTCGCCCCCGCATTCGACGAAACGCGCAGCTCCCTGGTCCCCGCCGAATTCGGCGGCAACATGGACGCCTCCGAATCCAGCGTCGGCAACATTCTCTATCTCGCCGTAAATGTTCCCGGCGCGCTGCTATACGTCGGCGACGGACACGCCGCGATGGGCGACGGCGAAATCGGCGGCACCGCCATCGAAGTCCCCATGCACGCCCGCCTGCGTTTCCACATAATCAAAAAAAGCGCCACCGCATGGCCGCGGTGGGAAAATCAAAACGAATTAATGGCCGCCGGCATCTACCGCCCCCTCGACGACTCTCTCCGCATCGCCTTCACCGAGCTGGTCCACTGGATCCACAACGACTACGGCCTTTCCGAAATGGACGCCTACGAGCTGCTCTCCAAAGTAGCCACAATCCACGTAGCCGAAATGGTGGATCCAAACTACGTGGTCGTCGCGAAAATTGACAAGAAATTCCTGCCCCCGAAGTAGCAGTGAGCAATGGAAGGGAATTGCGATGCCGGCGGGGTCTTGTTGCGCGGAAAGTTTGGCTTCTGAATAGGCGCGAAAATGCGCCGGCGAAGCGCCGAAGTAGCGCATTCGCAAAATGACACGACGTGCAACGGAGGATGCGAGATGAGGACCACGACTGCAGGGCTGTTCGCCATTTTGGTACTGGCTGCGTACCCGGCCGCTGCCCAAACGAAGCATTCGGTGAAATGGGAAGAGCTGTCCTCGGCCGATTTTCGTGACGCGATTGCGCAGTCTCAGGGAACGTGTCTGCTGCCATTCGGTATCCTGGAAAAACACGGCCCGCACCTGCCGCTGGGCACCGACCTGCTCGATGTGCGGTATGCAGCGCTGCACGCGGCCGAACAAAATTACGCCGTCGTGTTCCCGGAATATTATTTTGGCCAGATTTTCGAGGCCAAGCACGAAGCCGGAACGATCGCCTACAGCGCTGCACTGCAACTGCAATTGTTGCAGGAAACAACGGACGAAATGGCGCGCAACGGCTGCAAGAAAATCATCATCGTGAACGGCCACGGTGGAAACGAAAACCTGCTGCCGTATTTCGCGCAAAGCCAGTTGGATAAGCCGCACGATTATGTGGTCTATGTGCAATGGGGACGCGAAGAACCCAAGGGTGGTCCGGAGAAAGAAGATCACCTGGACATGCACGCGGGAGAAACAGAAACTTCCACGATGATGATCGCGCGTCCGGATCTGGTGCATCAGGACCGAGCCCCGAGCGAATCAGGAGCAGATCAGAAGCGCGTGAATTTGCCGGACGATGTGTACACCGGAATCTGGTGGTACGCGCGATTTCCGAACCATTATTCCGGCGACGGCGCGCTGGCGACAAAAGAACTCGGCACCTTCGAAATGAATGCGTGGATCGCGGCGATTGACGAAGCGATTCGCGCCGTGAAAGCCGACGACCAAAGCCTGAAGCTACAGACCGAATTCTACGAGAAGAGCAAGCATCCGCTGGATACTCGCCCGTGAGCGTTGCGTTTTCTTGCGCGACGCCATCGCAATCGTGCTACGGTAATTTGTGTGCCGTACAGAGATATTGAGGTCCATTTCTACGATGATTTTGCCGCATACACGTCCCGCTAACCCCGCGCATGATGATCGCTTTGCGCCTAATTCCGCACCGAACGCGGAGCATCAGCCATGAAAATTCTAAGCGCCGCGGAAATGCGCGAAGTGGACCGGCTGACGACCTCGCGTTTCGGCATACCCAGCCTGACGCTAATGGAAAACGCGGGCGCCAGCGTGGCGGAATTCATCGCGCAACGCTGGCCGAAATTCGCGCAGCGGCGCATTGTGGTTTTGTGCGGCAAAGGAAATAACGGCGGCGACGGATTCGTGGTCGCCCGACGTTTGTTGGAGCTTGGCGCAAAACCGGAAGTCTATTTGCTCGCGACCCCCAATGACATGCAGCGTGATGCGGCGACGAACTGCAAACGCTGGCAGGAAATTTCCGCCGCGTTGCAAATAGTGGACAATTCCGGGGATTTGCAGAACATCAAGCCCGCTTTGGATGCTGCGGACATTGTCGTGGACGCGCTGTTGGGCACCGGCACGCGCGGCACGGTAGCAGGTTTTGCGGCGGAAGCGATCGAGGCAGTGAACAAACGCCGCGCGTCGGTGCGCTCGGCGGTTGTTGCGGTGGACGTTCCGTCTGGAATTGTCGCTGACACGGGCGAAGCGATGGGCGCGTGCATCAACGCGACCTGCACTGTTACGTTCACCGCGCCGAAGATTGGAATGATACTCGGCACGGCAGGCGACGCGGTGGGCGAGCTGACCGTGCGCGACATCGGTTCGCCGCCGGAATTGATTGACGAAGTGGGGAAGAGCAGCGTTCGCTGGATTGACTGGCGCGAGGCGAGCATTTTTGCGCGTCCTCGCCGCGCGGACGGCAACAAGGGAAATTACGGTCACGCGCTGGTGGTGGCGGGATCGGTAGGGAAGAGCGGCGCGGCGGTACTCGCTTCGTGGGCGGCATTGCGGATGGGCGCGGGATTGGTGACGGTGGCGACGCCCGAGCCCGTACTTCCGATTGTCGCGTCGCACACGCCGGAAATAATGACCGAGCCGCTTCCGGCGACGGATGCGGGCAGCATTTCGCTGCGCAGTTTCGAGTACGAGCGCTTCGACAGACTGTTGAAAGGGAAACGCGCCTTGGCGATTGGTCCTGGACTCACTACAAATGTTGAAACGCAGCAGTTCGTGCGCGAGGTGGTGGCCAAGCGCGACGTTCCGATAATTCTGGATGCCGACGGACTGAATGCGTTTGCCGGCCGAGCGCAAGATCTGAATAATGGGCACGGCGGAATTGCGTTAACGCCGCATCCGGGAGAAATGGCGCGATTGCTGGGCTGTGGGATTCCGGATGTGCAGGCGCAGCGGCTGGAAGTGGCGCGAAAATCCGCGGCGGATTGGAATGCGATCGTGATTTTAAAAGGGCATCAAACGATTGTTGCCGCGCCGGACGGGCAGGTATTCGTTAATTCCACGGGAAATCCGGGGATGGGCACGGGCGGCACGGGGGATGTGCTGACAGGAATGCTCGCGGGAGCCACCGCGCAGTTCGGCACGGCGGATTGGGCGCGCGTGCTGGCGTTCGGCGTATATTTGCACGGGCTCGCGGGCGATATCGCGTATGCGGAGACCGGCGAAGCTCCACTGATGGCTTCGGATTTAATTCGCGAGATTCCGCGGGCGTATCAGGAATTTTATTTCGAGTGCGGCCGTGGGTAGGCGCGAAATCGAGACGCGATCCACGGAAGAAACGATCGCGTGGGGCCGGGAAATTGGCGCGGGGTTGAAGCCTCCGGTGCTGGTACTGCTGACTGGCGATTTGGGGGCAGGGAAGACCACGCTGACGAAAGGGATTGCAGCGGGAGCGGGAGCGGCGCGGGAGGACGACGTCACCAGCCCTACGTTCACTTTGGTACACAAATACCAAGGAACGAAACGTGTCTATCACGTGGATCTGTATCGCATAGGAGATTTCCACGATCTGGAAACGCTGGGCCTGGAAGATATTTTCAGCGAGAATGCGATCGTGGTAGTGGAATGGCCGGACCGATTAAAATTGCGCACGGATTGGCCGGTGCTGCGGATCGGGCTGGAGCATGTGTCCGAGGATGTTCGCAGAATCGTCATTGACGACGCGGACAAATCTCCGAGCAGGAATTAATCCTCAGGTTTTTCCTTCTGGTCCTTAGGCTCTTTCGGTTTTTCGATGACCTGTTGCGTTTGCACGGAGAAAAGCTGGAAGTCGCTGAAGGTGTGTTCGATGATGGTGCGGCGCTTGCCGTAATCGGTGTAGGCGACGGCGGATTTGGGGAGCCACAATTCGAGATTGCGCGAGGGAAACGCCACCGGCGCGTAATCAATCGAGACCGCGTTCGCGCGCAATTCAATGATGGGAATTCCTTTTATCAGATTTGTTTCCAGGTGCATGACTTCGCCCGAATCCGCGCCGATCCAGGCGCGTCCCTTCAGGCTGACCGGAAAACTGCCTGTTGCGGTGGTCATGGAAAGGGTGCGGGGACGCGCGCCATTCACCTGGCGGAAATAAACCACCCACGCGGTCTGGCCATTCCACTGCGTGGAACCTTCGCAGTGCATTTCGTAGTCGCGTTGCAAATCGGGATAA
Organism: uncultured Acidobacteriota bacterium; assembly: GCA_963821765.1. Classification (GTDB taxonomy): domain Bacteria; phylum Acidobacteriota; class Terriglobia; order Acidiferrales; family UBA7541; genus Palsa-295. The sequence goes on from CAWGFF010000017.1 coordinate 135,356, forward strand.
AAGATCAGTGCCAGAACGGGGAGGCCTTTATCCACAATGGCGCTGAGGTGCGCGTCGTCGCTGCCGGCGAGCGGAGTGCGCGTTTCATGCACGCTGAGCGGGCCGGATTGCGCGCCGAAATCAACGAGGTAATCGAACTTTTCGCTGATGGACATCTGCGGAATGCCTAAGATGTCGGTTTCTTCGTAACGAACCTGCTCGTGCGCGTCAAAATTCTGCAGATGGTCAATCAGTTCGGCGGTGCGGTGCGCAGCAAGCTTCAAGACATCGGACAGCGGGCAAGGAGGCGTGGCGGAGAGAGAGGGAATGGGCGCGTCAACCTGGGGAGGCTCCCAGCGCAGCGAGGGTGGCTTCTTTGCTTTTTCTTGAGATGAAGGGGCGGGGCGCGAATTCGCAGCCGCAAAAGTTGCCAGCAGGATGATGGTGGCGAATAACAACAGTGGCGTAAAGCGTGAGCCGAAGCGATCGCGGGGCATCCCACGGTCGTAAGCGCGCGAACGCAGTTGGCGGGTCGTCATTTTGGCGGCGCGGGGGGTTCCAGCCCCATAATCTGGAATCCAGCATCCACGTACAGAATATTGCCGGTGACGCCGCGGCCCAAATCGCTGCCGAGGAAGACGGCGGTGTCGGCGACCTCGGCGATTTCGGTGTTGCGGCGCAGTGGGGCGTGTTCCTGGACGAAATCGAGAACCTTGGAAAAATCCTTGATGCCTCGGGCGGAAATCGTTTTGATGGGGCCGGCAGAAATCGCATTGACGCGGATTTTTTGCGCGCCGAGCTCGGCGGCGAGGTAACGGACTTCGGCTTCGAGCGCGGCTTTGGCGATGCCCATGACGTTGTAATTTTTTACGACGCGTGTGGACCCGAGGTAGGTGAGGGTCATGATCGCGCCGCCGTTGGACATGAGGGGAGAAAGCGCGCTGGAAACGGCGACCAGGGAATAGGCGCTGACGTCGAGAGCTAGTTTGAAACCGTCGCGTGAGGTCTTCAGGAACGGTTGGTTTAAATCTTCGTGATTGGCGAAAGCCAGGCAGTGGACCATCACGTCAATGGTGCGGCCTTCTCGTTTCAGGGATTCCGCCAGACTGTCAATGTCCGATTGTTGCTGGACGTCGCAGGGGTAAAAACCTTTGGCGCCGAGTTCGTTGCCGAGTTCCTCGACTACGGGTTTGGCGCGGTCGTTTTGGTAGGTGAGCAGGAGCGTGGCGCCTTCGCGGGCGAATGCCTGGGCGATGGCGTAGGCGATGCTCCATTTATTCCAAACGCCTAGGACGATGGCGGTTTTGCCTTCTAGTAATTTGGGCATGGTCCGATATTTTACCCGGAAACAGGCATTTCCATGCGGAAGAAGTCAAAAGATTTAACACAGAGGGGAAGGGCGGACAGACGAACGAAAATCCTAGAAGGCGCCAAGATTTACCGCCGAGACGCAGAGTGCGCAGAGAAAGGCAACGGCGCGGGCGTCAGGATGAAAATGCTCGTCGCATCGTCAGGTTAGTGCGCGTGAGTCAGGCGGATGATTTCGCGGACGACCTCGGAGATGATGGGCCAGAAATAGTCGAAAAAGACGAGTGCGGCGAGGCCCAGCGCGACGATGCGAGGCTTGCGGCCGGCGCTGGGAAGTGCCGCTCCGAGCGACGCAGATTGTTCAGCCTGCTCCGGCGTGTGACGCGCACAGAATCCGTTGGCGATGGCCGGGCGGCTGCAGCGTTGGCCTTGCGGGCCGAAGTAGAGGCACGGTCCTTGATCGCTGCGTTTTTGGCCGGCATTTGGTAAGACGCCGTAGGTAGCGGGCTCGACGCTGTACGAATCGGGTTCGACGCCGAATTCGGAGGCGGCGGCGGTCCGCTCCGGATCAAGATTGAAGTCCTGATTGCCGCGCGGAACCGGCGGGCTGCCCGAGAAATCATTAACGGTTAGGAACCGTGCCATTGCGCTGCGCATCCCCCCTCGTTAGAGTGAAATGGAGCCGTTTCGCTGCGCCCGGATGCCAGATACCCGCATTGCGCCTTCGCCCGCCCATCCCGCCCGGATGAAGCTGGAGTCTTACTCCGCCGAAATTCGGCTGAGCAATCTTACGCTGGGCGTTGACAATATTCATTATGACGTTTTTCTGAGCCCGCGGTTCGTGGATTTTACGCGGAAGTACCTGTTGGATCTGGTCCGGCAGAAAATCAATATCAGCCTGTTCTACGGGAAAGACCGCAAGCAATCCGGCGCGCCGGAGCATGGCGCGTTCCGCAAGCTGCTCACCGAAGTGCTGCAAGCCTCGCTGACGCGCGCGAAATTTCAGCAATCCATCGAAACGGATATATTGCACCAGTTGGCCCTGGTGAAACATCTGACCTCCGAGATTGCCAGCCAATTTTCCAGCATATTGGTGGAATGCAAGGACTGGATCCGATCGCGCGGCGAATTATTCGAGCATAGCGAGCAGGCGCACGTGATGCGCGCGAAAATCGCGGAAATCCAAGCGGATAAAAAGAACACATACCGCGAAGTGGGCGACACGCTGTGCCGGATCTGGCGCGAGGTGGAAGAGGGTACGCTATCGAAATCGCGGCGGGCGCTCTTCGGCGAGGATTTCCACGAGACTTACGAATTGCTGCAGAATCGCTTTCTATTTGTGGAGAACGGGAACGACGATCATTTGTTTCTGGAGCATTACGTACTGCTGGCGAATTTCGTAAACGATCCCGACCGCTTCGAAATATTCGACGGCATCCTGCTGGATTTCGTGCGCGATCTGATTTTGACGGGGGACGATGCGGATGAATTGAGCAAGGCGCGGAAGACCCATGAGCGTTTGCTCGAGCAGGCGAGGCAATTGCGGTCGGAAATGGCGCGGCTGGAAGAGGAGTTGGAAGAGGCCACGGGGCGCGCGGGAGAGGGCGACGGGCTGTTTCCATCCATATTCAAGCGCAAGGGCGGAGCGAGCGCCGAATCGCGCGCGGAGCTGGAAGCGTTGCGCAAGAAGTCCGCGGCGAGCGAAAAAAACCTGGAAGAATTGGGGCCGCAGATTGACGCGGCCAAGCAGCGCATGGACTTCCTGATCGAGGAGTATCGCAGCCGGCTGGGCGATTATTTGAACGAGCCGCAGAACGCGCGGAGACTGTTTGACGCGTCGGCACCGGCAGGAGAAGGCGAGGCGGAGCCGGAAACGCGCGCGCAACTGCTGGAAGAATGGATGCACCGGCTGGAGGAGCGCGACCTGCTGTTTCACATGCTGGCGGGCTACGAATTGCGCCGCATCTACGCGGATTATTGCCCGCCGATCCACTTGCAGGCATTGAAAAAAGCGCTGGTGAATCGAGACGAGGCCAAGCGCGTGGAAACGATCCTGGAGCAATTTCCGGCGCGCAAGATTTCGATGAAACGGCTCGAAGACGCTTCGCGGGCGATCCGGCGGCGCTCGCACGAGGAGCAGCTTTCGATCACGCTGCAATTCGCCGAGGATTTCATGCGGCTGCGGCGCGACCGGCGCAATTACCAGCACGTGGCAGCGTGGATGGAGCGCATCAGCCTGGTGCGTTCGGAGCGGGCGCGGGAGCTTTCGCGCGTGAACAAGAGTTTGTACGAATTTCTGCACGCGGACGAAGGGCGGCCGGCCGACGATCCCGTTATCAATCATACGGTGATCAAGGCGGACGTGCGCGGCTCGACGGGCATCACCAAGGATTTGCTGGCGAAGGGCATGAATCCGGCTTCGCATTTCAGCATGAATTTGCACGAGCCGGTGAAACGGATGCTGGAGCGGTTTGGCGCGGCGACGGTGTTTATCGAAGGCGACGCGATTATTCTGGCGATCTACGAGACGGAAGCGACGCGCGCTACGACGCGCGCGGTGGCGCGGGCGTGCATACTGGCGCGGGAAATCCTGGCGGTAACTTCGGCGTACAACACGCGGACCAAGACCACGGGGCTGCCGCCGCTGGAAATTGGAGTGGGCGTGGCGTTTCAGGATTCGGCGCCGTCGTTGTGGATGGACGGCGATTCGAAGATCATGATTTCGCGCGCGCTGAATTTGTCTGACCGGCTATCGAGCTGCACGAAAATCACCAAGCGTTTGTTCAAGGATAATCCTTCGCCATTTAACGTGTTCGTGCTGCAGCCTTTGATGGAGGATGCGGCGGAAGACGAAGGTGAGGAATTGCTGGTGCGCTACAACCTGAATGGCATCGAGCTGAATGAGGAAGGCTTTCAGAAACTGAGCGCGGAAATCTCTATGTCGCCGATGGGCGGAACTTTCCCCATGCCCTGGGGCAAAGAGCGCGTGCAGCTTTATTTCGGTGAAGTGCCGCTGGGAGAATCGCTCGAACCGGTGGTGGTGCGCAAGGGATTCGTGCATCAACTGCTGCCGGGCGCGAAGGTGGGAGCGCAGGGGCTTCGTCCGTACTACGAAGTGTGCACCGACGCAAAATTGCTGGACTTGGCGCGGAAAAAGTTTGCTTCCAGCGCGGCGCGGTCTTAGGGAAGCGGTTCGGGGCGCGGCTCGCGAGACGAACCGTATCCGAGCGTTTTGGCTGCGAGCGAAACAACGCATAACGCGATCAGAATATCTTTGACGAAGCAGGAGAAAAACGTGAGCGCGTAGCCCCCCACGTGCTCAAGGAACAGATTTTCGATTGCGGCGATCCCGTGCCCCTCGATCGCTGCGGCGAGCACGCAGATCACCCCGACGCTAAACCAAAGATAGAATCTCCAGCCAGGCTTTCGCCAAATCCACAGCTGATATCCGGAATCCTTCAGCCATTTGTTGTACACATAGAACAGCACACACAGTCCGAATACCGAGGAAAAGTATTGCAGGCCTTTGTACACGGGCAGCGCGCTTCCGAAAAGCGGTTTTTGCATCAGTGGAAAGTGGCGAACGAACCAGCCTCGCACGTGAGTGAACGAATCCCATAGAACATGGCTCCAGGCACCAATCAGAACGCCCAATGCGACGCCCAAGGCTTGCGGTATGGAAGGGCTGCGACGCTTGAGCTGCGGTTGAAGAGCCTCGCGGTGCGGGCTGGGCAGCAGAAACACTGCCGACGGAGCAAGCCAATAGAAAATGAGCCAGACGATAATACCCAAGGGAAGCGATGTGGAAAATGTTCCGAGCAGCGTGTGCGAATGGTTTCGGAAATGCTCGGGCGTCGGCAGGTAATACGCAGCGTCTGGCACCAGGCTTCCGATCACCAGCGCGGACAGCGGAATCCAATTCTTGAGTCTGGGATGGATGGGAAGAACCGCTGCAGGGTGTGAAAACGTGAATGGCATCGCTTATTATTAGACTACAAAGTGCGCCGCGGCTCGGCGGAAATTCATACGTTGTGCCGCGCACAGGAATGCGGAATGCCGTGCAGCGCAATGGCGGGGAAGTTGGCGATGCTGAGCGAACTCGGAAGTTGTTTATGCGCGGTAAGCCGGGTATTCTTTGCGTCCTACGAGCAGCGGAGGCGCCAGGGGCCCGGTGGTCCTCGTGGCCTTCAAAGCCATTGATTCTGTCCTTCGCGGCCAGAATGGTGGGTTCGACTCCCACACGCTTCCGCCACATCTGTTTAGCTGGGTGACAGTTGCAGAAAAACGAGGCGGCAAAAGGCGGCATTAAGGGAAATGCATTCGGTTTTGTGCACAGTTTTCAGCGGCACGAGTGACAACCGGATCCAGAGATGCCCGAAATGTCTTCGAGAGTTCAACCTTCGTTGCGCGCTCAAGGAAGCGGTATATCAACATCAAGCGGTTGGCTCACGACCGGAAGTGGGGCGACAGGTTCGGCGACTGGCTTGTGAAGAGCGTAATTCAGAGCCTCGCCGACATGGGCGAAATTGTGCCCGAAGTCGAGACGACCCACGACCGGCAAGGCAACGTGACGGCTGAAAAACCAAGCAAGAACATGTTCAAGCTGAGGGATTTTAGCTAGTGAAAAGCGTGCGGAAAAAAGTGGCGAAAAAGCTAGATGGGGAAATCCCCTCCACCAACCATTGTCTGTAAGTCGTTGATAATTTCTGAATTTTGGTGGACGGGGATTCCCCATCCCCACTTTTTTCCCCATCAACCGTAACCAGTAAATCTATGAAAATAAAAAAGCTTATTTTTTTTAGGGCTTTTGGGGAAACTAGGGAAAAGGTTTGTAGTGTTTCTCGGTCTATCGCTACCCACGGTATATATTCCCGTTTCCCCCCTCGGGGTTCCGGGCCACTGTGACTACCCACCCCATCAGCATGAGTCCGATCAGACAAAAAGGCTCGCTGCGCAGCGAGCGTGATACGCCAAGAAGAGCGGCAGGGCCGTATCCCAAGGAAAATTTATGATCGAACCTGAATTTGTCGCCGTAGTGCGACTCCGCCCAAACGTTGTCTACATGCTTCCCACCCCCTCGCAGCGCCACCTTCCCGGTGACTGCTCGCTGGAATTTTCGAACTGTGATTTGTTGAAGAGTGTTCGTCTCGGAATGGCTCGAATCGGGCCATTCGAAGCTCCGTTGCTGTGCGTTTGCTGCACCACTCAGCACCACTTCCGCGACTATCAAATCCATTTCATGAACTAGCATTTTGGCAGTTCGGGCAGCGCCGCTAATTTCTCCCGGCACACGAAATTGCCATTTTGCTGCGAGAACTGGCTCCCGAGTTCTGGCGCGAGAAGCGCAGACCCCGAGTTTTCGTTTGGAGGAAGATAAAAATGCGTGCAAGACCACGAATTCGCGAACACCTGCTGGCCAGATCAATGCAAAAGTGGGCGCTGATCGGTCGTCATCCGAGTGCGTTCCCGAACTGCCCGGCTTCTCGGGCGCGGCGAAATTTCGCGAGGCTGCTCACGAAGTATCCTCAGATCGCTCAACGTCTGGGGTTAGATGAGCTATCGGCGCACCCGCCCCTTTAGAGCGAGGATTCGGCACGATGGCATACCCACGCAAGGACGAAATGGTCTGGTTCAGCGGCCGCTGGTGGTGGTTCCCCGGAAGGGAGATCAGCGCAGAGTCGCAATTCGAGTGGAAAAACGGCAGGGCTTACCTGCTGGAACCCGATGGCAGCACCGTCGAGGGAATTTTGTTCGTTGGCGAGGGCGCAACTGAGTGATGCTCATGTCTAAGAAACGTATCCTTCTGGCCGAAGATGATCCTTGCCTCGTCCGGTACATTCAAACGTTGATGAGTCGTTGGGACTGCGAACTCGCGATTGAATCAACGGCAGAAGGTGCGATTCAAAGAGCGGCTACGTTTAAGCCAGATGTTGCCCTCATCGGATATTGCACTCCCGGCATGGACGGAGCACAAGCTGGAATCAGTTTGTTGATGGTATCGCCGGAAACGCAGATCGTACTCTTCAATGAATCTGTTCCTGCCGACACGCTGAGCGATCTCAAAGCACGAGGATAACGGACAAACCGAAAGTTATCGAAGACATTCTCGTTGCGGAGGCTTGATTTGAACCATCCGCGAAAATCTTGAGCCTCTAACGATCATGTATAAGCTCCCTGACACACAGATCCGGCGCCAAGCCTTCGCGCCGGCGACGGAGACGGCGGAGAGTCGTTCCGCGCTGCCGGCGAGCAAATCCATCCGATTGTAGATCCCGCTGTGTCGTCCGTGCGCTCACTCCTTCGCCCTCACTGCTTCGCGGAACTCGCCGCCGTAGGCGTGCGGCTCGCCGAAATAGGGAAAATCCGGGCGCATCAGCCGCATATCGGGCGCGACCCCATCGCCGAGGGCCGTGTTCGTGGCCAGCGTGAGAATCACGTCCATCACGTCGTCGCAGAGGCCGCGGCCGTTGAAGGCGGCAAAGCTGAATGAGGCGGGCGTGTCCAGTTCATACGGCAGGACCGATGGGCAGAGGCGCGCGAGGAGTTGCGTAGCGTAGGCGGATGGGTCGGCCGCTGAGTGCGCGAGCGCGGTGACTTTTTCCACGAAGTCGCGGATCGGCTTGGAGAACAGCGCCGCTTCGTCCGCCGGGACCGCGCGGTTGTATTTTTCCGATGCGTCGTGCAGCGAAGGATCGGAGAGCAGCATGTGGGTGATCATCGGCAGGCCCCAACGCGATACCTGCACCTCCGGCGCGTGCCCGAAGAGCGATGCGGTGGCCCAGGCGTGCACCACACCTCGGCCGATCAGGCTGCTGGGGACCTCGAGGACGATGGCGCTGACATTGTTGCCGGCGAAGAAGCTCTGGCCATTCTGGAACGACTCCGGCGCGAACCGGTTTTCAGACCACAGAGCTTTTCTGAAGGCACCGAAACCGACGCCATTGGTGGCGAACGGATCGGGCGCGAGGCCTGCGTACGCCAGGCAGCCGTGATCCGCTTTCACCACGCTTCCCGTATTCCCGGAAATGATGAGTTCGCCCGCGGCACCCTTCAGAGCGTCCGCTCCGGTGGCGCGCCGGACCGCGAAGGTCTGAACGTGCCGGTGCTCGCCGCCATCGGCGTGGGCGGGCGCGCCGAACTGGACCTTGAAGGTGACGTCTTCGCGAAGATCGCGATTCGTGTCGAAGCGAAAGGCATAGAGACCTTCGTCGCGGAAGGTGTCGGGCGCGCCGACGCCGGCGTTCGGATTCACGGTCAAAGCCATCACCGTTGTGCCCGGGCGGCCGCGAAACAAGTAGAAGTCGCAGACGTTGATGCGGGGATCTTCTTTTGCGGTAGGCGTATCGAAATGATGCGACATGACGAATCTTCTCCTAAAGGGATAGACGCGAGGCCAAAAGGTCAATCGCTCAGATGCGGGGCCGATAGGGCGATCATGCCTGACATCGTTAACCTAATCGGAAGATTTTTCAAGTTGGAATGGAATCGAAGCAATTCCCAAGTCCTTCCATGAGAAGGCCGGTTGATGTCAAGGCACACTTTCACTTTCTTCTTTCTTTGAATCTGTTCCTACTCAGCCAAGCCGCCCCTGTCGCCATCCTTCCATCCGCACTCTTTGTGAGCGATATTCGCTCGGTGCAAGGTGGGTGTTCTCGTTTCAGTAGGTGCTGCTACCTGATAATCGACCTCTCGTCCCACCTTTTCGGGTGGGAGTCGGGCTCCAGGACTTAGTCGCAGTCACCTGGACTCGGCGGTCGAGCTCGGCTGTTCGGATCAAAACTCTAGGCCACTGCGCGCATCGCTTTTTGACTATTGCGCAATGGTTCGTACACCTCACCGCTTACCCACAACCGATGGAGCAGTACTGCCAGCTTCCTCGCCACGGCCACTACCGCTCGTTTCTTGGCATTTTTTCCTCCTCGCTCCGCAAGCTTCAGTCCCCATCTCCGCAGATCACTGTCTTCTCCAAACGGCCCCAGAATGTAATGCGCTCCCTGCACCATCATCGTTCGCAGATACCGGTCTCCTTCTTTGCTGATTTTTTTCTGTGGCTCGCTCTCCCCAGAGTTTCTCCGTCCAGGTCGTAATCCCAGAAAACAACCCACCTCGCGACTCTTCGCGAATCGATACGGGTCCTCTAGCGTCAGGACATAGGTCAGAGCGATCTGCGTTCCTACACCCTTCACTTGCTTGAGCAAGGACACTTCCGGGTATACTTCCTTGGCGATTTTCTCCATCCGCTCGTCGTATTCCTGGATGCGTTCGTTCAGCGATTCGACCTCTCGCAAGAGTGGCCCCAGAACATCACGCAACTCCGCATTCACTCCTTCGGCCAGCTTCTCGTTCACCTGATACGTGCCACATTTAGGTAGTCGCTCGCCAAAAGACTTCACCAACCCGCGGGCTGCATTCACCAAGGCCGTTCGAGCACTCACCAGTTCGGCTCGCGCCCGGATCACCGACAGATGGATTTGCGCCTTTGCACTGCGATGCTGCACCGGCCCCAATAGCTCGGGATCGATGCGCGCCAGTCGTGCCAGGGTCCGCGCATCGTGTCGATCATCTTTTCGATTGCTCTTGGTGATCAATTGCACTTTTTGTGCGTGCGCCACGAGCACTTCGTGTCCCAGCTCCGTTAACAGCCGGCTTACCCATGGCGAATGTGTTCCTGTCTCCAAGGCCATCAGACTCCGCGGTATCTTTCCAAATGTCTGCTTCATCGTTTCCGGTGTCGTCGCCACTTTCTGTTCAAGAATAATTTTGCCCGCTTCATCCAAAACACAGTAGAACGACCAACGATCTCCCAGATCCAAACCGATGGTCAGCTTTTGCTCCTTCAAAATTTCGTTCCCCAATACTTGCACAGTGCTAATCTTCTTCATCGCCGGTCTCCTTTTTCTTGTGCCTCGAGCACGTCGAACATTGGGAGCGTATCGCATCCCGCGGAGACCGGCCTTCTCATCCCATCTGATTATATTGCGTCGGATTGTAGGGAGTGATCACCGCGCGCTGTCGCAAATTCTGGGAGGACTACGGGCTAACCGGAATTTCGTAGCAGAAGACCGCTGCTGCGAAATCGCGCGACCCATGTAGGCCTGTCTAGTCTGCGCGTGGCTGAACGTTCGGGTGCAAGCCAGACGCTCAGTTGCTATTGTGACTCTGCATCAGCTCTGCACGGCACAGCTGAGACGGCTGGGCTTGACGCTTGTTCCGTTTGTTCCAATTGGCAAGTGGCGGTGGCTGCAACGCATAGAGAGCGCAAGCCTTATTGGTTTGCCTGTCATTTCGATCCCCACCGCCCCTACCAAAGTTTCCTGTTTTCAATCTCTTATATCGTTAGGGACCGTTCAATCGGAACAAACGCTTTGACCAAGGGTAAGTTTCGGGTCAGCGAAGCCTTGTGATTTCAATGATTCGCGCAGTCTGAAAGACGCAGAGTTGAACGGGAATCTCCCACCGCCTGCGCGAGTACCGCGTGGATTGAAACTCAGGACCGGACTGAGAGTGAATTTGGCCGGTCACCGCCACAAAAACATCCCGAATAGAAAGGGAGCTAGATCGCACGGCCGAGCGATCCGATCGCCGATCTAATTCAACGCGTCGCTTTCTTGCCGCGCCGACGTTTGCTCGACGGGTTTGTCAGGATAGCGCTCGTAATAAGGTGAAAGAGATGATCCGCCCGTGGCGCGAACGCGGGTTGGCCGGCGAGCCAGGCAAGCCCCGACATCAGGGCGAATAGGTCGACCCCATCCATATCGGCGCGCGCCGTTCCCTCGGCTTGAGCACGGAGCAGTAATCGCGCGCCCGCTGCCCACAACGCTGTGCTTGAAGCGTGAAGCGCGGAGTCCGGGTCCGCGTGGGCGCTAGCCATCAAGTCGCAAACGCCGCTATAGCTGTGAGTGAATGCCACCCCTTCGCGAAACCAGGACACCAGTGCTTCGTCGGGTGGGCTCGACGTTTCGAGTTCGGCTGCCTGCCGCGTCAGTGCGTCGGCATTCGTACGCAGCAACGCTTCAAACAAGGCTTCCCGCGTCGGGAAGTGACGAAGCAGCGTAGCTATCCCGACTTTGGCCCGGCGGGCGATATCTCGCATGGACGCATCGGCGCCATGCTTAGCGACGACATCGTGCGCGACTGCAAGTAGGTGGTCGTAATTCTTTCTGGCATCGGCTCGCATAAATCACCTTGACAAGTGGAACGGTGCTCCGTATATTAAACTTGTATCTGGATCAGTGATCCACAAGATACAGCACATTTGTGCAAATGGCAACAGGGGCGCAGTACGACGCCACAAAAGGAGAAGTTATGGGAAGGCTAAACGGTAAGGTTGCGGTCATCACAGGCGGCAATAGTGGCATAGGCTTGGCTACAGCCAAGCGCTTCGTAGAAGAAGGCGCACACGTTGTGATCACTGGCCGTCGAGAGAAAGAGCTGAAAGAGGCCGCAGCCTTCATCGGTAAAAACGTCACGACGGTCACGGGCGACGTGACGCGCCTTGAGGATTTGGATCGGCTCTATGCCGTCGTGAATGAGAAGCACGGTCACCTCGACGTACTCTTCGCAAATGCCGGCTGGGGTGAAGTCGCTCCGATTGGAGCGGTTACCGAAGCTCATTTCGACAAAACCTTCGATTTAAATGCGAAGGGAACATTCTTCACGGTGCAGAAGGCCATTGCCCTCTTCAAAGATGGGGGTTCGATCATCCTGACCACTTCGGTCGCGAACGTAATGGGATTGCCAACGTTTGCTGTCTATGCCGCGACTAAGGCGGCTGTGCGCAGTTTCGTTCGCAGCTGGGCCGCGGAACTAAAAGACCGCAAAATCCGCGTGAATGCGGTAAGCCCCGGACCAATCGAAACTGCGGCACTTGAGAAAGCGGGCATCCCCCCTGAAATGATGGAACAAGCGATAGCAGGGTTCACCACGCAGGTTCCGCTCGGTCGCAGAGGCATGCCCGAGGAAATTGCGGCCCCCGTCGTGTTTCTCGCCTCCGAAGAAAGCTCCTACATCACCGGCGTAGAACTCGCCGTCGATGGCGGCATGGCGCAGGTCTGACCCCGGCGCGGTCCCTTGGCTGGCCGTCCAGCTCCGCTAGTCGCCGAACCGCGCTTCTCAAACTTTAGTTCTACCAGAAGATCGGAGAAACATTATGAGCTACGCAATTGTAGGATTCGGAAAGATCGGTCAGGCCCTCGCCCGCGCCTTCGCACGTAAAAGCATCGACGTGACCGTCGCGAGCCGCCGGCTGCCCGAAGCGTTGGCGCCGCAGGCTCGGGCGATTGGACCCACGGTCGTCGCCAAGTCGCTGCGGGATGCACTCGATGCCGACACAATCATCCTGGCGGTCCCGTTCGGGGAGCACCGCGAGGTTGCGAAGGCCCTGCCGAGCTGGGAAGGCAAGACGGTCATCGACGCGACGAACGCGTTTGGCGTTCCCCCTGAAGAGCTGGGCGGCCTCCCGTCCTCCGCCTTCGTCGCGAAGGCGTTCACCGGCGCCAAGCTCATGAAAGGTTTCAATCACCTGGGTGCAGCTATCCTGGCTGCCGATCCGATCGTCGAGGGCGGCCACCGGGTCGTCTTTCTGTCGAGCGACGACGAGGACGCGACCGCTCCCGTGGCGGCCTTGGCCAAACAACTCGGGTTCGCACCCGTCAAGCTGGGAAAGCTCAACGAGGGTGGCGCGCTGGTGCACGCGCGCGGCCGCACCTGGGGTCAGCTCATTTTCCAGGATTTGCTCAAGAAGGAGCAGTAATACCTCCACGACCGTGTGAATTGGTCCGAGTAGAAGGATTTCAAAGCGTCCGATTGGATCGGACACACTTGATGTGAGGGAAAAGGAGAGATTTCGATGGGCATCGAAGAGAATGTTCAGATTGTGAAGGATTTTTTTGCAGCAATCGGCAGCTACAATGAGCAAAATTTGCTGGCGTTGGCCGCCGAAGATATTGAGTGGATCATTCCAGGCGAGGGCTGGCCGCTGGCCGGCACGCACCGCGGGCACGCGGGATTGGCGGCTGTGCTTAAGAAGGCGTCCAAAGAGGTGGAAACGAAATACGCAAAGCCCCCCGAATTCGTGGCGCAGGGAGACCGGGTTCTGGTCATCGGCGTTGCTACGGGAAAAATCAAAGCCACGAATAAGCCGTTTAAGGACGATTGGGTCTTCGACATTACCGTTCGAGATGGCAAAGTGGCGCACATCAAGGAGTATATCGACACGCAAGCACTGGCGCGGGCCTCCGAGACGGCCGCGAGCCCCAGGTCCTTATGATCACCGCGCCCTGTCGCAAATTCTGGGAGGACTACGGGCTAACCGGAATTTCGTAGCAGAAGACCGCTGCTGCGAAATCGCGAGACCCCTGCAAGCCTGTTTAGTCTGCGCGTAGTTGAACGTTCGGGTCCAAGCCAGACGCTCAGTTGCTGTCGTGACTTTGCATCAGCTGCGCGGCACACCTGAGACGGCGGGGCTTGGCGCCTGTTCCGTTTGTTCCAATTGGCGAGCGGCGGTGGCTGCAACGCACAGAGAGCGCAAGCCTTATTCAATAGCTTGTCCTTTCGATCCCCACCGCCCCTACCAAAAGTTTTTGTTTTCAATCTGTTAGGTCGCTGCCGTCTCGCCAATTAGAACACCGTTGCTGACTGACGTTCCGTTCTGAAGTAGAAGAAGGTCGGCGATTTCAATGATTTGCACCATTTGCGAAGAAGTCTCACAGGTGCCAACGGGCACCAGAATCCCCACCGCCTTCATTAATACTCTGTGGGATCGGAGACTCGACAGCGGCCGTCAGCGTGAGCTTGAGCTGTCGCCGCGGGGCAGCGCGGCCGCCTCCCAAGCGGATGGTAACAGTGGAGGAGAGCACCTGGCTCGTGAGCAGTGGATTATTTGCAGCCTCTTGGAACAATTCCTTCGAGTGTACTGGCCGATCACATTCAGATGAAGGATTAAGGTGTGACAAGTGTTCCGCTCGGCGGCGGTTTGGAAAACCCTCACCTTGTCAGAACTTATGCGAATGTACTTACAACGGTCTAGTGAACCATTGCCTTCTGGCTTTCTGGAGAATGTTGTCTTCCTGGCAAAAATCACTCCCCTACAAGCCGACATATCAATACCAATCCGGGCTCGATGAGTGACATAGTGATCTCCAAATGCTTGCGCGCTCACTATCCATATGAAGCCTTCAGAGCGGGGCTCGCCGAAGTTCAACATCCCCAGACTATGTTGAGAGCAGATTTCTTAGAGGATTGGCCCTGAAGCGCTTTGAACTTCGCGTAGGCGGCCATTACCCAGGCCCAGGACCCGGCTCAAGCGCCGGCGAGAGAAAGTTATAGCTTCTGCTTGCTGATGGCCTTCAGGCGCGGCAGGAGCACCAAGTCGGCCGCTTCCTCGGCATCCCTGAGAAGCGTCTTGCGCGGCGCGCCAATCTGCGCACGCATGGTCAGGCCGCGAGCAAAATCCGTGACTTGGATCGCGCGCACGGCCACAGGAAAGTCGGACGGGATTTCCCCAGCGGTGATCCCGTCCCGGAAACGACCTTCTACCAGGGCCGCGCCGCCGGCGACCGCGCTCTGCAGGAACCGCTGCACCTCAGCGTCGTTCACAAGCGGCGCGACGCACACCATAAGGCAGCCCCGGGCGGACCCTTTCTCGGTCGCACTTTCGACGGCGTACCTCAGAAAGCCCGCGATCGAGTCGCGAAGACCCTGTGGCGAGAGGAGTGCCTTCGCGGCTGCTGCGCCCTTCCGT
>CAWGFF010000018.1:0-140286 GCA_963821765.1 uncultured Acidobacteriota bacterium
CAGGTGCCCGTTAAGTGCCCAGAATATTCCGTTTTGAGAGGTTTTTACGGCTGAGAAGAGTGGCTAAGTCGTTTGAATCCGGCAGAGCCGGTTGGTAATTGGCGCGTTATGAGCCCGACGAGCTACCAGGCTGCTCCACCCCGCGTAAACATAATAGCGGATGCGCGCACTGCCGTCAAACGCTCCTGCTCGTAGCGAAAATCCTACTTTTATTCAGTGCGACGGAAAAACCAGCAAACGAGGAAGCTCAAAAAGCCGGCAGCGCGCCGCCTACCACGAACTATACGGCGTGTTTTCAAACGGTGAGATCTTGTCCGATGCCGAGTTCACATCGCTAATTCCGTAGCAGCTCTGTTCCGGACTCAGCGCGATATCGTCGGACTTCGTCGCCCAGTCCGCTGCTCCGGTCATGGGATCCTTCGGCACCGTTCGCAAATAATTATTGCTCACCAGGTCGTCCAACGAAGACGGCCCGCATTCCTTGTCGCGCGTGTAATCCTGCACGGACTGCCGCAACACTTTCAGATCGGAACGCAAAGTCGCCTCGCGCGCCCGCACCACCATTTGCTCGAATTTTGCCGTGGCGATGGTCATGAGGATCACAATGATCGCCATCACCACCATCAGTTCCAGCAATGTGAAACCGCGCTGCGCCATGCCGCGCCGCCCCAGCGTCGTTCTCACGTTAAGTCCTTCGCGCATCATTTTCTCAGCGGCCACATAAATTGCATCTACCAATCAGAGTACTTCGACCCATCCATCGCCGTTCCCGACGATTTCGAATACACATCGAACACGTCCTGCCCGCCCCACGATGTCGTATCGGTGTCATCCTGCACCGAACGCAGCCCCCAATCCTTGCTCTTGGTCATGGGGTCCGTCGGTATTTCGCGCAAGAATCGAATCCGTTTGTCCGCCGCCGTGCCGGTCAGCGGAGTCGGCTTCACCAGCGCGTCCAGGCTCTCTGGGTATCCTTCCGTCCCGGCCTTCACCTGAATCTGCCCTTTGTCTGACGCATCCTTATAACGGTCAATCGCGTCGCGTATCTGCCGCAGCTGCCAACGCAGCTCCTCTTCTTTCCTGTACCGGATCGCATTGCGCGCAAGAGGAATCGAAGCAGTCGCCAGAATCAGCAGAATCGCGCAAGCAACCACCAATTCCAATAGCGACATTCCAACCGCGCCGCCGCGCCGGCTGCGGCTCAAAGCAAGTGACAGGGCGGGGAATTGCCGTCGGGCAGAAAGGGAATTCGATTGGGAACGATTCCAGTTCATCATGCCTCACTGCACCTGGATCGTGGCTTCTCCGGAAACCATCGGAATCGTCTGCTGTTGCGAATCATGCGCGTTCACTTGCAGAATTTGCAGCCGCGCGGTCCCGTGACCAACGGCGCGCACCACAAAACCAAATACCGTGCCCGTTCCATTCACTCCCGGCGTGTTCGGTTGGCGCGTCGCGGAAACGATCACTTGCCCTTGCTGCTGATCGATTCGCTGCACCACGGCCACCAGCTGCGATCCCCCGGACAAAAAGCCGCCGTCGCGCACCTCTTCCACTCGTATTACCGCCGGATCGTAATGAATCATCAGCGGGATCGAATACAGATCGTGCACGTTGGAAACCGCGAGGCCCAGCGTTGCCGTGTCGCCCGCCTTCAGCACCACCGTGGCCGGCTCGAAATGAAGCTGCGCCGCCGCACCCGCACCCTGCGCCGGAGCAGGCTGCCCCATGGACGTCGGCGTCACCCCCGGCGTTGCCGGAGCAATTCCTGAATTCGGCCGCGCAGCCGGACCCTGCGGAGCGGGAGCCGGCGCGGCAGGCGCCGCTTCCTCTTCTCCGCGATACACCCGCACGTTCGAATCCGTGCCCGCCGCCATGGATTGAAGATTCGCCGCCGTCAGCGAAGGCAGCCGCAAAATGTGCGGCGTCATCACGATCAGCGTCTCATCCTCCTCGATCTCGTGGCTGTTATCCGAGAACAAATACCGCGTCAGCGGAACTTCGCCAAGCCCTGGTATTCCATTGACGTTGTTTGTATCCGTGCGCTCGATCAAACCTGCCAGAATGTTGGGCTCGCCTTCCTTCAACCGCACGTCAATTTCCGTTTTCTTCTGTCCGATCACCGGCTGGTTGATTCCGCCAATATTGCTCGTCCCGGTAATCTGCGACACATCCACGGTTCCCTTCAAGCTGATATCGCCATCCGGATGCACCCGCGGCGTCACTTCAATATTCACGCCCACATCGATGTACTGGAATTGCGTGTTCACCAGCGGATTCACCACGCCCGAACTGCCCGTCACGCCCACGCCCACTCCAGCCTGGAAGCTGCCCGTCGCGACCGGTACCTTCGAGCCAATCTTCAGCGTGGCCTTCTGTCCATCTGTCACCCGCAATTCCGGATCCTGAAGAATCTTCGTGCGATCGTCCGTAAGGATCGCGTTCGCCGTCGCGCCGGGCAGAGTAAGCGCCCAGTCCGAGGTCCCCAGGTTTTTCAATTGGCTTAACAAGACCTGCGGAAGGCTTTGGGTCGTCGTGGTAGTCGAAGTGCTGGTCGAAGTTTGAGGTTGTAAGGAAGACCGCGGCGTGAAAGCCAGTGAAACTGTCTGCCCCGGCAAAATCCCCAGATCGCGCAAGCGGTCCATGCTCGCGGTCATCACCTGCACATGAATAAGCACTTCCGGCTTGGCCTTGTCGATGTCCCGGATAATTTTCGCAGCCAGCAGCAATTTGTCCGGCGTATCGCGGATCACGATCGCATTCTGCGCATTCACCTGTTGCAGGCGATGCAAGTCCAGCAGTACGCGCAACCCGTTCACCACTTCCGTTAAATCCTGCGGCGTCAGCGTATTGGAAAGATAGAAAGTCTGTACGACCTCATCCTCCAGGTCCTTGCGCTTCTGCGGCTGGTCCTGCGCCACAAATATGATGTTGGATGTGATCGGTTTCCAGAATGCTTTGCTTTCCAGCGACACCGCGTCCAGCGCCTGTTCCAGCGTCACGCTTGGGAAATCCACCGTAATCCGTCGCGACGTGAAGTCCGGATCAAATATCACGCTTAGTCCCGCCAATTTCGCAATCGTCTCGTAAACCACCCGCGCGTCATTCGTCATCTTCAGCCCATTGATCGGATCGCGCGATAGCGGCTTCAATTCCGGCGGCTGCGCCAGTATCTGCTCGTCCGGCTGCGTCGCCGGATTCAGCGCCTTGGGCCCGTTCTGCGCATTCATTAGCTCAATCGTCCGCTTCACGTACTGATCAGCAGCGGTATTGGAGGGATCAATCAGTTGCGCCTTTTGGAATTCGCCCAATGCCAGCTGCAAGTCGCCGTTCTTTAGCGCCTTTTGGCCCTGCTGCACGTGAAATTGCCCGGCGTCGTAGCGCGCCTGGGCGGCATAGAGCTTGTATTCGGCATTGGTCGGATCGGAGCGGGCGGCGCGTTCGAAGTGAACCAGCGCGGTGTCGTAATCCTGCAGAGCTAAGGCCTTTTTGGCCTCCTCATAGTCCTGATTGCCCTTGGGGCACCCGCCCAAAAGCAGGGCAGCGGCCACCAATAATGACAAATATCCGCAACGACGCAAAAGTACTCCTCCGAAAGGGGTGGGCTCTTTCTTTTCGAGTCTAGCACCCGCACTGGCATGCAGCAAGGAATCCCAAAGTCGTGTTAGACGTATGAATAATAGAAGGGCCTCAGCGGATTTCTATGAAAGTTTTGTTAATTCCCCTGCTGGTAACCGGAAATCCGTACCCATCTGTGACTTGCGGCGGCTCGCCCCCGGCAGCTATGATAGTTCTGCCGTGAAATCCAAGCCTGATAAATCTCAACACGAAGGCGTAAAGATTGTTGCGCAGAACCGCCAGGCCTCTTACAACTATCATCTCCTGGACAGTCTGGAAGCCGGCATGGTCCTGGTCGGCACCGAAGTCAAAACCCTGCGCGAAGGGAAGGGCACGCTCCGCGAGGCCTACGCCGAGATTCGCCTTGGCGAGGCTTGGCTGGTAAACTGCCATATTCCAGAGTATCTCGCCGGAGGCTACCGCAACCACGACCCGCTTAGAAAACGAAAGCTGCTGCTCAACCGCCGTGAGATTGACCGGTTGCTCGTCCAGACCCAGCAAAAGGGCATGACCATCGTCCCCACCAAAATCTATTTCCGGGACGGCATTGCCAAATGCGAATTGGCCGTGGCGCAGGGTAAGAAATTCCACGACCGCCGCGAATCCGAAAAACAAAAAGAAGCCAAACGCGAAGCCAGCGAAGCAATGTATCGCTCGCGCCGCCGCTAAAGACGAAAGGGAGACATGCAGATTCAACTCGAAAATCAACCGTACTCTTCAATTCAGGCCGACGCGCTCGTCACCTACATCTTCGACAAAGAAAATAAAATTGATGGAGTCTTAGCCGACATTGACCACGCCATGGACGGCCGCCTGGCCGCTCTCATCGCCTCCGGCGAACTCACCGGCAAAGCGCTCGAGCTCGTCCTCGTGCATTTTCCCGAAGGCCTTGACGCCAAGCGCCTCCTGCTCGTCGGCGCGGGGAAGCCGGAAAAATTCTCGCAGTCCGACTTGCGCAAAATCGCCGGCACCGCGCTGCGCTATCTGAAATCCCGTGGCGTCAAGAAATTCGTATTCCTCGCCCGCGAAGGCGAACGCGGCCCCGCCGCCGCCCAAGCCGTCACCGAAGGCCTCGGCGTCGCCGATTTCGAATCCAATAAATATCAAACCGAAAAGAAAGCCAGCAAAGAGATTCAATCCGTGCTTCTCGCCGGCTTCGACGCCAATCAAAACGGCAGTCTCCCGGAATCCATCGAGCACGGCCGCGTCATCGCCGAATCCCAGAATTTCGCGCGCGACTTGATCAACGAGCCTTCCAACCACCTCACCCCGCGCATGCTCGCGGCCCGCGCCGAAGCCATGGCCAAGGAAGTCGGCCTGGGCGTCGAAATTCTCGACGAACGAAAAATTTCCGAGCTGAAAATGGGCGCGCTGATCGGCGTCGCCCAAGGCAGCGTCGAACCGCCGCGCGTGATCGTGATCCGTTACACGCCGGAAAATGTTCGCCCCGATGCTCCGATCCTCGGCCTCGTCGGCAAAGCCGTCACCTTCGATACCGGCGGCATCTCCATCAAACCAGCCGACAACATGGAGAAAATGAAATACGACATGGGCGGCGGCGCCACCATGCTCGGTGCCATGCGCGCCATCGCGTATCTCAAGCCCGGCGTCCAGGTGATCGCCGTAATTCCCGCCACCGAAAATATGCCCGGAGGCCGCGCCCAGAAACCCGGCGACGTGCAAGTCGCCATGTCCGGCAAAACCATCGAAGTCATCAACACCGACGCCGAAGGCCGCATGGTCCTCGCCGACGGCGTCTTCTACGCCCGCAAGCTCGGAGCCACGCACCTGATTGACGCCGCTACACTCACCGGCGCCATCCAGGTCGCTCTCGCTAGCGTCCACGTCGGCGCCTTCGGCACCCCGCGCGAATATCTCGATCAATTTCTCGAAAGCGCCAAAGCCGTCGGCGAAAAAATGTGGCCCATGCCCATGGATGACGAATACCAGGAAATGATCAAAAGCAATATCGCGGACATCCGCAACACCGGCTCAGGCAAAGGCGGCGGCGCCATCACCGGCGCCTGGTTCATAAAAGAATTCGCCGAAGACACCCCCTGGATCCACCTCGACATCGCGGCAACCTGCTGGGTAGACGAAGGGAAACCCTGGCTGGCCAAAGGCCCCACAGGCGTAGCCATCCGCTCAATCGTAGATTTTGCGATGAAACTCTAAGTTAAAGCGCGGACAGGGTTGGTCAGCCGCCGTAGGGGCACGGCATGCCGTGCCCGCCCACGCCAGGACGTGACTTTATTCGAAGGGCGCTCGGTGTTGCATTTGTAGCGGCCAGCTTCAGCTGGGCGCCTTTGAACCTGCTTCTGACTTTGCCGTCGAATCTGCTTTTGAATTTGTAGCGGCCGGTCCCGCAAAGCGGGACCGGGCAGCCGTTGGCCTTGGTTTTAACTTTTAACTTTCAACTTTGAACTTTCAACTGCCCCTTCACATCTTCTCCGGCGCCGTAATCCCCAATAATCCCAAAGTCGTCACCAACTGCTCCCGCACCAAAGTCGTAACATAAAGCAAGAACGCTCGCTTCTCCCCATCCGCCTCACGATTAATATTGTGCTTGTGATAAAACCCGTTAAAACTCTGAGCCAACTCAAACCCAAACCGCGCCACCGCCGCAGGCTCCTGCGCAGCCAATGCCAGCTCCAACTGCGCATCCAATGACCCTGCCAGCAAAACTAAATCCCAAATGTCCTCATACTCCGGCGAAATCAAAAACCGCGATGCATCCAACTCCCCACTCTTAATCCGCGCAATATTCTCCGCATCCTCCGCAGCCAAACTCGGATCCAGCTCCGCCCCCTTCCGCAAAATCCCATTCACGCGCACCACCGCATACTGCACGTACGGCCCCGTCTCCCCCTCAAAACTCAACGCATCCTTAAAATCAAACGCAATCACAGTCGAACGCGTAAACCGCAGCAAGAAATAACGCAATGCCCCAACCGCCACCGCATGAGCAATCGCCGCCCGCTCCTCTGAAGGGCTTTCCGGGTGCCGCGAATCCACCTCCTCCCGCGCGCTAGCCTCCAACCGGTCCAGCAGATCGTCAGCCTTCACGCCCTGCCCCTTCCGCCCGCTCACCTCGACGTAAGGCCGCTTCGCATCCTCCGGCGGAATCTCGTAGCCCATCTCCAAAGCGCAACGCGGCGTCAACGCCACCACGTTATAAGCAAAATGCTTCAAATGGTCCGCTTCCGCCATGTAACCAAGCGCCCGCAATCCAGCCACCACCACCTGCTGGGGATAAGACTGCCGCGAGTCAATCACGTTGAACACTTCATGCGCGTGCCCAAACGCCGGCGCCCCGGGATCATCCCGCTCGCTCGCTGTAATCCAAGCCTGATGCCCATCCGGATGCTTATAAAAATGGTGATAGTGGAAATCGCGCGCCAGCAATCCAAATTTCCAAAGGTGCAGCGCAATATCTTTACCGACGTAAGTCACCGTGCCAGTCGAGCGCACAATAATCTTCGCTTCAGCCTCTTCCGGCGGCTCCTCAACCGCCTCCGCTGATCCAGCCGCAGCCGCAGCCGCAGCATCCGCGTCCGCCGCACTCACCTTCGCAGCGGTCGCCTTGTCCGATGGCAGCTCCATCACCCAGCACCCAGCATTCTTCCCCGATGTAGCCAGCTGCACCGCACCGCTCCGCTTCAACATCTCAAACGCCGCTTCCCAAAATTTCAAATGCAGGATGTCGCTCTCCTGCGTCAGCAGATCGTAATCAATCCCCAACCGGTCCAGCGTCCGCAGATGGCAGTAGTTGATCGCCGTAGCGACGATCTCCCCCATCTTCGCCGCATCGCCGTGCCCCTCTTCGATATCCTTCAATACTTGCCCACGCAATTCGAGCCGCGCCTTATCTTCCGCCAGAAATAAAGTCACCCGCGTGTACAAGTCCCAGCACAAATAATCGAATTTCGGCGCCTCGGTAAGCGCCCGCACTTCTGCCAGCGATTTTTTCTCCAGATGCAGAAATCCCAGCACCACATCCGCCACCTGCACGCCGGTATTATCTATATAGTTCTGCACCTCCACCCGCCGACCCGAATGCCGCAACAAACGCGCAAACGTATCGCCCAACACAGCATTGCGCAGATGCCCGATATGCGCAGCCTTGTTCGGATTGATGCTGGTATGCTCCACCACAGTCTTCGTCGCGCTCGCTTCCGCCGTCACGGCCTGACGTCCCGCTTCTTCCGCGGCAGCCCGAAAAAATGCCGCGCGATCAAAAAACGCATTCAAGTATCCGCCGCCGGCCACTTCCACCCGCGCGATGCCCGCAATCGGCTTCAGTGAATTCGCGATCTCCTGCGCCAGCGCCCGCGGCGGTTTCTTCAACCGCTTCGCCAGTTCGAAACAAACCGGTGACGCCGCCTCCCCCATCGAAAGCTTCGGCGGCCGCTCCGTAACGATCGGCACATCCGTCTTGTAACGTTCGTGAATATGATGGCGCAGCGCCTTGCGAAACCGCTCTTCGACGGCTTTATACACGTGGCTCCCCATGCAAAGTGAATCCCGCGATTATAGGTAAACCCGCGGAAAGCGTCAAAGCCGCGGGCGTCGGTAACGTTCGGATTCGCCTCGCCAATACATCGCGTCGAGGCGCGCTTAGGCAGCGCAATCGCCGATTTCCCTCCCACCCTTCCTCCCTAGCGCAACCCGTTTCCGTCGCGCTGGCCCATCCCGCGCACACGTCTGCTGGAAAACCGTAGGGGCGGGTCTCAGACCCGCCCCAAGCATTGGCGGATTTGACAGCGTTTGCACGCCAGACTAGTATCGTTTTTTCGCGTTTCGACGGGATTCGCGCCAGACCATCCGATGGAAAGCATACGGCACGCATATTTCGACTGTTTTTCCGGCATCAGCGGCGACATGGTTTTAGGTGCCCTGGTGGACGCAGGTGCCGACCTGCGTGCCATCGAAAACGACCTGCGCAAGCTGGGCCTGGAGGGCTGGGAAATTTCCGCCGCCAAGGTAAAGCGCGGCCAGATTTATGCGACCCAGGTGAA
The DNA here is from genome assembly GCA_963821765.1 of uncultured Acidobacteriota bacterium. GTDB lineage: Bacteria > Acidobacteriota > Terriglobia > Acidiferrales > UBA7541 > Palsa-295. Next base: position 8,637 of record CAWGFF010000018.1, read on the forward strand.
AGTCGCGACCACCGAATCCCACCACCACCGAGGCCTATCCGTGATTCTGCAACGAATCGAAAAGGCCAAACTTGCGCCGCGCGCGGCAGAACGCGCCCGCAAAATTTTCACCCGCCTGGCGGAAGCTGAAGCCAAAGTCCACAGAATGCCGCTCGAGAAAGTGCACTTTCACGAAGTGGGGGCGGTGGATTCGATCGTGGACATCGTCGGCGCGGCGATCGGATTTGAGCTGCTGGGCATAGATGAGTTCGCTTGTTCCGCGCTCGACGTGGGCGCCGGCCAAGTGAAAACTGCGCACGGCATCCTGCCCGTCCCAGCGCCAGCGACCTCCGAGCTGCTGAAGGGCGCGCCGATGTTCACCAGCGGCATCGCCAAAGAGTTGGTGACTCCCACCGGCGCCGCAATCGCCACCACGCTCTCCACGCGCTACGCTGAAATTCCGGAAATGACCCTCAGAACCATCGGCTACGGCGCCGGCAGCGCCGACTTGAAGGAAAAAGCCAACGTGCTGCGCATCCTGATCGGCGAAAACGAAGTCGCCGAAGCAGGCGAGCACTGGGACGCGCCTGTCACCGTGATCGAAACCAACCTGGATGACATGAGCCCCCAGATTTACGGCTATTTCGTCGAGCGCGCTCTGGCCGCGGGCGCTCTCGACATATTTTCCTCGCCCGTGCAAATGAAGAAAAATCGCCCCGGCCTGCTCGTCACCATGCTCAGCGAACCCGATAACGTCAACCGCTTGATTGATCTGATATTCCGCGAAACCACCACCATCGGCGTGCGCGCCTACGACGTGCGCCGCAAGACGCTGGCCAGGGAATCGGTCATCGTCCAAACGCGCTTCGGCGAAATACGCATGAAAATTTCGCGCATGAACGGTTCCGTCCTCAATGCCACGCCGGAATATGAAGATTGCCAGCGCATCGCGGCCCAGAAGGGCATTCCGCTCAAGCACGTGCTCGAAGCAGCATCGTTTCAATTTCAGAAACGGGTCGAAGCGCAACCGGAGTTATCCGATCCGCCCAGTCGCGACGGTACGTCCGGCCGGTAGAGACGCCGCCGCGTTCGGTAGGCTCTTTGCAGTTGAAGTTGCCTTTGCATTTGTAGCGGCCGCCTGCTTTTTCTTTTTAGGCTGGCGTCTTTGACTTTGGTAGCGCCGGCTGGCTAGTCCAGAGAGCCTGCCAGCGGCAGGATCGAAGGGCGTCCCGCCGGCTCTTTTGCAGTTGAATTATGTAGCGGCCGCCTGCTTTTGTTTTTTAGGCGGGCGTCGTTGACGTTACTGTTGGTTTTACAGTCGTACCAGCGCCCATCACCGGGCAGGAGCTCCGTACACACACAACCTTTTGCATTTCACGCTCCACAAGAGGATGATGAATCTGTGAAAATCTCGAATCCGACGCCCAGTCGATCCAGCGCCCTCTCCCCAGCGCCTGCAGCCAGCGCTCCCGGCTTCCGCTCCGCCTCTGACCCGGCGGCCAGCACCGTCATCCTGCTTGCACTGAGCGAATTCTCCGAAAGGACTCCGGAGCCTTTGCTTCAAGCCGCCCCCGCCGCAGCCGGGGTCTCTCCTTCTCTCTCTGCGCCCTCCGCCTTTCTCTGTGTCCTCAGTGTTAAATCTTCTGCCTTTCTTAGCAACGCCTGCCTCCAAAATCGCCAATTTCTATTCGATACAAATGAACCGCTCCCCAATTTTGTAACTCACACAAATCAAACCACTTCATTTTTCCTATTCGATGCAAACGAATGCCTATCTCGCACCTCGAATCTCGCAATTCACACAAAACAAACTACTTCATTACAAATCACTTCATTTTTTCTATTCCGTACAAATGAAAGCTCACCAATCACTAATCACGAATCACTAATCACTACTCACCAACCCGGGGCTCAAACCTTTCATGGCTAATTCCAAGCCCAAGTATTACCTCACCACTCCCATCTATTATGCGAACTCCCGCCCCCACGTCGGCTCGGCCTACACCACCATCGTCTGCGACGTGATCGCCCGCTACAAGCGCATGTGCGGCTATCGAAGTCGCCTATCTCACCGGCACAGACGAGCATGGCGTCAACATCGAACGCGCCGCCGAAAAACTCGGCATCTCCCCCGCCGACCTGGTGGACCGCAATCAGCAGATTTTCCGCGATCTCTGGAAGCTCCTCGGCATCAGCTACACCGATTTTGTCCGCACCACGGAGCCGCGCCACGCCGTAGCCGTGCAAAATCTCGTTCGACGCACCCAGCGCGTATCGCCCGATGCGATCTTCAAACGTAAATACCAAGGCCGCTACTGCATCTACGACAATCTCTACGTCAGCGACACGCCCGACCCCGCCGATTGCCAGATCTGCGGCCGCCCCGCCGAGCTAATCTCCGAAGAAAATTATTTCTTCCGCCTCTCCGCTTACCAGGAAAAACTTCTGCAGCTCTACAAGGACCAACCCGATTTCGTCCAGCCGGATTTCCGCCTGAATGAAGTGAAAAGCTTCGTCGAAAGCGGCCTCAAAGATCTTTCCATCAGCCGCAAAACAATCAAGTGGGGCATCCCCTGGCCCGGCGATCACGAACACGTCTTTTACGTGTGGTACGACGCGCTGACCAGCTACATGAGCGGCATCGGCTTCGTGGATGGCGAGCCAAACAGCAAAAAAGACAGCGACCGCTTCAAACAATTCTGGCCCGCTGACGTTCACATGATCGGCAAGGAAATCATCCGCTTCCATGCCGTGTACTGGCCCGCGTTCCTCATGGCCGCGTTTCCAGATAAAAAGCTGTCCGAATACATGCCCGGCAGAATCCAGGCCCACGGCTGGCTCCTCTTCGAACAAGAAAAAATGAGCAAGTCCAAAGGCAACGTAGCCTACGCCGAGCCCATAGTGAAAGCTCTAGGCAACGACGCTCTGCGCTACTACCTCCTCCGCGAAGTAGTCTTCGGCCAGGACGGAAATTTCAGTAAAGACGCCCTGATCACCCGCTACAACGCTGACCTCGCTAATGGCCTCGGCAATCTTTCCAGCCGCACGCTCACGATGATCGAAAATTATTGTGGCGGCAAAATCCCGGCCAAGACTCCCGCGCCGTCGAACCTGCACGAGATTGCTTCCACGGCTTTTCGCACGACCATCCGCAATTCCTATGACAAATTCGAATTCTCGGATGCGTTAATGCTCATCTGGAGTTCGGTGGCAATCGCAGACAAATATCTCGCGGAAGAGAAGCCTTGGACCCTTGCGAAAGAGCCTGCGCAAAAGGCGCGGCTGCGAGCAAGTGCTCTATATCGCTGCGGAATCTTTGAGGATTGTTGCCGTTCTGGCCCATCCAGTGATTCCCGACGCGACACAAAAGATCTGGGAGCAGCTTGGCCAACCAGGAAAAATTGAGAACGTAAGCATCAATGAATTGCAATGGGGCGGACTTAAAGCCCGGAACGCGAATCGGAAAACCCGAAGGTGTTTTTCCGCGCGCGGATAAAAAAGAAATATTGGAGAGGATCGAAACCATGGAAAACGAAATTCGCAATCCGGGCAGTGCGCAACCTACACGCACCCAGCGCTGACTCTGCACCAACCGCGCCGATAATTTCCCGCCGCAGCTGGAACAGCAGCCGCCCCTGCGACCTCGGCAAAGATCAGCATCGAAGATTTCGCCAAAGTCGAACTCCGCGCCGGCATCGTGAAATCCGCCGAGCGCATCCAAGGCGCCGACAAGCTCCTCAAACTTCTCGTGGACATCGGCGACGAAGTCCGCCAAGTCCTAGCCGGCATCGCGCTCTCCTACGCGCCAGAAGATCTCGTAGGCCGCAAAGTTGTAATCGTCACCAATCTGGCCCCCAGAAAAATGCGCGGCCTCGAATCCAACGGCATGTTGCTCGCCGCATCCGTAGGCCCGGACGGCAAGCCGGTCCTCTGCACCTTTGCCGAAGACGTCCCAGCCGGCGCGAAAGTGAAGTGACAGATGGCGAAAACAAAAACGAAAATGAAAAATCGCACTCTTGGCATTCAGTGCGACCGCTCGATTCGGGTAGCGCCAGCGTGCCTGCTGGCAGGCAAGCGTCTCGCCCAATCGTCGTGCGCAAACGTCCGATCGAGAAACGTAGGGGCGGGTCTCAGACCCGCCCCTCGGCTAGGTCGCCGTACCAGCGCCGTAGGCGCGGCACAATCTAGCCCAGCCCGGAAGGGCTCGGAAAATTTGCGAAGAGAAAGTTTGGAGCGCCGTAGGTGCGACACAGCATTGGCTGAAGATTTCAACGGAGCCAGTAAAAGGTTGCAAGAAAAAACGGCGCAGGATCAAAATTGGAAATAATTGACTCGCACGCGCACCTCGAATCCGAAGACTTCGACGCCGACCGCGCCGAAATGCTCGAGCGCGCCCGCGCCGCGGGCGTGCAAACCATCCTAGCCATCGGCAGCGGCGGCTCCGGCCCAGACCGACTCGACGCCGCGATCGCCGTAGCAAAAGACTACGACTGGATCTACGCCACCATCGGAATCCATCCGCAACACGCCGCCGAAGCCCAGGAACAAAACTACGCGCAGCTTGACGACCTGGCAAAAAATCCCAAAGTAATAGCCTGGGGCGAAATGGGCCTCGATTATCACTACGAAGAACCGCCGTCCGAAATCCAGCAACCAGTTTTCCGCCGCCAACTCCAGCAAGCTCGCGCAGCGAAGCTCCCAATCATCATCCACTGCCGCGATGCATGGGACGACTGCCTGGCTATCCTCGAAAAAGAATGGGCCCCGTCCGGCCTCGGCGGAATTCTGCACTGTTTCACGGGCACGCTCCGCGAAGCCCAACGCGGCCTGGAAATGGGCTTCCTCATTTCTTTCGCCGCTAACATCACCTATCCAAAATCGCAGCCAATCCGCGAAGTAGCAGGAAACCTCCCGCTCGACCAAATCCTCACCGAAACAGATTCGCCTTTCCTTTCGCCCCAAGGCCGCCGCGGAAAAAGAAATGAGCCCGCCCACGTAGTCGAGGTAGCGCAGACGCTCGCGAATGTGAGAAACTTGCCCCGCGAAGAAGTAGCCGCTGCGACCGCGGCCAATTTCAGGCGATTTTTCCGGCTAGGCGGCCAGTGAATTCCAGCCCGGCCAAGGTGAACCTCAAGGATGGCTTTCGCTGTCCAACTTGCCAAAGGTATTTTTGATCTCGTACGAGACGATCTAGCGCTCGTCGAACAAGAAATCGCCGCGCAAAACAGCGCAGCCATCGAACCCGTCTGCGAAATTTCCAGCTACCTCCGCGAAGGCGGAGGCAAACGCCTGCGTCCCGCGCTGCTGCTCCTAGCCGCCGGCGCATCCGGCTATCGCGGTGAGAGCGCCATTCGTCTCGGCGCGGTCGTCGAAATGATTCACAGCGCCACACTGATCCACGACGACGTGATTGACGGCGCCAACACCCGCCGTGGCCGCCCCAGCGCCAACGCCCGCTGGGGAAATCACATGAGCGTCCTCGCCGGCGACTGGCTCTACATGCAGTCTTTCGAAATGGCCCTGCGCGAACGTAATTTTGCCGTCCTCGATATTCTGATTGACCTAACCCAGAACATGGTGGAAGGCGAGCTCCTCCAGCTCACGCGCCTCGGTCAGATTGATTTGAACGAAGCCGAAGCCACCGAGCTCGCCTATCGCAAGACGGCCTGCCTCTTCAGTGGATGCGCGCGCCTCGGCGCTGTCCTCGGCAAGCAGCCGAAGGAAATCGAAGACGGCCTCGCGGATTACGGCCGCAATGCCGGCCTCGCGTTCCAACTAGTAGATGATTTGCTCGACTTCACCGCGTCGCCTGAAAAATTAGGTAAGCCGGTCCTGAGCGATTTGAAGGAAGGCAAAGTTACGCTGCCGCTGATTTTCGCGCTGGAAGCGCAGGCTCACGCCACAGCATCAGACGGCAATGGCCAAGCGCACGCGAACTGCGAAGGTCGCCGCTTGGTCGAAAAAGTTCTAGAAGAGCGTGATTTCCGCAGCGTCCGCGCTGAGCAGATCGCCAGGCTCGTCCGCGAAACCGGCGCCTTGGAACGCGCCACGAAGCTCGCCAAAGAATACGTGCAGCGCTCCAAAGCGAGCCTGGAAGTTCTGCCCGACACGGAATACCGCCGCGCGCTACTCGCCGTCCCCGATTTCATCCTCGACCGCGAAAATTAATTCCGCAGCTCACTCCGGTTTCGCAGCCGGAGCAGCAGGCGCCGGCGCCGGCGGCTTCCCAAAACGCACCTCGTGCGCGATCAAATCGCTTCCCACCGGCTTGGCATGGATTACCACCCGATCGCCCACTTTCAAATCCCTGATACTCGCGCTCGCGCCGCTCTTCACGAACGAAGTGTCCGGCGCGATCTTCACCACTTGCAACGTACCGTCCTGCGCCTGCACTGTGATTTCACTGTCGCTGATTTTCGTCACGGTCCCCAGCACATGCTTATCCGTCCCGTGAGCCAGTGTAGCGAGCGTGACCAGCGAAAACGCCAAACAAATCATCATTGCCGAATGAAATTCTGCGCATCTGTGATTTCTCCTCTAATGTGAATGTGGATTTGTCCGCCCGTGAGCAGCGGACGGTTCACTCAAGAACTCATTTTCCAATTCTTCTTCTTTCATATCCGCCGGACTGCGCGGGTTGTGTTCCTTCATGTCTTGCAAATCCTCTTCCGTCAGCTTCGGCAGATTCCGAATGAACAAAACCAGATGCCACGAATCATGGTCATTCGTGCCTCCAGTACCCCACGCCGGCATTCCCGTGAACCGCACGCCATTCTCGATGATGTAGTAAATCTCGCCATCGGAACGACCCTGCGTTTGCGCCATCCGCATGTCCGGGACGCGCGGATAGAGCTTCTGTCCCATCTCCGTCGCGCCGCTGCCATCGTTGCCATGGCAACTCGCGCAATGGTCCGCGAAATGCCGCCGCGCTTCCATCAGCAGCTCCGGCGTCGCTTGCATCGGATTGGCCAGCTCCCGGGCGCTGCGCGGGATCGCCAAGCGTTGCAGCGTGATCGCCAACCGAGTCTCCAGCTTGCCGGGAGCCTCGCGCGCGCTCAATCCCGTCGCGCACAACCAGAAAATCCCCACGATCACCACGATCAGCGGAACTGCCAGCAACAAAATTAACCGCGTGCCAAACGTTTTCACCATGCGCCTCGTGCCGCCGATCCGCGCGGTCCGCCTTCGATCATAACCAACTTGTTGATGTTTTTCCTCAGTAGTGAAACCGCCATTTGAATTCGACATAAATCTCCCGCGGATCGTTGAAGTGGAAGCCGCCGAACGTGAGGCTGTTGTCCAGCAGCACGCGGCGATTCGCGACATTCAAGGCGGTGAATCCGATCGTGTATTTCTCACCGAAATGTTTTCCCAGAGAAATGTCAAATGTCGTGTGTGCCGGCAGATACGGCCCTGGATATTGTGCGTTCTGTATCCCGTTCGTGAATCCCGACCCGTAATACACGTTCGTCGAAGCAAACGACTGCCACGGAAGCGTCGCAGTAAATCCCACGTTCAAAGTATTCCGCTGGTCGTGGTCCACCGGCGCATATGTGGGCGGCGGTTCGCAATCCGGCGCCGGAGGATTGCCGCAAATTAACCCGCCAGTGAATGGTCCACGCGCCTGCGCGATTTGATTTGAGTAAGCCAAATGCGCCTGCCCGCGATTCCACAGCCGCGGCGAGCGCAGCGTCAGCTCCCAGCCTTGAATCAGCGCGCCCGCCCAGGTGAGCGGCCAGAAAAGATTCGATCCGCCGATATTGCTGTGATCCAGCCAGTTCGTCGCCGTCGTTTGGAAGGTGTCCGCGTCCAGCGCCCAGCCGCGATAGGGAATCGTCACGCCAAACTGATACTCTACGTCGCGCTCCCCGCGCAACGGCCCGAAAGCCAAATTATTGGCGTTAGCCAAATCGATCAAAGGACCTGTCGCCGTCAGAAGCGGCGGCGGTTGATAGAAGTGTCCATAGAACGCGCGAAACACCCAATTCAATCGCGGGATTTGCACAGCAACGCCAATCCGCGGGTCCGTCGCATTCTCCACCACTGCCGGCTGATTTCCCACGGAGCCCGAATTGAAATGCGACTGTCGCAACCCCGCAATAATCGTCAACCACGAAGTCACCGTAAAGCGGTCGCTAGCGAAAACCTCGGCGAGCCCGCCAGTCACAGCAGCCGAAGACGGCCCAAAATTCTGACAACTCGGATTGTCCGGCGGGACGCACTGCGTGAAAACATTGTTGAAGTAATTGCTCTGATGCTGCGCGAACCCGTACATTCCCACTTGAAAATTATTTTTCCGAACGGTCGCGTCTAGGGTCGTTTGCAGACCGCCGTAATTGGAAGTCTGCTCCACGTCGGTGATCACCGGCACATCGTTCGGCGACGCGTTGTAGCTCGCCTTGTTGTAATGATAAAAGGGCGAGACGGTCACCAGCAGGTTCGGGTTAAATGTATGGATCCAGGAAAAAGTGACGTATCCGTCCGGCTCGCGTTCGCTGTCGCGCAGGCCGCTGCTCGGCGCCTCCCCCGCCGCCGCCAACTCCTGATTCTCAATTGAATTCGGGTTCGGGTCGTACGGAATCTGGTAATAATCCTGGCGCAGCGATCCCACCAGCCGAAATTGATTTTTCGAATCGGGATTGAACATCAGCGAAGCAAATCCGCCATAGCCATTTTCCGCGTCGTGAAATACCTGGCCAATCGGGCGTCTGCAATCCATAATTGCTGCGGTTGGCGTTCAAGCTTGCGTAGTAAGCAAAGCGCTGCGTGTGCCCGCCGAAATTCAGTTGGTCGTTGGTCTGAAACCAATTCCCAAAAGTCACGACCAGTTCCGCCTCGTTGTCCCGCTCGAACCCCGTGCGCGGTACGATATTGAAAATTCCATAGGTGCGATCGCCGTATCCCGCGTCGTAGCTGCCGCGCTGCACCTCCAGATAATCAATGTCTTTCGGATCAATCTGCGGCCCCAGGTTCGTTCCGATATTCGTATTGGGAATTGGCACGCCGTCAATCAACCAGCTCACCTGATGCCCGCCGCGCATGTGCAACATGTCGTGCGTCTCGTACGCAGCGGGCACGTAGTCGGTGATCATCGCCATGCTATTGCTGCGGTCGGCACCGGGAGTCAGCGAAATATCCGCGCGATTCAGAGTCGTAGTGGGCGTAACCGAATCTACGTTCGCCACTTCCGCCTGTCCCACCACCACGGTAGTTTGGTTCACGCTCGACAAAGCCAGCTGAAAATGAAGTATCGGTGACGAAGCAGACGCAACGGTAACGTTCTGCTCCGCGGCCTGAAAACTAGGTGCGGTGACGCTGATTTTGTAATCGCCAACGGGTACCGACGTAAACGAGAACTCGCCGTTATCGTCCGTGTGCGTGGTTTGGGCCCAATTCGAAGTGATCGCCTGCAACTTCACCGTTGCGCCCGCCACCGGGCGGTGCTGCGGGTCGTGCACGATTCCTTGTATTTTTCCGAAAATAGTAGCGCGCAGCAGCGGCCCACAAAACAAAAACACCGCGAGACACGAGCAGAAAATCAACCTACGCACAAAGCCTCCGTCCTGAATTGTTATTTTCAGTTCTTGCGGACGAGGGCTAACTGCGCGGCGGCTGAAAAGGACTAGCGAGGAATCCAGCGGACAAACTGCCAGCAGGGTACTGCGAATTGGAGAAACGGGAAACTTTTGGCAGAGCGATATACGCGAGAGAAGAAGTTCTGCTCGGCGGGAACGGCGCGATCAGCCCGTAATCCATGCGCTGCTGCCCCGATTTCATGCTGCACTCCATCATGTGCCCGGCGGCGCCATGATGGCACGCCATGTCGCCCTTCGAAGGCTCCGGCGAACTATTCCGTGCCGGCGCATGATGATGCGAACCGTGTGGCAAGCAGCACATGCCATTGCAATCCGGCATGCCCGGATCCACGGCGCGCGCCAGCAAAGCCAGCGGCGTTGCCAGCAGCGCGACAATAACGAGAATAGCTTGCACCCGACGCATCGCCGAAAACTCTACCACAGCCGCCCGCGCCTGGTAAACCGCGACGGGCGAGCTCGCCGCAAAATACAGCCACGCGCAATTTGCACCCAGAAAAACATCGCGGTACGCTGGCGGTATCTTGCTCCCGTTTAAATTGATCTACGACCACCGCTACGACCTGAACCTGGGCGACCATGTATTCCCCTCGCAAAAATATCGCTTGGTGTACGAACGCCTGCTGCACGGCGGAATCGCGCAAAGCAGCGATTTTCTTTCACCGCAACCAGCGAAAGACGAAGACGTGCTGCGCGTTCACACCCCCGATTACGTCCAGAAATTAAAGACCGGCTCGCTCTCCTACGCCGAAATCCTGCAACTCGAAATCCCGTACTCTCAGGAATTGATTGAGGCCTGCTGGCTGGCGGCAGGCGGCTCGATTCTGGCCGGACAAAAAGCTCTGCGAGACGGCTGGTCCGCGAATATCGGCGGCGGTTTCCACCATGCCTGCCCTGATCACGGCGAAGGCTTCTGTGTGATTCACGACGTAGCCATCGCCATCCGCCGCCTGCAATCCGACAATGCGATTGAACGAGCGATGGTGATAGACACCGACGTGCACCACGGCAACGGCACAGCCGCAATTTTCGCCGCAGACAATAAAGTCTTCACGCTTTCAATCCACCAGCTGCACAACTATCCGTTCGTGAAGCCGCCATCCACCATGGACATCAACCTGCCAGACGGCGTAGGCGACGAAGACTATCTGACAATCCTGGACGAGCATTTGCGCGAAGCATTTTCCGAATTCTCGCCGCAAATTATTTTCTACGTCGCCGGAGCCGACCCCTATCGCGAAGACCAACTCGGCGGCCTGGCGCTAACCATGCAAGGCCTGGCCCGCCGCGATGCCCTGGTAATGGATTACGCGCGCAAAAATAAATGTCCGCTGGTGATCACGCTGGCAGGAGGCTACGCGCGCCGCGTGGAAGACACCGTGGCAATTCATGTAGGCACGATCGTCGCCGCTCGCGACGCAGCAGGCAAGAAAGCAGCGGGGAATTAGTTCGCAGCTGGCGGTGCGCCAGCCCCAACAGCCGCCTGAATCGCATTCGTAAGTTTCTCCGCAAATCCCTCCGGCGGATACCCATTAATCCGGTAAGTAATTTTCCCGCTGCGATCCACAATCAAGACCGTCGGCAAGGACTCCACCTTCAGAAACGAATCCAACCCGTCCGCATAAACCACCGGCACGTCCCACTTCTCGTGACTCAGAAAAGGCGCCACCAAGGTTTCGTCCTCATCTGTATTCACCGCGTAAAAGAGAATATCGCCATTTCCCGCATAACTCTTCGCCACCTGCACAAACTGCGGCTCCAATTCGCGGCAAGGCTCGCACCACGTGGCCCATAAACTCAGCACCAGAACTTTTCCCCGCAGAGCCGCCAGCGGCACGGCGCTCCCATCCAATTTACGCAGCACAAACGCGTAAACGTCCTTGGCATTTTTGTTCGCTGCCGCGGAACCACCCGCTACCGCAGCCGGAACCGCACCCAGCAGATCGTATTCCGCCAGCACAGCCGCTCCCAATCCCTCCTCGCTCCCATGCAGCTGCCGCCACACATTCCCCAAACGCTTGCGCACTTCGCGCCGGTTTACTTTCCCCACCGCTCCATCTTCCGGCAACACAAATGCCAGCAAATATTCCTGAGCCGCGGTCGCGTAGTCCCGCCGCATTTCCGCGATCTCCCCCAGCTGTTCGGCGGCCACGGCATTCCGTTGCACCGCATAGCTCATCCGCAAATCTTTTTCCGCAGACGCATCATCATGTTGCGCTTTTTCAATCTGCCCGCGCAGATTGTAGAGCGCAGCGCGCAGATCGTCGTGGTTCCGCTGCCATTCGGCCAGTGAAACGCGTGGAGGTTTTTCCGCCGCCGTGGTTTTATCAATGCGATCCAGCACCCGGCTCACGTATCCGGAGGCGCGCGTCAGGCTGGCATCGTCTCCCTGCTTCTGGAGCAGACCCACGGCCAGCATCATGATTTCAGAATCGTCCGGGCGCAGCGCGATCAACTGTTCGGAATATTTCAGGGCGCAAGCGTCGTCCTGCAGCTGCTCGCAGGCCTCCACCAGCGCGCGATACACGCCCGATTTTCTCGGCGCGTCCGGAAAATGCTGCAAATAACGCTCCAGATTTCGCACGAGCGCGCCGCGATCGTTTCCCGCATCCGCAATCGCTTTTTGCAGCTCCATTTCAGGGTTCGCATCTTTTTTGGAGATGGCGTCCGAAGACGATTTGGCCGCACTCGCCGGCGGGGGAGTATTTTGAGCCCGCGCACACCACCCCCCAACAAAAAACATTCCAGAAACTAGCAGCAGGGAGAAGCGGCGGCGGATTACAATTTGGTATTCGCGGGCGGTTGGCGATGACAACTAAACCCTCTCAGAATGTTCGCTCTCGCAGCCATCAAAACGCAATTCTAACGCGAAAGCTCGCACGCGCGCGGGGAATTACCGGCATGCTTTACTTGAGAGAAACGCTCCCTGAAGAAGTCTGCACTTCCACGCGCGCCTTCCCATCGCCCAGCCGCGCGCGCAGTTCGTGTTTCTGCGTGGTGCCTTCCATTACGATGGGGATCGCCGCGTCAATGTCGCCCGAATTCGAGCGCGCCATCAAGCGAAAGCTCGCGGCGGGCGAAACCTGCAGCACCACGTCGCCCGAACTGGTGTGAATATCCCAGTAATTCGAACCAGCGGGATTCCCCTCGATCGTCACGTCGCCCGAAGCCGTGCGCAAGCGAATATCCGCCGACGCGCCTTTAATCGTGATGTCTCCGCTTCCCGTGCTGGCTTCCACGGCGTCGGCGGGATTGTTGATCTCCATGTCGCCGGAGCCGCTGTGCAGCCGCACCTGGTTGTGAACATCGTCGAGCGTGATATCGCCCGAACCTGTCGTCGCTTGCGCCTGCCCTTGTACGCGCGATAAATGTATCTCGCCGCTGCCGGTCAGCGCCTGCACGTCACCTGAAATATTCGCAGCCGTGATTGCTCCGGAACCAGAAGTGAAATTCGCCGGGCCTTTGATCCCGTCCACCTCCACATCGCCCGAACCGGTGGCCGAGTGAATTTCGGCATCGGCGGGGACCACGATCGTATAGTCAATGGACGCGCCGTTGGTGCTGTGCGAGCCCGAGCCGCCGATTCGGATCAAATTGCCCTCTTGCGATACCGGAGGATTCGCTTCCAGCTCATGCACGCGCTCCTGGCTGCCTTTTTCAGACCACCCGCGCGCCAGGATGTCCCCGTGCACGCGCACTTCGCCCGCAGCTCCCGTGCTCACGTGCGAATCGCCGCTGCCGTTACTGAGTTCAATGCGCACTGGACCATCCACCGTGAACGTCTTGTCGAACGTTCCTTCGGCGCTGGGCTCCGTGCTGCATCCCGCCAGGAGCCCCGCGAAGAGCAAAGTGGCGCAAGCGGTCACAAACAAGCCCGCGCGTGCCGCTGCTGCAATTGTGTCGAGTTTGAGTGAGCGCTTCATCGTGTGTGTTCGCCGTTTAGGGGCTGGCTTTGTGGCCGCGCCCAACGCCGGCGCTCGGCCTCCCTTCCTACCAGAGATATACGAGAAAGAGCAACCAGAAGTTCCCGCGCGGACGATGGTTCCTAGACCGCTTTTACTTGATCTTCAGAAGGGAATTGAGCGACCCCTGCCGGTAGCCTTCCAAATCCAAAGTCACAAACGAAAATCCCGCGCGCTTCAGGCCCTCGGAAATCTTGCGCGAAATCTCTGGCTCAAATCCCCGCGCCAATTCCTCCGACGCAATCTCAATCCGCGCCAGCTCCCCATGCGCCCGCACGCGAAACTGCCGAAATTCCAGGGCGCGCAGGACCGCTTCGGCTCGATCTATCTTTTCTAGCAGCTCCGGCGTCACAGCCGTGCCATAAGGCACACGCGACGAAAGGCACGCGGACGCGGGGCGATTCCACGTAGTCAACCCAGACCGCTGCGAAAGAAACCGTATCTCATCCTTGTACAGTTCAGCATCCAGCAGCGGCGCCAGCACGTGATGCTCGTGCGCTGCGCGATGGCCCGGGCGGAAATCGCGCGTATCATCCGCATTGATTCCGTAAGCGATCGCCGCGAACCCGCGCGTGCGCGCCAGCTCGTCCATTTGGCCAAACAGCTCGTCCTTGCAGTGATAGCAGCGATCGGCGTTATTCGCGACGTAGAGCGGATTCGAGAGCTCGTGTGTTTCGATGAACTCGTGACGCAATCCGGTGGCGGCAATAAAAGCCTCGGCCTGCTCGCGATCATGCTTCGAAAAACTCGCAGACAGCGCGGTAATCGCCAGCGCGCGCTCGCCTAAAGCCTGATCCGCAGCCCACGCGAGGAAAGCGGAATCGGCTCCGCCGGAAAATGCCACTAGCACGGATTCCAGCTGTCGCAGCGACGCAAATAATTTTTCCTGCTTGGCGAGAGCCTGCGCGGAATCTACCGCCGCGAGCGCGGCACTTGCGGCGGCGCCTGAAGTAACAATCGGCAGTCGTGAATCGCTGCTCATAGGCGAGCCAGTATAACTGAATTCCGGCTACTGAAAATCCAACAGCACATCTACTCGCGCGCTCTGCGGATCAAGTTGCAGAAACTTGCCAATCTTGTCGTAATGCACCGGCAGACCCACAAACGCGGCCTTGATGCCCGTGTTCACGAAATCGTCGTACACACTTTTATCAAAAACCGCGCCGGGCGCGATGCTCCACGCTTTCTTCAGCCGCCGCTCACCCTCAATCGAGAGGCCCGTGAGCACAAGTTTTCCCATGCGATACTGCGGGCCTTCGGTCACGTCCACGACATACACGACGCGCTTGGCCGGTTCGTCGAACTTAGGTACGGGATTCAAACCTGCATCCAGGAAACCCAGTTGCGCGTACGCCGCCCGCGCCGTTTCCCACAGCGATTGGATTTTATTCCCGTCGGCAGGGTCGCCCGGCAGCAGCGCCGAAAATTTATTCAGGTCCTGCGCCGTGATTGATTCGTTCCCCTTCCACTCCACGCCGGCCCAGCCATACTGCGCGCCCGCGGTGATAGGCGCCGAAACGATCATCTGTCCGGAAAGCGGATTCGCGGGACTCGCCGCGAACTGCGCCAACGGCTTCCCGAACTGCACTTTTAAGTACGCGCGCGACAGATACGCGGGGCGAACCTGCTCGTATTCGAAAAGTTCCACCCGGCTGCGCGAATAGGGCTTGCCGATCAGATCGGGAAGGCGCTCTTGCACCACGCGGTCGTTTTGCGCCACCGGATCCGAAAAATCCACCTTCTGAATCGTCAGGTTCGCGTCTTCCACGCGAAATTCCTGCACGCTTTGATTGTTAAAAGGATGCGCGATCACTTCGTGCGACACCCGCGCGTGCACGTTGCGCGCATCCAGCAGCTTTTCCAGGGTGCCGGAGATCGCGTCCAGCACCGTGCCTTTCGAAGGCGCGCCGCCATCGAACAGAATGCCCGAAGCCTTCAGCCCCGCGGTTAATTCCTCGTCGCTGAACCATGGGAAATTATCAAACGCCACCGGCAGCGCCGGCACGTCCGAGACCTGGTAGGTGACTTTCACGCCGCCCAGGACCGTCGCGAATTTGTATTGGATATTGGTGAACAAGCCCAGCGCAGCCAGTTTGTCCGCGGCGCCTTGCAGTTCTTCGCGGCCCACCGTTTCGCCGAGATGCAAGCCGATTGCCGTCGCGATTTGCTCCGAAGTAAATCGCATCGAGCCCGCCACCACCACGGAATCGAGCCGCGCCGTTCCCGCGCGAGCATTTTGCGGCGGCGCCTGCATCCGCGACGCGGACAGCGGAGTGAATATCGTGCCGAGCAACAGACACGCGAAAAGGAGCGATGAAACCTTGTGGAAGATGTGGTAGCGCATCATCCCATAATTCTAGAACACAGAAACCGTAAGGGGAACCTGCGAATTGCAAGCAACGACAAGAATCAGAAGGAATCCCGGTTTTTCCGCTATTCGACGGTGACCGATTTCGCCAGGTTGCGCGGTTGATCCACGTCGCAACCTCGCCGCACCGCAATGTGATAAGCCAACAGTTGCAGCGGCACAATTTCCAGAATCGGCGCCAGCAACTCCGGCGCCGCAGGCACTTCCACCACATGATTCGCAATCTCGCGCGCCTGCCGGTCGCCCTCGGTCACGACCGCGATCACGATTCCGTCGCGCGCCTTCACTTCCTGCATGTTCGAAACGGTCTTCTCGTAGCGCAGCATCGAAGCCGGATCGGATTCGTCGCGCGTGGCGATCACCACTACCGGCAAATTCTCATCAATCAGCGCGTTCGGCCCGTGCTTCATTTCTCCCGCCGGATATCCCTCCGCGTGAATGTAGGAAATTTCCTTCAGCTTCAGCGCGCCTTCCAAAGCGATGGGGTAATGGATGCCGCGCCCCAGATACAGAAAATCAGTGTGGCGAAATAAGATTCGCCCCAGCTCCTCAAGCTCTGCGTCGTGCTGCAAGATCGTTTCGATCTTGTGCGGAATCCGGGTCAGCTCCTGCATCAATTTTCTCGCGGCCGCCGGAGTCTGCTTGCCGCGCACCTGCGCCAAATAAAGTGCCGTCAGCATCAGCGCCGTCAATTGCCCCGTAAACGCCTTCGTGGACGCGACGCCAATTTCCGGTCCTGCGTGTGTATAGATCGTCCCATTCGCCTCGCGCGTCAGCATCGAACCGACCACGTTGCAGATTCCCAGAATCTTCGCGCCTTTCTGCCGCGATTCCCGTTGCGCCGCCAAAGTGTCCGCTGTCTCGCCCGACTGGCTGATGGCGATCACCAAGTGGTGCTTATTCACGAGCGGATCGCGATAACGGAACTCGCTGCCGTAGTCCACTTCCACCGGCAGTTGCGCCAGCCGCTCGATCATGAATTTCCCGGCCAGAGCCGAGTGCCAGCTCGTTCCGCACGCGATGATCTTCACGCCTTCAAAATTCCGGAATTCTTCCTCGCTGATGTCCATCTGGTCCAAAAATACTTTGCCCGTATCCTGCGATATTCTGCCCAGCAGCGTGTCGCGCACGGCGCGCGGTTGTTCGAAGATTTCCTTCTGCATGAAATGCTTGAATCCGCCCTTCTCCGCCATGATCGGGTCCCAGGTCACGTGCTGCGGCTTTCGTTCGACCAGGTGCCCTTGAAAATCCATCACGCTCACGCCACGTGGCGTGAGCACCGCCAGTTCGCCATCTCCCAAAAAGAATACGCTGCGAGTATGCTGCAGAATTGCCGGAATGTCGCTCGCGACGAAAAATTCCTTCTCGCCCAGTCCAATCACGATCGGCGGACCGAGCCTTGCCGCCACAATCTTCAAAGGATCCCGCGTCGAAAGCGCCACCAGCGCAAAAGCGCCCGTCATCACTTTCACCGACTTCAACACCGCAGCTTCCAGCGTCGCGCCGTCGGAATATTTCTCGATCAAGTGCGCGATAATTTCGGTATCGGTCTCGGTAACGAATTTGTGTCCTTCGGCAATCAGCTGGTGCTTCAGCTCCAGATAATTCTCAATAATCCCGTTGTGCACCACCACAATTTCGCCGCTGCAATCGCGATGCGGGTGCGCATTTTCTTCCGTTGGACGTCCGTGCGTGGCCCAGCGCGTGTGCCCGATCCCGTAAACGCCTTCCAGCGGCGTCGCGCGAATGGATTCTTCCAGGTTGTGCAGCTTTCCCGGCGCGCGCCGAATTTCCAGCTTGCCGTTCTTCTGCACCACTGCAATCCCCGCCGAATCATAGCCGCGATATTCCAGGCGTTTCAGCCCATCCAGAATCAAGGGCACGACGGGTTTCGTGCCAATGTAACCGACAATTCCACACACGAGATTCGCTCCTGGGAGCCGCCTTGCGACCAAATCGTTGCGATCAAATCAGCGCGCAGCCGCGCCTCGATTAAGGTTAGCACATCGCTTGCAGCAGACAACGCCGGCGCTGCCGCCGGTGCGGCAGACGTTACTTCACAAACACACAGACACCTCGGGGACCAGGCAGTTCGTCAGTCGAGGATTTCGAAGCGGAATTCTTCGATCACGGGATTCGTCAGCACGTCCTTGGCAATCCGTTCCACCTGCGTCTTGGCTTCCTCGCGGCTCAGCCCATCCAGCTTCAACACAAAGAATTTGCCCTGCCGCACATCCTGCACCGTGGAATATCCCAATGACGACAACGCCCGTTGAATGGTCTGACCCTGCGGGTCCAGCACCGTGGTTTTCAGCATGACCCAGACGTGTGCTTTCATCGCCAAGATTATAGCAGCCCCGCTGAATCGGCCGCCGCACGAAAATCCACCAGATATTTTCGTTTCTCATCCGGCGGCAAAAATGCCGCGTGAAAACTCTGTTCCATCAGCTTCACCAGGTGAGGCGTGGGAACGCCCAGGCCCGCCACTTTTGCATATTCCGTCAGCAAATCAGTGTGGAACATTCCCGGATCGTCCGTCGAAAGCGTCACCGCAATCCCACGCTTCAGGAAATCCGGCAAGGGGTGATCGCTCAGCGTAACCTCCACTTTCCCTACTTGCCGCGCCAGCGCTCCGGTGCACATATTGCTCGTCGGACAAACTTCCAGCACCACGCGCCGCATCGCCAAGGTATCCGCAAACGCCGCGTCGCGCATCACCGCGATCCCATGCCCGATGCGCTCCGCTCCCAGCAGCTCGATCGCTTCGCGCACCGAATCCGGGCCGCCAATCTCGCCCGCGTGGCACACAATGTGCAGCCCGTCCTGCCGCGCCAGATCAAACGCCGGACGAAAGTTAACCGTCGGATACGCCAGCTCGTCGCCGCCCATTCCGAACGACACCACGCCCAAATTCTGCAGCTTCACCGCCCAACGCGCCACTTCCTTCGCCGGATCTGGCCCGAATTGCCGCGCCGCATCCAGGATGAACGCCGTACGCAGCCGCGCAAAGGGGACGGACTGCGCGGCCTCGCGAATTGCCGTCAAGGTCGCTTCCAGATTCTGCATGCGCCGCAAGATCACGCCCGCGGAAATCGTAAATTCGGCGTACACCACGTTCTGCCGCACGAGCTCTTCGCACAGTTGCCGCGTAATCAGCGCGTAGTCGTCCGGAGTGCGCAGAAAAGAAGTCACCCACTTGAACATTTCCAGAAACCCGTTGAAGTTGGAAAAATTGTAGCGCGCCGCTACTTCCTCCGGCGTCAATGTGACGCCATGCCGCGCCGCCAGTTTCAAAGCCGTATCCGGCTGGATCGATCCTTCCAGATGCAAATGCAGTTCGGCTTTTGGCAGCGCGTCAATGGCCATGGGCGGCCGGGCTGTTTGTGTTTGCGGATTCATTTTATTGCTGCGGCAATTGCGGCCTTCCGGCGTTGATCCACGCCGTCAACCAGAACGAGCCTACATCGGTGGCAGCATCCGAAAGTTGCCGCACCAGAATTGCCCCAGCCAGAGAATAGAATTTGTCGTAATACTCCTGCGAGTAAGTCGAAAGCCCTTCGTGCGCGCGTCGGTCAGCCAACAATACATTTTCCAGCCAGGAATGAGCGGTGAGGCACAGTTCAAACGCGTGATCGGTGGGGTCGTGGATGAAGACAGCCTCATTCGGCTGCACGAAGAAAAATAGCTGATAGCGATCCACCAGCCCGCTCGAGTAGCGCTGGTTAACTCCCGGCTGCGCGGACAGTTTTCCTTCTGTATTGATCGTGGTGTTGAAAGGATCATGCGCCGCGTTCACGTAATGCGCCAAAATCGCGGCCGAGGTGCGCACCTGCTTCCAATCGTGATCTCGAAACGCGTCCGTAAGCTTCTTGCTATAGGAACCGATTTCCCACGGCAGAATTCCGTATTGTTCCAGCACGCGCCGGTTGAATTTCGTGCTCGCTGCGTTGTAATCGCGCGGCAAAGCGGAGAAGGGAAATGGCCCGTAGTGATCCAGCTGAATGAAATCCGTGTGGCGCGCCGTCCCGGTCTTGGGGTCCGTTTCCTCCGCCGGTCCCACGTGCTCCACCAGGAACTGCCGGTTGGCGTAAAAAAAAGGCTGCATCTCCTGCGGCAAAGTGTCCACCGCGCGATTCGTCACCAGCCGGTCGGCCGTTTCGCCCCAGCCAAACAACGGCCCCAATCCGAGGACCAGAATCCCCGCTGACAAAATCACCGCGCGTTGCAGCGAACGGCGCATCACCGCAGTTTATCCTTCTCGGCATCCGCTTTGATATTTGCATCCGAAAGCTGGCTGTGACGGCGCCCGTAAAAATAATAAAGGACCAATCCGATCAGCAGCCACACGAAGAAGCGAATCCAATTGGTAATTGGCAGCCCCGCCATCAAAAGCAGGCAAGTGAGTATGGTGACCACAGGCGCCAAAATTCCACCGGGTGCGCGAAACGGGCGCGGACGGTCCGGCTGCTTATAACGCAGAATCAGCACGCCGCCCGCGACCAGTGCGAAAGCGAACAGCGTCCCGATATTCGAAAGGTCGGCCAAAGTTCCGATATCCAGCAGACCGGCCGGAATTCCCACCAAGAATCCCGCCACGATCGTCGAAAAATCGGGTGTGCGAAAAATCTTGTGCACGTGGCTGAAAACGCCGGGCAGCAAGCCGTCGCGCGACATGGCGAACCACACTCGCGCCTGCCCCAATTGAAATACCAGCAGCGACGAAATCATTCCGGTCAGCGCGCCCAGCAGCACGATCAGTTGAATATTTCCGAAATGCAGCCGCTTCAGGGTGTTCACTACCGGCGCCGCATCATCCAGCAGCGTCTGCCAGGGCACCAGCCCCGTCAGCACCACCACTACCGCGATATACAGAATCGTGCAAATCACCAGCGTCGCGATAATTCCGATCGGCAAGTCCTTCTTCGGATTCTTGCACTCTTCCGCCGCGGTCGAAACCGAGTCAAATCCGATATACGTGAAGAAAATAATCGAGCCGCCGGTCAGGATCCCCGGCCACCCATTAGGCGCGAAAGGATGCCAGTTCGCCGGATGCACGTAACGCGAAGCAAAAATCACAAACACCATGATCGCCGTGATTTTCAGCAACACCATAATATTATTGGCGTTCGCCGATTCGCGGATCCCGCGCACCAGAATCACGGTAAGCAGCATCACGATAATAAAAGCCGGCCAGTTGAATCCGAAGTGCCAGCCGGGATCGTACAAAGTATTTCCCTGCAGGTCCGCCAGCCCTGCAGGCAAGTAAGCGGGAGTAATCCACCTTAGGCTCGGATGCACTCCAAACCAATCCAGTAGATTCACTACATGCGCGGAAAATCCCACGCTCACCGCCATATTCGATACCGCATATTCCAGAATCAAGTCCCAGCCAATAATCCACGCGATCAGCTCACCCATCGTCGCGTACGTGTAAGTGTAAGCGCTGCCCGCAATCGGGATCATCGCCGCCAGCTCCGCGTAACACAGCGCCGCGAAAGCGCACACCACTCCCACCAGCACAAATGACAACGCAATCGCAGGTCCCGCGCCCGGGCGCCCGAACGACGCCGAGTGGTAAATCAAATATTCCAGCAGGGGAGCGTTCAACACGGATTTGAATTGCAGTTTTTGCCCCGCGATCGCCGTGCCGATGATCGTGAAAATTCCCGAGCCGATCACCGCTCCGATCCCCAGCGAAGTCAGGCTCAACCAGCCGAGCGATTTCTTCAGCCGATGTTCGGGCAGTTCGGAGTCGGAGATGAGCCGGTCAATGTTCTTCTTGCGGAAAAGCTGTGCGCCCAATCGTCACCTTCCCCGTGAGCGAGCGAGAAACTTTACCCTGCGAATGGTCGGGGTGTAACCCTGTCACCCGGCCACAATTCGTCGCGCCGGCGACATCATCCTACAGCACACTGCATTCGTCCTAGAAGTCATCTCACAAAATGGAAGGCCGCCAACGCCGTAACTCCCGCAATCAGAACGCCGTTAGAATCTACCGAAAGACCCGAGAATCTTTGCAGCCGTTTCTAGCCACTGGCCACTCATCACTAGCCACTGCCTTTTTTCGCAGCCCACGCCTTACGCCAACTGCAAATTGGCGTAGCGCTCGATAAGTTTCTTGGCCCCGTGGTCTTGAAAACTGACGGTCAACTTGCGGTCTTCGCCTTCGCCCTCGACTTCGATGATCGTCCCCACGCCATATTTAGCATGCCGCACCCGCGTCCCGATCAATGGATCTTTCGACGCTCGCCGCGCCGCGCCGCGTGACGCTGAACCATAAGGCGTCCGCGTCTTCTGCCGGTAAGCATAATTCTCCGAAAATTCCGGATCGGGCTCGTACCGCCGCGTTTCCCCGGGCTCAGACTGCGAACCCAGCGCCGCCTCGATCAAATCTCCCGGAATTTCCGCTAGAAAGCGCGAAGGCAACGCCGCGCGCAAACGCTCTTCGCCGTAGGTGCGGCGATATACCGCTCGCGACAGCACCAAAGACTGCTTCGCGCGCGTCATCCCCACATAAAAAAGCCGCCGCTCTTCTTCCACCTCGGCGTTGCTGCCGAGCGAACGCCCGTGCGGCAAAAGTCCCTCTTCGAGTCCCGCCAAAAACACAGCGTCGAACTCCAAGCCCTTTGCGCTGTGCAACGTCATCAGCGAAACCGGAATCGTGTCGTCATACTGATCCGAATCGCTCGCCAGCGCCGCCTGGTCGAGCACATCTTCGAGCGTTTGGCCCTGCTCGGTAGCTTCCGCCATCGCGTTCGCCAGCTCGCGCAGATTTTCCGCGCGCGAAGTATGCTCCAGGTTGTCCTGCTGCTCCACCCAATCCAGATACCCGGTGCTACCCAGGACGCGCTCGATCAGCTGCGTCGGCTGCATGTCCTGGCAATGCTTCTGCAAATCCTCAATCAATTTGCAGAAAGAACGCAGCGCCCCGCTGAATTTCTTGCCCGTCAGAAACTCGCCGCTCGAAATCACCGCCCACAGTGATTTCGAAGTCTCCTTCGCGCGCGCTTCCAGCGCAGCCACGGTCACCGCGCCGATCCCGCGCGGCGGCACATTCAGCACCCGCAGCAAAGCAACATCGTCCTCCGGATGAAATATCAATCGCACATAGGCCAGAGCGTTCCGCACTTCCGCGCGTTCGTAAAAGCTAAATCCACCTACCACGCGATAGCGTATCCCCAGCCGCCGCAGTACTTCCTCAAACGACCGCGATTGCGCGCCGGTGCGATACAGCACCGCAATCCGCGCATCCGGATCGTTGCGCACCAGCCCCGCCAAAACCCCGCAGATAAACTCAGCCTCCGCGGAAGAATCCGGCGCCTCGAAAAATTTCAGACGCGCCCCTGCTCCCAAAGTCGCCTGCAGATTCTTTCCCAGCCGGTCGGAATTATTCTTCACCACGGCCGCAGCCGCATCCAGAATCGTCTGCGTCGAGCGGTAGTTTTCTTCCAGCCGTATCAGCTTCGCGTCTGGAAAATCCGCTGTGAACTGCTTCAAATTTCCCGCGCGCGCCCCGCGCCACGCATAAATGCTCTGGTCCTCGTCGCCCACCACGCAAACATTCTTGCGCGTCCCCGCCAACAGCCGCACCAATTCTTCCTGCGACCGGTTGGTGTCCTGAAATTCATCCACCATCACATAGTGAAATCGCGTGTTCCAAGCCGCCCGCACATCCGCATGTTCCCGCAGCAGTTCCACAGCGCGCAGCAGCAAGTCGTCAAAATCCAGCGCCGCCGCCTTGCGCAGAATTTCGTTGTACACGCGGAACACGTCGGCCGCTTTTTGGCGCACGTCGTCGCGCACGTCCGCGGCCGCTGCAGCCATCTCCTCCGGAGTCATTCCGTGATTCTTCGCGTAGCTGATCTGCGCGCGCATGCTGCGCGGCGGGTAATCGTCGGTGGAAAGCTCCAGCTGCGCCAGCGCGCGTTTTACCGCCGCAGTCTGGTCATCATCGTCGTAAATCGCAAAATCGCGTGGCAGGCCCAGATGCTGCGATTCACGCCGTATCAATCGCGCACAGAAAGAATGAAACGTTGAAACCCAGACGTCGGAGGCGTCGCGCCCGGTAGAACGCAGCAGCTCGCCGATACGCTCCTTCATCACGGCCGCAGCTTTGTTGGTAAACGTGACCGCCAGAATCGCGCTACCCGGCACGCCCATCTCAATCAGGTGCGCCACGCGATAGGTGATCACGCGCGTCTTGCCGGTTCCTGCTCCAGCGAGCACTAGCAACGGACCTTCGGTCGTCAGGACAGCTTCGCGCTGACGCTCATTCAATTTCTCGAGCAAAGTGGAAGATGAAGTGGAGTTGTTCAAGCGCAAATTCTAACCGACCGCTTCAGATAGAGCAATTTTCGCTGCGAGTGCGAGGTACAAGTACCGTGCCCCTGTTATTGAGACCGGCGACCGTCTGCCAGGCCAGGATTTCGTTCTTGCAGGAAAACAAAAAAACATTGTCATCCCGCAGGCGCCTTTTGCCGGAGGGATCTGCTTTCCCGCCGCCAGCTCACCACGGCCGCTCCTGACTGAGTTTGTGCGGCCCAGCCAGGTGTGCGCACAAACTCTGTTACAATCGTGCGATTTTTCAGGAGAACTCAGCAAACGTGGGCCGCCGAAAAATATTCTTGTGGTTGCAAGGTCTGGTCATGGCGTTCGGCGGCGCGGGCCTGTTCGTCGTGACCTTTTTCGACTCGTCGGTGCTGTCCTTCCCATTTTTTCCCGACGCGGTTCTGATCGAACTGTGCATCGCCAATCACGCGCGCATGCCGTACTACGCCGCGATGGCCGCGATTGGCTCGCTCTTCGGCAGCCTGATCCTCTATTTCATTGCGGAAAAAGCCGGCGAAGCTTTTTTTCACAAGCATGCGGGAGGCAAAGCAGCAAAAATCAAAGAGTGGGTGGATAACAACGGCTTCCTAAGCGCGTTCCTTCCCGCGCTGCTCCCTCCGCCGTTCCCCTTCAAGCCCTTCGTTTTGGCCGAAGGAGTTTTCCAGGTCTTACCGCGCACTTTCATCCTCGCGATTATTGCGGGCCGCGCCCTGCGCTACGGCGGCGAGGGAATTCTCGCGGTCCGTTACGGCGACGCCGCCCTCGGCTATTTAAAATCCCATGGCGGCAGATTCGCATTAGCCGTGCTGGCCGCAATGCTCGTGCTCTACGTTCTCAGCCACTTCGTATTCCGTCCATCCTCAGCGAAACCGTAATTTGCGTTCACTCCGTAACGGAGGCAAGATATTGTGACTAACGAGCCGCCGAGTTTGCGTAACGAAACTCCTCACTCACCACTCGCATATCTGTCCCCAACTCCACACTAACGAAGATATTATCCGCGCCTCCTTCGCCATCCGAAAAACGTAAATCGCGCACCGTGAACCGGTAACCCTCGTCCTCGCGCTCCAGACTAGCCAGCGGAAAGCGCGCATAACGCACAAAGGTTTTCGCTGCCGCGGTATTTTGCGCCGCCTCGAGAGCCGGAGAATCTTCGGGCCTGTAATAACGCACAGCCCGATCCGGATCAAATCTAGCCCCCGGCGCGAGCGATATTTCCATCACTTCAATGTCGTTTTCGGTAGCAGCCACTCCACGCCAATCCAGCGGCGAAATCGAGGAAGGGAAGGCGCCCGCCGAAAGCGCCGGCGCCCCGTGATATTCCCGCGCGTTCAGCTCGTCCACAGCGCGGCTGTCCAATCCCGCTCGCGCGCCAAAATAAATCAGCAGGGCGAGCAAAGTTACAATCGCCGCCACCCGCCCGCGCGGCCCGCGTTTCCGCTCGCCAATCTCCTCGCTGACTAATCGCAAAAGCTCCGGCAACGCCAAACCCAAAACCAGCACCACCAAAATCCACGGATCAAACGTGCTCACCAAATCCCACGCAGTCCACTTCTGACGAAATGGCCAAAGCAATTGCACGCCAATTCCGCTAGCCAGATCAAAAATCACATGCACCATCACTCCGACGCCACAAACCACAATCGCCGAGACAATACTTAACCGAGGCAAGTTCAATTCCGGATTTTTCGCCGCTCCGCGCCGCCCAAATGCGCAAAAAACCAAAGCCAGCGCGCACACCAATACAAGAGATCCAAGAACGGAGTGCAACACACCACGATGAAATCGCAAATACGCGGAAGGACCGCCAAAAAAACTCAGAAAATCCAGATCCGCGGCGACGCCGGAAACCAGCAGCATCGCGGCCCCGTAACGCGGCAATATTTTCTGCCCAGCGCGCGCCAGTGTCAGCGCGATCAGCGCATGAGTAAGAATTTCCACGGTAGTCTGTTCAGTGCGCAGCCCGCACAGCGAATCCGTCGCGTCTTAATCCATCGCATTCAAATCCAGCGCAACTCCGCTATTTCAAATGCGCCGGCGTAACCAGCGAAAGCGCATCCGGCACGATTCGGAACGCCAACGGCAAACGGCCAACCGGTTCGCCATCCACCTGCGCGAACACCTCCGCCCCATTCGCCGATTCGCAAATCACCTCAGTGTGCTTCCAAGCCGCGATTCCGTCCATGCTGCGCAGTTTTCCCAACCACAACGCGGGCAAGCAAATCATGTAGCGCAACCGGCTGCGCGTGGAATTGGTCAGAAACTCAAACGAATCCTCGAACAGGTTAGCTCCAGTAGTAATCTTGAACGGTCCGCCATAATTCACAGTCCGCCCAATCACGATAATAGACGCTAAATGTTCCCGCCCATCCGACTTCACCCGCATCTCCGGAAAATCGTAACCGACAAGCTGCCGCATCCCCTCGACCCAATAAGCCAGAACTCCCGCCCGCTTTTTCAATTCGCCATTCACCGCGTTCACGATCGCGCCATCCGGCCCCGCTCCGGCCACGCTAAGAAAGTAACGCCCCTCCGAAGGCATATCGACGGAATGCGCACCGTTCAGCGAAGTTGCGAGCCCCAAAGCCACGCGCCTCACCACACCATCATGAATCAATCGCGCCGCCTGCGGAATATCCCAGGGAATCCTTAGCTCCTTCGCTAAAATGTTTGCAGTCCCAGCTGGCAGCAAAGCCATTGGCACCGCGCTCCCCGCCAATCCATTGATTATTTCGTTGATGGTCCCGTCACCGCCGCAAGCAATCACCATCCCGCGTCGTTGCTCTACTGCCTGCCGCGCGATCTCCTGCGCCGATCCTGCCGCGGTAGTGGCTGCAATCTCCGTAGTGATTCCAAAATCCTTCAGAATCCCCGCGGCCTGCTCAATTTCCGCAAAACGACGCTGCCGCCGCCCACCACTGGTTGGGTTGTAAATCAACAGCGCGTCTTGAATTCCTTCGGGCATAGGTTTGCGTTCATCCTGTGAAACTAAACGGGCATTGTATAATACCCGCCGCAATTCACCGATGGCATTGGCACGGAGCGTTCATGGCAAAGAACAGCGCGGCAGCAAAAGAAATCGAGCGTTTGCGCGAAAAAATCCGGCATCACGAATATTTGTACTATGTGAACGACGATCCCGAAATCACCGACGCGCAATTCGACAAGCTAATGGTCCAGCTCAAAAAGCTGGAAGCCGAAAATCCCAAGCTCGCCACGCCCGATTCCCCCACCCAACGTGTCGGCGGCGTAGCCCGCGAAGGTTTTCAGCAAGTCCGCCACAAAACTCCGATGGTCAGCCTCGACAACGCCTTCTCCTTCGACGAGCTCGCCAATTTCGATCGCCGCGTCCGCGAACTCACCGGCCGCGAAAAAGTGGAATACGTCACGGAACATAAATTCGACGGCCTCAGCATGTCTCTAATTTACGAAAAAGGCGCCCTGGTCCGTGCAGTCACTCGCGGCGACGGCACCACAGGCGAAGACGTCACTCCCAACGTGCGCACCATCCGCTCCATTCCGCTGTGGATCAATGCCGCCGATCTCAAGAAAGCAGCGATCCCGCATTCGTTCGAAGTTCGCGGCGAAGCCATCATGACCCGCGCCGCCTTCGAAGCCATGAACGACCAACAAGACGCCAAAGGCGAAAAACGCTACGCCAATCCGCGCAACGCCGCTGCCGGCTCGGTCCGCGTTCTCGATCCCAACATCACCGCATCGCGTCGCCTCGGCTTTTTCGCCTACTACTTACTAGCAGACGGCCGCATCCCCAAAAAACGCCACTCCGAAATCCTGGAAGCGCTCGACGCACTCCGCTTCAAAGTTAGCTCCGACTGGTCTCTCTGCCACGGCATCACCGAAGTCGAAGCCTACATCACCAAGTGGGACGCCAAGCGCGAAAAGCTAGGCTACGAAATCGACGGCATCGTAGTGAAAGTCAACGAAGTCGGCCTGCAGAACGAGCTCGGCTTCACCTCCAAAGCTCCCCGCTGGGCCATTGCCTATAAATATCAAGCCCACCAGGAGACCACGCTCCTGAAACAAATTGAAGTCAGCGTCGGCCGCACCGGCGTCCTCACTCCCTTTGCCGTTTTCGAGCCAGTCCAAATCGGCGGTGTCACCGTCACCAAATCCACTCTGCACAATATGGACGAGGTCCAGCGCCTCGGAGTCCACGCCGGAGACACAGTCCTAGTCGAACGCGCCGGCGAAGTAATCCCCCACGTCCTGAAAGTGGTGAAGCACGGCAAAGAAGAAAAAGAATTCAAGATGCCGAAAGAATGTCCGGTCTGTGGCATGAAGGTCCATCACACCGAAGGCGAAGTAGCCTACCGCTGCGTCAACGTCTCGTGTCCCGCGCGCAAAAGGGAATCGCTGCTGCACTTCGCCGGACGCCACGCCATGAACATAGATGGCCTCGGCGAAAAAATCGTGGACCAGCTCCTGGAAAAAAATCTGGTAAAAGATTTCGCCGACCTTTACAAGCTCGACCTGAAAACGCTGGAAAATCTCGATCGCATGGCCGAAAAATCCGCGCAAAATCTCATGGACGAAATCGCCGGCAGCAAAAAAGCCACCCTGGCCCGCCTGATCTACGGAATCGGCATGCCCTTTGTGGGCGAACGCACCGCGCAACTTCTGGCCGAACATTTCGGCTCGATGGCCCAGCTCGCCGAAGCCAGCCTCGAAGAATTAATGGAAGTCCCCGAAGTGGGCCCCAAAGTTGCCGAAGGCGTCCGCGAATTTTTCTCCGAATCCGCCAACCGCAAACTAATCGAACATCTCCGCGCCGTCGGCGTGAACATGAAAGAAGAACGCCAGCCCCCGGTGTCCTCCCGCTTCGCAGGAATGACCTTCGTCTTTACCGGCACGCTCGCCAAACGCAGCCGCGAAGAAGCCGAAGCCCTGGTAGTCTCCCATGGCGGCAAACCCGGCAACTCCGTAAGCAAAAAGACCACCTACGTCGTCGTAGGCGAAGACGCCGGCTCCAAGCTAGACAAAGCCAAAGCCCTCGGCGTGACAATCCTCACGGAACCCCAATTCGAAAAGTTACTTTCCTCGAAGTAGAGCGCGCAAATGAAGAAAACCGCCTCCAAACCCGCGATATTCTCGAAATTATCTCTCATCGGGAACTCATATAACTTTCTGAATCAAGCTCTTCGGCACTATCGCAAAACGACGAGAAATGTTCACGAGTGGTCTTTTGCGCTTTTGCACATGACGCAATCTATCGAACTCATGTTGAAACAGGTATTGAGGGAAACCCATCCCATCCTGGTCTTCGAAAATATTGATCGCCCATTGCGGACCATGTCTTTGGAGCTGGCTTTGGCGCGTTTGGAAACCGTGGCGAAGGTCACAGTAGGTGAAAAAGAAAAGCTCAACATCAAGCGCGCAGGTGAATATAGAAATAAAATCGTCCATTACGAGTTTGAGCTGAACAAGTTCGAGTGCAAGAAAATATTTGCTCAGCTTTTCGAATTCGTCCACTTCTTCCATCACAAGTATCTCGAGGAAGAAATCCACGCTCATATTGCGAGAGATCTATGGCCCACTGAAGCTCGTCTTATAACTTATTTCAGGCAGCACTTTGTTGTTTATAACGGAGTCGAGATGTATAAGGACAATCCTACGGATATCATTGATGCCCAACGCCACACTTTTATTGAGCGAGATGGCGAACGATTCAATCGGTTTAAGTACGGCGAAGAACCGGAATGGCTTGAACTGAACCCCGGCTTCGCAGAAATCCCGTGTCATGACTGTGGTGTCGTAAAGGGCCAATATCACGCGGTAAATTGTGACGTCGAAGAGTGCCCACGGTGCCGGCATCAATTGCTTGGATGTGCTTGTAGCTGGTAGCGGTCGCATAATGCGCAGTTCCGCAAAATCCGCGCTATAATGAAGTCCAGCGGGTGAGTCGGATGATCGCCGGTGTATTCCGCGCACGCGAAACACACGGGAGGAAAGTCCGGACTCCCATAGTCCGCAGCTCGCAAGAGTGTCGGACTACAGGGCAACGCGCCTGGTAACGCCAGGGGGTTGTCGCGAGGGCCCTTCGAAGCTGCCACTGGCAGTTTCTCAGGATCTTGCGACGGCTACGGAAAGTGCCACAGAAAATTAAACCGCCGGTGATGCTATCGCCTCGGCGGCAGGACTGCGGGAAACCACAGCCCTGCCTGTTTCGGCGCAGCGCATTTGGCAAGGGTGAAAAGGTGGGGTAAGAGCCCACCGCTCGGATGGCAACATCCGGGGCACGGAAAACCCCGCGTGGAGCAAGGCCAAATAGGAGGGGAGGGCTGGCCCAGCCCGTATGCGACAAGCTCGAAAGAGCGAGTTGCTGCGACCCTCGGGTAGGCTGCTGGAGTCCCGGAGCGATCCGGGACCTAGAGGAATGATCATCGCGCCGCGCCGGCGAAAATCTCGACGCAAGTCGAGCCAACGACGACGCAGCGACAGAATCCGGCTTACAGACTCACCCGCTTCTTTTCTATAAGTTACGGACATGCTTTCAAAAACATGTCAGAAAACATGACAGTTTTCCCGGGTGTCGGTCCCACAGAGCGAAAATCCCTTGCAATTTTTCTGCCGCTGTGGTACTATTACTTATACCTTAATCGTCCGAAGACTAGGGACGAACGGCAACCGACGCGAATTCGCTGACTGTAGTCGGGAGTAGGACCTGCCGTTGTGACAGCGAATAGGGTTCCACGCATGCCTGAGAATCGGCAAACGCCGCACTCGGGACAACAACGGACGTGCGTTGGAAATGCAATGACCGCTAGGTTCGCCTAGAGTTCCCGCCGAAACGGCATGGAACAATCCGACTTAAGGATTGCTCTATGTCTCCACAAGACTCGCTATCCATCGCAGAGTTTGCTTCGCTTTTTGGCTTTCCCGCTGACGCAATAGTTGCGGCTGTTGAAGCACAGCGTCAACGCCGCTCGGGACGCCAGCCGTACTTTTCCATTCGCCAACTTGCTGACCGATGGGTGTGCTCGGTTCCGCAGGTCTACAAAATTCTCCAAACCTCCGCTGCCAAAATCGTGAATGTTGGGGAAGGCTCAAAGCGTAAGAAAGTGCTGGTCCCAGCCGACGTCGTTGAACGATTGGAACGGGCTCGGGTGGAGAAGATGTCGTGAGTGCCACTCTGCTTGCAACCGAAAGCATCGCACTGGCAACCGTTGATGATGAAACATCACTAACGCTTGGCGTGCCTACTGACATGACTGATGACGAATTGGTTGGCGTCGTCATTCAAGCCTTCGCCAAAATTCGGGATTACATTCCATACATCGTTGAGTTGAGAATGCGGTTTGAAGCCGCTGACAGGGACAGCACAAATCGGCTGCGGGTTCCCATTAGTGGCTGCTATACATGGAAAGAATTTTGTACTTCCATCCTCAATCGGACGCCACGAAACATTTGGGATGCCTGCCGAGACAAGAAAGAGAAACAGGAACCACGTCAACTCACCGATGCCGATGTTGCTGCGTACGAACAGGAACATCCCGACATCCGCAGAGTCACCCAAAAGTTGTTAGCACAGATGACGGCGGCGGACGCTATTGGCGCTCTAGTTGGAATGGAAACTCCCCTGCCGATAGCGGAAGCCGTTGTGCGAATCGTGCTTGCCGAGAGTGATGAACCCCTAGCCGCAGGCGTGTCGCCCGAACCCGTTCCCGCCGCCGTCCCAGACCTTAACGAGTTTGTGGAGAGTAAATTCGCCGCGCACGGTCGTGTACGGGAAAGCCGACGACTGCCTGGGCGGTATGAATTGACGATGGACGGGCTTACTAGAACAGAACTTCGGGCAGCAGTTCTCGCCGCTTGGGACGTACGAGAACGAGATAGCCAAGAGCTACTGGCATGAGTGCGCGCTTTCCAAAAGCCGAAGCGTGCCGTGCCCATCTTGGCGGGATGCCCGAGTATGTGAGTGAGAACAAGATATTTCACACGGTTAAAGTGTGGCTCACAAAACAAGAGCCTCCGAAGGGAAAGAACCGAGCCTTCGTAACTGTTCATTTCAGAAAGGAACGATGCGCTGACCACCTAGCCGATTTTGCGCACAAGTTAAACAAGAAAATCTTTTGGGATACCAGAGAGAGAACGCTGGACAATGACGAACAGGGGCTGGCTGCGTTGCTGTTTAACGGGGCGCATAAAATTAGGCATCATTCATGCTGGTTTCCTTGGAAACCTGACGAACAGCACAGCCGATATGCTTACCGCCAAGAGAACGGCGAAGTCGTCAATCCCAAGTATCCCGTCTACATCATCAGCCTAGGACGATGGAAAACACCCCAGACTGCCCGCGCGTTGGAACGCATGAGTGTCCCGTACCGCATCGTGGTGGAGCCGCAAGAATACGAGAACTACGCAGCAGTGATTAATTCCGCCAACATTCTCACACTGCCCGCAGAGATTTCAGGCACTGGAACATCAGTTCCTTCACGAAATTGGGTGTGGGAACATTCTATAGACGAGGGACACAAAAGGCACTGGGTTCTTGACGATAATATTCCCCAGTTCTACCGCATGCACCACAATAGGTGCATTCGGGTAGAGACTGGTGCAATTTTCCGAGCGGTGGAAACCTTTGCTGACCGCTACGAGAACATCGCTTTTACGGGTTGTTACAGCCACCAGTTCATCGTCGCTAAACAAAAGTATCCCTATTTCTTTCTCAACAACACCCGCGTGTATTCCTGCACTTTAATCAAGAATGACCTTGATTTGTCGGGCGGACGTTGGTTGGGGAAATATAACGAGGATACAGAAATTCAAATTCGCGCGCTGAAAGCGGGTTGGTGTGTTGTGTCCTTTGCTGCGTTCACTATTCACAAAATTGGAACAATGAGAACGAAAGGGGGCAACACCAAAACACTGTACGTAGGCGACCCGACGAAGGAAGGTAGCGGACGACACAAGATGGCGCAGTCAATTGTTTTGCAACATCCCGACGTGGCAACACTCGCATGGCGTCACGGTCGTTTACATCACGACGTGGACTACGAGAAAGCCTCGCGCATCGGCGGTAGCCCTGTTCTGAAATTGCGAGAGGGTGTGGTCATACCAGAAGGCGCGAACAATTTTGGGATGGCGTGCTTTGAGCGGAAGACTGGAAAGAAAGTCACGTTGGGCGAGGATTTATGACGGACCTGAATCAACGTTTGAGTTGCAAGATACTTCATGCGTTTGAGAAATGAACTGCCCGGCTTAGCTGGAAGTGGCAAAGAGTCCGATTCGCGCTCCGAGATAATCCTTGACAAATGTGATATTACATGATATCATTATTATATGGTTGACGGTGGTGGGGAGGCAAGAATGAACAAACGCGCAACACCGAAACGGTCGGCCTTGATTGTGTATCTTGACCCGGAAGACCGCAAAGGACTGGACGGTCTTGCAACGAAGACTGGAGCACCGCTCACTGAACTGGTGAGACGTGCCATCCGAGCGTATGTCAAACAGGAGGCAAAGTAGCCATGCTCTTTCGCAAATTGGAATCCAAACTCAACACGCAGAACCAAACCTTTTGGGTGTTCGGATACACGGGCAAAGAACGTGTCCGCAAGCCCCTCGGGACCGAGCGCGCCGGAATCGGCGATACCCGCGTTGAATGGATTAAGCGCGCATGCGAAGAGGGCGCGAACTCTGCATATTGGCCGCAGTTGAAAGAATGCCTGCCCCTGAAATCGTTCGCGTATTTTGCGGAGAAAGTCGGATATAAAGACGCGCCAGCGGTCGAGCCGAAGAGGGAAGCAACGTGGGCGGACCTGCGTGCGAGTTACATTTCTGCGCTTGACCACAAGATTCTCGACGGCGCAATGACCGAGTCTACCAAAACGAATTACGTGCAATCGCTGAAAGCGTTTGACGAGTTTGTCGCGTTGCGAGGCATCTCCACACTGGCGCAAATCACCGAGGAAGTAGTCGTTGAGGATTTCAAACCGTGGCGCAAGCGGGGAATTCTGGCGAGAAAAAATTCCGGCAAGAAAGCGGGCCGCTTGGCGTTTGACCTGACAATTTTGCGCGCGGCATGGAGCCACACCAAGTCGAAGACGTGGGGCAAGTTGGGATTCGTTGCAGTAAACAATCCAGTACCCAGCATGAACGCGGATAACAAACCCGGCGCGAATCCTGAAGAACCAACGATGCCGTTCACCGCAGATGAATTAATGAAGTTGCGGACCGCCGCCAGCCTCAAGACTTATTCCGATAGTAAGGAGCGGGAGTACAAACTGCCGCACGGGACGGACCTGCTCGCGTTTGAACTGATGCTGCGCACGGGTCTGCGACGTTGCGACGTTGCCACGTTGCAGTGGAAGCATGTTCGGTTTGACATGGGTAAGGCCGGAATGATTCGCGTGGCTGCCAAGAAGAACGGCGAAGATATTTTCTTGCCAATTCACAGTGAACTCGCTCCCGTGCTGCGTGCAGAGAAGGCCCGTCGCAACCCCAACGAACACGATACCGTTCTCATTAATCCGCAGACCGGAGAGGCGTACGACGTGAACGGCAAGGGTCTGTATCGGCGGATGACTGCTCTTGGCGAACGCCTTGGAATCGAGGAAGTGCGGCCCCATCGCTTTCGTTGCAGCTTTGCTGTTGACGCGCTGATGAAGGGCGCGAGTCCTAACCAAATCGCTCAATGGTTGGGCGATACCGTTGAAACGGTGGTCAAACACTATCTGCCGATTTCGACGGCTATGTCTGAGCAGACTAGAAATACGCTGGAGCGCAAAGACGCCGGGATTGAAGCGATGGAACCCGTTGAAGTTTTTCGTGAGCGAAAAACGCTGTTGAATATGCAGGTGGCGTAACAGAAATCGCGGGTCAGACCCGCAAGGAGGGCAGCACTCACAATCTAAGAGCGACGAAGCGCAGTACGATTCTGGATAACCCCAAGGCGCACCAGACAAGGACTTGGGCGCACCACTAAACGAGTCCAGATTGTCTCGAAACCTGCGGCGTCGGATTTTCGTAGTCATGCCCCGATAGCGGCTTGGCTGCACTCACGTTTTTATCCCGGGTGCGACAAGCCATGCGTACTAAAAACATTTCCTCTGGAATTCGAATCGCTAATCGTCCGCTCGGCGGGCCGCGAAACTGCATTCAGGATGCGCGGCCTGCGCAGAAGCCGCCGGAGTCGGACATGTCGGTGCTGGTTCATGATTGCTTCGACCAACGAGGCGGCGAGATAAAGCCGGAAGACTGCGGATGTGCGCAACGGACAGGCCGATTGGATGCCGCAACATTAATCCGTCGCGGCTGCGCGGATGAACTGGTCATTGTTCGGTACGGGAAGTCTGAGAAGCGGCGCGACTCGATTGTGCTGCTCCGGGATTATATCGCCAAGCGACGCGCGAAGATGAAGATTAACCCGCAGAAATTGCTGCCAGCAATCCTCAAACCGGGTAGCAAGTTGTCGTTCAAACGAAATGTTATTCGCGCACAAAACGGCACGCCGATTGAATTAGACATGAAGCGCACGGACGCTCGCTATTGGAACACCGTGCTTGTGCATCTCGGTCTGGGAGCGGAGGCGGGCAAGTTCCTTGACGAAGCCGATGCGGGAAAGGGATTGCCAGCCAGCTTCACCGAGTTGGAAAACTTCTCTATGGCTCCGGTGACCACCGAAGATGGACTAGACCCGGAAATCAATGCGGTGATGGCGACAACTATCCACGAACGCAAAGAAGGTGTGCGACATGCCCGACACCGGGCTCGTGCTCGCGGTGCAGCGCGGGATTCCGACGAACGCTTTGGCGAAGCGCACGAAACAACTGGCCAGATGAACAGCAAGTGCAAGGCGCGCAGTCCCGCCGATGCGCGTGTTCTTCCCGAGTTGCTCGACCGCCCCGACTGCGGATGAGGTAAGTCTATATTTTGGAATGAGATGTTTTGTAAAGGATTATGGCTCACTAAGATACAAAGGACGACTAGGCACGTTCCTAAAGGTAGAAGCAGTTTTCTACTAGCTTGCCTGTGGTTCTCCACCAAATGGATTTTCTGTTTGCCGTACTCGACGCGTTCGCGCGTCATTATTTTGGGCCGTCGCCCGCAAATTTGTTGAGAAGGTGAAAAATGTCAGTCGAAATCGAAAACGAAAAGAGCGAAGTACTGCGCCGCTCAATCCCGTTCGGGCGCGTCGGAGAACTGGCCAGCACTGCGGATAGCACGATTTGGCCAACCGATGTCAGTAGTTACTACGCTGGACGTGGCATCGCGGCGGACAAGGCGCAGCGCATCCGTGCGGCTGCTGCGAAGCTGATTGATTTGTACGATTCGGTCGTTGTGAAGCCGAATTGGCGCAGTGGGCGCAACGTGCGCACCGCGCTCGCAAAGCTGGCCGAGATTCGCGCAAATCCCGCGACCGCACCGTGGCGTCCTCGCGGCAGTGATTCTGCGGCCAGCGACGGCAGCAACGCCGTCAGTGCGGCACGCGCAACTCTGGCAGGCGAAGAAGCGCAGAAATAAATGTGCAGGCAACTGAGAGGAGATACCAGTGAGCGAAAGAGGTAAGGAAATTCCGGCTGTGAATGTCGAAGTGTTTGAGCGAGCGTTTGCGGCATTCCGTGAATCGGTTTGCGACAATCCCGACGAAGACGCCGAAATCAGCGGCATCGGTGCGGTGCTCGAAGTCACCGGACGCGGCGGCGAGTTCATGGCTACATGCGGTCGCTGTTTCAAATTGTTGGATTTGATTCGTGGCGACAAGAATGTGCGCATCCACAAGAAATTTCCGTCAACGTGGCTGAGCATCGCCGCGACCGCCGGGGTACGGCTACTGGAAGATTTCGATGTCGCATTGTTCCTGTGGCAAGAGGGGGCGGCTAGTGGCGATTAATACAAAAATCATCGAAGCCATCGAACAAGAGATGCCGCATCACGGCATGTTCGCTGGGGAAACGATGCACGGATTTCTCGGACGACATGGTGGCTACATCTACGACGGCCAGTTGAAAAATTTGTTTCGCGACTTGTCTGCCGAGGAACGCGCGCTGTTTGCTGAGAACTTCGGATTCACGAAAACAACCGTGAACGGCAAAATTCGTTTCGACGGTGATTTGCAAACCGACCAGTCGCTGACGGCGCGTCAACGGCGACTTGCGGATGGATGCTGCCCAAAGCACGGGATTCCGATGTACCAGACTGGCTCTTGGGCCTACTACGACACCGACGGCAACGAAGTACCGAACAACGAATGCGAACACTGCGAGCACTGCAAAGCACTGGCTAAAACCGTGCGTTACATGACGGACGGACAATGTTTGGTCTGCGAGATAACGGCCAGACTTGAGGCACCAGCTTCGCCGGGTGCTCCGTACCTTGCGCATTTAGACTCAAAATTTCTTCATCTATTACAGGAACCGAGTAGCGCACGGGACGCAAGCTGAATTTCAAACCGAAATCTACGCCGAGGAGAACAGCGTGAGCTACAAGTGTGAAGAGTATGTCGAAAGAATCCGCAGCATTATGCCCGCGCCGGGATGGACAGCGTGGTCATGCTTCATCAATGAAGAGGGCAAGGTGGATTTCAGTGAAGAATCCGTTGTCGGGTGGGCCGTAAAGGGCCACGAGGCTATCTACGGGGAGAATGACAGCACCATCGAACGCCGCGACGATGAAGTTGTGCTGCTGATTCAGCAACGGGGTATGGGGTGCGTTCTAACCGTGGACGAAGCGAACGAGGGCGCTTCCAATTATGTGGTCGAAGGCGTTGGCCCCAACGGTTTGACGGAAGGACGCAAAGAGCAAATGGAAGAAACGCTGCGCATGATTATGAGAATGCGCGCGGAAAAGCAGCAAAAGAAACAAGCGGCAGCAGCAGCCAAGTAAGAGTTTAGCAACGCCGAAGTGGTGCGCGCTGCACCATCGAAGCAGCGTTGACGAACAACGCGGTGAAGAGCCAGCGTCAGGTCGCGTGTACGCCCCACCAGCAGTCCGCAGCAGGGCATCAAAGAAGAAATTCTGATGGTCGAAGACCGTCCTGCAATCGCCAGTCTGCGAAATTCTTTATTCAGTGAGGATTCATGCTCGGCACCGTAAAGAAGTCCGAGCGCAACGGCGCGTGGGGATTCATTTTGAGCGACGACCCAACGCTTGCTGATTGCTTTGTTCACTACAGTTTCATTATTGCCGAGCGACGTAAACGGTTTCTCACCGAGGGCGACCGCGTTGAATTCGATTACGCGGAAGACGACCAAGGCCGACCACAGGCGCGTAACGTGCGCAAGCTGGAACCTGCTGCTCCGGTGGTGAAGCTGTGAGCCTGCACAATATTCCTGACGAACTAAAAGCACTTCCCAATTGGACAGGCTGGAACGGTGAAAACCGCAAGCCTCTGAATCTGCGCACGGGTGGAAATGCGCAATCCGACAATTCGGCAACATGGTCCAGTTTCGATATCGCACTGAAAAAGTGTGACGAGTTGACGGGAGATTTTGAAGGTGCAGGAATTGTTGTACCTTCGGGCTTCGTAGGCTTTGACTTCGACGGTGTCGTGAAGGATGGAGTAGTCGAGCCATTCGTACAGGTCATTCTGCGCCTGCTGGGAAATCCCTATTGCGAGTTGTCGCCTTCGGAAACTGGCCTACGTGCGTTCGTGCGCTACGCTGGCCCCGCGCTGCCCAAGACCGTCGTCGCCAAAGACGATAGCAAGGGCAAGTACGCCATCGAGATATTCAGCGGCAGTCACACGCCTAAAGTTTTGACGGTCACCGGGAATCACGTCAGCGGTCAAGGCATCCCCGCGCTCGACAGTTTGCAGCACGCATATGCTCTGTGCTCTCGACTGACCAACGAACCGTTTAAGAAGCTATGGCTGGGCGACAGTAGCGCACACGGCAACGACGACAGCAGGGCCGATTTCGCTCTGCTCTGCATGTTGGCCGACCTGACTCACGCAAATGCCGAGCAGATGGAAATGTATTTCAACGCATCGGTGCGTGGTCAGCGCGAGAAGTGGACAAGCCGCGAAGACTATCGCGCAACGAGTATTGCTGCTGCTCTCAAGGCGTGGGCGAAGAAACCGGACTACACCAAGACGGGCGAGAAGCGACAAAAGAAGGCCGGAGCCTATACCCCGCTAGTCTTCAAGTACCCCAAGGTGGAAGGCGGCGCGTTTGATTTTGTTGTTGCACCCCCAGTGGGTTTCGATGACGGCTGGTTTCCGCGCGGTGACCCGCATGTGATTGGCGGGCCATCAGGCTCGAACAAGACCACGGTCATTCTCGACATGCTGCGAACGCAACTCGCGGGTGAAGATTTTTTGGGGCACCGAACGTACGGTTTGCCCTATCTGGTCATCACAGGTGACAGGGGCCGAAAAGCGCATCTTCGTACGCTGCACCGCATGCGACTGGAAGAGGGCGCGATTCCCACTGTGTTTCTACCTTCAGTCTGGGGCGACGACGCCATCCACGCAATTTTGGATGCTATCGAGGCGCGGGAAGTGATGCCAGCGATTGTGTTTGTCGAGGGCTGCGACATGCTCGTAGAGGATGCGGCCAAGATGCACATCGTAGCGCCGTTCATTGATGGCCTGCGCCAGATTGCCGAGCACTACCACATCTCGATTATTGGCAGTGTCGGTTCTCCCAAGCAACGCATGGGCGAAGGCTACGCTTCCAAGCGCGACAATTTGTTCGGCACCGTGGTTTGGAGCCGCAAGACCGAGACGGTCGCGGTCATTCAATACGTGGGTGGAGACGATACAGACTGCCACCGTCAACTGGCGGTGCTACTGCGCAACGGGCCAGCCGAGAAATTCAATTTGAAGATGGAGCACGGGCGCATGGTGGTGGTGGCGGACGGCGAGTCCGTTCCAGAGCCATCCAAGCAGCGCGCCGACATCGAATGGTTTCGCAAGCAGACGGGATGGTTCACAGCGCACGACGTTGAGCGAGAACTGAAAACCAGCACGGCGAGCGCACACCGTTGGGTGGAAGCAGCGTACGCCAATCACACTCTCAGAACGAAACAAAAGCTGTCCGGCGCGGCCCGCCAATACCGCTGGAACGAAAAGTCGAACAATCCCGAGAATCCACCGAGCGACGGCGGCGAATCCGGCAGGGAAGACGCTCAAACAACGCAGAGTTTTTCGTGAGAATGGGTGCCCCCGTGAGAATGACTTCGCTGGCGAGGCTTTCTGAATATTCAAAGTGGTCGTCAAAGTGGTAGCGATTCTCACGATTCTCAGCACAAATTATCGCGTAAGTGCAATGTTGTTCGTGAGCCACAGAGAGTGCTCCCGCATTGTGGGAGTGAGAACAAAAGTGAGAATTGGTTGAGAGAAAAAAACACTTATAGACCCCTATCCATTCTCATTCTCACAGTCCTCCCACAAAGTAGCAAACATGGTTTCCAAGAGAATGCGAGTCTGATGCGGAAAGCGAATCAAAGGAGAAGAGGTTGTAGGGCCGAAAAAGTTTTGGTGCTGCCTACCGCGTGAATGTCCGACGCGGAGCAAAAAGTCTCGTCTGGATTTTGTATAAATTTCCAACGGTGACCAAAAAGCGAAAACAAATTGGCATGATTTTGACATTCGGTCGAAAACGCCAAAGCTAAGTGGCGCAACATCAGCGACTTCCTGACTGCGCTTGAAACCTACTTATTGTCCACAGCGTGCCGGATGGTCGTTCAGACTCCCAGCCCCGCGCATCAGCCCAGCGGTTTTGGTGAGCGGATATTTCGGGCCATGAGAAATTGCGGCTGACTATCTGCAAGTTGTTGAGAACAAATAGTTTGCTTAGGGTGTGGGAAAAGCGTCGGGGAACCTAAACGACCCGCGCGGCACCGCCCCAGCCTCCCCCGGTGCTACCCGGAATATTTACCTGTAATGTACGAACGCCTCACAGATTTTGCAAAGGTACCTAAAGCCACCCCCGTCAATGATTTCCATGGGATACAGTCCCTTTTCGGTACAGTTCCATCGGCGCGCACAGAAAGTGGACCAGCGACGTGGCCGAGACGTGACCAGCATGTTCCGCGAGCCGCATTTCACACGTTCCGCCCGGGAGCACGCACAGGATGGCATGCGGGTAGCCGAAAACAGCCTGCCGAGCGACGCAAACCGCCTCCTTCGGGTGGAGAGGCTCCAAGGCTATCCCGGCAGTCACGGCGACACCAAAGTGACTCCGGTCGCCAGAGGGCCGCGTCGCGGGGTAGCAATTTTTTTTTTCGAGTCATTTAGTGGACGACCCCGACCCGCAATCGAGCGCGGGCGGACGTGAGGAGGAATCGAACATGGAAAGCAATATCCAGCACGACCAGACGAAGATGCAAACGAACGTGAGCCGTGAGGCTGACGCCGAGTTTATGCGACTGCTTGAAAGTGAAGACCCCAAGCGATTCGCTCGCCTGATGCAGAACGTTCGCCGCGACAATCCCGACTCAGCCATGCCCGAGCACCAAGCGCTGACCAATTGGATGTTGGGCCTGCCCACAGGACAGTGGCGGTTTGGGGTAGTCGCAGGCCAACTCGCGCCAGTCTCCGACCTTCGCTCCGAGGCCGACAGGCAGTTGCAGGAAGGAACGACCGACGAATACGTCGCGGCTTTGCTGGCCGTGGCTGAGGCACCCGTTGCTTTAGAACCTGTGACGCTGCGCGGGGCATGCAAGGACACAATCGGTGCCAAACGCCGCAGATTTACTCGTGCCCGCATCCGAATGGCCCGAGCGGGCCGAAAATCGGTTAGGCCAGTCAAAAGTGCGGTTCTTAACCCTACTGAATAAAAGAGTTACGAAGGGGGTCGAGGCGTATTAGCCGCTACACCTCATAAACGCCCCAGCGTTGTGAAGGTTTCCTTCTCAATCGTTGGCAATCCCAAGAGGAGGAAGCTGCCGCCAAGCACCGAGGTGCGCAGACGAAATGAAAAATGCCAGCAAAGAAAAACGTTCGCAAATCGAAACGCAAGACCAACCCCGTGGCACGGCCTTTGGCCAAGCCGTATTTTCCCGGGGGAGTTGAGGGCAGTCGCGGAATTATTTGGGGCCAAGGAGCCACCGTATGACGCCGGACGAAATCCAGAACTGGAAAGCCCAGCAAAACCGCCGCCCACTCGCGGTACGACTTTCGGATGTCGCAGGGCATCGAGTCGAGAGCCAGCCCGAGCAGGCTCAGGTTAGCGCGACCCCGGCTCAAGCCGAAGTCACTTGGCAAGCCGCACAGGAATTGAATCAGAAAGAGTAGTCCAATTCTTTTCACAGGAGATTTGCGATGGATGAATTGCGAAAAGTCGAAATCGTGAAGGACGACGGTCGTAGCGGGCTGGTGCACGTTTGTGACAAAGATGGCAACGACTTTCATGTAAGACGCGCCAAGCTGCATTTTGTCGGAGACTCGTGGGTCATCACAAGTGAGCGCCAAGCACAGCTTGCCCGAGGCGTCATCGCCCGTCGGGCGGCACGTGAAGTGAAGCGTCAGGCCCAGTTGAAACTCGCCGCACAGGCCGAAGCGCCGGAAGCGAAAACGCAAACCGAAGAAGTCGCGGCGTAAGGAATCGAGATGGCAGAAACACCGACAACGAAAACCTGCGGACAGTGCAGCGCGGTCCATCCCGCGACCAACGAATTCTTTGGCACGGATAACAGCCAAGCGGATTCGCTGAGACGGGTGTGCAAAACCTGCTTTAACGCCGGACGCAGCAACAAATCGTCGCCCGAAGAAAAGCGCCTCAAGATGCACGCCAAAGTTGTGGCCGACGCGAAGCGACGACTGGCGCAGCCTGAAGGCTTGAGTGTGGGTGAGTTGCACAAGCTAGACCAAATTGTCCGACTGGACGAGGAACGTCTTGCCAAATTACAGGAAAAAGTTGACGAGCAGCGCAAGGCCGAAGAAGCCGCGCGCCTCGCCGCGTCCGCGAATCCATCGCTACTGCTGGTA
Organism: uncultured Acidobacteriota bacterium; assembly: GCA_963821765.1. GTDB lineage: Bacteria > Acidobacteriota > Terriglobia > Acidiferrales > UBA7541 > Palsa-295. Next base: position 51,759 of record CAWGFF010000018.1, read on the forward strand.
AAGCAACATTTTGGCTCACACATCATGTTGACGACTGAGCAAATGCGCGAAAAGCTGGCGCAGGCTCGCGTGGCGTTGGGTAATCTCACTGGCCCTGATGACGGCCCCGCTGCCGCGCACGTCGAAAAGTATGTCGAGGCCGCGGGCTACATAGTTAAACAGCGGGACGACCTTGCAGCCGAAATGGCGAAAGACGCGCAGGAGTTGCTGAACGAAAAGGTCTGCCGCCGAGTAATCGGGCGTCTGATGGATTTGTATATCCCACAAATTCGTGGGGCCAATACTGCCGAATCAAAACTTGCACTGCGTGAGAAAATTCGCGCTCGGAAGAAATCATTAATGGCGATGGCAAAGACTGCCACTGGTTTGGATAAGAGCGGCGCAGAACGTGCCGTCGTCGCAAAAGCACTTGCCGACGCGCTGGAGAAGCTAATCATCAATTCGCTTTACGCTGGCACCAAAGACCCATTGCCCACCGATTCGTTGGAGAACATTCAGTCGCGCATTGACCAAGCCAACGCATCGCAGGAGTGGCTGGAAACGGAAGAAGCGAAACGTCAAGCCTATTGGGCCGAGTTGAAAGAACAGAATCCCAAACAGTTTGAAAAAGAAAGTCGCTCACTGGTTCTACAGGTGAAGGGCGACGGACATTTCGCTGCCACTCAGAGAAAGTCAATGGTGCAACTCAAGCGTGAAAATCCGGCTGAGTACGAGCGTCTGGCACTCGAAGCGTTGAAGCCCCGCAAGGTCACGCAGGACGTAATCATTTACGTGGTCATGGAAGGCAAACGTGAAATTTGGTTTTGGCCGGACGGACGCCTCGTGAAAAAAGGTGAAGAAGTCACGTATGACGCGCGCATGAAAAAATATTGCTTGATGCCCGGGCCAGCTTCAACGGAGTTGGAGACGCCGCTCACGAGTCAGAAGATGGAACTCAATCAACATGACGATGGCAGTTTCCATTGGGAGCCAGAAGGCAGTCAGGGAACTTGGGAGCAGACGAACAGCGGCGGCTGGAAGCGCACGGACAGCGGTGCCAGCCCGTGGACTCGCCCCGAGAAAATTGAATTTCGTAAAGCCCCGGCGCATGTCGAAGGCAGCGGCAAAGACCATTTTCGGCACGGACTCTGGTGGTCGGACGCCGACATTCAGAAAACTGAGGGCGCAGGATGGACTGAGACGCCGCCCGTAATCCTTCCGCCATTGCCGAAGCACGCTCTAGCCGATTCCCTCGCACTTCCTCCTCCAATGACCGAGGCGGAAATAGCAAAGTGGAGTAGGGAGCCGTCAGTTTGGAAACGCTGGGAGCAATCCGAAAAGGACCGCAAGGCACGAGAAGCAGAATTGCTAAGCATCAAATAAATCCGAGAGAGGAACCAATCATGGAATACGACCCAATGGCACCTAACACGTATGAAGATTTTGATATTCACTCGCTGGAAAGCGAGTTGAAAGCCCAACGGCAGATTGACTACGAGTCCGGCGAATATGACGAGACTCCCGCTGAGGATGCGGATGTTCCTGATTCAATGCCGCTGCCCGATGCCCTGCATCTGGTAGATGCGTCGCATGCCGATGGATTTACGTTTGCAAAGACTATCACCGAGCAAATGCTGGCGCAGTATTCCGCCAAGGCCGAGGATGTGAAAGCTACCGCAGATTCGCGCCAACTTTACGCGAACATGGCTCTGGCGCTCAAGAAACTTCTCGTTGAATGGGGTGCGCGCATTGCGGAGGCTGAGGAGCGTGTCCAGACGGCCAATCCCGAGGAACGCCGCAAGATGGGCGTTAACCCCCGCACCGTTGTGGAACAGGCCGAACCAAAAGAACCAATCATCTGCGGCCCGTCGTCCGAAGAGAAACCAAAGTCGTACGCTCCGCCGTCCGCCGGAGTGCAGTCGAATACGAAGCGCGCCAAAGAGTGGTTGAAGTCCGCCGATGCGTCCCGCAATTAGCACCGACCCCACGACTGGCACGACCCGCTGGCAGGAAGAGGATGTCTTTGACATCAGGTACCACGAAGCCCTCGGATGCACCAGAGGCCAGTACGAGCGCATGGATGTCGCGAAACCCCGCGCCGCGAAAGTAGCCCAGCGGATGGCCGAAGTTAGTTGGACGACCGCCGATGTCATGCGCAACGCCAGTAACACGGCGTTCGCTCTTGAGGCGCACCGTCGCGGGATGCGACTGGTCAGCACGCAGAAAATTCTTAGCAGTGAAAACTAATCTCAGAGAGAGGGAACTAGAAATGCAAGTACATACCATCACCACCGAAGAACGAAATCGTATGACCGACCAAGCCGCACATTTGTTTGTGGCGCGCCATGTGAAGGATTATTTTCCGTGCCCTGCGAACAGCCAAAAAATCTGCGATTTTATCATTTCACAGGTCGGCGAAGATTACCCGTATTTCTGGCCGATTGAATTTTTTGAAAACGCCTTCGCGTACATCAGCGAGCACGGATGGTTCTACGTGCGCCCAGAGGAAGTGGAAACCGAAGACCCGGCGGTCACGCGCGAAAGATTGGCGCAAGAACGCGTCCGCACCGAACATGCAGCCCGAGTCGCCGCAGATAAAATTGCGCGCGACAGAGCGATGCCTCTGTCGGACCTTCGCAATGTAGTTGGCGTGCAGAACAAAGATTTCCGCGAGCAGCGCGAGCAAAACTTGCTCCCTGTTCGTTCGACGGGTATGGAATCGCGTCACGTCGAGCAAGTGAAACTAGGCATAACGGCGCAGGCCCGCGTAAATGTTGGAAACGCGAACCCGGGACTCAATCCGAATTCAGCCCAATTCACGAAAAAATACGCTGAGGAACTTTCCAAATTGAGAAGTGAGTAGTTCGCGGTAAAACCGCACAGGAGTTTCAAATGCCTTTCGATTCACGCAAAAATATTTCGTACGTCGCAGACGCGCCCAGTTTTTCGGCGGTGATTACGCCCGGGACCGCAGTGCAAACCGCAGTCCTCACGTATAAGGCTGGGTGGAAGGCTGGCCCGCCGTCAGTCACCACGACCACGATGGACCAACTCATGGCGGCACTACTGCGTCTTGATAACGGATGCAAATTTTACAAACGCGGCGCAGTCGAAGGCACCTTGAGTCCCGCCGATGCCAAGGCGCTTGAATCCCTGCGGACGGATGTCGCCCATACGAGCGACGTGCAATATCGGTCAGCATGCCGCGCTTTCGGTCAACAGCCTCAGCCGCGCCCTGCGGGCAACACCGCTGCGGCTGCCAGCAAAGCTAATCTGCCGCAAGGCGCGCCGTCACTTCGTGCATCTGCCGAAGCGTGGAGCGCGTTCGAGACTGCCCACGGTGAGCTATTTCAGCCGCCCTACGGTTTACTCAATCTGCGCGCAATTGAGCAATACTTTGCCGACGAGAAGGTTCAGTGGACCGCAGACACTCTGGCAACTTGTTACAAAGAACTCAAGGCCGCTAATTGTTTCAGAGATGCACGCACGCTGACTCGTGGCATGCATGGTGATTTGCACGTTGTACAACCTTACTCGCATGAGCGGATTCTCCAACTTCGCAATCAGCAAGTAGTGGATGTCGCCACCGCACCGCCAGCCTATCTTTCAGATGTCGAGAAGGATTGTTGGAATGCGGTGCATCAGGCTCATCCGAAATTGGCTGTGCGGAGCGCGGAGTTTCAGGATTGCTGCAAACGGACGCTCGTAAAGTGGGCCACCGAGTTTGCCGTCGAAAAGGACGCATCGCTGGCAGTGTCGAGCAAAAAAGGCGAGCTATCTGTGGCTGTCAACGCTGTTCTGAATAGCTGGGCACGCGTGAAGAAATCAGGCCAGAGTCTGTCACAAAGAATTTGGTTGGGCAGCATCTTTTTCTGAGTTTGCAGTAGTTCCAAAAATTCATCCAAGGAGGAACGCTCCTGCCAAGCACGTCGGCTTGAGTGACTAAATGAGTGACAGAACAACTATGTGGCACGCCGCTGCCAAAAGCCAACAACGGCGCAGACCGAAGAACCTGCACAAGGACTAAAGGGCACGCCTGCAAGCATGGTAATGGAACATGTCCTGAATGTGGCCGGAAGCTTACATCTGAGAATGCATTCCCATATATCCTGAAAAATGGGAGTGGATTATGCCGAAAATGCGAACGCCTCCGGCGTAAAAAACTCAGAAGAGCCGCTGGAGTGCTGGCTCGACCCGAGCGTGGCGCAAAGGATTCAACACAAGATATCAACGGGAAACAGCGTCGTGAATACACCACTGTGCGAAAACACTGGTACATGATTTTTCACAGCACCGACCCAAGACATCGTGGATACAAAGGAATGCCTTTTCACGAGGCATGGAATCCTGATATTGGCGGCGGTCTCAAAGCAGGGATGCTTGGCGTAATTGCTGATATTGGAGAGCGCGCCGACTGGGCAAACGCGCATGACGTGCCAGGCGCTTCTGTTTCTCTCCATATAATAAACCACGCCAATGGTTTTGTACCGGGCAATTTGACATGGGCGACGAAGGATGTTCAGAGCGCCGAACAGATGTTCAAAATCATTGCCCGCTTGCGCCATGAGAACGCGCAATTGAAAGAAGAGAATCAGAGACTATGCGCCGCCGCTGTCGTGGCATAAAGTTCGCAGTCGTCGTTCACGTTCGCGCCAATTGAGCGGATGAAGTTAGTTTTGAAAATCACGAAGGACACAAAAACAAATGAAAGAAACAACCGTAAAATATTCTGGCACTCTAGGTCGCGATTGCGGCGGAAATTCGGCTAGCACCAAATGCGGCACCGAGGAGCATGCTTCTGACCGTGCATCCGAGAAGTTGAAAAAGCCAGTTGAGAAAGCGAAACAGGCTTGAAAGTTTGGGCGACACCGATGTGGCGCGCCCAACGCGACTGAAAAACGCGCTCCTACGCTGCATCAATAACCCGTTGGCTTCACGCGGCTGACCTTCTTCGGCCCGGTCGCGTGAAGTGACGGCACGTTTCACCAAATCAAATTTTGTAGGATAAATTCATGGCAACACTCTCGCAGGCGTCTTTCACTTTTCTCGGTCAAGCATTGCTTCAAAATCCTTCGACGCAATATTTCCCGTGGAGTTTCACCGATTATCCATTCTCGACGTATCCGCAGGGCGTGCCCCGCAGCGCGGTCGTATCGGCGTACAAGACTGCCGCGATGCAGTACGGAAATTTCACGTTCAACGTGTTGGGCGGCGACAATTTCCAGCGAGCCAGTGAGAACCCACTGAGTCAGGGTGGGAACTGGGGGAGTGGCGGCTCCTTTCCTTTTGAGATTGTAGCGGGCCAGTGTTATCCAGTCGGTTATCAGGGCAACACCCTTCAAGTGTACACAGGCGATGCTCTGCCCAGCAATCAGTGGGCGTCCATAACGCTAGCTTCGTTCCTTTACGGTTCCGGCCCAGTACAAAGCGGCGCAGTAATTGCCGTTCCCCCGTTTTTCAATATTCTACTTCGCTCCGCAGCAGGTGGTTCTTCACGGTACGTCTTTGTTATCACCTCAACGGGATGGGACATTGATGTTGTGCAGGGTGGTTCAAACACCTTGGCGTCAGGGAGCCTTCTCAGCCCACCGATGGCGGGCGATGTATGGACGGCAGCGGCGGTTGGTTCAACTCTACTGCTTTATCAAAACGGCGCACTCATCGGTAACGCGACTGACAGCACACTGGTTGGGGGATATGCAGGGTTGTCTGTATTCTCAGAAGCAACGCCGACAGTGCCATTGAACTTTGCAGCCATCAACAATTTCGCCTGCGGTGCTGTAGTCGGCGCTCCCAACCTGAACGTCTCGTAGGTTGCCCCAACTCCACGGCTTCGATTTGTGCGTGACCGGAGCCGTGGGATTTTCCTGCACGACTAATTCTGAAATTCTAGGAGCATCAGCATGGCTGTATCTATCAGTGGCAACGCAGGACTCGCGGGCGTAATCGTGACGTGGACTGGTACGACTGGCGGTCGTGCAACGGCGGACTCTCAAGGCAACTACAATGCATCGCCGCTGCCGCCCGGTACATACACGCTCACCGCGTCTCTCGCCGGATTTGCATTCAACCCGCCGTCGCAACTCGTCATCGTGGGCAGTGTGAATGTAGTTGGAATCAATTTCGCGCCCGTCAGTACGAGCACGCCCGCAAAGGGATTTGGATGCAGTTTCATAGCACAGAATACCGCCGAACTGACCGTGTTCGTGTCCGCCGGACGAATCAAGGGCACCAATGTGAATGGGCAGACGGTTGTCGTGCCCAGCGGCGCGCAGACGTACATCTGGGTAGATAACAGCGGAGATGTCCTGACTGGTGCCGGATTGCCGCCCGGTGTCTACGCAATCGCCCTTGTCACAACGGGTGACGTGCAAACATCCGGCAGTGGACCGAACGCGCCCGGCGGATTTGTCCAGAGCGCGGGTGTGGTGAGCATCACGGATTTGCGCACATGAGGAAAATCCTCGCCGTCTTCGTCGCACTTGCTCTGCTCGCCCCACCAATCGCGGGGCAGCACAGCGGTCCACTCAACAGCAACGTGGCCAGTGTGCGGCTGACCGCCACCGTACCCGAACGTGCCAGCATGTCGGCTTCGCTAAACGAAGAAGGCACGGAAGCGATTGTGAAAATTGACTACAACTTGATTCACGCACCGCAGCGTGTCGGCGTCGAATACAACGGCCAAGAGTACGACGTGCTGTGTCGCAATGAAACGTTCAGTGAGTTGGCCGCGATGGATGAGGTCACCATCACCGTGGCGTTGCAGCCGGGCGGAGCGCTCACAGAAAATACTACTATTGCGTAATAAAATTGTGATATATGTCTCGCCAAGCAACTGTCTGTGTACGCAATCAGATAAAGCGCGGAGGATGACATGTGCAACCACGGTTTTCGGAATTTCGTCGTACCAGTGGTCGCGGTCTTCACGTTTTGCTCCGTTGCATGGGGTCAATGCGATGATTTAATGAAATTTGGCATTTATGACAGCTACGGCGTACTTGCAACGCAAACTGACTATCGCCTCGCACAAACCTACATATGCAGCAACGAGTCGGATTTGAAGAACAGCAATTCTAGCGTTTCGTCCAATGCTGCTCTATTGATTGAAGACATTCCGGTTCAAATGGGTGTTAACAAGAGCGACAGTAATTCTGATGACTGGAAGAAAACCTTCTGCAGTTGGACCTATGATGAAGCCTTCCATCACCAGCTTGTACTGCGGACAGTGAAGCAAATTAGCCCTGCGTTGATGGCGGTTGTTAAGGAGTGTTTAGACCAACAGAAGACCGGCTTCGTCTCTTGGATTGCAACAACCAACGACCGGACAAGAGTCACTTTCAGTGCGAGATTTCGACCGATAGCGAATGAAACGACGACGGTGACAGCTTTCGATATTCTTCCCAAATCTGTCAGCACATCGTGCCAAAAAACTGCCAGCTATGCGTTGTTCCAAAAAGGCCACGAAATTGGCAACGCGCTCGTGACGATGACCTGTGAGATAAAGCCCGAGACTGCTGTGACGTTCACTATGAATACGAAAGGAGGAGGCAACACAGTTACCCTCGAAGGCAAACGGGACTCCCCAAAAACACCGCAATATAGATTTACAGTTGATGCAGCGGCACACAGCATTGCAGCGCAATGGCTTGATACAGGGCTATCGGCTACTCTGGGGATGAGTCTGGAATTCGTGGCTAGTGGTCACGCTTGTTTGGGACATAACATAGGTTGTTCGGGACCGGAGGGTTCAGAAGAGCGTTTTGGCGCCTGTCCAATAAACGGAAAGATAAAGTGCGGAGCACTCTACGGCAAAATCGGAAACGGAGAGCCGTTCTTTATTGGGAATGAATTGCTCAAGATAGTCCGCGATGAGCAAGGCGTCTTGTATTTGGGGTACGCAGATATCAATTCGTTCGATAACATGGGGAGCTATACCGTATTTGTCACGATAACGGGGCCAACGCCCTCAAAGCCTTCCACTCCGGCGAAAAAAGCAATGGCAAAGACGCAATGAGGTTATCTCGTGCGAAATAATGTTACGCCGCCTGCTCACCCACTCGCCTCCGGGCTAAGAGTCGCGAAGGACGGTCGGTAAAGCGGTATCTCGCTGTTTAAGAAGTTTTGTCTAGCCGGGTCAACGAGATTTAATGCTCCACCGCTCGCACTATCGGCCACATCAATCGCTGGGCAGCACAGCGGGCCGCTTGGGACGCCGTTGGCCGCATCGATGATTACGCAGTCGGCTTTTTCTTTTTGGTCGTGGAAGTTGCGGTCGTGGGAACCATCCTAATAACTTTAACCAGATTGTTCGTGTTCGCGTAGTTTGGGTCGGTTGGCGGCGACGCACACTTAGGTGGCGCTTTCCCAAATGCGGCGACAATAAATCCCTGCGGAACGGGTGCGTCTGCACACACCGTTGCTTGGTCACTCCCACCCAAAATCTTCGTCAACACCTGAATGGTCAGCATTCTTCCCGTTACTCCGGGTGCGACGAAGTTGCAGGCTGGGTCGGATTGTTCGTCGGTCGTAATCCAGCCACTCGGAACAGCAGAGGAGCCTTCACACATATGCAGTAACGTAATCGGCGTTGGCGCAAGTTGTGCAAAAGTCGAATCTCCGAAGCCAACGAGCTTTCCGCCAATGGACATGGAGAGTGCAGCCAAAACCATCGTAACCAAACCGCCTATAAGTATCCGAATCTTGATGTGCACCCCTTGGAACTGCAGCGGGCAAGTTAATACTGAATTACTATAAATGCAAGACACTGTGCGCCGAAAGTCGAGAATTCGTCTATATCAATGGACCGGCGCGTCGTGCGACGTGGCCTGTGCTAGACTTCGGCGAATGGACTGGAAAGTCTACCTCGATGTCACCGCGCTGATGGTGGGGATAGCCGCTTTGATTGTCTCGATTTACGCAATCTTCGACGCTCGAAAGAAGGCACACGAAGCCGTTCTGCTAGACCGAAATCGCGCATACGCCGATGCCCGGAATAAGATGGCTTGGCTCTATCTCGACTCTGCCAAAGTAGGCTATCCCGCAGATGTTGCTGCTGCGGTTGAGCAATTCGGAATTATCGCTAAAGCGGCGGGCGGAAAATGGAACGATAGTGCTCTAAAAGACGCGGTCGAAAATGAATCCTTAGTTTTCGCCAGCCTGCTGGTCACTCGCGGAGTCGCTACTTGGAAGCCCGAAATGTCGCGGTTCGACATCGAGCAACATTTGCGGGATTGGCAGGCCGACAAAAACCGCGAGCGCATTCAGTCCCTGTTGGGCCGAAAACCGGAGGATAGAATTTCTTAAGCCCACAGAGCCGTTGAAACCGGGCGAGAGGCAACAATTTCAGTTGGTGCCGACTTGAGGCCGTGCAGCATGCAATATATCCCGACCGGGATACGAGTGGGATATAGAGAGCAGTTGGCCCTCTAGGGGTGTTTCGGCCCTCTCGCATCCGCGCCGGGCTTCAACGGCTCTTGCTTGTATTTTTCAACGAAAGTCGAGTTCGACCGAATCCACGTGGCCGTGACGGGACAAATCTTGTGAATCAGTTGAAACGTCTCAGAGTATTCGTTCATCAGGGTTGGTCGGAGAATGATTTGGTGGTGAGCGAGCCGATTTCGCAGTTTTCTAATTCTGTCGAGCGCGTGAAATGCGTCCTGTCGCTTCATTCTCGGAAAGAATGCCTTGTGCAAGCAGGGGTTCCAAAATCGTTGCGTGTATCCTCGGCCTGTCAGTGACACCCAGAAGCCCAAGAACAACTCCGAGACAACCGCGTCGGGTGTAACCTCTTTCTTTTGTCCAATGATTCGCTGCTTGGCGTCGGCAACATTTTCGGCGTCAGCTTTATTGAGTCCGTTGTCGAACCAATTTTGGCGTTTGAAGGCATCGCTGAGGAGTTCGTGGAACGTGTTTCGGAGCACAATTTCAAATCCCTGAAGCAATCCGTAGAGCGATTCGGAAAGTAAGGTGTTCCACTCGTAAAATTTTATTGCGTGTACTCGGTCGTCCTTGGCGAGTATGAGATATGGTTTGAGCCTTTCCTTCGAGATACGGCGCTCGATGTTGCTTAGACTGGCATCTGAGTAAACAAATTCCGCTTGGTTTGGTTCCATAATTCTGGTACTATCCTCTCATATACTTCGGTGTCCCCTCTGCTTGGTTCTCAGACCAAGTACGTGCCCGAAGGTTGATTTCGAGCCACCCTTCGGGGTGGCTTTTTTATTATCCCGTCACCGCGAATCGAACCAACCGATAGAAGACCCACGTAGCGATTCCCGCGAACACGCCCAGCATGCCGCCCAAGCCAGCCGAAGAAAAGTATTTGACGGCATTTTCAGTCGTGGTCGGGCTTGGGCCACCACTTTCAGTAGTGGGCTGCTGCGCTATATCGCTCTGGGGCGGGCAGGGCGGGTCAACGCTTCCGCCGAACTTCTTAAAATCCGCAGCCGTAGCAATATCGGCAGTCTTGGCAGCTTCGAGGGCTGTCTTCGAGGCTTCGGGCAAAGCGATATGATTCAACGCGGTTGTCAGGTCGGAAACGGTTGCCGATGCATAGTAGGCGTCCCACGAATCGTGTTTAACCTGAGGGCTTACGGCCAACGGGCGCAGGATTTTCTCTGCCTCGTCTGCATTGCACGAGGTATGCGGTGCGTTTGGGTCGAACTGGGGCTTAATTGGCTCCGCTTTTGCCTTGTCGGATGATACGCGTGGATGTAGTTCGCGGTGTTCAATCGCTAGCCCGACAACGACTCCGATGAATCCCGCAGCCAGCCCGAAAATTACAATTTCTCGCGCCAATTTGCGAACCGTATTCATAACTTCACTGTATCCTACTCAGATGGTAACCCGTCGGGGAGTGCTGCGTCAGGGATGTTTCGCAACAGGCACCATTGAAACATCCACGGGGCCGGGCAAGCTGAGAAGCATTTTGTTGCCGTGCGCATCGCGCGCATAGATTTGCAACACTGTGCCGTGGGGCACGCTGATACGTTGCGGCGTCGGAGTTTCAATCTTCGTCTTCATCGTTTGGCTCCCACCGCACACCCAGTGTTGCCATCGCCGCAACATCCTCAGCCACGCCAATTTCCTTCGGTACGCTCGCCTCAATCTCGCCACCAATCTCGTCAGGCGGATTCCCCATGTACGCTATGTCCAGATAGTTCTGTCGCGTCAGCGGAATGTTGTGCTTCTTCATCGCTTCCAGCACAATGTCTTCGCTCATCGTAAAAATGGTTTTCATCCCTTTATCGCGAAACGAATGATGCGATATCCAAGCCAGAGCACGATGCCGCCGAGCGCGCCGAGGGACGCATAGCCTGCCGCCATGAAAGCGTATGCGGCGACATCTAGCGGAGGTTTTGCGGGCGGAATCGGTGGCGCTGGCGGCTGAGGTCGAGTTGGAAACGCTTTGCCGCCGTAAGGGGCATACGGGTCTGGCTGCGGCGTCGCGAGTGAAGTTCCAGCAGGCGGGACAAAGCCGTTTGGACTAGCCGCGCTTTGCTGGTCGGTGTGATGTTGCATCACGACACCAACGATGCCGCCAACGAACGCGGCGACCAGCGCGAAAATAACGAGTTCACGAGCAAGACGGCGAATCGTTTTCATCAAATTTCTCCCAAATCCGATTCGCCGCATCCAGTGGCGCGCCGTTCGCCCATCAACGGTCTGCGATTTCGCATGGCATGCAACTCGCGTGCTTTGCGCACTGCTGCGCCCCTGATTTCGACCACGATATACACGACACCACGCGCAGGCTTCGGCGGTACGCTGGTTTTCATATTGCAATCGGCTTGATGCCGCAATCCCTCAGAAACTGGACATCATCCCAACGCTTCAGTTTGCACTTCATGTACTTGCGAAAATTTTCGCACATGCCTGAGCCATCGCCTGGCTTGCCGCAGTCTGCACAGGTGCGCTCAATTCGAGCCTCCAGTGGGCAGTTCGACTCCAGTCCACAGCAATCGCCGTACTCCACCTTCAACTCAGCCAGAAAATCGAGGTCGTCAGTCGTGACCGCGTTTCGGCCACTCCACAAATTGTCAATCACCTTCCGTTCTTCGCGTGCAATGAATTCTTCCGCGCTCATCGCAGTTCTCCTCGTACCTGTCCGCATTCCACACTTTGGAAATTCGCTTGCCGCAACTCTCCAGCCAATTTTGAATCGGTACGAATGGCATCCAGCAAGGCGTCGCATTCCACCTGTGATTCCTCGGGCAGCGCGATTCGCAAATTCTGGCCAGACAGTCCCGATGCGCTGAACCGCGCGTCATCTCCGCTCCAACTCTCCGCAAGTCGCTGTTGCGCGCTGGCAACGCCGTTAGCGTGAATGCCTGCGCCGACGAACAGCGCAACGAGAAGAAGTACGCCAACGGTTTTCACGATATCTCACCCAAATCAATTTCGCCGCACGACGTGGCACGACGCTCGCCCATCAATGACTTGCGATTTCGCATCGCATGCAGTTCGCGTGCTTGGCGCACTGCTGTGCCCTGCATCACGATTTCAACGGTAACGGCACCACGCGCCACTGGGTCAGCCATGGCGATGCCGCAGGCTTTTAGAAATGTGGCATCGAACCACTTGCTGGCCTCACCGCAGCACCGATAGCGGATGCGGTCGTTGCAGACGAAGAGGACATAATGGGAAGTTGGCCGCGAGCAGTAACAACACAACGACTGGCCAGCGGCATTGTAGAGCAACTGGCCAGCGGCGTTGCGGATTGGATGAGCCGTCTGCACTATCGTCCGTGCTCCGTCGTGAGCGCGTGTTTGGCGCGCGAATCACACTCGTACAGACCGTTCGCCGGGTCGGATATGCAATCGCACCCAGTGGCCTCGGAGGCGAGCAGTTGGGCCATGCACTCCGCTTCCAACGTCGCCATCGCCGAGATGATAGCGCCCAGTCGAAATCCAGCGAGCATTGCGCGCAGTCTCTTGGTGAGCACCTTGGCTTCGTCGCGCAAATCGCGGTCTAACTGACTGCGGGGTACACACATTTTGGCGCGGGTCATGACTGCACCACCGATAAGCCATCACGTTGTGCGCCAAGAATTACGTCCGCGATAAAACGATGTTCAACGACCGTGCCACCCGCCCATCGCTGCGCATCTTCGGGCAGAAATTCCGCCACCCAGTCGCGGGCAGCGGGAGTCAATGGCGTGAAGATGTAAATTGAACCGCCTCCAGAAACTTCAAAGTCGGGTGTAGCGACTGCGGCCTTGCGGGGGAATGTAGAACGCGATACGTTTGCGCCAGCCTGCATATCGGTGCCTCCGATTTGTGGGTTAGGCTGCGGTCAGTGTTAGAGCACTGGCCGTGGCCGCTTACTTCTTCTTTTTGTCTTGCCGAGCGAAAAATTCAGTCAGCGCCGTCCTGATGACCCACGCTGCATCCGTGCCCTGAGTTTTCTGCATCTTCTCCAGCCGCGCTATTTGGCTCGGTTCCAACCGAACTGAAAACAGGATTTTCTTTTCGCCCAGCGCCATGTTAGTAGCCCACCTTCACGCCACGACGGCGCAATCCGGCAACCGCTGCGGATGGAAGCCACGCGTTCAATTCCTTGACTCGATAGTGAAGCACCAAGCGGTCGCCGTAGACGAAGTGTTGCGGGATACCAGAAAAGGTCAGTTCAGAACCGCGTTTGATGGCCGCGACTTTTGCACGAATGGCTTTGGTGTATTTCATTAGCCGACCGCCGTGATGTTGGATTCTTCGATGTACGCCAGAGCTTCTTTTTGAGTGCGGAAACTGCGACTGCGTGCGCCGTGGATGTTGTCTACGATGATGCCCGAGTATTGTTTGGGTTTGCGACCGCGCACCGTGATGATGCCGACCAGCTTGCCGCCCGGAGCAAAGACGCCCAGCCCATCTTCACGAACGTCACCGCCAGCGTATGTCACCGTGTACAGTTGGGGAAGCTTGCTAAGTTCCAGAGCCGTGTTGGTTCCCTTGACCATGGCAAGAGCGTATCACATGTAATACACGCTGTCAAGGGGAACGGAAAGCGAAGGTTGGCACTGGAGTTCACACCGATGGCAGCGCTCTAGCAGCGATGAACTGTTGCCATGGGAGAGCGCCTACCATGTACATCCGGCTTGAGCGTTGGCTTTTCTAATGAGGTTGATTTCCGCGTCGGATTTCGGGGTTCCGTTCATCGCCGCGTTAGTGATTTCGACGGCATACGTCCAGCAAACGAGTGCGTTCTCAGGTTTCGCATAAAAAGCATCCATCGCGGCGGCAATGTCCGCAGGTCTGGTCGAGTCGGCAAAAGTCATCGGCGGGTCGCTCGATTTTTTAGCAACTCTCTCGTAGTTGATGCCTGTGGTGAAGCCGTAAATGTAGAACACGCGCTCGTCCGGCGTAAGCTGCCGCCACTTCAATGCGTTTGCCGACCATTTTTCTTCGGCCAGAGCGCTCCCATTGCGCTAAGGGCAATCAGAGTTAGTACAGCAACTGTCTTTTTCAATTTGTTCACCGACCGTCGGCTGGTTTCAACGCGCGGCGATTATACCGCCGCCCTGCTGCTCTGCCGATTCAGATTTCTTCGGGTGGCGTCGTGTCCACTCCTCGCGGCAGAGTTGAAGTTGCGTCACGAATACTGGTCGGACGCTGCGCTTGTCGGTTGAGTTGCGCGGGTCAGACATGTATCGTGCGGCCTTGCCCATCTGAACCAATTGTTCATCGGTCATATTCGAATGCGTTGCTTGAAATCTTCAACGTAATTCGATCCTGCCCAACGTCCGCGATAGTCGTCACAGCGTTTGCCGCTTTTCCCCAGAGTTTCCGAAACGACTCAACGGTCGCAGGCGCGTGGCCAGCGTAATGATTATTCACATAAACAAACGTATCTATGCCGCGTCGTGTCGTGCGCTCACAAACATCACCCAGCTACGCAACTCCTTCGAGCGGTCCACAATCACCTTGTCCCAGACTTTGGTTTTTTGTTCGATGGCTTTGCGGTCCCCGAGCAGTCGAATGTATGTGAAGTCCGCAGTGATGGGGTCAAACTTCTCGAATATTTCGCTGGCACGCGGCATCCATGCTTGGTCAATGAGTGCGTAGGCTACGTTGTGCTCGCGGAGCAGGTCGAAGAACTGCGCAGTCAGCCACTGCTTGTTGCGAATTTCCAACGCGAACTTGTAACCCTTCGGAAGTTTTTCAGGAAGGGTTTAAGACGTGCCAGAAATTCATCGCCGCTCTTGAACGCATTCTTGTTGAAATATCCGAATTGGAAGAGTAACGGCCCGAGTTTGTCGCCCATCAAATCCATCGTTTCGAGGAAATATTTCAGGTCGTCGTCGCAGTCCTGCAAAACCTTTTCGTGGGTAATAGTCTGCGGCACCTTGGCGGCGAGAATGAATCCCTTGGGAGTCTTTCGCTCCCATCCGTTCACCGTGGCCACAGACGGCGTGCGGTAGAACGTGGAGTCAACTTCAACGGTGTCGAATTTCGTTGCGTAGTAAGTAAGGAAGTCGGCGGGCTTCATTCCCTCGGGATAGAACGAAACCTCCCAGCCAGCAGCCGTGAATGCGGATGTTCCCAAGTGGATATTGCTCATAGTCGCGCTCCGCTCGGAATAATACGCTCCCTTGACAGGAGCGACAAATGCTCGACCCGCGCGCGATCCATATTTACACCGACGGGTCTTGCTACGGGAATCCCGGCGGCGGCGAATCTGGTTGTGCGGCTATCGTTCGCTTTTCCCAGAGCATCTTGACCGCCCCGATGAGCAGATTGTTGACTTCGGATGCGGTGAAAGCAGCATCAATCGGATGGAGCTATTGCCATGTATCGAAGCCCTTCGCTGGGTCTTCAATCGCTCGCCTTGGAGGGATGTCACGCGGGTTCTCATCGTCACGGATTCGCAATACGTCACCGAGAATCTTAGACGCGCGCCGCATTGGAAAAAGCAGGGTTGGAAAAACCTATCGGGCGAAACGAAGGCCAACGAAGACCTGTGGGATGGGTTGCTCAAGAGGATTGTGAAAGTTTCCAAAAAGGGAATTAGAGTTGATTTTGTTTGGGAGAAGGGAAAGAAAAATTCCATCACGAAACAGGTTCACAACGCAGCGCAGGCCGCTGCGAAACGTGGCGGATTTGAAGACGACATCGGCTACAGACCCGGGGGCGTGTCTCGCTCAATGGTTAAGGGCGGCGTCGCGGAGAGATTTCCGGCGGCGGGTCAGGTTGTCGTAATCCGACCATACGTGAAAAAAATCATGCACAAGGGAGAGAACAGAATTAGTTTCAACGTCTATCGATGAGGCGACCCAGCGCTACTCAAACAAATTCTTTGCATTTTGTCCGCCACTGCTCGGCGCTGAGTTACACATGGGAAACGGACACAGGGTCAGGTTCAACTCAGAATCAAAGTACCCTCAATTCTTGGAAAGAATCGAAGGAGTTCAACTTCCCAAACCACTGCGGAAAAAGCGGCATGTTGTCGCGCCATAGCGCGCTTCCTACTGCCGCTGCGCAACCCTTGCTTGTCATGGATGCAACACTGCGAGAGTCGGCCCCATCGCGAAATGTTTGTAGCCCAAGAGTTCGTTGAGCCTATCTGGTCCTTTAGCTTCCGTCTTGATTAGCAATGGGTGAACCCACTCCAGCGTGTTCTTTACTACCGCCAAGCGACAATACAAGTCGCTATCCTTCGGCAGAGGCGAATGCCCTCCACCTTTCTTGTCGAGGGCACGCATTGCCTCACATACGGATTTGTATTCTTTCCGAACCAGCCTTGGACTTCTCATCTTGACCTCCACGAATCGGTATCGGATTTACGTAGAGCGAATTGGAATCTCGGAAGCAACCACCCGACTTTCAGCGTCCGCAATCCCGGCCAGTTTCAGAGCGGCGACAAACGCTTCGTACATCGGCCAAGGATACGAACTTGGACCGATAATCAGGCGGTCGAACAGGCGTGCGAAATCGAGGTCCGCGATTGAGCCTGATGCAGTCGCGTCGAGCGGAATTTTGTAAACGAACTGCGGAACCCCGCCGACTACCTCAGTCGAGGATTCCATCAGTGTGGCAGGCGCGCGTTTGGGCGAATATATAACACGCCATTCCCGTTCTTCACGAAAACCCTCGTGCTTGAGGCAAACGACGCCAGCCACGAACATCGCAAAAATAGCGGTCGTAACGACCGACTGGTCTAAGGTGCGCAGAAATTCACAATTGGCTGTGACGTTTTCAATGACTTCGAGCAAAACGTCATGAGCCGCGTTCTCCGATAGGTACGCAACGGAACTAAACAGGAGATTTAGCGGAACGGTGGCTGTCGAAAGTAACGGGACATTCAAGACGAGACCAACGCGAGTCGTGCTGCCACCGAAAGCGCGCCACATTGATAATCGCCCGTGCGAATCTTCATCAGCGTCGTGCTCTGAGATAGAGGCGATATAGGTGTCAAATCTAATGTCCTTCCGCACTTGAACAAAGCGATTGAGGGCATTCGACGCTGCACCCGGAGCGCACGCATCAAGAGCCGTAGTAAATGCCTTGTACCTAGAGTCGTCTTCAAAGAATCGTCCGAGGATGTCGAAGCCGTGTTGCACCTCGCGGTAGTCGGCCATGCAATTCGTATTCCGCATCCACAGACGTTTACTCCTAATGATATTCAGTGCTGACTCGGCAGAGGTGTAATGCACAAATCTCGCATGGTCCTGACCCTTGAAATGTTTTGCCAGTTGCTTCATGTAGTGCGGCATGAAGATGCTCCCGAGCCGTCTGCTGAGTTCCCATTTGTTGGGAAGTGAAAGCGGTGTTGTGCACTTCGTCAGTCACGGTATAAGTCCTACGCTCCGGCCCTACCGTCGGGGAGTGTACCACCTATCACTTCTCGACATGACCTACACGAGGTGCTCTGGCTGCGCTTCGTGCGTGATAGAATCCGCCCAACGGAGGAACCAGCCCTTCGATGTCCGACCACTACGAAACCCTTGGCGTGCGCAGGAACGCATCCTCCGAGGAAATAAAGACCGCATACCGAAGGCTCGTGCGGAACTATTACCCGGACAAACTCCCACCGGGCACCCCCGAAATGGTCAAGCGCGACGCGGCTGAAAAATTCTTGGTGATACAGAATGCCTTCGATGTTTTGTCCACTAGGGAAAGATTTCATTACGACCGCAACCTCAACGTAGAAGAAGTGCCTTGGCCTTCGTCGCCCGCGATTCCATCGCCCACGCCCTCAGAAGATATTTACTGTCGAGAGTGCGGCACTCAGTTGAACGGTGGGGTTTGCGCTCGCTGCACGAAACGACAATCGTCTGTTTTGTATCGCGCACAGCGGGGGCTGAGCAGCTATGAGATATCTAGGACTGCGCACCCTTCGGTGGTGTTCCTCTGGGTCGTATTCTTTACCGCAGGACTGGGTGTGGCTATCGTTACGCCGCAATCGGGCTTCTATGTACAAGGCAAACCGTGGGATGCCGCAGCGTGCAGTGAGTTTCTCACGTTCTTCACCATCGGCCTCGTTATCGTCATTTTCAAGAACGGTATCGGTGGCCTCTGGCGCGGGATTGAAAGGCTCTGCACCTCACGTCCGTTTACGGGGACGCTGGCGGACAGTGGGCATTCTAGCCGTCGTGTCATTAGTTGTCGGCGCGACTCAGTCATCACCGAAGGCTACAACGTCCCTGCCCGCTTCGCTTGCGTCCGCGTCGAATCAAGCCGTTCCGCCGTCCGCACAAGCTGTGGCACCGCAGTCCGCGACTACCAAACACGCACCCACGCAGATGTGGGGGCAGTTCACGGGCGACGTTGTAAATACAACATCCAATCTGGAGGCTTCTGCCGAACTGGCACTCCAGCAGACGAATGGCGCGCTCACTGGTTGTTTCGTGGTTTTCCGGCCCCTGTACGGCAGTGGGCCAGTGACAGGCTCAGTTCACGGCACGGCATTTGCATTTGTTGCGCAGAGTCCCAACTTCGACATCACGTTCACCGCAAACGGAAGGCGACCTGAACGGCACGTACGTCGTTACGCGGGGCGGCACTGGACTCCAAGACGGGACATTCAAATTGGCTCGGAGCCGCGCGGCACTGGCCGATGGGCTAACGAGTTCGGATTGCCGCAACGATTAACGACTGCTTCGGTGGAGGGCACCGCAATAATGAACTGGAAAAAGGCGCTCCTGATTGGTTTGGGATGGGGAGTCGGCACAGCTTTGGGATTGACGATTCTTGTCGGAGGATTTCTTCGGTACCAGAGCAAACCAAAGCCGCCCAAGCCGTGGGATTCCAAATCCATCAAGGCCGAGTACGACCACGTAACCACTGAAGGTGACGACAACCACGTCGTGATTTACTACGTACTAGAAAATACAACCGATTTCGATTATCGAGTCACAGATGCGTATAACGTGAGGATGAGCGCCAAACTCGAAGACCAAAACAGTCTCCGCGCCTTTTCGGAGAATGAAAAGATTGACTATCCTGTTTCCGTTCCGGCTCGAAAGCGCGTCTCATTCCTCATTCACCTAATGTATCCGTACCCTTCCAAAATGAACGCGAACGCGGATTTGGACGAGCGGAAGAAATATCGCCAGACTCTCGAAAAGTACATGGCTGAACAGTGGGCCAACCTCGACGGTTTCGACTTCTTGGACGAGTCGAGCAGAAACGAAATCATCTTTCCCGCTGGCTGGAAGCACTCCAAATAGAAGCCACACGGGGCCTTTCCTATCTGTTGATGCCGCAGCAACGAAGGAAGCGCGAGGAGTTGTAACATGGCAATCTGCGTCTTTTGCTTGAAAGAGAAACCTCCTAGTAGAGAACACTTCATCCCGGCGGCTCTCGGCGGTCACATCGTGCTAGCCGACTGCGTCTGCGAGGAAGACAATAACGCGTTTTCAGGGAAATTTGAGGGAAAACTGTTCCGAGAACTTGCGCCGATTCGCCTCCTGTTGCAGATACCGGACCGAGACAATGACATCCCGTCTTCGGAAGTCACAATTCTCGTCGGGGAAAAAGTTTACAAGGGTCAACTCAAAGATGGAAAAGTCGAATTAAACCCAATTGTCGAGAAGGTGCGCCAGCCAGATGGAGCATTGAACTCACGGGCAAATATTTGACCGACGCCATAAAGGAAAATTGGGCGAATCTCGTTGCGAGCGGGAAGTGGGAGGCGCTCGACCCGCCCGTAGACGAGGGCGGCGAAGAAGGCGAGGTGCATCTGGGTGGTGATTTAGAGATTTGTAGTTCGCGGGAGGGTCTTCGCAACGCAGCGAAAATTGCGTTTCTCGGCCTAGTTCGCATAGTCGGCGCGAAGCGTGTGTTGGATGAAGAATTCAACGCGATACGTCAATTCATCGTATCGGGAAAAGGGGACGGCCTTGTGCGTTTGTTCGTACTTGAACGGTTCCTCAATTTCGTCCAGCAAGGCCCTCACCAGCACGCGGTCATTCTCGCTGCCCGGAACAACGAGCACCGCATAGACGCTATCGTCCGAATTTTCGGGTGCATGTGCTATTTCGTGAACTTATCTTCGACCTACGCAGGCGCTGACTTTTACAATACGTTCATATACGACGCTGCGCGGGGAGAGGAAAACGGGGCGCTTCAAACCAAATTCGACGCCGAGTTTCTCCAAGTCGGAGATGTCCTTCATAACCGCGAGACGGTTTGGGACGACCGTGTGCTGTGGGGGCAGCGATTTGTTCGATTTCTGGAAGATGAGTTTCAGCGTGCCGCAACGCGCGGTTGAGCAATAAGGCTGGGTAGGGAGAACAGTATGAATGACAGGCCGAAAGCACAAAAGTCCGCAGCGCCTTCGCCAACAGAATACTTCTCGGTGTCGGAGGCTGCGGACCTGCTGCGAGCCAGAAGATGGACCATCGCCGCCGCGATTCGTGAAAAGAAGTTGCCGTACATTCGCAGGGGAAAAAGTTTGTGCTGCTGCGGAGCGACCTAGACGCATTCGCACTCGCAAACAGAGTAGATGGGTCAAACAAACGCGGGGAATACGCGATGAAGACCAATCGCGCCAATCTGAGCAGGAATTGTGAAGCATGAGAGACAAATTATTGGAACAAAGTGCCGACGCCGCGCAGCGGGCCATCCGTCACTATCTCAATAAAGAATTCGACCAGTTTTTCATTCAGGCGGCTGTCTCTTTTGAACTCCTCGGCAAAGCAAGACTGGCCACGATTCACCCAAGCCTCATCATTGATAGGGATTTTGATTCACTTCTCCACGCCTGTGCTGCTGGAAAGCATTCAAAGCGAGCACCGTGGAATATCAAAACCATCATCGCTACTGAGGTATTGCGACGTTGCACTCAGTTGCACCCGGACCTGTCTACTTTCGGGCCACGGCTCACATTGCTCGCGGAATATCGGAATAGCACCGTTCATCTTGGTGAGGTGCCGGAAACAGAAGTTACGCAACTCTTGCGTGCCTACCTCGGGGGCAGTTCTACGCTCATCAAAGGATTAGACCTGAAGCCGCAGGAAATATTCGGTGAGTTTGCTGAAATGGTTTCCCAGCAACTAGATGAGTCCTTGGCCGAAGTTCAGCGGGTGGTTGCAGAAAAACTTGCCCGAGCGAAAGATGCCTATCGCCAACGTTACGTCACCTTCGATTCAGACCAGTTGAAGGCAGTAGTGAGTGTCATAGAGAGCGGTTATGCAAACATCAGCATGAAATACCAAGATGAACTTGTCGCGTGTCCGGCATGTGGGCACCTTGGATTAGCAAACGGAGATTACGACGTGGACTGGGAAGCCGATTACGATGAGAACGGTTCACCATCATTTGCCTACGCGGTGGTCACGCTCAATCCATCGAGCTTCATCTGCAATGTTTGTGGCCTCAATCTTGACGACGCATCTGAACTAAAGGCTGCGGGTTTGCCAGAATCCATCAACATCGAAAAGGTTGATGAGGCTGATTTCTATGAAGAACCGGATTACTCGTAAACAGCGACATAAGGACCATGCCTCCGCCTGATTGGGCGACTCCGTTCAACTGAGGCAACTTCAAATGCAGCGGCGCGTGATGAGTATTCCGGTTTCAGAACTGGATGTCTTCGTCCTCTGGCTCAATTTCAGGTGCAGCATCCTCCAAGGACTCACCAGCGTCTGCGTTTTCCTCTAGTACGCGCAGGTATGCTTGGTATTCGTCTCGAAGTGAAGTTGAAAGCTCTGAAAAGGTCCGTATGGTCACATCCTTGGATTCCAACGAGCTATGCTGTTTTTGATAACCGAACAAGAAGCAATCAATGCTCTTCGTTCCGGGCCTGTATTGCCTTATCAGGTCTCGATATTCCAGAATCTGGCCGATGTTGCGAGCCTGCAACTTGACTTCCGGTCTTTTCAGTTCGATTAGCACTATTTCTTCTTGGTACGGCACACGCTTTGCGATGAGGTCTGGCCGTGTTTTAAGTTCCGGGTCGTCTTTCACATTTTTCGAGAGAAAGTCCGCCAATTGTTTGTCGCTGGCCAGAATTTCATAGCTCTTGTTGGCAATCCACGGGTTTTGCTCGATGAGCTTGTGGATTTCCTTTTCGCGGGTTGTCTCTTCTGTCGTCAGTTTTTCAAATAGGGCAATGATTTCAAGCTTCTGTTTCACGAGATTTGCGAGCGTCGCTACTTGGCCCAGTCGCAAATCGGTGAGCAATGATGCGAACTGAACAAATTCTTGAGGAGACGCTCTCGCCAAATTCTTGAGAACCAAGTCCACGTTCTTGCGCTGAACCTTAAAGACTTTCATCGCCAGTCTGTTGAGATATTCAAAGCTAGCAGATGACAAACTTTTCAAATTTGGCGCTTCGAGAATCTTATCTATTAGTTCTGGATTCTCTTGAACGAGTCTAGCGAGTTCGTTCGTCTTATCTCCGTGAATGACTGTGATTCCGCTATTTTGCAAAACCCATTGATGCTTTTCCGAAAGGTCCACTTCGATTAGGTGTTTGAGGTTCGTCCAATCACCCAAATTCATGATGAACCGCTGCACGCCAACATTTTTCGGTTTTCCAATTAGATTCTTTTGGAATGTTATGTAGTTGTTTTGGGGGTGCCCCTCAACCGTGAGCACGGTGAACTTGATGTTTCCACTAGACCATGTTCTTGTGCCGCTTAGAACAGGTGTGACCTTGCTAGGTTTTCTGCCCTCACCGTTCATGGTTTCGTCTCTGCACAACATAACTATATCTACGACGAAAAGTCACGAAAATGAATCTTGAACAATTGTCGGGCAAGGTGCCCGTAGCGCCTGACCTCAACCTGCGCCGTGAGAACTAGGTATTACACGAAGCGCAGGCGTTCGTTCCCGCCGTGTTTGAAGTTCGGTTGATTGACGAAATCGGCATGCCTTGGTAGTGTTGCCCGAATTCACAAAGGGTAATCGCACGAAGGTGGTGATGTTATGGCAGGCGAACCTCTGGAAAAAGCCAGATTTTATTGCAACCGCTGCGGGAATGAAACTAACCATGAATTGAAGGGCGCTCACAGCAGCAGGTTCGATAGCGAAGATGGCGGGTTCTCGGAAGTCATGGGCTACAAATTCTGGATTTGTATGGGGTGCGAGCACGGTTTGTTGCAGGAAAGCTATTGGAACAGCATGATGGGAGATAACGACGAGGAATATGCGTACTTTCCCCCGTGTTCGCGAGACGCTGCGATACCCAAGAACTACTCGAAATTGAAGCCGCATTTGAAAGCCCTCTACCAAGAAGCAATCACGGCTTACAACCATCAGGCGTTCATTCTTTGTGCTGCTGGACTCCGCGCACTCATGGAGGGCATCTGCCAAGATAGACGCATCAAAGGGAAGAATCTCAAGATAAAAATTGACGGGCTTAGGCCGCTTCTTCCGAACAAGAGCATCATCAGAAATTTGCATCAGTTCCGGTTTATGGGCAACGAGGCAGTTCACGAACTCGCTGCTCCCAAGCCGTACGAACTGAAACTCGCAATTGGAGTAATAGAAGACCTTCTCAATTTCTTTTATGAGTTGGACCACAAAGCATCGCAACTGAGGCTCATCCGACAAGCAGGCAAAGTCCGTCCGCAACGGAAGAAAACCCCCTTGGCGGCAGCCGCGCCCGAAAATCCATCGAAGTAAGAGGAACGCCTATGCCAAGCTCGACCGCCGCTGTTTTGATAATCGTGGCATTCGTCATGCCCGGTTTCATTGCGAGCAGGGTAGTGTCGTTCACCCTCCCCGGGACGGAACCGACCGACGGAAGGATGCTGCTCACGGCCATAACTCTGAGTTGTTTGAATTACGCTGTCCTTTCATGGCTGCTGGTGTACGCGTGGCTAGATAAGTGGTACGAAAATCCTTTGGCAATCGCGAGTCTAGCCTTCTCCGTTCTGTTTGTCGCGCCAGTGCTGACAGGGCTGGCAATCCCCCAAATTGTTGAGTCGCGATGGGGGAGGAGAGTACGGGAACGATTCCAAATGATGCATCCGATTCCCAAGGCATGGGATTATTTCTTTCGGCTACGAAGGACTTGCTGGGTGGTCGCCACGATGAAGGACGGCCATGTCCTAGGGGGATGGTACGGGGTGAGCTCTTTTGCATCGTCCTTTCCGGCACAAGAAGACCTCTACCTTGAAAAGACGTGCAGTATGTCACCAGAGGGCCGAATTTTGGGGGTCAGGGAATTAAGCCAAGGTGCTATTATTAGAATGGAGGATGTTCGGACGCTGGAGATGTTTGAATCTCCAGTTTCTGCGCCCTCCAAGGAGCCTGCGAGATGAGCACGGGAAAAGAGAACAAGCCTGTCCCAACCCCAAGTCAGACTCAAGACGGGTATCAACCCTTGGCAACCGAGAGGAGGGGATACCAGCCTTTAGAGAAGGGCTATCAGCCGACGGGTAGCTCCGCGATTCCTCAGCCGCCGAACGTCGGAAGCGCCGCCGTAATGCCGATGAACAGCATTCCAGTTGCTCCCGCCCCGGTTGCCCCGGCCACGAACGCTCCAGCTACACTCGTTCCCGCTGCGACAGGCACGAAGACCGAGGGGTAGACGCAGTCTGCGAACGATGTCGGCCGGAGAACGTCTTTCGCAGCGGAACATGCCAAAAACATGTCAGAAGTTTTTACTTCGGTGAGAAATACCTGTCTCCACAAGTCACAGAAGGAAAACCGCTCGCTGATTCTACGTAAGTTGTGCATTTGCAAATCTGAAATCAAAATCCGGCTTACAGACTCGCCCGCTTAATTTCTATAAGTCACGGCCGCGTTCAAGCTGTCAAGCCGTTGGCACTTATTGCACTGTGATCCAGGTCTTGTCCGGATTGAATTCGGTGATCGCTTTTGCAAGATTGGCAGTATCTTTGCCAAGATTCTTCGCGTAGATCACCCCATCCTGATTGACGACAAACGTCTGCACGCCGCTTTCGTCGTATTTTGCCGGGTACGCAACGTAGGCAAATCCGCCGGTCGCCTTCCCGTTGACGACATACGTTTTCGCGCCACCTTTGGCTGCGGCGCCCTGACCATCCAACCGGTGGAAGTAGTAACCATAAAACGGCCGGGCATCGTTGGGCTTGAGGGTCAATCCCTCTTCGGTGGCAAACGCCACCAGCGGCCCGAGGGGGCTGCGCGGAGACCCTTGCGGGGACTGCCAGTACAATCCGTTCTGCTGGCCGGAGTCGCTAATGAATTTCTGTGCGTATTGCTTCACTCCACCGTGCTTTTGCGCGAAGTACTGCTGCTGGGATTCCGCCAATGCGGCGCATGCGTCAATGGCTACGATCTCGTCGCGGCCTATGCGACGCGCAATGAGCTCATCTTTTCCGGCAGCAGTGTCGAAATACCACTGGCCGGCTGCGCTCTTCAGCGGGATTGGGAATGCCTGATTGTCCGCGCCGACCAAAAGCAATTCACTGCCGTCGCTCAGTTTCCGCCACCGGTTCATCACTTCGTATGCTTGGGCAAATCCGGAAAGCGAAGCTTTGTCCTCGGCGGCATTCCCGGTAGAAATGAGCTCCTTATTCGCGGAACCAAAAATTGCCAGAACTGTTCCTGGATCGCCTGATTTGGCCGCGTCGTAGAGACCCTTGCCGGCCTCATCGGGCGAAGCAAAGTTTTTCGGACCGGCCTGCGCACCAGATGACGTGGCACCAGATGGCTGCGCCTTGTTGCCGCATCCCCAAATCGAAAACAGCGCCGCAGCACTCAGCATCAGCATTAGGGAACGCAATCTCAAACTCGCACGATTGCTGAGTAACTCGTACATTTCACTCCTCCGTCCGCTCCGGATTCTCACGATGTCCGCCTTCCACCTTCAGACCTAACGACGACCGCCCCAGCCTCCACCGCCGCTTCGACCGCCCCCGCCCCATCCGCCGCCACCGCCACGGCTGCCCCAGCCCTGCGCGCTGGATGATCGGGACCCCCAGCCGGAGTCGCCACCCGATTTGTCGCCTCCCCAGCCGCTGAATGCAGATGATGAGCCGCCGTGATAGTCGGAGTCGCTGCTGTGATAGTCCGAGTCGCCGCTGCTTCCCCAACCGTGCGCGGCATTAGAATTGGCGCCCTCCCAGCCGCTCCCGGTGTTCTTGTAAACGTTGCCATTCGCGGTCGCATACTTATTGCCATTGGAACTCTCGGCGGTGCCCACGGTTCCGTTTGCATCCGTGTAATGCTGCGAGTCAACCGTCGTGCCGTTCTTCGACATCGTGGAGCTTCCCCACTGCGAATACGAGTTGGAACCTTGATGGGTTGCTCCGTAGGCTCCCGTGTACGGGTTGTACGCCTGCCCCACCTTTTGGGTGCCGTACGCAGTCGAGGTTGACGCGCCACGAGCGTAAGTGCCGGTCGAGGGATTGTAGCCTTCTGAAGCGTGGGCGCTGCCGTACGCTCCATAGGCGTTGTAGCTGGAACCGTAGTATCCGCCATGCCAAGCGCTGTTTCCGTAGTAGGCTCCGCCGTGGTAGTAAACCCCGTAACTTCCATACCAGTGGCAACCCCATGTGCTGTATCCCCAGCTGTTGGAGATCATGGCACCGACAGCGATCCCGAGGCCGAAACCGATGACGCCTGCAGCAACCACATCGGCAGTGCTAGGAGGCGGGACATAGACGTACGCAGGAACTACGTACGGGTATCCATAAACTACTGCCGGGTTGTAATACGGAACGTAAACGACTTGCGGATTCGTCGGCTGGATCACGATGACCTGCGGCGATTGCTGTACGACCGTAACCTGAGGAGTCGTCTTCAGATTCCCGGCCGCTTTCGCCTTTGCGCGCAACGTCTGGATAGCCGTCATTACGTCGGCCGTCTGGTTGTGGTAATCCTCACCAAGCTGCGACGTCCACGAGAGGTTCCCGGCCATGTTGTTGAGCACTTCTGGAAACTGGGTGAGCGCCTTAACACTTGAATCCCAGGATTGTTTATCAACCGCGGCCACGAGCGCGCTCCCGGTGAGCCCCTTGTTCTGCCCCACCCAATAGCTGGCGATGGCAACCTGGTCGGGAAAGGTCGCTGCGCTCAGGATCTGCGCCACCAGCGCATCCGGGTACAGTGCGATTGGCGCAACTATGGCCTGAAGCTCGTCGGCGGTCGCGGGCACGCCTTGGCCAGGATAATCGGAGGCCGCGGCGGTAGTCGGTGCGGTTGCCGAACTCTGATATGCCAAACCGGTCGCAGCCCCAGGCCCGATGGTAAAGACCAAAAGGACACTCAGCCCCACGGAGAGACTCTGTTTTACCCGCGCCACGCCGTCCATATGGTTTCCTCCTGCGAATATTTACTGCGCCACGCGATTGCGTCCCGCAAAGCCCAGCATTTTGTTTCGCAGATCGCACGCACTCTGCGCCCACATCGCTGCTTAGGTGCGGAAGCGCAATTTTGTCGCGCATCCACCGCCCCTCGAACGCTTATCCCGCCCGACTCGTATCCAGGGTCCTACCCTATACGCACCGGCGCCGCCGGTGGAACTGGCAAAATTAACAATGGGCGCAAGAATTCGGATCTCGCGACCTTCCGCTACTTTGCTGGAAGGGTATCGGAGAGCTCCCGGGTATCGGTAAGAGGCCGCGTTCCTGCGGCGAGTCCATTCTGCTGCAACAGGTAGGCGAGAATATCTAGCGATTGCTGTGTCGTGAAGGTTTTACCGGCAAATTCTGCCATGGGTCCTTTGATTTCGCCCCACACGGTCAAAAGCTTTGCACCGCCAAATCTTTGCTTCCAGGTCACGCCAGTGAGCGCAGGTCCCATACCGCCTTCCAGTCTTGCACCGTGGCAACCGGAGCACGAATCTGCAAAAAGTTTCCCACCGGCTGCGGCCTGTTCCACCGAGTACCAGCCGTTCAATTTGGAAGACGGTTGCTCATACGCATGACCGACGTTCGCGTGGCACTCCAGGCAATTATAGCTGTCCGCTTTCACCATCCCTTGGTGAATCACGAGCTTCATATGGCTGTTCGGGCCTCCGAACGACAGCAG
Organism: uncultured Acidobacteriota bacterium; assembly: GCA_963821765.1. Taxonomy (GTDB): domain Bacteria; phylum Acidobacteriota; class Terriglobia; order Acidiferrales; family UBA7541; genus Palsa-295. The sequence continues at coordinate 80,141 of CAWGFF010000018.1, forward strand.
AGAGTGGCAGCCGCGGCAGGTGATGTAGTTGTGTTGCGTCAGATAATTTTCAAAATACGCGCTCAGTTCAGGACGGCGTTTCTCCCACTCTTCTTTCGTGGCAATGCTCTTGCGCGATTCGTACCAGAAATCCTTGGCGCCGCGGTCGGCCTTGAACAAAAGCAGCTCCACATATTCCGCTGCGGTGGAATGGCCTGAGTCATAGGGGATGTGGCAATCGCCGCAACTGGCGCGAACTCCGACGCTATTCGTGTAGTGCGTGCTCTGATGGTAGGCCGCCGCCGCCCAAGTCATCGAGTGGCAAGTCGTTCCGCAGAACTTGTCGGAGCTTGACCATACGACCGCATGGTTCGTCAACGCCGTCAGCGCCACGCCAAACAAAACGAAAACCAATGCCGAGGAAAAAACCCAGAGAATGCGGCGCCCAGCTGTATTTCTTCGAATGTCGGATGCGCTCGGCCCAATCGAGTCATCGCCGGACATGGTACTTTCCCTCCGAATCGCAGAATCCGCCGATCGGCTGCAGCGTTTCGCGGATGGAGCTGAATATCTAAGTTCGGCACTCTCCGAAGCACTAGCCTATTTCGCTGGAAATGCCTTGGACAGATCCACTGTGTCGTCAAGCGGCGTCGTGCCGGCCGGTACGCCATTTTTCTGCAACAAAAATGCCATGATCTTGATCGAATTGTTGGCTGCGACCGAGCCCGGCGCCATCATCGGCATCGTCGTGTGCACGGCAGACCACAGCGTCGAGGCTTGCTTGCCCGCGTACGTGAGTCAGAATTGCCTGCCGATCAGCGCAGGACCCATTCCACCTTGAAGCTTAGCCCCATGGCAGCTAGCACATGTTTTCTGGTAGGCCTTGGCGCCACTTGCCGCTTGCGCAGTGGTGTACCAACCGGAATTTGGCCGGCTTTGCGCCGGCGCAATCGCGCTAGCGAAGAAAATTGTGGCCGCCAGCATCAGCAACGCGGAGACTCTCCGGAATTTTTTCATGTACAGTGCCTTTCGACCCCAATCTAAAATTCGACCTGCATGGTCAGATCAGGTTGTTCTTTTGCAGTTCTTCAGCCACCAGCTTGGAGATCGCGTTAATCGCGTCGTTCACGTTCCGGGGATTCACCGTGTCGCTGGTCCCGGTCCAGACCAGCACACCATCGGGTTTTGAGGTCGCGTAGAAGTTTGTCTCCACTTGAACTTTCTGCTCGGTCTGAAGATAGGTGGGAGAGTACAACATCGGATAGACAGCTCCGTAATACCCGTAAAACGTCGCATAGTACGGTTCCAGCGGAAAGATCGGGTCCTGAACTTCGTGCACCGTCTTGTGGTACTGCACGATGCGGGAAACCAGCACGGCATCAAAACCTTGACCCTGCACGACGTTGCGCAGGTTATCCATATTAATCGGCGTTAAATTTGGCCGCGGTATCAGCGAGTAGCTTTGCACCGCCTGTATTCCTGACGTGGTAATCGCCGCGGTTAGGGTGTCTTCGTACTGAGCGCGGTTAGCCGCCTGCCCATTCAGCGCTAAAACCATAATGTTCTTGAAAGGACCGCTAGGAGCGTTTGGGTTTCTCCAGGAATAGACCAGCTTCGTTGACCCGAAACCCGCCGCCCAGAAACCAGCCAGGACAACCAGCATCAACCTCGCATACTTGTTCAAGTTCGTTCCCCTCGTTTCGCGCGACCGCCCAAAGGCTGCGGTCCTTGCCTCGGGCAATTTCTCATCTTTATCGGCGCACAATAGCTGTTGGATTTTTCGCCGGGTATTGGCAAAACTAACAGCAGCAGAGGCCAAAAAGATGCGGAGGCGTCAACGGTTCATTCTCACTCACCTTGGATTTACGACTCGCGGACTCACTTTGCCTTCTTCGGATCCACGCTAAAGCTGTATCCGATGGCGAACATCAGAACCGGATCGGTCTCTCCGATATTAAAAATCTGCGTGCTGAACGTGACCTTCTTGTGCGTGACCTGCAGCAGCAACCCGCGCTGAATATCCAGCGAAGTTGTATAGGCCCGCGTCCGTTGCATCACGTACCCCGCCATAAACCACGGCACCGGCGAGTACGTCAGTTGCGTCCACGTATAGAAAAAATTGCCGGCCTTTGCAGTTGTATCGAAAATGTATTCATTGGCGCTGTATAGCTGCAATTTCTTGTATGTGGCCGTGGCTTCCAGCCCCGGCGCTATTCCATTAACATTTCCAAACACCCCGCCGATCATGGGCGTGGCCTCCAGGACCAGCTTTTTCCCCACGCTGAGGTTGTAGCCGACCCACAACGACCCAGTCTGCTGAGCTTCATAGTTGTATCTTGCTTCCAAATGGAGCGTGTCGCGGTCTGCTGTGAATGTTGGGGAAACATAGGATTGCCCATTGGGCACGACATTTCCGCTTACGCTCAAATTGAATTCCCAGGGGTTTGGCGGCGCCGAGGTATTGGCGGGCGCCTGGCTGGCCGGCGCGGGCTTCGCCGGCGAACTATTGCTTTCGGTTTGTGCAAAAACCGGGCTGCCGCAGAGAAATGCCAGAAGGAACAGCCCGAGATGTCGCGCGGATATCATTCCCCAAGTGCGACGGTGACCTGAGGACCAAGATCCATCGCAACCTGCTGGGTTTCTCAGTCTTTATTTCTTCTTCTTGTGTTTCTTGCCGTGTTTCTTCCCGTCCTTCTTGCCTTTTTTCTTGCCATCGCCTTCAAGCACCAGCTTTTCCGCTCCCTTCATCTGATTATGTGCCTTCATTTCCGCGAGCAAACCTTCGTCCGTTAAATCTAGCGCGTGCGAGTGCTTCCAGTCGTGGTGCCATATTTTCGCCAGTCGTTCGATCACATGTTTATCGTCCACCGCGATGGCCAGTTCTCTGCGGCTGTCAAAGCTGCCGGGCGCCAAGTTGATCGATCCAACGATTGCGCGAGCATGGTCTGCCAGCAGCATTTTGGCGTGCAGTTTCAAGTGCTTCAGCTTATGAATCTTGATGCCGACATCTTGCATGATGCGCATCCCGCCGACGGCTTCGACCAGCTTCTCCTTGCTGAGTTTATGAGGCGGACGGGCCATTACGTGGACCTTCACCCCGCGGCGCGCCGCGCGCACCAACCGTTCGATAATCACCGCATCCTGGTAGCGCTCGTTTTGCACAAAAAGGACTTCCTTGGCACCGTCAATAAACTGCGCGATCCGCTCCCGGCCGTTGCCGCAACACCAGATCATGTGTGAATGTTCGTCACCCTTAAACGGCGTGCGCGACCAATCCGCTTCGAAGCATTCGATGATTTCGCCTACTTCATGAGGATGCGAGGTGACGATGGCGTAATCACGGGTCTCGGTGAGGTTCTTCGTCTCCCAGTTCAGGGATTTCACGAAGGCGGTCGCATCGTCCACCACCATGGACTTCTCGTGGGTCACGTCATAGTCTGGGTTGCTGTCTTTGACCGTCACACCTCCAGCCGCCAACTTGTTGCGCGAATCCTGGTTTTCCGATTCACCATCACGACGTGCAGGATTCAGCATCACCCGCACATCCACGCCGCGCCTTTTAGCGTCAATCACCGCCTTCAAAAGAGACGGATCCGAGAAAAGGAACATCTTGACGCGTAGCGACTTTGCCGCGCCGTTGATGGCCTCTAAAATCGGCTTTGATGTGTCGTCGGGCATCACGATTACAGAACGTGACATGGGGCCTCCTTAAAATCTTTGCGCGCCTGACCAATGCCTGCCGGGAAGTGGCCCGGTGCTTGACGAGTGATTCGCATCCCTATGACGAAACTGGGCTGGCAGCTGGTGCGCTGAACTGTATTCGATACAGTTCCGCATACACCCCGCCTCGAGCCAGCAATTCGTCGTGCGTGCCCTCTTCGGCAACCACTCCTTCTTTCAGAACGATAATCTTATTTGCATCGCGAATCGTGCTCAACCGGTGTGCAATTGTAATGACCGTCCGGCCCTTCATAAGCTTTTCCAGCGCATCAATAACCAATCTCTCCGATTCCGTATCCAGTGCCGCCGTGGGCTCGTCCAGAATCAGGATCGGATTGTTGCGGATCACGGCACGCGCAATTCCGATGCGCTGTCGCTGGCCGCCGGAAAGCGTCTCGCCGCGCTCTCCCACCATGGTGTCGTATCCATGAGGCATGCGCGCTATAAATTCATCGGCGTTCGCCAGCTTCGCCGCTTCCCGGATTTGCTCGTCCGTAACGCCCTTGCGCCCGTAAGCGATGTTGTCGCGCACCGTCCCCTCGAACAGCACTGTTTCCTGCAGTACGTAACCGATTTGGTCTCGCATGGATCCAAATTTATAGTCACGAACGTCCACGCCGTCTATTTTCACCACCCCGGACGCAGGATCGTAGAATCGCGGGATCAGGCTCACGATCGTGGACTTGCCTCCGCCCGTCGGTCCCACCAATCCGACCAGCTGGCCCGCTTTGATCTTGAAACTAACATCCTTCAGCACGGGAGCCTCGGCGCTGTAGGCGAACGCCACATGCTCGAACTCAATCTCGCCCGTAAGTGTGCCGGCCTCGCGCGCGTTGGCATGTTCCGGAATAATGTCATCGGCGTCGAGAATTCCGCGGATGCGGTCCACCCCGACGGCGGCCTGCGCGATCGTGTTGGTCATCGTGGCAAGGTCCTGCACAGGCTTGAAGAACTTATTCAAATACGAAAGAAAGACAGTCAGCGCTCCCGCGGTCATGAGTCCGGTCAAAATGAGCGCCGAGCCTCTCCACAACACGACGGCCGTGCAAAGCGCAACCGTAATCGCTACGATGGGTGACAATAGCGCCTTTACCCGGCGCGCTTTCAGCGACGCGGCGACGGTCGCCTCGCTCACCTCGGCGAGTTCTTCTTCGGCCAGGTCCTGTCTCCCAAAAGCCTTTACCACCCTCATGGATTGCAGCCCCGCCTCCACCACGGAGACGATTTTGCTCTGCTCCTTGCGCACTTCGTGCGTCGCCTTCTTGACCACTTTTTTAAACCGGGACACCAGCAGCAGCATGAACGGCGTCACCGCAACGGCTATCAAAGTGAAATCCCAGTTCAGCCAGAACATGATGAACAGCATTGCGATGATGGTTAAGATGTCCACAAGGATGCCCAAAGTGGACGAAGAGGCAAAGCTCTGGATCGTCTGCACGTCGGAGGTGATGGTGCTCAGCAGCGTGCCGGTTTGATGGCTGTCGTAGTAGCTCAGCGAAAGCTGCTGCAGGTGATGATAGGTACGCAACCGCAGATCATTGGCCACCCACTGGCCCACGCTGGTGGTGTAGTAGTTCGCGATGTACGACGCGGCCGCGCCCAACACCGCGATCAACACCGCTGCGATTGCGGCCGCGGCGGCGATTTGCATCTTGCTGCCGCCGCTTAGAATTGGTCTCAGCAGGTCGTCAAGCCAAGGAGAGAGTTTGTGCGTGCCGACGACATTGTCGAGGATGATTTTCAGCGGCCACGGCCCAGCCACGCTCATCGCCGTCTGGACGAGCATTGCGAGCAGGATCACGAACAGGGTGCCCCGGTAAGGGCGTACGAGACTTCGGATAAGCCGAAACAATCGGACACTTCCTTGTCAAAATCGGAATAGCGAGGGAGATACTACGCGCCCATATTGCCTTCTGGAACTGTTACTTTTAACAAGTCGGGAAACCCCTCAAGCCCGCTAAGCCGGGGCCTCGCCAGGATTTGCCGCCCCTCTGCGGGCCGCCCCCCTTGGCCCGCGCCAGACCAGAGTCAAGCGTGAGACAAGCCTGCGGCGGTGTTTTTCGCTCAGTGTGCCGCAGCCCGCGTAATCGCTTCCAGGGCGATAGTTGTCTTGACCCGCTGATCCGGGCTCATCGCCAGCTGCTTCGCCCGGACGAGCTGTTCTAATTTTGTGTAAGCCGACGATCCAGCATCCGATGCGACCTTTGTCGAGAGTTCGAGGGCTTTTCCCGCCGGCCACTCCCAAAGTTCCAGGGTGAGCTTGCCCAACTGCGGCTGAGATTGCGTTTGCCAATCGGTGGACGTGATTTCCGCAACTCTTTTTACGCGGGACCAATCAACGGAGATTTGTGCGTCATCGAACAGCTTGATTTGCGCGGGGCTCAGCAGGCGGGAAACATCCGTTCCTGTTTGCGGGAGCTCTTCCGTGGCGAGTTGCCTCGTAATCGAATAGGAGGAGTTTGCTCCCTCTCCCGTCAGGTCAACCTCGCACTTGAACTCGGCTCCTGTGTGGGTGCTAGCGAGGAGTTTCTTCCCGTTGGGCGGCCGGAATTTGGCGGTCAAATCGCTCTTGGCGCCCTGGCGCAACCGCACGATTGCCCCTTGCGACAGAAGATCGAGCTTGTCGGTATCAAAGAAATAGATGCGCCCCGCCGCTTCTTTTCTAGCTTTAAGGGCCGCGACGGCGGCCTGCGTCTCAGCAGGCGAAAGGAGAAGCTTCACTTCCACATTGCAGTTCTCGTGCGCGGGCAGGCCAGAACACGAAAGGACCACCGCGCAGCAGACCCAGCAGCACCAGCAAAAGAGAGGTACGGCACGTGGCGGAAAGGAGCGCAGCTTGCAAGTCACATGGAGCATCATAGGAAAACCCGGGTTGCCGGGCACCTGTTACTTTTGCCAATTCCATTAACTTCCTGCTAGCGTGAATATTTCGCGCGAAACAGCAGTCGGGCCCCTGCCGGGTAGCTTCCATGGAAAAGAGGAGTGAAATGCGGCACACAGCGAACTCGATTCTCAAAATCCACGATTTGGTTATCGGAGCCCTGTTAACGATAGTTTTGCTAACTGTAGGAAGCGTTGCTGCGTTCGCCCAAAAGGCGGAGGTGATTGAGGCCGCCGCGATGGGCACTGGCACACAACTGGGTCAGAACGTTGAGATACGCCTGACCATTAACGATTACTCCACCATGGAGGAAAGGCAGGTTCTGGTGGACGCATTCGCGAAAGGCCAGAACCAGGGTCTAGTCACCGCGCTGCAAAAGATGCGGTCCGTGGGCCGCATTTCCCTCACTGGCACCGTCGGCTACGATGTCAGCTTTATTCGTTTGATTCCTACTCCGACGGGCCGAAAAATCCGCTTTGTCACCAATCGCCCCATCCGGTTCGGCGAGGCTTGGACCGACTCCCAATCCCAGTCCTTTGACTTGAGCGGGGGCGAGATAGACATCAACGACTCCGACAAGAGCAAGAGCACCGGCGTCTTGTTTCCCCGAGCTCAACTGATCATTGACAAGCAAGGCCAGCTGCAAATTGATCTGTCTCAAAACGCCTGGAAGCTGGTGGACGTGCTCGACTGGAAAGGAACGCCCGGCGTCAATTAGGCGGAGATCGGATCGCACACTCGCGTTGCAGGGCCACGTTGGCGAGTTGTCATTTTCTTCTGGAGGCACATCATGAACATGCGACGATATCTGGCGATTTGCTGCGCTTTAATGGTGTTCCCGCTGGCGGTGATGGCGGCGTACATGTCCGCCAACGGATTGAACGCCGACGACAAAAAGAACAGCAGCAAGTACGTTTGCTCGGAGTCGAATCCGGGCAGCATGTGCAATGCCAACACCACCTGCGGATCGCCTTCCAGCGCTTGCTCGGTGGGCATAAAACGCAGCGGTGGTAATTCCGCATCCGCTACGCCGGACATTTCGAACGCCAAGGGGAACATGTCGTTCTGCGTGAAGGTCGGAACTACGGTAACCTGGCAAAGCGCATCCAAAAACACCGGTTTCGTCCTCGACTTTGGCCCGTCCTCCCCGTTTGACGTACCGGATGGAACGATCATAGGGGGAGCCGATCGTCCGATTTCCGTCGTTGCCAAGCGCCCGGGATGCTTCAAGTATTCCGTGGGAGCTTGCACCTCCGGAACGATTTACGGAATGTGCGGCAATTCGAATGCGGAACTCGTCGTACTCCCGTAGCCGAATTGGGCTAAACTCTTGCGTGACAGTCTCACACGTTTCAGGCATCGGCCCGGATTTTTCGGAAAGGACAACCTATGACCCACAGCAAGGGATTCAATCGCCCAATTTGCAAAATCGCCTGCGGTAGTCTGCTGCTCGGTGTTTTCCTCCTGACCACGGTCACCGCCCTGAATTCTCAGGAAGACAGAAAAATCGAGACGATTGACTCAACCGCAACGGGAACAAGCACCCAGTTGGGCTCGATGGTAAACGTCAAAGTCACGATTTACCAATACTCAACCGAAGAAGACCGTGCGGTGCTGGTTGACGCCTTTAAGAAGGGCCAGAATAGAGGCTTGGTTGATGCGCTGGGAAAGATGAAGCCCGTTGGCCGCATTGCCATCACCGGCACGCTCGGTCAGGATCTTGCATACATTCGTCTGATCCAAACCGACAATAGTCGCAGAATTCGCTTCGCCACTAATCGCCAGATTAGATTCGGCGAAGCCTACCACAACACCCAGAGCAAGGCCTACGATCTGACCGCTGGCGAATTCATCCTCGATAACACGGACAAAGACAAGAGTGTGGGCACGCTGTACCCTGCGGCTCAGCTGATTATCAACAAAGAAGGCCAGCTGGAGTTTCAGCTCAGAAAGAACCACTGGAATCTGGTCAACATCATTGACTGGAACAAGGCTGGCTCGAAAGAGTAGGGCTCGCGTCCAGTCCGATCGCCCGTCGCCGCTGCCGCCGCCCGATGACCATCGTCTTCAGCCCAGCGTATCAGTGCGCCGTCGGGCGCTCTGCGCGGTGGAATTTTCGTTCTGCTGGCTTGGTGCGGAACCGTTCACTGACCCGCTGCAATGCACGCCGCTATCGCCTGCTGAAAGTCCGTCTTCAACATCTCGCCCGACTCTTCTTGGCGGACCCTGACCCACGCGCTGGACACCATCAGTTGCTCGGCCGAAGAGATAGGCCCCTTTTTTTGATTGAAGCTGATGTTGTGTTCAAGCATGTTGACGGTGTCCTTTCCGCCCAAGGACTGAAGAAGAACCGTGTAATAGTCTCCCGGCTCGATTCCAGGCCGCGCACTCTGCCCCGCGCCCACCGGCTCCACGGTGATTCGCTTCGCGTCCATGGCTGCCAGCGGAACCTCGAACCGGTGAGTTTCCACATAAAACAGTTCACCGGGTCTGGTCCCTTCCTGCGTTTGGCTCCAGACCACGGAGCAGCCATCAAAATTCGTCGGGGCAACCGACATCGCAGTGATCACCTCGCCACCGTGCGGCTCGCTATGCTTCCAATGCACGGTATGGTCCACAGACATCTGCTGCGCCAGATTCTGAAGATTCTGAAACATCTGGGATTGCAACGCTGATAGTCCCGACGCGGCGCGAGGCGCGGCGCCCGCTTGGATTTCGATTCGGCTGATCCCCAGCGCCAGCATCAGCAAAACCAGTAGTCCCGCGAACCAACTCCCTTTTTTATGCAACGGACACCTCCTGTTGAACCTCAAAATTAGCCTGAAAGATTGAGCCGCGCATGGCTCCGGTGCGTCCGCGAGCTAAACGTGCAGTGCCACCAGCACTGCGATCGCGCCGCTAATCAGGCAGAGCCGTCGCCGGGTTGCGGAACACCATGGCCACCACCACTTTCGATGCGATCGGGCCATTCTGGTAGCTCGCCGCGTTGAAGCTCCAGGTTTTTAGCGCCGCCGCCGCAGCAGCCGTCAGCGTCGGAACATCGCGGACGGTCGCGATCCTGGTGATCTTCCCGTGGCTATTGATGCTCACGTCCATCACCACCGCGCCAGACGCTAGCCCTTTGGTGGGATAGGGCGGAAATGTGGCCGCGACAAGCTGCGGTGGACCGCATGACGCTGCTGCAGGGCTCGGCGGCTGGAACGACTCCGGCGCCCCCAGCGGAATATTATTGGAATCCAGATAGGCTGGATCGAACACAATGTTGACGTTTAGAGTTGACGGCGCCGGCTTTCCATTCAGGCTCGCCGGCTTGTAGCTCCAATTCTGCAGGGTGATCGTCGCCTGCGTCGTCAGGGTCGGTGTGTCTCGCAGCGTCTGGATGTTCATGATCTGGCCCCTGCCATCCAGGTTGACTGCCAGCGTCACGACGCCCGTAGCCGCGGTCGAAGCGGGATACGGGATGTCACTCGCGGTCAACACATCCGGAGCAGTGAAGGTTTGCAAGTGTCTCGCCGGAGCTGGCACGGCCATCCCCATTCCGAGCAGTGACGCCAGCAACAGCCAGGTCGCAGTCCTTGTGATCTGTCTCATGGATGAAACCGGCCTCCCAAAACGCTTCCTGAACCCGCCGAGATTTTGCCGTCCGCGGCAACGCGCGAGCCGCCAGCAACTGACGGTAACTCCCTTGTGATTCGATTGGAACTGTCAGAAATGACAGGCGGTAGGGGCGGCCCGCCCGGGCGCCTCGAAGGCCTGCCGTTGCCCCAGACCGCCCAGTCAGTCAGTAGCGTCAATTCGTCTGACAACCAGATTTTGGCAAAAAATCAATTTGAATTTGGGAGTGAGAAGTTTGGCAACCTTTATGCCCGTGAGCCAAGTATTTGACCCGAGCCGCTCGCAATTCCAGACGATCCGGCTTACAGGCTCACGCTCTGTTTTTGGCGCAGCCGCTAGCGCACCCGCGTACGCAGCTCGGGCCTGTGCACATGAAAATGAAGGAACGCTTCGCAAATGCCCCACGCCAGGCTAGCCGCTTCCGCATGGTAACTCGCCCGCGCGTCGCAAAAAAATCCATGGTCCGCCTCCGAGATCTCCACGTTCACATAAGGCTTCCCCAACCGCTTGCATTCATCCACCACCGCGCGAATCTGTTCTTGACCGATATGCTTATCGCGTCCGCCCCAGAAAAATAGCATCGGCGCGTGCAACTTCGCCACCTGGGGTAGCAGCGCCGGCGCAATCCCGCCGCCGTAAAACGAAATCGCCGCCTGCAGAGGAACCGTCGCGTTCGCCAAAAACGACGCGCGTCCTCCCATGCAAAATCCGATGCTCGCAATCGCTTCCTTCCGCACTTGTGGATCGCCCACCAGCCAATCGTAAGCCGCGCGAATATCCCGTGCCAGTCCCTCCACCGTCATCGCCTTCATATGCGGCACCGTCGAAGGAAAGTCGGTGTATTTAGCCTCGAACCCCGTCGCCGTGCGATGAAACAATTCCGGCGCAATCGCCACCACCCCGGCGCGCGCGCACCTCTCCGTGACGTCGCGAATGTGCTCGTTCACGCCGAATGCCTCTTGAAACACCATCAGCCCCGGATGCTCCTTGCCATCCGCCGGACGCGCCACATATGCATTCATCGCGCTTCCTTCGGCCACTTGCAGCGTTACGTTCTGTATTCCGATCTGCGTCACCGCTCGTCCTCTCGTTTGCACCCGGCTCTAAAGTCCCATAGGATAATCGTGTGCGCCGCAAATAGGAAACGAAGTTTGCGTCCCGCGGCCACACTTCCAAAAGCGAACGATGCCGCGGAGCAATAACGCAACCCAACCCGAGATGCCACTTTATAGCGGACCCAGCTCCGACCACTTCGACGGCCAACGTTTTTTTAATCCACGCGACGGCATGCCCGCCATGCCGCACGGCACCGGCGGCGTCCTCAAATGGATGCTCACTCGAAGACCTGCATCCTGGCGCAAATGGGTTGACGCGCCATCAGGCGCCGCGCCGCCCGAACGCGTCAACGACGGAAAAATCCGCGCCACGTTCGTCGGCCATTCCACGCTGCTGATTCAACTCGAAGGCCTGAACATTCTGTGCGATCCCATCTGGTCTCATCGCGCCAGCCCGCTTTCCTGGATCGGGCCGCCGCGCCACCGCGCCCCGGGAATTCACTTCGATCAGCTTCCCACCATTGATTTGGTTCTGCAGAGCCACGACCACTACGATCATTTCGATTTGCCCACGCTGCGCCGGATCGCCGCCCGGTGGCAACCTGCTTTTGCCGTCCCGCTCGGAGTCGGCGCGCGCCTCACCTCCAATCGCATCGCGCAGGATTCGCAAATTCAGGAAATGGATTGGTGGCAATCCGCCGATGCCTTCGACAAAATTCGCGTCACGGCCGTTCCCGCCCGCCATTTTTCAGGCCGCACCCTCGCCGACCGCAATAAAACTCTCTGGTGCGGCTATGTAATCGAAAGCGCTTCTGGCACCATTTATTTCGCAGGAGACACCGCGTACGGCCGCCACTTCACGGCCATCCGCGAACGCTTCCCGGAAATTCGTCTCGCCTTTATCCCGATCGGCGCTTATCGCCCTCAGTGGTTCATGGGTCCGGTGCACATCTCTCCCGCGGATGCAGTCCGTGCCCACAAAGAAGTAGGCGCCGCCACCAGCATCGCGATCCACCACGGTACCTTCCGCCTGGCCGACGACGGCGAGCGCGAGCCAATAGACGAGCTTCAACGCGCCCTCGACCGCGAAAAGAGTGCCCATAGATTTTGGGTTCTAGACGCTGGGGAGGGAAGAGACATCCCATAATCAATCTTTGGTGGCACACAATCTTGCTTGTGCTGTATTGGCTGGACCGATCAGTGCCATGGCGCTCGAAACACCAGTCGCCGCATTGGGCTTTGATTTTGTAGCGGCCGGTTCAGTTTCATCGAACCGGGCAGCCGTTGCCGTTGGTTGGCCTGGGAACGCCAATCTTCCGATTCGCGCTGTTGCATTTCTCTGCGACCTCTGCGCCTCCGCGGTAAGCCTTCGCCGTTGGACTTGTGAATCGCCGCTGCACGGTCCGCGCCCCCTACCTCTCCCCAGCCACGACCGCGTCAAAAAATAACCCCAACAAATGTCGAATTTCCCCATCCGACAAAGAGCTCCCATCCACCAAATGCTCCAAAAGCATGGCATGCGAAAACGCGCCCAACGCCGTAGCTCCCGCGCTACTGGAAATCGCCGAAGACCGCCCTAGCGACTTCATGACCCGCCGCAAAATATCCCCACCACAAGCGCGCAGCCCCCGCTGCCGCGCCCGCAATCGCGCATGCGCCTCTGGATGCCGCACCGCAAAAAGTTTAAATTCCAAAGACAGCAAAGCCAGTCGCCGGTCCTTGGCAATCTGCGCGTAGTGTTCACGCAAAGCACGCAGCCGCTGCTGCGGATTATCATGTCGCTCTAACAGCTCGTTCACCTCTGCAATCCGCTGCGCCACCCACTGTTCCAGCAACGCAAAAAAAATATCTTCCTTGCTTTCGAAGTTCGCGTAAAAAGCCCCGCGCGTGTACCCGGCCTGCGCAGCGATATCCTGCAAACGCGCCGCCTCATAGCCATCGCGCGCAAAGGTCTGCTCCGCCGCCAGCAAGAGTTTCCGCCGCGTAGCCGCCGTCCGCGCTGCCTGCCGCGACGGTGTGGCCGCCGCAATTCTTACCGCACCCCTAACCGTATCTTTCCTGCCGTTGATTCCCATCGCCTTGCCTTTATCTGTGTTCATCGGCGTTCATGTGTCGTGCCTGTGATGTAACCAAACAAAAACTCAAATCGGTCACCGCTTTACAAGATACATACATGCATGTATATAATAAGTCTTCCGTGCGCACAAGCAAAGGTGCCTCGTGGCCACTGCCGCCATAACCGCTGATCAGTCCTTCGACATTGCCGCCTGGCGCCCGCGCCACAATCCATGGCTCATCGCGCTCACGGTTACCCTCGCCACCTTCATGGAAGTCCTCGACACTTCCATCGCCAACGTCGCCCTCCCCCACATCGCCGGCTCCCTCGGCGCCAGCTCCGATGAATCCACATGGGTTCTCACCAGCTACCTGGTTTCAAACGCCATCATTCTTCCCATCAGCGCCTGGTTAGCCACCCGCATGGGCCGCAAACGCTTCTATATGTCCTGCGTCGCGCTTTTTGCGGGTAGCAGCTTCCTCTGCGGCCTCGCGCCTAGCCTCGGTATGCTAATTTTCTTCCGCGTCCTCCAAGGCGCAGGCGGCGGCGGACTGCAACCCAGCGAGCAAGCGATCCTCGCCGACACGTTCTCACTGTCAAAACGCGGCATGGCCTTCGCCGTGTACGGCATGGCGGTGGTAGTCGCCCCCGCGATCGGGCCCACCATCGGGGGATGGATTACCGACAATTACAGCTGGCGCTGGATTTTTTACATCAACGTTCCCATCAGCCTAATCTCTCTGTACCTCACTCATCGCGTGGTCGAAGACCCGCCGTACCTGAAGCAAGAAAAAGAACGCCGTAAAGGCATTCGCGTTGACTACATCGGCCTCGGCCTCGTCGCTCTGGGCATTGGCAGCTTGCAACTCGTCCTCGACAAAGGCCAGGAATCGGACTGGTTTTCCTCCCACTGGATTACGGCTCTGCTCGCCGCTGCAATCGTCCTCCTCGTCACCTGGGTAATTTGGGAATGGCGCCACGAGCACCCCATCGTCGAGCTCACGCTCCTGAAAAAACGCAATTTCGCCACCGCCATGTTTTTCATGTTCATTCTCGGCGCCGTCCTGTACGGGACCACCGTCTTGATCCCACAATACCTGCAATTACTGATGGGCTACTCCGCCGTCAGCGCCGGAGAGGCTCTCGCCGGTGGCGGCTTCATCATGATGCTCATGATGCCGCTCTCCGGCTTTCTTACCTCTAAAATGGACCAGCGCGTCCTCATGTCCGTCGGCTTCGCCACCACCGCCGCCGCGCTCTATTACATGACCACACACCTCACCCTCGGCATGGATTTCCGCACCGCCGCCATGCTTCGCGTCTATCAAGTGGCCGGCCTGGCCTTTATCTTCGTGCCCTCGAACGTGCTTTCCTACGTGGACGTGCCACCCGAAAAAAATAATCAAATTTCCAGCATGATCAGTTTTATTCGCAACATTGGCGGCAGCATCGGCATCGCGCTGCTCGCCACGTTCATCACTCGCGGCACGCAGCAGCGCCAAACTTATCTCTCCGGCCACATGAACGAAGGCAACCCCCGCTTCCGCCAAATGATTGACGGCCTTACAGCGACGCTGCGCAGCCAGGGCCTCAGTCCCTCCGACGCCACCCACAAAGCCTACGCGCGCGTTGCAGCTCTACTCCAACAACAAGCCGCCACGCTGGCCTACACCGACGTCGTCTCAGCCCTGGCAGTAATCGTCGCCTGCCTGGCGCCCCTCTGCTTCATAATGAAGCGCCCTCCCAAAGGTGCAGCCGCCCCCTCGCTTCATTAACGCCTCTTCGCCCAACGTCATTGCCGCGTCCTAGTGCCGCCAAAAATATTTGGTAGGGGCGCTGCTCGCTGCGCCCCGGCTTGCCCGGACGTCAGCGATTTCGTGGCTCCGTCGGGGCATGGCATGCCGTGCCCGCTGCAGCAACGTTAAGCCCCGAGCGACCGCGATCACTGGCTGTTACCACCCGCCGGATCATCGTTTCGCAGGTTTGTCCGTCGGATAAGTAATCCTCAAGCCCCGCACCCTCGCAAAGGGCGTCAGCTCGTGTTCCTGCGTCCTCCCCGCGCTCATGATGTCTTCCACCGGAAACTTCCGCACCACCAACGCATCCGCGATCAAAGACCGATGGCAGCGCCAAGGCACCGCCTCCGCGCACATGATCGCCGTAGGCGTTCCGGCCGCAAGCTTCTCCAAACGATCCAGCCCCGCCAGAAACCCATCCGTCTGCATATAATCCGCAAACCCGCGAAAACTAGCATTGTGCCAGCCCAAATTCGCAGAATCCGCCTTCGCATGACGCAACCCGCCCAGTTTTTTCAAATGCACATACCCAATTCGCGCCGCCCGTAAATGCCGCGCCAGCGACTCCCGATTAAACTGCGGATTGTGCCGCGAACGCGGAATGCTGCGCACATCCACCACGCGTTGCACCCCATGAGCCCGCAGCATCGCAATAAATTCCGCAACCGGCCGCGTGGAATGCCCAATCGTAAAAACCGTAGCCTGCACTTTTTTTCGGCGCATCCTCACGTCAGCATCCTTTATGCCCGTCCCAACAAAAATTCGTACAGGTGGTACTAGTTCTGTACCAATTCTGTACCACGTCTGTCCTGCGTCCACCACCTTTCGGTGCTATCCTAGCCCGAAAACTAAAATATGCTTGCGTACAAACATCCTCGACGCTCGAACCGCCGCCCTTGCGGTAGCAGAGGCGAGCTCGCGTGCGCTGCGCTGCGGGGAGCGTCGCCGAACCAGCTCCGCCCCGCTAATCACTCGTCAGTCCTCGCGCATCACTACGCAACGCATCCGTATAACTACTCATGCCTCCGCGGTTTTCTAATCGACACCCCAGCGATTAGAAATCCTTGTAACTCTCTGAAAACAAACAATGGCGCCTCATTCTAATTGCACTTATTTAGGCCTTTTGGCATTCCAACAATTCCGCTTCGGCTGGAAACCCTTCGCAGGGATAATAGTCCCGCCGTCCCGCCGCAAGCTCACCCCGCCTGCGGCCAGCCGCGTTTCGAGGAATCCATGACGGAAATCAGCGCCTTATTCTGGGACAACGGTGGGGTGATTCTCACCAACGGTTGGGATCGCACTTCGCGCCACGCCGCCGTTGAAAAATTCCATCTTGATTGGGCCGATTTCGAAGACCGCCACGAGCTGATGCTCAACGCGTTCGAGACCGGGCGCGCGACTCTGGACCAATATTTGCGTCGCACCATTTTTTATCGCGAGCGCGCGTTCACGCCGGAAGATTTCAAGCAGTTCATGTACGCGCAATCCCAGCCGTTTCCGCAGTCGCTGGAATTTTTAGGCACGCTGGTGCAGCCGCGCAGCTATCTGATGGCCTCACTTAACAATGAATCGCTCGAGATCAATGAATACCGAATTCACAAATTTAATCTGCGCCAGTATTTCCAGGCCTTTTTCAGCTCCTGCTATCTCGGAGTGCGGAAGCCGGAAGAGCAGATCTATCGCCTGGCGCTGAAAATTTCACAACGCGAAGCCCAGGAATGTGTGTTCATAGACGATCGCGGCCTGAATCTGGAATGTGCGCGCGAGCTGGGAATGCACACCATTCAATTTCAAAACCTCGAGCAGCTGCGCCAGGATCTCGCGCAGCTGGGAATAAACCCCAACGCAAAGTAGCTCGCGAACGCGCAGAACGAGCTAACGCGAAAAAATACAAAATGAGGCGCAGCAGAAAATGAAACTCGACAGCCGGGTACTCCCAGATATTGACGCGCTCAGCCGCGCCGCACTCGAAGAATTGCTCAGCGATCTGCAAGGGGCAATCAGACAACGCGGCCGCGGCGCCATCTCGCTTTCCGGCGGCCACACTCCGGAAAAAATGTACACGCTCTGGTCCGCCAACGATAAATATCGCAACGAAACCGATTGGAATCGCGTGCATTTGTTCTGGGGCGATGAGCGCTACGTTCCGCAAGACGACCTGCTCAGCAACTACCGCATGACGCGCGAAACCCTGCTGAAAAACGTGCCGATTCCCGCCGCCAACGTGCACGCGGTTCCCACGAACTTGCCGACGCCGGAACGTGCGGCGGAAGCTTACGATCAAGAATTGCGAAAATTCTTCGGCTCGGCCGCGCCCGCATTCGACGTCACGCTGCTCGGGCTAGGTCCCGAAGGCCACACCGCTTCGCTTTTTCCGGATTCCCCAGCGCTCGAGGAAAAAGCGCGCTGGGTCGTCCCCGTTCACGTAGAGGCCGTGCCTCCGAACCGCCTGACCTTCACATTGCCGGTCCTGAACTCCAGCCGTAACACCTATTTCCTGGTCGCCGGAGAGAATAAGCGCGAGATCCTCGCCGCGCTGCGCGCTGAACCGGATTCGCGACCCAGTGCGTACCCCGCCGGCCGCATCCGCCCCGCCGATGGACGCGTCCTCTGGTTCCTCGACCAAGCCGCCGCCGGATGACCACGCGCGAAAATTTTCTTGAAGCCTTCCGCTTGGCGCTACGTCTAAACCAGTGCAGGAGTGTGCGGAGAATGTGCGGGTTGAGCCGCAACGAAATCTTCCGCCGCCTCGAGCGCGGAAACTTGGCCGAACATGGTCAGAGGCTGTAAAATATGTGGAATCCAGGCCCGGAAACCGCCCGCGGATGAGTTTCTAAAATCCGCCGGCGTAAGCAGGCACGCGGAATTCTTCGCAGGGTTCAAAATAAATAATGACGCGACAAACTAAATCCATGCGCGCCTTCATCACCGTGGCTTTACCGGCCACGTTGCTGTGGCTTTCCGCCTGCACCACCAAATCGGCGGAGACCGCGCCGAACCTCGCGATTCCGGTCACGGTAGCGAAAGCGGTGCAGAAGACCGTTCCCATCAATCTCACGGCGATCGGCACCGCCGAGGCCTATTCCACAGTTTCCATCAAGAGCCAGGTGAACGCGATTCTGGAGCAAGTGCATTTCAAACAGGGCGACTTCGTCAAAAAAGGCGATCTGCTTTTCACGCTCGATGCGCGCCCATTTCAGTCCGCACTCGCGCAGTCCGAAGCAAACCTTGCGCGCGACCAGGCGCAGGCTGAGCTCAATCAAGTGCAATCCGCGCGCTACCAAAAACTGTACGACGCGGGAGTCGCGCCCAAAGAACAGTACGACCAGATGAAAGCCACCGCCGATGCGCAAGAAGCGCTGGTCCACGCTGACCAGGCTGCCGTGCAATCCGCCAAGCTGCAACTGCAGTACTGCACGATTTATTCACCCACCGATGGCCGCACCGGCGCGCTGCAGGTTTATCCCGGAAATCTGGTGAAAGAAAACGACGTTCCCATTCTCGTGGTGATCAACCAGATGTCGCCGATCTTCGTGGATTTTTCCGTGCCCGAACAATATTTGGGCGTCGTGAAAAAATATATGAGCGGCGGCCGCCTGCAGATCGAAGCCACGCCCTACGGCGAAACAGCCTCCGAAGTAGGCTATCTCACGTTCGTGGACAACAACGTGGACAACACCACCGGAACGATTAAGTTGAAAGGAACGTTCCCCAACGAAGATCATCGTTTGTGGCCGGGTCAATTTTCCACCGTTTCGTTGCGCCTGGCGGAAGAAGAAAAAGCCATCGTCGTGCCATCGCAAGCGGTGCAAACGGGCCAGTCTGGTGATTTTATTTTCGTAGTGAAAGCGGATCAGACCGTGGAATCGCGCCCGGTGAAAGTAGCGCGGCAACTCGAGGGCGAGTCTGTGATCGCGAGCGGTATTGCGCCCGGAGACACCGTCGTCACTGACGGACAGTTGCGCTTGATCCCCGGCATAAAAGTCCAGGTGAAAGCAGCGAGCGCGGGAAGCTAGAGAAGTTCCTGGCGGAAAAATGATCAGCATCGCCGAACCATTTATTCGCCGCCCGGTCATGACCACTCTGGTCATGCTCGCCATTCTGCTGTTCGGAATCCTAGGCTATCGAGCGCTCGCGGTCAGCGAACTTCCGAACGTTGATTATCCAACGATCCAAGTAGGCGCCTCGTTGCCCGGCGCTAGTCCCGACACCGTAGCTTCGGCCATCGCGACGCCTCTCGAAAAACAATTCTCCACAATCGCCGGCATTGACTCGATGACCTCATCGAGTTCGCTCGGCGGAACCTCGATCACCTTGCAGTTCGACCTGAGCCGCAATATTGATGGCGCCGCGCAAGACGTGCAGGCGGCGATC
Organism: uncultured Acidobacteriota bacterium; assembly: GCA_963821765.1. GTDB lineage: Bacteria > Acidobacteriota > Terriglobia > Acidiferrales > UBA7541 > Palsa-295. The sequence continues at coordinate 99,617 of CAWGFF010000018.1, forward strand.
TCCCGCGCGTCCTCGCAGCTGCCGCCGAACATGCCCACGCCGCCGACGTACAACAAAGTGAATCCGGCGGACCAGCCCATCCTCTATCTCGCCATGGGCTCGAAAACCCTGCCCGGTTACACCGTGGATCGCTACGCCGAAACGCTGATGGGCCAGCGGATTTCGATGGTGAAGGGCGTAGCACAGGTGCAGGTGTACGGTTCGCAGAAATATTCAGTGCGCATCCAACTCGATCCGCAGGCGATGGCCACGCGGCAAATCGGAATTGATGAAGTACACGCCGCCGTGCAGAACGGTAACGTAAATCTTCCCGTGGGAACTTTGTACGGCGACCATCGCGCGTTCACGCTGCAGGCCGACGGCCAACTGACGCACGCTTCGGTTTATCGCCCGCTGATTATTGCTTATCGCAACGGCTCGCCGGTGCGCCTGGAGGACGTCGGCAAGGTTCTCGACAGCGTGCAGAATAATCGCGTCGCTAATTGGTGGAATGACACGGATTCCGTGGTGCTGGCAATCGAGCGCCAGCCGGGTACGAACACCGTGGAAGTTGTGGACGCGGTGAAGCAGCTGCTTCCGCAATTTCGCGCGATCATTCCGCCCTCGATTGAGATGGCGACGTTGTACGACGCGTCGGAATCCATACGCAATTCTGTTGCGGATGTAAAGTTCACGCTGTTTCTGGCCATCGCGCTAGTGATTTTGGTCATTTTTCTATTCTTAAGAAATCTCTCCGCCACATTGATTCCCAGTTTTGCTTTGCCGATGTCCATCATAGGGACGTTCGGCGTGATGTACGTGCTGAACTACACGATTGACAATCTTTCACTGATGGCGCTGACGCTTTCGGTGGGCTTCGTGGTGGACGACGCCATCGTGATGCTGGAAAACATCGTGCGGCACATGGAAATGGGCGAAGGGGTGATGGAAGCGGCGCTGAGCGGCTCGCGCGAAATCGGTTTCACGATTCTTTCGATGACGGTTTCGCTGGCCGCCGTGTTTCTGCCGGTTTTCTTGATGGGCGGAATCATGGGGCGCCTGCTGCACGAATTTGCCGTTGTCATCATCAGCGCGATCCTGGTGTCCGGCTTCGTTTCGCTGACGCTGACGCCGATGCTGTGCAGCCGATTTCTGCGCCCAGTGGCCGCACAAAAGCACGGCAGCGTGTACATGGCGCTGGAACGATTCTTCGACCGTCTGCTGCGCTATTACGATGTTTCGCTGCAGTGGTCACTGCGGCATCGCGTGATCGTGATGGCGGTTTCTGGAGTGATTTTGATCATTACGGTTTGGCAATTCGTGGTGATACCGAAAGGCTTTCTGCCGCCGGAAGACCGTTCACAGGTTTTCATTTCCACCGAAGCGCAGCAGGGAATTTCCTTCGACTCGATGCGCGCGCACCAGTTGGAATTAAACAAGATCGCGCTGGCGGATCCCAATGTGCGCGATTTCTTCTCGAGCGTGGGCGATTTCTCGTCGAGCAATTCCGGAATCATATTCTTGCACTTGAAGGATCGCCCTGAGCGCCCGCTCATCCCCAGCCCGACAATGCTTGCGCTGCAGGAGAAATACGGAACGACTCCGGTAGTCGGTAGCGCGCTGCGAGCGATTGCGCCACTGTTCGCGCATCGCACCACGATTGACGAAGTGATCGCCGAGCTGGGCGCGAAGTTCGCAACCGTCACCGGCATGAACGCGTATATGCAGAATTTGCCGCCGATTCAAGTAGGCGGCGAACTCACCAAGAGCCAGTACCAGCTGACGTTGCAAAGCCCCGACACGCAGGAGCTCTACCGTGAATCAACGGCCTTTCAGCAGAAGATGGCTAAGCTTCCCGGCTTGCAAGACGTGACCAGCGACCTGCTGATTGCGAATCCGCAAGTGAACGTCAACATTGATCGCGACAAAGCCTCAGCGCTCGGCGTCACCGCGGAACAGATTGAAGATGCGCTCTACACCGCCTACGGCCAGCGCCAGATATCCACGATCTACGCGCCCAATGACGAATACTGGGTGATCATGGAGCTGGAAGACAAATACCAGAAAGATCCCGCTGCTCTATCGATGCTTTATATTCGTTCGAGCAGCGGCACGCTGGTTCCTCTGAACGCAGTGGCCAGTTTGACGTCGAGCCTCGGGCCACTCACCGTAAATCACTTCGGCCAGCTTCCCGCGGTGACGATTTCCTTCAATCTCGCGAACGACACGGCTATCGGCGACGCTGTGAATTCAGTGAAGCGTCTGGCGCGCGAAGATCTTCCTCCCACCGTCACCGCGCAGTTTCAGGGAACCGCGAAAGCCTTCGAAGCTTCGCTCACCGGATTGGGCCTGCTGCTGCTGATGGCCATCCTGGTGATTTACATCGTGCTGGGGATTTTGTACGAGAGCTTCATTCATCCGATCACCATTCTTTCCGGGCTGCCGTCCGCGGCTTTCGGCGCGCTGCTCACGCTGCAGATTTTTCATCTCAGCCTGGACCTGTACGGATTCGTCGGCGTGATCATGCTGATCGGGATCGTGAAGAAGAACGCGATCATGATGGTGGATTTTGCCGTGGAGCGCGAGCGCACCGGACACAAAACCGCAGCCGAAGCGATCTATGAAGGCTGCTTGATTCGTTTCCGTCCGATCACCATGACCACGATGGCGGCGCTGATGGGCACAGCTCCCATCGCGTTCGGGATCGGAGCAGGCGCCGATGCGCGCCGGCCGCTCGGCCTCGCAGTCGTGGGCGGACTGATCTTCTCGCAGATGGTTACGCTGTACCTGACGCCCGTCTTCTACACATATATGGATACATTCCAGAGCTGGCTGGAACGCCATTTTGGGAAAATGACCGGAAAAAGGAATGCCGATCTCGCGGACGGCCACGTTTCCGCGGATTAACGCGCTCGCGGCAAAAAATTTCCTCGTTTCGTAAAATCTTCGTCTCCTTGTCCGGCGGTACAGGTGTCCCTCCCAAGCTGTACGAAAACTACCTGTCACTTCGTACCATTGACCCACCAAACGCAGCTGTCTAGGATGAATTCAGGACGTGCATGCGTCCCGGAATGTGGGATTGCTTACCCGTGTTTCGTGCCAGCCTCGCGGGGAGTCAATCAGGATGCCATTTAGTTTAGACCTGCCAAGAGATATCAAATCGCGCCAGAAACGCCGCGGTCCGCGAATGAACTCTCGCGTGCCGGTGACGATACAGTTGAACGGACCAGGCGGACCAGCGATTCAGGAAGCAGCGATTACCCGGGTAGTGAACGCGTACGGCTGCCTGCTGGTATCTCCAAAGGAAGTTGAATTGCAGCAGAGACTGCGTGTGACGAACCTGGCCACGCGCCGTGCTGTGGACGGACACGTCGTCTGGAAAGGAATGCAGCGGCCAGACGGGTGGGACGTGGGGGTCGAGTTCATTTCGGCCGATCAAAACTTCTGGGGTGTGGAGCTTTGAAACTCGAACAATTAAGGGTCCCTGCGGCAAGAGCGTACGCATCGCCGTTAAGAGCAGCGGTGACGCCTGCGCGTGCGATCGCGCCTGCGGCTCCAGCGCGCACGGCGAAGGCGGAGTTGGGCGGGGAATTATCAGCGTCTGCTGGAGAAGACCGGCGCCGCAGCCAGCGCGTGCTGGTGCGCGTGCGCGCGAGCCTGCACGTGGCGTTGAACGGCAAGCCCACAACATTTGAAACCGTGACGCTAAGCGTGAACAATCACGGGGCGATGCTAATTCTGAAGCAGAGTTTGCCGCCGGACACGCGCTTCGTGCTGGAACACTCCGGAACCAGGGAAAAGGTGGCGTGCAAAGTGGTGCGTCCGTCGCGCGAAATGCCGGATGGATTTCAGATCCCGATCGAATTCGATTCTCCGGCGCCCAACTTCTGGAGGATCGCATTTCCGCCGAATGATTGGCGGCCGATGGAAGATTTGTAGATCGCCGCTTTTTTGTTTGCGGAACCAGAAGTCCTGAGCGCGGATTCTCACTAGAAGGGAAGTTTGCGCAGGTCGAGGTTGCCACCGGAGAGGATGACTCCGATCTTCTTGCCTGCTGCGTTGATTTTTCGAAAGAGCGCGGGCGCGGCGGCTACGGCTCCCGAAGGCTCGACGACAAGCTTGGTGCGTTCCCACAGCAGCAGCATGGCTTGGACGATTTCTTCTTCGGTTACAAGCGACACTTCATCCACTCGTTCGCGCAGGATTGAAAACGTGAGCGGGCATAGGGTGGCGCGCAGGCCGTCGGCCATTGTTTCCGTGGCCGCTGCCGGCTCGATTTTGCCGGAGGCCAGCGAGCGGTAAACATCGTCTGCGTTGCGCGGTTCGCCGCCGATCACGCGAATCGCGGGGCGAAGGCTTTTTGCGGCAATGGCCGTGCCGCTGAGCAGGCCGCCGCCACTGGCGGGCGTGATCACCACATCGAGATCAGGAATTTCCTGGAGCAATTCCAGCGCCGCGGTTCCTTGCCCGGCGATCACCCGCGCGTCATTGTAAGGATGCACCAGATGCGCGCCAGTTCGCTTTATCACCTCTGCCGTGACGGACTCGCGTGACGCGATATTTGGCTCGCTTTCGGTGATTTGCCCGCCGTAGGCTTCCACTGCGCTTTTCTTTGCAGGCGAAGAATTTCGTGGCATCACGATGTAGGCGGGAATTCCGCGCCAGCGCGCTGCTTGGGAAAGCGCGGCGGCGTGGTTGCCGGAAGATGGCGCCGCTACGCCAAATTTTGCTTGTTCGTCCGTGAGAGAAAAGACGGCGTTGGTGGCGCCGCGAATTTTGAATGAGCCGGTCTTTTGCAGGTTTTCACACTTGAAGAAGAGCTGGGCGCCGGCAATGTGATCGAGAGACGCGCAGGTAATGACCGGCGTGCGATGGATGCGGGGGGAAATGAGGCGATGCGCGGCGCGAATGACGTCCAGCGTCGGGTTGGGCGCGGGAAAGTTGAGCGGATCGAGCGCGGGCGGTTGAGCTTTGGTGGATTTATTATGAGCGGACATGGCGCATGCCGTGGGGCATTATGGCACATCCCACGCGAAATCAGATTCGGCGTGAGCGTGGAGGGATTCCGCGACGACCGCGAACATTAAAAATCTTGACGCGGCTGTGAGCAGGTGCGATTCTCTGTCTCCCCCTTCCGGAAGTAACTTCGCAAACAATTCAAGTCACAAGCTCTCCAGGAGGAGCCCATGCCAATGCACGAGCGCCGTAGTGCCGCCCGCAAATCCTACGCAATCCCGGTGCGGTTCAACGTGATCACGGAACAATACGCGATGGTGGGTGCGGTGAGCGCGGGGTCGGGGCCGGCGCGCGCGAACGCCAAAATATTGACGACGATTCCGCTGCCGCAGCAAGGCGAAATCGTGAACTTGTCGGAGCGCGGCATTGGATTCAAGACCAAGCAGAATCTGAGCATCGGCGAAAGCGTGGAAATATTCTTTACGCTGCCGACGGCGTTGACCGGACGAGCGCCAGAAGACGTGCGTTGCAATGCGCGGGTGGTACGCGTGGAGAAATGCGCGGATGCGCATGGAATGATCGCGATTGGCGCGGCGATTGACCGATTTGAGCGGACGTCGATCACGCGCAATTGGGATAACTAGCGCGCTGCGCTGGATTTGATTCGGCGGGATGTGAATCGCCCGCGCGAATTATTTTGCGGGCCGCTGAGTTACGGTGAACGCCACTTGCGACGCCGTGGTGTTGTCGAAGTGGTCGGAAATTTGCACGGCGATAGAGTGCGGGCCTGGCGCGAGGCTTGGCAATTCGATCTGATAATTTTCCTTCGGCGCGTCGGAAAGACCGCTGGCGGGGAAGACGATGAACCACTCGCCGGCGTCCACGCTGTATTGCGCGCGGGTGATCGCCAGGCCGGAACTTATGCCGTCAAATGTAATCTTTGTGGTTGCGCCACCGGTATCCGCGCGGAGATTTTCGATGCGCGGCGGAGTGTTCTGAATTTCGAAGCGTTCACTGACGCGTTCGTTAGTCATGGCTTGGGCTGGCGGATTCGAAGGTAGATCCGACGCGACAATTTTGAGGTAGTACGCGCCGTCGGGCATTGTGGTTGTGTCGCAGGAATAAAAGCGCTGCGCGACTTTGTCTTTCAGCAGGCGCCAGGTTTGTTCGCCCTCGCCGCGATAGTAAACCGCGAAAATCAGATCGTCGTCGTTATCGTCGTGCGCGCTCCATAAAACGCTTTGATAGCCTTTTTCTTCGAAACCTTGCGGCGGCACATCCATTTTCTGCGACTTCGACGAGGTATCGAGCATCGCGCCGATATTGGGAAACGGCGCGGCGCCGACGCTGCTACGCTGCGGTGTCTTCAGTTGCACTGCTGCGGGGGTTGCGGGACCTCCTGGAGACGCGGAAAATCCTTGCACGCGGACGCCGGGATCCTGAATGGCGATATCGTCCACGACGGGCGCGACGTTTTCCGGTTGGTAGGCGATGCTGACCCAGGACACCTCCGGTGCGTCACGCTTGTCGGCGACTTGGAAGACTGCTTTCCATTGCAGGAAGCGCGCTGGCGGACAAGTTACGACCGCGCCGCTCGCGCTGGTGTAGGGGCCGGCCCACGGACTCCATTCTTTCTCGGGATTGGAGGTGTTGCCAGAGCGAGCGTAGAACGAGACTTTTCCCTGCGCCGCGCCGTTCTCGCCCCACCAGGTCAAGCGCCCCCAGTGCGAGAAAATTTTGGCGTCGAACGGGTCTGACTCGAAACTGCCGGCGGTCTCCTGGCCGGGGCCGAGCGTGAATATTTTTCCGGGATTGGCGGTGGCGACGAGCAACTGGCCATCGTGGCCGGCGATGAGGCTGGTGACTTGCGACGATGCAGTTTTGGCCACGATGGAATACACGCCGTCGCCCTGGAGCTCGATGATGGCGCCTTTATTTCCCGTGCCAAGAAGAAGTTTTCCGTTTGACGAAAAGCCCATGGAAAAGACGAGATCTTCGCGCGAGGTCCATAAAGTCTCCGGCGAGCCCGCGGGATTTATTTTCACAACCTGCGAACCTCCGGTGGTGGAAGGGAAGAGCGAGAAGGCAGGAGGAGGTTGTGCGGCTGCGGCGGCTTGGAGCGCGAGCGTGACAGCACCCTGCGCAGAGAGAGCCGGCGCTGCGCCGGAGGCCGGCGGCGCGATCAACGGCTGCACCGGAGCGCTGCCCGCGGGCCGCTGTTTCTCTCCGATCGCGGCGGCGTAGAGGTTGCCGCTGGAATCAGTGAGCAGCGAGGTGACTTCTTTCTTGTCCGTTTCGTAAACGACGTATGCTGGGCCGGCTTTCGGTGGGCCCTGCGAGCTGGATGCACGGGAAATTTCGATGCGCAGGATTAATCCGTCCGGGTCGGTGCCGACCAGGAGATTCCCCTTGGCGTCGAAGGCAAGCGAGCGGGCGTGGCGTTCATCGCTTTGATAGAAAAGCTGGCCTTTGCCGTCGGGAGTTACGGAGTAGATTTCGCCTTTGTCTCCGGTGCCGACGAAGAGAGTGCCTTGCGCGTCCAGCGCGAGTGCCCAGATATATTTCGCCTTGGGATCGAAGAAGACGGACTTTTGTCCGTCGGGTGTGACTTTGTAAACTTTGCCGTCGGGCGATGTGCCGACGTAGAGATTATCGTGCGCGTCGAAGGCGATGGTTTGCGCGGACAGTTCGGGAGCTTCGAACACCGTGGTGGGTTTGGCGGGATCGTCGAAGCGGAGGACTTTTGCGTCGGAGCCGCCGGCGGCATATACGCGGCCGCGCGAATCGGTGCGGAGCGCCCAGAGGTAGAGCAAATTGGGATCGGAGAAGGATGCGAATTGCGGCGCGGGCACCAACTTGCCGTCGCTGCGGATAGCTACGCCTTTGGCGGTGCCTTTTTCGAAGTCCGAGTAATCCGATTGCCGCCAGAAATGGGTGTGCTCGGCATAGACGAGCGCGGGTGCGAGCAGCGCCGTCGCCAACAGGCACGTCAAGATGAGTCGCCGTGTCATCGCTGCCAATCTCCTTCGCTGCTGAAAATCTTTGCCGCCAGAATTCTTCACCACCGAAGCTCACTTCACCGTGATCGTCAGCGTTCGTTCGCCAGAAATTACTTGATGCATATCAACGGACCATTCGCCCGCGTTAGATTGGTAAAGCAGGCGCGCGCCGCCGGGACTTTGGCGCTGGTCCAGAACGTTAATTGCTGATGCCGGCGCATTGGGCATCACTTTGTCTTCGACCATCAGCGTGGGCGTAGGTTGCATCAGCGTGGCGTACAAGCGGTCGTTCTGATGCTCGCGGTTTATCAGTTTAATGAGCTCTTCCAGGCCGGGCAGCTGGCCCCGGGAGCTGGCCGCGAGCGATTGCACGGTGCGATTCACCGTGTCGGCGTCGCTGACGATGAGTTGTAGTGGGCCGCGCGCGGCTTGCATGGGAATTGTGATGGGAAATTCCTGCACGAACGTGGAGCCGCGATAAGGGCGTACCTGGACTTTTACGGATACGGTCTGGCCGGGGTGCACTTCGTTGGCTTCGACCCAGGCGTCGTCAATGGTAGCGGCGCGGCGTTCGGGCAGGGCGGTGACGCGCAGATGAATTGCGGCGACGTGAGGAATTTCATAAGGGTTGGAGTAAATTTCGGCGAAAATACTTTGCACGTCGGTGGCGACGAAGAACCCGCCGGGCACTGGGTTATCTGTTGGTGCAAACAAATCTTTCAACGTAACCGAAGTGTGGCCTTTGATCGCGATCTCGCCGTCAAGCTGCAGCGTGGAACCTTCGCCGTAGGAGGTGCTGCCGACGATTCCGTTGTAGGTCGCGACAGCCACCAGCGTGGGAGTGAGTTGCGGGCTTTCGATGATTTCAAAATGAAATTGTTTTTGTTGGGCGCCAGTCACGAGTGTTACGTCCACTGGAATCATTGGTGGCCCATCGCCCAAGTGGCCGCCAATGGCGGTGACGCGATCTTGCGTGAGAGTTCCGATGGTCCCGCCAGTGGAGATGATTTTTGTGGAAGCCATGGCGGAGGCGAGCGTGGTGACCACATGCGCGCGCGCCAGCGGCATGGCAACGTTGCCAAAGGAAAATATGGGATGACCGCAGGCCAGGATTTTGCCGTGATGCACGGTGGTGACGGTGCAGCCGGGAGTAATCGAGAGGTCGCCGCGAATCAATTCCACGCCGACCATATCACCGGGCTTCAGTTGGGCGTCTTCAGGCGACGGCGCGGCGGTGCCGCCCGCCATCATGGTCATTCCCCAGGCGGAGAGCTGCTTGCTGAATTGCGCGATGGTTTCGGGATAGAGGCCGGTGGAGATGAGCGGCGTTTCGATGGGCACCAAAAATTGACCTGAGCCGGAGCTGGTCTGGCGAGCAAAATTTTCAGGGAGGGGAATCCGCGTTGCTGAAAATGTATTTTCGCTGTTTGCTGGCTGCGTGTCCGCGCTGGAAGCTTGTGGGGATGCATTCGCCGCAGGCTCCGGTTCGTTCTCCACGCCGAGCATGTTCTCGATCGGGGTCACGCCGCCGATAGCCTCTTTGGTGAACGTGCCGAGTTTCAGCGACAGCGCGCCTGCTAATTTGCCGTCGAAATAGACCGGACTGCCGCTCATTCCGGCGACCACGCCGGTATGTTCTGCTTTTTCGCCCAGTAGCTGAACGAGAATGACGTCCTGCTTGGGACCTAGCGCGTTTTTGAGCACGCCGAGGACGACCAAGTCCACTTTTTCGATTTCGTCGCCACTGAAAATCGTGTAGGCGACGCCTTTCATTCCCGGCTGCACCTGGCTGAGCGGAAAAATTGCGGGGGTGTCGTCTGCTGTTGCGGGCGAAAGGCCGATTAGTAGCAGCAGAGCGGCGAGAAATGTGGGAAGCAATTTCCGGAGGGCCACGGGCATCAGAAGTTCATGATACCTGCCGCATAACAGGGAAGCAAATCGCGCCATGCTAGAATCTTGCGATGGCCAAAAAGACAATTTCGCCCGGTGGAAGCGTCAGTGGAGTGGTGGAACTGCCGGGAGACAAGTCCATTTCGCATCGCTACGCGATTCTGGCGGCGCTGGCGGAGGGCACGAGCGAGGTTCGCAATTATTCTCCGGCGGTGGATTGCGCCAGCACCCTGGAATGTGTGCGGCGGCTGGGTGTCGCTGTGGATGCGAAGGGCGAGCACGTGCGCATTGCGGGGAAGGGCTTGGACGGTCTGAAAGCACCGCGCCGCACAATTGACGCGGAAAATTCCGGTTCGACGATTCGCATGATGTCCGGCGTTCTGGCGGGGCAGAGTTTTAGTTCGACGATTACGGGTGATAGCTCGCTGCGGCGGCGACCGATGCGCCGAGTGGTGGATCCCTTGCGGCAAATGGGCGCGGAAATACGCAGCAGCGATGGCGACCGGGCGCCGCTGGAAATTCGCGGGGGAAAATTGCAGGCAATTGATTATACGCAGCCGGTGCCGAGCGCACAGGTGAAATCGGCGATTTTACTGGCGGGATTGTATGCGGACGGCGTGACGATTGTGCGCGAGTCGGTGCGGACAAGGGATCATACGGAAGTGGCACTGCGTGAATTTGGCGCGAATGTAACGGTGGCGAAAGGCGAAGTGCGCATCGAGCCACGTCCGAAATTGCAGCCGCGGCAATTGATTGTGCCGGGGGACTTGTCGTCGGCGGTGTTTCTGATCGGCGCGGCTCTGGTGCTGCCGGAATCGTCGTTGATGCTGCACAACGTGGGGTTGAATCCTACCCGTTCGCGGGTGCTGGATTTTCTGATTTCGATCGGGGCGGCGATCAATCTGGCGTCAGTGCAATTGCGCGACGGAGAATTGATTGGCGATGTTTCGGTGCGGCACGCGCCACTGGTAGGCGGCAGCATTCGCGGCGCGCAAGTGGCGGAAATGATTGACGAACTGCCGATGCTGGCGGCGCTGGGACCGTTCACGGAGAAGGGAATTGAAATTCACGACGCGCAGGAATTGCGCGTGAAGGAAAGCGACCGCATTGCGGCGCTGGCAGCAGGCTTGCGACAGATGGGAGCGCGCGTGGAGGAATTTCCCGACGGATTGCGGGTGGAAGGGCGTGGGGCGGGCGCGCCGGCGACGAAGCTGCGTGGCGCGAAGCTGGATCCGCAGGGTGATCATCGGATTGCGATGGCGCTGGCAGTGGCGGCACTAGGAGCGGAGGGCGAGACCGTGATTCGCGACGCCGAATGCGTCGGCGTTTCGTTTCCGGATTTTTTCAAGACGCTGGAGCGTTTGCGGGGCGGAGAAAATCAGGAAGACTTGCGCAAGGAGATCGTACCGTAGCTGGTGACGATGGAGATTTTCGGTCCCGTGGCGCCGACGTTTCCGGTGAGGGCGCCCGTGCCGTTGTTGTCGGCGGGCTTTAGGCTCGGCGCCTCGAAGTCGCTTTGAATTTCGCCGGAGCGGGAGATGGCGGAAATTTCGAAGGTTGATTTCGAGGGAAGCGTTAGATCTACTTCTCCGGTTCCATTCGCGATGTTGATTTCTTCGCGCGGCGGTTGGGCGTACGTGACCTTGATGTCACCATGAGTTCCGGCAATGTCTAAGCGGCCCGCGACGTTTTCCACCTCGATGTCTTTGTCGTGGGTGGCGAGCTTGGCGAAGCCGCCGACGTCCGAGACGCTAATGTCTCCGGAATCGAGTTCCAGCCGCCCGGTGAGATGTGACAGGGTAAGATCGCCAGCCTGCGAGGTGTAATGCGTGGTCTTGGTGACGTTGCGGATGCGCACCGGGCCGAAGAATTCGCCCTGCACGGTGGCGTCGCCGGCCACATCGTTCATTTCGATTTCATTGCCGCGGCCAGTGATGCGAACGTTGCCGGAGATATCGTCAATGCGGGCGTCGCCTTTGGTGAGTTGTGCGCTGACGTCCGAGCCGACGTCATGCACTTCGACGTCGCCGGTCTGGGTTGTCGCGGATACTGCGCCGGCTAGTCCCGAGATGGAAATGTCGCCGTGATGCGAATCAGCGGCGAGCGACGCGCTCTTGGGGAGGGTCACATCGAAGTCCACGGTGACGCGGCCGCCATCGGCTTCCTGATTTACGGGGTGCACGCTGTAGCCGTCACGGGTTTGTTCAATCACTACTTTCAGAGATTTTAGAAGATCCTCAGCGGATGATTCATTCGAGGCCTCGGCAGTTTCCGTTACGCTCACGCGCAGATCGTTGCCATCGCCGACGTGCGCGACGATGTTTCCCATCGTAGTCGTCACCATCACATGCGCGCCGGCGGGAAGCGTTTTCGGCGGGAGTTCCTCACTCTGCGAGGACTTGTGATTGAAAACATCGAGGTCAATATTCATGTCAGGATGTTTCTCGCGGATCTTCGCGTAGATTCCCATTCCTGCGAGAACGAAGACAACCAACAGCAGCAGGGCGGCTTCGCCGCCGGTGAGCAGCGGTGGGCGCGATTCGCCGGCTTGTTGCGCGCCGAAGTGATCCACCAACTTGGCGATGCCCCAAAGAATGATCAGGACGGGCCAAAAGCGCCAGAAGAGGTGCCAGATTCCGAGGTCTGGATGAAAGCGGGCGAGAAGAAACAGGATTCCGAGAACGATGAGGAGCGAGCCGCTGAAAATTGAACTGCGTTGTGGTCCGCCGTTGCTCACGCGCGCCTCACGAGCCGAGATGACCTTCTTTGGAAGCGAGCGACTGCGCCGTCAGCACGACGCCGGCGACGATCAGCAAGATCGGCCAAAGTTCCAAGAAACTGAAGCGCGTGTATTCGCCGATCAGGAAGAGAACTCCGACGGTAATGATCATCAGCGGGCCCATCAGGCCGCGAATTTTGCAGTGGGGGCAATGGCACACCGGCTGAGTTGGGTCGCTCACTTTGGCCTCTCCTAGGAATTTCTGCGCAGACGGTCCCTAAGAATGAATCCGCCTATGAGGATTAAGACGACCGGCCAGGTCTTTCTGAGCCACTCTTGTTGTAAGAGCCCGAAATTTCCGAGCAGCAGCAGAGCGCCGATGCCGATGAGGATGAACGCACCGATGGGCTTGTGGGCTGTTCCCCCGTCAATGAAATTCGCGGGTTCCGGCAGTCCGTCGCGGCGGGCACGCGCGGTACGATAGGCCTCGATGGGCATGTAAAAATAAAAGCAGGCAAGAGCGATTCCCAGAAACGCTGCAACCGAATCGGGAGGGTCGCTGCTGAGGGCCGCGATCAGCCCGGCAAAGATCAGCACGTGAATCAGGGCCTTCATGTACTGGCCGTTGTACACGGCGCCTAGGCCGGGAATCATGCCGAGTGTGGCGGCCAGCCCGGGATTTGCTTCGGCCCTGCCAGGTTCCAGCGCGGGCGGAGCCGAAAGCAATCCTGCCAGGCACTGCTCGCAGTAGAGCGCGCCGCGCACTTCGCGCGTACATTCCGGGCACAACGCCTTCCCGCAGTTGCGGCAGAAACCGGTGGCTGGCACATCTGTGTGAACCGCGCAGTTCATCGAGGACTCCTGGTGGTATCGGCGAGCATGATCGCGGCAAAATTTCCGGCCCAATTGGTGTTCAGGAGAGATGCGAGCATGGTGCCGTTGCGCGCCTGGGTGTGACCGGGATGCGGCGAGGTCTGCGATTTCTCCTGCGGGTTCACGGAAGGCGGCGTGGAATTCTGTTGCGGCGCGGGGGCCGGGGTTATGGATGGGGAAGGCTCGGCATCGGGCTGCAGGCGCGTTTGGATCTCATACACCACGCGGAGATCGTTCACGAATTTCGCGCTGCGCGCGTAGGTGAGATGGACCTGGCGGTTGGCGGTGCGAAAAACGTTGCCGGGGCTGAGGTCGGCCCTCTTCAGTTTTGCCGGGGATAGGCCGGCGGTGTACAAGACGATCAATAGAGTGGCTGCCACGGTGGCGACTCCCATGGCGAAGCGCGGCTGCCACAGTTGCGGAATCCAGGCAAACCAGCGTTGCCAGCCGACGCTCTGTGCGCGCGGCCCTACGGTGCCATCGAGGATTTTCGAAATTAGTTGCGGCGGAATTTCGAGGGGCTCGATCTTGCGAATCTGTTGAAGCATGCCGCCGACTTGCGCTAGCAGCTTACCGCAAGGGTCGCAACTGCTGGCGTGCGCGGAGAACGCCGTGGCTTCGGCGGGCGAAAGCGCTCCGTCGAAATAATCGCTCAGCCTTTCTTCGGTGCGTGCGCAGTTCCAGTCCGTCATACTTTTACTCCTGCGGTCAATTCTGCGGCCGAAGCCCCATTTCTTCCAAGATGCGCGCCAGTTCGATGCGCCCGCGATTGATTCTGGATTTTACCGTGCCTTCGGGCACTTCCAGGACGCCTTGAATTTCGCTGTAGTCCAGGCCCTGCAAATCGCGCAGGATTACCGCTTCACGCAATTCGGGAGAAAGCCGCGACAAGCCCTGCTGCAACTGGCCGCTCAATTCCGAGGCCAGCGCCAGCTTATCGGGAGTGCGCGCGGCGGATTGTTTGTTCTCGATCGTTGGCATTGCGTCCTCAATTGAATCCGTCAGCCGGTCGCGCCGCGTGCGGCGGTAATGATCCACCAGCAGATTGCGCGTGACGCTGGTGAGCCACGTGGGAAACGCGCCATAAGCTGGCCGGTAACTCGCTAGCGTGCGATAAATACGCAAGAAAACTTCCTGGCTCAGGTCCTCGGCTTCGGTGGCGTTGCCGGTGAACCGGTAGCACAGATTGAACACGCGCCGGGTGTGGCGCCGCACAAGTTCCTCCCAGGCCGGCCCTTCGCCCCGGAGGCATCCCTGCACCAGTTGGGCGTCGGGCTCCAATCGTCTTTAGCCTCGCAGCTTGCATTCCCTTTCAGCCTCACAAGATGTAACGCAATCCTGGGCTAAAAAGTTCCCGTGAGGCGGCGGTCCGTGATGTTGAGGGGACCGCAGCTTCGCGGAGACTTGCATTGTGCCGCATCTTATCGAGCATAGCGACGGGAACACAAGCGTTGTGATGTATTTGTGATGTATTTCGGGACGTGGCGTGAAAGCAAAGCGAATGGCGCCTTGACACTCTTGGAAGCATGCTGTTACGGTGCGAAATCAATGCTGCGCACTTCACGACGGATTTTCCTGCTGCTGCTGGCCGTGGTCGCGCTTGGCGGTTTGGCGTACAAGTTTCGCAATTCGATTACGCTGGAAGGATTTCAGTGGTCCACGGTGGGGCAATCGCTGCGCGACGCGCGGATTTCCTTGTTGGTACTCACCGTGGCGACAATATATGTGTGTTTTGCGATTCGCGCGCTGCGCTGGATGCGATTTTCGCGCACGCTTGGCGTGACGCATTTTTTTAATGTGTATAGCGCAACGCTGATGGGTTTTACCTGCACTTTCTTGTTGGGGCGCGCGGGCGAGCCGATTCGGCCAGTGCTGATCGGGAAGAAGGACGGGCTTTCGATACCGCGCATGTTCGGCGTTTACGTGCTGGAGCGCGTTTTCGACATGGCGGCTACTGCCGTGATCGCCGGATCGGCGCTGCTGTTTTTCGAGCAGCAGGGCTTGACGCCCGGCGAGCAAGATATGGTGTTGAAGGTGCGCTCGGCCGGAGTTTTGCTGCTGGTGGCGCTGCTGGTGGCGGTCTCGTTTCTGATTTATTTTCGCTATCACGGCGCGGAATGGCTGGCGCGACGGCTGAAGAAACCTGCGTGGCGCGTTGGATGGCGAGGGAAGATTATCGCGCTGCTGGAAGGATTCGCCGAGGGATTGCAAGGGATACGAACGTGGAGCGATTTGGGAGCGTTGATCGGACTCTCGACCGTACATTGGTTTTTGGTTGTGCTGTGTTATTTGTGGGTGGCGCACGCGCTCGGAGGAAAGCTGGGCGAATTGACGCTGGCGGGAGCAGCGTTGGTTTTAGCGTTTTCCATGGTAGGTTCGGCGGTGCAATTTCCCGGCGTGGGTGGGGGAGCGCAGGTGGCGACATTTGTTGTGTTGACGCTGATCTTTGGAGTAGAAAAGGTGCCTGCGGCGACGATGTCCATTATGGTTTGGCTGCTTACGTTTGCATCTTGCAGTCTCGCAGGATTGCCGCTGCTGTTGCGCGAAGGATGGTCCATGGGAGAACTGCGCAAGATGGCGACGGCCGCGGAGCACGAGGCAGAAATGGAAGCGGAAGAAATTGTGCTGGGCTCGCAGCCTGCGAAACCGGGAGAGGAAACGCGGTGAAATGCCCCTTCTGCACGAACCTGGACGATAAAGTGGTGGACTCTCGCGAGGCACGCACCGGCGATTTGATCCGGCGGCGGCGCGAGTGCTTAAAGTGCGGGCGGCGCTTTACGACCTACGAGCGCATTGACGAAATTCCTTATATGGTAATCAAGAAGGACGGGCGACGCGAGAAATTTGAGCGCGGTAAGCTACTGCAGGGATTGCTAAAGGCTTGCGAGAAGCGGCCGGTGCCGGTGGGGAAGCTGGAAATGATCGTGGATGAGGCCGAGCAGTTCGTCAGCGAGGCGCCGGAGCGTGAGCGCACCACGAAAGACATCGGTGAGCACATCATGCAGAAGCTGAAGAAGCTGGATAAGGTGGCTTACGTGCGCTTTGCGTCTGTGTATCTGGATTTCAAGGATGTGAAGGAATTCATGGACGAGCTGAAGGTGCTGCTGAAGGATCGCGTGAAGAAGTAATCGACCACTTACAACCTGCGAAAGCTGGGCTCAGGCTCCGGAACTCTGGACAAAATAAATATATGCGTCTTCTATAAAGACACCGTCAATGCTAGTCGTCCTAAGCCTTTTTGGCACGACGATGTGAACCGCCGGGTCAATCGGTACGTTGTGAACCCCAACGTCTCCCAACGATCGAATCGCTCGTACCAAGGGGATATTCGGGCGAACGACGTTTATCGTGAAAGGTTCGAGCTGTTCGGCGGTTGCCGTATTTGCGGCCAGCACGTCGTGGATGATCTTATACCCCTGAAGCGGACCCTCAGTTCCGACGCGAGGCGAGGCGAGAACGAGCGACCAGCCATTCGAATCTTGAGAGAACATCCAAAGCGAGCAGACCAAACCGAAGTCCGTCCTGCGCAGGAGGCTTGTGAGGGCTTCGCCTGCCGCGATCGCTCCAGAATCGAGTTGTTCCTTTACCACCGTTCTTTCAGCCACTGAAGCACTCCATCTTTCGGATCCGCGATGGCCCAGTATAGCTCTTTTGCTTCCTCGGGTGTGGGCTCCTCATAGCGTTTGGATTCATTCCATGTCTGGACGTAAGACCAATATTCCCAGAGCTGCGATTTCGAGGCTATGGTTATCTCCGGCTCTTTCTCAAGCCCGGCGTGCCTTAGAAGTTGATCAAGTTTGTGAGAATAGATGCTGTTCACGAAGTCTTTGTCGGGGAATTCATGCTCCTTGAATTTCTTCGCGATGCAGGACTTTAGTGCGCATTCGACGGCGTAACCCGCGAGGTAAAAGGCTCCCGGATAAGCCTCGGCGTCGAGGAGTATTTTCGACTCACTCAGACGCTGCTCGGAAATGCGTTGTAAATCTGCGCGGTTCAAGGTGTGCCAGTGAGGTTTTAGCGTCCGCGCGCTTGGTTTGCAATGGGAGTGGTAGAAATACGGTTAACCGTTTCGCGTTAAACCTGCCAGACGCCTGCTGCGAATTTCTTTATGGTGCGAAATCCCAAATGTTCGTAGAGGCGGACGGCGGAAGTGTTGATGCTGGTTACGGTGAGCGAGAGGGAATCGTAGCGTCTGCGTCGCAGGGCCTGGATGGAGCTTTCCATCAGGGCGCGGCCGATGCCGTGGCCTTGGTAGCCGGGCATCACGCAGATCTGGGTGGTGTGGCCCACGCGTTCGGCGACGGTGGAGGTGAGCACCATGCCGATGGGACGTTCGCCGGTGGCGGGACGCACCAGGAAAGAAGCTTCGGGCAAGAATTGGCCGCAGCCCGGCAGCAGAACTATATTGCGCAGGAATTTCATGCCGCCGGATTCGCTACGGTACTGGTCGTTGATTTCGCCATCCACGTGATCGGCATACGAGAGCTGGATCAGGCGGGCGGCGGATTCAAATGCGCGGTCGGTCCATGGCTCCAGGCGCAGGCCGGTGGAAAGAGGCGCGCCGCTGAGCTTCGCGTCGGCGAGCGTCAGCAACATGAACTGGCGTGTGTACAGCTTGAAATACTGCGAGAGAAAAACCGGATCGAGTTCGGTGCCGAAGGGCATCAACTGGGCTTCGACGCGTTCGAGGCGCGGCGTGGCGTGCAGCGCGGTTACCATTTCGGTGACGAGCGCGCGCGTGTAAGGTTCCTGCGAAAAGCGCGGGGAAACGAACAATCCGCCGATGAGTCCTTTGTGATCTTCCAGAACGTAGAAGCCGTAGCCGGCGGGATGGCCATCTTCCATCGCCACGAAGCCGCCCAGAGAGCGTGAATCGATGAACCTGCGAATCAGTTCAATCGAAGAGCGGTAATCCCAATGTAGTTCGTCGCGCCAATGGCGAGTTTCTTCCTGGAAGAGCGGGTCCAGGACGCGCGCCTGAATTTGCCGGAGATCAACAATCTGCATGTAGGAAAGGAAGCAACCCCCAGGCCATTATAAACATGGCGAGCGGTAGAACCCAACTGGTGGAGCTTGCTGGCAGTGGTCGGTTTTCGATAAATGCGTTCTATAAAGGGGAGAGTCAAGAGAAAAAACATCTCCGACGACTGGAAGGAGCAAAAATGTTCGCTACGCTCTCCAGCCCAAGTCCAGTTGAGAGGCTCTGAGGTATTCGCTCTTCGTAGATCCATTCTGTTTTCGTGACGGCGCTTTCGGATTCTGAAGCAAGACAAGCTGCGCGGTTGAACGTTGTCAACCACGGTTCTATCTGAGGCTCGAGGCCTATAGCTTTTTCTGGTTATCCGAGGGGGCATATAGTTAATCAAGAGACTCGCGGTGCTCGAAGCACACTCTCCGCCTAACGCATTTATGGATACTCACCCTCGAACCAAAGCGTCAGAAGAACCGAAAAGCCATCACCAGAAATAAATCCAGCGAAGGACGGTCCTCGACCCAACGCTTAAGCTGCTTGTTGTTTCAGATGTTCTGCGTCGAAACGTACTCCTTTCTTCCAAACAAACAAAGTGGTGGCCGCGATCTTGCGTGCCAAGGTGAGGCGCGCCAAATGCGGCTTCACGCCTCGGGCGACGCAGGCTTGGTAAAAGTCCTGGAAAGGTCCCACGGTCGAGGCGGCTCGCGTCGCTGCACCCTTGAAGATATTTTTCAGATCGTGATTATGGTTGCGGTTGAGCCCGCGGACGGCCAGAACTTTCTTGGAGCGTTTCAGTTGGCCAGCGACGAAGCGATATTCCCCGCTGGTGTACGTCCGCAGCGCCAATCCGCAGTAGGCCCAGAGTTGTCGCTTGGTCCGGAAGCGATTGGGGGTCTGCATCAGAGCGATCAACAAAGCGGCGCGGATGGGGCCGATCGAGGGAATCTGCCGCAGTAATCTCATGGCCGGATGTTTCCGGGCTTCCGCTAATAGTTCTCGCCGCACTTGCTGGCGCAAGGCCGCTAAGGCGTCGAACTGCTGGTAGTAGAGTTCGGCACGACGGCGTACGCCGACTTCTGCGATCTTCGCAAGCCATTCCGCACGGTAGCGCGGTGCATACACCTGCTTGCCGGCGCAAGGAATAGCCCAGCTTCGGTAAATGGCTTTCAGCCGACTCATCACTCGCGTCAAATCGCGCGTCATCGCTATGTAGCTGCGCGCCAGTTCCTTCAGAGTTCGGATGCCCGGCTCGCCGTGATACACCGGGCTGAGCTTGTTCAGATACAACAGCTCGGACAGCTTGCGCGCATCGATGCGGTCGCTCTTGTTCCCGACTTTCAACAGGGCATTCTTGCGCGGATCGCAGACCAGCACTCGGCTGACATGAGGCTGGAGCAGATCGTGCAACCAGGCGGCCCAGGTTCCTTCTTCCAGGGTCACGTACAAACTGCCGCGCAGGCCGTGAATAAACTGAAGAATCGTCTCCGCTTTCGTTTCGAGAATGGCCTCGATCACCAGATTCCCGCTCGAATCCCGAACCGCGACAGAGATCGTTGCCTGATGCACATCCATCCCAATATACTTGGCGTCATTCATGAGGGCGCTCCTTGTTGTAGGCGTTGATGCGAACGATCAAAACCTACTCCAAACGGGCGCCCTTTTATAATGCGTTAATCAACACTTGAGCCACGACCCGTCTCTTTCGTCTCTCTTCGTTGACTTGCTTCTTGCTCCCACCTAAGATGACCGCACATGCCGGACGCGCCATCTCCAATCGGGCAGGCCTTCTCACACTACCGCATTATCGAAAAGCTCGGCGGCGGAGGCATGGGTGTCGTTTACAAGGCCGAAGACTCCCGCCTTAAGCGCTTCGTCGCGCTGAAATTTCTGCCGCAGGACGTTGCCGGCGATCCGCAAGCTCTCGCGCGATTCCAGCGTGAAGCGCAAGCCGCCTCCGCCCTAAACCATCCCAACATCTGCACCATTTACGATATCGGCGAGCAGGATGGCCACGCCTTCATCGCCATGGAATTCCTGGATGGGCAGACGCTCAAGCACCGCATCAACGGCCGCCCCGTGGACATCGACGAACTGCTTAGTCTCGCCATCGAAATTGCGGACGCGCTGGACGCTGCGCACGCCGAACACATCGTTCACCGCGACATCAAGCCCGCCAATATTTTTGTCACCAAGCGCGGCCACGCCAAAATTCTCGACTTTGGTCTCGCTAAGGTGACCTTCACTGGCGCGGGCTCGTCCGCTTCCAAAATCCCCGTGGACACCACCGAGGGCGCCACGCTCGGCGTCTCCGCCGAACACCTCACCAGCCCCGGCAGCACGATGGGCACGGTCGCATACATGTCTCCCGAGCAGGTTCGCGGCAAGGAACTCGATTGCCGTTCCGACCTTTTCTCCTTCGGGGCCGTACTTTACGAAATGACCACCGGCGCGCTGCCTTTCCGCGGCGAAACCTCCGGCGTGATTTTCAAAGCGATCCTGGATGGCGTGGTAGCGGCTCCCGTGCGGCTGAATCCCCAAACTCCGGCGGAGCTCGAGCGCATCATTCACAAAGCGCTGGAGACGGACCGTAATCTGCGCTACCAGTCCGCCGCGGACATTCGCGCGGACCTGGCGCGGCTGAAGCGCGAACAGGATTCCGGTCGTTCGACGCGCGTCAGCGACGCGTCCCCCACCTCATCGGGTAGTGTATCCGCAGCGGTCGGCGGTGCAAGCGCCAGCAGTGCCGCATCGCCAGCGCAAACACTCTCCGATTCCGCGTCGATGTCTGCAGCGCATGCCGGCGCTTCGCGCAAACTATGGTTCGGCGGAATCGCCGCTGCAGCGCTCGCTCTTATCATCGCCGGCGGCTATTACTTCCTGCACGGGCGCTCGCCCGCCGAAAAAGTCACTTCCATCGCCGTACTGCCATTCGTAAACGCAACCTCAGACCCGAACAACGAATATCTCAGCGACGGCCTCACCGAAAGCCTGATCGGCACGCTTTCGCAACTGCCTGACGTGAAAGTGATGGCGCGCAGCACCGTCTTCCGCTTCAAGAACAGCGAAGACGATCCGCAAAAAATCGGCAAGGATCTCAACGTAGGCTCGGTGCTGATGGGCCGTGTGACGCAGCATGGCGATACGGTGGCAGTGCAAGCGGACCTCGTCAGCACCGCGGACGGCTCGGAAATGTGGGGTAAGCACTACGAACGCAAGATGGCTGACGTCACGCAGGTGCAGAGCGACATTACCCGCGACGTCGCGAAAAAATTAAATGTAAATGCGAGCGGCAACGCGGAGGCAAAAATAGGCAGCGCCGGCACCACGAACCCCGACGCCTATCGCTTGTACCTCGAAGCGCAGCAGCAGTTGTACGGGCGCACGACACCGGGAATCCTCAAGAGCGTCGAGCTATTCCGCGAGGCGGTAGCCGCCGATCCGAATTACGCGCTGGCGTGGGCAGGCCTTGCGAACAGTTATGTGGTCGCCTCGGGTTACGGGCGCTTGATTCCGCCGGAGCAATCCTTGCGCATGGCGGATCAGGCCTCACAAAAAGCGGTCGAGCTGGACGATACCAGCTCCGAGGCGCACGTGGCGCGCGGCAACGCGCTGGCCGCCGCATGGAAATGGAGCGCTGTGGAGCCGGAGTTTCGCCGTGCCATCGAACTGAATCCTAACAACGCTAACGCGCACTACTTTTACGCCTTCAATTATCTGATGCCGATGAATCACCTCGAAGAAGCGCTCCAGCAGTTCCGCCTGGCGCTGGCCCTCGATCCGCTCGCGGCGATCGTCAAGACGAACTACGCTCTCGCGCTGATGGACGCTCGCAACTATCCCGAAGCCCGAGAGCAGTTTGATCAGATCTTCCAGCGCGATCCTGGTTTCGGGCCGGGGCTCTTCTATCTATCTCAGATGGAGGCCACGCAGGGCCAGTTTGCCGAGGCAGTGAGTGCGTTGCAGAAAGCGGGTCCGCCGGGCAACGCGCAGTCGAGCCGCTCATGGACCCCGGACGCGAAAGGTTACGCTGAATTCATGGATGCTATGAGCGACGGCAGCCTGCCCGCGAATGCAGGCGTCGCCTACGCACTGGCGGGAGATCGCGACAAGGCGTTCGAACAACTCGAGAAAGCCTTCGCGGACCGGGACGATGAGATCACCGCTGTCATTCGCTTCCCGGCCTTCGACCATCTGAAATCCGACGCGCGCTGGCCCGCGCTACTGCACAAGCTCGGCCTCCCGCTATAGCTTCGCCCTGGCCAAGGCCGGGTCGCGCGGATAACCGATGGCACAACGCGCCATGCGGTTTTCAACTGTGCCGCATTTTGCATTTTTCTCCGACGAAATTCACTTGCCTGGCAATCGGGTAATCGGGACCTGACCCACTATCACGTTGCCGGTGGCCTGGGTCCGAAATTCGGACAGGGAACGGCGGTTAAGGGGATTTGTCTGAAATGTAACGGGTTGGACAATTCGCGTGCCGTGCGGGTGTGGGAAGTTGTGCTACCATGCAATTCGCCGAGGCGAGAAATGTTTGCGCCCGCGCTTACCGGATGGCTTTTCTCTCAGAACTACGCTATCCAACAACGCGTATCGCCAAGCTCCTCTCGGGACTCTTCGCGATGGCGCTGTTCCTATTTGTGTCCATCGCCGCGGTTTCCGGCTTCCTCCTTTACCAGGTATTGCGTACCTCACATGCGGCACCCTCAACCATAGATTTGAATGTGATGATGGGGCATCCGGTGGACTTTTCGTTCTCGGTTCCGGGTGAGGGCGAGCGCGACGGGTGGTTTTATCCGGGATTGCGCGGGTCACCGACCGTCGTGGTGTGCCACGGGTATCATTCCCAGCGTTCGGACGTGTTGACGCTGGTTACGGCGCTGCAGGATCAGCAGTTCAATGTTTTTCTCTTCGATTTTACCGCGCACGGCACCAGCTCCGGCGTCACCACGCTGGGCTATCGCGAAGTGTCGGAGTTGCAGGCGGCGATGCAGGCTCTGGCGACGCGCGACGACGTGGACCCGAAACATTTCGGTCTATGGGGCGTGGACATGGGCGGGTATGTGGTGCTGGAGAACGCCGTCTCCGATCCGCGGGTTTCGGCGTTTATTGTGGATGACGCGTATGCCGACCCGGGCGACATGATGCAGATCGAAGTGAAACGCTCGGGCTTGACGGTGCTGCCCTACGTGGGAAAATTCTGTGACTTCGGATTTCGCATGCTGAATTATCAATTCCGGCACCGGTTGCCGGTGACGGCGCAACTGGGTCGCACCAAGGGTATTCCGAAACTTTTTTTTGTGTCGGACGACCGGCCGGACCTGGCGCGGAACATGACCAATATTTTTACGATTGCGCCGGAGCCCAAGCAGATGATTCGCGATCGGACGAGTTATCCGGATATGTCCGATGAAGACCGCAAAAATTACGAGAGCCAGGTGGTGAGTTTCTTCCTGTTGAATTTGCCGGCGACTTCGCGCGCGCCGGGTCACTAGCGCGGAGCGGGCGCGATGGGGATATAGATAATTCCTTGAGCTCGTGGCTCCTCGACGCTGCGAAACCGTCCTGCCTGCACTATCTTTTCATATCCCTCGCGTGACGTTAGTACGAGAGCTGCGTCTGGATCTTGCGGCGTCCATTCCGGGAGTTCGCGGCGGAAATAGAAGGCCAAGCCGTAATTCCATGAGCGGTGTAATTGGAAGGTGAAGATTCGGTCGGGATGCAGATCGTGCTGGAAGAATGCGGCGTGGGGCCTGGCTGAGATATAGGGATCGAGCGCTGGCAGAACGACAGTGTTTGCCGTTATCAGCGCTGCCGCGACGCACGAACTGCATAGCGTGACAGTTAGCCAAAGGTTCCTGCTTATTCCCGCGTAAAGAATTGCCGCGGCGACGACGATTGAGATTGCGAGCGCGGCGTTGGCCAGGAACGGGATCGAGCTGGGCATCTCTATGAATGGAAACTTGTGCGTTGCGTGCAGGAAGATTGCGGCCAGCACAATCCACACGAGACTGATTGCCGCGCTCAGGACGATCGCGTTGCTGCGGCTTCTTTGGAATGCGCGGCTTGCACTGATTGCGGCGATTAACGCGAGCGCGGGAACGGCCGGGAGAATGTAACTCGGCAGCTTCGATTGCGAGAAACTGAAGAACACGATGGGGAACAGGGCCCAGCAGGCGACGAAGAAGCCGGGAGAATTCTTCCAGGATTTTTCGCGCCAGAGGCGGGCCGCTTCTGGTGCCGCTGCGAGCAAGAACGCGGACCACGGAAGCAGCGCGAGGATGGTGATCGGTCCGAAGAACCAGAATGGCTGCTGGTGCTGGAACTGCGGCGTGAGGTAGCGTTCGAAATTGTGTTGAAAGATGAAGACGTGCAGGAAATCGGGATTGCGCAGCGCACAGAGCACGTACCACGGTAGAGCGACAACGGAGAATGCGGCGATGGCGACGGGATGCGCGAGGCGGATCGCGGCTCGCCAGTTTGATGTTGCGAGCGCCCAAATTCCTACGGCGCCGCCCGCCAGAATTACCGCCGCGGGACCTTTCGCGAGCACCCCGAGTCCCAGCGACGCACCCCACAAGAGGAACATCGGTAGATTGCTATTCTGAATTTCGGTCCGCGCGTGGTCCGGCACGCGCAGCGCGCCGGATTGCCTTAGAAGGTTTGCAGCGAAGACCATCGCCAACGTGATTGCGGCGCTGAACAGCATGTCTGGAGTGGCCGCGCGCGCGAACGCAATGGCCGCGACGCTCGTGGCAAAAATCACGGGCGCGAGCAGCGTGGGGCTTGCAATCGAATCTTCGGCTGCTGCGTAGTGCCGCCGCGCGAACCATGCGATCGCTTTTACGGCTACTAGAGCGGCAATTGCAGAGGGCAAGCGCGCTGCCCACTCGGCCGGCAAATGCATCCGGAATCCGATTGCCGCTGCCCAGTAATAAAAGATTGGCTTTTCAAACCACGGGGCGCCCCAAAGCCTTGGCGTGACCCAATCGCCGGTTTCGGCCATGGCGCGAGCGATCCAGGCGTAACGCGGTTCGTCGGGGCCGACAAGGCCGACGGCGCCGAGATTTGCGAACAGCGAAACCAGAATCACTACGCCAGCCGTGGCGAATGCCGCGATGTTCGTCGTGCGCTGCAATTTTGTCCGTTCGCTCAAAACGCGATGAGTCTAACATCGTCGCCGTCAATCTAGGGTCGCGAAGAGCAGCGCGGCGTGCGCGGGGCACAACGGACAATCACGATGAACATTGGCAACGCACAATCATCCAACGATTAGTGGCATACGCTGCGCAGGCTCTTGCATAATGGCCCGCTATGCGGGAATGGCTGGAATATGCGGTCGCTTGGGCGGGGCTGAAATTATTGGGGCTGCTGCCGCGGCCGGTCGCGCGTTGGGTGGGCGCTTCGTTTGCAGCCGTGGCGTATGGGTTTCGCACGCCGCTGCGGCAGGCCGCGATGTTCAATCTGCATCTGGCGTATCCGGATTGGAGTGAGACGAAACGGAACGACGTGATTCGCGGGATGATCCGGCAAATCGGCTGGATGGCGGGCGAATTCTCGCAATTTCCGCGGTACACGGCGCAGAACATCGAGCGTAGTGTGGTGATTGACGGAGCTGAGAACTTCGCTGCGGGGCAGCGGCGCGGAAAAGGCGTGCTGTTTCTTACCGGGCACATGAGCGCTTGGGAGCTGTCTTCGTTTGCGCACGCGCTGTACGGGCACCCGCTGCATTTTCTGGTGCGGCCGATTTCGAATGCGCGGGTGGACGAGCTGATTAATCGTTATCGATGTTTATCCGGGAATCGTCCCATTGATAAAAACAAATCGGCGCGGGCGATTTTGAAAGTTCTGGCGGATGGCGGCACGGTGGGGATTCTCGCGGATCACAACACCGCGCTGGAAGAAGGAGTGTTCGTGGATTATTTCGGCATTCCGGCTTCCACCACGTCTGGTTTAGCGCGGCTGGCATTGCGCACGGACGCGGCCGTGGTTCCGGGATTTCTTTTCTGGGATGAATCGCTGGGGAAGTACCGCTTGCGATTTGAACCGCCCGTGGAACTAGCGCGTAGTGGCGATGAAGAAGCGGACGTGCGCGAGAACACGCAGCGATTCACGCGAGTGATTGAGGGTCATGTACGCGCGCATCCGGATCAGTGGCTGTGGGTGCACAAGAGATGGAAAACGCGGCCGCCGGGCGAACCCGCGATTTATCCGTTTTAGATTTAGTGGGTCGAGCGGTGCTTGTGGATCAGAGCGTTTCGCGCTGTGCGAATTCCTGATGCGACGCAATTTTTTGACGAGGTGCAAGCGATGAATCACACGGCCGGTGAACTGGCGGAGTACCTGCGGGCAAGAATCCACGGAGATGCGCACGCGCCGGTCGTGGGCGTTGCGAGTCCGGAGAGCGCGAAGCCTGACGATGTGATTTATGTGGATTCGGCGCGGCAGGTTGCGCGGGCTGAAGCGTCCGCGGCACGTTGCGTGATCGCTGACGCCGGCGCGACGGTAGCAGGGAAGACCGTGCTGGAAGTGGAACACCCGAAGCTGGCGTTCGCGAAGGCTGCGGCTTGGTTACTGCCGAAGGCTACGCTGCATCCGGAAATTCATCCGACGGCGATCGTTGCAGCGACTGCGCGACTGGCCCCGAATATTCGCGTAGGTCCCTACGTGGTGATCGAAGCTGAAGTGGAGATCGGCACCGGCACAGACGTGGATGCATTTTGTTTCTTGGGCCGTGGCGCGCGTGTGGGAGCAGACTGCCGGCTGCATCCGCGAGTGACGCTGTACGCCGGCGCGCGGCTCGGAAATGCGGTGGAAGTACATTCGGGCGCGGTGATCGGCGGCGACGGGTTCGGATACGTTTTTGGAGAAGGACAGCACGTCAAGTTTCCACAGATCGGCAGCGTGGAAATTGGCGACGACGTGGAAATTGGCTGCAACACCACGATTGATCGCGGGTCGCTCGAAGCGACGCAGATCGCGAGCGGCGTGAAGATTGATAACCTGGTGCAGGTGGCGCACAACGTTCGCATCGGTACGAACTCCGTGGTGGCCGCGCAGGTAGGGATTTCCGGCAGCTGCACCATTGGCGCGCAAGTGATGATTGGCGGGCAGGTGGGCATCGCGCCGCACTGCACGCTGGAAGACGATGCGATCATTGGGGCGCAGGCGGGCATCCTGTCAGGCAAGACAATTCGCCGCGGACAGACGGTTTGGGGGACGCCCGCGAGGCCATTCGCGCGATTCAAGGAACAGTATGGATGGTTGTCGCGTTTGCCGGAATTGGCGGAGCGAGTGCGTAAATTGGAGCAGGAGAAGGCTGGCGGGTGAGCTCTGGGATGTGGCCCGGGGTCACATTCGTAAAAATGTAGCGCCGGTTTCGAGACACGCGGCAGGCTTCATTTCGATTTCTATTCGCTTTCTGGCTGCGGTGCGGTGGTTGCGGGCTACTTCGCAGGAAAACCCCTAGCAATAACTTTGCATACTATTGGCCCATCGGTGGCCATTCTGGAACATTTGAGGCAGCCTTCTGGCCCCGTCGAACATCTATTGTTTCTGGGAACGGGGAGCCCGTTTTTTGTTGACCGTAAGGGCAAACCCAAACATAATATTAGCGTTAGCGTGAGGTTCGTGGAATTTGGTCGCTAGGTTGGACCGATTTTCCACCCGGTTTCTTCATGAAGTCGCTGTGACGTTCGATAAAAAGTGGTCAATCGGCCATTTATAGCTTCATGAAACTAAGCCTCGAAGGAACTCAGCGGGGGAAGTTGCTGGGTTTCGGACCGGAGGAGCTCCGGCCTTCCTAGAACCGGGGCGAAAGTGGTCAAAAGGTACTGAGGGATTGATGACACCGAAAGTGAGACTGCAGGTGGATGCCCCGAACGAAAACAGTTCGCAGGGTACGGCCACAGTTCGCAGCCGAAACATCGAATTTCAGGTAGAGCAAGCTGTCGGCCGCGCCACAAATTGGCTGCTTTCCGCACAGACCCAGGACGGCTACTGGTGGGCTGAGCTCGAAGCGGACACCACGCTGGAATCCGATTACATCCTCTATTTGCACATCCTTGGCCAGTTGGAATCCGAAAAAACCGCAAAGCTTGCGACTTATATTCGCCGCAAACAGCTGCCTGACGGCGGCTGGAGCATTTTCGAGGGTGGACCTTCCGAGCTGAACGCCACTGTGAAGGCGTACGTGGCGCTGCGTTTGGCGGGGGATCCCGCGACTTCGCCTGCGGTGCTGCGCGCGAAAGAGCGCGTACTGGAACTGGGCGGTTTGGAAGCGACGAATTCTTACGTGCGGTTCTACCTGGCAATGGTTGGCGGAGTGGATTGGAGCATCGTTCCTTCGATTCCGCCGGAACTGATGCTCTTGCCGGATTGGTTTCCGATCAATATTCACGAGATGTCTTCCTGGACGCGCGGGATTGTGATTCCGCTGGCGATCGTTTACGCATACAAGCCGGATTGGCGGCTGCCTGAAGGCGTAACCGTAAGCGAATTGTTCAATACTCCGCACGGCAAGCCGCAATCCTTCAGGTGGGATCTGCGCGTGATTTCCTGGCGCAATGCGTTTCTGGCGCTGGACCGCGGATTGAAATTGCACGAGCGGCTGGGCTGGAAACCTTTCCGCAAGATTGCGCTGGAAAAGGCGCGTCGCTGGATGGTGGAGCGGCTGGAACGCAGCGAGGGATTGGGGACGATTTATCCGGCGATGATGAATTCGATCTTTGCGCTGCTGTCTGAAGGCGCCGACGCGCAAGATCCGCTGGTGGCGCGCGAGATTAATTTTCTGGCGCGGTATGAGATCGCGGAAGCCGATACGTTGCGAGTGCAGCCTTGCATTTCGCCGGTGTGGGATACGGCGATTGCGATGGTATCGCTGGAGGAAGCGGGGCTCGATCCTGCACATCCGTCACTGATTGCGGCGGAGCGCTGGGTCGTGGCAAACCAGATTCTTGGTCCGGGGGATTGGCAGGTCAAGAATCCGGGTGCGGCGCCGGGCGGCTGGGCGTTTGAATTCAAGAATGAGTATTATCCGGACGTGGACGATACCGCGTTTGTGCTGATGGCGCTGGGGCGCGTGGCTGATCCTGATTCGGAGCGCTTGCGGCGCTCGATGAAGCGCGGGCTTTCGTGGCTCGTGAGCATGCAGAACGAAGATGGCGGCTGGGGCGCGTTCGACCACGAAAACAATCTGCAATTTTTGAATCACATTCCGTTTGCGGATCACAATGCGATGCTGGATCCTTCGACGGCGGATGTGACGGCGCGCGCGATGGAATGTCTGGGGCAGATGGGCTGGTCTGCGAACGATCCGATTATTCAGCGGGCGCGGGCTTTCATCCGGCACGATCAGACACCGGAGGGGCCGTGGTTCGGGCGCTGGGGCGTGAATTATATCTATGGCAGCAGCAGCGTGCTGCGGGCGCTGGAGACGGTGGGATTGTCGAGGGGTGCTGATTGCCAGGCTGCGGCGAATTGGCTGCGTTCGGTGCAGAATCCGGATGGCGGATTCGGCGAGTCTATTCTTTCCTATTACGATCCATCGCTGAAAGGCAAAGGGAAGAGCACGGCTTCGCAGACGGCTTGGGCAATCATTGGATTGCTGGCGGTGTGCGGGCCGCACGATTCCTGCGTGGAACGGGCGATTGGGTGGCTCGTGGCGAATCAGAATGAAAACGGAACGTGGGACGAAGACGAATTTACGGGCACGGGATTTCCGTGCGTTTTTTATTTGAAGTATCACATCTACCGCAACGCCTTTCCGCTTTACGCTTTGGCGCGCTACGACAATATGCGCCAGGGCCGGCGCAAATTCCTGGGCGTGCAGATTCGCGCCGAGGAATTGGCAAACAACAACGGACTGCGGACCTAGGCGATGCGGGCCTTGCTGGCTGTAAATCGCCGCTGCGGCTTCCGCGGCGCGATACTCTTCAATGCAATTTCAAACGCGGCTATTATGGTCGCACGTAGCTGCACCCGCGGAATCTGCCAAGAGAAAATGGCTTGGCACGATCGGATTTGCGCATCCTTATGACGACACTGGTAACCGGCGCCACGGGATTCGTGGGGAGCCACGTTGCGCGGCAACTTGTTGCTGCGGGGGATGCAGTGCGCGTGCTGGTGCGGCGCAGCAGCAACCTCGCGGCGCTGGATGGAGTGCAGGTCGAGCCTGTCGAAGGCGATCTGCGGGATGGGGCATCGCTGGAGCGCGCGATGCAGGGCGTGCGGCGGGTGTATCACGTGGCGGCGGATTACAGATTGTGGAGCCCGAAGCAGGCGGAGATCTACGACAGCAATGTTGAGGGAACCCGACGATTACTAGGAGCGGCGCAACGCGCGGGCGTGGAGCGCATCGTATATACCAGCACAGTGGCGACGATTGCCGTGCCGCGGCATGGGGCGCTGCCGAATGAGGGGACGCAGGCCACGCTTGAGGAAATGATCGGGCATTACAAACGCTCGAAATTTTTGGCGGAGCAGGTTGCAATTGAGGCGGCTCGCGCGGGCGTTCCGGTGGTGATTGTGAATCCCACGGCGCCGGTTGGGTCGGGAGATTGGAAGCCAACTCCGACCGGGCGGATTATTCTGGATTTTCTGCAGGGGAAGATGCCGGCGTACGTGGATACGGGATTAAATGTGGCGGCGGTGGAAGATGTGGCCGCGGGGCATTTGCTGGCGGCGGAGAAGGGGCGCGTGGGCGAGCGTTATATTTTAGGCGCGCGCAATATGACGCTGAAGCAGATTTTGGATGCGCTGGCTGCGATTACCGGGCGTCCGGCGCCGCGTGTGCGGCTGCCGCATGCGATTGCGCTTGCGGCTGGGTATGCGGACGAATTTTATTCGCGTCTGACGGGGCGCGAGCCACAGATTCCGGTGGAAGGCGTGAAAATGTCGCGGCATAAGATGTTTGTGGAGAGCGATAAGGCGGCCCGGGAACTGGGCTATAAGCCCGGGAAAGTGGAAGCGGCGCTGGAACGGGCGGTGCGCTGGTACGAAGAGCACGGTTACATTGCGAATCGCGCGGGAAATAAACGCGTGACGCAGGCCGCAGCGGCATAAAGAAGCGTAATGAAAATACTGGTCACTTTCGCTCTGGAAACTGAATTTGCGCCGTGGCGCGCGCTGCGCGAGTTTCGCGCGGTGCAGTGGGGCGACGCTGAAGTGTATCGCGCGCAAATTGGCGCGGCGGAAGTCGTCGTCATGTTGACCGGGGCGGGACCAAAGCAGGCGCACCTGCAGACGGCGAAGGTGCTTGGGGGCGATCAGGAGTCGATTCATCTGTGCGTTTCTTGCGGATTGGCGGGGGCGCTGAAACCGGAATACCTTATCGGTGAGGTTTTGGCGGCACGTTCTGTGCGAACGGAGAATGAGCAGACGGATCCGGGCAGCAATCCTTTGCAGAGCAGTGTGGCGCTGCTTTCGTTCGCGGCGGAGTGCGGAGCGACGGTGGTGGGGCAGTTCTTCAGCTCCGTCCGCGTTGTGGGCCGAGCGGAAGAGAAGCGGCACCTGGGCGAGCGGTCGGACGCCGTGGAAATGGAGAGTTTTGAGGTGCTGCTCGAATCGGCCGCGTACGGGATTCCGGCGATCGCGATTCGCGCCGTGAGTGACACGGTGGACGATGATTTGCCGCTGGATATGAACCGAGTTTTTACCGACGATGGGCAAGTGAGTATTCCGCGCGTCCTGGGGCAAGTGGCACTGCATCCGACGTCGGTTCCGGAGCTGGTGCGGCTAGGGCAGAACAGCAAAGCGGCGGCAGAAGCGCTGGCACAATTTTTGGACAAATACATCACGATGGTGTCGGGGAGATTTCAGATTTTGGAGCGGCGGACGGGAGCGGCGACGTCGTAGCCGGCTAAGTTTTACAGATGAGCCAGACCATCGAACAAATCGGGTCGCATCACGCGCAGGAGCCCAAGCGCGGGCACATGCGCGCGGGAGTGTATCGCGGCAAGGGGCAGGTGGTCGTCGAATCCGTGCCGATTCCCGAAATTGGCGAAGGCGAGTTGCTGTTCCGCGTGGCGGCTTGCGGAATTTGCGGCACGGACATCAAGAAAATCCATCATGGCTTCGTTCCGGCGCCACAAATACTAGGGCATGAACTCGCTGGGACGGTGGTCAAGGTCGGCGCGGGCGTCACGAAATTCAAGGCTGGCGACCGGGTGGTGAGTTTTCATCACATTCCGTGCGGAAATTGTTTTTACTGTGAACGGAAACTTTTTTCGCAGTGCGCGGGTTATAAGAAGACGGGATTGACGGCGGGATTCGATCCCAACGGCGGCGGGTTCGCGGAATATGTGCGCGCGATGCCCTGGATTGTGGAGCGCGGAATGATCGCGCTGCCTGCGGATGTGAGTTTCGAGGAAGCGACGTTCGTCGAGCCGGTGAATACGTGCCTGAAAGCTGTGCGCAAGGCCCGCATTGCGAAGGGCGAGCAGGTTCTGGTGATGGGGCAGGGGCCGATCGGTATGCTGCTGATGATTCTGGCGAAATATGAAGGCGCGGAAGTTTATGCGAGCGATCCGATGGCGGGACGGCGCGAGGCGAGCCTGCGTTTTGGCGCGAAAGAAGTTTTCGATCCCACGAGCGGAAATTTGCAGCAGGAAATTCGCCGTCGCACCAGGGGACGAGGCGCGGATGCGGTGCTGGTGGCTGTGCCCAACCCGGCATTGGTACCGGAAGCGCTGGCCCTCGCGCGGCCGGGCGGACGCGTGCTACTGTTTGCTCATAACGACCCGGTGCTGCAGTTGGAATTTCCTGCGGCTGCTGTGGGGGTGGAAGAAAAAGAAATTCTGGGGAGCTATAGCGCGTCCGTGGACGATCAGGCGGAGTCCGCAGCGCTGGTGTTCGAGAGGCGTTTGCCGGTGCGCGAATTAATTTCCCATCGTTTCCCGCTGGAGCAGATTGCAGAGGCACTGGAATTGGCTGCACATCCGAAGGATGATACTTTGAAGGTAGTCATAAGGCACGAATGAGCGCTTATAGGCAAGGCAGTGGGCATATGAACGCCGCCGTTTTGTATGGTGCAGAAAATCTGAAGATCGAGACCGTTGATATTCCCACGATCGGCGACGACGAAGTACTGGTGCGCGTGGCCGTGGCTTTGACCTGCGGAACCGATCTGAAAGTGTGGAAGCGCGGATATCACGCGCGCATGATTCAGCCGCCGTCTCTTTTCGGGCACGAGCTCGCGGGCGTGATCGAAGAGACGGGCAAGAATGTGAACAGCCACATACAGCCCGGAATGCGCGTGCTGCCGGCGAATTCCGCGCCGTGCGATGCTTGTTTTTATTGCCGCAAGGGCCAGCCGAATCTCTGCGAGGACTTGCTGTTCAATAACGGGGCGTATGCGGAGTACATCCGCATTCCGGGGCGCATCGTGCGGCAGAACATGCTTGAGATTCCCGACGGCATTTCTTTTCAGGACGCGGCGATGGCCGAGCCGCTGGCCTGCGTGTTGCGCGGAATTCGGGAGACGGGCGTGCATCCGGGCGATACGGTAGTGGTGATCGGATGCGGGCCGATCGGGTTGAAATTTATCCGCATTCTTTCGCAGCGCAAGGTGCGCGTGATTGCGATTGGCAAGCGGCGCAGCCAGATGAAGGCGGCCGAGCGGTTGGGCGCCACGGCTACGTTTGACGTGGATAAAATCGAAAACCCGGTGGAGCTGGTGCGGCAATTGACCGAGGGCGGGCGCGGCGCGGATTCCGTGATTGAAGCTGTGGGCCGCGCGATTACTTGGGAATGGGCGCTGCAAATGGTGCGCAAGGGCGGGACCGTTAATCTGTTTGGCGGCTGCCCGACCGGTACCGAAGTAAAGATTGATCCGGCAGCGCTGCATTATTCCGAGATCGCCATCAAGTCCACTTTTCATCACACGCCGCAGTTCATGCGCGAGGCCATGGACACGATTGCGCGCGGCGAAATTCGCTCCAGCGAGTTCATCACTGGCGAAGTGACGTTGCAAGGATTGCCGAAAGTTTTCCAGGATATGAAGCACCGAAACGGCGAATTGAAGACTGCTGTAATTCCCTGACGTTTGCGCAAGTCAGGGCACCATGCTGCCCACACCGGAACTTGAAATCGCGCGCAATCTGCCGCAGGCGAATTGCGCTCCCTCTGACGCCGAGCGCTACACGCGCTGGCTGGCGACGCATCACTACGAAAATTTCAACGTGGTTTCGTGGCTTTTGCCGCGGGATTTGCACCAGCATTTCTATAATGTTTACGCGTACTGCCGCTGGTCGGATGATTTGGGCGACGAAGTAGCGGACCCGGCTCGGGCGTTGCAGCTGCTAGATGCGTGGGAAGACGAGTTGCGGCTGATATATGAGGATGGCGTGGGGCCGTCGCATCCGGTGCTAATCGCGCTGCGCGAGACGATTCGCGCGAAAGATATTCCGCTGCAGCCGTTCCGCGATTTGCTGCGCGCGTTCCGGCAGGACCAGACTGTAAAGCGCTACGCCACTTGGGACGACGTGTTCGACTACTGCGTGTACTCGGCGAATCCGGTGGGCCGGCTGGTGCTTTATTTGTGCGGCTATCGGGACGAGGCGCGGCAGAGGCTTTCGGATTACACATGCACGGCCTTGCAGCTAGCGAATTTCTGGCAGGAT
This sequence comes from uncultured Acidobacteriota bacterium, assembly GCA_963821765.1. Lineage (GTDB taxonomy): Bacteria > Acidobacteriota > Terriglobia > Acidiferrales > UBA7541 > Palsa-295. The sequence continues at coordinate 134,624 of CAWGFF010000018.1, forward strand.
GTATCGCGGGATCTGGAGAAGGGCCGGATTTATATTCCGCTGGAAGCGCTGGCGGCTCACGGATTGACCGAAGCCGATATTGTCGGGAAGCGATTCGACGCGCGCTATACGGCGCTGATGAAGTCGCTTATTGCTCGGACACGAGAGCTATTCCGTGCGGGGCTGCCGCTGACGCAAGCCGTAGAGCGATTTCTGCGCGTGGACTTGGAGATGTTCAGCGGCGGCGGATTGGCGATCTTGGATGCGATTGAGGCATCCGGGTACAACACGCTGGAGCGCCGGCCTTCACTGAGCAAATGGACACAGGCGAAACTTTTGGGGAAGACGCTGGTCCGTAGCGCGTTTTCGCGCGGCGGGAATTCGCAGCACGCGGCGGTAGGTCCGACTGATGCGCTGACAGCGGCTCCGGCATTGAGTGACAACACCTACGAGTCCGCCGTTCCGCGCGATCGCGGCGTTATCAAACTGCGGCCATACTCGGATGCGGTTCGCGAATCATACGCGGAGTGCAATCGCGTTGCGCGGGCGGCGCGGAGTAGCTTTTATTTGGCGTTCTTTGCATTGCGCAGGGAAAAGCGCAACGCGTTGTGTGCGTTGTACGCTTTCATGCGGCTGATTGACGATGTGTCGGACGAGCCGGGAGACCTAGAATCGAAGCGGCAGGGTTTGGCGCGTTGGCGCTGGATGCTGGATCAGGCGATTGGCGGCAAGACGAGCGGGCACGCGGTGCTTCCTGCGCTGGCCGACACGATCGAGCGGTTTCAGATCCCCACGCGGTATTTTCACGATTTGATTCTCGGCGCGGAAATGGATTTGACGGTCACGACCTACGCGACATTCGATCGTCTTTCGGAATATTGTTATCGCGTGGCGGGGACTGTGGGGCTGACGTGCCTGCACGTTTTCGGATTCAGCGACCCGAAAGCGCCTGACCTTGCTGAGCGACTCGGGCTGGCCTTCCAGCTGACGAATATCATTCGCGATGTAGGCAGCGATTACGCGATGGGGCGAATTTATCTGCCGCAGGAAGATCTGGATCGGTTCGGAATTCGCGCCGAAGAATTGCGCGGTCCGGTCACACCGCAGCTGCGGGAACTGCTCGAGTTTGAAGCGGAGCGGGCTTGGCAGATGTACCAGGAAGGCGCGCCGCTGGTGGGCCGCATAAATGCGGACAGCCGGGCCACGTTGTGGGCGCTGGTTCGCACGTATAGCAGTTTGCTGGCGCGCATCGAAGAGCGGGAATTCGACGTATTTTCCGGGCGCATTTCGCTCTCGAGCGCAGAGAAAATCCAATATCTGCTGACGGCGGGCCTCGCGGCGCGACGGGCTGGCTGGTGGAAGGGTGATGTCCTCGCAAAGCGTTCTAGTAATCGGCGGCGGACTGGCGGGGCTGTCGTCCGCCGTCGCGCTGGCTGAAGCGGGCCTGAGCGTTCAGCTGCTGGAAAAACGCCCGCACCTGGGCGGTCGCGCCACTTCCTACACGTTGCCCGACGGCAGCGAGGTGGACAATTGCCAGCACGTCACTCTCGGCTGCTGCACGAATTTAGCTGATTTTTATTCGCGCGTTGGCGCGAGTGACAAGATTCGATTTTACGATCGGCTGTATTTCGCGGACGCGCACGGGCAGCGTTCGACCATCGAGGCCGCGCCATTGCCGCCGCCGCTACACATGGCGCCGTCTTTCCTGCTGTTTCGCGCGCTGGCGCTGGCCGATAAGCGCTCGATTGCGAATGCCATGCTGGCCATCGCGCGCGCTGGCGGGAATCCGCCGCGCATCGAGGGCATCTCGATGCTGGATTGGCTGCATCGCATGGAGCAGACCCCCGATGCGATTGAGCGATTCTGGCGCGTGGTGCTAGTGAGCGCGCTGGATGAAGAACTGGCGCGCACCGATGCGCGTTACGGAATCGAAGTTTTCTGGAAAGCGTTCCTGGGAAATAGCGCGGGATACCGCGTGGGCATTCCCACGGTGCCGCTCGGCGATTTGTATGAAGGTTGCCGCGAAGCGATTGTGCGGCAGGGCGGGGAAGTGCGGTTGCGCTGCGGCATTCGAGAAATCCGCGTGAAGGAAAATGGTTTCGCGGGCGCGCTGCTGGAAGACGGCACGGAAGTTTTCGCCGACGCTTGCGTTTCGGCGGTGCCGCACGATGCGCTGCTGGAGTTGCTGCCTCCGGAGTGGTCGGAAACGAACGCGCCGCTGGAGGGCTTGCGGCATCTGAAGACGTCCCCGATCACGGGCGTGCATCTGTGGTACGACCGGCAGGTGATGACCGAACCGTTTCTGACTTTGTTGGACCACACTACGCAGTGGGTCTTCAACAAGACGTTTTTGTCCAGGCCGGCGGAAACGAATCATGCGACCGTCCGTCCAAACACCATACGTCCAAGCGAGGAGCACGCTGCCATGGTTGAGAGCGGCGGGCAATACCTGCAGCTGGTGATCAGCGCTTCGTACGATTTGATTCCACGCTCCAGGCAGGAAATCATCGATTTATGCCGCCGCGAACTTGCCGAGGTGCTGCCACTGACGCGCGAGGCGCAACTGCGGAAGGCCACCGTGATTAAGGAAGTGCATGCGACTTTTTCGCCGGAGCCTGGTTCGGACCGTTGGCGCCCGGGGCAGAGAATTCCGCTGGCGAATTTATATCTGTGCGGCGATTGGACGCGCACCGGTTGGCCCGCGACGATGGAAGGCGCGGTGCGCAGCGGATATCTGGCGGCGGAGGCAGTGCTGGCGGATCGCGGAACCGCGCGTAGTTTTCTTCAGCCCGATTTGCCGTTCGAAGGGCTGTGTAAATTTTGGGCCAGTCGCGGTAATGGAACGCGCACATGAAAATGGATGTTGCAATTTGTGGCTCAGGGGTGTTCTATACAGAGGATGGCGGCCGCTCTTGGCAGCCACGGAATCGCGGTACTCGCGCTGATTTTCTACCTGATAGGCATCCCGAAATCCGCCAGTGTGTGCATAAGCTGCTCCCAGCGGCGGATGGAAAGCGCCTCAACCAGCAAAACCACTGCGATGTGCACCAGAGCGATTCTTCCCGCGGATGGCATGACTCAGCGCGCATGATTCGATGACGTTTTCACACCTGACAGCGCAATCGGTTTGTGCAACGGAGATGGGCAGAAACGTTTTCAGGGCAGCATGAACTATCCCCTTAGGAGGTCCGATGGACCGGAAGTATAAGCAGAGGGGCTACAGCGACCGCGACGCGCAGGAAAAGAAACGCGAAAGAAGCGAGCGACCCCCGAACAGCGGCGAGCCTCGCCCGAAACAGGATTCGATGGGGCCGCGCACGCCGCGCATGGTGGGAACGGTCATGAGGGCGCGTTGCTCGAGCTGCGGTGCGGTTTTAGCGCCCGGATTTGATCCCAATGGCGAATGCCCTCGTTGCCACACTGCGATGCATTGCTGCAAACAGTGCGTACATTTTGATACCGGCAGGCAATTCGAGTGCACGCAGCCGATTCCCGAGCGCATCGCGAAGAAGGACGCTAAAAACGATTGCACTTTTTTTGAATTTCGTATGACCGTGGAGAAAGACACTTCGCCGGTGAGCTATGCCAGTGCCACTCCGGCTCCGACAAACCCCGGGCGTCCTAACGACGCGCGCAAGGCATTCGAAGATCTCTTCAAGAAGTAGCGCTTTCCATCCTCGCGGTTTTGCCCATCTCTTTGAGCGTCTGGGTTTGGATTGTCAATTTTTTTCAGCGGGCGGAGATTCGTCTATTTCGGAGGCAACGGGAAAAGAGTTGGTTCCGCGGCCGGTTGATCCGCAATCGCTTCCAACTGCGGATAGTGGATGCGCAAGGTTTCCGGGACCTTTACTTTTTTGCCGGAAAGCAGATTGATCATCTGCAGGGCGTTCACGATTCCTTTCGCTTCGAAATGATTGTTGGTGACAACGAACGTGGTCTTCGCTGTTTCGGCGACGTGTTCGATGCGCTTGGCCCAAGGCTCCAGTTCTATTTCGGAGTATAGATAGTTGTAGCGCTCGGAGGGCGGCGAGGCCGGATCATCGCTGAACCAAGTGTCATAGCGGCGACCGTGCAGGCGAACGTACCCGATCGGCGACGTGACTCGCTCGCTGGGCTTGATCGAGCGGCCGATCAGCGGCTGGTCAATGTTGCAGAATCCCACGCCGCGCTCGTGAAGCAGTTCGTAGAACTCTTTTTTCGCCCAGGAGGCGTGGCGGACTTCCACCACCAGCGGATAAACGTGGAAGGCATCAAGAATATGGTTCAGCCGGCTGAGATTTTCGGGCGTGCGGTGAAACGAAAAAGGAAATTGCAGCAGCACCGCGCCGAGGCGGTTCGCATCGCGCAGCACGTCAAAGCCGGCGCGCACGATTCTTACGTCGTCGGCGGTGGTCTCGTCCTGATGCGTGAATTTCTGCCAGAGCTTCGCGGTAAACAGGAAGCGGGGATTCGCGGCAACTTGTTTCAGCCACTGTGCGGCGAATTCCGGCTGCAACGGGTGGTAGAACGAAGTATTGATTTCGATGGTGTCAAAAAAATCCGCGAGATATGCCGCTTCGTGAAATCCCTTTGGGCGGCGGGGCGGATACAGAATCCCTTTCCAGTCGGGATAGGACCAGCCGGCGGGCCCGACCAGTATTCGGGCGGAATTGGGTTCTGCATTTTTCGTTTTCGCAACCATCGCGGCGTATGACCTCTGAAGGATCGCACGTCGAGCGTATGATGTAGTTGAGAAGGCTGTCAAATCCAGTGCTCCGGAACCGCACGGCGCCGCATCCGAATGGCGTAGGGAGGAATTTGGCGGCGCGAAGTCGTTTCTCGGGGAAGCGCCGGGTTGCAAGTGATGTGGCGCAGCGCTATGCTGGATTTGCCTCGATGCTCAGACTTTTCCCATCCGTAATCAGCGTAACACCAGGGTGCCCCGATGAAAATTACGTACAGTCACGTGGATCCCGAATTTCACGCCATCATTGAACATGAAGTCGCGCGGCACGCCGCAAAACTGAATCGCATTCTGAAGCGTTATGCACCCGATCTGGTGCTACTGCACGGCTCGCTGGAAAAAACGCCACGCAAGACGGAATTTAATTTCTCGCTGAACCTGAATCTGCCCACCGGCACGATGCACGCGACGGGCGTGGGAGCGGACGTGCTTGGCAGCGCCAAGGCGGCGTTCGCCGAACTGGAAGTGCAGGTGAAAAAGCACCAGGCCAAAATGCGCAGAGATTACGTCTGGAAACGCAAGCGCGCGATCGCTTCGCCCACGCCGCGCGAGGCCCCGTCTTCGGACTAGGCGCCTGTTCCCACACTCGCAGGCGCGCTTCGATTCGTGTGTACGTTGCGGCCCAAGCCAAATCTGAAGACGAGCCGTACCGTTTGCTGGTTCCAAACCCTCGCGCAGGGGAGCAAGGCAGGAACGACCCGGCAAGTCACGCAGCGCTGCATCGGCCCGTAGCGGACGCGGCCATCGCGGATCGAGGAGCCGTGATCTCCGGCGTGCCTCTGGGCATCCGTCCCGAGGTCGTTCCGGGCATCCCAATTCCTCCTAGGTCCGGGAATTTGTTTCCGTGTAAGATGTTTAGAAGCATTAAGCTGTCCATAGAAATGCAGGGGCGTAGCTCAGTGGTAGAGCAGCGGCCTTTTAAGCCGAAGGTCGTGGGTTCGATCCCCACCGCCCCTACCAA
>CAWGFF010000019.1:0-108004 GCA_963821765.1 uncultured Acidobacteriota bacterium
CCCTAGGTCGTGGGTTCGAGTCCCACAGCCGGCACCACAAGCTTGTGCATTACGTCGTGAAAAAAAGCCGCTGCAGAGCGAAACGCTGCGCGGCTTCTTCGCTTCAAATCCCCGCAATCTGGAGCAGCAACTACTTCGCCGCGACCGCGTTCGGCGGCAAATGCTCTTCAAGGTAGCGCAGCAACAAACTGTACAAGTGCAGCGTGGTGCCGGAACCTTCGTTGATGGCGTGCGTGCGATTCGGGTACTCCATGAAGTCAACGGGCTTATCCAGCTCGATCAGGCGATTGAGCAGCAGTTCGGTGCCGGCGTAATGCACGTTGTCGTCGCCGGAACCGTGCACCACGAGCAAATGGCCGCGCAAACCTTCGGCGAAGTTGATGGCGGAACTGCTGCGATAGCCTTCGACGTTTTGCAGCGGCAAACCCATGTAGCGTTCCTGGTAAATCGTATCGTAGAGACGCAGATCCGGCACCGGCGCGACCGACATTCCCACCTTATACAGGTCCGGTGAGCGGAACATCAGGTTCAGCGTGCTGGAACCGCCGCCGCTCCATCCCCACACGGCGACGCGCGATGAATCCGCAAAGGGATGCGACTGCAGGAAAACTTTGAGCGCTGCGCTCTGGTCGTGCACGATCACGGGATGAATCGCGCCGTACACAATCTTTCGCCAGGCGCGGCCTTTCGGCGCAGGCGTGCCGCGATTGTCAAAGCTGACGACGATGTAACCGGCCTGCGCGACGGCGCGATTGTAATCGTTGTTCCACGCACCCCACTCGTCGAGCACGGTCTGCGCCGCGGGCTCTCCGTACACGTAAACGAGCACGGCATATTTCTTCGCGGGGTCGAAATGCGGAGGCTTCAGTATCCAAGCGTCGAGCGTAGTGCCGTCGCCGATGTCCACCTTGAAGAATTCAGTGGGCGAGGCAAGCAGCGGCGCGACGTTCGCGCGCAGCGCGGTATTGTCTTCGAGCACGCGCGCGGAACGATGCGCGGGCAGTTCCACGAGATCGGTTACCGGAGTCAGGTCCGCGCGCGAATAAATGTGAAATGCCCAATGGGCATCCGGCGACATGTCGTAACGATGAGTTCCGGGCGCGGACGCAGGACTGACGCGCTGGGCGTTTTGCGAACCGTCCAGGGGCGCGCCGTACAGATAGCGCTGCGTGGCATTTTCCGGGGAGGCAGTGAAATAGAGCTGGCCGGATTTTTCGTCCGCGCTGCCAAGATCGATCACGTCGTAAGCGCCCGGGGTGATTAGCTGCACCCGCTTTCCATCGCGTGAAACAAGATAGGCGTGGCGCCAGCCGTCGCGCTCGCTCAACCACAAAAATTCCTGGTTATTATGGACCCAGCGAATTTCGTCCATCACATCCACCCAGGTGGAATCCTGATCGCGGAAAATCTGGCGAACGGCGCCGGTGGAGGCATCGGCGAGCAGCACATCGTTGGTATTCTGCAGACGATTTAAATGCTCGATGGCGAGTTCGCTGGAATTTCCGGCCCATTCGAGGCGCGCAATGTAATTGTCCCGGGGATCGCCGGGCACTTGCATCCACTGCGTGTCTCCGCCATCCACGCTGACGACGCCTGCGCGCACGGCTGAATTGGTGGTGCCGGGAATCGGATACGGAATATTCAGAACCGTGGGATACGCACCCAAGCCGGGGTAAGGAAAACCAGTGACAATTTCCTTGGGCGCGCCGAGATTGTAGAGCAGCTTGAAAATTCCCACGCCGCTGGTGTCAAATTGCCAATAGGCGATGCGCCGGCCGTCAGGACTCCAGCGAAAGGCGTCGCGAACGTCCAACTCTTCTTCGTAAACCCAGTCCGAAGTGCCATTGATGATGGTTTGCGAGCCGTCGTGGGTGAGCTGGGTGATTCGCGCGGTGGAAATTTCCTCGACGTAAATGTTATTGCCGCGGACGTAGGCGACTTTCGAGCCGTCCGGGGAAAACTTCGCGAACATCAGGGAAGATGCGGGAGCGTCGCCTCCGAGTTTGCGCAGCGCGCCAGACTGTAAATCCAACACCCAGTAATCGCCGCGAGTGCGCAATCGCCAGACCTGAGCGGAATTAGTGTAAAGAAGCAGGCGGGATTTGTCCTTGGACCATGCATAGTTTTCGAAGGCGAGAGGAACTTTTTCGCCGGCCGGAATGAGCTTGGCGGCGGAGACGAGAACTTCGCGTTTTCCGGTTGCGGTCTGGTAACGGACGATGTCCTGCGCGTCTTTGACCGCCGCGGAAGGTTCGACAGTGGTGTAGAACGCGCCATCATCCAACCAACGCGCCGGACCGAAGTACTTGACCTCGAAATCCGGCGACGCGTACATGCGATGCAGTAGCTGGTCTGATTCCGGCGATATCTGCGCGTGCAGCGGAATAGCAGCGACGCACGCGCCGAATATGAGAGCGAGCGTGGCGACGAATCGTGGCAATAAAAAGCGTGATGCAAAAATCGAGGGCCTTGAAACTTCGAGATTCATGCAGTCTCCCACGCAGCCTGAAGTGAATCCACAGAGTTTTTTGAAACCGTTCGATGCAAAGCTACTTTTCCATCAATGAAAGTTGCTTTCCCGGATTTCCCGGCCATTCGCCGGCTGAACCGGGCGAGCATTGTCCGGATAGTATCTTGCAAAAGCCGCGATCTGCGCGGGAGAGGCTTCGATGGGAGTTTTCAGGACGAACCACTTGACGCCCTCCTTGCAGGGAGGAATGGTGAGCGAGCCATCGAATGTGTAGTAGTTCTGGTCCGCGGGCAAAAGATCAGCGGCGTTGATGACCACCTTCTTGTAATCCACTTCTTTACCTTTATCGCGGGGTATGTGGCTCCACAGATCGCGTAGCAGAGCGTTTTCCGCCCCGCTCTTGATGAAAACGGCGACGACGGCGGTGCGGTTGGCCGCGGAATCCACGTGGACGAAGTGAAGTTCCATGTCGTATTTCTGGCCGTTGATCTCGTTTTCGCTGCCATGGTGAAAATGGAATTGAACGAGCGGAAGCGCCGTTCCGTTGATAATGATGCTGCTGCCCGGCTCGTAATTGAACTGGATGGTGTGGCCGTTGTTAATGATTTTCAGCGGCGAAAGCTTGTAATCAAAATGGATAGGCGCCAGATCCGCGGGCTGTGCGCCGACGATATCAATGGGCGATTCGCGGTGGCCCGACTTGCACTCGGCATAATCAGGCTCAAGATCGCCCCAGTGGTCCGGTCCATCGGCGCCGCTGTAACTCCAATGCGGGGGATTCGAAGGTTGAGCCTGGGCAATGGCCGAGTCGGCGGTGGCAAGGGCAGCGCAAACAATGAACAGAGCGAATGCTGCGTGGGCCAAACGACACGACATGGAAAGCCTCCCTGGCGACGAAGGAAAAGTAGCATCTCACTTTGCGGGGGAATCTTCAAATATTCGGTGTGGAAAATCGGAAACGTGCGCGTATATTCGCAGTGGCCGCACGGCAGTGGAGGCGAAAACGGGCGCGGCGTTTTCCGGAATGGCCACTCGCGAAAACACCATGAAGGGATCAAGGAATATGAAAAACGCAGTGAGGTTGGCGTTGCTTGTGGGTATTTTCTGCTGCGCGGCTGTAGGCGCTCAATCGCAGGATGTAGCGCAAGCAGCGAACGTGCAACCTGCCGAAGGCGCGCAGCAATTCGCGGCGCTGGGCGACTTGAAACTACGCAGCGGCACGGTGATTCACGATTTTCAGCTGGGTTATCGCACGTTCGGGCAACTGAACGCGGCGAAATCGAACGCGATCCTGTGGCCTACATGGCTGGGCGGCAAGACGCAAGAGCTGGTGCCGTTCATCGGAGCGGATAAGGTGGTGGACAGCACGAAATATTTCGTGGTGCTGGTGGACGCGATCGGAGATGGCATTTCGACTTCGCCATCGAACAGCAAGACCCAGGCACGGTTGGGATTTCCGGAGTTTACGATTCGCGACATGGTGGAATCCGAGCATCGCCTTGCGACCGAGGTACTGCACCTAACGCACGTGCACGCGGTGATGGGAATTTCGATGGGTGGAATGCAGACGTTCGAGTGGGTGGTGGCTTATCCGGATTTCATGGACGCGGCGGTTCCGATCGTGGGGTCGCCGCAGTCCACGTCGGCTGACAAGTTGTTGTGGACTTCCCAGATTGACGCGCTGGAGCTGGATCCCGAATGGAAAGATGGGAACGGCACCCAGCCGATGACACGCGGTTTTGCGGTTTTCAGCGAGATTGGCGCGATGGCCAACAGTTCCCCGGGATATCGCGTGGCGCAGACTCACGCCGCGGAGACTTCGCGGCATTTCTTGCCAAGACGCGAGGTTCTGAGACGGTCAACGCGGCGGGAGCTTGCAACGTGATTCGCCAGAGGCAGGCGATCAACGCGCTGGATATTCCCGGAGAATTTGGCGTGACGATGGATCAGGCAGCGCAAAGCGTGCATGCGAAGTTGCTGGTGATCGTCTCGCCGGAAGATCACACGGTGAATCCCACTACGGCCATCGCGTTTGCGCATGCGATCGGCGCGCCGGTGGTGCTGCTGGATTCGAATTGCGGCCACAATAGCCCGTCTGCATTTCCGCCGGGACCGGTGGTGGCGAAATTTTTGGCGGATCCTGGGTCCGTGCAGAGCATGACGATGCACGAGACGGCCGCGCACTAGGAGAGTGCATGAATCGGGTGGGGAAAACGAGCGGTGCGATGGTCGCTGGAGGCGCGGCAGTGGTTACGCTGCTTGCCGGGGGCGCGATGCTGCGCGCTCGCGGGCAAGAGAATGACGTTAGGACTGGCGCGGTCACGGTGCATCGCGCGACGAAGTTTGATATTTCGCCGCCGCTGCGGTCATTGCGCGGTGCGGGCGCAACGAATGACGCCGAGGACTGTGAAGGTGGAGCGTGCGGAACGTCGCCGGGCGATCCGGATGAGGAGCCAGGATCAAAAACCGGAAGAAGTGGCACCCGCGCCGGTGATCACCGCGGCGGGCGCGGCCGTGGAGCAAAAAGCACAGGGCAAGCGGCCTGCGGTGCCGTTGCTGGAGAGCTTCGATGGGCTGGGCTCTGGATTCACGGGTCCGCAGGGAACCGCGACGTTTCGCAATCCTTCGGACAACAGCCTCGCGGTCGGTCCCGATCACATCGTGCAAATCGTGAACACGCGAATCGCGGTGTATTCGAAGAAGGGCGCGCATTACGACAAAACCGGCGCCGTGATTTACGGACCGGTGGCCACAAATGCAATTTTCACGGGATTCGGCGGGGCGTGCGAGGCGCGCGACAACGGAGATGCGGTGGTGCGCTACGATCAACTGGCGAAGCGCTGGCTGATTGTGATGCCGATTTTCGGGCGTATCGCACCCGGGGAATTCTCAGACAAAGGCAAGCCTGCGCTGCCCGGCGAAGTGGATAATCCCGGACCGGCCGCCGGGCCGCCGGCGAAGCCGCCGCAGCCGGCGCCGCACACGCCCCATCAGGGCCCCGTGAAAAAGGAAGGAACGTTTGCGATGTGCTACGCGGTCAGCGTGGGGCCGGATCCGCTGGGCGCTTACTATCGCTATGCGTTTGAGCGGACTCTCTTCCCCGATTATCCGCGGCCGGCTATCTGGCCTGACGGCTATTACGTGCCGACCAGCACGGGCGACGACGTGATCCAGAAACACGATTGCATCGCGGACCGCAACAAGATGCTGCTGGGGCAGCCCGCGACGGAGCAGTGCATCATCATTGACGGCGTGAATTTTTTGAACAACTCGGATATTGACGGCCAGAAACTGCCGCCGGCCGGCGCGCCGAACATCATGATGGCGGCAGGCGGCACGCAGCTGAAGAAAATATTCGAAGACGATGGGATCTACGTGTGGAAAGTTCACGTGGATTGGACCACGCCGGCAAATACGAAAGCCGATGGGCCGGTGAAGATCGCGGTCGCCCCGTATCATTATTTGTGCAACGGCCAGTTGACCAACTGCGTGCCGCAGCCGGATACCGACCGGCGGTTGGACGTGCAGGGCGACAAGATTATGCAGAGAGCTGGTGTATCGGAGAATCGGCAATCGTGAATCGATTGTGGCCGCGCATTCGGTGGCGACGCAGGCCGGCGGGGGAGGAGTGCGCTGGTACGAATTCCGGTTGGATAAGAAGCGCGATGTGGGGCTTTATCAGCAGGGCACATACGCGCCGGACGCGTTCTATCGCTGGATACCGAGCATCGCAATGGATAAGAAAGGCGACATTGGGGTGGGATATTCGTTCGGTGGAACGCCGAACTATGCGGGGCAACGCTTTGCTGCGCGGAAGGATGGCGACCCGAAGGGACTGTTGACATTTCACGAAACCGTGCTGGCGACGGGCGAGGCCGCGCAGAAGAATACGCTGCGGTGGGAGGATTACACGACGACGGCGATGGATCCGAGCGATGATTGCACTTTCTGGTACGTGGGCGATTATCTGAAGGCGGGCGATGAAAATTACCGGACGAGGATCGGAGCGTTTCGCGTGCCGGGATGCAAAGGCGGGCGGTAGGCAATCGGTAGAATTGACGATGGATTTAGAGTCTGCGTGAGAACCGCAAAAGCGGAACTTCAGCGGCTGAAGTCGCTCGGGTTCGGCGCGGTTTATGTCGTGGCTGAAGCCACGACCCACAAAGATTCCCAAGTTCCCGCGCACACTCTTTAATCGTACGGTGAAGCGAGGGTTTCCGCGCTGCGATGCTACTTCTGGAATGAAACCTGACACATTGGTGATTGTGAATCCCGCATCCGGCGGAGGGCAAGCGTTGCGCGCTGAGCCGGACGTGGCGGGCTTGTTCGCGTCGCGCGGATATAGCGCGAAATTCGTACATTCGAAAAGCTCGGAAGACATACGTGAATTGGCCGCGCGAGCGGCGGCCGATGGATTTCGCACCGTGGTGGCGCTGGGCGGGGATGGCGCGTTCCATCATTTAGTGGAAGGCATTCGCGGCACGGACGTGGTGGCAGGATTTTTCCCCGCGGGGAATGGGAACGACATTGCTCGTTCGCTGGGGATTCCGCGCGATCCAGTCGAGGCGGCGAACGATTTCCTGCGCGGGCAGCCGCGCGCGGTGGACCTGGTGCGAGTGCGATTCGGCGATGGCGGCGTGGCGCATTACATGGGCGCGGGAGGCATGGGACTGGATGCGGAGGCTGCTCATTTGGCGAACACGCGATTCCGGGCATGGCCGGGAGTGACGCGTTATCTGGCGGGAGCGTTCACGATATTTTTTCGGAAGCCACTCCTGGATGTGACGGCGGAGATGGATGGCGGCAATTGGACTGGCCGAGCGCTATTCGTGGCGGTGGCGAATGCGACGAGCTACGGTTCGGGCGTGCGCATTGCGCCGCAGGCGGAGATCGACGATGGTGTGCTGGATGTGGTGATTGTGGGGGATGTGGGGCTGATGCGTTTGCTGGAAGCGATACCGATTGTGCTGACGAGTGGAGATCTGCGCGGATTTCCGGAGGTGACGCGCTATCGTTGCCGGCGGGTGGCATTGCGCGCGGACCGGGCGGCGCGAGTGCATGGGGATGGAGAGGCGCTGGGCGTGGCGCCTGCGGAGTTTGAGATTTTGCCGGGAGCGATTCGGATAATGGTGGGGAGAAAAATCACCACTGATGAACGCAGATGAACACTGATAACGTCAAAGGCGAATAATAATAAATACGAATCCAAACGAGTACGCAGTGCTGAGATTAGCCGCGTCTGGACTATCACGGCAATGATCGCTACCTGCGCTAGCTGCTTTTTTTCTTGGAGAGTTTCAGGGTGACTTCGATATCGCGGCGGCTATCGAAGCTGGAAACGGTGCGAATGGAAGAAGTCATGTCGTCGTGCTCGGCATGAATCTCATAATCCACATTGGGATCCAGACCGCTGAAACGATAATTTCCGGATTCATCCGCGATATAGGTCTTTACCGCCTGGGATTTTACGTTTTTCAGATAAACACGCTGGAGGGCACAGGATTTTCGCTTTTATCAATCACGCTGCCATGCAGCACTTTTAATTGTGCTTCGGCTCTTTTCTGGTCTTTGGATTCGTCTTGCGCGCGGGCCGGCATCGCCGCCAGAAAGCCCACGAACAGCACCGCCACAACCTGAAACCATCGGTAATTTTTCACGGGGTCCTGTTCTTTCCAGCGTTGCCAGCTGGCATGAAAAGCATGCGGCCGAATTTGGCGACAGCTGCAGCGCGAGACGGCCGGCATTTCGGCTTACAACCAGTAAGATGACGCGGAGAGCGGAAAAGATGCGAGGGTGAAGCGAGAGGCGGAAACTACCCGGCCTCTTCTTCGTCTTCGTCGTCGTCCTCTTCATCTTCCTTGACGCTGGACTTCTCCTCTTCTTCGTCCTCGTCGTCGTCCTCATCTTCGGAGATGACGATGAGGTGCACGGGATGCGTTTGAGTCACTTCCAGTTCGACGTCGCACTCCGGGCAGCTGAGGATTTCGCCTTCCTCGACTTCGTCTTCGTCCAAATCAATTTCGGTGTCGCATTCCGGACATCGGGTCACGAGATTTCTCTCCTTCCTGGGTGTACGTCCACTGGCGGGCTATTATATACCGCAGGTGTCAAGCGAAGGCGAGAGGGGATGCGTAAAGGTGACGGTGCAACGTGAATATCCGGAGCGGCCGCTGGTGGGAGTGGGCGGCGTGGTGATTGCAGACGGGCGGGCGCTGCTGATTCGGCGCGGCAGTCCGCCGCTGGAAGGGGAATGGTCCATTCCCGGAGGGATGCTGGAACTGGGCGAGACGTTCGAGGAAGGCGTACGGCGGGAATTGGCGGAAGAGACGGGGTTGGAAGTGCGGGTGGTGGAATTTATCGAGGTGTTCGAGCGGATTTTTCCTGGTGAGGATGGAAGGACGCGGTACCACTTTGTGATTTTGGATTATTTGTGCGCGGTGGAGAGCGGCGAGGCGCGGGCGGCTAGTGATGTGACCGATGTGGCTTGGGCGCGCGAGGAGGAACTTCCGCGCTATTCGCTTACACCGACGGCTACGCGGGTGATTAAGCGAGCGTTTGAAATGTGGCGCGCGCGGACTGCCGAGAAATAGCGATGTTTAGCTTGCGGCGGCTTCGGGGAGGCGGCCGAAGCGGCGTTCGCGGCCGCGAAAATCCTCCACGGCGGCGGCGAGATCGGCGGCATCGAATTCCGGCCACATGCGCGGCGTGAAAAGCAACTCGGCGTAGGCGCATTCCCAGAGCATGAAATCGCTGAGGCGGCGGTCGCCACCGGTGCGAATAAGGAGATCCACATCCAGGGCGGGACCGCTGGAGTGGGTGACTTCACCGAGACGTTTCGCGAATTCACGCTGCGAAACTTCCAGGCTGGATAGCATCCAGCAGGCGGCGCGAAGGATGGCGTCGCGCGCGGAGTAGTCCACGGCGATGCGCAATTCCAGGGCGCGTCCGGCGGCTGTGAGCTTTTCGGCGGATTCGATTGCTTGCGCGAGCGACGGAGGAATGCGGTCGCGACGGCCGATCACGCGCAGACGGACTCCCGCGGCGGCGCAGGCGGCGGCTTCGGTGCGAAAATATTGTTCGAGCAGCGCGAGCAGGGCGACGACCTCGCTCATGGGGCGTTCCCAGTTGTCCGAGGAAAATGCGTACAAGGTGAGGGTGCCAATGCCCAGGCCGGGAGCGGCGCGCACGACGCGGCGGACGGATTCGACACCGGCGCGATGCCCTTCGGAGCGAGCGAGGCCGCGCGAGGAGGCCCAGCGGCCGTTGCCATCCAGAAGGATGGCGACGTGGAGTTGGGATTGCGGGACTAACTTCAAAGTACTTTTGTTCATAGAGTATCCCGGCAAAATTTTTTGCGGCTTAACCTTCGCGCGTGACGCGGATCAAAGCTTCCATGTGGTTCAGATATTTTTCAAGGGCGCGGCGGCCGGCGGCCGTCAGGCGATATTCGGTTTTCGGCATGCGCCCATCGAATGATTTGGCGCAGCCCAGGTAGCCGGCGTCTTCCAGTTTGCGCGCATGTACGCTCAAGTTGCCGTCGGTCGCACGCAGCAGCTCCTTCAATTCATTGAAGGTGAGCGATTCGTTGACGGCGAGCGCGCTGACGATCGCCAGGCGAGTGCGCTCGTGGATCAGGCGGTCCAGATTCGTCGCCGTATTTTCCGCGGGCCGCGCCGCCGAGGTACGTTCGTTTATTGCGCTCGTCGCCCTCAGCACGCTCACGACGATACGCTCCTGATTTAGCCACCATATTTCCTCGCGATGACGGCTCCAAAAATAATGTGTAAGCCGCCGAAGCCCGCCGCCAGCAGCGCGTTCTGCCAGGCCCACGGACAGAACAGTGCGACGGCGCCTAAAACCATGAAACACAATCCCATCAAAGGAACGATGCGAATGGAAAACGCGCCGCCGGTGACGACGCCGGTTCCGTAGAGCAGCAGCCACTGGCCGGGAATCGGGCCGATTTCGCTCGAACGCAGATGCAACACGGTGAGCAGCGCGCCGACAAACAGAGGCGGCGCAAAACTATACACGAAGCGCCGGCCCGGCCCGCTGAAGAGAGACGATCCCGCCTGGCGCGCTTTGGAATAAGTAGTCCAGCAGGCAATTATGATGGCGATGAAGGCTTCGGAAATCCATGTGAACAGCCACGGGAGAGAGGAAGCCTGGCGCGACGCGATGGCGGCAGCACCGAGCGCAGTGATGCCCATGGCCACGCCGCCCCAGCCGGGAACGGCAGTAAAAGATGCGGCGCGCTCCATGGTCTCGCGGATGAAGCGAAGGTTGTCGCGGGCATGGTCGGCGATGGCGACGGGAGGTTGAGGGCGAATCGGTCCGGGAGCGGCCATAGGGGAAGAGTAGCAGATCGGCTGCATGTGTCAAGTACTTTGTATTGCAAAGTGAGGCCTCGGGCTTGTTGTGCGCGGCGCCCGCGTCTATGCTGGTGGCGCTGGAATTTCGTTGGAGGGATTAGGATATGAAACCAATTCTGCTTTCTTTTGCTTTGCTGGCCATTTCACCACTCGCCACCGTTGCACAGCAAACTCCCGCGCCCCCGACGGGGCTGGTCGCTAACCCGGTTGCAACCGCCGTGCGCAGCAGCCTGGAACGGCAGTCCAAAAACCTGATCGCAGCCACCGAGGAAATGCCCGCCGACAAGTACGGCTACCAGCCCACGCCCGCGCAAATAACTTTCGGGCATCTGGTGATGCACATGGCGAACTCGAATTTTCACTTGTGCGCGATGATTTCCGGGGTGGACGCCCCCAAGATGGACGAGCTGAAAGAAACGGACGGGAAGGATAAATTGACCGGCGCCTTGAAGGCTTCGTTTGATTTCTGCACGCAATCGCTGGCTAAGGTGGACGATTCGAAGCTGGGCGAAGTGGTATTTACGCGCGGCACGTTCACTTTGACGCGCGCGAGCGCCATGATCGCGCTGACCAACGATTTCGCGGATCACTACAGCGCTGCGGCGATGTATCTGCGGCTGAACGGGCTGCTGCCTCCGACGGCGCAGCCGCATAAGGAATAGCGGGATCGCGCGCGGCAGGTTGGTTACGGCGCGGCGCGCTTCATTCCTCGCGCAAAGCCTGCATGGGATCCACGAGCGTGGCGCGGTGCGCCGGGATGAAGCAGGCCAACAGCGCGGCGAGCAGCAGAGCCGCCGCGACGGCGCTGAAGGCAGCGAGATCAATCGTGCCGACATTGTAGAAAATACTGTGCATGGCTTTCCCGACGCCATAGGATCCCGCGAGTCCGAGGAGCAGTCCGACGCCGGCGAGCAGCATCCCTTCCTTGAGGATCAAACCTAATACGTTGCCGCGTCCGGCACCCAGCGCCATGCGCAAGCCGATTTCATGGGTGCGTTGCGCGACCGCGAAAGACATCACGCCATAAATCCCCAAGGCTGCGAGAAGCAAAGCGATCGCGGCGAAACCTCCAAAAAGCGCAGCGGTAAAGCGATCTCCGGCGAGCGATTCGTCCTTGATCTGATCCATCGTTTTTACTTCCGAAAGAGGCAAGTTCGGATTCATGGACTGAACGATTTCGGTGATGCCGCGAGTTAAGGTGGCCGGATCAACGGCGGCGCGGACCGCGATGGCGGCTGTTGGTTCGGGACTCTGCGCGAAGGGTACATCCATTTCGGGGAAGCTATCGTCGCGCGGGCCGCCATTACGAACGTCGCGGTACACGCCGACGATTTGCCAGGGAATGGGCGGACCGAGTTTGGTGACAGCCGGAACTATTTGTTCAACGAGGATGGTTTGGGTGAGCGGATCAACTCCATTGAGAAATTTCTTGACGAAGGCTTCGTTGACGACGGCTACCGGAACACTTCCGGCTGTATCCTGGCCGGTGAAGGAACGCCCTTGTTCCATGCTCATGCCGAATGCTTTGAAATATTGCGGCGTGACCATGCTGAAGCCGGTGCCAGGACGGGCCGAGGGATCCTCGATATTGGGCCTTCCGGCAATTTGGAAGGGCATGCCGAAATTCACGCCTTCCAGCGGGATGCCTTCCGAGGCCGACGCGGCGGTGACGCCGGGCAGCGCCTGGATTCTCTCCAGAAGCTGACGATAGAAAACAGTGATTTGCTGCGGATCGGTGAGTTGCCCCTGCGGAACGGGAAGCTGGAAACGTGAGAATGTGATCGGTGCGAAAGCCAAGGTCCACATGGGCGACATTCCACAAGCTGTGAATGGCGAGACCTCCGCCGGCGAGGAGGCTAAGGGCAAGAGCAAATTCTGCGATTACGAGCGCGCGGCGAAAGCCGTGACGTCCGGCGCTTTGCGCGGACCGGCCGCCCTCTTTCATGACTTCGTTCAAGTTCATGCGCGCTGCCTGCCACGCCGGAACGCTGCCGAATAGAATTCCCGCAAACAGAGTCGCGGCGACGGTAAAGAGCAGTACCGGAATATTCAGCCGGACATCGGCTTCGGGGGGAAGCGTGAACGGCGGCATGATCGAGATGATTATGTCGAGTAGTCCCCAGGCCAACGCGATACCCAGCGCGCCTCCCATGGATGCGAGCACAATACTTTCTGCAAGAAACTGGCTGAACAGGCGTTGACGCGAAGCGCCCAGAGAAGCGCGCACGGCAACTTCTTTCTGGCGAGTGGTGGCGCGAGCCATCAGCAAGTTGGCGACGTTGGCGCAAGCAATGAGCAGAACGAAAGCAACAGCGCCGAGCAAGAGCCACAGAGCGGTGCGCACGTCGCGGTCCAGGAAGTCATTCTTCAGCGGCTCGACGGAAGCGCCCCAACCTTTGTTCGATTTCGGATAAACATCCGCCATGTGGCGAGTGACCGCGCTCATATCCGCATTGGCCTGCGCCAAGGTGACGCCGGGCTTCATGCGCGCGAAGATCACGAGAAAATGAAAATCGTGATTAATCTGGTCAGGTTTGAAGACCAGCGGAACGAAAAGATTCGTGGGGGTCCGGTCGGCTTGTCCAGCGGGACGAACGCCGATCACCGTGTAGATTTCGCCGTTCACGTGGATTTCACGGCCGATGATGTGGGGATCACCGCCGAAATGTTCGCGCCACATTCGATTGGTAAGAACGACAACGTGATCTTTTCCGGCCACGGCTTCGTCCGGGCCGAAGTAACGGCCAAGGAATGGAGTTTCGCCAAGCAGTTGATCCAGAAAACCCGGAGTGGTGAAACTGCCGCGGACGCGTTCGGGCTTTTCGCCGACGGAGAGGTTGAAATCGGAATCGGTGGCGGTGCCCATAAACTGGAAAACGGAGTTCTGGCGCTGCCATTCGAGGAAATCACCGGCGGAAGAGACGTTTCGATTTCCAGCAACGGTGGAGCGGACGACGACGAGCTGGTCGGCGTGAGGATAAGGGAGCGGAGCGAGCAGCGTAGCGTAAACGACGCTGAAGATGGCGGTGTTGGCACCGATTCCCAGAGCGAGCGCGAGCACCGCGACAGCGGCGAATCCGGGATTCTTCAGGAGCAGGCGGAATCCATAGCGGGTGTCACGCAACAGGTTCATCATGCTGGGCCTCTCCGTTCGTGGAATCGAGATAAAGCACGGACATTGATACGATTCGAGCCAGTTCGTTCACACGAATCCGTGGTGAGCTGGCACGTAGAACGCCAAAGCAATTGTTGCGCAAAATTATGATGCCAGAGGATTTAGTGCGTTGAAGCATGAGCGAGCGAGAGCGAGCTGTGCGAATGCGAGAAGGATTGTTCGATTGCGGACAGGCTAGGATGCGGTTCGGTTCGTGGCGGAGCGTCGCGTGGCTCCAATTTGCGAGGTTTTAATCGTATAGTAGGGGCCGCGCGACGCTCGAATGCCGCGAGTGGTAGGAAAATTGAGTTGCACGCAATTGATCCGTGATGACCACTGCCAACCCTGCTTCTCCGCAACCTAGACATTCCCAACCCGCACAGGCCTCACCCGGATTTCGCGCCCTTACCTTGATTGGCTTTCTGTTATTTCTGGTTGGGGCAATCCTTCCATTCATCTTTGCTCCTTCAGCGTGGTTCACAGCCGCTCGTTGTGCTGGGCTAGCCGTGATCGCGGCGGGCGGATGGCGCAAAGCGACGCTGACCTACTGGATTTTTTTCGCGATGCTGCTGGGGGGAGAAATCGGGCTGGACCGGCCGCAGTTTGCCGAACACTTGCGC
Source organism: uncultured Acidobacteriota bacterium (assembly GCA_963821765.1). Lineage (GTDB taxonomy): Bacteria > Acidobacteriota > Terriglobia > Acidiferrales > UBA7541 > Palsa-295. The sequence goes on from CAWGFF010000019.1 coordinate 14,617, forward strand.
GTGTTCAGCGATATTTTCCTGCGCTTGATCAAGGTGATCGTGGCGCCGCTGATTTTCGGCACGCTGGTGACTGGAATTGCGGGGCATGGCAATTTGCGCAGCGTTGGACGAATCGGCGTGAAGAGCTTGATCTATTTTGAGATTGTGACGACGGTTGCGCTATTTATCGGGCTAGGTGCAATCAATATCAGCCGGGCTGGAGAAGGATTGACTCTCACGGCGGCTACAGCGGCCACCGAGCCGGTGCCCAGCGCCGCTCCGCTGCATTGGGACGATTTCTTGCTGCACATCTTCCCTGAAAATCTGGCGAAGTCGGTGGCGGAAAATCAAATTCTGCAGGTGGCGGTGTTTTCGGTGCTATTCGGGATTGCGCTGGCGCGGATTTCGGAAGCGAAGCGCGCGCCGATGCTGAATTTCTGCGAGTCGCTCACCGCTGCGATGTTTGCGTTCACGAACCTGGTGATGTATTTCGCGCCGGTGGGCGTGGGCGCGGCCATGGCTTATACCGTCGGACACATGGGAATCAGCGTGCTGCTGCCGCTGGGGAAATTGCTGCTTACCGGTTACGGCGCGCTGGTCTTCTTCCTGCTGGCGGTGTTATTGCCGATCGCATTATTCGCGCGGCTGCCGATGGGGCAATTCGTGCGAGCGGTGACTGAGCCGGCTACGATCGCTTTTGCGACGAGCACTTCGGAAGCGGCGCTGCCGCGCGCGATGGAATGCATGGAAGAATTTGGCGTGCCTAGGCGGATCGTGGCGTTCGTAATTCCGGCCGGATATAGCTTCAACCTGGATGGGTCAACGTTGTATCTGGCGGTGGCGTCCATTTTTGTGGCGCAGGTGGCGGGGATACATTTGACGTGGTTGCAGCAGCTTTTCATGGTGTTCGCGCTGATGTTGACGAGCAAGGGCGTCGCCGGAGTGCCGCGCGCGGTGCTGGTGGTGCTGCTGGCTACGGCCGCGACTTTTCATCTGCCGACTGAGCCGATTATCATCATTTTGGGGATTGATGCGTTGATGGATATGGCGCGCACGGCGGTGAACGTGATCGGGAATTGCCTGGCGTGTGCGGTGATCGCGCGGTGGGAAGGCGAGCTTGACACTTCAGCTGGGCCGGCTGCTGAACCAATCTAGCCGCGCTGTGTTTCGGTGGCGGCTTGGTCGCGCGGCTTCACGATTTCGCTCGGTTCGCGCACGTCACGGAACGATCACGGCTGCTCCGTCCACCGTTTCATGCTTGATCGCTTGCAGGGCTTCGTTCGCTTGGGCGAGCGGGAAGACCGTGACTTGCGGGCGGATGTTGATGTCGTGCGCGAGTTTCAGAAAATCGCGGGCGTCGGCGCGGGTCATATTGGCTACGCTGCGGATTACGCGCTCGCCCCAGAGCAGTTTGTCGTAATCAAATTGCGGCATGTGATCGAGATGAATGGCGTTGATGGCAACTACTCCGCCTTTGCGAAGGCTTGCCAGCGCGCTGACCACCACGTCACCGCTGGGAGCGAAGGTGACGGCGCGATCCAGCTCGACGGGAAGCTTATCATTTTCGCTTCCGACCCATGTCGCGCCCAGCGAGGCGGCCAACTTACGATGAAAAACTCCTCTCGTTGAGACATACACTTCGCATTTCCATGACTGTAGAACCGCGATCGCGAGGCTCGCGGAAGAGCCGAAGCCGAAAAGACCAACTCGTTCGCCAGGCTCGACCCCCGCGACGCGCAAGCTGCGGAACCCGATGATGCCGGCGCAAAGCAGCGGAGCTACGTGGATGTCGTCCAAGCCGCCGGGCAGAGGGTATGTGAAGTCCGCGCGCGCCAAAGCGTATTCGGCGTAACCGCCATCCACCGTGTAACCAGTAAAAATTGGCTCATCACACAGGTTTTCCATTTTGTGGCGGCAATACCAGCAGTCGCCATCCACTCCGCCCATCCAGGAAACGCCGACGCGAGAACCGACCGGCGATTCCTTGCTCTCGCCTGCGATGACTTCGCCGACAATTTGGTGGCCGGGGATGAGTTGTGGCCGGAGCGGTGGCAGGTCGTGTTCCACGATGTGCAGATCGGTGCGGCACACGCCGCATGCCAGGACGCGCAGCAGCAGATGTCCGGGGACGAGCTGCGGGCGGGGAACGTCTTCGATAATCAGCGGCGTCGCTGAAACAGGTTGCGACGATTTTAGGATGGCGGCTTTCATGAAGGACGTTTTTTCGCGGCCATCGCAAATTATGGCACCACCGTCAGCGCGCGCCAACTAGCCTTTGTGGCCGCCTGCGCATTGACCGTAGGGCTCACGGACCGCATTGGCAAAATCGGGAGCCCTCAAAAAACCGCTTGACATATTCCCATATAGGAATGTATTGTTGGCCCATGGCACGAGCCGCTACAACCTCTGACGCATTCAACGCGATCGCCGAGCCACGGCGGCGGGACATTTTGAACTATCTGGCGCTGCAGGAGCGGTCGGTGGGCGAGGTCGTGGCGGCGCTGGAGTTGGAGCAGCCTTCGGTGTCGAAACATCTGCGCGTGCTGGCGGATGTGGGCCTGGTGAACGTACGCCGGGAGGGACGCAAGATGATGTACCGAGTGAACGCGGAGGCGATCCGTCCGTTGCACGAATGGACCAGCACGTTCGAGCGGTTCTGGCAGCATCAACTGAGCCGCGTGAAGGAACACGCGGAGCGGAAGAGCGGCGCGTGGCAGGGCGCGATTCCAGCCGCGGGTAGGACAAATTCTGACTAAAGGAGAAACAATGACTTCCACGGCGATTAAGTTGAACCGGACGATTGAGGATTTGACGTTGAGCATCACGCAGGAAATCCATGTGCGAGCGCCGCTGCAGGTGACGTTCGACTCATTGCTCGAATACCTGGGACCACTGAATGAAAGGCCCGACGGCACACCCATGTCGCTGAAGCTAGAGCCGTGGCCGGGCGGGCGTTGGTACCGGGACCTGGGCGGTGAGAACGGCCATTTGTGGGGACATGTGCAGGCGATCAAGCGGCCAACGCTGCTGGAATTTTACGGACCGCTGTTCATGTCCTATCCGGTGAGTTCGAACGTGCAATACCGGCTGAGCGAGGAGGATGGCGGAACGCTGATCAAGTTCCATCACCTGGCGTTTGGGCTGATTGCGGACGACCATCGCGAGGGAGTTGTGAAGGGTTGGACGCACATGAACGATGGCGTGCGCAAACACGCCGAAGCGAAGCGCCGGCCCCAGTAAGCGCGGCGGCTGCGGGAGGGAAAATGTATGTGCCCAGCGTGCATAGCGAGCGCCGCGTTGATTATCACGGGGATTATGTCCACAGGCGGGTTGACGGCGCTCGCAGCGAAGAAGCTGCACGCGAAGAATGACGCGGACGACAGGGGCTCGTTCGATACTCAAAGTCGTGAAGATGCGAACACTAAATCTGACATGAACGGAAAGGAGCAGCTATGAGCCTCTCAGAAGCACTTTTGATGGAGTTCGACCAGGAAGCACAGACGACAAAGCGTGTGCTGGAACGCGTTCCGGATGACAAGCTCGCTTGGAAACCGCACCCGAAATCGTTCTCGCTGGGACAGCTCGCGCTGCACATTGCGTCCGGCCCGGGGCAGATCGCGGCGGCGGTGGTGCCGGACAGTATGGAAGCTCCGGACTTCACCCATCCGGAGCCCAAGAGCCGGCAGGAGATCCTGGAGACTTTCGCGAAGAGCACGGCGAGCGCGAGGGCCACGCTGAAGAGCATGGATGACGCCCGGCTCGTCTCCATGTGGAGCTTGACGAAGAACGGAAAAACTTTGATGGAGATGCCACGGATCGGATTCCTGCGCTCGATCCTTATGAATCATATCTATCACCATCGCGGGCAGCTTTCCGTGTACCTCCGATTGCTGGATGTTCCGGTGCCCTCGATTTACGGGCCCAGCGCGGACGAAAATCCGTTCGCATAACCACGCAACAATAGATTCGACCAATCAAGACGAAGGAGACGACGATGGAAACAACAGCAGAAACGAAGAAAATGGATCAACCAAATATCGTGTCGCATGCGGAGTGGATCGCGGCGCGTACCGAGCTACTGAACAAAGAGAAGGAGTTCACGCGGCTGCGCGACGAACTGAGCCGGCAGCGCCGGGAATTGCCTTGGGAAAAAGTGAAGAAGGAATACGTGTTCGACGGGCCGACGGGCAAAGAAACGCTCGCCGATCTCTTCGGCGGGAAAAGCCAACTGCTGATTTATCACTTCATGCTCGGTCCCGGATGGGTGGAGGGCTGCCCAAGCTGCTCGTTTCTGGCAGATCACTTTGACGGCAGCGTTCCGCACCTGGCGGCGCGAGACGCGAAGCTGGTGGTAGTTTCACGGGCGCCGCTGGAGCAGATTGGCGCGTTCAAGATGCGCATGGGCTGGCGGTTCAAGTGGGTATCGTCGTTCGAGAACGACTTCAATCGCGACTACAACGTGTCGTTCTCGAAGGAAGAGATCGCCAACGGGCAGATGTACTACAACTACGTGATGCAGAAATTCCCAAGCGAGGAAGGGCCTGGGGCGAGCGCGTTCTATAAGGATGAGGCCGGAAATATCTTCCATACATATTCCACATACGGTCGCGGGCTGGACATGTTGCTGGGGGCGTACAACTGGCTGGATATGGCGCCGAAAGGGCGCGATGAGGATGGGCTGGCGTTCTCCATGGCGTGGGTGAAGCACCACGACAAGTACGTTGACGGCCAGCTGGCGGATCCGATTCGGGCTTATTCGCAGCCAAAAAGCTCGGGCGGGAAGTGCTGCTCGGGTGAGAACGACTAACGATGGTAGCACCGCATTGCGTCGGAGAGGCGCCAGCACGCCGGCATTACACGCGCTGGCGCCTTTGAACGCTGAATCTTCGCGTTGCGATCAGGCGGCAGCCGCGGTCAAGAGCGCCTCGACCTTTGTGTCCAACGATTGCGCGACTTTGGACGCTTCGGAACTGTGGTAGGTGGAGAGGAAACTAGCCATCTTGTCGTAGGTCAAGTGCACTCCGTCAGGGCGTTCATCTACCAGGATTGTGACGGGCGCATAGGAGCCGGCATCCGGCACATGTTCCACCATCTGCGCCATGATGATGGGGTTGCCGACCACCAGGCGCACGCTCTTACGGGCGCGCTCACCGAGTTTTCTGCGCAGGACCTCGCCCAAATCGAAGCGGGCGAATTCCATCAAGCCCGCGGTTCCGATGACTTTCTGCACCGCAGCTTCCAACTCTGCAAAGGTTTTCGCCGACGTCATATCGTTGCGAAATGCCGCCATATTGGGGTGGCCGATGGCCGCGTCCAGTTTCCCGAGGACGTCCTGAAATGACCTGGAAGAAATCACGGTAAGCCGCTGCACTTCGATTCGCTTAGTGGCCACTCTGTTGCTCCTGTCTCGCTAGCCTGTGCCCACACCGCTGCTGCAAATTGGATGAATCTTGCCGAGCGCGGGATACCGCTTTTGTTCAAAATAATTTGCGGCCCGCAGATTGACCTTGAGAATATAATCCCGCCAAATTGAAAGGCGCTAGCGCACAATTTCATGCGGCGCGCCGATAAGAACCGTCGCAACGGGAGGCGGCAAAATGGATGGTCCGATAGAAGGCAGTCCGCACGCAGCGCTCGCGGATTACCTGGCTGCAGAGCGCACTGTGCTGGCATGGATCCGCACCGGCCTCGCTTTGATGGGCTTTGGCTTCGTGGTGGCGCGGTTCGGACTTTTCCTGCAAGAGCTGCAAGCCGTCCAGAATGCATCGTCGGACAAGGCGTACGGCCTTTCGCTCTGGTTCGGCACTGCGCTGATCGCCGCGGGAGTGTTCGTGAATCTATTTGCGGGATGGCAACATACGCGGTTAGTGCGGCTGCTCGATCGCGGCAGTCCGGTACGTTCTCGACCTGCGGGAGCAGCTGTTGCGATCGCAGTGTTTCTGGCACTGGTTGGATTGGCGATGACGGTTTATCTGATTTCCGTGCGCGGTTCCGCGAATAGCGCGCCCGGCAACATTTCCTGGAATAAGGAGGAGGCACCCATGACGTCAGTTGCACCCATGGCAGACAGCGGAATCATCAATAAAGCCAGCAACCATTCGGTGGACGAGACGGTGGAAAAACTCAAAGGAGTTCTGCAAGCGAAAGGCGTGACGCTTTTCGCTCTGGTGGACCACAGTGGCGAAGCAGAAAAGGTTGGGATGAAAATGCGCCCCACAAAGCTGCTGATTTTCGGAAATCCCAAGGGAGGCACGCCCGTCATGCTGGCGGCGCCGAGCGCGGCGATTGATCTGCCGCTGAAGATTTTGGTTTGGGAAGACGCGCAAGGGAAGGTCTGGGCTTCCTACAATAGTCCGACGTACTTGCAACAAAGGCACGGCATACCGCAAGACTTGCTGCCGAACATCGCTGTGGTTGACGCGCTGGCGGCGAAGGCGGCGGAGTAGTCAGCGAAGTCTGACGGATGCAGCGGGCATTCGCAACGCATCATGCGTGGCTTGATATCGGCTCCGCCTACTGCACGCCCGCATTTGCGAAATCTTGCGGTCCCGGAAGCGTGCCGCGCAGATAGGTGGAATCCCAGTTGAATTGCCAGCGGCCTTTCTCACGCGCGAAACGCAACGGTCCGGGCGTGAAGTCCACCCACTGGCTCCATTGGCCACTGTGCTTGCTGACCACTACGTTAGACATACCGTCCAAAACCATTCCCGGCTGCCCGCCGCCCTCGCGACAAGACGTGGGTTCGAATTCCGCTCGCCCTACCCATTCGAAGCCGTTCAGTTTGTCCGACTCGCTCAGGTCCTGCGGCACCATGGCTTTGATCGTAAGCGCGCGGCACTGCCGTAGAAAATGATCGGGCGCGTACGGGCTGCCGGAGACTATGGCGGTCGTCCAGCCATCCGACCCTTTGCGCCAATGCCGCTGCAGTTCCGCCATGGCAGCGCTTTGCGCTTCGCGATCGGCGCTGGTGAGGCCAGGGATGCCTTCATCCGCGGAGCTATCGGAGCTTGAATGGCCGCAGCCAATTGGTCCGAGGAGCGTCGCAAGCGCCAGAGGCAGCGCTAGCGAGATAACTACAGTGGCGCGATAGACTCTCATCACGAGCCTCCTTGCTCTGCGAAATTTCGCGCTCGGGTTCGCAGCCGTTATTTCACTTTCTCGAGCCTGGGAATCATGGTGTCGCGTGGGCCGTCAATCGTGCCGTCTTTATTCACGGTGAAAATCAGCGGGCTGGGCAACATGGGGCCGAAATCGCCGCGCGCGACGATCTTGTTGCCGTCAATCTTGTAGGTGCCGTCAACGGCGTAGGCGCCGAGGGCTACGTAGGCCTTGCCGTCTTTGAATTCGGCGTTGATCGTGCCGCTGGGATCGCGGTATTTGCCTTCGGCGCCGCCTCCACACCCAACGGCCAGAGCTGACGAAGCCAGAACGAAAACGAGAAGCACAGTGCGGACGGATTTACCATTCATGAGACTCTCCTGGGCAGACACTCCATTTTTTGATTTCAAAAAGCGCGGGCCTCTCCAGCTGGGCGCCGATATTCCACCCGCGCAAACGCCATCCGTTGCCGCGTGGCCGCCTGCGGTGCTACAGTTCCGTGCACAGACGGGACCTACCACCGGCAAGAGACGGGTTCCCAGGTATGGCCCTTCACTACGCAATGCGTGAAAGCGAAAGAAAAACCGTCACAGTGGCGAAGCCTCCTCAGGGGGCTGCCAAATTCGGAGCCAAGCAAACTGGCGCGCCCGCCGCTAAGCGGCAAGCGCTGGACCACCTGTTCAGCGTCACTTACGAAGAGCTGCGCCGGCTGGCATCGAGCGTGCGGCGCGGCGACCCCAGCGCCACGCTCAGCCCAACCGCCCTAGTGAATGAGGCATGGCTGAAGCTCGCGAAGTCTCCTGATGTTGGCGCAACCTCCCGGCTGCATTTCAAACGCATCGCGGCTCGCGCCATGCGGCAACTGCTGGTGGAAGCGGCCCGGCGGCGAAATTCCGGCAAACGCGGCGGCGGCGTGGCGGCGAAAATCACCGTTAATTTTGACAGCGAGTTTCAGCAGAAACCCTCCGGCGAAGACGAACTGCTGGCGTTGAACACCGCACTGGAAGAGCTGGGCCGGATGAATCCGCGGCAGGCGATGATGGTGGAAAGCCGCTTCTTCGGTGGGCTGGATATTCCGGAAACCGCAGCGCTCCTCAACGTATCTGAAGCCACCGTTCTTCGCGATTGGCGGGCTGCGAAGGCCTGGCTGACTCACGAACTTCGCCGGGCGTAACGGCCACTCCTCGCCAGGCGGCTGCCTTTCCTTTTCAGCCGGAGAGCAATGATGGACAGCACTCGCTGGCAGAAGGTCCAATCGCTCTTTCACGAAGCCGCGGACATGCCGCCTGCGGAGCAACGCGTTTTTCTGGAGACGCATTGCGGCGATGATTCTGCGCTGGTCAGCGAGGTTCTGATCCTTCTGGAGGAAGACGCGCGCGGAGGGTCGCTGCTTGACGGCGATGTGGCTGAAGTGGCGAGCCAGATATTTAGCGATCCGGCTTCGAGCCCGCTTCCATTCAAGGAATTCGGTCCATACCGGATCAAACAGGCGCTCGGCGAGGGCGGGATGGGCGTGGTTTACCTAGCCGAGCGCGAAGACCTTGGCAATCAAGTGGCAATTAAGATTTTGCGCGACGCCTGGGTTTCGCCAGCGCGCCGCGAGCGTTTTAACGCCGAGCAGCGCACCCTCGCGCAGCTGAATCATCCTTCCATTGCGCGGCTTTACGATGCGGATACTTCGCCGGATGGGACTCCCTTCTTCGTCATGGAGTATGTGGAAGGCGTGCCGCTCACGGATTATTGCCGGACGAAGAAGTGCACGATCCAAGAACGTTTGCGTTTATTCCGCGCAGTCTGCGAAGCGGTGCTCTACGCGCATCAGCACGCCGTGATTCACCGCGACTTGAAGCCTTCCAACATTTTGGTGAAAGAGGACGGCAGCATTCGGCTGCTTGATTTCGGCATCGCCAAACACCTGGAAAATCTGGGCGAGTTGGTGGACCAGACCATTACTGGCTTGCGTCTGATGACGCCGGCTTATGCTGCGCCTGAGCAGATTCGCGGCGAACAGGTGGGGATACACAGTGACGTCTATTCGCTCGGCGTGGTGCTGTACGAATTGCTCGCCGGGCGGCTGCCATTTGATTTGTCGAGCTGCACGCCGGCGCAGGCTGGAAAGGTTTTGACCGAGGAGGAAGCCGCGAAGCCGTCGGACGCTGCCGCCAAATCGGCCGCGTCGGCGTCGGCGGGAGCGAACGGCAGCGCAGTCAGTGCCAGCCGAGCGGCGTGGGCCGATCTGGATGTGCTTTGCCTCACGGCAATGCACAAGGATCCGCAGCGTCGGTACCAGTCGGTGGAAGCGCTCATCCGCGACGTGGATCATTATTTGAATGCTGAGCCACTGGAAGCGCGGCCCGACACGTGGCACTACGCGCTGGGCAAGTTCGTCCGCCGGCACTGGCAATTAGTTTCCGCGGCGGCTGTGATGTTCATGCTGCTGGCGGGACTAGTGATTTTCTACACCGTCAGGCTGACCAGGGCGCGCAACGCAGCTGTGATGCAAGCCGCGCGCACACAGCGCATCCAACGATTCATGCTGAATCTGTTTCAGGGTGGAGATCCCTCCGCAGGACCCGCGGATGATTTGCGGGTGGTGACGCTGCTCGATCGCGGCGTGCAGGAAGCGCGCAGCTTGGATGCCGAACCTGCGGTACAGGCGGAACTTTTCGAAACGCTCGGCGGCATTTATCAGAAGCTCGGGAAGCTGCAACAGGCGGATGCGCTAATGGAATCGGCTCTGGCGAAACGCGAGGCGCTTTACGGTCCGGACAGCACCGAGACGGCAAAGGGGCTGCTGGCGCTGGGATCGCTGCGTGACGCAGAGGCGAGATACGGCGACGCTGAGCGGTTGATCCGGCAGGCGCTTGATCGAGACCGGCGCCACTTGCCCGCGAACGATCCGGCAGTGGCGAAGGCCATGCTCGCGCTGGGCGGAGTGCTGGAAGATCGCGGCTCCTACGATCAATCCATCGCCATCCTTGAGCAGACGGTGCAACTTTATTCTGCAGCGGGCTCTGCGCCGGCCGATCTTGCGGATAGTTTGTACGAACTAGGCAACGCGCAATTTTATGCGGGCCACTATGAGAAGTCAGAGGAGACCAATCAACGCGCTCTGGCCATCTACAAACAGATTTACGGCGAGCGCCATCCGCGCGTGGCTGACGTGTTGATCAATCTGGGCGCCATCCGGCTGGACACCGGGCACTACCGCCAAGCCGAACAATATGACCGCGAGGCTCTGGACATCGTGCAAGCCTGGTATGGCAAAGACAATCCCGAGACGGCGGCCGATTTGACGATTCTGGCGCGATCGTTGGTTTATCAGAAGCGTTATGACGAGGCATCGGACCTGCTGCAGCAATCGCTGGCCATCAAGGAGCGCACGTTTGGCAAGGTGCATCCCAGCGTGGCTTCGACGCTGAACGAATTGGGGTCCGTGGCGCTGCAGGAAGATAAATATGAAGCGGCGGAACAATACTTCGAGCGGATGGCAGACATTTATCGCAGCGACTACGGAGAACAGCACTACTTGTACGCCACCGCGCTTTCCAATCTGGCCAGCGTGTACACGGCACAGCAGCAGTGGACGCGCGCGGAAAAACTCTACCGCCAGGCAATTCCAATTTATGTGGAATCGCAATCGCCCACGCATATCAACACCGGCATTGCGCGAATCAAGCTAGGGAGAACTTTGTTGCGGCAGCGCCGCTATGCGGACGCGGAAGCCCAGACCCGGGCCGGCTACGAAATCTTGAGCCCGCAGATGGATCCGAAAGTGAGTTGGTTGATGAACGCGCGCAAAGACCTCGCGGAAGAATACGACGGTATGAAGCGACCGGAGCTAGCGGCAAAATTCCGCGCGGAAATTGCAGCGACCGAGGCCAAGCCTGCCGCGAGTCCTGTCAAAAAATAATCGCCGGGCGCGTGTTGCGCTGAGCAGCGTGACCAGTCTTCTTGTTGTTCGCGAACGCCAGCTCCGTTACAGACCCAGATCGCTGAGTCCCGGATGATCCGCGGGTCGCACACCGAGAGGCCAGTGAAAGAGGCGCTCGGTGGGCTTGATGGAAAGATCGTTAATGGACGCGTAGCGGTGATGCATTACGCCCTCGGCGTTGAATTCCCAGTTTTCGTTGCCGTAGGAGCGAAACCATTGTCCGGAATCGTCGTGCGATTCGTAGGCGAAGCGCACGGCAATCCTCGCGCCGTCGAAGGCCCAGAGTTCCTTGATCAGGCGATACTCCAGCTCGCGATTCCACTTACGCGTGAGGAACTGAATGATTTCCTCGCGGCCATTGACGAATTCCGCGCGATTGCGCCAGCGGCAGTCCACCGTGTAACCCAGCGCGACGCGCTGCGGATCGCGCGAATTCCAGTTGTCTTCGGCTTTGCGAACTTTCTGTACGGCCGTCTCGCGGGTGAAAGGTGGCACTAAACCGACTTGAGGTTGACTCGCCATATCGTTCCTCCTTTACAGCGTCGTCGAATGGGAATTTGGCCGGTGTGGTTCGGCGGAACCACGAGCCGCCATGTGCTTGGATGAACGAGGTCGCGAACTGGATACATTTTTCGTCGGCAAGAATCCGGGCGTGAGCTGAGTGGCGCTGCGGACGAGTGGTTACGAAGACCGGCGCCGGATTTCGGATTGCCCGGGCAAGATCGCGAATCCAAGCGCTTGCAGGTCGTTGCGCAATCGATCCACGGACTGAAAACGGATTGTGCGGATCCCGACGGCGCGGGCTTGCTCCAGATTTATCTCCCGGTCGTCAATGAAAAGCGCCTCGTTGGGCTGCACGCTCAATGCTTGAATACAATGCTGATAGATCTCGGGTTCGGGCTTGACGCTGCGCACTTCGCCGGAAAAAATGTGGTGATCGAAGTGACTGAGCCACGCGAAAGTTTTCCGCATGTGCGCCGCCATGTCGGCCGGCATGTTGGATAGAATCGCCGTCTTGAATCCCGCCACGCCGAGTTGCTGGACCCAGAGGACCATGGCGTCGTTGATGTCGCTCCAGAGTTCCAGATCCAACTGACGCGCCCGTTCGAGTTCGCCCGCGCCGACTTTCACGCCAGCCTGCTCTGCGAACTCCTGCCAATATTCGCCCGCGGCCAGGTCCCCTCGGTCGTAGGGCGCGCGTGTCTGCAGATAAATCGGAAGAAAGGTTCGTGGATCCATCTGGAAAAGGAAGGCGAGCCGTTCGATGTTTTTGGCAGAGGGAGCGTGGCAAAGGACCTCACCGAAATCCAAAATCACTGCGCGAATTACGGGCGGCTTAGGGATCGGACTGTGAGTGTCAGCGGCCATACATCGTCTCCAGTCAAGACGCAGCGGGAGCGCCGAGCGCCAGATCTTCGTTCGCCAGTTGCAGAAAATCCTGAAGCACTTCGACTACCAGATTGTGATCGTCGCGCTGCGGTAGTCCGGAAACGGTGATCGTGCCCACGCATCCCGTGCCCGCGAGAATTATCGGGAAGCAGCCGCCGTGCGGGGCGTAGTCTTTTGGATCGAGGCCGGTCTTCGCCTGCAAAGTGGTCTGGGCGCGCTGGTGCGTCAAGCCGATGGCGTAGGAACTGCGGTGATAGCGCTCGACGACATTGCGTTTGCGGCGAATCCAGTCCGCGTTGTCCGGTGTGGTTCCGGGCATGGCGTACGCGAAGAGCTGATGTCCGCTGAGATGGATATCGATCGCCACAGCGACGCCGCGTTTTTCGGCTGCGGCCTTCAGCGCGCTGCCCACGGCCCACGCTATTTCGGAATTGAATTCCTTGAATTGCAGGCGTTTTTCCTGCAGCACGATTTTTTCGAGGTCTTGGTCAATGGTCATGAACTTTCCAGTTGAAGAATGTGCGATCGAACAGTTTGATTTCGCGACAGCGTGGCATCACCCACGCTCCGCGACGAATCATAACAGATTCGCCGATTTCACAATTTAATCGGGGCGAATGGAAATTCGGCGCGCGCTGCTGAACTTTTCACCCCGGTTTCCAGCACGTTGATCACAGCCAGCGCTTGTTCAGCAGTGACTGGATTGCGCGCGCCATGCGAAATCGCGTCGCGAACGCCTTCGTAGTACGCGAGATAGTTCCCGGGCAGATTCGGGACTTGCCGCGTCTCGAAGCCATCGCCTTGCTTGGTAATCAGCGTTCCCATCTGCGGGTCTTGCCCCCATCCCGGAGCGCCCGGAATCTCGCCGCGCTTGAACGCTTCTTCCTGGGGGTCCATGCCAAATTTTGTGTAGCTTCCCAGGGCACCATGAACCGTAAATCGCGGAGTTTCTGCAGCCACCAGCGAAGCGCCGTGCAAAATCACGCGATTGCGGCCATAGCGGAGTATGACGTGAAAATAATCCACAGCCTGGCCACCCGGGCGCTGCATCTCCAGGTCCGCGTAGATTGCTTCGGGAGGGCCGAATAATTGCAACGCCTGGTCCGCAAGATGCGCGCCAAGATCGAACCAAATGCCGCTGCCTGGGCCCGGCAATTCGCGCCAGCGCTGGCGCGGTTCCGGACGATAGCGGTCGTAGTGAGATTCGAAGTGCGCGACTTCGCCGAGAGCGCCATCGGCGAGCACCTTGCGCAGAGTTAGAAAATCCGCGTCCCAGCGGCGACTTTGAAAAGCGGAAAGCAATCGGCGGTGCTTCCTGGCCAAGGTGATCAGTTCCGTCGCTTCCGCGACCGTGTTGGTGAAGGGCTTATCTATCACGACGTGCTTGCCGGCGTTGAGCGCTTTGCTCGCGAGATCGAAATGCGTGATATTCGGGGTGGCGATCACGATCAAATCAATTTCCGGAAGCGCGAAGGCTTCTTCGGCTTTCGCGAGCACGGTGACGTCATAATCTTTTTTTACCTTGGCGCTGTCACTGGAAACGATATGCGTGAGGCGCAATCCCGGCACGTGCGTCAGCAGCGGCGCGTGAAAAGTCTTGCTGGCAAATCCATATCCGAGCAGCGCGACGTTCAACGGCGCTACGGTTTTTGAACGATCTTCCAAGAAGTGTCTCCTCAGGCGGCCGCAGCTCGGCCAGCACTTAAAACGCTTGCACCACCTAGCATCATTATCTATTCTCTAACCGCGCCGGCACGGCGTTTCCCAACGCGACATTTTACTTGAGGTGGCCTAAACTTGCCTCTATCGCTACGAGTTTTTTGCTGGACAGCCTTATTCTTCCTGCTATTTCTAACGATTCCAGGGCAAGTTGCCGGCCAAGCCGCGTCGCGGGTGCTCGAAGCGAAGTGGGAGTTTCGCGCTGTTGGTAACACCGATCGCGCCGAGCTGAAGGACTGGCACCCCGCGCAAGTTCCGGGCGTGGTTCAGACCGATCTGCTGCGCGATGGTTTGATTCCCGATCCTTTTTACCAGGATAACGACACGCGCTTGCAGTGGATTGGCCTGACCGACTGGGAATACCGGACCACTTTCGAGGCCGATGCCGCGACGCTGGCGCACGATCATGTGGATCTGGTTTTTGATGGGCTGGACACTTACGCGGATGTTTATGTGAACGACCAAGCCGTGCTGCACAGCGACAATATGTTCCGCCGCTGGCGCGTACCCGCGAAAACTTTGCTGAAAGCCGGCCCGAATACGCTGCGCGTGGTATTCCATTCGCCGATCGAATCCATGATTCCGAAAGTGAAGTCACTGCCGTATATCCTGCCATCGGTCACTACGAACAACACCGGAAACGAAGAAGGCGTGGCCACCGCGCCGTACACGCGCAAGGCGCCTTATCAGTACGGCTGGGATTGGGGGCCGCGCTACGTGACCGAGGGGATCTGGCAGCCGATTCGTCTGGAAACTTGGGACGCCCTGCGCATCGAGAATTTTCATGTGCAACAGCAGCGGGTCAGCAAGGAATTTGCCGCGCTTGCCGCAGAATTCGAAATCGAAGCGGGCCGCAGCACCGCAGCGATTGTTGAAATCAATTACAGCGAGCTGAGTGGCGGCGCTGCGGTGGCGCCTATTCGGCAGAGCGTTCAATTGGAACCGGGCCTGAATCGCATCAGCGTGCCGATTCACGTTGCCAACCCCAAGCTGTGGTATCCGCTTGGCTATGGCTCGCAGGATCGTTACCGTTTCGCGGCCACGGTGCGGATGGGGCGCGAGGTGGCTGCCGAAGCGTCTCTGAAAACTGGGCTGCGCTCTATAGAATTGCGCCGGGAGGTCACCAAGACCGGCAAGAGTTTTGAGTTCGTCGTGAACGGAATCCCCGTTTTCGCGAAGGGCGCGGACGTGATTCCGTTCGATAGCTTTCCGAACCGCGTGACGCCGGAAATCCATCGCCAGATTCTGGAAGCGGCGCGCGATGCGCACATGAACATGGTGCGCGAATGGGGCGGCGGTTACTACGAGTCGGATGATTTTTACGATATCTGCGACGAGCTGGGCATCATGGTCTGGCAGGAATTTATTTTCGGCGGCGATATGGTTCCAGGTGGCGCGGATTTTCAGAACAACGTGAAGCAGGAAGCCGTCGAGCAGGTGGAGCGCCTGCGCGATCACCCGAGCATCGTGCTGTGGTGCGGCAATAATGAAATTGAGACGGGCTGGGTGCATTGGGGCGATCGACAAATATTCAAGGAATCGGTTTCACCGGCCGATCGCGAAAAAGTGTGGACGGATTACGTGGTGCTGTTCCATAGCGTACTTGCGGGCGTTGTGGCGCGTTATGGGGCTCCGGTGCCGTATTGGGCCAGCTCGCCGAGCGCGAATTTCGAAGATCCTCCGGACAGCCAGACCAACGGTGATATGCACTACTGGCAGGTCTGGCACGCTCTCGCTCCGATTGAAATGTACACGCAGCAATTCCCGCGCTTCATGTCTGAGTATGGATTCCAATCTTTCCCGGAGATGCGCACGATTCGCGCCTTCGCGCAGCCCGGCGATATGGACATCCACTCGGCGACGATGCAAGACCATCAGAAAAATCACGGTGGCAACGAACGGATTCTGAGTTACATGCTGCGCTGGTATCCGGAACCGAAAGATTTCGCTTCATTCGTGTATTTGAGCCAGGTGCTGCAGGCGGAGGCCATCAAAGTGGGCGCGGAACACTTGCGTCGGCAGATGCCGAACACGATGGGCTCGCTTTACTGGCAGTTGAACGATTGCTGGCCGGTGGCTTCCTGGGCGAGCATTGATTACTACGGACGCTGGAAGGCGCTGCAGTATTACGCGCGGCGATTTTACGACGACTTACTGGTTTCGCCCTTCGCGCATGATGGCAAGGTGGACGTTTACGTGGTGTCTGACAAGCTGCAACCGCTGACCGGCCAGATCCATTGGCGTCTGCTCGATTTTTCCGGCAAGGTGCTGATGGAGAAGACGCAGGACGTGCAAGTGCCGGCACAATCCAGCGCCATATATTTCACGTTGGATCAGAAGGAGCTGCTGGCAAGCGTTGATCCGAAGAAGAGTTTTCTGGTGTTCGATCTGGCGGTCGGCGGACAGAACGTGTCGCGGAACCTGATTTTCTTCGACACCATGCACAATCTCGATCTGCCACAATTCGGCGTGAGGAACGAGGTCAACGGGACGACGCTGAAGACAACTTTTTCAAATGCTCCTCAAATTGTTAGGGCGCTGGAAAATTCGAACGGAACGTATGCGCTAACGCTGCGGTCGTCCGCGCTCGCGCGCAACGTTTACATATCGTTTGGCGATCTGGATGTGCAAACCGCGGATAATTATTTTGATTTGCTTCCGAACGAGCCGGTGACAGTGAAACTAAGGACGCCTTCGTCGGTTTCACTCGACCAACTGAACCATGCGATGCAGGTGATATCGCTAACGGACGCGTTTCCTGCTTCTACGACCATGCACTAAAGCGCTACGAAATATTCGTGTTCACAAAGGCTATTTACCATTTGCCGAAGCTGCAGCCGCCACGGTTGCCGAAAGCGTGAGGCTGCCGCGAAGTTGGATGTCCTGGCTCGACCGCCCCACGAGAATTTGGAATTCACCTGGATCGGCGCGCCACTGTTTCGCGCCCGCATCGTAGTAGGAAAAAGCGCGGCCATCTAAAGTTACCGTCGAGGTTTTTGTCTCGCCCGGCTTCAGCTCGATGCGCGCGAATCCTTTTAATTCCTTTGCGGGGCGGGGAACTTTCGGGTGAGTCTCGGCTACGTACACTTGGGCTACGTCGGCGCCTGCGCGCGCTCCGGTGTTAGTCACGTCGAACGAAATCTGAAACAGCGGCGCAGAAATTCCGTCGGACTTTGCGCTCGGGTCCTCGGGCTTGATGGCCACGTTGGCGTACTGGAAGGATGTGTACGAAAGCCCATAACCGAAAGGAAATAAAGGTTTTGTGCCGTTGTGCTCGTAGCCGCGATAGCCCACAAACACGCCTTCCTTATACACGACACGGGTGGTGCCAGCGGCAGGGTAGTAGTTGTCGTGCACCGGATTATCTTCCCAGCGGCGTTCAAAAGTAGCCGGCAAGCGCCCCGACGGATTCGCATCTCCGAAAAGAATTTCCGCTGCAGCTTTGCCGCCTTCTTGCCCTGGATACCAGGTTTCGAGCAGCGCCGGAACGCGGTCAATCCATTCAGTCATGTCCACGTTGCCGCCGGAAGTGACCAGGACGATGGTGTTCTTATTCGCGGCAGACATTTCCTGGATCAATTCATTTTGTCCCGGCGGGAGACGGAAGGTGCGGTCGGCGCCTTCGCTTTCGGATTCCGGATCAAAGCCCGCCGCGACTACGACAACGTCCGCCTTGGCCGCCAACTTCTTCGCGCCGGGAAGGACGTACGTGCCGTGCTGGGTGATTCCCATGTGCAGGTGTCCGCCCAACCATCTGGATTCGCCGTGATGTTCGAGGACTATTTTGTGCGGCTTGGCGTCGAGAGAGAGCGTCGCGATGCCGAGCAGTTCCTTGGAAACGGTCCAATCGTCGAGCACGATTTTGCCGTCCACGTAGGCGCGATAGTAGCCGCCATCTTCTCCCGTCGAGGTGACAAAAATATCAAATTTGCCGGCGGCGTCCGGCGTGTAGTAGCCGGTCCAGCGCGAGGACATGGCCTCGGCGGGCAACATCTTCCGGCTCGGCGGTCCGAAGTCAATGTGTTCATCGGTACGCGTGAGGAATGGCTTCCCCTGCAAATCTTCGTTGGTGAAATGCTCCGCTTTTAAACCTGCTGTGCCGCCCGACTCGGTCGTTGAGAAGGAAGTCGCAGCAGACATTTCACTTACGGTGGGAATACCCGGACTGTAAAAAACCTGAGCGCCATTTCCGACATAGTCACTGATGCCTCGCAGAAAGCTCACGGCTTCAAACGGCACTACGCGAGCGCTGCCGCCGCCCACCGGCACTGCGGGATAAGCGTCGGGGCCGACGACCAGAATGGATTTGACCGCGTCTTTTTTGAGCGGGAGCAGATTTCCGTCGTTCTTCAGCAGCACGGCGCCTTCACGCGCGGATTGCAGCGCCACTTGATCGCCTTCGCGGTTGTAACGCGAGACCGTCAGATCGGTCTGTTCGTGGTCGAGCCATCCGAACTGGATTTCAACGCGCAGAATGCGGCGCACTTTGTCGTCAATGGTCGCGACGGTGACTTTTCCCTGTTTGATTGCCGGGAGCAACTTCTCGCGATTCAGGAATTTTCCTGATGGCATTTCGAGATCCAGGCCGCCATTCGCAGCGCCCACGGCGTCATAAGTGGAAGTCCAGTCGGACATCAGGATCCCGTCGAAGCCCCACTCTTTTTTCAAGATGTCATTATTCAAGTAGCCGTTCTGCGTCATGTGGCTGCCGTTCGTCAAATTATAGGAATCCATCACGGAGCGGACGTGGCCCTGTTTCACCGCGGCTTCGAATGCGGGCAGATAAATTTCGCGCATGGTTCGTTCGTCAATGATGGAATCCGTGTTGTGGCGATCGAACTCGGAATTGTTTCCCATGAAGTGTTTCGCGGTCGCGCTGACGCCCTGGCTTTGCATTCCCTGGATGTATCCCACCGCGATTTGGCCGGCCAGATAAGGATCTTCGCCCAGATATTCGAAATTGCGGCCATTCATCGGTGCGCGATAGATGTTGAAGGCGGGACCGAGCATGAAATGCACGCCTTTCGCGCGGGCGTCGCGGGCTATTTCCTTGCCTTCTTCGGCGGCGAGCGCGGGATCCCACGAAGCCGCCAGCGAAATTCCGCCAGCCATCGTGGTGGCAGGGCCGCCGTGACGAACTCCGATCGGTCCGTCGGCCATGCGCAAGCGGGGCAAGCCCAGGTCGGGATAGGCGCGGATGTAAAAATCATCCTCGCCGCCGAGCATGTCAATCTTCTGATCGAGCGTCATTTTGCTGAGGATTGCCTCGACGCGCTGCTCCACGTCGTTGGGCGCAGCAGTCGCAAAAGGAACCAGCGCAGCGGCGATCACGACAAAAAACGACGCCAAGATCACGGCCATTCTGCGTTGTGGTTTCGTGCTGTTCAAGCGTGCAGAAATCATGGGCTGTCTCCTTCGGCTCTTGCTCGCAAATATTTATTTCGGCGAATCGTCCGTCTGGCCCGCGCTGCTCTGCAATTTACGAAATTCATCCATTTCGCGGTCCGCGTCCGCGGACTTTCCTTGCTTCCGGTAAATGCCCGCGAGGCCAAAATGCGCTTGCGCGGCAAGCGCTGTGTTTTTCTCTAGCTTTAGCACGTGCAGCCAACACTTTTCGGCCACGCTGTCATCGCCATCCTGTGCCGCGGCCTTGCCAAGCATGTAGAGAGTTTCTGGCATATCGTCTTTCAGTTGGTCAGAATGAACAAGGGCCGCGCGGGCTTCGTGGAATTTTCCCAGCTGTACCAGCGCTTCGCCCAAACGATAAAACGCTTCGGGGCTCCCCGGCTGAACTTCCGTTTCGAGCTGAAATTGCTCCGCAGCCTTGTCCCATTGCTGCGCGCGGGCGTACAGTTCGCCAAACTCCAGGTGTAGCCCCGCCGTTTGCGGGCGCAAGCGCAGCGCATCCAGAAATTCGCGTTCGGCGCTGGGGACATCGCGCAGCGCGGCATAATCCTGCGCCATCATCTGATGAGCGCGCGCGGAATCCGGGAAGCGGTCTTCGAGTTCGTCAAAAACTTGTTTCGAGAGAAGGCCGGCAGCTCGGCCGTAGTAATACAAAAGGTCGGGATCGTTCGGATTTTGCGCTAGGGCCTTTTGCAGAACCGGCATCGCTTCCGGCAATTTTCCGGCTTCCAGGAGTGCGATGCCCAGCGCGTCCTCGGCATGCGCTTTCTCGAGGTGCGGAATTGCTTGGCTGGCATATCCCTGTGCCAGCAGCGCGTAACCCAGCAGGCGGTGGGCGCCTTCAAGATTGGGGCTAAGCTCGACGGCGCGCTTCAGCGGTGTGATGGCGGCGGCGTATTCGTGCTTTTCCATGTAGATGTCGCCCAGATCCACAAACGCGATAGCCAGCTTGGGATCAAGTTCGGTGGCTTTCTGAAATTCGGTCAGCGCTGCGTCCAATTGCCCGCTCTTTTCCGCCTCCACTCCGGCGTGAAGATGTTGCGCGGCCGGCGAAGGCGACGCCGACGTTTGCAGCGCGAGCAAGAGTGAAAGTAGAATGCCGCTCATGATTTTTCCGGCTCGCGGATTTCCAGAAACTGATCGGCTTTCACGTTTTCAAGAATTTGGTGAGCGCCGGAGGGCCAGTGAACTTCGACCTTCGCAATTTCAGCAGCGCCGAGTCCAAAGTGTAGGCGTTTGTCGCTCGCGGAAATGTAGCTGCCGGCGGTGGTCGCGAATCGCACCTGGCCATTTACCAGCACGCGCGCGCCTAGCCCATCGCGATTGCTGCGCGTTCCGCGCAACGAGATCGAGAGCCAATGTCCAGCGCCCCCATGATTCATCAGCACTAGCGGCTCGCCGCCAAGAGAAGTAACCACAACGTCCATCCAGCCATCGTTATTTAGATCGCCGAACGCTGCGCCGCGGCCGGCAATCGCAGAGGTAATTCCGGAGTCGGCGCGCTCGAAGCGCCCATTGTGATTGAGAGCGAGCAGCGGCGGTTCTTTGTAATGCAGCATGTGGTCAATCTGCTCGACGTTGTCCAGCACGTGACTCTGCGCTACGAACAGGTCCTTCCAGCCGTCGTTGTCAAAATCCTCGAAGCCCACGCCCCAGCCTGAACTCGCGGCAGACAGCAGGCCCAAGCCTGATTGCAGGCTGCGATAACTGAACGAGCCGTTGCCGTCGTTGTGAAACAGCGCGTAAACCTCGCGTGGCAGCACGGTAACCAGAATATCGGGCCGCCCATCATTGTCGTAATCTTGAAACACGGTGCCCATACCGGACAGGGGCTTGCCATCGGCGGTGAGCGCAGTGCCGGCTTCCAGGGCGCGTTCGGAGAATGTTCCGTCGCCGTTATTATGGAACAGAAACTGGCGCATGCCGTCGTTCGAAACGAAAATATCGGTGAATCCGTCGTCATCGTAGTCGGCAAACGACACGCCGAGCGAGCGCCCCTTGAGCACGGCGATGCCGGAATGCTGGCTGACATCTTCGAATGTGCCGTCGCCACGATTGCGATAAAGGATATTGGTTGTAGCAGGGAATTCGGCGGGCGGACAGTACGTCTGCCATTCGTTGCCGCAAATCTTGCTGTGCTGGGTGTCCCAAAGCATGTAGCGCGTGACGAACAGGTCGAGGTGGCCGTCGTTATCGTAATCGAAGAAACCGGCGGAACAGCTCCAGCCTCCGGCCTCGACGCCTGCCTTGACGGTTACGTCGGTGAAAGTTCCGTCGCCATTATTGTGGTAGAGCGTATTTTTTCCGTAGTTGGTTATGTAGAGGTCGGGGAAGCCGTCGTTATCGTAATCGCCCACCGCCACGCCCATGCCGTAGTTGCCGTCGCCAGCATTTGCGAGCCCAGCCTCTTTAGTCACGTCCGTGAAGCTGCCATCGGGATTCTGCCGGTAGAGGCGATTCCAGTTGCGCGGGTCATGACGGTCGAAGGTCTCCGGCGGGCGCATGGGATTGGTAAGCTGCCCGCTATTTACTAGAAAAATGTCGAGCAGTCCGTCGTTATTGTAATCGAAGAGCGCCACGCCGCCACCCATGGTTTCGATCAGGTACTTCTGCGGCGTGGGCGAATTCACATGGTTGAAATCCAGGCCACGTGGGTGCTTTACGTCAAATAGAGCTGAGGTCGCGGGCAGCGCAATGCCCATGGCGGCACACATTTCCAGAAAATCGCGTCGCGTGATCCGGCGGTTCATTCGAGCTGAAGTGGGCTCCTGTGGGGCCATGCAAGGTTAGCAGAATTGACGTGCCAGAACCTAGCGTGCGCGCGAATACCGTGCTTTGTGCCGCTGCAGTTCACGTATATGACGTTTGGCGAGCCTTGTGGAATAATTGTTGCCAAGCATACCTGTCCTATTACCATGCTTGTGGTGCAAGAATTAGAGTTGTGCGATCCCTTGAGGTAACCGATGCCACGCGCCCTTCGTACCACAGTAATTGGCAGCTACCCCTTTCCGGCCTGGTTGGAATTTGCTTCCAGCCACCTGGACGCATTCGGCGCCGATGATCTGAGCGAAATGCTGGATGATGCGGTGGCCGTTGCAGTGAAGGATCAGATGGATGCAGGGCTGGACGTGATCACCGACGGTGAACAGACTCGTCTGGATTTCAATCTCTCGTTTTATGGGTTTTTGAGCGGCATTGCGTCGGAACCATTGCCGAAGCGCAGGTTTGGACCTCCGGGCCACGACCAGCGTGGGAAACATGAGGTGACCGGAGAGCTGGGGGCGCCGCGCGGCCTGGGCGTCGTGGAGGAGTTCCGGCGCCTGAAACGCATCGCGCCTGGCGGTGTAGATCTGAAGGCTAGCGTGCCAGGTCCGTACACTCTCAGCGGGCGTCTCAACCCCAACAAAATTTATCCAGACAGGTTCGCGCTTACGCACGCGCTCGTCCCTATCGTGCGACGGGAGCTGGAGGCGCTAGTTGCAGAGGGCTGCCGGGAAATTTGCGTGGATGAACCGTCGATGAGCTGCTATGGGCATCGGGAAGACCCACGCGTCTTCGTGAAGTTGTTCAATGAAACTGTAGAAAGCGTGCGCGGCCGTTGCCGGCTATCAACTCATTTGTGCTTCGGCAACTTCAAAGGGCGCGCGGTGGCTCCGCGAAGATATGCGTGCCTGTTTCCCGCGTTTCTGGAGATGCATGTGGACGAAATGCACCTGGAAATGGCCAGCCGGGAGTTCGCGGAGCTCGAGGTAATCAAAGGTATTGCAGAGCGCATGGACGTGGCGGTGGGAATTATTGACGTGAAGAGTTATTACATTGAGACGCCAGAAGACGTCGCGGAACGTGTTCGGCGTTGTTTGCAGTTCGCGCCGGCCGAACGTCTGGCTTTTGCGCCTGATTGCGGACTGAGCCAAACGGCGCGCTGGGCTGCGCGGCGAAAGCTCAAGTCCATGGTAGATGGCGTGAAACTGGTGCGCCGGGAATTGGGTTTAGCATGATTGCGCCGCTGCTGAAAGACGCTGCGCTGCTCGCAGACATCAGGGCGGCTAACCGCGACGATCGCCATTTTCGCCTTTGGTGGCTGGGGCAGAGCGGTTTTCTGCTGCAATGGAGCGGCCGGCATTTGCTGCTCGACCCGTACTTGTCCGATTCACTGACGAAGAAATACGCCAGTACCGACAAGCCTCACGTGCGAATGACGGAGCGCGCGGTGGATCCTGCGACTCTCGATTTTATTGATGTAGTCACATCGAGCCACAATCATACCGATCATCTGGACGCCGAAACGCTGGGCCCACTGTTGCGCGTCAATAAAGGAATCACACTGATTGTGGCGGAGGCAAACCGGAAGTTCGTTGCGGAGCGGCTGGGGATTGATCCGTCGTTTCCCGTGGGAGTCGAGATCGGCCAGTCCACGGATGCAGGACCTTTTCGAATAGAGGCGGTTCCGGCAAAGCATGATGAGCTGGGGCCGGAATTTGTCGGCTATGTCGTCCGATTTGGCCCGTGGACGATTTATCACAGCGGTGACACTCTGCTGTACGACGGCATGGCAGAGCTACTGCGACGTCACAAGGTGGATGTGGCCCTGCTGCCAATCAATGGCAGTGCACCGGAGCGGCGCGTGGCGGGCAATTTAAATGCGGCAGAAGCGGCTCAATTAGGAAAGCAAATCGCTGCGCGCACGGTGATTCCGTGTCATTACGAAATGTTTGCGTTTAACACGGCGGACCCAGCAGGATTTCGCGAGAGCCTGCGAAGCCATTGGACAGCGATATAACATTTTGCGTTGCGGAGAGCGCTGGGAAAGCACGTCCCTGAAACCGGCTACACAAGCGAAGCCGGAAATTAACTGAAGAAAACTCGCGCCGCTATACTTGCCGCCCTGCAAACGAAAGCACGAATATCGCCACAACCAGAATTCCCACGCCGA
This sequence comes from uncultured Acidobacteriota bacterium, assembly GCA_963821765.1. Classification (GTDB taxonomy): domain Bacteria; phylum Acidobacteriota; class Terriglobia; order Acidiferrales; family UBA7541; genus Palsa-295. Next base: position 39,075 of record CAWGFF010000019.1, read on the forward strand.
TCGCCATCACGATTCGCGGATTCGAACCGCTTCCTTTCCATTCGCCCGTAATCAAACCCCACGCGGCAGCGGTGATGACAATCACGGACATGAACAGCGGCCAGCCGAATACGGCGCCCAACTGGCCGAGATTGGTGGTAGCAGCGCCGTACAGAATTGTGCTGGCGAACCATAGGAAAGCCATCAGCGCAGTGAGGAACCAGTGGTGAGCCGTCTGGGGAGCGCCAAATTGATGCGCGTTCTTATTCTTAAAAATTAGGTAGCTGCAATAAATCAAGCTGGGGATACCGCCGGCGAGCATCAGAGGGAGAAACGCAGCGTTGGGAGTGGAGACGCGAGACGCGCCTTGCGCTTCGGCTGCTTTAAGTATCGGCGCACCGAAAACCAGACCGAGATTCACCAGACCGGATCCGATGCCGCCCAATACGCAGAAGGTCAGGCCCATGGCGATTGACGTTTTGCCTGCGGCACGAGCTCCCAGAGCCATTTCACGGCGTTTGCCGGCGACGGCGCAGGCGCCTACTCCGATCAGCACCAGCGCGAGACCGCCGAGAACGCTCATGCCCGCCGGAGTGGCAATCTTGTCCGAATGAAAAACGACGAGCGGCACCAGGCTGCCGAGCGCCGCGGATAGTCCGAGCATGATCGAAAAGGAAACCGCCACTCCTACGGCTTCAACCGCGAGGCCGATAAATACCACGGAGATTCCCCATCCCGCGCCGCACGCTGCGACCGCCGCGATTACGCCCGCCCCGCTCTCTTGATAAACCGCCAGCGTATTGGGGATGGTGAAAAACGTGAGCAGCGGCGGAAAAACGAACAAGCCGTAGATCGTCCACATCAGCCAGGTGTGCTCCCATTGCCAGCGATGCGTGAGTTTCATGGGCACGGCAAAGCTTCCGTTCATCACGCCTGCGACGATAATCATCAGCAAGCCGAGAGTGGCTTCATGCATGAAGTGGGCCTGTCCTTTTGTCCGCGGGAAACGAACGAAACGCGTAACACTTTGCGGGATTGCTCACGAATATTTTCTCGATGTCGGCTTTGGTCAGGCCTGCTTCGATTAATCGCGGAACGAAATCGCGGAGCAGAAATGCCAACCCGGGAGCGCCGCCGTACGCTTTCCAATATTTTCGGCGGGCGGCGTCCATGCCCAGCACGATCTGTCCGCCGAACCCGGCAGCCACCATTGCGACGACCAGATCCAAGGTGGGATTTCCTGCTTCCGGCCCCCAACGAAACGCGGAATCGTACTCCAGAATGACTCCGGTCGAAAGAATCTCTTTGTGGTAAACGCGGTCCGGTGCGCGGTCCGTGTGCGAGATCACGACGTGCTGCAACGGCACGCGGAACTCCTGGAACAGCCGGACCTGCTCCAGGGCGCCAGCCCCCTGCTCGGTGTGCGTGAGAATTGGCGCTCCGGTCTGCTGATGTGCGATCGCCGCTGCCTCGAACGCCTTGCGCTCACGTGCGCTGGGAGAGCTCGCTCCTGTGGCCACCTTCACGACTCCGGCCTTGTGAGGAGTGCGCGAAATTTCGGGGCCGTTGTAATCAGCGGAATCTATACCCTGTTCTATATCGGCGACGAACAGTTTTGCCAGTTCCTGGGCCTTGATTCGCTCGCCCCAGTGTCCCGGCGCGTAGTATTTCTCGAGATGAAGCCCAGTGGGACAAACTATATTCACTCCCGTTACGCGGCATATCTCAGCGAGTTTTGCGGGGTTGCGGCCGCCGCCGCACGGCATTGAATCGACCAGCGTTCGTCCACCGGCAGCATGGAATTCCTCAACGTCAACGCAGGCGCGCTCGACTGAATCCAGCAAGAAATCCGGATAACGATAAGTGGTGAAGCTGGGGTCAATAATGATGTGCTCGTGGGCGTAGCAGATGCCAGCCTGACTCGCCTCGATATCTCCGAGAACTGTGCGCAGGAAGGGCATGTTTATCGGCTGTGGAGAATCGCTCCGGCTTTCTGCAGACTTTGCGCAAGCTGGCGAGTGTCGAGTTCACGCGGCGAACGGTGCGTTGTAGAGCACAACGCCGCCGCGGTTCCTGCGGCTTGTCCCATCGCCATGCATTGGGCCATGGAGCGCACGCTGGCGTGAGCATCATGGGTTGCCGAGAAACAGCGGCCAGCCACCAGCAGGTTTTCCACTTTCTGAGGAATGAGTGTACGAAACGGAATCCCGACGCATTTTCCATCGGGAAGGTATTGCCATTCGGTATCGCTACCGGCGTGGTGATCTTCGATTGGCGCGCCGCAGAGACCGATCTGGTCGTCGAACTGGCGCGCGCTGAGCACATCTTCCCGGGTAAGGCGGTACTCGCCATGCACTCGCCGCGTTTCGCGGATTCCAATTTGCGTTCCGAAGGCGATCAGTTCGGATTCAGCGTATCCGGGGATTTCGCTTTTGAGGAAGCGCAGATATTCCAGGGCTTGACGGCGTCCTTCGATTTCGGCACTGGTGAGAAGATCCGGATCGGTCGCGTTGCGGAATCGCCCGTCCGCCGATTCGAATGATTGGACGCGCGTCATGTTGGTAGCCATCATTCCTTTAACGGGGGTGATGTGATCGCTGCCTTCACGCCGCGGCAGATTGAAACGGCCGGACTCAGCGGCTGCGGCCATGCGCTGGTGAAATTCCTTCTTCGAAAGGGTCTTTCGCAGGGCCACGTCCACATTTGCCACCTTGAACGTGGTGGTAAGCATCTGGGCGGGTTCGTGTTCGCCCGCCAGCTCGCAAGGAGCGCCCGCGAAGTAGCAGAGGTCGGCGTCTCCGGTGGCATCAATGAAATATTTTCCAATCACTTTTCGCAAACCCTGCTTGGTGGCGACGGTGAGCGATTGAATTTTCTGCCCAGAGAGCGACGCGTCCTGTATCCAGGCGTAGAGCAAGATCGCTGCGCCGGCGTCTTGCACCAACCGCTCCCACACCATTTTCAAGTATTCCGAGTTGTAGGTAATTCCGGTGCCAGCGCCGTAAGTGTTGGGCCGTTCCATGCAGGCGCCATAGTCGCGGAGACCCTTAATGACATCGTCGGCGATGCCGCCGACTACTTTGAGGGAGCGCGAGCCAGGAGTGTAAAAGCCATAAAAAGTGTCGAGCACTGCAGTGCTGGTGCCACCGAGAAAGCCGAAGCGCTCGACGAGGAGGGTTTTCGCGCCGGCACGCGCGGCTGCGATCGCCGCGGTGGCTCCCGCCGATCCGGATCCAGCCACCACGACATCAAAATGGATGCTTTCCGCGCCCTGTGTGGGAAACACATCCATATCAGCCCCGCAGCGCGCCCGTTTCCAGAAGCGCCAAGCCAGCGGCGCCGATTACTCCTGTATGCGATGGCACGCGCGGGAACACGATGGGGATATCGCGGCCGATCAGGAAGCGCGTCCTGCTGCGCAGCTGTTCCCGCAGCGGATCGAGCAGTTGCGGGCCCGACTCAGCTATTTGCCCGCCCAGGATAATCAGCTCCGGATCGATCAGGTGCACCAGACTCGCGATCGCCGCGCCTAGATGCAGAGTGGCGCGATTGATGATCCACTGCGCGGCTTCGTCGGATTGCGCGGCGTCCTGAAACACTTGCGAACAATCGGAAGCCTCGGCGCGATCGGTAAGCACTGAACCGACTCGCCGGTGCCTCGTGGAGAATGCTTCGGCTTCAATGGCCCGCGCGGAAAAGATCGTTTCCAGGCAGCCGTAATTTCCGCAGATGCACATCGGCCCGTGCGCATCGATCGTCATGTGGCCTATGTGCCCGGCCACGCCGTGCGCGCCACGCATGATCTGGCCTTGCATCAGCATTCCACCGCCTACGCCGGTTCCCAGCGTCATCATCAGGACGTTCAGGCAACCTTTGGCCGCGCCCCAGAGCCATTCAGCAATCAGCGCGGTGCGCGCATCGTTGTCGGCATACACGGATTTACCTGCGGCGCCTGCGCTCAGCAGCTCGCGCAAGACATGACCTTCCAGATGCTTCAGGTCGCCCGGCGAACGCACGAGCAACGTGGTATTGGTATCCACTACGCCCTTGCATCCTATTCCGATAGCGCGAACAGCGACATTGGGACTGAGCCGGGCGAAAAACGACTCTGCCACCTTCTGGAAACCTTCGACGGATCGGGGCGTCGATTCCGACAGGGCTAGACGCAATTTCCCTGTCCCATCCACGAGGCCGCCTTTCAGGTTCGTGCCGCCAACATCCAAACCGATGGCGTAGATTTCCTCCAACGGAAGCTGTGCTGTTCCAGGTTTTTCAGTCATTGATTTGCGATATTATCGCATCGTTGTGCATAATGACAGAATCAACCCTATGACTGAGACCTCTAAGCGCACTGAGAACGCTGCCCTAACCTACTTCGACGCTGTTATTCCCTTACTCAATCAAATAAAAGCAACCCAAATGGGCCCGATCCAGGAGGCGTCCCGCTTGTTCGCTGATCGCATCGCGAAAGGCGGGCTGGTGTTTCTCTTCGGCTGCGGGCATTCCCGCATGATGTGCGAAGAGATGACGCCGCGCCAAGGCTGCTTCGTGGGATTCGTCGCCCTGGTGGAACAATCTCTCTCCAATCATTCCGCGATCGTCGGCACAAATGGACTTCGCCCTCCACTCTATCTGGAAAAATACGAGGGCTACTCCGAGCAGATTCTGAACGGCTTCCACTTTGGCCCTCACGACGCGTTCATCGTCATTTCCACCAGCGGAATCAGGCCGGTGCCGGTGGAAATGGCACGAGGCGCACAAAAGCGTGGGCTTCCCGTTGTCGCCATTGTTTCCCGCGCGCATTGTGAGCAATCCAAACCGGCCCATTCCTCCGGCAAGAAGCTGACCGACTTCGCCGACATCGTGATTGACAATGGCTGTCCCCCGGGCGATTGCGTGGTGGAGTTGGATGGTCTGGACTGGCGCACCGGGCCGGTCTCCACCGTGACGGGCGCGATGATCATCAACATGCTCCGCTGCGAGACCGCGCAGCTGTTGCTGGAAAAAAAGCACAAACCCGTGCTGCTGCCCAGTCATCAGTTCGTCGGGAACCAAAGTGCGGAAGATCAACTCGAATCGTTTTACGAAGCCTACCGAACAAGCCTTCGGCATCTCTACGAATGACCGCGCGGTCCTAAATGGCGCAAACTCTGCTAATCACTGGGTCGTCCGGAATCGCTGCAGCTACAGCCCGCTTGGCCGCAGGGCGAGGCAGCAGAATTTTTATCGTCGGCAACCGCGAAAGCGAATGCCAAGATCTCTGCAAAGAGATTCCTGGTTCTGCGTACGCGGTGGCGGATGTGGCTGATCACCGGGCTGTGCAGGAAGCGGTCGCCACATGCATCCGAAAGTTCGGCGCGGTTGACGCTGTCTTTAATGTCGCGGGCATCAGCGGGCGCTCGCTGGGCGATGGTCCTCTACATGAATGCACTCCAGAGGGATGGCAGGCCATGATGAGTATTCACGCGGCAGGAACTTTTCACGTCTGTCGCGAGGTGCTTCGCCACTGGTTGGACGCTTCCCGCAAAGGCACAATTCTGAATACCGGCAGCGTACTGGCGCGTTTTCCCGAGCGGGAATTTTTCGCGACCCATGCCTATGCGGCCAGTAAAGGCGCGATCGAATCTATGAGTCTGGCGGCCGCAGCCTACTATGCACCGCTGGGAATTCGAATCAATGTGATCGCGCCGGGCTTGGTGCGCACGCCCATGAGTGCCCGCGCCCAGGCGAACGACAAGATACGTACCTTCATCGCGCACAAACAGCCCGTGAAGGGTGATTTTGTCGAAGCCGAGGAAGTCGCGCGGATTGCGCTGTTTCTTCTGAGCGACGAATCCATTCCCATGACCGGTGAAGTGATTCGTGGGGACGCGGGATGGGCCGTCACGGGATAGTTGTCGCCGAGTTCTTGCGCGCGTCTAGCCCAGATACGGGACGGCGGAATCTAGTTCAGCTGATCTCCCAATGCAGCGGCGCGCCAGGTTTACTCTCGCCGGAAAATCGGATTCCTTGTGCTGTACTGGAAAATTGCGCCGTCTGACCGTTGATCTTTAATTGGCGCAATCGCGCTGCTTCCGATTCCGGCAGCTGAATCTCGAAGTCCCAGCGTCCCGCCACCGAAGGTGCGTACCAGCCGCGGAAGCCATCCTTGGACTTCTTGAAACCCAACAGCGGAGAGGTAAATTCATACTCGGCCAGCGGAAGAGTCGGCTGAAAGCTGACACCGTTTTCCTGAAATGCGAGACCCAGCAATTTCGCCGCGCTGTAAAGCGGCCAAGCGTGGGGATGCATATTCATGACTGGATAGTCTGTCCAGTTGAGCCCCAACGCAGGGTGCTGACTATGATCATCCGGCGAGCGCTCTATGAACATGGTTTGGCCCGGGTATTTTGATAGCACTGAGTTGTAGGTATCCGGACCACTCCATAGGCCATACCAGATGTCCGGGTAAGCTTCCGCGTGCAGCGCGAGGCAGTTCTTCTTCCATTCATCCCAGGCTTGTGCGCCGTCCACAAGAGCCAGCGCCCAGATAAGCGTTCCATTGATGGAGGGCCAGATGCCTCCGTTGGTCAGCGTGCCCACTTGACTCGTCATGTTGGGATCGCCCTTACTCTGTACCAGCGCCCCGATCGGTGAGGGCTTGCGTACCAGTTCGTATAGCGACGCGACGAGCGTCGCGCGCTGTTCAGGTGTGGCTGCTCCGCCGATGATTGACCAGGGTTGCGGCTCCAGCCAGACATGGTCTTCGCCCAGCCAACCGAGCTGCGGGCCAAGCCACGCCCTGCGGAACCACCTTCCTTGCCAGCACTCACGAACGGCCAGTCGCTGGGCTTCAGCTTTCGCGTGCGCTTGATCCGCGTCCTTCGCATCCCCCACGTAAGCGAGCATGCGCGCGTAGTAGTCCAGGACGTAGCTGGCCATCGCGGCGTTGAGGACGCTTTCAGCTTGCTGGCGGACTTCACCTTCACCCGACCCGGCCTGTGACGCCGTCGCGGAGCGTAAGACGACGACGTCGTCGTTCCAATCTCCGTTGGAGAGGCGCATCAGTCCGTGTTTTCCCACTCCGATATCTTGAGTGAGGTGAATGTAAGAACGCTGCAGAAGGTCGCGAACCGTTGGGTCCGTGGCGCTTGCCACTTGGCGCGGATAGACGGGAATCTTTTCGTCGAGAAAAGCTTTGTCGCGAGTAGCCAGCACGTATTCGCTCGCCGTCCACAACAACCACATCTCTTGATCGCTGGGATGGAAAATCGCGGGCATCGGAACGCCGCTTCCGACGATGCCGTAGGGAATCGAGCCGTCCGCTTGTATTTCTTTCAACGTGTAGCGAATCACCGCGCGAGCGATTTCCGGTTTGCTGAAGATGAAGGGCAAGGTGTGTTGCAGCGGATCGCGCGCCGCGCCTTGAAATCCGATGATGTACTGGTATACGTGACCTTGCGAAAGAATATGTTCGCGGAAGAAACTGTCGTAGGTGAGATTGCTGCGCAGATAATAGTTGTGCCAGGACGTTTCTCTTTCAACCCACGGCTCCCCGGGCGTGCTGAAGCGAACGCCATCCGCTTTCCAGGCTGCGCTCGAACGCGACAACAATCCCGCGGGATCGGCCGAGTATTTCGCTACCAACGCGTCAACCTCGAATCCTTGCGGCAGATATCCGTACAAGAAGTAAAGCGTCCGGCTTTCCCGCGGGCGCAGGCTCAGATGACGCTCAAGCAACAATGCGCTCGCAGAACCCGTGGAACCGGCATCGTTATTAAGTTTGGCCGAGAGGCCGGTGGGGTGGTCAACGCCGCCGCTCCCGAAGAAAGCCGAGGCGTCGGTGGCAAATCCATCCGCGGGGCTATCGAGCGACGCGAGAAAGGTGCTCGGAGGATTCAGATCTTCCATCGCCGCTCCAGACGCTAGGTCTGGGACAGGCCCTCCAAAAAAGCCGGAGGGATCCTTTCGCAGCGAGGCTTGAACTTGTTCCCACAATTGCTCGTCTGCTGGCGTTCGTCCAAGGAATTTCTGGGTTTCGATCAGACCCGCGCGATTTGGCATTTCCCGAAACTGGTGCGCAAAGCGGGCGCCAAATTGACGACGCAGATCCGCTCCGTTCGCGGTATGGAACACTTCGGCTTGCATCCACGAACGATATGAGAATTGATAATTGTGGCAGCCCCAGTATTCGACCCAGCGAAGATTCGCTTCGTGGTCGCCGTGGTTCGTGACGGTCACAGCTGAAACCAAAACGGGATCATCACCAAAAGGGGCGAAAATTACTTGGTCGACCGCATACTTTTGCCCCTTCGCGGTTTTCCGGAAATAGCCCTCACCCATGATTCTGTCGAAGGATTCGTCGTTCCCATGATAATGAGTGCTGAGGACTTGCTCTCCATCGGTGAGGAAGCCGATACCACCACCGAAGTGGGATTGTTCCGGAAAATAATCGTTCAGAAATTTCGGCGAGCCTTCGTCCTGGCGAACCTGCACGTATCCAAAGTTTGAAACCGCCGCAATGATGCGATCGTTGCCCACCTGGTGGGTGTGGTCGGTAGGACCGCGCCATTGCTTGTGCACGGGGGTAATCGCTTTCGGGTCGGTTATCTGATTGCAACTGTAGCGATAAGCCGGCAGGCCGAACTGATCGGTAATCCATTCACCAAAATGGCCTGAACCGTACGGCTTCGATTCGCTCGCTTGCGCGTCGGCCGCGATTGTAGATGTGCCATTCCAATGCTCAGTGTCGAATTTCGGCAGTGCGAGTTTGTGGAATGCTCCAACGCCGACAATGCCAAGAAATTCACGCCGCTTCATGATGGACCTTTCTCAATCGTTGTCATATCGCAAAGCTGCTCATGAGCTGATGAATCAATGTAATAAAGCTTTGGCGCGATCATATCCACTAGCGCGCGCCATTATAAAACCGAAAGCGATTTTCGGGCTGGCCACGAACTCTGGTTTGCATCGAGAACAGGCTTCCGGCAAGGCGATCTCCACGCGGAGCTTCGGCGGAGGCCGTTGTGACAAACAGAGTGCCGAGGCCGGCGCCGCCGAATACGCAGCTGGTGATGTTTTTCACGGGCATTTCAATCACCCGGTCAATTTTTCCATCCGGGGCAACGCGCACGACACAATTCCCGAAGAAACGGCAGTTCCAAAGAAAACCTTCGGAGTCCACTGTCGAACCGTCGGGAAGTCCGCGCGCGAAACCATCCAGAAAAGGACGTTCATTCGAAATTGCGCCGGTGGATGAATCGTAGTCGTACACCCAAATGACGTTTGCGAGCGTGTCTCCGAAATAAAAGCGGCGGCGATCGGGGCTCCACGCAAGAGTGTTGGAAATTCCCACGCCCTTTCGCCAGCAAGTGACCGTGGTATCGGGATCCACACGAACGAGAACGCCATCCTGTCCACCGGCTGGGCTGGAGGAGCCATCGGCATTCACGTTGTTGCGCATCGAGCCAAGCCAGAGAGAGCCGCGCGGATCGCAGCGCGCGTCGTTCAAGCGGACCGCAGGCCACCCTTCGAGCACGAAAAGAGGATCGTGACGCAAATCGCTGGCAGGCTCCCAGAGAATCACGCGCGAACCCAAGACGACGACCAACACATCGTCGCGATCGGTCAACGAGAGCGATGTGACCGGTTCATGAAACAGCCAGGTGCGGACAGTGGAGTCCGCCAGATTCAGGCGGTGAATCAGGAAGCGATTGATGTCGGTCCAGTAAACGGCCTGGTGGGCGGCGTGCCAGACAGGGCCCTCGCCGCAAACGTCACCCGTCGGCGCAACGCAAACTGGAGCCTCGATCATTGCACTCCAATTCCCGCGAGCAAACCGCCATCCACAAGGTAGTCTCCGCCCGTGCAGAATGCAGCACGATCAGAAAGGAGAAACGCCGCGAGTTCAGCAACTTCTTCGACAGTGCCAACGCGGCCGAGAGGATGCGCGGCGCCAAATCTCTCGATGACCGTTTCAATGGGCAGGTCCGGCGAAAAATGCGCGGCGGAGTGTTCCAGCATGGGAGTGCGAATAGAACCGGGGCTAATCGAGTTGACGCGAATGCCATCGGCGGCGTGATCCAATGCAAGAGCGCGCGTCAAACTGTGCAGGCCGCCCTTCGAAGTAGCGTAGGCGGCAACGCCACGCTGGCAGGCGTAACCTTGAACGGAGGCGAGTATCACGATTGATCCGCCGCCTCGCTTCCTCATTTCTGGAATGCCGAAATGTGCGAGGAGATAAACGCTGCTGAGATTTACGGCCATGCAGCGGTTCCAGGTCTCGGGATCTGTTTCGACGGAATCCCCGAAGGGATGGAAGGCCGCAGCGTTGGCGATGAAATCGAGCCCTCCAAATTGTGCGGCTGTTTTGGCGATCGCGGCTTGGACCTGCCCTGGAATGCTCACGTCGCAAAGCTCGACGCGGAGTGTAGCGTGATTCGCGTCGGAAATTTGCTGAAGTTCGCGGTTTGCGGCTGCGTCTATGCCACAGGCCACCACCTTCGCGCCGCCTGCCGCCAAACGCAGGGCGATGGCTCGGCCAATTCCGGTGGTGCCGGTGACGATGGCAACTTTGTTTTCCAATTCTTTCATGGGTGCTCGCTCTCTTTATTTTTTGCGTGCAGGCAACTGCGAATATACACCCGCACGTTCAGTCCGATAAGTCTGGAGTGGCGCTAAGCAAGCCGTGCGCCAAGCCACGCAGCTCGGCCAGCCCCTTGAGGCGGCCGACATAAGAGTAGCCGGGATTGGATTTCTTGCCGATGTCGTCGGCGAGCAGGTGCCCGTGGTCGGGCCGCATGGGAATTTGATGATCTGGGCGGTGCTCGCGCCGGCGATGGGATTCTTCTGCCAACAGTGCGCGCATCGCCGCGGCCATGTCCGAGCTGCCGTGGAGGTGCTCGGCTTCGTAGAACGAGCCGTCCGCTTCCCGCGCAACCTGACGGAGGTGGGCAAAATGTACGCGCGGCGCAAATTCGCGGATCATCGCGACTAGGTCATTGTCCGCGCGCGCGCCGAAAGATCCAACGCAGAACGTTAGGCCATTCAGAGGTGCGGCTGCGCCGCTGAAAATGTGACGCACGTCCTCGGCTGTGGAGACCACCCGTGGCAGGCCGAAGAGCGGCCACGGTGGATCGTCCGGATGAATGGCGAGCCGGAGGCCAAGCTCTTCCGCGACGGGCACTACATCCCGCAGGAAGGCGACGAGAGAAGAACGAAGATCATCGGGCGTGATTCCTTTCCACGCTGCCAGCGACTCGCGAAATGCCTTGCGGTCGTACGAAGATTCTGCGCCGGGAAGTCCCGCGATGATGGCGCGCTCGAGTTCGTCCTGTTGCGTCAGGGACATCGCGCCGAAGCGAGTGCGCGCGGCGGCGACGCGCCCCGGCGCGTATTCTCGCTCAGCAGCGGGGCGTTCCAGAAGGAACAGGTCGTACGCCGCGAAATCAATGGCATCGAAACGCAACGCATACCCCGCGTTCGGCAGGCGCCACATCAAATTCGTTCGCGTCCAATCAACCAGAGGCATGAAGTTGTAACAGACAACCGGGACGCCGGCTTTGGCGACAGCGGCAAGAGAATCCTTCCAGGCGGCGATGTACTGGCGATAGGGCCCGGAGCGCAGCTTGATGGAATTGTGAACCGGAATGCTTTCCACGACAGACCAGACCAGGCCCGCAGATTCGATTTCAGCTTTGCGCTTTAGGACTTCGTCCAGAGGCCACGCCTCGCCACGATAAATGTGGTGCAGCGCCGTGACGATGCCGGTAGCTCCGGCCTGACTTATTTGCGCCAACGAAATGGGATCCTGCGGTCCAAACCAGCGCCAGGTTTCTTTCATGATTTTCCCGCTATTTTCATGGGCTGGAAATCTCTGCAATCGCCTTGCAAGTGTCAGGTTATGACGTCGCTTTACGATAACATTCATCCAGCGAGTTCAAAGTGGCCGCTGAATTGGATTTTCCCAACAAAAAATTGCGGATCACAAACGAGGCCTGCGTTTGGAATTCCACGAAGCCCGCAAACCGCGGCCGCAGGAACGCTTGTTCGAGCGTGGAAAGAGTAGCTTCGAAGAAATGGTTCGCCATCCGGTTGATTCCGGGATCGATCCAAGCCTTCCTGTTGCCCGGCTGTCCACCCGAGTGAACGTAAATCGTCTTCTGACATTCGGCGCTCGCCACCCACACCGCGTAATCAACAGCAGCGCTAAGCTCTTTGCAGCGGGCAGAGATGGCAAGACCGGCCCCGCCTAGCACAGAACCCACAGGACCGTGGGGAGGCCGGGAGGGAATGTTTGTAAAGTGGATGGGAGCGCGCCGGTAACCCGGTCGCGCATAGTTCGAATAGCCGAACGCGATGGGACAATAAGCAATCTCGTCCGTGGTGCTCATCTTCTCCCACACGGCGATGGGATTCATTTCGTGCGCTTCGTTGATCGCGAATTCCCCTAACGCTTTAAGCTGTTGCAACGCTGATTCGCCAGCTCGCTTGCGAACTATCTGATGTGATCCTGCGGCAAACGGCGTTTCGCCGAAGCTCGTGCACAGCGTAAGGAAGGTGCAGAACGAATCCACCGGAAGCAGCGGCGTGGTTACAAATCCTTTTTGGACCCGAGCCAACTCTGAAACTTCGTCCCACGTCGAGGGAACCTTCATCCCTGCTGCCGCCAGCAAGTCCGGGCGGTATCCAGCTACTTGCGCCGCCGCGTCTATAGCCAGCGCCCATTGGTGGCCCTGGTAGAAATAACTTTCGTGTGAAGCACCCACACTTTCGCTGCGTAGATTGGAGAGAACTTCGGTGGAGATGTAATTATCCAGCGGAACGAGATAACCGCCTTTTGCGACCGTGCCCATGAAGGGATGATCGAGTACCAGTAAATCAAATTCCTCCGCCAAGTCCCGGATCGGATGGTCGGCGAATCCCTGAAGCGATCGAGCTTCCCATTCGATGCGAACGTCGGGATGTGTTTCAGACCACCGGGCGGCTGTCGCCAGCATAGGAGCAAGACCTCGATCGTGCTTCCAGGTCATCCCCCGAAGGGTTATCACGGACTATCTCCTTACTCTTGAGCTGCAGCCGGCGATTCGATCACGAGGATTGCCAGCAATTCGAGAACTTAAACGATCTTCGCCTCTTTGAAATGCGCGATGTCCTGCTCGCTGTATCCCAATTCGGCAAGAATTTCGTCTTTATGCTCGCCCAGCAGCGGCGGCCTGCGGATTTCGCCCGGCGTCCGGCTGAACTCGATCGGCATTCCCACGGTGCGAAATTTACCGGCTACCGGATGCTCGAATTCCACAAGAATTTTATTGTGCCGAACCTGTGGGTCACGCTCCACATCGGGAAAAGTGTTTACAGGGGCGGCCCAGATGTCCGCAGTCATGAAGATGTCCATGAGTTCAGCGGTTGTTTTCTTAATGAATCCCTTCTCGAGTTTGCGCTTTATCTCATCGCGGTTTGCGGTAGCGTTTCGCGAATCGTTCCCTTCGAACCCCTCCACTCCCACCAATGCGGCAACTTTCTGGAGCGGCATCATCGCCACCGAGATGTAGCCGTCTTGGGTTTTGTAAACGCCCATGGGCGCGCCTACGTAGGGATGACCGATTCCAGCGGCGCTGCGCTGCGGTTCGCGCAGGGTGTTGAGATATAGCGTCAATTCCTGCGTCGCCAGATGCATCATCGAGTTCAAAAGGTTGACATCAACCCGCTGGCCCTTTCCCGAACGTGCTCTTTCAAAAAGCGCGGACAACACTGCGATCGTAATGTGCAGACCTGCCGTAAGATCCGCGAGGCCAATCCCTACAGGCACTGGTGGGTCGCTGGCTGTGCCATTCAACATCAACACTCCGGCTATAGACTGCGCCAACAAGTCTTGGCCAGGACGCTCCTCGTATGGCCCATCCTGTCCCCAGCCAGAACTCGCACAGTAGATCAGCCCCGGCTGATTCGCGGACAGAGTTTCGTAGCCGAGACCCAGCCGGTCCATGACGCCGGGGCGAAAATTTTCAATCAGTACGTCAGAGGATTTAATGATGCGAAGAGCTATTTCTTTTCCCTCGGCAGACTTCAAATCGAGCGTGATGCTTCTCTTGGCGCGATTGAAAGCCAGAAACGACAGGCTCTCCTTTTGCACAAAGGTGTCACCGATAGACCAGCTGCGCGACCATTCTCCACCACGCGGCTCGATTTTCACGATGTCCGCACCCAAGTCTCCCAAGAGTTGCGTCGCGCTGGGTCCTTGCACGAGCTGACTGAAGTCCGCGACGCGCAGTCCATGGAGCGGTCCCTTCATACTTGTTCATCCTCCTGATTTGCTGCCCTGAGCATCGGGACTTGCTTGTTGAATGCCCGATTAAGCCGGCGCACAAGCCGTCATTCCGCCGTCGATAATCAGACATTGACCGGTCACCCATGAACTTTCATCGCTGGCAAGATAGAGCGCCGCGTTGGCGACGTCGAGCGGAGTTCCCAATCTCCCGAGAGGGTGCATCTTCAGCCAGACGGCGCGGAGGGCTTCAGGGTCTGCCGACCGTTCCAGAACTTGCTTGTTCAGAGGCGTGTCAATCGTTCCGGGAGCGATGGAGTTCACACGAATTCCGCTCGACGCATATTCGCGGGCCATTTGCCTGGTCAAACTGATGACTCCGCCCTTGCTCGCGGCATAATGCGGATATCCCGCAAGACCAAGTAGCCCTTGCACCGAAGCCATATTCACGATCGAACCGTATTTGCGCTCGATCATGCCAGGCAAGACATACTTCGAAGTGAGGAACATGCTGGTGAGATTCACGCGGATGATGCGCTCCCAATCGCTCAATTCCATTTTATGGCACGGAGCTTCCGAGGCGATCCCCACAACGTTCGCTAATACATCTATTTTTCCGAATTCCCGCAGACCAGCTTCCACTGCTTGCTGAACTTCCACTTGTGAGCCGACGTCCGCGCGGTGGAATAGAATGCGGCCGCCGTGCGAGCGGATTCTGTCCCTGGTGCTGATGCCGCCTTTTTCGTCCACATCAACGCCAATTATCGCAGCGCCTTCCGCCGCGAACCGTTCAGCGATTGCTTGGCCAATGCCGCTGGCCATCGCGGAGACAAGCGCTACCCGCTCTTTGAGGCGCATAGTTGAACTTTCCTCTCTCGCTGGGATTATCCGCAACCGCCGCACTGAATAACTGTCTGAGCTGCCTACGCTTCCAATGTCATGTAGCTGCGAGTGACCTGTAGTGTTTTGCCAAGATTGAGCTTGTCGGATTGAGGTGAATCGTACTCAAACATTTGATTGCCGGTCATCCTGTGGACAAGCCATAGCTCTGTTCTTACCGTCTCGAGCTCGTGAAACCGTATCACAGCGCGATGGAAGCTTCCCCATTTTTTATCGCGACCTATCAAGCTGTTGGACGAACCGCGGAACCTGGCTATGCGCTATACTGCGACCCGCTTCGCGGGTTGTTCTATCAAGCCGCCCCCTTGGAGGTCGTCGCACTCGCATGACCCGGATCTTAGGCCTGGATGAATTGGCGCAACAAGTACCAACTGGCGCACGGATTGGAGTCGGCGGGGTGCATCTTGCTCGTCTGCCGATCGCTCTGATCGCGTCCGTTTTGGCTCTGGGGCGCCGAGATTTTACCTATATAAGTTGGGGCGGAGGTCTGCCGCTCGAGTTATTTCTTCGCGCGGACGCCATCAAGAAGCTCATCTTTTGTTTCTCGAGCCTGGATATCCTGGGATTATCGCCGCAATTCCGCGAAGCGTTGGAAACCGGGCGAATCGAAGTGGAAGAGTGGACTGCTTTGGCTATGATCCAGGCATTACACGCCGCTTTCTTCAATCTTCCCGAAATGCCGTTTCAGTTGCCGGCAGGATCCGACTTAATGAGCGTGGGAAACTTTTGGAAGCAGACAGTTTCCACAGTCACCGGAGAACCGGTTGGCGTCGCCCACCGATTGGATATTGACGTTCTGCTGATTCACGCGCAGAGGGCCGATCGCAACGGCAACGTGGAAATTCAAGGCGCTCGGGGCCTAGACGTGAGCCTGTTGGGCGCGGCGAAGACGAAACTGTTCACCGTTGAGGAGATCGTCGAAGTCGGCAAGCTCGGAGATGCGCCGAAATCTTACGTGCTGCCGCACAATTTCGTCACGGCGGTGGCCTGTGTCCCAATGGGTGCGTATCCGACGTCATGCCTGCCTTATTACTCGACCGACTACCGCCGGCTGATAGGTTTCGTACGCGAAGAAGACGAGAGCAGGAAGTCCAAGACAGTCGAGCCGGAATCGCATTCACGGGAAACAACGCCGACCGGCGAGGCGCCGAAATCGAGATTTGTTTGTGCCGAACGGCGCGCGACGTTTCTGCGGCGCGCCGCGAAAGTTCCAGTGCGCGCTCTTACTTCCGAGCGGTTGGCGAAATACGGATTGGAAATTGAGGCCGGGACTCCGTACACCGTGGACGAGTTCCTGGCGGCAGCGCTGGCGCGCGAATACGATAATTCCAGCATTTGTTCGGTCGGGTCGGTTTCTCCGCTCGCCATGGTGTCCTACTTGTTGGCAAAACGTCTCCACGCTCCCGCATTGACGTTGATCTCGTTGAACGGCGGGTTCGTTGACGTTGAATCTCATCCTATGTCGTTGACCCTGGCGGAGCCACTCGACTGGCAAACCGCCAAAGTTTTCTGGGGAGGAGACGAGACCTATCATTGGTACTACCAGACGGGACGAATCACTCACGAGGTCATCACCGTGGCCCAGGTGGACGTGCACGGACGCACAAATAACGCTTGGATCGAGAGCAAGGGCAAGCGTCTGCGTCTCCCGGGGCAAGGCGGGATGGCCGACGTGGCAAATCTTCACAAAAATTTTGTACTCTACCTGACGCGGCACTCGCCCGAGCGCTTCGTAGATGCGGTTTCGTTTTGCACCGCATCGCGAGGCCTATTAACTGATGAAGAGCGAATTCAGGCCGGGCTTCAGCCGGGAAAAGTACGGCTGATTTCAAATCTTGGAACTTTTGAATTGGACTTCGCCAGCCAGAGATTCCGGCTCGTGAGCATTCACCCGGGAATAGCGCTGGAAGATGTTCGCCGGCAGACGGGCGGTGAATTCCTGGTTGCCGATCCGTTGCCAGTCACGGCAGCTCCAACTCCTGAGCAACTGCGATTGATTCGGCGCGAAATTGATCCCTTTGGGATTCGACGGTTGGAGTTTGTTCCGAGCAAGTCGCGCCTGGAGACGATCGAAAGCATTCTAGGCGCGGAAGAAGCAATGCTCGAGGAAGTCTTCCAGACCGCGCAATAGTTGATTCCAAAGACGCCAGGAAACCTCGGCGGCTCGTTGCGAAAGGAAAATCCGATGCTTTATCCCGTTGCAAGAGTCCGGCGTCTGGTGGAAGGCCTTGATCATCCCGAGTGCGTTGCCGTGGCCCGCGATGGCACGGTGTATGCCGGCGGCGAGGCCGGACAAGTCTATCGAATCTCACAGGACGGAAGGAGCGTCGAGGAATTCGCCAATACGGGCGGGTTTTGCCTGGGCCTCGCTCTCGACCGCGATGAGAATATCTACGTGTGCGATCTGCGCAAGCAAGCGCTGCTGAAAGTGACGCGGCGCGGCGCGGTTTCTCTGGTCGCCGATTTCGTGGATGGAGTCAAGATTCGCACGCCAAATTTCGGCGTATTCGATTCGCAAGGAAATCTGTACTTCAGCGATTCGGGAGAATGGAAGCAAGCAAACGGTGTGGTGTGGCGCCTGTCACATCAGGGAAAGGTGGAACTCTTCGCCGCCGGTCCGTTTCATTTCGCCAATGGCCTGGCGCTGGACGCGCAGGAGCGTTATCTATACGTGGTGGAAAGCAATCGCGATCGCGTGGTCCGAATCGAGATCAAGGATGACGGAAGTTCCGGCAGTCCGGAGGTGTTTGCAGAGGGACTGACGCGTGTTCCAGACGGCATGGCTTTTGACGCGGCGGGCAATCTTTACGTGACGACGTACGCCTCTAATTGTATTTATCGCGTTTCTGCCACAGGCCACGTTGAGCTGCTTTGCCAAGATGCGGAGAATTTGCTGCTCTGCCAACCCACCAATTGCGCGTTTGGTGGCCCGAACTTTGACCAGCTGTATGTCTCCAATCTTGGCCGCGACCACATCTCGGTGCTTGATCTCCAGGTCAAGGGCCAACCACTGTGGACCCATCGCGTCCGGAGTTGAATCGTGCGTAATGACTCGAGCCTCACAATTCTGTAAACCAACCGCGCTCACTGTGCGCCGTATTGTTTGTTAATAGATTAGCGAATCCAGCCGCCCCAATGGGATTTTCTGGGAGCGGCGCAGGAGTGGTCAAATGACGCCTACGAAAAAGGCTAAATCTTCCATCGAGTGCCGCGCGGTTTTGTGGCGCAAACGTCCTGGCTGGCTGCTAGCGAATGAGCAGATTGCGCTGTGTTGCCTTCGCGGCGGCGGTCATCTGGCGTCTTTCAACCTCCGGAAAGGATCCGCGCCCAACGTCAATCTTCTATGGGAACCGCCTTGGCAAACCATCGAGCCCGAGCGCTATTCCAAACAAAAACATGGCCGGAGATTTGGCTTTCCGCCGGCGGGCAAGTACCTCTCCGGCTATGCCGGCCATTCCCTCTGCTTGGACTATTTCGGCGCTCCATCGGACGAAGAGGCACGGTTGGGGCTGCCGCTCCACGGCGAAGTGGCGTCCAGCCGCTGGACGCTGGCCAAGAAGGGCTCCCAGCGCGGGCTGGGGCTGCTTAGCGTGCGCAGCGCGGCACCCAGTGCTGGACTCCTGGTTCGGCGCGTTATTACGATGCGGGAAAATGAATCCGTTGCCTACGTCACTGAAACCATAACCAACAAGACTAACCGCGATCGCTACATTCAGTGGGCGCAGCACACTACTTTTGGACCGCCATTTCTGCAAGCGGGTGAAAGTGTCTGCCTGATGCCGGGAACGCGCTCGAAGACCTGGCCGCTTGGCTATGAGGGCAAAGAAGCTCTCGAAAATGATCGTGAGTTTACCTGGCCGAACGCGCCTGGCGCTAATGGTCATACCTGGACATCTCCCAGCCATTTACTACCAATGGCCGCGGCTTCATCGCAACCACGCTGCTTGCCGAAGATCGCGATTCGCAATTGGCGTATGTCGCAGTATTGAACTGGCGGCTCGGTTTGTTGGCGGGCTATTGCTTTCGGCGTTCAGTGATTTTCCGTGGGTCGCAAACTGGGAAGAAAACTGTGCCCGCACAGATGCTCCTTGGGGCGGAAAAACTCAGGCGCGGGGCTTGGAGTTCGCGACTTCGCCTATGCCACTTGGTCTGCGCGACGCAATCCTGGCTGGTCCGCTGTTTGGCGTGCCAGCGGTTCATTGTTTGCCAGCACGAGGCATACAAGCCGCTTCCTACGCGATGTTCGCAACCGAGGCACCTCACGCGTGGCGAACGATCGCTGGAATTGGCATCCGTGGAAATGCGCTCGTGGTGACGGGCCCAAATTCGAACGAACGAATCGAGCTGCCAGCCGCTGGGCTAAGTGAAATATGGCCAGATCTCAAGCGCGGCCCGAGCAAATAGAGAGACAAGTGTAGCGTCGCCGCAGGGAGCTTCAGGCGTGAGCGAAACTTCGCAGATTGCTGGAACCGAAGGTGGATGCCGGGGGGAGGCACCCACCTTCGTTCCGTTCGCGCGCTAGAACAAGAACTTCAGTGCGAACTGAATCAACCGCGGGTTGTTGGCCTGCGTTGTGACCGTTCCAAACCCATTGTTGTTGATGTTTGGCCCGGACACCGAGTTGTCGCCGTTGTACGTCGTGCCAGGGAATCCAAACTGGACACGATTGAAGGTGTTAAAGAACTCGGTGCGGAACTGAATGCCAAACCTTTGTTCCGGGCCGAAGGTCGTCGTCTTGTAAAGGGCGATGTCCCAGTTATTGATTCCGGCCGCACGCAGGCTGGAGTCAACGCGGGCTTCCGTACCGTATCCCCAGAGCGGGCGGTGGGGAGAAGCAGCTGACGTTAAACCACTCGTTCACCTTCGCCGCACGTCCTGAGCCTCCTGCACCCTTGGCGCACCCTTGAACCGCGTCTGGCCGAATGTTGGCGATGCCGAGGCCGGCCCCTTCGAGGGGAGTACCGCCGGTCCAAGCAATCTTGAGCGGGAAGCCCTTTTGGAAAGGTAGTAACGCCGTCCACACCCCATCCGGAGACGAGCTTATCCATGACGCCGGTGGCGTCGGACATATACCGCTGGCCGTGGCCGAACGGCAGGTCGTAAACATAGCTAAGCACCAAGCGCTGCGAGACGTCTTGCGACGACAAAGAGCGTTCGCCGCTCAGATTGTTGAAATCCTGTACCTGCCCGACTCCGCCCGTTGAGCTTTCCAACCAGCTGGTAAGAGTGTCGGTGTTGGTCATCAACTTCGAGTTGGTGTAAGCCGCGAGGAACGATCCGCCATCTTTGAAACGCTTCGTGGCTGTAAACTGGAACGAATTGTACGAGCTATCGCAGCAGCCAAAGCCAGCCAGTTTCAGATTTTGATACTGCGGGTACGGACGGTCAAACTGGCCTTGAGGAAGCGTTGCGCCGCTAAGTCCTGTACCCTGACCCGCCAGGGTATTCAGAACCGGGTTGAGAATTGACGGAGTGCAGGCCGCCGGGGCGGGTATGTCGCCGACCGTTCCAGGGCACTGTGCGCCTGCCTGCGCAACGAAGCTGTCAGGTATTTGGTTAACGTTCGTGCTGTACTGCTGCAGGTGAACTCCATGCGATCCGGCGTAGGCGGCGTCAAGGAACCAACCCCAGCCTACTTCACGCTGGATGTCCAGGTTGTACTGCTGCACATATCCGGGCTTAGGATCTGTGTATGGAGCAAGCGTTGGATTGCCGTTGGCGGCCACGAACGCAGACAGGCTTGGCGACGCGTTACGGCCAGGAGGCAGAACGAAGCCTCCCGCTCCGAATGGACCGGTATTGTCAGCGCAGGTGGGCGTCCCGCCTACCAGCGAGCAACCGCCGGTGCCGTTGAGGGTGCTGTAGGGGTGGACATATGCGCCTTGTGACGTGAGGTACGAGTTGTACGTCGTATTCGCAAGGCCGATCACGTCGTTGTCCGCGTTCAAGCCGAAGGAAATGTAATTCGGAATGTAGAATATTCCATATCCGGCGCGAATCACGGTTTTCTGATCCCAGCTATACGCCAAACCGAGCCTGGGGGACCACTGCCTTTTGTCCAGCGGAATGTTGTTGCGGCTGCCGTTTACTCCCGTTTGGACGTAGAAAGCATCGCCGCTGCAAGGCGAACCGGCAACTCCGTTGCAACCCGTAACGGCGCTATTGACGGCATTTGGATTCCAATACGTCAAATCGTTGAAGCGTTCCGACCACGGCCCCTGAAGTTCGTAGCGCAGGCCCGCGCTGATTGTCAGCTTCGGGGTTACGCGCCATGTGTCATTGCCGTAAAGGGCGCGGTAGGTTTGCTTGCCTGCCACCTGAGCAGGAACTTGGGCGACACCAAAGGTCTGATTGACGAGTTGACCGTAGTTGTCAGCTAGTCCAAGCAGAAAATCGGCAAAAGGGAAGCCGCTATTCGCTGCCGGAGCGGCGAAATTACTACTGGTCCAGCTGTTGCTGAAGCCAAAAGCGCCAGCGGCAATGTTCGTCTGGAAATAGTTGTCATAGCCGATTTCGTACTGCCCGCCGATTGCGATCGTGTGCTTCCCCCGGATCAAAGTGAGCACGGGAGAGAAGTTGTACTGCGAATTGTGATCTCCGATCGCGCTGCCCGGACCCTGCGTATAGCCAGGGTCGTTTTGGAACGAAAAAGCCGTGGTAGGTGGAGTCCTCAAAGAGGCCGAAAGATCGTTATAGACCGATCCCCAGCCCAGTTGCGTCAGATCATATCCGGAATTGATGGGGTCGCGGGAATACACGAACCGGCTCGCAGAAACGTTAAGATCGAAGATGGTGGTCGTCGAAAACTGGTGGTTGAGATCGAGGGCCAGAGCCTTCGAATGGTACTTCTCTGCGCATCTGTCAGCGCAAAACCCGGTGCCAAAGGGGTCGGTCGGAAGGTCTGTAAGGCCGTAGTAAGTAAAGCGGCCAAACAGACGCGTGGTGTTGTTGATATTGTAATCCTCACGGGTCACAAACTGGTTCGTATTTCCACCGATAGACCCGCCAGCCACATAGTTGTTTATATACCCGGAAGTCGAGGGGATTACCGGGTAAAGCTTATGATAGAGGGCGATTGCTGCTGGGTTTCCCTCCGCCGCAGGAATCAGGTTTCCAGGGTAAGCCGTCCGATTGCCCGCGGAGGTGGCCGTCCAGGGATCGTAAAGTTGAACCCCCGCTGCCGGTGATGGGCAGAAACCCGTAGGTGATATGCCAGGGCAGAGCGAAGAGAAATCGTAAAAGCCCGCTGCGTTCGGCGTAAACATCTGCGGCAGTGGGACGGTATAGGTCGATGCCCCGGCGCCTTGCCGCAATCTGAACTGTTCCCAACTGGTGAAGAAGAAGAGCTTGTTTGTGAGTTTCGGGACCGGTCCACCGAAGGTGAAACCATACTGGTTCTGCACGTACGGGGGATTTGAGGAGGAGAAATACGGCCGGGAATTCAGCACTTTGTTGCGCAAATATTCATACGCTTCGCCGTGATATTGATTGGTGCCGCTCTTGGTGCTGAAGTTGACGACGCCGCCGGAAAACTTGCCCCATTCCGCGCCGACGTTGTTGTACTCGACTTTAAATTCACCGACCGAATCCTGAATCGGAATGATGATCGGCAAATTGATGTAGCCGATGTTCAGCGGCTGTCCATCCAAATACTCCGCGCTCTGGTTGGCGAAGGAACCGCCGACTTGATAGTTGCCCCAGCTGAATGGGTTCTGGCCGACTGGAGTGCCGCCCGAACCGCCTTGGGCGACAGCGGCAGGAGACAAAAGAATCAAGTTGAATACGTTGCGGCCGTTCAGGGGGATATCGTTCGTCTTACGCTCGTCAATAATTTGGCCCAGTGTCGCGGAGTTCGGCGTCAGAAGCGGAGTCTCCGCCGTCACTTCGACCGTCTGCGTCTGGGCGCCTACTTCCAGGGAAACGTCAATGCGCGTGCCAATTTGCACCTGAACGGTAACGTCCGTGCGCTTGACGTGCTTGAAGCCAGGCTTATCCACTTCGACCGTGTACGGACCAGGGTTCAGGTTGACGAAAGTATATTGTCCGTCACCGCTGGTAGTAAATGACGCCTTGAAGTCGGTCGTCGCACTGGTTAGCGTAACCGTGGCGTCGGGAACTGCAGAACCCGACGCGTCCGTGACCGTACCGGTCACCGATCCGTACGTGGACTGCGCCGCTAACGGCGAGGCCATCAGCATGGCGCCTAGACACAAACAGACACCCACAACGAGCACAAACAGAAAGCGATTCCTAGACGTAATCATGAGTCTTTCTCCTCCCCCAAGAGAAGCACGTTAGGCCCACCCGGCCCACGCCACAGACCTGCTGACACGGCAACGTCGCAAAACGAGAAAACACGCAAGAGTTAGTCCCACGGCGGGCAAACGAGTTTGCGCACACCAGGACACACCCCTGCGCCCACTAAAGCCACCCTGTACAAAAAACTCTTTAAATACAACCCATCTATTTTTTCGATACCACCCAGCTGCGCAGCATTTAGCTTCAAGTGCCCCATTCTTGTCAAGATAAAAATAACGATTTTCTAAAGACTTTTCTTCAATTGCCGCAGATGTGCCATGACTCCCGCAACAGTTCGCAGTATTATGCACCAAGGGCAGACGTGTCCTTCATCCTCCGCGCGAAGTGGCGAGTATTGACCGCGCGCTCAGCTCAGATTATTTTTT
Source organism: uncultured Acidobacteriota bacterium (assembly GCA_963821765.1). GTDB lineage: Bacteria > Acidobacteriota > Terriglobia > Acidiferrales > UBA7541 > Palsa-295. The sequence goes on from CAWGFF010000019.1 coordinate 62,883, forward strand.
CTGGCGGAAATTTTTAAAGAGATAGCCCCATGGAAAGCCGTGGCAAGCATCAAGGCGGCCGAAAATTTCGCGTGGTCACGCTGAAAGCGGTGGCCGAGCATGTGGGACTCACGCCCGGCACTGTTTCCGCAGTATTAAACAACTCCGCAGCTGCTCGTTCCGTACCGGAACGCACCAAGAAGCGCGTTCTCGCCGCAGCGCGCGAACTGAATTATCGTCCAAATTATCTGGCGCGCTCGCTGCGCGTGCAGCGCACTTACACCATCGGAGTAATCACGCGCGATCTTGGCGACGCCTACGCAGCGATGATCATCAGCGGGATCGAACGGTACCTGCGGCAGCATAATTTTTTCTTTCTCACAGTCGCTCATCATAACGATAAGAAATTGCTGGACAGCTACTCGCATATTCTGATGCAGCGCGGAGTCGAGGGACTGATTTCCGTGGACACTTTGCTCGGTGAAGCCATGTCTTTGCCCACCATCGCCATCGCGGGCCATCGCCCGGTAGAGGGCGTCACCAATATTCTTCTCGATCATCGCCGTGCGGCGCAGCTCGCCCTGCAACATCTCTATGAACTCGGCCATCGCGAAATTGCGTTCATGAAAGGGCCGCATTACAGTTCGGACTCCACCGATCGCTGGAACGCAATTTTGCACGTGGCGCAGGAACTGGGCATCGCGGTGCGGCCCGAGCTCACCATTCATCTGGAAGGCGACTTGTCCACCCCGGAAGTGGCCTATCCCGCCACCAAGGCGTTCCTGAACAACCGGAAATTGCCATTCAGCGCGCTCTTTGCGTTCAACGACAATTCCGCGCTGGGCGCCATCAGCGCTTTCCAGGAAGCCGGCCTGCACGTCCCGAACGATATTTCCGTCGTAGGCTTCGACGACATCAAGATGGCTCCTTATAGCAATCCGCCGCTGACGACGGTGCGCCAGCCGCTTCTGAAAATGGGCGAGATTGCCGCGCGGTCGGTGCTGAACCAGATCAAGAACAGCGAGGAGTTCGCAGCGGAAATATTGATTGAGCCTGAGTTTGTGGTGCGCAAATCAACCGGGAAAGCGTCCTTGCAGTCGGCGCCTTGCGGTAAAGAATTGCAGAGCGCCTAGCAGCCGGCGTTGCCAGTCCAATCGGAATAACGGGAGAGCCCTGAAGCGATGTCCATAGCCAATTCGAACGTTGCCCCCGCAGCCACAGCCGCGCCCACTTCCACCGACAAGCCCGCCATGGCCATGGTGACGACCCTCTTCTTCATGTGGGGTTTCCTCACCAGCCTCAACGATATTTTGATTCCTCATTTTAAGAACATCTTCAGTTTGAGTTACTCCGGAGTCATGCAAGTTCAGCTCTACTTTTTCCTGTCCTACTTTGTCTTTGCTCTGCCTTCCGGAAAGTTAATCGATTGGATTGGTTACAAAAGAACAATGGTTGGTGGTTTGTTCACAATGGGAGCGGGCGCCCTTTTGTTCATACCAGCAGCGAGAGCCGCATCCTTTCCGTTCTTTCTTGCGGCGCTGATCATTCTGGCAGCAGGTATGACAGCCCTCCAGGTATCCGCCAATCCTTATGTTGCGGTGCTCGGTCCGGAGAAAACGGCCTCGAGTCGTTTGAATTTAACGCAAGCATTCAATTCACTCGGTACCGTCCTGGGCCCGTTGCTCGGCGGCTTGTTGATTTTGAAAGCGACACCTCTCGCGCTCGATGTGGTCAGGCGAATGTCGCACGTTGAGTACCGCGATTACCAGTTGCAACAAGCTTCGTCAGTCAAGTTGCCATATCTGGTATTTGGGCTTGCGCTCATGGCGCTCGGTCTGGTGATTGCGAAATTCAAGCTTCCGGTTATTGCCGCGGTTGAGCCGCATGGCGAGGTTCACGATTCCGTCTGGAAACACCGGCGCCTATTGCTAGGTGCGATTGGAATTTTCATGTACGTTGGTGCCGAAGTTGGGATTGGGAGTTTGCTGATTAATTACATGAGCCAGCCCAACATCGGAAACATTTCCCTCCAACTTGCCGCGAAATTCGTTTCCCTTTACTGGGGTGGCGCGATGATCGGCCGATTTATCGGGTCGGCCGTGCTGCAGAAGGTGCGTACCGGAACAGTGCTGGGTTTTTCCGCGCTGGTGGCATTTGTGCTGGTTGTGCTCTCGATGGTCAGCTTTGGGCACCTGGCGATGTGGAGCATCCTGCTCGTTGGGTTCTTTAACTCCACAATGTTTCCCAGCATATTCACTCTTTCAATTGAGGGACTTGGCCCGCTGACCGACAAGGGTTCCGCCGTCTTGGTCTGCGCAATTGTGGGCGGCGCGGTCATTCCAAAGCTGCAAGGCGTGCTCGCGGACCACATCGGCATCCACTACGCGTTTATCCTGCCCGCGCTGTGCTACCTCTATATAGCGTCCTTTGCGTTCAGGAATAATAAGCCACACAGCGAGGCGCCCGCGCATTCTTAGCGGCAAACTGAGTGGGCGCAGGCCGGTCATCCTTCGCCTCCGGCGCGCGTCCACCGGAATTCCTGTTTTCTCGCTTCCTAATTCGTGTACATTGCTTGCCGTCGCGCGGCGATTGGATTGCGCTGCAGCCCGCCGCTGAACCTCGGGGGATTAGAATCACAGATTTGCGACCAATGGAGCAGGCTACTCCGACATGACTTCGGATTCGTTCTCGATCGGAATTGATTTTGGAGGCACGAACCTGCGCCTGGCGGCATTCACACCGGCGGCCGGATTTCTGGATACGATCCAGATGCCCACGCGGCTGAAGGCCGGCCGGGACGCCGTGGTCGCGGATATGTGCGCAGGCATTCTCAAACTCCGGGACAAGTATTCGGCGAAGCTCGCACTAAAAGGCATCGCCATCGGCTCGCCGGGACCGATCGAATTGCCCGAAGGCCGGCTGCGAAATCTGCCCAACCTTCCCGGCTTCGACGGCCTGGAATTGCGCGCAGCGGTGGAGCAAGGTGTGGGCTCGCCTGTCGTCGTCGAAAATGACGCCAACGTAGCGGCTCTCGCGGAGTGCGTCGCCGGCAAAGGGAAAACGCTCGGCATTGATAGCTTGTGTTTTATAACGCTGGGCACAGGAGTTGGCGGCGGAATCATCTTCCACGGCAAAATCTGGGACGGTTTGAATGGAATGGCCGGCGAGGTGGGCCACACGAATATCTGGCCGGATGGCGCAGCGTGCGGATGTGGAGCTCGCGGCTGCCTGGAGCCACTGGCGTCGGCTACCGGAGTACGCCGCAGAGCGAAAGAATTGATCGCGGAGGGAAAATCGCCGGCGTTGGCGGCTTTGGAAAAGAGTAATCCCGATTTCATGGCTCGGGACGTTGCCGTGCTCGCAAGTGCGGGCGATCGTGATGCACAGAAAATTTTCGACGAGGTGGGTCTCGCGTTGGGCCGGGGGCTCGCCGCGCTTGTCAACACGCTGAACCTGCCGCTGTATGTTGTGGGCGGCGGCTTGTCGAGTTCCTGGAATTTGTTTTCTCCGGCACTATTCGAGGAATTGCGCTATCGCAGCTACGTATTTCGCATGACCGATCCGGAAAAGTCCGAGGCTGATCGCGGGACGAAAGCGAAAACGTATGTCACGCTCACGGAGTTAGGCCCTGAGGCAGGGCTGCTCGGTGCCTGCATACTGCCGTTCACGGTGTCTCCGAATGGTGCGTAAGCCGGGCATTCTGATCGTTGCCACGCAGCACGGCTGCGCGCTGCAGAATTGCATTGAGGTATTTGCATGAAATTGAATTCCTATCTGCTCAAGGCCAGCATCGTCGGAGCGCTCGGTGGGCTCCTGTTTGGTTTCGACACCGCCGTCATCGCCGGAACCACGCACTCGCTGCAGCAAGTATTTAACCTCTCGGACTGGTCACTGGGAATTACGGTCTCGATTGCGTTATGGGGCACAGTCGTCGGTGCACTGACAGCGGGCTTAATCGGTCAACGCTTGGGTGGTCGAAATGCCCTGCGCTTGATGGCAGTCCTGTATATCGTATCGTCCCTCGGCTGCGCCTTCGCATGGAGCTGGCCGGCTCTGGTTATTTTCCGTTTCATCGGCGGATTGGGCATCGGCGGATCTTCCGTCCTAGCCCCGGTGTATATCGCGGAGCTCGCTCCCGCCAGCATGCGCGGGCGGCTCGTGGGAATGTTTCAGATCAACGTGGTGCTGGGAATTCTGCTGGCATATTTTTCGAACTATTGCATTGCCAGGCTTGGAATGGGTGCGTTGGAATGGCGCTGGCAATTGGGCGTAGCCGCAGCTCCGGCATTTTTATTTCTGGTGATGCTTTTCGGGATTCCGCAGAGTCCTCGCTGGCTGGCCACGCAGCATCGTATTGACGAAGCGCGCAGCGTACTCACACTTCTGCGCGCGTCGAATTACGAAGAGGAACTCAAGGAAATTGTGGATTCCATTCACTTGGAGCGATCGCAGGGCTCCGAGCCGCTTTTCCAGCGCAAATTTCGCTACCCCATTTTTGTAGCGATCACTACCGGTGTGTTCAATCAGCTGTCGGGAATTAACGCGATTCTTTACTACTTGCCTTTCATTTTCATGGCAGCCGGATTCAGCAAACTGTCGGGTGACTTGCAGGCCGTCGCCATCGGCGCCATGAATCTTTTCGCCACGCTGCTGGCGATGACTTTCATCGACAAGCTCGGCCGGAAAGTCCTGTTATTAGTCGGTTCGGCGGGAACTGCGCTCTGCCTGGCCGGCGTGGCCATGATTTTTTTCACGCAGCGCAATCAAGACTGGCTGGTATGGATTTTGGTGGGCTACATTTTCTTTTTCGCGCCGCTCGGCGCGGTCGTATGGGTTTACATCGGCGAAATTTTCCCGAATACCGTGCGCTCCAAGGGACAGGCTCTGGGAAGCTCTTCCCACTGGATCATGAACGCGATCATTTCCGCGCTCTTTCCCGTCGTCGCCAAAACCTCCGGCGCATATCCTTTCGTGTTTTTTGCGGCGATGATGGTTGTGCAGTTCTTCATGGTCTCGTTCTTCTACCCGGAGACCAAGGGATTCACGCTCGAGGAAATGCAGCATCGCCTGGGAACTGATTAGCGAGCGCACGCGTATTTTCGACGGCGTCGTTACGACGGGATTCGTAGAGCGGGACGCGAAAGCTTGCGCTTGTCTGTTTGAAATCGCTCAATGAGCGCAACCTTGCGCAGTTTCCTGCCAAATCAGTTCTATGTGGTGCTCTCCGCCAGCGGCAACCAGACCTGAAAGCGAGTCTCGCCGGGCTTCGAGTTGACCTGAATACTGCCCTTATGCTTTTTCACGATTCGCTGCACCGTGTCGAGGCCCAACCCGGTGCCTTGCCCGACCCCTTTGGTGGTGAAAAAAGGTTCGAACATGTGCGCCTGCACTTCGGGCGAGATTCCCGGACCGCTGTCGGTAATCTCCACGACGACGGAATTGTCGTCCCGAAACGTTCGTATCTTAAGCTTGCCCTCGCCACCCATGGCGTCGATCGCATTGTCAATCAGGTTCGTCCAGACCTGATTCAGCTCGCTGCCAAAAGAATTCACGAGCAGTGGGATTTTTTGGTAATCGCGCTCCACCGCTACTCCGTGCTTGAGCTTGTGATTCAAAATCGTGAGCGTCGTCTCCAGGCTTTTCACGATGTCCACGTTCTGCAGCGGCGTCTGGTCCATGTAGGTGTACTCTTTAATCGCACGGACCAAATCGGAAATGCGCGATGTGCCGCTCTCGATTTCGTTTAGCAGCGTCGCGACTTCCACGGACGCAGCGATCCGAACCAGAGCAGCGCGGGCTGAATCCGCATCCAGGATCGCAAATAACGATTCCAGAGCTTCCGGTTTGACGTTCCGGCGCGCCAGATCCGCGGCCATTTGCCACAAGTCGTTCTGGCCGTGGCTGCGCAACAACGAATCAATCTGCTCTTCCAGATCGCTCATGGCCAGAGGATCGGGCGGAACAGCGTCGCTCTGGACGAACGCGGTCTCCAGTTTTTCGATTTCTGCTTTCTGCGCCGCTGTTAGGTCGCGACTCCCCAGCTCGTGGCTGGCGTCGCGGATTTTCTTTAGCACGTCTCGCAGCTGGCTCGCGGCGCGCTTCGCGGCAGAGGCGGGATTGTTGAGTTCATGCGCGAGGCCCGCTGAAAGCTTTCCCAAAGAAGCGAGCCGGTCGCGCTGCTGCTCGCGCCGGGTGGTTTCGCGGATTCTGTCGGACATCATGCCAACGAGCCGCTGAGCCAGTTCAGGCATTTTGTGGACAAGCTCCGGAAACTGCGAGGCTGGAAAGCGCAAAACACGGGAATCGGTGATCGCTTTGCCGCCCACTGTAAACTGTTTCATTCTCGAAAAAGGAAGCACTCCGGTCACGTCACCCGACTTGATCGGAATTACCACGGTTTCGCCGCCCAGTTCGCCGCGCACCTGGAACTGCCCCTCGAGAAAAACGAACATCGCGTCGGCGGGATCGTCCTGCCGGAATGCCGTGTCGCCCGCCTTGAGATTCAATTCCGTCGCCTGGCTGATGAACCACGCGATCTGGTCATCGGGCAAATCCGCAAACGCCGGCACCTTCAGCAATTCAGATTTTTCGACCATTTAGACCTTGCTCAAATATTGATGGATGAATTGCACGGCCACCGAACCTTCGCCGACGCCGGAGGCCACCCTTTTCACCGAGCCATGGCGCACGTCGCCCACGGCAAAAAGGCCGGGAACGTTTGTCTCCAGCAAAAACGGATCTCTGTCGAGCTGCCAGCCCTTCGGGTGTTCTCCGTCACGGATCAGGTCGGGGCCGGTCAAAATGAAACCATGTTCGTCGCGCTCGACGAGATCCGCCAGCCAATCGGTTCGCGGCGACGCGCCGATGAAAATGAACATCGCGCTCGCCGGGACCCGGTCAATCTGGTTGGTATCCGAGCAAAGAAATGAAATTTCTTCGAGATGCGTTTCGCCGTGCACTTCGGAGACGCTGGCGTTCGCCCACAACTGCACGTTGGGCGTCTCCTTGATCTGGTCAATCAGATACTGAGACATGGTGCTCGAAAGAGATTTGCCGCGCACGACGATTACCACGCGTTCCGCATACTTGGCGAAATTCATTGCGGCTTGCCCTGCGGAATTCGCGCCACCAATCACGTACACAATTTCGCCCTTGCAGGATAAGGCTTCCGTTGAGCCGCCGCCGTAGTAAACGCCCGCGCCCTGCAAGCGGTCGATCCCGGGTGCTTCCAGGCGCCGCCACTGCACGCCGGTAGCGAGCATCAGCGCGTGGCAAGAAATCTCGTTGCCATCGGCCATTTTGATCATGCGGTAGGGCCCTTCGATGCGCACGCTGAGCGCTTCCTGCGGCGACAAAATTTCCACGCCGAAGCGCTGCGCTTGCACTACGGCGCGACGCGCAAGGTCGCCACCACTAAGCCCCATGGGAAATCCCAAATAATTTTCGATCCGCGAACTCATTCCGGCCTGCCCGCCGGGAGCTTCGCGTTCGATCATTACAGTGTGCAATCCTTCGGAGGCGCCGTACACCGCAGCGGCCAGGCCCGCGGGCCCTCCTCCGACGATTGCCAAATCGTAAAAATTTGTTTGCGCGCGAGTTTGCAGTCCCACTTTTTGCGCGACTTGCGCGGGAACGCTATCCAGTAGCTTCGAGCCATCCGGGAAAAGAACCACCGGTAGGCTGGAGGCTTCCGGGCCCAGGACTTCCAGGAGACGCTTCGTTTCCGGATCACTCGCCGAAAGCTCCACATCAATCCACTGATACGGAACGCGATTTCGCGCGAGGAAATCTCGCAGCTCATAAGATTTGGGCGACCAGCGCGTCCCCAGCACCCGTATGCCTTCAAATTTCGGCCGGTACGAAGCTCGCCAGTCGTCCAGCAGATCATCCAGCTGCGGATAAAGGTGTTCGGTGGGCGGATCCCATGGCTTCAAGAAGAAATAGTTGATGCTGGCTTGATTGATAGCGCCGATGGCCGCGTTGGTGTCGGCGTAGGCGGTGAGCAGCGCGCGTTTGGAGTCCGGGAAGATGTGCATTGCCTCCTGCAGAAAAGCGACGCCGTCCATGTGTGGCATGCGTTGGTCGGCGAGAAGCAATGCAACGCTGTCGTTGCGCAGCTTCAGCTGTTTAAGCAGCGTGAGGGCCGCCTCGGGAGAATCGCTCCCGATTACACGGAATTCCGCGCCATATTTCGTGCGCAGGTCTCGCTCGATGGCGCGCAGTACATCAGGGTCGTCGTCAACACTCAGCAGAATGGGTTTCGCCATGTTCGGTCTCGGTCTTACGCCAGAAAAAGTATTCGGTTACTCGACCATTGCAAACAGCAGGATGACACAATTCGCTAATACAGGGTACCGACGCTGGGATATTAGGCTTAGATGACGTTCGGGCGAACTGGTCGCAAGCCGGAGGCGTGGGGCGGGCGGAGAATGGCTCAAGGACGAGGACAGATGTCGATTCTGAAGGGCAGCCGAGGTTTGTTTTCTATGAGTTGCAGATGCTTCTAATCGCCCGGGCGTCGATCAAACGTAACCAGTAATTGCCACAACGGGCACGCCTATATGCCTCGATCGTGCGGCTCGTTTCGTATTCTTGCCGCTGGTGAATATTGGCGCTTGGGCGATACTTCGATGGTTGGATTGCGGTGCAAGAAGAGTGCGGAACAGGTACCAGCTGGCCGGGAGCGATTCGGGTGCTGTACCTTAACACTATAAAGGATAGCGCGGCTGTCCTGCCCTCAGCACGGATGGGAAGTGCGGGCAGGTGTCTGAAACTTGCGGGCCTCGCCGCTTATTTCCTCATTGTGGCGGAACAACAAACTTGGGGCAGGTCAGCTCCGCTCGGCTGGTCGAGTTCGTACTTCAGATTGGACCCGCGCGGAATTTCGATGACGGCATCGAACTCTTCGGGAAGCTTTTCGCCAGGCTCCAAGTCATGCCAAGGATGAATCACGGGGTCAACTCCTGATTTGCGCTTCGCGTTCATCCGAGCGGGAAAAGGTTCGGTTATGATCCTCGATTGACAATGCTCTGTAAGATCCCCGGCACGCCTTTCGCGACCGGCGCCGGCACGCGCCCTGCTCGGTCGCAATCTTCAACAGCGCTCCGGCTCAACCTTCGCTCGCTTCAACTTCGTCGCATGGCCGCAGGCCTTGGATGGCGCGCTCGATGGCATTGAGGCGATTCAGAACGGCTTCAACCGCCGCAGCCCCCTCCGACTTGGCAACGCGCGCGCGATCCAGGGCCCGTTCCGCGATATGGCTAACTTCGTGAAGCAGCTTGCGGATCTCGACTTCCAGTTGCCCGCGGCTTTCCTGCACCCGATTCACCACGTCGGACTGCACGCGCGTGCTGTTCATCTCCACCAAGTGATCGAGAAACTCCCTCGCTTCACGCTCGATTACAGAAAAAGCTCGCACGGCGCCCAGAAATACATCCGCGAGATATCGCAGCGGAGACGCAGGCATGGAGACGCGTAGCAGTTCTTCAAATATGAACCGCGACTGAACGCGGAACCCTTTTTCGGAATCGAGCGCATTCGGCATGCGAGCGAGTTCGGGAACTCCCGACGCGGAAAGCTTCTTGAGGAATTCATTGCCGATGCCCACAAATCGCGCGGCGACTTTCCGGTACTCCGCCTCGGCCGCAGCTTGTTCGGCTTGTAACCAAGGCTGCACATGCCGCTGGGAGACGACCTGTGCCAAACGCATCGCGTCTCTGCGAAACCTCGGGCCATAGCGCCGTGGCAGTTTTCTCAATTCGTCAGCAAACTCGGCTTTCACTTTTGGCAAAGTCCGCGCCAGGAACTGCTTCCGTTGTTCCAGGAACATGTCCGACAGATGATGCTCCTCCGCCATGAAGAGGTAGCGCACGTCGCGAAGCGAGCGTTCGGCTTCCGAGATCGTCTGGCGCAAATCTCGGATGCGCCGCTCCGATTCCTCGATGGGGCGCCGCAGCGCGTCTCTTTCTTCCGCGATGATCGTGAGCAATTCCTCGCTCAGCCGGCGCACGCCCCTTTCTCCGGCGCTGCGCACCAAACCACGCCCGGATTCGCGTTCGAGCGTTTCCAAATCGCATATCAACAATCCCCAATCGCGCTCCGGTCCGCGATTTTCCAGCCGCTCCTCGGCGCTGATTTCGTAGATGCGCGCGACGGGCCGGCGCAGGCGTTTCTCGAGGGTTTTGCTCGTGAAGGATTTAGCAATCGCGCGGTCGTGTTCCGAAGTTCTGTCCGCTTTGTTCATCACGATCAGCAGGTCGCGTACGTGTTCCGCAACTTGCTCGACGAGCGCCAGTTCGTCACCGGAAATTGGCGGATCGGCGCCCACCACAACGATTGCCGCGTCAATGTGCGGAACAAAGGCTCGCGTCGCTGCCGTGTTTCCGGCGAAGACCGAACCCAAGCCTGGCGTATCCACGAAGCACATGCCTTGAAGTAAAAGCCGGCTCGGAGAAAATACTTCCACGCCGGCGACTTTCTTTTTGTTTTCCGGGTTTTGATCCTCCGAAACATATTGCATGAGATCTTCCGGGGGAACGTCCACCCACGCTCCGCCTTGAAACCTTACTCTTGCGCTACGCGAAGGGCCGTGACGAACAATCGTTGGCACCGCAGTGATCGGCAAGACGCCCGTGGGCAGCACACGATCCGCCAGCAAGGCGTTCATCAGCGTGGATTTTCCGCGTTTGAACTGCCCGATGCAGGCGATGTAGAAGCGGCCCTCGGCGGTGCGTTGCGCAAGGGCCGTGGCCTCCTCGCGCACTCTCTGCGAACCCAATTCATCCGCCAACTCGGCGAGTCGGAGGAGCGGTGATTCCGGCGATTTCTCGTGAACAGAGGTCTGACGAACATCGCCCGTGGCGCTCATAGTGGACTGCCTTGAAGGTGCGGTGAGAGGAAGCGATGGCCCTGCATCAAATAGTCCACGTGAACCAGTTTGACCTTCACCTGATCGCGATAGTGGTAACGCGGATCCGCCGCCAGCTCGCACATCTTCACAATTGAGCCGGGCAACCGTCCGCTGAAGTGCAGTATCTCTTCACGAAATCCTTCCAGGTCCAGCAGATTCAACCCAAATCTGTGGATGCATGTTTCCAGAAGCTCGCGCGCCAGAGCTTCGGTCAACGGTTCCAGTCGGATGCGATACTCGTCGGTCCAGTACAAACTCCACGCGTTTCCGATCTCTCCCTGAGAGTAGCCGTGGCCGGTGAAGTAAACCGGCGTCTTGCAGCGGTACATGATCTCCTTTAGAAAATGAGCCAGCTTATGAGTGGGCGCGGAGAGATGATCCACGAAGAACCTGTAATCTCCATGCTCCGTAGCCGAATACAGAATGCCCCGCAAACGCAACAGTGATTGCTGGTTGATCCAGCGGTCCAGAGTGAATTCTCCGGCGCGGTCCGCGTGGACTTTCCGCCGCACCAGCGGATCACCCGCCAGGTACAATCCGCGCAAGAAATGCCCTATGAGTTGCCGGCCACTCGCCGCTCCAGACCAATAGATACATTTCCGGCGGTCGGCGTCAGAAAGCCCGGCGATGACGCGTTGAATCACGAATGTCTTTCCGGCGTCGGGCTGGCCCCAAATCAATTGGCTTTCGCGATTGAGAATTGCGCTGCGCAGCCGCCGCGTTTCCTTTTCGCGGCCGACGATCACGTCCGAAGGTGCGCCGATTGTGGCCATCGTGTTTCCCACTCTGTGTCAGACACTCTTCCCGCGGCGGCACTTATGTGGAACGAACTCCATCCTGGTGCGAGTACTTGATCACCTCGACTTCGGACATGGCAATCAATCCTTCATTGACCATCTCGTCCAGAAACGGCAGGAGTACTTTAATCTTGTCGTCCGAATCGATGACACTGACCATGACCGGAGCATCGTGAGAGAAGGAAAGATGGTGCGTCCGGCGAATCAAGGTGCTGGCGCCGTATCCCTCGATGCCCCGAAAAACGGTCGCGCCGGCGATGTCCAGCTCGCGGCACTTCTCGACAATCGCTCGGTACAGCGGTTTGTCTTTCCATTTATCGTCTTCCCCGAAATAAATCCGCAGCATCTTCGCTTGCCCTTGTAATTTCATGAGCGCACTTCCTTCCTGCGTTCGGCTTCTCTGTAGTTATGCGTGTACTTGATGACATTTACATCGGAGAACACCACCAGTCCCTGCTGCACCATGTCATCCAATACGGGCAGAATCGCTCGCAGTTTTTCCTCAGTGTCCACCACGGACAACATCATCGGCCTGTCGTGCGAGAGATGCAGCGCCGAATCCTTGTGAATCCGGCGATTGGCGCCATACCCCAAGATGCCCTGGTACACGGTAACACCGGCGATGTCGTTTGAGCGCATGCTCTCAATCAGCGCTTTGTGGAGCGGCTTGCGGTTCCATCTATCGTTTTCACCGATAAAGATCCGCATCATCTTGGCCTTTCCCTCTCGTTTCAACGAAGGAAAGTCCTCCAGGCGCGGCGACGTTTTGGAAACCTCAGAAGGCTTAACGATGGTGGTATCTTGAATTTCAATCAGGCCAGTCCCCACCATTTCATGCAGCTTCGGAAGAAGTTCTTGGACCTTCTCCGGCGTTTCAATGAACTCGACTTTCATGGGAAGGTTTTCCGTGAGCACCAGGATTCGATCCGTGTGCATGCGATGATCCGCGCCAAATCCCGCGATCCCACGAGTAACGCTGGCTCCCGAGACTTTGTGATAGAAAAGGAATTCCAAAATCGCCGCGTACACCGATTCCCCGTGGTATTGATGGTCCTGACCGACATAGATGCTCACCTTCTTGGCTGGTCCGGCCTTCATCATGTTTCCTCCTAACTCTCGATCCCACGTTGTGCAACCAGGCACTCAGCCGCTCGCCCCAGCACTCCACCGCCCGCGTGATCGCCCTTCTTCGCTTGCTGCAAGAACGCCCGGAGTTGTTGTTCGAGTTCGCCCTCTTTTTGCGACATCTTCTCTTGCACGGCCTTGTGCAAAGGCTTCGGCAACTTCTCGATCAGTTCACGGCTGTGACGGGAACAGAGCATCCCGTTTTCCCCCAACCATTCTCGCAGCCTCGCCTCGTCGAATTCTTCGACAATCTCCGTCAACCGCGTCTGCTTCTCGATCTCCATGCGCTTACAGATGTCGCAGTCGGATGGATTCGGCGCACTCGGCCGCCAACGTGGGTTGCGCATGGACTCCAGGAACATCGTCGCAACCGATTCAGCCGGCGACGAATTCGCAACGACCCAGGCGTGAAGATTACAGATACGACCACACTCGTAGGCTCGAAGGTTCTTCAAGAAGTAGCTCTGAAAATCCTTCAACGCCGTGCAAATAGGGCATCCTCCGGCGGCAAGGGTCTTGTTGACCGGTAACTTGGCGATTTCTGTTGCGGCCTTCAGACCACCGTCCTCGCGAACCGCCAGCTTCGCGCTGTGCATTCCCGCTTTCATGCGATCGTCCTCCCGGTGATCACACCTAACCAAACCGAGAAGAAACCCACCACGACGCTGAGGGCCACATTCAATCCGGAAATCAGAAATTCACCCTCCTGAAAAACGCGAAAGGTCTCATATTCAAATGCGGAGAAGGTGCTGTAGCCACCGATGAACCCAATGGGAATCAGGTATCTCCAATTGGCACTCCATCCCGTTTTTTCCGACAAGACTGTAATGATCAAACCAACCAGAAATGATGCCGTGCAATTAATGACAAACGTGCCGGTTGGAAAACGCGAGGGAAAGCGGTTGCTGATATATCCTCCCACCCAAAATCGCAACACCGATCCCAGCGCTCCGCCCATCGCCACCATCAGGTATTTGGTCATAGGAATTGCTCTGTTCCCGCCCCTTTCGAAACTGTCACGTGGTGTTTCAGGTCCGCTGCACCGCGCCAATCCGAGGCGCCGCATTCACTTCGCGAAGTTCAGTTTCCCCGGGCCGCAGGCGCTTTAGCCGGGCGAGATCTTCCGCGAGACATTCGAGTTCGTCATGCGCAAGCATTCTGGCTCCCAATGCCTGCTCGGCTTGCGCGCGATAACTTTCCGCGTAGTTTTCAAACCTCTGTTTCATTTGGCCTATCACCGAATCCGTCCACTCTTGCACCGATCCCCAATACGCCTCTAGCGCCCCGTAAAACGGTTCCCGCAACTGGCGCGAAATTCGCCGGGCGACCTCATACTCCGCCACGCGGCTGCCGAAAAGTGCGGCCAGCGCCGGGCGCGTGACCGCGATGCTGATGGGTAGAGATTCCAAAACCGGGGTGCCGCGGATGATTGTTTGGAACTCACCCTCGCTCGGCGCATCCGGAACCCGCAAATCCGTGGCACACATTCGAAGGTCGCGGCTGAGCTCGTCCGCGAGATTCGTGATTTCTCCTTGCAGCTTCTTGACTTGCAGTTGGAAGTATTGCGTGATGCTGTCGCGAACTAATTGTCCCGGCACAACCACGCCGTAACTGCTGGCGGACCAGGAATGCAGCAAACGCTTCGACGCTTCTTCAATGGCTTGCGGCACGCTCGGACCGACTCCCTCGATGAACCTGCGGCAAAGCAGCCGGGTCTCTTCAATCTGACCGGTCGCCTTGCGCAGCAGCGCCTCCGCTGCGCGCGCCTGCTCCTTTGTATCGCCGGACGACTGCGCGCTTCTGCCCAACCGCGCCTCAAGGGCCGCTGTCACCGACTGGTGCAAAGCGCCAATTTTTCTTCGCAGCGAAGCCGCCCGCAGATCCTGCGAGCGCGCGTATAAGGGGACGATCTGTTGCTCGAACCAGTCGCTCAGCATTCGCTTCGCTGAAGGCACGACGCTCACGGGATGAACAGGCAGTTCCAGATGGCACTCCGACGCGATGTGCTCCCCGACGTAGCGCACAATCCGAGCGCGGTCCTCGGGACCGAGCAGGTCCGCTTTACTGAGAAGAACGTTGACGGGAATCGCTGCTTGTTGCAGGGTCATAATCGTCTGAAGGTCATCCGTCGTAAGAGTTGAACCCGCGTCGATCAATACCACGCCAAGATCGCATTTTGGAAGATAGGCTAGGGTTTCGGTGGCGCCATTCGTCGCCAGAGACCCGAGCCCCGGCGTATCTACAAATGCGACCCCGCCTTCCAGCGTGGGGGACGGCAGTGCAGCGACGAGGCGGGTAACGCGCTTGCTGTTTCCGGGATTGTGCTGTTCCGTCGCGAACTCCGGCAGGAGAAATATCTCCAGCCTCTTCCTGGGGGCTTCCGCGAACCAGACGGTCAGTGAGGGCTCACCGGCATACGTGATGCGCGTCGGCACAGCCGTGATTGGCGTCACACCCACGGGCAAGACGTCAGTTTCGAGTATCGCGTTCAACAAAGACGATTTGCCGGAACTGACGCGTCCAAACACGGCGATCTCAAAGCTGCGATCCTCCGCGCGGTCCAGAATCGCGGCGATCGAAGAACGGAATTCCACCAAACCTCGTTCTCGGACCGTCTCTTCGATTTTTTCCAGCAGCGCCAAGTCGTTGCCTGCTTCCTCCAGCCGCTCCAGCCGGGCCTTTAAGTCTTCGCCGACCCCTTCGGACAAGAAACGATCAAAACGACTAATGAGGCTGCTCAATTCACCTGCAATTCCGTTTAGTTCCGTCGCAACGGTATCCGGCACGGCTCCGTAGCCCTTCATGTACTTCGGCTTCAATTCTTCGGCGGCGATGTCAATGGCACCCAGCATGACGTGAACCGCTCGGGATGCGGGAATCGAGGGCTTCTCGGGCACGATGCCTTGTCCATCCAGGACTCGCTGCAATTGTGCCCGGACTCTGGCGATGTAGTCTTCAATGGTTCTGCGTTGCGCCGGGTTGATATCGGAGGCATAACGCGGGAACGCTGCCTTGGAGTTCGTCGTGTTCAGAATACCTTCGATGTCGGCGAGAAGTTTATCAATGTACTGGCAGGTGATGCGCAGGCGGTTCGCCTGAAACGAATTTAGAGAATTTGCGGATTCTTGTTCACCTGAATTCATCTCACTCCCACCGGCCACGCGCGACGAACGAGTCGAGATCCTTCATGGCGCACGCGAATTGCATCCTTGTTGTGAGAGTAGAACCGTTCGGGAAGGACGACGAACGAGCAGATAACTTCCCAAAGGTTGAAAACCCTCGTAGGAGTCATCTGCCCCTTATAGGGGCGGTTTAGGGCGAACTCCAACACCCGTAACAGCTTCATTATTTTCCGTACGAGCGTCGAAGTCAATCGCTCATCGCGTTCGCTTCCTGCCTAACTGCCGCCCATAACACCGCGTTCGGCCACTCGTTCGTCGGCAAAATTGAATTGTTCTGTGCTTAAAGTGCAGCCGGTCGAAATCGTTCCGTATTCCGCGATCGCGTGAGTAACCAGGCCTCCCGAGCTACATCCCACGTCAAGCAAAGCCTCGCCGCGCCGCAGGCCGAGTTTGCCGCAGATATGCCAGATTTTGCGAAGTGGGCATTGTCCTGAGATTCATCCTCGTCTTTGAAGTAGGTGCAGGAATTCACCATCCTTGAATCCAGCACCGTGCCGCCGTCCACCAGAATGTTCGGCTGTTCACTGGAGCTTGCCCACCAGGTCATAGACATATTCCACGTTGGTCGAATTCGCATAATTCTTCCGCGCCATCCGGTACAGATCGTCGTAAACGTACCGAATCGTCTGGCCGTTGCGGTCTGTCTTGCTAGTGAGGTGGTTGGCTGCGTCGTAGCCGTACTGCTCGTAGCGTGTCGAGGGGAAGGTTGTTTGGATGACCCTGCCGTAGGCATCGTATCCAAACGATGTGCTGTTACCGTTCGCGTCCTCGATGCTCAGCAGATTGTTTTCCGTGTCGTAGGTGTAGGCCGTGACGTGGTTGTTGGCAGCGGCTTCAAGTCTCCAAAGGAGAAGGTCGAAGTTGCGCCCACTTGCACCCAATGAGGATAGCTACCAACGATTGCGTAAAACGTTGACTCTAAAGAGGAAGCATGGCTCCCCGGGGCAAGATTCGAACTAACAACCCTTCAGTTAACAGTTGCGGCGACAAGAATTATCACTGAGCACGATGTCTTGCTATCGCATACATTCTTCACACCTTTAAAGGCTCTTTCCACCATTAGCCGATTACCACCGTGTGACAGTTTTATACGCAGATCGGGCACAAAATGGGCCACAGTAGTTCCCGCGGGAATGGAATCTCGAAATCAAAGTTAATCGAGTCTCTGAATCCTTCTAAGCAGCGGAACGGAGGGTCCAAATCCCTCGCCGCGCTGGCATTCCTTTGAACGACTCAAAGAGCGATTCGCTCGCTGCCATCGCGTTGCTACCAACTCCGTTCAATTGCGGTAAGGATTTCTTTCAGCGGTTTGATCCCGTATCTGCCTCGCGCCACAGCGACGGAACTCTGTATGCCGGGTGAGGAGCGTGTGCCGGACTTGATCTACGAGATGAGCCGCCTTGCGAGCGTTTAGATTTGAGATCCGCAAACAAACGCGCGATCAACGTAAACTGTTCACGGAACGCGAACGCTTGCCGGATGCGGGTACACGCGCCGTGAACGTGCTGCCAGTGGCGTCGGAGCGCACTAATTCCAGTCGGCCCTGGTGAGATTCGACGATCCAGCGCGCGATCGAAAGGCCGAGGCCTGCGCCGCCGTCCACGCCGCTGCGCGAGCGTGCTCGATCTACACGAAAAAATCGCTCGAAAATCCGGGATTGCATGTCTGCGGGAATTCCGGGGCCGCTGTCCGTTACGCTGACTTCATAGCCGTTCGACACAGAGCTGCACGCTACCGAGATATTTCCCCCGGTGGGCGTGTACTTGATCGCGTTGTCCAGAAGATTCAGGAGCATGCGGCGCAACAGATCTTCATCCGCGTGCACGGGCATCTCTTCGGGCGTCACAGCCACCAGCGCAATATTCTTGGCTTGAGCGAGAGCGCGCGCGGCGCGCACGCAGTCAGCCACGAGTTCGTCCAGATAGAAATCGCTGTAGGCCAACCGATACTCGCCAGCATCCGCGCGCGTCAGTGTGAAAAGATCCTCGACGATGCGCGAGAGACGTTGCGCTTCCTGGTGCAACACGGCGAGGGATTCGCGATACTCCTCGGGCGAGCGCGAAGCTTGCGACAGTGCCACTTCTGCTTCGCCGCGCAGAATCGAAACCGGCGTGCGCAGTTCGTGCGAAGCGTCCGAAATAAAACGGCGCTGGCGTTCGAACGATCGATCGAGCCGATTCAGGAGGTCATTGAACGTTTGGGCCAATCTGCCTAGCTCATCGTTCGGGTTGCGGACCGCGAGCCGATCGTGGAGATTTGTGGCGCCGATGCGCTCCGCCTGCGCGCCCATAGCGGCAACGGGAGCCAAACTTCTGCGCGCGAGAAAGTAACCGCCGAAACTCGCCAGCAACACGCCCAGCGGGATCAAACAGGCAAACGCGACGCGAATTTCCTCCAGTATTTCGTGCTGCGCGTGCAACGAGCGCAGAATCACGAGTGACCACGTCTGACCATTCGCCGTGAATCGTACTGCGTACGCACGTAACCCGCCTCGTTCAACAGCGATGTTCTCGTAGGTCCCGTCCGATTGTGCGGCCGCTTCTATAAATTGCTGGAAGCTGCTGGTGGCAACGGCATGTGCGGCAATCGAACTGGCCGGAACGCCAGAAGGCAAGATGTCCGCCGAGTTCGCGACAATTTTGCCGGCGGAATCCGCGACGAGAAGGGTATCGCCGCGCACGCGGTGTTCGAGCATTGCTTGCCGAGCGGCAGCCTGCAATCCACCGGGTTCATCCGGATCCTTGAGCTCATCCTGAAAGGTCACCAGAAAAGACTTGGCGAGTTCCGCAAGGTCGGCGTCGGTGCGGCGATTTTGACCCCGGGCAAAGAGGAAGTAACTGGTGAGGCTGAAACCCAGCAGAAGCAACGCCAGCACAACGGAGTACCAGAGCGTCAAACGTGCGCGCAACGTATCAAGCATCATTCTTCCTGCTCGACGAACTCAATTTCTTTTTCCCTGGATCATCGGCGCGGATATTTTCATCATCGAGTCCGAATACGTATCCTGCGCCGCGGCGTGTATGCAATAGAGGCATCTTCGAATCCGCGTCAATCTTGCGTCGCAAGCGGTTGACGTAAACTTCAATCAAGTTTGAGAACGGGTCGAAGGATTCGTCCCAAACATGCTCAGCGATTGCGGCGCGCCCCACCACCTGGCCAGCGTGACGCGCGAGAAATTCCACCAACGCGTACTCCTTGGTGGTCAATGGGATGCGGCGGCCGCCGCGCGTCACCGTCTGACTGGCGGTATTTACCACGAGATCGGCAACGGTTAAGTTCGCAGGCCGAAGTTCACTGGAACGACGCAACAGAGCGCGGAGACGCGCGAGCAGCTCACGAAAGGCGAAGGGCTTGGCGAGGTAATCGTCGGCGCCCACGTCGAGACCCGTGACGCGATCCTCGATGCCATCGAGCGCGGTTAACATTAAAATCGGCACGCGATTTCCGGCCTTACGAATCTGTTTGCAAACGGCAAAGCCATCTGGATCCGGGATCATCACATCCAGAATTATCAAGTCGTACGTGTTGATTTCCGCCTGGTACAGCGCATCATCGCCCGTGGTCGCGGTGTCTACGGCATAGGCCTGTTCGCGCAGTCCTTTCAAGACGAAGCGCAGAACGCCGGGGTCATCCTCCACCAACAGCAGGCGCATCGCGACATCATACTGCAACCGGCGAATTCTGCTGCAAACTCAGCGCGGAAATGGACAGTTTGTTACGATCTTCCGTTGCCGCCTATTTATCCTGCGTTTAACTTGGATGTGACATGGTTCGCACCCGGAGCCGGGCTGCTCTATCTAAATTGTTGGAGGAATTCATGTCGAAGAAATTCGCTGGCGCTTTTTTCGCTCTGTTCCTGCTTTCCTCGCTGATTAGTGCGTATCTCCGCGCGGCTGACCAATCCAGCGGCGCTTCCGGTTATCGCCTGATCAAAAAAGTGAAGCTGGGAGGAACAGGCGGCTGGGACTATCTGGAAGTGGATGCGGCGACGCATCGCCTGTTCATTTCTCGCGGCACCCACGTCATCGTGGTGGATCCGGAGAAGGGCAAAATCATCGGAGACATTCCCGATACGCAGGGTGTTCACGGGATCGCGCTCGCCAATGAATTCAATAAAGGTTTCACCACCAACGGCCACACGTCTGATTCCACGATCTTCGACCTCACTTCGCTCAAGGTCATCGGCAACACCAAGACAGACAAAGATACCGATGCCGTCATCTACGATCCTTCCTCCAAACGTGTCTTTACTTTTAATGGTGACGCCAATACCGCCTCGGCCATTGACGCGGCTTCCGGAACCGTCGTCGGGACGTTTCCTCTCGGCGGCGGTCCGGAGTTCGGAGCAAGCGACGGCAAGGGCAAAATTTTCGTCAATCTCGAGGACAAGAGCTCCCTCGTCAAGTTCGATGCGAAAACGCTGAGGATCGAAAATACCTGGTCCCTGGCGCCGTGCGAGTCTCCCTCAGGCCTGGCGATTGATGCCGCGCACGAAATCCTGGTGGTGGGCTGCCACAACAAGCTCATGACTTTCGTGGACGGCAACTCCGGGAAGGTTATTGGAACCGTTCCCATCGGCCAGGGCGTGGATGCGAACCGTTTCGACCCCGTTACGGGTTACGCGTTCGCGTCCTGCGGCGATGGGACGATCACCATCGCGCACGAAGATTCCCCCACAAAATTTTCACTTGTGGAAACGATCCAGACGCAGCGCGGCGCGCGTACGATGGCCCTCGACTACGCTACGCACACCGTTTATACGGTCACCGCCGAGTTCGGCGAGACCCCTGCCGCCACGCCGGAACATCCGCGCCCACGTCCGGCGATTATTCCGGATACGTTTACGCTGCTCGTTTACGGAAAGTAAGCGCTGATTGATTTCGAATCAGGCTTGCACGGCTGGAAAGCGGGCGACCACTCGAAAACCGCCTGTGTCCCACGAGTGTTCTTCGTAGCCGTCACTCGATGACTCGCGCCGGCGGCCTTCATCCCGAGGCGGCGTTGCGTTCTACTTAGCCGGCGGCTCCACAATCAAAGCGCGCACGATCCATGGCACGATCACTTCTTTAAACATCACTGGATCAGGCCACACGCCTTTCTGGCGCCCCAAGTGCCCGCCGTGCGGATTGATCCACCCGGTTTTAGGCACGTCGCCGGCGCTCAGCAGGCGATACGTATCGGAAATCGGCACCTGCGTATCGAGCACGCCGGACAAAATGAGCATCGGCGCGGTGGGTTTGCCTATGAGTCCCTGCGTCACCAGGGACATCTTCGGAAAAATCTCCAGCAGTTCGTCGAGGTTGTTTACGTTATCGAAGATGGACATCATCGCCGGCAATTGATCGAACAAATATTCGCGATTGCCCTGCAAGCTGTTCAGCACAAATTCTCTCTGAAAGAAATCGTCAATCGGCGGCGATTGCACGCTGACGGCCTTCAAACGGCTTTTTTCGAGAATCGCCATCTTGGTGCCCCAATAAGCGCCCCAACTGACGCCGTGAAATTCCACTCTGGACTTATCCACTTCCGGGCGGCTGTAAACGTAATCAATCACGCTCGACAGCATACGGTCCGCGGTAGGGCTGGCCTTGATGGGAGCTTGACCGGTGCCGGGACCATCCACGGCGATATAACCGATACCGAACGGCAACACAGCTGAAAAGCTTTCAGAGAGGTCCTCTTTGCGGCTGTCGAGGCCGTTGATTGCAATCACCATTGGCACAGGGCCCGTGGCGTTCTTGGGAAAGCGCAGATAGCCGATGATTTCTTTTCCTTCGAAGGGGATGTGCACCACTTCCATCGGCGGGTCCCAGAATTTTGTGTGCGCGCGAAACGCTTCGAGAGCCTTCTCGTAAGAGCGCTCCTTGCCGGGAGAAGACGGGACGGGCCAACGGCCGAACGAATAAACGCGCCAGGCGCGAATGTAGTCCGCGTTGGCCTTCGCAGGATCGCTCTTTTCAAGCGACTTTGCTTCGGCCATCCACTTGTCGCCAACGGCGATGAATGCGGCGGCCCATTCGTCCGGGTTGCGCGTCTTGATCGAGGCGAATGCCTCGCGCAAGTCGTCAGGATTTTGACCGATGCAGGGATACTGGCCGTTTTCCGCGCGGGTGATCGCTTCAACTTTGATTTCGTCAATCGTGCGTTCAGGTCGCACTTGTTGAGCGAATACCATGGTAGGAATGATGACTGCCAAAGCAAACGCCACCGCTCCCAGTAAGAAACCGTTACGGAGTGCTAAGCCCCAGGACATTGTTGTACCTTTCGGATCCGCCGGTCGTTTGATGTCTCACGACCAGATTACGGATCGGAGCGGGCTTTCTGTTGTCAGCCCGCTCGAGAAATTTGATTCTATCGGTTCGCGTCTGAATCACGCTGCGGCAGGATTCAGCTCCTCCGGCGCCTCAATCAAACTCGAACCGGGCACCTTGTGCAAAAGCCGCGCATTAGAAGAGCAGCTTCAGTCCCAATTGGATCGAGCGGCTACCTCCCGAACCAAGCACGGGGTTCGAAGCGGCGAAGTCGGGCGTCGCGCAGCCGCAGCCAAATCCGGGGCCGAGAACGGAGGGATCGTTCATGCCAAATCCGTTTTGCCCGCCGTAGGGATTCGCAAAGTTGGGATGGTTAAGGAGGTTGAAGAATTCGGCGCGGAACTGCATTGCAAATCGCTCGCCGAATTTCCAGTTTTTCGCGACAGAGAAATCCCAGTCTCGGAATCCAGAATCACGGAATACGCCCCGGCCCATCGTGCCGAATGTTCCCAGAGCGGCCGGAATCATCGCCGAGTTCCCCTGTGCGTAGCAGCCGAATCCATTGAGCGATGCCTGCAACGCGGGAGTGTTGGCCGCATTGTTGCAAACAGTCGGAGTGCTTCCCGGCGCAAAATATGGAATCGAGTTCTGGTTTGAAGTAAAGTCACCGGGCTTGCCGACAAAGTTCCAGCGATCAACTCCCTCGCCGGTCCCACTAATGTCGTCCGAGGTATCCATCGGTCCCCAGGGCTGCCCGCTCTGCAGAGTCACGATGGAAATCAGTTGCCACCCTTTCAAGAGTTGTGCCGGCGCTTCTCTTCCAGGGATTGAATAGACGACCGAGAGAGTGAAGCGTTGGCGCATGTCAAAGTCGCTGCTGGCATACTCCCTCCCCGGATGGGTGGCGTCCTGCGGCAGACCAAGGCCCGCTCCGAAGTCCCAGTTCGCGCTAACATCATCGAGGGCGTGAGCGTAGGTGTAGCCGGCGAGCAAGTCGAGGCCGTGGTAATCCCGCGCCGTCATGGTTACCTGAAGGCCGTTGTAATTTGAACGGTAGATGTTGGCTATTTGGTAGATGCTGCCCAGGTACGGATACAGCGCGTTGAACGGCCGCCCTGCCTGCTCCGCGACTGGATCGGACGCACAACTCGGCGGTGTGGCCTCGCACGCCGCGATTGCCGCCGGAGTCCACCCGGAACCCACGGCCGGCTGATTGATATCGCGATTTCCGATCAGGTTCGAGCCATGGTCGCCCACGTAAGCAACTTGTAGAGAGACATTATTCGTAATGGCTTGTTGTACGTTCAGAGTCCAGGTGGTGACGTAAGGAGTAGTGATGTTGGGGTTGATGGCCTGAATCGAACAAGTCTGGCCGAACGCGGCCTGGCAATTGATTTGGGGAATAGCAAAGGGTGGAGTCACGCCGCCAACGCCCCAGGTGTCCCACGGAGTTGAAGGATTCGGAACGTTCTGAATCCCAGCCGTAATTTTGCCGGGCCCCGGCACCCCGTTTAGCAGCCCTCCGGTCGGAATCGTGCCCAGACCGTAGACATTGTTAAACGCCATGAACGATTCCCAGTTCACGGTCTCATAGACAATCCCTGCTCCAGCGCGAACCACCGTCTTGCCGTTAGCAAAGGGATCCCATGCCACGCCCACGCGCGGCGCGAAGTTCGTATGATCGCCGTTGTAGGGAGCGTTGATCTGTTGTCCGACCTGCTGTAATCCCTGGGTCGGACTGAAATTGCCAAGTAGGTCGTTGTTTTCTTTAATGACTCCGTTGTACTCGTAACGCAGACCGAGATTGACGGTTAAGTTCTTGGCCACTCGCCAGTCATCCTGGAAGAAGGCCGCTTCTGAAAAGTTATGAATGTTTCGATAGGGCGTGTCTCCTACCAGGGCATGGGTCGGGAAAGGAACCGATCCGCCAGGGTCGCCCGCGTAGAAATCCTCCAGCGTGGTGTCGCCTGGGAAGGCGATGCCCGCCGCACCTGAAAACAGAATGTAACCCTTGCCGTCGCCGAAGGCGCCGCCGCTAAAACTATCGCGGTGGATTTCGCCTCCAAACTTGAAGGCGTGCTTTCCGACGGTGTAGGAAATATGATCCACAAACTGGTACCGCTGATCCGGCCCCTGTATTTTGGGCCATTTGAATCCGCCCAGAGTTTCGAAAAGCCCGCCAAACCCGTGTATCTTCAGGCGCGGCAACCCGCCATAGATCGGATTCGTTACGCCGTCGTTGATGCCCAGACTCTCGGCAGATTGATTGTGATCTGCGCTGTAAGTCGGCTGATAGAGGCGGTTATAGCCGAACCTCGCTTCATTCACCCAGCGAGAGTTCGGAACCCAGGTCCAGTTCAGTCCGAAAACCTGAGCGCGCGTGTGAATCAGAGTCAACCATTGCGGTTGCAGCTGGATCGCGTCGTCCACGGTTCCGGAATTGTTGCCGAAGAAATACATGCCGCTGATCGTGTGGTGGTCGTTGATGTGATAGTCGATTTTTCCGACGGCATTGTCGGCGCTGACCACATTGGGAAAACCGGTGGTAATCGTGGTTCCATTCGCTCCGTTGTTTGTGGGAAACCCTTTGCCATTGCAGGTAACTGTGAATGTCGGGGCGGCACCGACGGCGCAGCCCGAGACGTTTAGGCTGACTTGGCTGACGGGTATGCCACCCGCGATCAGATCGTGGATTGCGTCTGGAATGCTGTTGCCGCAATCGCCGGCTCCGATAAACGTGCAATTGCCGGCCGTCGGCAGCGAGACCATGGCGGGCGAATTAACCTGCACCGAATTCCCCACCGTATAGCGCTGGCCTTCGTAACCGCCGAAGAAGAAGATCTTGTCCTTTACGATAGCTCCGCCGACGGTGGTGCCAAATTGCTCCAGCTGAGTTGGCGTCTGGGGAGTACCGACGTCGTTGAAATAATTGCGCGCATCGAGCCCCGTATCGCGGCCGAAAGCGTAGGCGCTACCGTGAAGTTGGTTGGTGCCCGATTTCACTGCCACGTTGACGATCGCTCCCGGCTTCCACCCGTACTCCGCCGGCGGATTTTCAATGACGTTGAATTCCTGGATCGAGTCGATGGGCAGAATCGTCGCCGAATCTCCCGCGATACCGGCGCCATTGATGATGCTCTGGCCCGAAAAAGGCTCACTGTTAAATAAGCCGTCGATCAGATACGCATTGTCTTCGGCGCGAAGTCCATTGGTGCTGGTGGTAGAAAATCCGCCACCGGGATAGCGCATGACTCCTGGACGCAATTGCAAGAGATTTTCGTAGTTGCGGCCATTGAGAGGCAGATCGGTGATTTCGGCATTGCTCAGCGTTCCACCCAACGTGGAAGTGGTCGTATTGAGCAGCGGCACCTGTTCGTTCACGATCACTGTTTGCGTGGTATCCCCAGGTTGCAGCACCACGTCAATGCGAATGTCGGTGGCAACTTCGAGCTGAACGTTCGTGCGCTCGAATCGCTTGAAGCCGGGTTTAGTGACCGATATCTTGTAAATTCCAGGCTCCAGATTGGGCGCCACGTATTCTCCCGCGCTATCCGTTTCCAGGCTGCGCGTTATCCCGCGCTGCACGTCGGTGATCTCCACGGTTGCGCCGACGATCACTCCGCCGCTTGCGTCGCGGGCGTCACCGAGAATGCGTCCCATGGTAGTCTGAGAAAAGAGAGGGCTGGACTGCAGGAGTACTCCCAGAACGACCACTAGAGCCCAAGCGAATCTTTCCCAAAACGGGTGTACGCGCGAGTCCCTAAGTAGCGGTTGCATGTTCATATTTTTCCCCACCCCTGTGCCAAAAGGCGCTAGAACGCCCTATGTGGTATGACAGCCCTACCACCCAACGATTTGCCGTGTCAAGGTAATTTTTATCCAATCCATTTGTAATTGTGTGGTATGATGGCTAGACCATATGTCGCTCGACGCTCCATCCGTGCTCGTTCCGCAATTTTCTACCGCCTTCTTTGCGTTTTCGTGCGACTGTTCTCTTCGCATTGCAGATTGCGCGTGTGTCCTGTCCGAGACTCAGAGGAGTGTTTCATGAGTATTGCAACCACGAATCCCGCCACCGGAGTCGTGCTGAAAACCTTCGAGCCGATCTCCGATGCGGAGCTGGAAGAGAAGCTACAGCGTGCCGTGGACGCCTTCGACTCGTTCCGCAAGGCGACCTTCGCCAGCCGTGCGGCTCTGATGCTGAAAGCTGCGGAAATTCTGGAAGCCGACAAAGACAAATTTGGCCGAATGATGACCACCGAGATGGGCAAGACCTATCGCTCTGCGGTGGACGAGGCGGTCAAATGCGCTTGGGTGTGCCGCTATTATGCCGAGCAAGCCGAGAAGTTCCTAGCGGATGAGCCCGCGAACGTTCCCGGAAGCAAGAGCTTCGTGCGCTATCTGCCGCTGGGCCCGGTTCTGGCAGTGATGCCGTGGAATTATCCTTTCTGGCAGGTTTTTCGTTTTATCGCGCCGTCGCTGATGGCGGGAAATGTCGGGTTGCTGAAGCATGCGTCGAACGTGCCGCAATCGGCGCTGATGATTGAAGAAATTCTTCGCCGGGCTGGCTTCCCCGAAGGAGTCTTCCAGACGTTACTCGTCGGTTCGAACAAGGTCGCGAAGATTCTCGCCGATCCTCGCATTAAAGCCGCGACTCTAACCGGTAGCGAGGGCGCTGGGATCCAGGTGGGCATCGCCGCCGCGACAGACATCAAGAAAGTGGTTTTGGAGCTGGGCGGCAGCGATCCATTTATCGTGATGAAGAGCGCCGACTTGGAGCAAGCTGTCACCGTCGGCGTGAAGGCGCGCGTGCTAAACAATGGCCAGTCCTGCATTGCAGCCAAGCGCTTCATCGTTGCGGAAGAAATCGCGGACGAATTCGAGCGGCTGTTCGTAAAAAAAATGGAAGCGTTGAAAGTCGGTGATCCCTTTGATGAACATACCGACGTCGGTCCACTAGCGTCGGCGGAAGCACTGAAGGAACTCGACGCCGACGTGCAAAAAACGATTAGGGCAGGCGCGCGATTGCTGACGGGCGGGAAACGGCTGAATCAGCCCGGCAACTACTACCTTCCGACGGTGCTTGCCGATATTCCCGAGGGTTCCCCGGCGTCGTGCGGCGAATTATTCGGACCCGTCGCGTCCTTGTTCCGCGCCAAGAACGCGGACGATGCTATTCGGATCGCGAACAGCAGCCCGTTTGGGCTGGGTGCGAGCGCCTGGACCAACGATCCTGCCGAACGCGAGAGCTTCATCAACGGGCTGGAGTCCGGGATGGTATTCATCAACCGCATGGTCGCGTCGGACCCGCGCCTTCCATTCGGAGGCATTAAGCGCTCCGGCCATGGAAGAGAGCTGGCGATGTTCGGGATTCGTGAATTCATGAACATAAAGACGGTTTCGATCGAAGGGGCCTGAACGGGATCGATATCCGACGCCTTTGATTTGTGCGAACCGTCTGTGGTATGTCGGTCTGACCACCGGAACACTGGTCGTCGTGGGCCAGGAGGCTATATGTACAAAGTAGTTCGGACGTCGCGGCTCTACGAACAGATCGTGCAGCAAATTGAGGATTCGATCCTGAAGGGCACGCTCAAGGCCGGAGATCAGCTTCCTTCCGAGCGTGAACTGGCGTTGAAGTTTGGCGTCAGCCGCACCGCGGTACGTGAAGCCGTGAAGGCGTTGCATGAAAAAGGCCTGGTGGAGGCGTATTCCGGGCGCGGAACGTTCATCACCGACGGAACGACGGAAGCGGTCCGGCAATCCATCAACCTGATGATGCGGATTGATCAGACGGAGGGCTCGGAAAATCTGGCGGAGGTGCGGCAGATTCTAGAGCCGGAAATTGCGGCACTCGCCGCCTCACGCATTCAGGAACCGCAGCTAGTGCTGATGCGCGAAGCGTTCACGGTGATGAACGACGCGCTGAAAGATCCCGATGCCTACATTGAAGCGGATCTGGATTTTCATCTGGCGCTGGCCGAGGCTGCCGAGAATCCGTTGATTCTATCGCTGCTCGATTCGATCGTGGGCTTGCTGCGCGAACAGCGCATTCTCATATTTTTTGAAGATGGCGGACCGCAGCGTGGCCAGTATCATCACGCGCGAATTCTGGCCGCCATCGAACGGCGCGACGCGGAAGCCTCGCGCGCGGCGATGCGCGACCATTTGCAGCAGGTCCGGGAAGATTCGCGCCCACATGAGGGCCGCAGCGCGGTTCGCAATTCAAACTCGAGATAACGGCGAGGAGCAGAATGGCCAATTTGGGTTTTGTCGGGCTGGGCGTGATGGGTAGCGAGATGGTTAGCCGGCTTCTGAGCAAGGGCCACAGCGTAACGGGATACAACCGCACGCGCGCCAAAGCGCAGCGCTTGATTGATCGCGGGATGAAGTGGGCTGATTCACCTCGCGCGGTGTGCGCCTCGGCTGACTTCACCTTCTCGATGGTCACGAACGAAAAGGCGCTCGCCGCCGTGATGGAAGGACCTGACGGAATCCTGAACGCAGTCGCGCCGGGAAAATTTTTGATTGATATGAGTACGGTGAGTCCCCACTACAGCCGCAGCGTCGCCGCCAAGGCGCGCGAAAAGGGCGCGGACATGATTGACGCCCCGGTTTCCGGAAGCGTGATCACCTTGCAGGAGGGAAAACTGTCGGTGATGGTTGGCGGACGACGCGAAACATTTGATCGTTTGAAACCGATTCTGGACGACATCGGACCGAAAGTGACTTACGTCGGAGACAACGGCCTGGCACTTTCGATGAAAATCGCGACCAACCTGAGCCTCGCTGTGCAAATGATGGCGTTCTGTGAAGGGGTGTTGCTGGCGGAAAAAAGCGGCATCGCGCGCGATGTCGCAGTGGACGTGCTCACTAATAGCGCGGTCGCATCGCCGATGATCAAGTACCGCGGCCCGTTTGTGCTGAGCATGCCGGCGGAAGCGTGGTTCGATGTGAACATGATGCAGAAGGACATGCTACTCGCTCTCGAGATGGGACGCGCGCTGGATGTGCCGCTGCCGACCACGGCCGTCTCGAACGAGTATCTTACGGCGGCGCGCGGAATGGGATTCGCGAAGCAGGACTTTGCGGTGGTTTTTGAAGTGCTGGCACGGATGTCCGGAGTAGCGAAATGACAACAGTCTCTGACCCAGCCAATACGAGTGCTGGCGTAACCGCGGAAAAGTTGCTGCGCATGTATCGGCAGATGATGGCCATTCGTTTGTTTGAAGAAAATGTGAATGAATTGTACACGCGCGCGCTGATGCCCGGCCTGGCACATCTATATATCGGTGAAGAGGCGATCGCCGTGGGGGTTTGCGAAGCGCTTCGCGCGGAAGACTACGTCACCAGCACGCATCGCGGCCACGGTCACTGTCTGGCTAAAGGTGCGTCTCCGAAATTGATGTTCGCCGAATTGTTGGGAAAAGAAGCAGGATACTGCCGCGGGAAAGGTGGTTCGATGCACATCGCCGATCCCGCTACCGGGAATCTGGGAGCGAATGCCATCGTTGGCGGAAGTGTTGGAATCGCCACCGGCGCTGCATTCTCGGCGAAAACCTTGAAAACGGGACAAGTCGCCGTTTGCTTCTTCGGCGAAGGCGCGCTCGGCCAAGGTGTGCTCTACGAATGCATGAATCTCGCGCAACTCTGGAAGCTGCCGGTTATTTACGTCTGTGAGAATAATCTGTACACCGAATACACACATTTTTCTGAGACTACGGCGGGAGATATTCCAGCGCGGGCCAGCGCTTTCGGGGTGCGCGCGGAAACGGTGGACGGGCAGGATGTGCGTGCGGTATATGCCGCCGCCAACGAACTTGTCGAGCGCGCCAGGCGCGGCGAAGGGCCCGCATTTTTGCTCTGCAATACTTACCGGTACCGCGGGCATCACGTCGGCGATATCAATCGTGAATATTACCGCTCAAAAAAAGAAGAGCAGCGGTGGTTGGCGGAAAGCGATCCGATCAAGAATTTCGCCGAGTGGTTAAAAAAACAGAAGCACGCTGACGCCGACGCGCTCGGCACCATCGACTCCGAACTCAGAGCCGAAATGGATAAAGCGCTGAAATTTGCCGTCGCGGCGCCATATCCCGGCGCGGACGAAGTGGACCAGGACGTGTATGCCTGAAACCGGAATTCGTGAAATAACTTTCGCCGAAGCCGTCCGCGAAGCGCTAGCGGAGGAAATGCGCCGCGATGCGCGTGTATTCATCATGGGCGAAGACGTGGCCGAGGCCGGCACTCCATTCAAAGTGCTTTCCGGGCTCGTCGAAGAATTTGGCACATCGCGAGTAGTGGACACGCCAATTTCAGAAGCTGGATTCACTGGCGTAGGAGTGGGCGCAGCGATGACCGGCCTGCGTCCCGTCGTGGACATCATGTTCGGAGATTTCATCACGCTGACCATGGACCAGATGGCTAACCAAGCCGCCAAAGTGCATTACATGTCCGGTGGAAAATGGAAAGTGCCCATGGTGATGCGCACTACGTTAGGCGCCGCCCGGCGCTCCGCAGCGCAACATTCGCAATCACTCCACGCTTGGTTCAGCCACATCCCCGGCTTGAAAGTGGTGTTGCCTTCGACGCCCTATGACGCCAAGGGCCTGCTGAAAAGCGCGATTCGCGACGATAATCCAGTGATTTTTTTCGAAGACAAGATGAGCTTCAAATTGAAAGGCCCGGTGCCCGAAGCCGAATACACGATTCCGCTCGGCGTGGCGGATATCAAGCGCATCGGAACAGATATCACGCTGATCGGCACCAGCAGCATGGTGCAAGTCGCGCTGGAAGCCGCATTGATGCTGGAGCAGGCCGGGATCAGCGCCGAAGTTGTGGACCCGCGCACGACTTGGCCGCTAGATGAACACACCCTGATCGAGTCTGTGAAAAAAACTTCGCGCGCGATCGTGATTGATGAAGGCTACGGCCGCTACGGCGTCGCTGCCGAAATTGCAGCTACAATTGCCGAAGGTGCGTTTCATTATCTCGACGGCCCGGTGAAGCGCATGGGCGCAATGCACGTGCCCATTCCGTTCTCGCCGCCGCTGGAAGATCTGACGGTGCCCACTGGGAAAACAGTCTTCGACACAGCCATGAAACTCTGCGGCCGGTCTTGATTTCGTAGTTTCAGGAGGATGCCATGGCGTTACCAACGCATGGAACGATGGCGGTTGATTGGGAACAGCGCATTGACTTCGATCGTCTGCGCACGGAACGACTGGAGCGCGTGAAGGATCTGCTGGCGAAATCCGAAATGGGCGCGATTTTGTGCTTCGATATGAACAACGTGCGCTACATCACGTCCACGCACATCGGTTCATGGGCGCAGGACAAAATGAGCCGCTTCACGCTGCTCACGCGGAAGAGCGAGCCAATCCTGTGGGATTTTGGTTCTGCCGCGAAGCATCACCAACTGCATTGTCCCTGGCTCGGCGAACGCTCGCGTGCGGGCATTCCCCTGCTGCGCGGAGCGATGTCGCCCGAAATGGGCCGCGCCGAGGATGTCGCCAAAAAAATTCGCATAGAACTCGAAGAGCACGGCTTGCTTCATGAGCCTCTAGGCGTTGACATCATCGAGCCACCCATTCTTTTCGCCTTGCAACGCGAAGGAATCAAGATTGTGGATGGCCAGCAGCTCATGTCCGACGCTCGCGTCATCAAGACCCGCGACGAAATCTCGCTCCTCAATACTTCCGCGATGATGGTAGATGCGGCCTATGACGAACTCTATCGCGCGATGAAGCCCGGCATGCGCGAAAACGAAGCCGTCGGCCTCGTCAGCAAGGTTTTATACGACCTCGGTTCCGAATACGTGGAAGCCGTGAACGCAATTTCCGGTGAGCGTTGCAATCCCCACCCGCACGTTTTTTCTGACCGAGTGCTGCGCCCTGGCGATCCGGTTTACTACGACATTCTTCATTCCTACATGGGCTACCGCACCTGTTATTACCGCTGCTTCACCATTGGTTATGCATCGCACGCCATGATTGACGCCTATAAACGCTGTCGCGAATATCTGGACGCGGCGATTTCCCTGGTGCGTCCCGGCCGCACCACCGGTGAAATTGCGGCGCTCTGGCCGAAAGCGCAGGAATTCGGATTCCCCAACGAAGAAGCGGCCTTCGCTTTGCAGTACGGCCACGGCATCGGCTTGGCGATCTGGGAAAAGCCAGTCATCAGCCGCCTGGTTTCGCTCGATCATCCATACGAGATCAAGCCTGGCATGGTATTCGCGCTGGAAACTTTCTGGCCCTCCACCGACGGCTGGGCTGCGGCGCGCATTGAAGAGGAAATCGTCGTCACCGAGACGGGCCACGAAGTCATCACGCGTTTCCCCGCGGAGCAATTGATGGTGGCGGGCGCGCATTATTTCACCGTGAATGGGCCTTTATCCGCGACGCGAGAATCCGAAGTGTCGCCCAGCAAACGCGTCAAGGAAATGGTCGAGGCCAGCGCCAAAATCGAGCGAGTCGGCGTTACGGACTAAGAACTGTGCTTCTCTCTGAGGAATTATGGCCATCAGTGTGGTTATGCCCGCGCTCGAACTGACTCAGGAAACCGGAAAGTTAGTTTCCTGGCGCAAAAAAGAAGGCGAAGCGGTTGCGAAGGGCGAGACTCTGCTGGAAGTCGAGACGGACAAAGCCGTCGTGGAGGTCGAAGCGCTTGCGGACGGTTTTTTGGCCGGCGTGCAGGCGAAGGAAGGCGACGTCGTCGCAGTTGGCCACACGATCGCCTGGATTGTGGACAAGGGCGAATCGGTTCCGGCGGACCAGGCTCCTGCTGTCGCGGTCACCGGCGCGATCGCGACAGCGACCCACGCTAGCGAATCGGCAACTCCATCAGCTGACATCGCGATTTCCAGCGCGAGGGTGAAGATTTCGCCCAAGGCTCGCCGGCTCGCGGGTGAGTTGCACGTCGGCCTCGATCGTGTGCGCGGTTCAGGTCCCGGCGGAGAGATTCTTGCGTCGGATATCGAGGCCGCGGCAAAATCGGAAGCGGCGTCACCGGGCGTTGTCGCAGCATCCTCCGGCGCGAAAATCGAAACGCTCACCGCCGTCGGCCGGTTAATGGCAGAGCGCACCACGCAGAGTTGGACCACCGTCCCGCATTTCTTCCTTGTTCGCGAACTAGACGCTGGCGCGCTCCATCAGACGCGCGAAAAACTGGCCGCTTCTGCCTCCACAAATTCCGCCGTCAAAATCACGCATACGGATTTGCTCATCGCGCTCGTCGCTCGCGTGTTGCCGCAACATCCGCGACTGAACGCGAGTTGGACACCGGATGGAATCCAACTTCATGCCGCGGTGAACATAGCCATCGCGATCGCGGTAAAGGATGGCGTGATCGCCGCGGTTATTCCGAACGCGCACGTCACAAGTATTGCCGATGTTGCGACGCAACGCCGCGACCTTGCCGAGCGTGCGAAATCCGGCAAATCGCGCCCGCAGGATTTCGCAGGCGCCACATTCACGATCAGCAACCTCGGCATGTTCCAGATTGATTCCTTCACCGCGATCATCCCGCCACCGCAAGCGGCAATCCTGGCGGTCGGCGCAATTACGGACCGCGTCGTTGCAGTAAACGGCGAACCCGTCGTCCGCGGCATGATGACTCTCACGCTTTCCTGCGATCATCGCGTGATAGATGGTGCTCGCGGAGCGCAGTTCCTGAATGACCTGGCGCAAGCGATCGCCGATCCGCAGAAGTACCTCCGCTGAAGATGTCATCTCTTGACTCCTCACTCCCAGCGGCCACCGCAGCCGCGTTTCCTGCGCCGCGCAGCAAACCCTTCTGCGCGAATCTATCGCATAGAGGTGTCTTCACCGGAAAGAATCCCGCACTCAGCGCATGTTTGAACCGCCCGGTTCCCGGTTCCCGTTAATCCTGGGTTTATCTGCCGATCACTAATCTTGCAGCGGCGGTCGGGGCTCGCTGTTGCGGCGTCCCATCGCGATAAATTTATGAAGAAATCTTTCAAACTGCGATACCTCGCCGGATTTCTGGTGCTTTCCGGTGCGCTTGCGACGTGTCCGCGCGCGGCGCAGTTAACCGCACATTCGCCAGCGACGCCAGCGAACCTCGAGACGAAGCCAGCAACCGCTCCGGCAGATGCGACGATTCGCCTGACGCTGGATGATGCGCTGCTGCGCGCGCGGCAGAACAGCCCGCAATTTCAGGCCGCACTGGGCGAAGCGCAGATCGCGCGCGAAGACAGCAAACAGACGAAGGACGCGCTGCTGCCGTCCGTTGCATACAACAACGAGATGCTCTACACGCAAGGCAACGGCGCCGGCGGCGTGCGCTATATCGCCAACAATGCGGTGCACGAGTACATTAGCCAGGGAAATGTGCACGAGGCGCTGGACCTCGCGGGAATCTACGCAGTGCGCCGGGCTTCGGCTGCTGCGGCAATGGCGCGCGCCCGCGCCGAAATTGCATCACGCGGCCTGGTTGTTACTGTCGTGCAGAACTATTTCGCGGCGTTGGCTGCCCAACGCAAAGCTGATCTGGCGCAGAAGGCGGCGGACGAGGGCGATCAGTTCTTGATTCTAACGAAAAATCTCGAAAGCGGAGGCGAAGTGGCGCATTCGGATGTGATCAAAGCGGAATTGCAAGCGCAAGAGCGCCGGCGCCAGTTTCAGGAGGCTCGCCTGACTTTGCTGAACGCCCGGCTGGATCTCGCGGTACTGCTTTTTCCGGATTTTAGCGATCGCTTCGAATTGACGGACGACCTGCATGCCAGCATTCCGCTGCCCACGCTCGGCGAAGTCCAGCAACAAGCGAGCCGCGAAAATCCGGACGTTCGTGGCGCAATCGCCGCGGTGCAGCAAGCGAAGGAAAACGTTGGATTCGAACGCGCCGCATACTTGCCTACTCTGAGCCTGGACTACTTTTATGGAATTGACGCGGCGCAATTCGCGACGAACAGCATTTTCATGGGCCAGCAGGTTCCGAATCTTGGCTCCTCGGCATCTGCCACTCTGAACATCCCCATTTGGAATTGGGGCGCTACGCAAAGCCGTGTGAAGCAGGCGCAAATTCGCCAGGCACAGTCGGCGAGGGAGCTTTCCTTCGCGCAGCGCAAGCTGCTGGCCGATATTCAATCGCTCTACAATGAAGCGGACACCGCGCTCAATGAATTATCCGGGCTGAGCCGGTCCGCGGAGCTCGCCACGGAAAGTTTACGGCTCACCACGCTTCGCTACAAGGGCGGTGAGGCCACAGTGCTAGAAGTTGTTGATGCGCAGACCACGTCCGCGCAGGCCGCCAACAGCTATGAGGATGGCGCGGTACGCTACCGCGTGGCGCTGGCCAACCTTCAGACCCTCACGGGAGTCATGTCCACTCGATGAGATTCAACACAAAACATGCAGGCGCTGCGTATCAGCGCCATCTGCTTCTCGGCGCAGGGTTCGTCACGATTTTGTGCGTCGCCGGTTGTGGGCCGTCCGAGAAAGAAAAGGCTCCCGTCGTCAACGTAGAAGTAACGCCCGCACGCCGCGCCCCGATTTCGGAAATAATTTCGGCGGAGGCGCTGGTGTTCCCGTTGCAGCAGGCGATCATCACTCCGAAAATCACTTCGACGATCAAGACGTTTGAGGTACAGCGCGGCTCCCGCGTGCGAAAAGGGCAATTACTGGCGGTGCTGGAAAATGCCGACCTTTCCGCCGCATCCGAGCAGAGCAAGGGCGAATTCGAGCAGGCTCAGGCGGGTTATATCGCGACGACTGAAGCGAGCCTCCCCGAACAAATACAGAAAGCGGAGCTGGACGCGGCTTCGGCGAAGGCCGCGTTCAACGCGCAACACACGGTGTATGACAGCCGCAAGACACTGTTTGACCAGGGCGCACTACCGCGGCGCGAGCTGGACTCCGCGGAAGTGGCGCTGGCGCAGGCACGCAGCCAGTATCAGCAGGCGGCGAAACAGTTGGATGATCTGCAAAAAATAGGACAGGAGCAGGCGTTGAAATCCGCGACGGGCCAGCTTTCGGCCGCGAAGGGCAAGTATCTTGGAGCGCAGGCGCAACTGAGCTATTCCGAAATACGCAGCCCGATTGATGGCGTTGTCACTGATAGGCCGTTATTTCCGGGTGAGCTGGCCACCGCGAATCAACCGCTTCTCACAGTGATGGATACTTCGAAGCTGATTGCCAAGGCGCATATTGCGGCTGCCGAGGCGTCGCGACTGAAAGCGGGCGACGCGGCGCAAATTAAACTGCCTGGCGACGAAAATTCCATCGAAGCGCGCGTTACGCTCGTCAGTCCCGCGCTCGATCCCGGCAGCACTACGATCGAAGTTTGGGTGGAAGCGGTTAAGCCTGATCCTCGCATCAGGCCGGGCATGAGCGTGACGATCGCGATGACTGCGCAAACAGTAAAGGACGCGATCGTGGTGCCGGCAGGGGCCTTGCTGAAGAACGCAGACGATGCGCTCTACGTGTTAGTCGCCGGCTCGGATGGCATCGCGCACGCGCACACTGTAGAGGTGGGCATACGCGCGGCCGATTCGGTGCAGATCCTCTCCGGCGTGAATCCCGGCGACGCGGTGATCACGTCCGGCGGATATGGCCTGCCGGACGGTACCGCTATCAAGACCGCCGTCGCAAAGGCGCCCGAAGCCAGCACGGAGAAGGATTAGCCCGGATGCCCGCTACGCTTCGTCCGGGACGTTCAGGTGAGAACCCGGCGGCTGCAGGAGCGCCGTGGTTCCAGCGATTGTCGCGACCCATTCTGTTCCTGGTAGCGAGCATTGCATTAGTCGGCGCATACCTGGCGTTCGCCGTTCCCGTCTCTGTGTTTCCGCAGACGGATTTTCCACGGATCGTGATCGGCATTGATAACGGCGTCACGCCGATTGATCAGATGCTGGTGACGATTACGCGGCCGATCGAAGAAGCGGTCAACGCAGTGCCGGGGCTGCGGCGCGTGGTCTCCACCACCAGCCGCGGCTCCGCTGACGTGGATCTTTTTTTCGATTGGAACAGCGACATGGTGTTGACGTTGCAGCGCGTTGACGCGGTGGTCGCACGGCTACAGGCGGAGCTGCCGCCAACCGCGCGCATTGAAACGCATCGCCTGACCTTCGCTACCTTTCCCATTCTGGGATACAGCCTGACGTCCGATCAGCTTCCACAAGACAAGCTCTGGGAAATTGCTAACTATGATATCAAGCCGCGTATCAATCGTCTCGACGGCGTGGCTTCCGTATTGGTTCAGGGCGGCCGCATTCCGGAATTTCAAGTGACGCCAGACCCAGCTCGCTTGCTCGCCAGCAATATCACGGTCACCGATATTTTGGAAGCTATTCGTCGCAGCAACCTGATCGATTCGCCGGGTCTGCTCGATCATGATCACCAGCTCGTATTGGGATTGGTGAGCGGCCAAGTGCACACGCCCGAGCAAATCGGGCAAATCGTGGTGAAAACATCGGCCAGCGGAGTTCCCATTCGCTTGGGCGATATTTCCGTCGTTGCGCCGTCCGTCGCACCCGTTTACACCGTGGTCACCGCCAATGGCAAACCCGCTGTCCTATTGAGCATCAATCGCCAGCCGGACAGCAACACACTCTCGGTAGCAGACGAAGTGCACGGCAAGATTGCCGAGTTGCAAACCACCTTGCCGCCGGGCGTACATCTGGAGCCGTTCTACGATCAGTCCACGATCGTGCATGATTCCATCTCCAGCGTGCGCGATGCCGTGCTGCTGGGCCTGCTGCTCTCGTCCGCAATATTGGTGCTGTTTCTCCGCGATTGGGGCACGTCGTTGGTTGCCGGCCTCGTGATTCCCGCGACGCTGCTGCTCACCTGCGTCGTTCTAAAAATCACGGGGCAAAGTTTCAATCTCATGACGCTGGGCGGCCTGGCGGCGGCAGTGGGACTGGTGATTGACGATGCGATCGTGATTCTGGAAAACATCGTGCTGCACCGGGACGCCGGTGAGGATCGCCTGCAGTCTATTGAGAAAGCTCTCAGCGAGCTGACGATTCCGCTGGTGGGCTCAACGATCACGCCGATCGTGGTGTTCTTGCCGCTGATTGCGGTGACCGGGGTGACGGGCAGCTTCTTCCGCGCTCTGGCGATCACCATGACCGTTGCGTTGTTCAGCTCGCTCCTGCTGGCGCTGCTGTGGACGCCAACGCTGAGTCAATTCCTCATTCGCCAAAAACCGGGTGGCGCTAAGTCTTCTCGGGCTGAATCGGAATCCGCACCGGAGATGAACTCGGCTGCCGATATGGTTGAAGAAGAAACGCCCACCGCCGGTTTGTTCGGACGAATCGTGCGTCTTTACGAGCGTGTTATGCAAGCCGTACTACAACGTCCCGTAATGCTTGCAGTCAGCTCGGCGCTGATCGTGATGCTCTCTGTGGTGTGCTACCACTTTCTGGGCACCGATTTGCTTCCAGAAATGGACGAGGGTGGTTTTATTCTCGATTATTACACCCCGCCGGGAAGTTCGCTGGCGGAGTCCAATCGCATTCTTCAGCACATCGAACAAATTCTCCGCGAAACTCCGGAAGTGGAGAACACTTCGCGCCGCACCGGACTGCAGCTGGGCCTGGCAGCCGTTACCGAAGCCAATCGCGGGGATTTTACGGTTCGACTGAAGCAGAAAAGGGACCGCGGAATTGATGAAATCATCGCCGAGGTTCGCGCGAAAATTAAACAGACGGAACCGGCTGCCGACGTGGAGTTCGTGCAGGTACTGCAAGACATGATCGGAGATCTCACCAGCGCGCCCGAGCCTGTGGTCATCAAAATGTTCGCGCAGGACCCGCAATTGCTTCTGAAGT
Source organism: uncultured Acidobacteriota bacterium (assembly GCA_963821765.1). Classification (GTDB taxonomy): domain Bacteria; phylum Acidobacteriota; class Terriglobia; order Acidiferrales; family UBA7541; genus Palsa-295. Next base: position 101,918 of record CAWGFF010000019.1, read on the forward strand.
CGGCGCCACGCGTCGCTGACGCCATCGGCAAAGTTCCGGGAGTCGTGGACGTCCTCGACGGAATCGAGAACACCATCAGCGGCCCTGCCGTGACGTTTCAGGTGGATTCTGCCGTGGCATCGCGCGCCGGGTTCACGCCAGAGGAAATCGCCGTTGATGCCTCTGCGATTTTGGAGGGCGAGCCTGCGGTTACGCCCGTAGTGCTGAACGACCGGGTCTATCCGATTCGCGTGCGTTTTCCCGGGGAGAGCCGGTCGTCGCTCGAACGCATGACCAACACGCTGCTGGCCAGCTCCACCGGACGCACCGCCACGCTGGGCTCGCTTTCGACGATCTCCACCGATCCCGGCCAAACGGAAATCCGGCGCGAAAATTTGCAGCGCCTCATCGAAGTGACCGCGCGTCTGGAGGGAGTGGACCTGGGCCGAGGGGTTGCCGCGGTGCAGAAGGCGGTAAACGATTTGCGGCTGCCTTCCACGATCCGAATCGAATATGGCGGGGGTTACCAGGAGCAGCAAAAATCATTCCGCGATCTTTCGGTAGTCTTGTTTTTGGCATTGCTGCTGCTGTTCGTGGTTTTGCTTTTTGAATTTCGCACATTTTCGGCTCCGGCCGCCATTCTCGCGTCCGCGCTACTTTCCTCGTTTGGTGGCCTGCTCGCGCTGTTGGTCACCCGCACGACGTTCAATGTGGCGTCGTTCATGGGCATGATCATGGTGATAGGCATCGTCACGAAAAACGGCATTCTGTTGCTGGACGCTGAACAACGGTTTCGCGGCTCGGGTTTTTCCGCCCGCGAAGCGATGATCCAGGCGGGGCGCCGGCGCTTGCGTCCGATCTGCATGACAGCGCTCGCCACGATTGCTGGAATGTTGCCCTTGGCTCTGGCGATTGGCGCGGGTTCGCAGATGCTGAAGCCTCTGGCGATCGCTGTGGTGGGTGGAGTAGCGAGCTCGATGGTGCTGTCCCTGGTCTTCACGCCCGCGATCCATTATTACCTTGGCCCGGGAGCAGCTGCCGAAGTTTAAATTCGCGCTGGTCCGCGCCAGCGTTTTTCTCCGCGTCACGCTGATTTTGAGAAGTGGCTCGCCCTAGAGGACGATTTCAGAACTCCTGCGCTTAGTCAGATCATCGCCGAAGTTCCACAGCTCAACCTATTTACGGACCGTATGTAAACTCTCCAGCCGCGACGGGACTCGGGAAGCCTGGGTCCCCTCCTTCGTCATTCCTTCCGAAATGGCTTCTTAACGACATCAATTAACACCGCACCGACGAACAGTACGCCTCCGATAACCATCAGCGTGTTTAGTAACGACTGTTCGCCAGCGTTCAGATAGACGATCGATCCGTGTGTGTTAAGTGCATAAACCCTCCCGATCGCTGGACCTGGCATTGTAGGTCTGGTGTAAGCGTAGTGCATCCAGAGTTCAGCGGAAGAAAGCGCTAAGCCAATTCCAACGATGCCCGCTGTGACCTCGACACACTTCCATGTGCGCAGCGAAATAGTCAACGCTCGATTCATTGGCATGACAACGAGCACCTGTGATTGAGCGGGTTCACATACGTCACGGTCCTTGATGCTCCGGCCGAAGCTCCTGCTCCCACACCAAGCGTTGCGCCTTCACCCGTAACGCCCAGGATGATACGTCAGAGTACGGACCTTGCATCCGCAACCGAGCAGAAGCCGCGTCGTGTATTTGCCCGTGTAGCTGAGAGCACCAGTGATGACAACAGACCCAGGAGATTCCTCCAACCCTTAACCCTCTCGTCATCTCGCCGGGATAAACCCAAGCGCGACTAAGCCGAGAACAGCCAAGAAGAGCAGACCATATTGACCGTAATGGCCGGCCTTCGGGATTGCAAAAACAACGTAGGCGGCTAATGCGATCCAGAGAATCGGCCCGTAGAGCCACAAGTTCCTTGCTCCCGTTCTCACAGACCAGATTGCCACTGGCGTCATCGCGATTGCAACTATCGTGCTACCGGTCAGAGCAACCGGAACGACACCCGGTAGCGTCAGGGTTCTCAGCGAGTGATCTTCTGAAACGACAACAGCAAAGAGCAGTCCTAAAGTCACGGAGTAAGCCCAACTCATGGCCGCCGCGATTAGAATTCTGTTCCACACGCTCATGATTTCTCCGCCGTCCGAGTAATCGAGCCCTAGTGAGCAAACAAGCACTTCCGCTCGCAATTGGCTAGGGTCACCCATGGGGCGTTCGACCAGCCCGCAGCGTCGTAACACAGTTTGTGGCGAGCCGTCTTGCCAATGCCATTTTCGAACGCACAGGACAAGCAGCCGCGCACTTTTTGAGCCCAAGCGCTATCTCCCGCGCATTTGCAGAAACAACTTTCACTTGCACCCAAGTACGTCTCGGTACCGTATTCGTCGCACTTCGGGCTGTTGGATGGAAGAGGGGCAGCTGTGGTGCAATTAACGCATCCTTTGAGGCCAGTTGGGTCGGCGAGGTCGACCGGTCTATTCGTTACGTAAGTATAGAAATCAATGCCACCTTTGAATCCGATGGGATCTTCTGAGAGGAACCTGCCCGCTGCCGGATCGTAGTAGCGCGTTCGGTAGTAATAGAGGTTCGTTTCCGTATCGAATTCTCGGGCCGTATAACGGAAGAAATTGGTCAGCGAGCCCGACGAGTTCGTCGTATTCCCGAACGAATCGTAGGTATAGCTCTGGGAGACCGTACCGTTGGTTGCGGTCAACGAAGTGACCGAGCCGATGCCGTCCTGTTCGTAGTAACTCGTCGTGGTCCCGCGCTGCATCGCCAACGGCTGATCGATTCCTGGTGCTTGCGCATAGCGGGCAACTACCCCGCCGCTGGAATTCACGGTTTCGACCAAATTGTCGCCATCATAGGCAAAAATACTCGTCGTGGTTGGCGAGATCTTCTCGATCCGGCGTCCGAAGGGATCGTACTTGAACGTAACTCCTGACCCTACCGCAGTTTTTCCGCTAGACTCCTCGCATCCCCTACGCAGTTCTATCTTTAGCGGCCCGATTGCCCTAGAACAGTGCACGTTTTCGGGCTTTGAACCCCAGACGCGAGTTTTTGGGTACACCCCAGAGTCAGGAACAGAAGCGACTAAAGGAAAAAACACACACGGATCGCTCAACGCAGAGAACGTTCCTTCTTTAGCTGCTGGCGGCATTACTCGGATTTTAAGTGCTGAACGATGGACCTGGGTAGGGATTTTCCAGAGCGGTGTGCTCCGTGGGGCACGCGAAGGACGCTCCGCACGGCGCATCCGATAACGAGCTCGTTATCCGACGCGGCCTGGGCTAGAGACGTGCCCAGCCTTCCCGTGCTGCACTCAACATAAATTGCTTTATGTTACCTTCCTGCCCCACGTTCGATCGATTCGGATTCTTCTTGCGCTTCCGCGTCGAGCGAGGCCAGGAGATTCGCTCGCAGCGATTCTTCGTCTTGTGTCACTGTGTTCGTGCTCGCGGGCTTTTTCTTTTCGAGCGTTGCCCCCGGATGCGTGGCTGAGTGTATTTTCTTCAACTGCCGGATGGACACTTGCGTGTAGATTTGCGTGCTTTGCAGTTCGCTGTGTCCGAGCATCTCCTGGATGAACCGAATGTCCGCGCCGCCCTCCAGCATCAGCGTCGCCATGGTGTGCCGCAACATGTGGCACGCGCCGCTCTTGCCGAGGTTGGCTTGCTCCACGTAGTCGCGCACCAGCTTGCTCATGCGGTCCAGATGGAACGGTCCACCCTCGATGCTCAGAAAGAGCGTTCCGTCGTCCGGCTCCATCACCAGTTGCGGCCGAACCTCGCGAAGATATTTATCCACCCACACGAGCGCCCGCTCGCCTTCCCTTATAGGAACTTCCGGCGCTCCCGAGCGCTCAACTTGGGGTGACGTGTCATAGGCCATCCCCATGCCGTAGGCATGGCTCTTCCAGCGCTCCCCGCCGCTGGACGTTAAACCGCGGCCTCTACGCGCAACGATTCACTTGCCGATGACACTGGAGGCTAAGAAGGCTGCGCATCCGGCTAGCAGGAGGAAGAACGCCGATTTAGTTTTCTTCCAGTTCAGGGCGACGTAGACGAGTTGAAGCACTGGAAAAAGCAGACAGCCTATTCCCCAGAGAATGCCCTCCTGCCACGCCAAGACGACGATCCAGAGGCCACCAAAGAAACATAGCGCGTAACCCACCCATAGGAAGGCTAAAGCCACAACGACACCCCTGCGCTGGCCGACATACCACTCCCCAAGACGAGTCTCTAGGCGTGCTCCTGAGACGGAGACTGGCCGCCCTTCGCCACATAACGGGCCATTACACGCCCCACGAGAGCTGCAGCGCCGATCCCCAACGCGAAGTACGCCGAAACGAGGGCTATCGTGATAGCCCAGCGAGACATGGTTAAATGTCCCGCATTTGCTCCTACGATCATCGTCACGCTCCACGGGGCGAGACTCAAAGCAGCGGCGAGCACCGCTCGCCTGCTAACGGCTAGGCCGACGCCTGCTCCCACGATCACCGGGATGCAGAAGAACTCAGGGTGAACGTGCCAGATACCATTTGCAGAGTTGAGCCAAAGGAATTCAGCAAGCACTGTCAGGCCAAAACTCGCGACTATGCCCAGACCAACTACGAGGAACAGTTTCATGGGGCCTCCTGGCGTCCCAACAAGACCATCAAAACTACTCCCGCTTTATGGGAGGAGCTGGTGTCGATGGATTCTTAGAGAAGTAATTCATCAGATCGGTCAGCCACGACGGCGGAGGAAACGGATTCGTGAGAGCCAGTTTGATGCACTTTTCCAAAGCGTTCTTGCAGTTCTGGTCGGCTGCAAGGCATAGCTGTATTCTTTGCATTCCCAAATCACCCGCGTCCTTACCCTGGCTTTGTTGAGCCTCCGCTGTGTTGGTAATTGCATCGTTGGACATGGAGTTCAGAGCATCGACATCCTCGCCAAGTTTGCAGAAAGCGGCGCTGATAGCACAATCGGCCTTCTTTAATTTCTTTCGCGCTTTTTCATAAAGGTCGTATGGCCATGGCGTAAGTCCGACAGGATCGATGAGGTTGACAGGACTGTTCAATACGTACATATAGAAATTGTTGCCGACAGAGAATCCCAATGGATCTTCAGACAGGAATCTGCCGGACGCCGGGTCGTAATACCGTGCCCTTGAAAATTGCAGGTTGGTTTCTGCGTCCCATTCACGCGCCGTGAACTGGAACGGATTCGTCAGCGACCCAGATGAACTTGTCTGTTTCCCGAACGAGTCGAACGTGTAGGTTTGGGCGAGCGCTCCCGCTGTATTCGACAGCGAAGTGACCGAGCCAAGACCATCTGCTTCGTAGAAGCTCGTTGTGGCGCTGCGCAGCATGGCCAGCGGTTCGTCAAAACTGGCTCCTTGCGAATAACGCGCCACGACGGACCCGCTGGCGTTGGTTTCTTCAACAAGGTTTATCCCGTCATACGCGTAGATGCTTGTCCCAGAGCTAGAGGATTTATAGATTCTTCTGCCGAGGGGATCGTATTTGAAGCTCAGTGTGCCTCCCGTGCCGGGGAGCGTTACACTCGCCAACCGATTCTCGTAGTCCCAGCCGTAGGTGGTCGTCCCCGCGGACGTGACCTTCGTCAGCGTGTTGCCATTGTTGTCATAAGTGTAGGTGGCGCTGGGCGTCGAGGTCAGCTCATTCGACGTATTGACGCTGTACGGCGAAACACCCAGCGAACTCAGCCGGTTTCCGACCGGATCGTAGGAATAGCTCTCCGTAGTGTTCGTCGCCTGGGTCACTTGCGTCAGCTCATAGAGAGGATCATAGGTATAGTTCGACGTCACGTTCGCGTACTGATCAGTCTTCGCCGTCCTGTTACCAGCAGGATCAACCGTGTATGTTGCGCCGTCAATAGTACTTGTGCCTACCTGGTGCAGCACCGAGAGCAACTGGGACAGATTGTTGTAGGTGTAGTTCGTGGTGACGCCGTTCGGGCGCGTCATCTGCGTGCGACGGCTCAGCGCGTCGTAGGTAAAGCCGAACGATCCGCTGCCGAACGCGGTTGGCGGCGTAAGCGTGCTCAGCCGGTTCAACGTATCGTAAACGTACGACGTGACG